>CAVWBA010000002.1:0-185038 GCA_963753135.1 uncultured Alphaproteobacteria bacterium | reverse complement strand
GGGGAGCGCAGATGACCATCTCCCTACAGGTTGATGAAACGGGAGCTCTCAACCCAGGTATATCATACACCACTCCCTTCTGGGTCACTCATACTTTCACGCTAGGCGCAGGTGGAACATTATCTTCACAGGCTACGCGAATAGACAAATATTATTCTTTCTTCGCCCTAAAATATCTTAAGCCCGACATTGTTCCCGGCGACACGACTTGCATGGAATATGACCATGGGAAGCCTGTCTCGTTGGATAGGCACGGCTCATCGTATCTCCTATCAGGAAATCTTGGAATAGACGCGTGGCTTAAAGGAGCTTTGATATCGCAGAACGCCCTTCCGTCGTCTAAACTGCCCAAGAGCTTAGCTCAGAAGGGCGACGTTCTTTCTTATGACGTGAAATTTATAGTCATTACCAGCGTCAACGCGAGTCCTACTTGGAAGTTTGTAAAACTTACAGCCGGTAGTAGTACGCCCTTCCTTTCTGCGAATTGAACTCGCACACACGAGCTCCTCCTCACATTAGGTCCAAGTGTGGATACAACGACGGTAGTGAACGGTCAGAAAAAGATTATTTCCTCTCCCAATGAGGCTGCGTACAGCGTCCATTTTGCCTCAGAAATCGGGCAGTCAGTTGCGGCGGCTCTTCGAGGGGCGGTCACTGGCGCGGCGCTACCGATACCAGTGCAGTAGATAGGTCGTCTTAACCTTGTGACTGTCCTGCTGCCCGACCAGCCAAAATGATCGAAGTATTCGGCCCGTGAGCGCCAAAACTTTCGCTGAATTGCTAGAAGAAAAGCCCGAGGGTTGCACTGGCAGTCGAGCGATCCCATAGGCAGCACAGCACCTCGAAGCCCTGGCCGTCCAAATGCTTGAGGCTTGCCGAAACAGGCGGCGACGGTACGGCAATTATCGTTCGGCTCATAGGGAAGAGTGTCGTCGAGAAGTGTCGGCGTTGCCTTATGTCCACCGCGCAAGGCGATCAAAAATGTGTTTGCTGGTTTCAAGAGGTCGCTTCCGTCCGAAGCAAACGCGTTGGCGGACGGAGTGCCCAGGTTTGTTCCGAAGTGGTGGAAAATGGCGCGCCCGAAGAGATTTCGAACTCCTGACCCCCAGATTTGTAGTCTGGTGCTCTATCCAGCTGAGCTACGGGCGCGTAGGTCTGCCCAGGGCGGTGAAAACAAGCCCTGAATAGAGCGCGGGCTCTAGCCGCTTTTGGCGAGGCAGGCAAGAGCGCAGGCGAAAGCGAATCTCCGGTGCGTTCGGGCGGCTTGCGCTGTCGGGCGCCCCCCGGTAGTCAACGGTGCGCCTCATGCCTTCAGCTCCGCCGATCGTTTTCGTCAACGCGCGTCTCGTCGATCCCGTCCAGGAGACCGAGACGCGCGGTGGACTCATCGTGATCGACGGCGTCATCGCCGGCGTCGGGCCCAAGGTCACGCGGGACCAATTGCCGGCTGAGGCGAGGGTCGTCGACTGCGGGGGCGATGTCGTTTCGCCGGGCCTTATCGACATGCGCGCCTTCGTTGGCGAGCCCGGAGCCGAGCATCGCGAGACCATCGCCAGCGCCAGCGCCGCCGCGGCCGCGGGGGGCGTGACCACGCTGATCACGCGTCCCGACACCAATCCGCCGACCGACGACCCCGCGGTGGTCGACTTCATCCTGCGGCGGGCGCGGGACGACGCAAAAGTCCGCATTCACCCATCCGCCGCCCTGACCAAGGGGCTTAAAGGCGAGGAGATCGCCGAAATCGGCTTGCTTGCAGAAGCAGGCGCAATCGCCTTCTCGGATGGGCCCCATTCGGTCGCCGACGCGCTGACTATGCGTCGCGCCATGACCTACGCCCGCGACTTTGATGCGCTGATCGCGCCGATCTCCGAGGACCGGTCGCTGAGCCGCGAGGGGGTGATGGCCGAGAGCCTGCGCGCGAGCTGGCTTGGCCTGCCGGGTGTGCCGCCCGAGGCGGAAACCATTGTGCTGGACCGCGACCTGCGTCTGGTCGCACTGACCGGCGCCCGCTACCACGCGGCGCTGATCTCGAACCGTCTGTCGCTCGAGGCGATGGCGCGGGCGCGCGAGGCGGGTTTGCCCGTGACTTGCGGCGTTTCGATCAATCACCTGACCCTGAACGAGCTAGACGTCGGCGACTATCGGACGTTTCTCAAGCTCAAGCCCCCGCTGCGTGACGAGGATGAGCGCCTGGCCTTGGTCGACGCTCTCGGCGCGGGGCTCATCGACGTCGTCTGCTCCGACCACGATCCCCAGGACGTCGACACCAAGCGGCTACCGTTCGCGGAAGCCGCGGCGGGCGCGATTGGCGTCGAAACGATGCTGTCGGCGAGCTTGCGCCTCGTTGCGGGCGGACATGTCGCGCTGCCGCGGATCATTCGCGCCATGACTTTGCGGCCTGCCGAGATCCTGCGGCTGCCAGTCGGCCGGCTCTCGGTCGGCGCGCCCGCCGACGTCGTCCGGTTCGATCCGGACGAGCCCTATGTGCTCGATCCCGCCTCGCTCCATTCGCGCTGCCGCAATACGCCCTTCGACGGGGCCCGGCTTGAGGGCCGGATCAAGATGACGCTGGTTGCCGGGCGGGTCGCGCACGAATAGTCTCATTGAAAATCTATCGTTCAACCCGCGTCGGCTGGAAGCGCGCATGTTCGGGGTTTCGTATGGCGGGGCGTTGGCGCTGGCGCTCGGCTATTTGCTCGGGTCCATTCCGTTCGGTCTCGTGCTGACGAAGCTTGCCGGGGCAGGGGACTTGCGTTCGATCGGCTCCGGCAACATCGGCGCGACTAATGTCTTGCGCACCGGTCGCAAGGGGCTTGCGGCGGCGACGCTGGCGCTCGACGCGCTGAAGGCGACGCTGGCGATCGTTTTGGCCTCGTGGTTGTTTGGGCCGCCAACGGCGCTTGCCGCGGCGGCAGGCGCGGTGCTCGGCCACATGTATCCGGTCTGGCTCAAGTTCCGCGGCGGCAAAGGCGTTGCGACCTATCTTGGCGGCCTTATCGGCCTTGCCTGGCCGGCGGCGATCGTATTCGCTGTCGTCTGGCTCGCGGTCGCGGCGTTCACGCGTTACTCATCGGCGGCGGCGCTGGCCGCGACGGTTGCTTCGCCGCTCGCCATGCTCGCAATCGGAGAGAGCGGCGCAGCGATCGTCTTCGCGGCGCTGTCGGCGCTCGTCTGGTTCAAGCACAGCGCCAACATCGTCCGCCTCCTCAATGGCTCCGAGACGAAAATCGGGCAGAAGAATTAGAGCGGATGGCGAACAAGCCTGAGTTGCGCCTTACCGACCAGCAGCGCTTCGATTGGCTGCGACTCGTGCGTTCGGAGAATGTGGGCCCGCGAACCTTTCGCGCCCTCGTCACCAACTGCGGGAGCGTCGCTTCGGCGTTGAAGGCGCTGCCGGACCTTGCGCGGCGCGGGGGCGCGAAGCGTCCTATCCGCGTCGCTTCGGTCGAAGAGGTCGAAAAAGAGCTGATCGCCGCCCGCAAACTCGGGGTGCGCTTCGTCGCCCTTGGCGAGTCGGACTATCCGCCGGCGTTGCAGGAGATCGATTCCGCGCCGCCCATTCTCGCGCTCCGGGGGCGGGCGGCGGCGTTGCGCAAGGCGGCGGTCGCGATCGTCGGCTCCCGCAACGCTTCCGCCGCAGGACTGACTTTCGCCGAGCGGCTGGCGCGCGGGTTGGGACAAGGGGGCTACGTTGTCGTCTCTGGGCTGGCGCGTGGGATCGACCAGCGCGCCCATGTCGCGAGCCTGGAGACCGGCGCCGTCGGGGTGCTCGCCGGGGGACATGGAAAGCCCTATCCCGGCGAGGCTGTGCCGCTGATGGAGCGGATGGTCGAATCGGGCGCGGTCGTCTCCGAAATGCCTATCGAGTGGGAGCCGCGGGGGCGAGACTTCCCGCGCCGCAATCGCATCGTCTCGGGGCTCGCCTTGGGGGTTGTGGTGGTCGAGGCGGCGCGGGGTTCGGGCTCGCTTATCACCGCGCGTTTCGCGCTCGAGCAAAACCGTCAGGTCTTCGCCGTGCCTGGCTCTCCCCTCGATCCGCGCGCCGAGGGAACCAACGATCTCCTGAAGCAAGGCGCGTCGATCTGCACCGGCGCGGACGATGTCCTGACGGCGCTCGAGCCAGTGCGCCCGAACGATCTTGCCGCCATGCGCGAGACGAGCGGCGAGCCCGGCGAACCTCTTTGGGGGGAGCAAGCTCTGTACGGGGTCGATCCGCAATCGACGCCCCGAACACGGGTCGGCGAGGAATTCGACGACGCGAGCGGAGCGCCCTACAGCGCCGGCGACGACGCCGAGGCCGCGCGCGAGCGGATCGTCGCCTTGCTCGGCCCTTCGCCAATCACGCTCGACGAACTGGCTCGGGCCGCGGAGGCTTCGGCGCGGGCGGTGCGGGTGGCGCTGCTCGAGCTCGAAGTGGCGGGGCGCGTCGAATATTCAGGCGATCGCGTCGCGTTGCGCGGAAACGCCAACGAAAGTTGAGAAGTTCGGGAGCGTCAGTCGAACGAATTGCTCCCGCGAGGGAATCCAACCGCAATGTCGAAGGGCTGCTGTTCGTCGTTGTGCTCGTCCTCGCGCTCGGCTTCGGCGACGGCGTTGGTGCGAACGTAAATTTCGCTTTCCGCTTTGGCCATCCCAAGAAAATAAGCGAGCAGGTCGAGGCGGGCCGCGATCGCCATGGCTTCAAGCTGGGCGGTCATGTCCGTGATGTAACGAGCGACATCGAGCGCTTCGCGCGTGACAGCCTGCTGAGACGAGTCGTTAGCCCTTCTGGGCGGTCTCCCCGACCCGTTTCTTCCGGCTCGCCCTTGTTCTCCACGTATGCGTCTCGGGAAACCGATTTCCTCAATCATACGACAACGCTGTCCCGTTCGGCGGAGGGAGGCGGACCCTTTCAGGTGCTCGACTCCGGGGTCGATACCCATACTCAACGCGCGGCTCGCGTTGATTCGGGCACAACCTCAGTCTACACGGTAAAAGACGCTGATTTTCGTCCGAAAAACAAGACGTTCCCGACAATATTGGCGAGTTCGCGCTTCCACAATTATGTAGAGACAAGCGAGAAGAAGTGTTGGAAACGGCTACGGCTCGCCCGTTTGTGGGCGCGCCAGAGCGCCAAGACGATCCAGGGCGCCCTGTAGAATATAGGCCGCCGCCATCTTGTCGATTACCTGCGCCCGGCGGGCGCGCGACACGTCATTGGCGATAAGCGACCGGGTGACGACGGCGGTCGAGAACCGCTCATCCCAAAAGACAATCGGCAGACGCGTCCGTGTCAATAGATTGCGCGCGAAAGCCCGCGTCGATTGGGCGCGCGGATTGTCGCGGCCGTCGAGATCGAGCGGCAGGCCAATGACGATGCCGGCGACATCGAATTCGGAGAAGATCGCGATCAGGCTGTCCGCGTCTCTCGAGAAGGCGCCGCGCGGCAGGGTCTTCAGTGGCGAAGCGAGGCGGCGCTCGACGTCGGAGATGGCAAGGCCAATGGTTTTCGAGCCAAGGTCGATGCCGATCAAGCGCGCCTTGGGAGGAAGGTTAGAGGCGAGATCGGCGAGGGCGATCGGACGACGCATCGGCGCGACCGCCGTATCATGGGCCGGCGCGCAAGTCGACCGACGGCGCCCGTAAGCGAGCGCCGCCAATCTAAGCGGCGTCTCGCGCCGCTGTTTGCCAGCCAAATATTGGCGATGTATAGGGGCGCGCCCACGTTCCAGGGTGTTTCCAGGAGCTTTGGATGTCTGTCGATCTCAACGCCGTCCGCCGCATCGCGCATCTCGCGCGTATCGAGGTGAGCGACGCCGAGACGCCGCATTTGCAACGCGAGATCAACGCCATTCTCAAATTCGTCGAGGCTCTCGATTCGGTCGACGTCGAGGGCGTCGAGCCGATGACCTCGGTCATTCCGATGCGGCTGCCGATGCGCGAGGACATCGTCATTGATGGCGACATTGCGCCGCTGGTGCTGGCCAACGCGCCGCTGACCGAGGATGGCTTCTTTGTCGTTCCCAAAGTGATCGAGTGAGCCGCTGAGGCGGACACTCGTCTTCAAGGACTCAATTTGACCGACCTGACCACGTTCACGCTCGCCGAGGCGCGCGATCGTCTCAAGTCTCGGGCGATTTCCAGCCTGGAGATCACCAAGGCGCATCTCGAAGCGATCGAGCGCGCCAAGGGGCTCAACACGTTTATCGCCGTCACTGCGGACAAGGCTCTGCAGATGGCCGACGCCAGCGACGCTCGCCTCGCCAGGAAAGAGGCGGGCCCGCTCGAGGGATTGCCGATCGGCGTCAAGGACCTTTACGCTACCGAAGGGGTCCATACCCAGGCGTGCAGCCATATTCTGGACGGCTTCAAGCCGACCTACGAATCGACCGTCACCGCGCATTTGTGGCGCGACGGCGCGGTGATGCTGGGCAAGCTCAATATGGATGAGTTCGCCATGGGCTCCTCCAACGAGACGTCATATTACGGACCCGTCGCTTCGCCCTGGATGCCGCCCAACTGGAGCCGCGAAAGAGCGCGCGCAGCGGCGCTCAGTTCCGGCAAGCGCGGTCTTCTTACTCCGGGCGGCTCGTCCGGCGGCTCTTCCTCTGCTGTGGCCGCGCGCCTTTGTCTTGCCGCCACGGCGAGCGACACCGGCGGGTCCATCCGCCAGCCTGCGGCCTTCACCGGCATTGTCGGCGTCAAGCCGACATATGGCCGATGCTCGCGATACGGCATGGTCGCCTTCGCCTCGTCGCTCGATCAGGCCGGCCCGCTTGCGCGCACCGTGCGCGACGCTGCGATCATGCTGCGCTCGATGGCCGGGCCTGACCCGAAGGATTCCACTTGCTCCCCGACCCCTGTCCCAGACTACGAAGCCGCGGTCGGACGCTCGGTCAAGGGCATGAAGATCGGCGTGCCGAAAGAATATCGCCTCGATGGCATGAGCAGCGAGATCGAGGCTCTGTGGGCGCGCGGCGCCGAATGGCTTCGCGCCGCCGGCGCAAGCGTCGTCGACGTCAGCCTCCCGAACACGCCCTACGCGCTGCCTGCTTATTATATAGTGGCGCCCGCGGAGGCCTCGAGCAATCTCGCCCGCTACGACGGCGTGCGCTACGGCCTCAGAGAACCGGGCGCCGACGTCATCGAGCTCTACGAGAAGACCCGCGCCCGGGGGTTCGGGCCGGAGGTGCGGCGGCGTCTCATGATCGGCACCTATGTCCTCTCCGCCGGCTACTACGACGCCTATTATGTACGGGCGCAGAAAATCCGCACCCTCATCAAGCGCGACTTCGAGCGCGCATTCGCTGACGGCGTCGACGCGATTCTCACCCCCGCCACGCCATCCGCCGCCTTCGGGATCGGCGAGAAGGGCTCGGAAAACCCGGTCGAAATGTACCTCAACGACGTCTTCACCGTGACCGTCAACATGGCGGGTTTGCCGGGACTTGTCGCGCCCGCGGGGCTATCGAGCGACGGCTTGCCGCTTGGGCTTCAGCTCATCGGCCGGCCGTTCGACGAGGAGACGCTGTTCACGCTCGGCGAGACGATCGAGCAGTCGGCGGGTCGCATGAGGCTTCCGGAGCCCTGGTGGGCGTGAGGCGCTGGCGCGATACGCCCAAGGACTTCGGACGAGAGTAGAGCTCATGAGCATGGCGACAGAGAAGGCGAGCGCAAAGCTTATCAAAGGCGCGACGGGCGATTGGGAGGTGATCGTCGGTCTCGAGGTCCACGCCCAGGTGACTTCGCGCTCCAAGCTGTTCTCGGGCGCCTCGACCGCGTTCGGCGGCGAGCCCAACTCGCATGTTTCGCTCGTCGATGCGGCGATGCCCGGCATGCTGCCCGTGATCAACCGCGAATGCGTGGCTCAGGCGGTGCGCACCGGCCTTGGCCTTAAGGCCCAAATCAATCGTCGCTCCGTCTTCGACCGCAAGAACTATTTCTACCCCGACCTGCCGCAGGGTTATCAGATCTCCCAGTACAAAAGCCCGATCGTGGGGGAGGGGGAGATTCAGGTCGATCTCACGCCGGACCATTCGATCAAGGTCGGGATCGAGCGCCTGCATCTCGAGCAGGATGCGGGCAAGTCGTTGCACGACCAGTCGCCGACGATGAGCTTCGTCGATTTCAACCGCTCAGGCGTCGCTCTGATGGAGATCGTCTCCAGGCCCGACATGCGCTCGGCCGACGAGGCCAAGGCCTATGTCGTCAAATTGCGCACCCTCCTGCGCTATATCGGCTCGAGCGACGGCGACATGGAGAAGGGCAATCTGCGCGCCGACGTCAATGTCTCGGTGCGCCGCCCCGGAGAGGCGCTTAGCACGCGCTGCGAGATCAAGAACGTCAACTCCATTCGCTTCATCGGCCAAGCGATCGAGACCGAAGCGCGCCGTCAGATTGCCTTGATCGAGGACGGCGGGGTCGTCGAGCAGGAGACGCGGCTGTTCGATCCTGCGCGTGGGGAAACGCGCTCGTTGCGCTCCAAGGAAGAGGCGCACGACTACCGCTATTTCCCCGACCCCGACCTGCTGCCGCTCGAACTCGATCAGGCTTTCATCGACGCGCTGGCCGCCGAGCTGCCTGAATTGCCTGACGCCAAGCGGGCGCGCTTCATGGCCGACTACGGTCTCTCGGCCTACGACGCCTCGATCCTCGTCGCCGAACGGGAGACGGCGGATTTCTTCGAGGACGCCGTCAAGCACGGCGGCGCCAAGCGCGACGCGAAGGCCGTCGCCAACTGGCTCATGGGCGACATCGCCGCGCAGGCCAACGCGCAAGGCGTCGCGGTCAAGGACGTGGGGTTAAGTCCCGCGTCCTTGGCGACTCTGGTCGATCTCATCGGCGAGGGGGTCATCTCCGGCAAGATCGCCAAGGATCTGCTTGTGAAGCTGTTCGCCGATGACCGCGGCGCGGATCCGCGCGCGCTGGTCGAGAGGTACGGTCTGCGCCAGGTGACCGACACAGGCGCAATCGACAGCGCCGTCGATGCGGTCATCGCAGCCAATCCCGACAAGGCCGAACAGGCCAAAGCGAAGCCCGGCATGTTGGGCTGGTTCGTGGGTCAAGTGATGAAGTCGACCGGCGGCAAAGCCAATCCGCAGGCAGTCAGCGACGCGCTCAAGAAGCGACTCGGCATCTGATTTCGAATCGAATCGCGCTGCGAATCACTTGCTTCACAGCGCGATTCGCGCGGTGAAGTCGGCCGTTGCAGCGTTTCATCGACAAAAAATCGATGGTGACGACGACGAAAAATTCGATTGGGATGAGCATGCGCGTCGTTTCGATTTGATACGCTCGCCGCGGCCAACGTTGTTGCTTCACGGGTTGCCTCACGCTGATGAGGTCGGTTCCCTGAGCGCAATGAATTGTTTCTGCGTGAGCGACAACGATCCTCGGAGACGCCTACAATCCATGGGCAAATCAGGAATCTGGCGAGCTTGTGTCAGTTGTTGTGCAGAAGCCTCGCGCGCGAACGCGCGCGTCGTTGCGAACGGAGTGAACAGCGCGTGCGAGCGCTCGCGTCAATGAATGATCAGAGCTCCGAGTGCGCGCGATAATTCGATAGTCACCGCGTTCGACGCGTGTCGCGTGCGTGTGCAACGCTTGCGTGAAATCAAAACGAATGTACTTTCGCTCGCGCATCTGCATGGCGCGCACATTGCGCTCAAGAGCGGATGATTGAGAGGGACGTGATACATGCCCAAAGCTGCCACCAAGAAGACGGCGAAGAAGTCCGCCGCCAAAAAGCCCGCTAAGAAATCCGCCCGCAAGGTCGTCGCCAAGAAGGCCACCCGCAAAGGCGCAGTGAAGAAAGCCTCCGCGAAGAAGAGCACCGCCAGAAGGACGGTCGCGAAGAAGTCTGCGGGCAAGAAGGGCGCTGCGAAAAAGTCGGCCGCCAAGCGCGCGCCAGCCAAGCGCAAGAAGGCCACTCCAGCGCCCACCTCCTCGTCGGACACGCCGCCGGCCGCCTGATCGGCTTGCGCGGTTCGGCGTATTGGCTGATCAGGCGCGGTCGCCATCGGTGCGGCCTTGCCTGATCAGCCTGTTCGTGCATTGCGTTTGAAACCAGCGTGCATACTGAAGTTTATTGACGGACTGTTGGCGGTCGGATCGCCCAGAGGGCAGAAAAGGCAGATTTGTATCGCCTGGCTGCTGAGGCCGTGAACCACCCAATCTCGGCTAACGCCTAGGGTCCGTCGCTGGTTTTTCCATCGGGCCCCTGCTTGCGAGACATATCGTCTCGCCGCCCGCTAACCTCCACCGTCAAGCGCTTGCAATGAAGGGGCGCCTCGGGCATATGTCGCGAAGCGCATTGCGCCTGGAGATGTGGCCGAGAGGCTGAAGGCGGCGGTTTGCTAAACCGTTATAGGGTTGTAAAGCTCTATCGAGGGTTCGAATCCCTCCGTCTCCGCCAGAACCGCTCTGTCCGGCCCCGACACATTGGTAACAGACTGTACCTAAGACATGAGTGACAACCTCGGGCCGAACGGGTTGTCGAGGGGTTGCAAGGTCTTCTGCTCCAGATCGATGAAGCCGAGATCGTAGCTCATGAAGCTGACGATCCAAATTCCCTCGTCGACCTCTTTGATTCCAAGTCTCTGGCTGGCAAGGACGGTCGAGACGTTGATGCGTTTTCGGTGCATGCAGATCCGGCCGCATGCGGTGACGAGGACGCCTCGTTCGTGCAAGGGGTAGGCGAGTTCGGGTAAACCGCGGTAGGGACACTGTCGCCGGCGCCACCTCGATTCGCCTGGCGTCGGCCGCGTCTCCCGCTCTGGGAACAGCTTCCGCTTCGATCCTTTATAGCGAGAAACGAGCGGATCACCGGCGGGGCGGATGCCCGGTAGGCCGCCCTCATTCGGAGCCGACTCACTCCCTGAGCAGCTCGTTGATGGCCGTTTTCGCCCGCGTCTGGGCGTCGACGGTCTTCACGATCACGGCGCAATAGAGGGAGGGCCCGGGCGAACCGTCGGGCAAGGGCTTGCCGGGCAGGGTTCCAGGGACCACGACCGAATAGGGCGGGACGTAGCCGATATGGATCTGCCCGGTCGAGCGGTCGATCACCTTGGTCGAAGCCGAGATGAAGACGCCCATCGACAGCACCGAACCCTCGCCGACGATGACGCCTTCGACCACTTCCGAGCGCGCGCCGACGAAGCAGTTGTCCTCGATGATCGTCGGGTTCGCCTGGAGCGGCTCGAGCACGCCGCCAATGCCCACGCCGCCGGACAAATGCACGTTCTTGCCAATCTGCGCGCACGAGCCGACCGTGACCCAGGTGTCGACCATGGTCTTTTCGTCGACATAGGCGCCGAGATTGACGAAGCTTGGCATCAGCACGACGTCGCGGGCGATGAAGGCCGAGCGTCGTACGATCGCGCCCGGAACGGCGCGGAATCCCGCGTCCCTGAAACGGTTTTCGCCCCAAGCCTCCAACTTCGAGGGAACCTTATCCCACCAGGTCGCCTGGCCCGGCCCTCCGTCGATGAGCGCATTGTCGCTGAGACGGAAGCTTAACAGCACCGCCTTCTTCAGCCACTGGTTGACCTTCCACGAATTCGGCCCCGTCGCGCCGGGCAGCTTCTCCGCCACCCGCGCCTTGCCGCGGTCGAGCAGATCGAGCGCCTCTTCCACCGCATTGCGCGCCTCGCCCTGGATCGCGGGCGTGATTTTGGCGCGATCCTCGAAGGCCTTTTCGATGTGCGTCTGAAGGCGAACGTCGGTCATTGGCTGTCCTGATTTGAAGCGCAAGCGCGTGAAGCGCGGGACGTTTCGTCGCCCCCTCCGGGGTTGTCAACGGCGGGACGTAAGAGACGGCTCGAGGACAACTCGCCAAATCTGTCCTTGTCGGGCGCTTGAAACCAAGGCAAGGGAGGGCAATCTCTTGCGCAAATCCCCTTTGACGAGGGTCTGATCATGACGAAATTCACAGTCATCGCCGCCTTTCTGTTCGCGGCGAGCGTGGGCGGCGCCTCTTATGCGCAAGACAACAATCTTGTGGCGCCGGAGGTGAGCAAGCCTGCGCCGGGCCATCTTCTGGATCAGGACTATCTGGCGCCCACCGGCGCGACCGTGCCCAGGCCAGGCGTTCCCCAAGGGTCGGGGCCGACGGCGCTCGATCGCAAGATCCAGCAGGAGAACAACCGCATCGACAACAGCATTTGCCAGGGGTGCTGAGTTAGAACTCCCGCCCTGCCGAAGGGCGCTTGCGGCTTGTGACCAGCCTACTCCACGGTGACCTGCGTCTTCACCGAATTGGCGATGAAGCAGATTTCGTGCGCTTGGTGGTGCAGGCGGTCGAGCGCCTCCTTTTGAGGGGCGGGGCCAGCCCAGTCGATTTTCGGCCGCAGCGCGACCTTGGTGATCGCCTGGCGCCCCGCCGCGATCTCCTCCAGCACCCCTTCCGCGTGATCCTCGTAAGTCCTGACGATGAAGCCGGCGAGGCGAGCCAGATGCAGGAACGACAGCATGTGGCAGCTCGACAGAGACGCGATCAGCATTTCCTCGGGATCGACGGCGGCCTCCACCGCCCATTTGCCGACGACATGGGACGAGGCTGATGCTGGAACCTCCGTCCCACCGTCGAAGCTTATGGTATGCGCGCGACTGAAGCGGCCCTTGAGGAAGTCCTCGCCGCTCTCCTTCGCCGCCCATTTGATTGCCGCAACATGGGTCGCCATGGTTCCTCCTCGTCTTTGCACCGGGCCGCGACATTAACAGACTGGCGCCCGCCCCTGACCCGGGGGAGGCCGCGAGCGTATTGAATCCCAATAACATTCTATGGCATGGTCCGGCGCGACGCGACGACGGCGAGGAACGCCGGATCGCAGGGAGGAAGTTATGACTGACACGAAACTGATTTCGGAAGACCGCCGTAGGCTGATGAAGGCTGCGGCCGCAGGCGCTGGGGCTGCGGCTCTGTTCGGCGGAATGGGTTTCAACCCGCTGATCTCGCAGGCGCTGGCCGAGGCGGCCGGCCGGTCGGAAAAGCCGCTCAAGGCCGCATTCTCCAACGCCGGATTGCAGGCGACCTGGTGCGCGCAGGGCAAGCAGGCGGCCGAATATTGGGGGAAGCTGTTCAACGTCGACGTCACCTGGTTCGACGGGCAGCTCGACGCGGTCAAGCAGCGCGCCGCGATCGACAACATGGCCTCGCAGAAGTGGGATTTCGTCGCCATCCAGGCGTTCGGCATCGGCACGCTGACCGCGCCGGTGAACAAGATGATCGACGCCGGGATCCCAGTCATCGACATGGACACGCTAATCGCGCCGCTCGACACGATCAAGGTCCTGACCTTCATCGCTCCCGACAATGAGTTCATGGGCGCGTCCGTCACGCAGGCGCTGGTCGACGCCATCAACGGCGAAGGCAACATCATTATGACTCAGGGCGCGCTCGGCCACACCGGCGCTCAAGGACGGGCCAGGGGCTTCAAGTCCATCGTCTCCAAATATCCAAAGATCAAGGTGCTCGATGAGCAGCCGGGCGACTGGGACGTCACCAAGGTCGCGCGCATTTGGGAGACGCTCCTGACCAAATATCCCAAGATCGACGCCGCCTACTTCCACAATGACGACATGGCGCTCGCCGCCTACAAGGTGATGCAGGCCAAGGGCCGCACCGGCATCAAGATCGGCGGGTGCGACGCGATGCCGCCGGCGATCAAGGCGGTGCAGAGCGGCGAGATGTATGCGACGGTGCGCAATCCGTCGGGCCGCATTCACGGCGGGGCGATCGTCGCCGGCGTTCAGGCCGTAATCCAGGGCGAAAAGGCCGGGATCCCGAAGAACATCGTGGCCGACGGTCCAGTTGTCACCAAGAAGAACGCTGACGGCATGCTGTGGATGGAGGAGCAGTTCCTCATCTGACCTCGTCGAAGCCCGATGGCGTTGCTTGAACTGACTGACATTTCGAAGTCGTTTGGTGGCGTCCAGGCGCTTCGGAATGTCGACTTCACGCTGAACGCCGGCGAGATCCATGGTCTCGCCGGCGAGAACGGCGCCGGCAAAAGCACGATGATGAAGATCATCGCCGGCGTGCACGCGGCCAATTCAGGGACCATGCGCGTCGACGGGAAGGAAGTTCATTTCCGTTCGACGCGCGACGCCTTGGCGGCCAGCATCGGCATGGTGCATCAGGAGCTTAGCGTCGCTCCGGAATTGACCGTCGCCGAGAACGTCTTTTTCGGCAATCAGCCCGTGAATGGAATGGGAATCGTCGCGTGGCGGCGGATGGCCGAGCGCGCGGCGGAAGAGCTCAAGAATCTCGGGCTCGACATCAACCCGCGCGCGCGGCTCGGCGATTTCCCGATCGGCGTGCAGCAGCTCGTCGAACTCTCTCGCGTGCTCTTTTCCGGCGCGCGCATCATCATCCTGGACGAGCCGACCTCGGCTTTGTCGCCCCCCGAGATCGAACGGTTGTTCAGCGTCCTCTCAAGGCTGCGCGAGGAAGGCCGAAGCATGGTCTTCATCTCGCATTTCCTCGACGACATTCTCAAAATCTCGAACGCGATCACCATCTTTCGCAACGGGCGCAAAGTGGAGACATCCAAGGTCACACCCGCGATCGACAAGGGCTGGATCATCGAGCGGATGATCGGTACTGGCCGCGAGGAACTGGAAGAGAGCTATCTCAACGAGATCAAGCTCGACTCTCGTCCCGATGCCCCGGTCGTGCTCATAGCGAAGGATCTGACCTACTCACCTTCCTATCGCAACCTGACATTCGAGGCGCGCGCCGGCGAGGTTCTCGGCGTCTATGGCTTCATGGGCTGCGGGCAGCTCGAATTGGCGCGAACCTTGTTCGGGAAGTATCGTCCCCAGAGCGGATCGCTCGCGATCGACGGAGAGGCGAGGGCGCTCAAGAGCACGACCGCCGCCAAGAGGGCGGGCGTCGCCTATGTCGCGGAGAGCCGCCGCTCAATGCTGTTCAGCGACGAGCCGGTTTACAAGAATGTCTCGATCGCCGTCCTCGAGCGCCTCTCGAAATGGTTCTTGAAACCTGATCGCGAGCGAGAGATCGCCAAGGTTCAAGTCAAGGATCTGGACGTCCGCCCTCCCAACATCGATTTGCGCCTCGGTGGCCTCTCCGGCGGCAATCAGCAGAAGGTGGCGCTAGCCAAATGGCTGACCCACCCGCCCAAGATTCTCCTCCTGGCTGAGCCGACGCGCGGCATGGACGTCGGCGCCAAGGAGGACGTGGTGCGCATCGTGCGCCATCTGCGCGACCAGGGCATCGCCATCATTGTCTTCTCGACTGAGCCCGAAACCGTGCTCTCGCTCGCCGACCGCGTCTTGGTGATGCGCAAGGGCGAGATCGCGCACGAGTTCGCCGGCGAAGCGATCAGCAAGGATCGGCTGCTCGCCGCCGCCTGACGATAGGAATAAGTCTAAGCATGGATATGCAGAGCGCCGAGGTCGGATCCACACGCGCCTTTAACCTGGGCGATTTCCTGCGCGATCAATTGCGCAACATCGCGCCCTTCATCACCCTGATCGTACTCGTCGGCTTCTTCAGCATCGCGAGCCCGAGTTTCGCCTCGCTCGGCAATCTGGAGAATATTCTCCAGCAGGTTTCGATCACGGCGATCATGGCCGTGGGTCTCACCTTCGTCATCCTCACGGCGGAGATCGACCTCTCCGTCGGCGCGATCGCCAACGCTACGGCGATCGTGCTCACCTACTTCACGTTGCAGCCCGACTACGTGAACATCGCCAATCTGCCGATGCCCGGGGCGGTCGCTATTATTCTCGCCCTGCTAGCGTGCGGCGCGCTTGGCCTGCTCACCGCCTTCGGTGTGACCCAAATCGGCATCCCGTCGTTCATCATGACGCTCGCCATGATGCAGATCGGCGCTGGCATATCGGCGGTTCTGGTGCGTGGCCAGATCGCCTATTCGGTGCCGCCGCTCATTCTGACGCTCGGATCCAAGACGATCTTCGGCGTGCCATGGATTATCATCGTTGCGGCAACCCTCCTGCTCGTCGCCCATCTCGTGCTGACCTACACGCGCTTCGGCCGCTACGTTTACATGGTCGGCGGCAATCGTGAGGCGGCGGAATATTCCGGCGTCAATGTCCGCTTCATTGTCGGCACGGTAATGGTGATCTCCGCCATGTGCTCAGGCTTCGCCGGCATGATCGGCGTCGCCTATTTCGGCAGCGCCCAGCAGAACGAGTTCGACACCTTTCTGCTCGACGCCATCGCCGCGGTTGTGGTCGGCGGCACGAGCCTGTTCGGCGGGCGCGGCGGCATCGGCAACACGATCGTGGGCCTGTTCGTGCTCGGCGTCCTCAACAACGGCCTCGACTATGTCAAGATCGACAGCTTCCTCAAGATCCTCATCCGCGGCCTCATCCTGCTCATTGCGCTCATCATCAACGTCTATGCCGAACGGTTGCGCACCGCGCGGAGCGGCGAGCGCGCGGGCTGAACATGGTTCGCCGCACGATCTGGACGAGCGTTTTGCTTTTCGCGGCGGCAGGAGCTCCGGCCGCGCACAGCGCCGGCCGGGTTCTGACGACCTCGGATGTCGTCGCCATCCGCCTCGTCGACCATCCGGATCTGGACACGACCACGCGCGTCGAGTCGGACGGCACGATCAACTTTCCGTACGTGGGCCGCATCAAGGCTGCCGGACGCACGGAAGACGACCTTGCGCGGGAAGTCGAACGGCGGCTCATCGAGCTGAAAATCCTTGCGGGGCCTTGATTTAGGGCGGCGGCGATGAGCCGCCAAGGCGCTTCATCCGCCCTAGAGGAAATCTAACTACATAAACATTTGGCATTGAAATTAGAGCCCTGAGCCCCATCTGTACATCTGTTCAGCGTTCGAGCTGATTGAACACAAGTAAGAAAAGACCAGACCCAAAATGCTTTGCTCACCACACACTGCTCGCTGCGGGGACTCCCCGCTCATCGTCAAGGATCTCTGCGCGCAACTTGCGCCGCTCAATCGCTATGGCCTTCCCAATCTCGGCGCGGCGGCCGTCGACGGCTTGCTCGTCCTCATTGGCGCATCGCGCAAGGCGGTTGGCGCTATCCGGACGCGCTCCGAATCTTCGAACGAACTGACAGCGTAACGCGGACGTGCGCTATCGCACCAGCACGTTCTTGAACTGCCAAGGATCGCCCTGGTCGATATCCTCAGGGAACAGGCCAGGGCGACCGACCAGCGGCGTCCAATCCGTATAGACGCCGATGACCGGGCCTAGATAGGGAGTCTGAACCTCAAGGCACCGGCGGAAGTCCAGTTCGTCGGCCTCCACGATCCCCGCGTTCGGGTGTTCAAGCGCCCAGACCATGCCGGCCAGGACCGCCGACGTCACCTGCATGCCGGTCGCGTTCTGATAAGGCGCGAGAGCGCGCGTCTCCTCGACCGAGAGTTGCGAGCCGTACCAATAGGCGTTGCGGGCGTGGCCGTAGAGAAGCACGCCCAGTTCGTCGATGCCATCGAGAATTTCGGCTTCGCCAAGGATATGGTGCGCGCTCTGGATTTCGCCCGCGCGGCCGAAGAGCTCGTGCAGGCTCAGCACAGCGTCGTCGCACGGATGATAGGCGTAATGGCAGGTCGGTCGGTAGACCGCCTCGCCCTTGTCGTTGCGCACGGTGTAATAGTCGGCGATCGAGATGGACTCGTTGTGGGTGACGAGAAAGCCGAACTGCCCCCGCGCGGTCGGCGTCCATGAGCGCACCCGCGTATTGGCGCCGGGCTGGTTGATATAGATCGCCGCGCCGCAGCCGGTCTTATGATAGCCGGCGTTGGCTGGCGCCCATTTCTCATGGCTGCCCCAGCCGAGTTCGGCGGGCTGCATCCCTTCCGACAAGAAGCCTTCGATCGACCAGGTGTTGACGAACACGTTGCGTGGCTTCGGGCTCTTGGCGCGCTGCGTGTCGCGCTCCGCGATATGCACGCCCTTGACGCCAAGGCGCTGCGCGAGACGCCCCCACTCGTCCTTGCCCTTCGGCTCGGCGCCTTTGTCGCCAAGGTCGCGTGCGAGATTGACCAGCGCCTGCTTCACGAACCAGGACACCATGCCCGGATTGGCGCCGCAGCAGGAGACGGCGGTCGAGCCTCCGGGGTTCTTGCGCCGTTCGGCGAGCACCGACTCGCGCAAGGCGTAATTGGTGCGCGCGTCATTGCCGAGCGACTTGTCGTAGTAGAAGCCCGGCCAGGGCTCGATGACGGTGTCGACATAGAGCGCGCCGAGTTCACGGCAGTGGCGCATGACGTCGAGCGATGACGTGTCAACCGACAGGTTGACGCAGAAGCCCTGGCCCGAGCCCGCGGTCAGGTATTTGGTGAGCACCTCGCGATAATTTTCGCGCGTGAGGCCCTCGTGCACGAAGCGGATTCCGCGCTCGTCCAGGATCTTGCGGTCCGAGTTCGTCCGGATCGACGACGACGAAGCGGTCCTGATCGAATTCGAAGTGCCGCTCGATGAGCGGCAGCGTGCCCTTGCCGATCGAGCCGAAGCCGATCATCACGATCGGGCCAGTGATGCGCCCGTGCCGCGGCCAATGGGTCATGGGCTTCATGTCTCCTTCAAGGACGAGCGTCGTCGGAGGGGGTTAAAGCCATGGCCTTCAAGGCCCGTCAATAGCGCGGCGGAGAAGACTTCTGTCGCAAAAATGTCGCATGAGAGGCGTGCTTGACGCCTGTTATCATTCGGCGCAGGCTCGCGCCGACTTCAAGACGCTGCAGGGGCCCATGAGGGGTGCGCGCTCGCGGCATAGGACCTCGAATTGTGCGGACCGCGGTGTTGCGCCGCGGCTGCCTCGTTTTCCAACATTTAGATCGAATTGCGCTCTGGCTTCGTCGCTGGCGCGCAATTGCGCCGATAGGCGTCGAAGAATGGAGGGGAGCGCCATGTTAAGCCTAAAGACTGCAGTCGCCATTGTTGTCTTGCCATCGCTCGTGGCCGGAATGGCGCTCGCGGCGCAGGACCGATATTCCCTGCAGGTGCAGGGCGGTCTCGCCTTCTCCGAGTTCAGGGGATACGAAGACTGGCAGACGATCGCCGTCAGTCACAACGGCGACAAGCTCGCAATCATCCTCGGTAACCCTGTGCTGATCGACGCATACAAGTCGGGCATCCCCGGCAACGGCAAGCCGTTCCCCGACGGCGCGCGGATGGCGAAGATCCATTGGACCATCAAGAAGGCAGAGGACCAGCCGGGCGAGCCGGTGGTGCCCGGCGCCTTGCATGACACGGACTTCATGGTGAAGGACAGCAAGAGGTTCGCGGATAGCGGCGGATGGGGATGGGCGGCGTTTGAGTATGACCCCGCGTCCGAGACGTTCAGGTCTGCCGATACGAACGACTCGCCGCCGCAGGAGCACGACGCCAAATGCGGCTTCGCCTGCCACACCATCGTGGCCGACAAGGACTACGTTTTCACCGCCTATCCGAAGCGGTGAAGCGCGCTTTCAGCGCAGCTTTCTCATCGACTGGGGAGAATGACCATGCCCGAAGCTGGACAACAGGCAGGAACGGGCGGCGCCGCCATTCGCCCGTTCCGGGCGAACTTTCCGGATTCGGAGCTCGCCGAATTGCGCAGGCGCATCAGCGCAACTCGTTGGCCCGAGCGCGAAACCGTCCCCGACCCATCGCAAGGCGTGCAGCTTGCGACAATTCAGGCGCTCGCACGCTACTGGGCGAACGAATACGACTGGCGCAAGATCGAAGCGAAGCTCAACGCCCTGCCGCAATTCGTCAGCGAGATCGATGGGCTCGACATTCACTTCATCCACGTTCGTTCAAAACATGAGAATGCGTTGCCGCTGATCGTCACGCACGGATGGCCCGGCTCTATCATCGAGCAATTGAAGATCGTCGATCCCCTGACGAATCCGACCGCGCATGGCGCGGACGCTTCGGACGCCTTCGATGTCGTGATCCCTTCGATGCCCGGCTACGGCTTTTCGGCCAAGCCAACGAAGACGGGTTGGGATCCGGCGCATATCGCGCGCGCCTGGGACGTCTTGATGAAGCGCCTTGGCTACAATCGCTACGTGGCGCAGGGCGGCGACTGGGGCGCGGTCGTCGTCGATCAGATGGGCGTGCAGGCGCCTCCGGGACTGATCGGCATCCACACCAACATGCCTGGCATATTTCCGGCCGAGATCGACGCGGCGGCCTTCTCCGGCGCGCCGGCGCCATCGGGTCTCTCAGAGGATGAGAAGCTCGCTTACGAGCGTCTGCAATTCGTCTATCAAAAGGGAATCGCCTACGGGTTCCAGATGGGCCTTCGACCGCAGACCTTGTACGGCATCGCGGATTCGCCCGTAGGCCTCGCGGCCTATTTTCTCGATCACGACGCGCGCAGCTACGAGCTGATCTCGCGCGTCTTTCAAGGCCAGGCCGAGGGCCTCACGCGCGACGACATCCTCGACAATATCACGATCACCTGGTTGACGAACACGGCGCTTTCCGGCGCCCGTCTTTACTGGGAGTATTTTGGCAAAGGGTATTTCAACGCCAAGGGCGTCTCCATTCCGGTCGCGGTGAGCGTCTTCCCTGACGAACTCTATCCAGCGCCGCGGAGCTGGACAGAGCGGGCGTATCCAAGATTGATCCACTACAATAAGCTTCCCAAAGGCGGTCACTTCGCGGCTTGGGAGCAGCCGGAGATCTTTTGTGCGGAGATCCGAGCTGGGTTCCGATCACTCCGCGAAGTCTTAGCTCGGGACAGGGGGCGGTTGCTCATCCGTTCGAGGATAGGAGTGCGCCATGAGTGAGCAAAGCCGGGAGACGAGCGAACACAGCGGGCCGAATTCAACTCCCCCCGGTGAAACTCCTGCGGCCCCACAGACCCCTCCCAGCTCGACAACTCCGTCACCCGACGCGCATAGGTCCGTGCTCGGGCGAAGAATGCTGCTTGGAGCGGCGGGCCTCCTGATCCTGGCCGGCGCGCTTTGGTTCGGCGTTCCTTGGGTCCAGACGACGCTCACCACGATTTCGACCGATGACGCATACGTCAACGGTCACGTGACGTTCGTGGCCGCCCGCGTCAAGGGCCAGGTCGCGCGCGTCCTCGTCGACGATAACTACCGGGTGCGCAAAGGAGACCTTCTGGTTCAACTGGACAAGGAGCCCTTTCAGATCGCAGTCGCGATCAAAAGGGCAGCCGTCGATACGGCAACAGCGGATCTAGAAGTGGCCAGGTCCAAAGTGCGCGGCGTCGAAGCGGAAGCCATGAGCCGACGACGGGCGCTGGAGCACGCCATAGAGGGCGTGGACGACCAGGTCGCCCTGCTACGCGCCAAGGTCGCCGGTGTCGACAAGAGTAAAGCCCAGCTCGCGTTGGCCCAGGTCGACTTCGACCGGGCCGCGAAATTGGTGGTGACGAACGACACCCCAAAGTCGGAGTACGACCGTCGGCAGGCGATCTTGTTGTCGGCGCGCGCGGACGTTGTCGCGGCGCTGGCGGATGTCCGTCAGATCCGCGCCTCTTTGGGATTGCCGCCGGAATCCGACGAAGCAGATCTCGGCAAAGTTCCGCCCAATCTCGATCAAACCTTTTCGTCCGTGCTCCAGGCGCAGGCGGCGATGATACAAAGCGCGGCTCAACTCGGGGTCATCCATTCGTTCGACGAGGGGCCAAGTCACATGGTCGCGGCGTTCGAGAAACAAGGCGACGTCAATAGCACCTTCGATCGGCTGGCGGCGGACGCGCCGGACGTCAAGCAAGCCGAGGCGAAGCTCGAGGTCGCCAAGCGCGATCTCGACCAGGCGGAGCTCGACCTGAAATATTGCGACGTCGTCGCCGAGATCGATGGCGTCGTCACGCGCCGAAACGTCAATCCGGGCGACAACGTGCAGGTCGGCCAGGCTCTCATGGCGATCCGTTCGCTCGATGAGATCTGGGTTGACGCCAATTTCAAGGAGACGCAGCTAGGCGACCTGCGCATCGGCCAGCCCGTCGATCTCTATGTCGACATGTACGGCGGCCGTCATGTGTTCAAGGGCCGCATTTCCGGCTTCACCATGGGAACCGGATCGACGTTGGCGCTGCTCCCGCCGGAGAACGCGACGGGCAACTTCGTCAAGGTGGTGCAGCGACTGCCGGTTCGGATCGACCTTACGAACTATGATCCAGACAAGAATCCCCTGTTCATCGGCACGTCGGTCGTTCCCTACGTCTACTTCAACAAGCCGCCCACCGGACCCGACGCCGGGAAGTTTTTGCAGGCGCGTGCGCCTGAATCACAGACCAATGGTTCGACTGCAAATCCGCCGGGCGCAAACAAGTGACCGTCGCGGCGCTTTCGCCCGCCAGACCCCAGGTTGCGCGGAGCCCGTGGCTGGTCGGCCGCCATAGTCGTGGTGCCGGCGTTCATGGAGGTGCTCGACACCACCATCGTGCTGGTGGCGCTGCGCTATATCGCGGGAGGCCTGTCGGCTGCCGCCGATGACGCCGAGTGGGTTATCACCAGCTACCTTGCCGCCAACGCCTTCATCCTGCCGATTACCGGCTGGTTGAGCGCGCATCTCGGTCGCCGCAATTACTTCCTGGCGTCGATTGCAATCTTCACCCTCAGTTCCTTGATGTGCGGACTGGCGGGCAGTCTGGGTCAGTTGATCCTGTTCCGCGTCATCCAGGGTCTCGCGGGCGGCGGTCTGCAACCCGGCAGTCAGGGGATATTGCTGGACGCCTTCCCGCGGGAAAGGCAAGGCGTGGCCATGACGCTGTTCGGCCTTGCTGTGCTGATTGCGCCGGTGGTTGGCCCGACCTTGGGCGGTTGGATAACGGACACTTACAATTGGCGCTGGTGCTTCTTGATCAACGTGCCCGTCGGTATCGTAGCGCTCGGCGCATGTTACGCCATGCTTCGCGATCCGGATTATCTCGTCGCCCAGCGTGCGGAGTTGAGCAAGGAGCCGCTCCATTTTGACGCGATCGGCTTGTCGCTTCTGGCCATCGTCATAATCTCGTGGGAAGTGATGCTCAGCAAGGGCCAGGAGTGGGACTGGCTGGGGGATCCATTCTGGCGCGTCCAGACGCTCGTCATTTTGTTGGTGGCAGGTTTGGTCGCATTGGTCTTCTGGGAGTTGCGTCACAAGCAACCCCGTGGTCAATTTCCGCGCGTTCGGTGAACGCAATTTTGCGGCCAGCTGCATCATCATCTTTTGCGCCTACCTTGCGCTCTTTGCCGCCACCAAGTCGTTGCTCGGTCTGCTGCAAGCCCTGTTTGGTTATGATGCGCTGAAGACTGGGTTGGTGATGTCGCCTGCCGGATTCTTTGCCGTCGTGGCGATGCCGATCGTCGGCCGCCTGATCGGCCTTAAGGTGGACGCGAGGTGGCTGATCGCCGCAGGCCTTTTGATCATGACCGCGGGAAACTATTGGATGTCCCAACTCAACCTCGACATCAGCCCAGGGCAAGCGGTTTGGCCTCGGGTCCTCGTGGTCTTGGGGCTCTCGGTATGTTTTGCCCCTTTGAACGTCGCCGCGTACCTCTATACGCCGCTCGCCTTACGCGGGGCGGCCATTGGCATATTGAGTCTCCTGCGGAACGAGGGGGGCAGCGTCGGGGTGTCGTTGTCCCAGACGTTCGAAGAGCGGCGCGATCAGTTTCACGCGCTAAGACTTGGCGAGTATCTTGATCCCCTCAACGCGGCGGCCAGCAGTTTTCTCGCGCGGGCTCAAGCGTTCTTCGTTCAACAGAACGGCGATCCGGTAGCCGCGCAGCAACTGGCTGTGCAACAACTCGACAACCTGCGTCAGCAGCAGGCGTCTTCGCTGGCTTACTTCGACACCTTTTGGATGGCGGCTGTGTTGACGTTTGTGGTCACGTTCGCGGTGTTGTTTATGAAGCGTTCTGTGGCTGAGAAGGGCGGTCAGGTCTCCAGTGAATGAGGCGCAAGCGCAGCGGTTGGTCGGTGTCCGACGCTCCAGCCGTCGAGGCCGATGAGCCGGTCGAGCGAGATCGCGCCGGGGCCGAAGGTGATGATCGCGAGCGCCATCGCCGCCCAGTACAGATGGAAGTTCGCCCAGCCGTCGGGATAGGTGAGCTGGATGATTGCGGTCATGCCGAGAAGGCCGAGCGCGGCCCAGCGGGTGAGGAGCCCGAACGACGAGCAGGATCGGCAGCACGATTTCGGCGGTGCTCGCCATCGTCGCGACGATGTTCCGGCGTCGGGAACGGGATCTCGGCGCCGAAGATGTGCAGCTTGTAATCCTGCTCGAACAGGATCTTCGTTCCGAACGACAGCGTGAACCAGCCGTCCCAGCGCGTAAGCCCCGAGGCGAAGAAAGGCCGCGCCAGCGTCAGCCTCAAGATGAGCAGCGGGAGCCAGGCCGGAACGAGGCCGAAGACAACGCTCGTGACGCGGGCGATCGGGTTCAATGGTGCGAGCGTGCTCGCTCGCGCGGCGTAGGCGATCATGAGTTTTGTCCCGGGATAATGGAGGCGACGGCGCCGGATTCGACCAGTCCGACCAGATGAGTCCCGAAGTCGAAGGCGGGATCATTCATCGCCGCGGCGGCTTCGATCAGGGTCGCGCCGTCGCGCAACTGAAGCGCGAAATCATAAGCAAGCGGCGGCAGCACGCGCGCGCGGACGTCGCAGTCGGGACGCGTGATGAGCGCGTCCTCGCCGGGCCCCTCGATAAGGGCGGCTGGATGCTCCGAGTTCTGCGCCGAGGCCCAGACCGAGGCGGCTCGAGTGGCGAAGCGCAAGAGCCGCGCCGCGGGGTGAAAAACAATCCGCGCGCCAGGGACAGAATCGGGACTGAGCGCGGCGAGTTCGCCGACGCTCGCTACGCTCCCGTCTTCAGCGTGATAGGCCTCGACCCACGAGTTCTCGAGCCGCGCCACGTCGACGAGGCAAGGCTCAACTCCATCGCAGTCAGCCAGAAACTCCGGAAACTCCCCGCCATAGGCGATCATCACCGGGGAACGGGGCCTGCGGGCGTGGGCGAATGCTCGCGCCAGGACGCGGAACAGGTCCTCGCCCGCGATCCGCCGCGAGACGGGATAGCGCGCCTCGAGGGCGCCGATCAGCCCAACCGCGACATTGTTGCGATAGACGGCGAACCGGCGGGCGTCGGGCGCGCCCATGCGCCCGCGGGTCATGGCTGGCGTCGCGGCCGAAGGGTCGTCGAGCGCGGCTGTGAAAGCGCGGACCGTTGTCTCAAAGGACATCGACGGGCTCCGGGCTTGCGGCGGTCTCAACAATCGCGCGCTCCGCCCGGCGCGCCTCGCCGAAAAGCGTGGGCCAGGCGGGCACATCGTTGTCCCATTCGATGAGCGTCGGCGTCGGCCCAAGCCTGCGGATCGCCGCAGCGTAGAGCGACCACACGGCCTCGCGAACCGGCGAATTGTGGGCGTCGATGAGCAGCGGCAGGCCAACATCGTCGCTGTCCTCGGCGTAGCCGGCAAGATGAATCTCGCCGACCGCCAACATCGGGAAATCGGCAAGATAGCGTTCGGGATCGAAGCCGTGATTGACGGCGCTCACGAACACGTTGTTGACGTCGAGCAGAAGGCCGCAGCCGGTCCGCCGCGCGATCTCGCGCAGGAAATCGGTCTCAGACCATGTGCTTTCCGCGAACAGGACATAAGTGGACGGATTTTCGAGCAGCATCCTCCGGCCAAGGGCGTTCTGCACTTCGTCGATATGCTCCGCCACCCGGGCCAAAGTTTCGTTGGTGTAGGGCAGGGGCAGGAGGTCGTTGAGGAACGCGCCCTCGTGGGTCGACCAGGCGAGGTGCTCGGACACCAGGGTCGGCTCGAAGCGTTTGGCGACCCCGGCCAGCCGTTGAAGATGGGCGCGGTCGAGCGGGCCCGGCGAGCCGATCGACAGGCCGACGCCGTGCAGCGATAGCGGATAAAGCTCGCGGATCTTATCGAGCCGGCGGTGCGGCGCGCCGCCGCTTCCCATATAGTTCTCCGCGTGGACTTCGAAAAACCCGAGCTTCGGGCGCGTATCGACGATCGCCTCGAAATGCTCGGGCTTGAACCCGACGCCGACGCTCGGCGCGGCCAGGCCCTTCGGAGGACGGCGATCGGCGACGGTCATGGGGTTTCTCCAGGCCTGGTGTGCCGCGGTGAACTTGCGCTGGCGACTTCGCCCGCGCCCCTAGGCATGTTACATCGGCGGTCCATTCGCGCTTCGAGCAAAATATTTCCCCGGACCTGTAACGTCAGACGAAACGAAACGAAGTCCGTATGAAGCCCCAGCCCATCAAGGGTCCGCCGGAAGACCCTTGGTCTCGGATGATGACCGCCTCGATCGCGGGCGACGAGGCCGCGTACCGGCGGCTGCTCGATGACATCAGTCGGTCGGTGCGGGGTATGGCGCGCGCGGCGTTTGCGCGCGCGGGGGTAGGAGACGCGGACGTCGAGGATGCAGTGCAAGAGACCCTGTTGGCGATTCACCTTAAGCGCCATACCTGGGACCCCGAGCAGCCGCTCGCGCCCTGGGTCTATGCGATCGCGCGTCACAAGGTCGTCGACGCTCTGCGCCGCCGCGGCCGGCGGCGGGTCGAGCCGATCGAGAACTTTGAGGAGTTCCTGGCCGCGCCCGAAGCCGAGGACCCGCACGCGCTGAGCGACGCGCGGAAGCTTCTGGAGGCGCTGGCGCCGCGCCAGCGCGACATCGTGACTTCGATCTCCCTTGACGGCCAATCGATCTCCGAGACGGCAAAGCGCCTGTCGATGAGCGAAGTCGCCGTCCGGGTGGCGCTCCATCGGGCCCTCAAGTCGCTCGGCGCGGCCTGGCGGAGGTCGGTCGAGTGAAAACCTCCGAATTCATCGCCGCGCTGACCGCGGACCCGATTCCAGAGCCGATCCGGCTCGGCCGGCGGGTCGCGGTCGCGCTCGTCATCGGTCTTGTCGGCAGCTTGACGATTTACGCGCTGCTGATGGGGCCGAGACCGGATATCGCCGACGCTGCGCGGACGGTGCGCTTCAATCTCAAATTCGTTGACGCGTTTGCGTTCGCCCTGCCGTCCCTGTTGCTGACGCTCAGGCTCGCCCGCCCCGACGCCAGGCCGAAGGCGTTCGCGCTCTGGCTGCTTGCGCCGCTCATTCTTCTGGCCGCGGGCGTGGTCGTCGAACTTATCGTTATGCCGTCGAACGAGTGGATGTCCCGGCTCGTCGGACATCACTCGATGTTCTGTATGCGGATGATTCCGTTGCTGGCCGCTCCCATCCTCGGCGCGCTGATCGTCGCCCTTCGCGCGGGCGCGCCGCTCCACCCAGGCTGGACCGGCGCGCTTGCCGGCGCGGGCTCAGCGGGGATCGCGGCGCTGATTTACGCCTCGCATTGCCCCGACGATTCGCCTTTGTTCGTGGCGACCTGGTATCCGCTCGCGACCCTCATCTGCGTGGGCGTAGGCGCGCTGGCCGGCCGGCGGTTTCTCGTCTGGTGAAGCTGGGCGCAGCCTGGCGGAGGTCGGTCGAGTGAAAACCTCCGAATTCATCGCCGCGCTGACCGCGGACCCGATTCCCGAACCGATCCGGATCGGCCGGCGGGTCGCGGTTGCGCTTGTCGTCGGCTTTGCCGCCAGCGTCGCGCTCTACGTTCTGTTGCTTGGGCCGAGGCCCGACGTCGCCGCCGCCTGCGAAACGATGCGCTTTTGGCTAAAGTTCGTCGACTCGTTTGCCTTCGCCTTGCCGTCGCTGCTGCTGACGTTGCGACTCGCCCGCCCCGACGCCAAGCCGAGGGCGCTCGCGCTCTGGCTTGTCGCCCCCTTCATTTTGCTTGCCGCGGGAGTTGTCGTGGAATTGTTGGTGGTGCCGCGAGGCGAGTGGCTGTCCCGGCTCATAGGCTCCACCGCGATGCACTGCACGATCACGATTCCGATGCTGGCCGCTCCCGTCCTCGCGGCGCTCATCGTCGCGCTGCGCGCCGGCGCGCCGCTTCACCCGGGCCTGACCGGCGCCCTGGCCGGAGCGGCTGCGGCGGGTGTCGGCGCCCTGGTCTACGCGTCGTCCTGCCCAGGCGATTCGCCTTTGTTCGTGGCGACCTGGTATCCGCTCGCGACCCTCATCTGCGTGGGCGTCGGCGCGCTGGCCGGCCGGCGCTTTCTCGCCTGGTGACGGGGTTCAGCCACCGGATCAATTTGCGCGCTCGCGGGTTAATGCGCTTCGTGCGGAAGGACGGCGGCTACTTCTTGATCAACGGGTCGAGGATCGCTTTCAGCTGGTCCATGCTGAGCTCGCCGCCAAAGACCTTGCCGTCGATGACGAAAGTCGGCGTGCCGGTCATCTTGATCTCGTCGGTCGCTCGCTTGGCGATTCCCACGATCGCATTGGCCTTGTCTTGATTCTTGAGGCACGCCATCGCCTGGTCGTGGGTGAGACCGGCCGGCCGCATCGCCGCGATCAGCGGCTCGAGCGGCTTGTCGACGAACGCCCATTTGTCCTGCTCATTGAACAGAAGCTCGATGGCGGCGAAGGCCTTGTCGTCGCCTATGCAGCGCGCGAGCAGAAACGCTGCGACGTCGAGCGAGTTGCGCGAGAACTCGCGAAAGATGAACCGGACCTTGCCGGTGTCGATATAGTCCTTCTTGAGCTCAGGAAAGACCTCGCGGCTGAAGGTGGCGCAATGGGGACAGGTCAGCGAGCCATATTCGATGACCGGGATCCCCGAGGGGTTGCCCATCGTGAGTTCCGGCAGCGAGCCTGGCTTGAGCAGTGTGGCCATGTCGACCGTTCGATCGGGCTCAGGCGCCGCGCCCGCGGCGAGAGCGCCGCTCGCGGCGAGCGCCGCGACGGAAAGGACAGCGGCGAAGGCAAGCCGGCGAAGCGAGGCGAGGGCCAAAGCAAGCTCCTGGGGTAGGGCGACGGTCGAGACGGCGGACTAATGCGCACAAAGCTCTGCGAGCGGCAAGTGCATGGGTCCACGCCCCTTTACGCGAACGATCGGCTTTGGCGCCGTCGCTCACAAGCGCGTTATCAGTCGGGACGGCGACCTTGGCGCATCCCAGCTGGAATGTTAGTGCGTCCGCAGAGCCATGCGGGCGTCGAGGCGAGGGTGATGGAATATCGGCAGCTGGGCAATTCGGGTCTCAAGGTCTCGGTGCTGACGATGGGCGCGATGACCTTCGGCGGAAAGGGAAACTTCGCCAAGGTCGGCAACGTCCAGCTGGACGAGGTGCGCAAGCTGATCGACATCGTCGCCGACGCCGGCGTCAATCTGATCGACACCGCCGACGTTTATTCCGGCGGCGCCTCGGAGGAGCTGATCGGCGAGGCGATGGGGCCCAAGCGCAAGCCCGGCATGCTGATCGCGACCAAAGCGCGCTTTCCGATGGGGGAGGGACCAAACGACCGCGGCCTTTCCCGCTGGCACCTCATTCGCGCATGCGAGGCGAGTTTGAAGCGTCTGCGCACCGATGTCATCGATCTCTATCAGGTGCATCAGTGGGACGGCTTGACGCCGCTCGAGGAGACGATGGAGGCGCTCGACAGCCTCGTGCGCGCGGGCAAGGTGCGCTACATCGGCTGTTCGAACTGGTCCGGCTGGCACATGATGAAGGCGATGGAAGTGGCGCGCCGCGACGGCCGCATCCCGTTCGTCTCGGAGCAGATTCACTACACGCTGCAAGCGCGCGAAGCCGAATACGAACTCATTCCCGTCGCTATCGACCAGAAGCTCGCCGTCCTGGTGTGGAGCCCGATCGCTGGCGGGCTGCTCAGCGGCAAGTATCGGCGTGACAAGAAGACGCCGGAAGGCACGCGCCAGATGGCGGGCTGGGGCGAGCCGCCGGTTCGCGACGAGAACGCGCTGTGGGATATCGTCGACGAACTGGCGGCAATCGCCGACGCCCATCGCGTCTCCGGCGCGCAGATCGCCTTGGCGTGGCTCATCGGCCGCCCGGCGGTGACGTCGCTGATCATCGGCGGCCGCACCGAGGCGCAATTCCGCGACAATCTCGCCTCGGTCAATGTGAAGTTTGCCGATGACGAGCGCGCCCGCCTCGACAAGGTGAGCCAGCCGCCGCTCATCTACCCCTACTGGCATCAGTCTGAGGCCGCGAAGGACCGCCTCGGGCCCGCCGACCTCGCGCTGCACGCGCCCTATCTGAAGGGGTGAGCGCGGCGGCGGCTCCGCCGGCGCTCTTGAATAGGGGCTCGTCCGGTTACTTAGCCTCGCCCAGCTTGATGTAGAGCTCGTCCTTGCCGAGGCTGAGCGTCACGCCGGTCTGCGCGCCCGTCAGGTGCATGATGACGCCGGCCTTGTTCTCGAGCCAGAGGTCGCCGGTCTTCGCGGTCTCAAGCCCGATCGCGCCCGTGCCCTCGACCCAAACGCCCGAGAATTGCGAGAGGTCGTCTAGCTTGTAGACGTCGCCGGTCACGGAGACCTTCGAGATGCTTCCTGGCCCCACGACCGTGCCGAGGAGCTTGAACGGATAGCTCTTGCCATTGAAGGCGAGCGCGCCCGATCCGACGCCGAAGCCGCCGGCGAAGATCTGCGTCATCGTGACCTTGCCCGAGGGTGCAAGCCCCGCGATGCTCTGCGCGGTCGGCGCCTGCATCGGAATCGGACTCGAGACGGAATTGCAACCCGCAAGCGCGAATGCCCCGAGCACGGCCCCAGCGGCTGCCAACGGAAATCCAGATCTCATGCTTATGAAGCCCCAGCCTGTTTGCAGCGGCGCGAATTGCTCGCCGACTGTGATCGTTCCCGTATAGGAGGAAGTTTACGCTGTCACCGGCTCGACTGGATGTGGTTGCGCAGCACCGGATAGATCTGCCCTTCCCACCGTTTGCCGTTGAAGACCCCGTAATGGCCGACGCCCGCCTGCAAGTGATGGGTCTTCATATAGGGCCTTAAGCCCTGAACAGAGTTCCTGCGCCGCGAGCGTCTGGCCGACGGCGCAGATGTCGTCCTTCTCGCCCTCGACGGTCAGAAGGAACGTTTTCTTGATCGCGCGCAGGTCGATCGGCTCGCCTTTGTGCTGCATCTTCCCGAGCGGAAGCAGATAGCGCTGGAACACCTGATCGACGGTTTCGAGATAGAAGTCCGCGTTCATGTCCATGATCGCGAAATATTCCTTGTAGAAGTCGCGGATCGCATCCGCCTTCTCGATGTCGCCCGCGACGCGATGGTGGAAGAGGTCGATGAAGGACTTCGAGTGCCGCTCGGCGTTCATGCTCATGAACGCGCAAAGCTGAAGAAACCCCGGATAGACGCGCCGGCCGCGTCCCTCGAACTTGGCCGGCACGGTGCCGATCATATTGGCCTTGAACCATTCGATCGGCTTTTCCTGGGCAAGCTCGTTGACTTTGGTCGGCGCGACGCGCGCATCGATGGGGCCCGCCATCAGGGTCAGGCTCGCCGGCTGGATTCCGTCGCGGTCGCGCGCCATGACCGCGGTCGCCGCGAGCGCCGGGACGGCGGGCTGGCAGACCGCGACGACGTGGCAGTCCTCGCCGATGAAGCGCACGAAATCGATGAGATGCTGGGTATAGTCCTCGAGCGCGAAGCGTCCGTCTTCGAGCCTGACGTTGCGCGGGTTGATCCAGTCGGTGATGAACACCTGGTGGTCGCGCAAAAGCGTGCGGAGCGTGCCGCGCAAAAGCGTGGCGAAATGCCCGGACATGGGCGCGACCAGGAGGATCTTGGGATCGTCCTCGCCGCCTTCTTTACGGAAGCGAAGCAGCTGGCAGAACGGCGTCCATAGGACCCCGCGCTCTTCGACCGGGACGGGCGCGCCGTCGATCTCGATGCTGTCGACGCCATAATCCGGGCGCGCGTGAGTAAAGCCGGCGAGCGCGACCAGTTCGTAATACGCGCTCATCCGCGCCCATGGCGACGCGGTCGGATGCGCCGACCAGCGCAGAGAGGATCGCGTGGGCGTTCTGAGCCAGGAGACGCACGCGATCGCCGACATCGGCCATGCCTTGATATGCGTCATACATCATGAAGGCGCCCGAACTCCGCTCCGAAAGGTAGCAAAGCGTGTGCCATTGGCGACTGGCACGCCCTTTGCTCAATCCGCCTGCGAAGGGATGCGGGCCACCTAATGTCGCAAACAACCTTGACCGTCAGCAGCAAGAACTACTCCTCGTGGTCGCTAAGAGGCTGGCTGATGACCAAGCTCGCGCGAATCGATTTCGAGGAAATCGTGATCGCGCCCGACGACGCCGGCGCCCGCGCCGAGATCCTGCTCTTGTCGCCGTCGATCCTCGTTCCCTGCCTCACCTATAATGGAATACGGGTGTGGGATACCCTGGCGATCGGAGAATTCCTGAACGAAATTGCGCCAAAGGCCGGACTTTTGCCCAAGGATCAGGCAGTTCGCGCCCATTGCCGCTCCATTTGCGGCGAGATGCATTCCGGCTTCGTGTCGCTCAGGCAGGCGCTGCCGATGAACATCAAAGGCCATTTCCCGGACTTCAAGATCTGGTCGAAGGCGCGCGCCGACATCGACCGCATCGTCATCATCTGGAGCGAATGCCTCCAGGCCTATGGCGGCCCGTTCCTGTTCGGCAAGATCACCATGGCGGATGCGATGTACGCCCCGGTGGTGAGCCGGTTCCGCACCTATGGGATCAAGCTCGACGGGGAATTGAAGAGCTATGCCGAGCGCATCTGGGACTTGCCCGCGATGCAGGAATGGCGCGAAGCCGCGCTGGGCGAACAGGAAGAGATCGAGGAGCTCGAGGCGGAGTTTTAACTCAAGCCGGACCGCCTCACCGTTCGGGAAGGGCGAGGCGACCGAGCCCGTCAGTCGTTGTTCTCGTACTTGAAGGACACTTTGAGCCTGGTGCGATAGGCCTCCACCTTGCCGTTCTCGATCACCAGGTCCTGCTGAACGACCTCGGCGATGCGCAGGTCCCTGAGACTCATCGCCGCGCGCTCGATGGCGGCCGCAGCCGCCCTCTCCCAGGACTCCGAGCTCGTGCCTATGAGCTCGATGACTTTATAAACGCTCTCGGCCATCTCTCCCCCCGTCGCCTGCGCTGAAGCTCGCGCCTCGAATTGCGCGCTTTTTCAAGCTTGTGGCGCGAACGCCTGCAGGGTCAAGCAGAGCGGGCGGCGAGAGCGGAGAACATTTGCGTGATGAGCCGTCCGATTTCGGGCGCCAGGCGCTCGGGTTCAAGCCCCTCAAAGGGCAGAGCGCGGTCGACCCACAATGTCGCAAAACCATGCACGGCCGACCACGCGACCAAGACGAGGCCGGTGGCGTCGCCCTTCGGCGCTTCGTCGGCCTCTTGGCAGGCGACGACCGCGTCGCGCAGGATATGAAAGGCGCGCAAGCCTGCCTCGGTGGGGGCGGAAGATGTCGAGGCGCCGTGAAACATCACGCGGAAATAGCCGAGCGACGACACGGCGAACGTCACATAGGCGAGGCCGATCGCCTCGAGGCGGGCGCTGGCGTTGTCCGCCGCCGCCTCGCGCGCCGCGATCATCTGAGCCTCGAGCCGCGTGAAGCCTTCCTCGGCGATCGACGCCAGGAGTTCGCTTCGGTTGGGGAAATGGTGATAAGGCGCGCCCGGACTGACGCCAGCTTTGACCGCCAGCTCGCGCAGGCTCAGCGCGTCGATCCCGTGTCGGGCGATCGTTTTGACCGCGGTCTCGATGAGCGCCTGGCGCAGGCGCCCATGGTGGTAGTCGGCCTTTCGCTTCGCGCGCACGGGGGCCAAGCTCAGGCGGCGCGCCGCATGATCTGGACGCCGAGCGCCGCAAGGATGACGCAGCCGAAGGTCACGGTGAGGCCGATGACCAGCGGCAGATGCAGGACGCCGAGCACATATCCGAGCCCGCTGATCGCCGCCGCAATCCCGATGGCGATTCCGACATACGACACCGCCCGCGGCAGCAGCGGCTCGCTGCGACCGAGGTCCGCCCACAGAACCGCGATGAAGCCCAAGCCATAGGGGACGCCGGCGGCGGCGAACAGAAAGTCGAACCACGATTTCACCGCCACGAACGGCGCGGGATCGGCGCCATGCGCCAGCGGAAAGAACAGCGCCGCGGTCATCGAATCGAACACAAAAGCGATCGCGACGCTGACCCCCATCAGCGCCCAGCCGGCCGGCGCAAGATCGCCGAGGCGCCCGGTCCGCGAAGCCAGCACGATGGAGGCCGCGAGCAACAGGCAATCGCCGAGGAAGGCGAAGCCCCCGGCGAGGGCCAAGGCCTGCGGCCCGAGCCTGAGCGCGTCGGCCAGCGCTTGCGTACGCTCGGCGGGCAGAGCGGGCAACCCGAGCTCGGGCGTCAAACGGGCGTAGAAGAGCGTGCCGACGAACAGCGCCGCCGCTCCTGAAGCCAAGAGCGCGCCGGAGAACACATCGCTCGATACGCGCGCCCCTCGCGCCGCTTCCGCTGCAATCGCCGCCATGACGCTCTCCCTGCGGTTGGACGTTGGATAATCAGCGCCGCCAATCTGAGCAATGATTAGATCGAGCGGCGCGGGAGTCAAGAACAATCTGATCGGCGCTTAGATTGGAGCTAGTGGAACTGTCTGGCGTATGTCGCGAACGCTCGCGCTATTGTTCATGACTAAACTCAATCTATTTTTCTGATTTTCTGCAATAGATTGTCGTTCGGAGCTCTTTCCTTTCGGCCGTCTCAATGGGTGTCGAGCCGTCCGCGCCGCAGTTAGAGACCGCCAAACGTACTACACTTTTTGCTTGCGCTCGTGCAGAATTCCTTGGGATTGTTCCCGCCATCCGACGAGGCCCGACGCGATGCACTCTGCCGGAGGTCAGCGAAAACGCGCCGTCGTCATCGGGGGATCGATCGGCGGTCTGTTCGCGGGACTGTTCCTTCGCAAGGTCGGCTGGGACGTATCGATCCACGAGCGCGCCGGCGAGGAACTCGCCTCGCGCGGCGCGGGCATCGCCACCCACGACGACCTGCACGAAGCGCTCACTCTCGCGACCGAACAGGATGGCGAGATCGGCGTCGCTGTCGAAGGCCGCATCGTGCTGGCGCGGAGCGGCGATGTGGTTTGCGAGGTCGTGCGTCCGCAGGTGCTGGCGTCGTGGGATCGCATCTGGCGGCGCCTGCGATCAGGGGCCGGCGATGTCTATCGCCACGGCAGCGCGCTCGTCTCGGTTGCGCAGAACGAACACCGCGCCGTCGCGCTTTTCGATGACGGCAGCGAAGTTGCTGCGGATCTTTTGGTCGCCGCGGACGGCATGCAGTCCACGGTGCGACGGCAATTGCTGCCTGCCGTCGAGCCGCTTTATGCCGGCTATGTGGCCTGGCGCGGGCTGGCGGACATGGCCGAACTGTCCGAGGAGGCCCGCGACCTGCTCCGGAACAGGTTCGCTTTCTGCCTGCCCGACCGCGAACAGGCGCTGGGCTATCCGGTCGACGGCGGCCCGGGCTCGGGGGGCCGCTATAATTGTGTTTGGTACCGCCCGGCCGATCCGGCGTGCGATCTGCCGCGCCTGCTGACCGGCGCCGACGGGCGCCAATATTCCGGCGCGATTCCGCCGGACCGACTGCATCCCAATGTGCTCGCGCGGATGCGGGCCGACGCCGCCAACCTGCTGGCGCCGCCTTTCGCCGAGGTGATGAGGAAAGCGCGCCAGCCGCTGTTGCAGGCGATTTTCGACCTAGAGGCCCCGGCGATGATTGTCGGCCGCGTCGCGCTGGTCGGAGATGCGGCCTTCGTGGCGCGGCCGCATGTCGGCATGGGCACGACCAAAGCGGCGGGCGATGCGCGGGCGCTGGCCGATCATTTGGCGCGCCACGACGATATCGATGCCGCATTGGCGGCCTACGGAGCCGAGCGGCTGGCCTATGGTCAGCGTGTCGTCCGCCGCGGCAGACATCTTGGAGCTTACATGCAGGCGCAAATCGCCTCCGAGGAGGAGCGGCGGCAAGCGCAACATTTCCGCAAGCCGGAGGTGGTGATGACCGAAACCGCCTCGATGCACGGTCTGGAGAACTGGTGAATCCAGCGTCGTGAGCGGACCTTGCCTGCAGCGTGAAAGTGCGATCATGGCCGATGAATTCACGAAGCCGGCGCTGGCGACGGGCCCCTCCGCCCCCGAAGCTCTCGCCGTCGATCGCTCGCCGCGCGCCCAGGCTCGCAACGCAGAGCTCTTGGCCGCCGCTCTCGCCATGATCGCGGGCTTCATCGACGCCTATGGCGTCATCACCTATGGCGTGTTCGTGTCGTTCATGAGCGGGAACACCACCCAGACCGGCTACCAGACCGCGGAGGGCGCGTTCGGCCCGGCCTCGCTCTCGGCGCTGGCGATCCTGTTCTTCCTTGTCGGATCGTTCGCGGGAACCTTGCTCGTGCAGGCGGCGGGCCGCCTTGCGCGCCGGGCCGTGTTTGGCGTCGTCGCGGTTGCGCTGGCCGAGGTCGTCGGCCTGACCCATTTCGGGTTTCTCACCGTCGGGTTCGGCATCGCGATCGTCAGCGTCGCGATGGGAGTCATGAACAGCGCGCTCTCGCGCGTCGGCGCGCAATCGGTGAGCCTCACTTTCGTAACCGGAACGCTGAGCCGCGTAGGCTCCCATCTCGCGCTGGCGGCGAGGCGCGCGCCGCTCGCGGACGCGCAAGGACCTTGGGACACCCATCTGCGTCGCGCGCTGATGCTCTCGCGCGTCTGGGCCGGGTTCTTCGTCGGGGCGATGTTGTCGGGCGCGGCCACGCCGCTCTACGGCGCCTGGGTTCTGTCGGCGCCGGCGCTGATCCTTGCGGCGCTGGCGGCCTTCGACCGTCCGACCCGGCGCCGCCGGCTGAACGCGCCGCAGGCGATAGCGCTTCGTTTGCGTGTCGAAGGCCTCACGCTCGCGCCCCATTTAAATCGCGATCAACGCGGCCAGCTTGGCTCTTACCTGCCGTGCCGTCTCCGCCGGGACGGCGGCCCCGACCGGGCGGATCGTGCGGGCATGAATGTCGATGCTGCGCAGGTGGCTCAGCAGGATCTCGCCCGCGATCGGCAATCCGTCGGGCAGGACGACGCTTGTGGGAAAGGGTCGGACGCGCGACGTAATCGGGCAGACGAAGACAAAACCGGTGTGCAGGACAAACGCCCTCGGCGAAACCGCGAGCGCCGGACGCCGACCGGCCTGCTCGCGACCGAGAGGCGGATCGAAATCCGTCCAGATAAGGTCGCCGGCTTCAGGCAGGAACTCGTTCCCGCTCATTCCTCCACGCGCTCACGGCCCCGATCTTCGCCCCAATCAAAGGCATCGCGGTAGAGCGCGCGCCAGTCCTCGGAAGACGCGCCGGAAAACATCGATTCGACCGTCAATTTGGCCGGGAGCTTGCGGACGATCACCTCCTTGTCCGACGATATGATCTCAACTCGCTCGCCGTCGCCGAGACCGGCTTTCTTGGCCACGTGAGCAGGAAGGCGGATCGCCAGGTTCTTTCCCCAGCGTCCGATGATGACTTCAGCCATGATATCTCCTCGTGGGGATATTCTTGGCATATCCCACGATCGCCGTCCATGGGCGCCGGCCGCATATTCTGAAAAATGAAACAAAATCTTTTGCGAATATCGATAACTATGAAGTATGCTGCATTTTCGACGTGAAGGATTTCTGCGAATGACCAAGACCGCGGACAGACGATGGCGACGGACGCCAAGCCCAAGCGCCGGCGCGCGACGAAACGCGAGCAGGCGAAGCGCGACCTCAGGTTCGTCGAGAAACTGGCCGCCGGCGCTGACCGTCGAGGAAATCGCGGCGAGCGAAGGGATATCGCCGAAATGGGCGCGGCAAGCGCAAATCGGCGATCCTTGCCCGGCGCGCCATTGATCCGCCCCATGAGTTCATCCAGCTGCAGGTCCGTCGCTTGAGCGAGGCGATGGTCGCCGCCTACAGCGTCATGAGCAGCGGCAATCTTCAGGCGGTCGACCGGGTGGTCAAAATCGTGCGCGAGCTCGATCGCTATCACGGGTTCGGCCCGCACGCGCACTCATCGAGGTTCGCCCCGCCGACGCCGGTCGCGCCGCCGCCCCTCGCCCTGCCGGAGCCCCCGGCGATGCTCGCCGCGCCGCAGGCCGATGGGGCGGCGATCGTTGGCGCCGCAAGCGAGCCGCGTGATCCCACGCCGAACGAGGACGACCCCGTCACGGAATGAAGTGCTTCTCCGTGAGCTTCGATCACCGCCGCGGTCAGACCACTGCGATGGCGACCGCTCAGGGTTTGGAGCGGTCCAGCAGATTAAGTCTTGAACCCGCTCCGCAGCACGAAACTAAACGGGGTCCTAAGCCTCTGAAATCCTTAGAGGCGCGAAACTAAAATGAAACAAAGCGAGGCGCGCCCCTTCATTCCGCCGCGACCGCAGTCACGGGCGCATAGTTCAACACCGGCCCGAGCCAGCGCTCGACCTCGGCGACGTCCATCCCCTTGCGCGCCGCATAGTCCTCGACCTGGTCGCGCTCGACCTTGGCGACGCCGAAATAATGCGCCTCTGGGTGCGCGATATAGACGCCGGAGACCGACGAGGCCGGCCACATGGCGTAGCTCTCGGTGAGCTGGACGCCCGTCGCTCGCTCGGCGTCGAGCAGGCGGAACAAGGTCGCCTTTTCGGTGTGGTCGGGCTGCGCGGGATAGCCGGGCGCCGGGCGAATGCCCTTGTACGGCTCGGTGATCAGCTCGTCGGGCGTGAACGCTTCGTCGGGCGCGTAGGCCCAGAGCTCGCGGCGCACGCGGGCGTGCATCGCCTCGGCGAGCGCTTCGGCGAAGCGGTCGGCGAGCGCTTTCACCATGATCGACGAATAATCGTCGTTGGCGTGCTCGAAGCGCTTGGCGATGGCGTCATCGGCGAGGCCCGCGGTGACGACAAAGGCGCCGACATAGTCGCGGGCGCCGCTCGAAGCGGGCGCGACGAAATCGGCGAGCGCGACGTTCGGGCGCCCGTCGCGGCGGGCGAGCTGCTGGCGAAGGGTGAACAGCGTCGCGATCGGCGCGGCGCGCGACTCGTCCGCGAACAGGTGGATGTCGTCGCCACTCCTTCCCGCGGGCCAGAAGCCGACCACCGCTTTCGGCGTGAACCATTGCTCGTCGATGATCCGCTTCAGCATCGCTTGCGCGTCGTCGAACAGAGCGCGCGCCGCCGCGCCCTGATCCGGATCGTCGAGGATGGCGGGATAGCGGCCCTTGAGCTCCCAGGTCTGGAAGAACGGCGTCCAGTCGATGTAGCGCGCAAGGTCGGCGAGATCGTTCCACTCGAACGCGCGCGCGCCGACGTAGCTCGGCGCCGTCGGGCGATAGCCGGTCCAGTCGATCTTGAACGCATTGGCGCGCGCCTTGGCGAGCGGCACGCGGACCTTGTCAGCTTCGCTGCGCTCATGAGCCTCCGCCACCTTGCGGTATTCGGCCCGCACCGACTGGATGGTCGCGGCGCGCGTCTCGGGCGACAGCAGCGACGCAACCACGCCGACAGCCCGGCTTGCGTCGTTGACATGCACGGCTTGAGAGCGCGCGTAACGGGGATGAATCTTGACCGCGGTGTGGACGCGGCTGGTCGTCGCGCCGCCGATGAGCAGGGGAATGTCGAAGCCCTCGCGCTCCATTTCGGAGGCGACGTGAACCATCTCGTCGAGCGACGGCGTGATGAGGCCGGAGAGGCCGATCGCGTGCGCCTTCTTCTCGCGCGCGACCGCGAGGATCTTCGACGCCGGCGTCATGACGCCAAGATCGATGATCTCGTAATTGTTGCAGGCGAGCACAACGCCGACAATGTTCTTGCCGATGTCGTGCACATCGCCCTTGACCGTCGCCAGAACGATCGTGCCCGCCGTCTGGCGCTCGTCGCCGCCGGCGGCCTTTTCCGCTTCCATGTACGGCAGCAGGATCGCCACCGCCTGCTTCATCACGCGAGCGGACTTCACGACCTGCGGCAGGAACATTTTTCCTGCGCCGAACAGGTCGCCGACGACGTTCATGCCCGCCATCAACGGACCCTCGATCACATCGAGCGGGCGCTTGGCTTGAAGCCGCGCTTCCTCGGTGTCCGCTTCGATGAACTCGGTCACGCCGTTGACGAGCGCATGCGCGATGCGTTTCTCGACTGGCCATGTCCGCCATTCGAGGTCCTGCGCCTTGGTCTCCTTGGCGCCGGCGCCGCGGAACCGCTCGGCAAGGCCAAGCAGGCGCTCGGTCGCGTCGGGGCGCCGGTTGAGGACCACATCCTCGCAGGCGTCGCGCAATTCTGGTTCGATCGTCTCGTAGACCGCGAGCTGGCCGGCGTTGACTATCCCCATGTCCATGCCGGCATGGATGGCGTGGTAGAGGAAGACCGCGTGCATCGCCTCGCGCACCGGCTCGTTGCCGCGGAACGAGAACGAGAGATTCGAGACGCCGCCGGAGATGTGGGCGTGGGGCAGCGTCTGGCGGATCTGCCGGGTCGCCTCGATGAAAGCGACGCCATAGCCGTTGTGCTCCTCGATGCCGGTCGCGACAGCGAAGATATTCGGGTCGAAGACGATATCCTCGGGCGGAAAGTCCGCCTTTTCCGTGAGTAGCTTGTAGGCGCGCGCGCAGATGGAGACCTTGCGCTCGAGCGTGTCGGCCTGGCCCTGTTCATCGAACGCCATCACGACGACCGCCGCGCCGTAGGCGCGCACCAGCCGGGCCTGGCGCAGGAATTCTTCCTCGCCTTCCTTCATCGAAATCGAGTTGACGATCGGCTTGCCCTGGACGCACTTGAGCCCGGCTTCGATCACCGAGAACTTTGACGAATTGACCATGACCGGCACGCGCGCGATGTCCGGCTCGGAAGCGACGAGGTTGAGGAACTCGACCATCACCGCCTTCGAGTTGATGAGCCCCTCATCCATATTGATGTCGATGACCTGCGCTCCGTTCGCGACCTGGTCGCGCGCAACGACGAGCGCGCCCGCATAGTCGCCGGCGGTGACGAGCTTGCGGAATTTGGCGGACCCCGTGACGTTCGTGCGCTCACCGATGTTGACGAACGGAATGTCGGAAGTGAGGGTGAACGGCTCGAGACCGGAAAGGCGCATCAGCGGCGCGACTGTCGGCGCCGTGCGCGGCCTGTGAGCGCGCACGGCCTCCGCGATGGCGCGGATGTGGTCCGGCGTCGACCCGCAGCATCCCCCGACGATGTTGACGAGACCGTCGGCGGCGAAGGCGCCGATCTGCTCGGCCATCGCCTCCGGGCTTTCGTCATATTGGCCGAAGGCGTTGGGCAGGCCGGCGTTGGGATAGGCGCACACAAGCGCATCCGCTGCGTTGGCGATCTCCGCGAGATGCTCGCGCATGGCGCTCGCTCCAAGCGCGCAATTGAGGCCGATCGAGAAGGGCCGCGCATGGCGCACCGAATGCCAAAACGCCGTCGGCGTCTGACCGGAAAGCGTGCGGCCTGAGCGATCGGTGATGGTGCCCGAGATCATGAGCGGCATCGGAGAGCCGCGCTCGGCGAACGCCTCGAAACACGCGAAGATCGCGGCCTTGGCGTTCAGCGTGTCGAAAATCGTTTCGATGAGGAGGATGTCAGCTCCGCCGTCGATCAGCCCCTTGATCTGCTCGCCATAGGCGATACGGAGCTCGTCGAAGCTAACCGCGCGGAAGCCAGGATTGTTGACGTCGGGCGAGAGCGACGCGGTGCGGTTCGTCGGCCCCAAGGCGCCGGCGACGAAACGGCGTCTGCCGTCCGCCTTCTCCGCCTTGATCGCGGCTCGCCGCGCCAGTCGCGCCCCATCGCGATTAAGTTCATAGACTAGACCTTCTGTTCCGTAGTCCGCCTGCGCGATCGAAGTCGAGGAGAAGGTGTTGGTCTCAAGGATGTCTGCGCCCGCCAGCGCGTAAGCGAGATGAATATCCTCGATCGCCTGCGGTTGGGTTAGCGTCAGCAGGTCATTGTTGCCTTGCAAAAGGCGATCGCAGGAATGAAAACGATCGCCGCGGAAGTTCTTTTCGTCCAGGTTAAGGCACTGGATCTGGGTGCCCATCGCGCCGTCAATGATCAGGATGCGCCGGCTCGCGGCGCTTCTCAGCGCCGTCAACGCGTCCTCGCGGGGCGCCAAATCCATGTCAAAGGCGGGGTTGGGAGACCACTTCATTCCACGTTCCGCTTAAGTCGCTGCGCTGACATAATCATATAAACATGTCTTTATATGAAAGCAAGAAACTTTGCTGCTGCGCGCGGGGCGCCAAAAGCCTTTGCTGCCGCACGGCGATCTGCCAAAAGTGGGCGCCCTCTCGGCACGCGCCCAGTTAAAACAGCCACCTGACTTATACGAATGAGAGGGTTCACCGGAGGAAGGGGTTCGAAACGGCGGACATTGTCCCGCGAGCGATCGTCGACCGAGTCGCGCCGCGAGCGGTAATGGGGCTTCCCGTTCAGGATCCAGGCAGGGTTTCAGTTATGAATGACAGGGCCGACGCAGCAAGCACGCGCTTTTCGATCACCGACCAGGAGGCGCTTCAATTCCACTCCCGAGGGCGGCCCGGCAAGCTCGAGATCATGCCCACGAAGCCGATGGCGACCCAGCGCGACTTGTCCCTCGCCTATTCGCCGGGCGTTGCGGTTCCGGTGAAGTCGATCGCCGCCGATCCCTCGACCGCCTATGATTACACGACGCGCGGCAATATGGTCGCGGTCATTTCCAACGGCACGGCGATTCTCGGGCTCGGCAATCTCGGCGCGCTCGCCTCAAAGCCGGTGATGGAAGGCAAGGCTGTCTTGTTCAAGCGCTTTGCCGACGTCGACTCGATCGACCTGGAAGTCGGGACCGAGGACCCTGACGAGTTCATCAACGCGGTGAAATATCTCGGCCCCTCGTTCGGCGGGATCAATCTCGAGGACATCAAGGCGCCGGAGTGCTTCTACATCGAGGAGCGCTTGCGCGAGATGATGGACATTCCTGTTTTTCACGACGATCAGCACGGGACCGCAATCATCGCGGCTGCAGGGATGATCAACGCCATGCACCTGACCGGGCGTGACATCAAAACGACGCGGCTCGTCTGCAACGGCGCCGGCGCCGCCGGCATCGCCTGTCTCGACCTGATCAAGGCGATGGGATTCGAATCCGCCAACGTCATTCTGTGCGACACGAAAGGCGTCGTCTATCGCGGTCGTCAGGAGGGCATGAATCAGTGGAAATCAGCGCATGCGATCGAAACGCCGCTGCGAACCCTCGAGGAAGCGCTCCGAGGCGCGGATATTTTCTTCGGCCTCTCGGCCAAGGGCGCGCTGACGCCAGACATGGTTCGAGGCATGGCGCCGAATCCGATCATTTTCGCCATGGCGAATCCAGATCCCGAGATCACGCCCGAAGACGCGAAGAAGGCGCGCGAGGACGTGATCATCGCAACCGGACGCTCCGACTACCCGAACCAGGTCAACAACGTGCTCGGGTTTCCTTACATTTTCCGCGGCGCGCTCGACGTGCGGGCCAAGACGATCAACATGGAAATGAAGATCGCCGCGGCGCACGCGCTAGCCAATCTAGCGCGCGAGGACGTGCCAGACGAAGTGGCGGCGGCCTATCGCGGAGCCAGGCCTCGCTACGGCCGTGACTACATCATTCCGGTTCCGTTCGATCCGCGACTCATTCATGTCATTCCGATCGCAGTAGCCAAGGCGGCGATGGCGTCCGCGGTGGCCCGGCGGCCGATCGTCGATCTCGAGGCCTACAAGGCGCAATTGTCGGCGCGTCGCGACCCGATCGCGGGCGCAATGCAGCTCATCATCGAGCGTGTCCGCCGCACGCCCAAACGCGTGGTGTTCGCGGAAGGCGAGGAAGAGCAGGTGATCCGCGCCGCCTATTCATTCGTCAATCAGGGCCTTGGCGAGGCGATACTGGTTGGCCGCGAAGAGCGCGTGCGCAGCGTCGCCAAGGCCACGGGCCTCGATCTTTCGGACAAGGGCATCGAGATTCACAACGCCCGCCTCTCGCAGCGCAATTCGATTTACGCCCAGTTCCTCTATGAGCGGCTGCAGCGGAAAGGCTATCTGTTCCGCGATTGCCAGCGCATGATCAACCAGGATCGCAATTACTTCGCCGCCGCCATGGTCGCCCGCGGCGACGCCGACGCGGTCGTGACCGGCGTCACCCGCAACTTCTCGATTGCGCTTGAGGAAGTGCGACGCGTGATTGACGACAAGCCGGGCCACAGGGTCGTCGGCGTCTCGATCATCCTGTCGCGAGGGCGCCCCGTTCTGGTCGCCGACACCGCGATCGCCGAAATGCCGACCGCCGCGGATCTCGCCGAGATCGCGATCGAAGCGGCGGGCGTGGCCCGCCGGCTCGGCTACGAGCCGCGCGTGGCGATGCTGGCTTTCTCCAATTTTGGCCATCCGCCGGGCGAACGCGCGCTGCGGGTGCAGGAAGCGGTGCGCATTCTCGACGCCAAGCGCGTCGATTTCGAATACGACGGCGAAATGGGCGCCGACGTCGCGCTCAATAAGGAGCTGATGGCCGCCTATCCCTTCTGCCGGCTGAAAGACACGGCGAACGTGCTCATCATGCCGGCCTTCCACTCCGCCGCGATCTCAACCCGCATGCTGCAGGAACTGGGCGGCGCGACGGTGATCGGACCGTTGATCGTGGGGCTCGAGAAGCCGGTGCAGATCGTCTCCCTCGGCGCGAAGGATTCTGACATTGTGAACATGGCGGCCCTAGCCAGCTTCAATATCGGGGGCTGAGTTGCCTTCCGCCATGCGTTGGAGTTGGCTCCAGTGGTGGCGCGGCGGAGGCGGCCGAAAGCGGACAGCAGCGGCGATAATCTCCGGAGCGACAAGACAATTTCTGCCGGACGACAATCTCTTGCAGAAAATCAGAAACTGCACTAAGCTCGTCCTCATGAACGATCCTCTGCATGCCAGGGCCACTGGCGCCCGTTCCGGCGCCGCCTCGCCGCCGCAAAGGGCGCGAGAAATTTGTATTCGGAAAAATCCCTCGTAACCCATTGAAAAGTCTCGATTCGGACGAGAGAATCCAAGGAAATCCAAGAAAATCCAATGCTCCAAATCGGGACTCTTGCGGCGAAACGGCGTGGAGCCAAGAAAACCCAAACCGGTGCGCCGGACGCTCAGCCTACTCCAACCGTCGTGGTCTCCAGTCCCAGAACCGTCTTCTGATAGGTCCATTCCACCAGGCCCGCGGCCTGACTGGCGAGACGAACGCCCTCGCGTCCGAGCTTCTCGAGCGTTGAGGAGCGACGCGGCGGCGCGCTGCCGCCGGTCGCAGCCATCGCGGTCGTGAACGCCTTGCCGCCCTGGTTTGGCTCAAGAAGGTGATCCTGGATCGAGATCGCGGGAATGAGCTGATAGATGCGCAGCCCGAGGCGGCGCGGGTGATTGGGGAACAAGGCATAGTCGGCCGGCAGCGAAGCGCTGGCTGTCAAGTCAAGGTAACGGGCCGCGCCCTCCCGAGTGAGGATGTAAGCGGCGCTGCTTTGGTGGCGCGAATAGAGTCTCGCGATCTGCCGGTTCCCCACCGCGACCTGCTTTTCTCCGAGTTCCACCTTCTGCAGATAGGTGTCGAGCTTAATGGAATGGGCGTCCGGCGGTATCCACGAGGCGCTTTCTGTAAGCGCCGCGAATCCCGGCCATATGTGCAGATCGTCCTCGACGATGCAGGCGCAGTCCCCTGGGCCGTTCAGGAACTGGCGCCACGCAATCCGGTGGCTCTCCAGGCAGGCGAGCTCGAAACGAGTGAGGCCTCTTGTGGTCGCCGGCAGGCTTGACCCGTCGACGGCGGAAATGCGCTCGAACGTGACGCCGTTCAACTGATCCCGCATATGCCCGAGGCGAGAGGCGTCGCGATCGAGGTTGATGAGGTAAATCTTCATGGTGCCGCCCAGCGCTTCCGCTCCGGCTCGTTCAGCTTCGAACGCCCGCTCTTAAGATTGTCTCTCGGCGGTTCATCCAGCGCACAGCGCTCAAACCTTCATCTGCGCGCCAAGCTCAACGACGCGATCGGAGGGAAGATTGAAGAAGTCCGGAGCGCTCGCAGCCTGTTTGGTCATGGCGATGAACAGTTTGTCCTGCCATAGCGGCATGCCCGAGTTGGGCGCCGTCTTCAGTGTGCGGCGGCCTAAGAAGAACGAGGTCGTCATGATGTCGAACTTGAGCCCGGCCTTCCGCATCGCCGCCAAGGCTCGAGGGATATGCGGCTGCTCCATATAGCCGAAATGAAGCGTGACCAGCATAAAATCGGGCGACAGGCTCTTCATCTCATATCGATTGGCGGCAGCCACGCGGGGAGTTGTCTCGGTGCGCACGTTCAAGAGCACGACGCGCTCGTGGAGCACCTTGTTGTGTTTGAGATTGTGCATCAGCGACGACGGAGCCGATGTCGGATCATTGGTGAGGAAGACCGCCGTCCCCGGAACCCTCACCGGCTTCGACTTCTCGAGCATCTTGATGAGATCGAGCATGGGAATCGAGTCCCGATGCGTCCGCGCCAGCAGGATGAGGCTGCCGCGCGACCAGGTCCACATCAGGATGAACATCGCCACGCCGATGGTGAGAGGCACCCAGCCGCCGTCCACGACCTTATAGAGGTTGGCGATGAAAAATCCGATGTCGATGGACAGAAAGGCGCCGGTCAGCGCCAGCGCCGCCCAGAGCGGCCATTTCCACAGCTTCCAGACCACAAAAAAGGCGAGGGAGGTCGTCGCCACCATCGTGCCGGAGACGGCGATGCCGTAAGCATTGGCTAAGGCGTCGGACGAGCGGAACAGCAGCACCAACCCCAGGACACCCAACAGCAGCACGCGGTTCACGCGCGGAATGAAAATCTGCCCCTCCTGAGTTGGCGAGGTATGCACGATTTCTAGGCGTGGCAGCAATCCGAGCTGGATCGCCTGGCTGGCGAGCGAATAGGCGCCGGTGATGACTGCTTGGCTCGCGATCACGGTTGCGGCGGTCGACAGGAGAATGAGCGGAACCAAGCCCCAACTCGGGGCCAGCAAATAAAAGGGGTTCTCGACCGCTTTCGGGTCGCTGAGAATTAGCGCGCCTTGGCCGAGATAATTGCAGATGAGCGCCGGCAGAACGATGAACAGCCAGGCAGCCTGGATCGGCTTCCGCCCGAAATGGCCCATGTCGGCGTAGAGCGCTTCCGCCCCGGTCACGGCTAGAAACACGCTGCCGAGAACGACGAATCCAACGGTTCCGCGGGCATGGAGAAACTCCACCCCCGGAATTGGGCTCAAAGCCTCCAAGATCCTCCAATCGGAGGCGATGTGCACAATTCCAAGCACCGCGTTAACGGTGAAAAACACGATCATGATCGGGCTGAAGAAAGCCGCAACTCTGGCGGTGCCCCGGCTCTGGGCGGCGAACAGCACAACGAGGATGACGATGGTGGCCGGCAAGATGTAGGCCGTGAGATTGGAATCGACCTGCTTCAGTCCTTCGAGCGCGGAGAGCACGGAAATCGCCGGCGTTATCACGGCGTCGCCTGAGAACAGGGCGGATCCGGCGACCCCAAGCAAAAATGCAATCGTCGTCTTCTTCCCAAGCGCCCGCTGCGCCAGAGCCTTGAGCGAAAGAATGCCGCCCTCGCCCTTGTTGTCGGCCTGCATCAGGAACAGCACATATTTCGCGGTGACGACAATCAACAGCGCCCAGATGATGAGCGAGACGACACCGGTGACTTCAGGCGGGCCGAGGGGGCCTTTGAATTGACCGAGCGCCGTCTGCAGCGCGTAGAGGGGACTCGTGCCGATATCGCCGAAGACGACGCCGATCGAGCCGAGCGTGAGAACCCAGAAACGTCCGGACGAATGCGTCAGGTCACCCTCGCCGCCATAAATTGGCGGCTGGACGGCGTCCTTCGAAATGGGGTGGGACATGCTTGAAGCGGACCTCGGGGCCGCCGGCTCTTGGCAGCCCTGAAAAACGGCGGCTGTCTATACCCTCTCATCCCGAGGACGGGAAGTGAGGGAATCTTTGCATTTCGTTAACTCCCGGCAAACTTGTTTTGTGTCGCCCGCCCGCGGGCCGGTTGCCGTCGAGCTCAAGAGCCGTTCCGCCTGGCGTGTTCAGCGACCAATTTCGCCAGGACTTCCGGTTTCTCGACATTTGGCAAATGGCCTGCGCCCTCAATGATTTCAAAGCGCGAGCCGGGGATAAGGGCCGCCGTCTCCTTAACCAGGGCGGGGGGTGTAGAGCCGTCCTCGTCGCCGACCAAACATAAGGTCGGGGCTTGGACGCGTCTAGCATATGGCCGGAGGTCCGCGCGCTTCAAGGCCCCGCACGCGGCCAGATAGCCTTGCCGCGGCGTCCGCGTCAGCATGGCGCGCATGCCGGCGAGCTCTGTCGATCGGGCGGCGCGGAAACGGGCGGTGAACCACCGTTCCATGACCGCGTCCGCGAGCGCTTCAATTCCGCCGCGCTCAACCTCGCCGATACGCTGGTCCCAGATTTCGTCGGTCCCGATTTTCGCCGCTGTGTCGCAAAGCACGAGCGCCGCGACGCGCTCCGGGCTCTGACGATAAAGCTCCTGCGCGATGAGCCCGCCGATCGACAGTCCGACGATCGTCGCGCGTCCGATGCCGAGAACATCCAGGAGCCCCGCGAGGTCGCGCGCGTAATCGGCCATGTCGTTCTTGTCCGGGCCGGATTCGGAAAGCCCGTGGCCGCGCTTGTCATAGGTGAGGATGCGGAAATCCGGCGCGAGGATTTCGGCGACCTCATTCCAGATGCGGAAGTCGGTGCCGAGCGAATTGATGAACACGAGCGGCGGGCCATCGCGCCGGCCATGGTCGGAAAAGTGGATGACGAGGCCGTTAGCCTTCACGAATTTCATAGCTCTGGTTTCTCAGGCGGGGCTCGGCGCGCGGCGTGGAAGAAGGTCCACCAATACCAGAAATTCGGCAAGGCAACCCAGCGCCGCCGACGCGCCGTTCAGCCGTCAAGAAGAGCGTAGCCGTCATTTTACCGGCACCGTCTTTTGGATTCAAAGGGTTACGACCCCGTTTAGTTCCGCGTTCGCGGAGAGGGCGAAAATGGCGCTCGTTGACGCGTATCGCCCTATGGCGCCGCGGGACCAATATAAACATATCATTACTGTTAAACTGGCGTCAAGGCGGGAGTTTCTCAGACGGACCGCGACGCGCGTCGAGGAAGAAGGTCCACCAATACCAGAGTAAGGCGATCGGCGCGCCAACGTCGATGACCGCGTCGAGACCGGGGATCGGGGTCGCGGGAATGACCAGCATTCCGACCGCCGCTGTGGCGCCGACGCGGTAACTCAGCGCGACCAGCACCCGCTTCAGCGGATTTTCGTTCGGCATCCGCGAAATGATCACGATGAGCGCCGAGAGGACCACGGTCATCGCGACGACGAAAACGAGCAGGTCACGGATGATCCGTTCGACCGCGGACAACGCCTCCATCTAGCCTCCGTGCGGCCCCGTTGCGGGCACGGCGGCGGTTCGCCGCCTATCACGCCGTGCTTGGCCCCTTCCTGCCCAGCGAAGCTTGCGCCGCGGCGAGGCGGGCGATCGGGATGCGGAAGGGGGAGCACGACACGTAGTCGAGACCCGCCTGCTCGCAGAAGGCGATCGAGGCCGGGTCGCCGCCGTGTTCGCCGCAGACGCCGAGCTTGAGGTCGGGCCGGGTCTTGCGGCCGCGCTCGGTCGCGATGGTGATGAGTTCGCCGACGCCTTCGGTGTCCAGGGTCACGAATGGATCGGCCTTGAGCAGCCCTTTGACCGTGTAGATCCCGAGAAAGGACGCTGCGTCGTCGCGCGACAGGCCGAGCGTGGTTTGCGTCAGGTCGTTGGTGCCAAACGAGAAGAACTCGGCGCTTTCAGCGATCTCACCGGCTCTCAGCGCGGCGCGCGGCAGTTCGATCATCGTGCCGACCTGATAGGGAACCTTGACCCCCGTCTCCTTGGCGACGGCTTCGCCCATGGCGACGATGATCGCTTTCACCAAATCGAGTTCAGGCCGCCCGATGGTGAGCGGGACCATGATTTCCGGCGTAACTGGTTTGCCCGTCTTGCGCCCCGCCTCGACCGCACCCTCGAAGATCGCGCGGGCCTGCATCTCGGCGATCTCCGGATAGCGGACCGCGAGCCGCACGCCGCGAAAGCCGAGCATGGGATTGAATTCATGCAGCTCGGCTGCCCGCGCGCGCAACTTGTCCGCGCTCACCTTCATCGCCTTGGCGACTTCATTGATCTCCTCGTCCGTCTTGGGCAGGAATTCATGCAGCGGCGGATCGAGCAGGCGGATCGTGACTGGCAAGCCGGTCATGATCTCGAACAGTTCCACGAAGTCCTTGCGCTGCATCGGCAACAGCTTGGCGAGCGCCGTCCGGCGTCCCTGCTCGTTGTCGGCGAGGATCATCTCGCGCACCGCAACGATGCGCTCGCCGTCGAAGAACATGTGCTCGGTGCGGCAGAGGCCGATGCCCTCGGCGCCGAACGAGCGGGCGGCGCGCGCGTCCGTCGCGGTCTCCGCGTTGGCGCGCACCTTCATGCGCCTGACCGAATCCGCCCAGGTCATGAGGGTCAAGAAATCGCCAGTCATCTCGGGCTTCATCATGGGCGCCGCGCCGGCCATCACCTCGCCCGAGCCGCCGTCGATGGTGAGGATGTCGCCCTTTTTAAGCGTGACGCCGCCCGCATTCATGGTCTGCTTGGCATAGTCGATGCGGATGGCGCTCGCGCCGCAAACGCAGGGCTTGCCCATGCCGCGGGCGACGACCGCGGCATGCGAGGTCATGCCGCCGCGGGTGGTCACGACGCCTTCGGCGGCGTGCATGCCGTGAATGTCCTCAGGGCTCGTCTCGACCCGGACCAGGATCGATTTCCGTCCGGCCTGACGCAAAGCCTGCGCCTCGTCGGCGGAGAATACGATCTCGCCGCTCGCCGCGCCGGGCGAAGCGGGCAGGCCAGTCGCCAGCGCCGCCGGCTTGTTCTTCGGGTCGAGCGTCGGGTGCAGGAGCTGATCGAGAGCGGCAGGCTCGATCCGGCTCACCGCATCCTCACGCGAGATAAGGCCTTCGTTCGCCATATCCACCGCGCAGCGCAATGCGGCTTTCGCCGTGCGCTTGCCGTTGCGGGTCTGCAGCATCCACAGTTTCCCGCGCTCGACCGTGAACTCGAGGTCCTGCATGTCGCGGTAGTGCTTCTCGAGAAGCTGGGTCGTGGCGACGAATTGGCCGAACACTTCGGGCATCAGCGATTTCGAGCGAGGGCTCACCGGAATGGGCCGCTTTCCGCGCCGCCTCGGTGATGTTCTGGGGCGTGCGGATGCCGGCCACGACATCCTCGCCCTGGGCGTTGACGAGAAATTCGCCATAGAGCTCCTTGGCGCCGGTCGAGGGGTTGCGGGTGAAGGCGACGCCGGTCGCCGAGGTGTCGCCCATATTGCCGAACACCATCGCCTGCACATTGACCGCGGTGCCCCACTCGGCGGGAATGGCGTTGAGGCGCCGATAGGTGATGGCGCGCTGGTTCATCCAGGACGAGAACACGGCGCCGATCGCGCCCCACAATTGATCGCGCGGGTCCTGCGGGAACGGCTTGCCGGTCTCCTCGATCACCCTCGCTTTGTAATCGGCGATGATTGCGCGCCAGTCTTCGGCGCTGAGATCGGTGTCGAGCGCGTAGCCCTTGCCCTCCTTGTACTGCTCGAGGATGTCCTCGAAATTGTGGACGTCCACGTCGAGCACGACATTGGAGTACATCTGAATGAAACGGCGATAGGAATTGTAGGCGAAACGCGCGTCGTTGGACGTTTTCGCCAGGGTTTCGACCGAGTTGTCGTTCAGCCCGAGGTTGAGCACGGTGTCCATCATGCCTGGCATCGAGGCGCGCGCGCCCGACCGCACCGAGACGAGCAGCGGATTGGCGGCGTCGCTGAATGCACGCCCTGTCTGGCGGCCGAGCTCGGCGATCGCGGCGTCGACTTGCGGGGCGAGGTCCGCCGGATAGGTTTTGCCGTTGGCGTAGAAGTGCGTGCAGACCTCGGTGGTGATGGTGAAGCCCGGAGGCACGGGCAGCCCAAGCGACGCCATCTCGTGCAGGTTCGCGCCCTTGCCGCCGAGGAGGTTCTTCATTTCGCCTCGGCCTTCGGCGCGCTCGGCGCTGAAGGAATAGACCCACTTCGTCATGTCCTACTTCCCAAATCTCAGCGAAAGACCAAGAGCGCGGTCAGGACCGCGCCTGCAATCCGACGCCGAAGCTCACCCATCCAACGCCGTGGAACAGAAGGTCGACGCCGAGCAGGGTGCCGAGCACATAGACGCTGTCGAGCGGCCAGTGAGTGACAATGATCAAACCGAGCAGGATTGTTACTGCGGCGGCAAGAAAGACAAGAGCGCGCGGATGGTCGGCCGGAAGCTGGGAAGCCAGGAAGGCCCGCACCACGCCGGCGGCGATGAGGCCGGCGCCGAGCAGAAGCGTCAGCGCGACCGAAGCGAGGACGGGATTGACGATGCACAAGATTCCGGCGGCGATATAGACAAGGCCGCCGATCACCCAGAGAAAAAACCGGCCCCATTCCCGCGAATGCATGCCGATGCCGATCTCCGCGGCGCCAGCGATCAGGAACAGGACGCCGTTCAGCGTCACCGTCACGACGGTCGCGACAAGAGAGAAGAACAGCGCAGCCACGCCGAGCACCACCAGAAGCACGCCGAAGGCGGTGATCGCCGCCCATTTTCCACGCAAGCGCTCGGCGGCTTCACCGAGATCATGCGCGGACGTCCCAACGTTCGACGCGTTTGACATTGCGTTTCTCCAGGCGGCAAAAACAGAACCGGGCTAGCGGGAGCGTTTGAGTTCGCCAAGCACCTGCGCCGCATATTCGACCATCGGCACGATGCGGCCATAATTGAGGCGGGTCGGCCCGATGACGCCGAGCACGCCGGCGATGCGATGGTCGCTGTCCCTGAGCGGCGCGGCGATCATCGATGAGCCGGAGAGCGAGAACAGCTTGTTCTCCGAGCCGATGAAGATCTTGACGCCCTCGCCGGTCTCGGCGCGATGCAAGAGCTCGATCACGTCGGTCTTGGTCTCGAGGTCGGCGAACAATGTGCGAATACGCTCAAGGTCGTCCGAGGCGCGCACGTCGCCAAGCAGGTTCGCCTGTCCCCGAACGATCAATTGATCGCGCGATCCGCCAGCGCCGGACCATGAGACGAGGCCGGCTTCGACCAGGCGCGCGGCGATCTCATCGAGCTCCTGCCGCGCCTCGCGGCGGGCGGCTTCGATTTCCGCCGTCACTTCCGCCAGGGTGCGGCCGCGAATGCGCGCGTTGAGAAAGTTGCTGGCTTCCACAAGCGCGGAAGCGGGCATGCCGGGAGGGGTCGTAACCACGCGGTTCTCGATCGAGCCGTCCTCGGAGACAAGGATCGCCAAGGCCCGGGTCGCCTCCAGGCGCACGAATTCGACATGCTTCAGGCGCGCGTCAGTGTTGCTGGTCAGCACCACGCCCGCCCCACGAGTCAGTTCCGACAACAGGCTTGTCGTTTCGGCGAGAGCGCCCTCGAACCCGCCTCCCTCGGCCGCCGCCCGCACCTGGGCGTCGATGCGCGCGCGCTCCGCGCGTCCCAGATCTCCGAATTCGAGCAACGCGTCGACGAAGAGCCTCAAACCCTGCTGGGTCGGCATGCGTCCGGCGCTGGCGTGCGGGGCGTAGATGAGCCCGAGCTCCTCGAGATCCTGCATCACGTTGCGCACCGAGGCCGGCGACAGCGACATCGGCAGCATGCGCGACAAATGCCGGGAGCCGACGGGTTCGCCGGAGGAGAGATAGGAATCGACGATGTTGCGGAAGATCTCACGTGAACGCGCATTCAGCGTCGTCAACGCGCTCGTCTCGGCGGGGCGTTCCGTGGGGGCCGACATCCAACAAGAATGGCTGGAACTGGCCTCATGCGCAAGGCGAGGCCCTTTTTTGGCCTGCGATTGAAATGAACAGCGCGAACTGTCAAACATTGCCGGCAAATGTGACCGGAAGCGAGGCGCGGCGTTGGGCGAGACTTTGCGATCGGGCGGACAGATTCTCGTCGATCAGCTCGTCGCCCAAGGGGTCGAGCGGGTCTATTGCGTTCCCGGCGAATCCTACCTCGCCGCCCTCGACGCCATGAACAATAAGCCGATCGAACTCACCGTTTGCCGGCAGGAGGCGGGCGCGGCGATGATGGCGCTGACTGAGGGGCGCCTGACAGGGCGGCCAGGAATCTGCTTCGTCACCCGCGGCCCCGGCGCGACCAACGCCGCGCATGGGCTGCATATCGCCGAGCACGATTCGGCGCCGATGATCCTGTTCATCGGCCAAGTCGAGCGGGCGATGATGGGGCGGGGCGCCTTCCAGGAGATGGACTATCGGGCGCTCTTCGCCTCGACGACAAAGCTCGCGACGCAGATCGAGTGGGCGGCGCAAATCCCGGAGATTGTCAAGCGGGCGTTTCACATTGCGATGCAAGGGCGGCCGGGGCCAGTCGTGATTGCGCTGCCGGAGGACATGCTGACGGAAATGGCGGCCGTGGCGGACGCGCCGCGCGCCGAGCGGGTCCCGATTTGGCCGGGCCTCACGCAAATGGCCCAATTGCAGAAGATGTTGTGGGCGGCCGAACGGCCGATCGCCATTCTTGGCGGAGGGGGATGGACCAAGCGAGCGAGCGCCGCCTTCGCCCGGTTCGCCGAACGCTTCGACTTAGCCGTTACAGGCTCCTTTCGGCGCTCGAGCACGTTCGACGCCGAGCACGACAACTTTGCCGGCGAGGTCGGCCTCTCGATCAATCCCAAGCTGAAAGCGCGCGTCGAAGCGGCCGACCTCGTGCTTCTGGTTGGAGGGCGCATGTCGGAGGCGGCGTCGCAAGCCTATACGCTGTTCGGCATTCCTGAGCCGCGCCAGCGCTTCGTCCACGTCCACGCCGACGCCAACGAGATTGGCCGCAACTATCATCCCACGCTCGGCGTCGTCGCGACGACCCCGGAGTTCTGCGCGTCGCTGGAGGCCGTTCAGCCGCCGACGAAGATCCGCTGGTCCGCCGAGACGCGTGCCGCCCGCGCGGATTATCTCGCCTGGAGCGAACAGGCGCCGGCCAATCCGGGCCGGGTGCAGTTGAGCGAGATCATGTTCGCGATCCGACGGCGCTCGCCGGACGGAATCTTCACCAACGGCGCCGGCAACTTTTCAATTTGGGTCGGCCGTTTCTTGCGCTTTCGCGCGATCGAGCAGCAATTGGGCCCGACGTCGGGGTCCATGGGCTTCGGCCTGCCGGCGGCGATCGGCGCGCAGCGTCTGTTCCCGGAGCGGACGGTCGTCTGCTTCGCTGGCGACGGCGATTTTCTGATGAACGGGCAGGAATTCGCCACCGCCATACAGTATGGCTTGCCCATCATCGTGGTGCTGATCGACAACGGCATGTACGGCACGATCCGCATGCATCAGGAGCGCATGTATCCTAAGCGCGTCATCGCGACGGCGCTGCGCAATCCCGATTTCGCGGCTTACGCGCGCGCCTTCGGCGGCCACGGCGAGACGGTGGAGGAGACGGCGGAATTTCTGCCCGCGTATGAACGCGCGTTGGCCTCCGGCTTGCCCTCGATCCTGCATGTCAAGGTGGATCCCGACGCGATCACGCCGACGACAACTTTGTCCGCCATGCGCGCGCAGGCGCTGGAGAGGGTGGAGCAAGGTCGTTAAAGGCGTACCGCTAGCAGGCAGCTTCACTCATCGTGAGCCTCGCCACGGATGACGTCCCCACGGATGACCTCGCCGCGCGAGACTTCGCCGTCGGTCGGATTGGGGAAGCGGTTCGACGTGAAGCGGATGACGAGGACTGCGAGGGCGAGGATGAGAATGGCGCCTGCGAGGATGACGACGCCAAGGTCCGCCGCCTCCTCATGTTGGACGAAGCCGATCAAATGCCGCGTCAGCGCGGTGATGCCGACGTACAGCAGGAACCGGACCGGCATGTGATTGGTGCGAAAATAAATCCCGACCATCGAGCCGATCTCGAGATAGATGAAGAGAAGCAGCAAATCCTCGATCGTGGCGCCGCCCTTCTGGACCATGGCGTAGAACGCGGTGGCGGCGGACCAGACGGTGGCGCCGCCGATCGCGAACAGCGCGAGAATGTGGAAGCCGTCGGTCAGCAATCGGCCGAGTGGATCAACGAACGCCAGCATTTGCTGATCGAGCGTCTTGGCGGGGTTTTTCCGGTCCGTCATTGCGCTGCTCCTCTGTCGCAAGCACAAAGCGCGATCACTTTACGCGGCCGAGCGTCGCTCCGCCAATGAGGAGCTAGGCAACGAGGACGCTAACGAACGGCGCCGAGGCTCCCGCCCGCCGCCCAATCGAGCCCCTGTTCGAGCCGGTCGTTGCCCCAGAATACTTCGCCATCCTCAGTGACGAGACACGGGGCGCCGATGACGCCGATCTCGGCGGCGCGGGCGCACTCGGTTTTGAGCTGCGCTTTGTTGGCGTCGCTTTCGGCGCGCTCGAACGCCTTCGCCGGATCGACGCCGCAAGCAGCCAGCAAGGGGCCGAGCGTCGCCCGATCACCGATGGGCAAGCCCTGGCTGAATTCGGCCGCAAAGACCAGGCGCGAGAAATTGACTCGGCTGTCGTCTCGAAGCGCGAGCGCGACCCGCGCGGCGAGCAGGCTCGGCTGTGGAAAGGGCTCGGGCCGTTTGAGCGGAATGCCCATGGCGCCGCATGTCCGCTCGAGGTCGCGCCACATATAGCGGCCCTTGGCCGGATAGATGTTGAACGGCGAGTCGCGCCAGCCTTGCGCCATGAAGATCGGCCCGAGCAGGAACGGGCGCCAGACAAGCCTCACGCCTCGCTCTTCGGCGAGCGCGGCGACTCGAAGCGCCGCCGGATAGGAATAGCTGCTCGCGAACTCGTACCAGAACTCGGCGCTCGGCAATCGCGCCTCCTTGAAGCCGCGCGACTTTGACACGCGCGCCGGGCGGGGCGGAAGCGAACGGTTCGCGGGACGAAAAAAGCCGCCCCATCTGTGGATGGGGCGGCGATTTCAAGAGCGCGACGCTCGCGAGGCGCGCTTCAATTACTGAGGATTCGCGGCCGGAGCGGCCGGAGCCATTGCACCCTCCGCGGGCTTCTTGGCCTTCTTAGCCATATGCTTCTTGTGCTTCGTGGTCTTCTTCATCGAGTCCTTGGCGGGCGCCATGTTGTCAGTGGCAGCCGGGGCCGCGCCGGCGGCCGGAGTTGTCGTGTCGGTCTGAGCGAGCGCGGCAAGAGGCGCGAAAACGATCGCGGCGCAGATACCGATTGCGGTCAATGTCTTCAGCATTTTACAGTCTCCATGTTGTTCAACTCTTGGCCGTTGGCAGGCGAGGGCATGCGCCCCTTGAGATGAATTGGCGATGAACGTTGCATGGCGGGAATGGGGCGCCGCGATGGGTTTGACGCGGCGGAACGCCGTCCTTATGAACCGGTAGGCTCGCCCATGTCCCACAACACTTTTGGTCATCTCTTTCGCGTCACCACCTTCGGCGAGAGTCACGGGCCGGGGATTGGCTGTGTCGTTGATGGCTGTCCGCCCCGCATTCCCTTGGAGGCCGCCGACATCCAGGCCGAACTGGATCGGCGACGGCCTGGAACTTCGCGCTTCACGACGCAACGCCGCGAGCCCGACGAGGCGCGCATTCTTTCCGGCGTGATGATCGATGAAGCGACCGGCCGTCAGATGACGACCGGAACGCCGATTGGCGTGTTCATCGACAATGTCGATCAGCGCTCGAAGGACTATAGCGACATCAAGGACAAGTATCGTCCCGGACACGCCGATTATACTTACGAGGCGAAGTATGGAATCCGCGATTACCGCGGCGGCGGCCGCTCCTCGGCGCGCGAGACGGCCGCGCGCGTCATAGCCGGCGCGATCGCCCGCAAAGTGACGCCCGGCGTCATCGTTCGCGGCGCGCTGGTGCAGATCGGCAAATTGAAGATCGATCGGGCCCGCTGGGATTGGGACGAGGTCGGACGCAATCCATTCTTCTCGCCCGACGCCGCGGCGAGTGAGCGTTTCGCCGACTATCTCGACGACGTGCGCAAGGCGGGATCTTCGGTCGGCGCCGTGATCGAGATCGTCGCCGAGGGCGCTCCGGCCGGGTGGGGGGCGCCGATCTATGGCAAGCTCGACGCGGAGCTCGCCGCGGCGCTCATGAGCATCAACGCCGTCAAGGGAGTCGAGATCGGCGACGGTTTCGCAGCCGCCGAACTCTCGGGCGAGCAGAACGCCGATGAAATGCGCAGCGGCAACGAAGGGCGCCCTCGCTTTCTCTCCAACCACGCGGGCGGCGTTCTCGGCGGCATCTCGACCGGACAGCCGATTGTCGCTCGCTTCGCCGTCAAGCCGACGTCGTCGATTCTGTCGCCTCGCCACACGATCACGCGTGCGGGTGACGAGACGGAGGTCGTCACCAAAGGCCGCCATGACCCGTGCGTCGGCATACGCGCAGTGCCGGTCGGCGAAGCGATGGTCGCGTGCGTGCTGGCGGACGCTTATCTGCGCCATCGAGGGCAGGTCGGCGGGTGAGGGAGAAGCCGGTAGAGTAGGTGCTGCCGCAATCCCTGGGATTTGCGGCGCTTATATAATGGTCAATTTTCACTTAAGACGGCGTTCGGAAGGTTTTATTCTCGATACATTTGCCAATGCGCCAGCCTTCGGGAGGGAATTGAAGACTGCATGGCTAGCGTCGATGAGCACAAAACTTGGTTGCGCGACACTACGCGGCGCTTTCTGCAACATATCGCCCGGTTGCGACGGCGGCTAAAGCTCTCGCTCACAATTGGCGGCGCTCTCCTCGCAGGAACCGCCGGAGCCGCCGCAAACTTCCTGGATCAAAAATGGCGCTGGCCGCTCTACGCGGTGCAAATCATTGGGTTGCTCATGGTCGCCGCCGGCGCAGCGCTTGTAGAATATCTGGACGAGAACACTGCGGAAGCGATCAATCGTGCTGGGGATCTTGCTCAGGCGGTCGAACAGCGTGACGCGGAGCTCGCTTCTCTGGAAGAAGATTACGGCTTTTCCGTGCGGCTTCAGGCTGTAGCGGTCGCCTTGCGAGGAATAGTCGATGAGGTAGCCGCATCCGGCCCGGGGTGTGAAGATACTCAAAGAGCGCGTCTCGGATCGATGTTAGATTTCATAGTTGCCGATCGCGTAGTCCTATTTGGAATGGACACGGATCGCTTTAACTTTGCGATCTACATCTACGACGGTGCGGATCAGGCTCTCCATTGCGCCGCTTGCAGGCGGCCAATCCGGGCGGAGGAATTAGCTGATCATCGAATATGGGATCCAGGCGAAGGCCACGTGGGTATGGCGTTTCAGGGGAAGCGCGAATACATCGCAGAGGACACAGCTAGACCACACGCTCGGCAGATATTCGATGCGCCCGAGCCGAAGCGTCGGTCGGACGACCCTGAACGTTACAAGTCGATTGCTTCAATACCAATTCGGTTAGGCAACGGAGACCCCTTCGGAGTTCTAGTCGCTACCAGCGACGTCGCCGGGAGGTTTTATTTGCCAAATGAGAGGGGAGACCCGGCGAGGGATCCAGTGGAGCCGCTGCGGGTTTTGGCTCGAGAACTTGCTTTGATAATCGAGTTGACTGACCTATATCGAAGGGTAGGGATGGACGAATCATGACGCAGCGAAAACCGGAACAGTGGCCAACGTCTCCTATTGAGGCGCTCGATTTGGAGATCGCTGACAAGGTTGGCCGCTTGTCGAACGGGACGGCGACCGCAGAAGATGTCAGCGAGGCGACTCGCCTCATACGCGAGCGGGCCGACCGCATGATGCCTAGCGTCTTCCGTAGGTTGAAAGCCGAGCGCAAAACCAAACGAAGTCCCGCTTTTGGGGCTTCCGCTTAACTCGCTCTAAGTTACGACAAGCTCGGCGGCGTGTGACCTGCGTTGGGGCATGAAGCTGGTGGAGGTTCCCCCTCGACCGCTGCAAACGCCCCCAGCCTCTACTTATTGACGGTCCGACAGGTCGTGACGCTTTGCTGGCGCTCCTATATGGCTCGCTGTCCAATCGGGCTTGTCCGGTGCCTCGCCTCAATTCCAGGGCAAGAAGCGGAGTGTCGCCGCGCCGCTCGATGGGTAGTGCTGCGCTCGGGCGTCATCGAGCGATTTCGATGATCCTCCGATACGAGCAAGAGGATCCATTTCCATGAGCAAGCAGGACGACAACAAGGCCGTGGTGGGCCGCTGGTTCACCGAATTCTGGGGCAAGGACGTGAACCTCGCGGTCGTCGACGACATCGCCGCCCCGGACATGCTCTTGAAATATTCGCTGCACGCGCCTCGCCGCGGCCGCGACGACATCAAGGCGTTCATGACCGATTTCCGCGCCGCGTTCCCCGACCTCAACTTCTGGGGGACCGCGGATCTCGTCGCCGAAGGCGACACTGTCGTCGGGCAGTGGGAGGGCGGGGGAACCCACACCGGTCCCGCCTTCAACGACTTTCTGGTCGGAAGCCTGTCCGCCGCGACCGGCCGCAAGATGCGCTTCACCGGCACGACCGTCTTGAAGGTGATCGATGGCAGGATCGCCGAGGAGATTGGCCTCGACGACGGGGTCACCGCGCTGACCCAGCTCGGCCTGCTCAAGGCCGCCTGATCAAACCCGAGACAGTCCGCGTTGCGACCCTCGAGAAAAAGCCGAGCGCTTCGACGCCCGGCTTTTTTGTGCCCCATCATGAACAGGAGTTTTTGAATTGATAGCAAGATCGCCGGATCGTCCAGCTAGCTGTGATCGGCGGCGGTTTCCAAACCATCTGATTGCGGCTTAAAGCTTCATCGCATCCGTGGCCCTTTCGTTTCATGACGGCGTCATGACGAGGCCGTTTCCTGCGGACGAGCGAATCGGAGGTTGGGACATGTCCGAGCAGCAAAGCGATGGAATGACCCGGCGCGACGTGCTGATCGGCGCCGCGAGCGGTCTTGCGCTCGCCGCGATCGAGCCGCGCCAGGCCGAGGCGCAGGCTTCGCCGGCCGCGCAAGCGTCCGGCCAGGTCTCCGGAATCGTGTTCGAGGATAAGGACGGCTCGGGCGTATCCAGCGCCGCCAATCCGGGGCTCGCGGGCGTTCTCGTCTCCAACGGCCGCGACGTCGCCGTCACCGGCCCCGACGGCCGCTACACGCTGCCGTTGCCGGAGGAGGCGACCATCTTCGTCATCAAGCCTGCCGGCTTCATGCCTCCGGTCGAACCGCTCACCAACCTGCCGCGCTTCTATCGCCATCATTATCCCAAGGGCTCGCCGGCTGAGCTCAACCTACGCTTCGAGGGCCTGGCGCCGACCGGGCCATTGCCGGCGTCGGTCGATTTTCCGCTTCGCCGCCAGGACGAGCCCAAGGCGTTCAACGTCGTGCTGGTGACCGATCCGCAGCCGGAGACCGGCGCCGAGGTCGACTTCGTCCGCGAAGACCTGATCCAGGCTTTGGCCGGCGTCGACGCCAAATTCGGCCTCACCGCCGGCGACATCATGTTCGACGATCTCTCGCTCTATCCGCGCTCGAACGCGATCATGGGCACGATCGGGCTCCCGTGGTGGAATGTCGGCGGCAACCATGATCTCAATTTCGAAGCGCCCGATCGCAAATTGAGCCGCGAGACATTCAAGCGCGTCTTCGGCCCGAACTATTACGCGTTCTTCTACGGTGAGACGCTCTTCCTCATGCTCGATGACGTCAACTATCTCGGCTTCGACCCGCACAAAGCCGGAGGAGGGGGCAAGTACGAGGGCCGGCTCGACGAGGGGCAACTCGAGTTCGTACGCAACGTGCTTGCACACACGCCCGATGACACGCTCATCGTCATGGTGATGCACATTCCGATCAACACGTTTCTCGACAACGAACCCTACCAGAACCTGCAGGACCGGGACGCGTTCTTCGCCCTGTTCGAAGGACGCCGCTACACGGTGAGCTTTGCCGGTCACACGCATACGACCGAGCATCATTATTACGATGGCCAGGACGGCTGGAAGGGCGCCGCGCCCCACCATCATCATGTGCTGACGGCGCTCTCTGGGTCATGGTGGAGCGGGCCCTTCGATCATCGCGGCGTGGCCTCGGCCGACAGCCGCGACGGCACGCCGAACGGCTTTCACATCCTTTCGGTCGACGGCTTGACCTACGCAACACGTTTTATTCCGGCGAAAGAGCCCAACGGGCGCCAGGTGCGGCTCTCGATCGACAGCCGCTTCCATGGGATCAGCAGGGACGCCGACCGCGATTTCCGCCAGCTGCGGCTCTTGGGTTCGCCGGTTCCGCGCGACGCGCTCAGCGCTTCGACCCTGATCGCGAACGTGTTCGACGGCGGCGAGAAGACGAAGGTCAAGATGGTCATCGGCGATCGCGCCCCAATCGAGATGACCCGGAAGTCGCGCCCCGATCCGTTCGTCCAGGAGGTGTTCGCCCGCAACGAGGCGACGAAGAAGGCCTGGGTCAAGGCCGAAGAGTCCTCGCACATCTGGACCGCCCGCCTGCCCGGCGACCTCAAGCCTGGAACCTATCCGGTGGTGGTCGAGGCGACGGGGGAATACGGGCAGCCGCTGAGCGGGCGTCTCGCGCTCGAGGTGACGGGGTAGGCCGAGGCGACGAGCGGCGCCTCGCCTGAAACCCGGCGGGTTTACGCGCTCAGCAGGGCGCGCACCAGCAGTGATAGCGGCCGCAGACCCGGTGATGCCACGGTCCGCAGAACCTGCCCCAATGAGGACCACAAGCGGCTTTCTCGACCGGCGTGAAGTTTTGCGCCTGCCCGGAAAGCGCCGCAGGGCCGCGCTCGATCTGGGCGTTCGCGCCCGAAATGAGCGCCCCAATCGTCAGCGCCGCGGCGCCGGCAAGCATGATCACCTTCCGACGCATCGTCATCCTCCTGTGATCCTCTGAAGGCAATTGTCCCGGCGCTCAAAGCGACAGTCGCCGCGCAGCTTGAGTCTGTGACGGCGCCGCAGGCCTGGCAAGTCGACAAAAGTGTCCATGGATCACATGTCGACGGAGAGGCTTGTCGTTCGCATCGAGCCTCCAGTTGTGCGTCGTCGCCAGCGACCGCAGCCGGAGCCTTGTCCCAAGGGGCCGGCGTGAGATTTTCCAGCCAACCACAGCGCTCTTCAGCAAGGACGGGGACGGGCGAACACGCCTCGACGCGCGATGTTTGCCGTAAAAATCTCATCCGGTTGTGTAACTGATCGCCGAATAGAAGTTGTGCCCATAGAGGGCTATCGCTTGAGCTTTATCCAAGCCGTTGATGATCTTGCGAGCGTTGACCCAATCCTCTTTGGTTTTGCTAAAGTAATCGCTTAGCGACTTGCCGGTGAACAATCCCTTGACCATGCCGATGAACATAATGTTTGTCGCGTTGTCGAGCTCCAGCGCCAGATCAGGATGATGAACGAAGTCGACCCCCAATAGATCCGACATCGTTTCGTAGTTACGTTCCCAGGTCAATTGCACAAAACCGCGCCCGTAATAAACCTGCCCGGTGGTCGGATCCGCCTTCCCATAGGGCATTCCACGTCCTTTTCCATATTCGTTGATCGGCTGCATGTGCTGATCGGTCTCATGGTAGGTCGTCGCAAGGGCGTAAGCGAGCCATCGGTCATCATCGGCGGTATATTTCGCCTCCCATCCATCGAGAATTGCGTTCATTCCGTCGACCTGCGTTTGCTGCAGGACGTTCGAGAACATCATTCGGCGCACGTGTGTGAAGAAAAATCCGCGATTAATGAGAGTCATGTGAACTCCGAGACGCATTTCTGATTCTCCGCAGTTTATCCTGCATCTCGCGTTATCGCCACAAAATGTTCTGTTTTTGTTCTCACTAAGCTTAATCGTCAAACTTTCGACGGTGTGAGGGTTGACGGTGCAAGGTTTGGCAGGCTGCGATTCCCGGTTTCGGAATCAAGTAGACGGGCGGCAAGTTGCGGCCCAAAGATTGCGCTGCAGAAACAGTCCGACGCCAGGAGTCAAGGGGCGCGCGCGAGGGCCGCGAGCAGCCCGCTTCGCACGCGCCTTCGCTCGCCTTTGGCGCACTATTGGTCCATATATAGCCCTGTCGCTCAACGCGGCCTGATGAGGCGCGAAATCACGAGGAGTGAGACGATGGATCCGAAATCGACTGCGGTCGTGCTCATCGAATATCAGAACGATTTCACCACCGAGGGCGGGACGCTCCATCAAGCGGTGAAGCCGGTGATGGACAAGACCAACATGCTGGCGAACACGGTCGAGACGGTGAAAAAGGCGCGCGAACTTGGGGCCACGATCGTCTACGCCCCGATCACCTTCACCGAGGATTATCACGAGCTGAGCCCGAGCCCCTATGGCATCCTCAAGGGCGTGGTCGACTCGAAGTCGTTCCGTCAAGGGACCTGGGGGGCGCAGATTGTCGACGCGCTGAAGCCGCAGCCGGGCGATATCGTCATCGAAGGCAAGCGGGGCCTCTGCGGCTTCGCCACCACCAACCTCGATTTCATTCTGCGCAGCCGCGGCATATCGACCATCGCGCTCGGCGGCTTTCTGACCAATTGCTGCGTCGAATCGACCATGCGGACCGGATACGAGAAGGGCTACGACGTCGTGACCCTCAAGGACTGCACGGCGACCGTCAGCGAGGAGGAGCAAAAGCTGGCGGTCGAGAAGAACTACCCCATGTTCTCGAAACCGATGACGCATGACGAGTTTCTGTCGAGCTTGAAGAGCGGCAAGGCGGTCGAAACCAAGTCACGCGGCTACGAGGCCGCTTGAGGCAAGCGGGCGCGTCGGCATCATGGTGAGATTGAACGAAGTCCGGCGTAACGAAGTTGCAGTCGAAGCGCCGTCTTCGTTCGACGCCGGGCTCACGTTCATCGGAATCATCCGCATGCCCTGGACGTCGCGGCTCGATTGTCCCGCGCCAGGGGCGCGCCGACGGGCCGATCTGCCGCATCGAGGTCGCCGAGCCCTGGGTCGCGGCGCTGGACGGGATCGAGGCCTACGAGCGGATCGAGGTCCTCTATTGGCTGCACGAGTCGCGGCGCGATCTCGTGCGCCAAAGTCCGGCCAACGACGGCGCGACGCGGGGCACGTTTTCGCTGCGCTCGCCCGTTCGCCCGAACCCGATCGGGACGGCGCTCGCGACGCTCGTCAAGCGCGAAGGGGCGGCGCTTCTTGTGAGGGGTCTCGACTGCCTCGACGGGACGCCGCTCGTCGACCTCAAGCCCGACCGCTGCCAGTTCACGCCGCTCGCCCCGCCTCAGCCGGGCGATTTCGAGACGGGGTGAGGGCCTCGCAGCGGCGGTCCAGCGCGCCTGCCTTCCGCGCTGCAAGCGTCGTCCCTTTGGGCGTCGATAAGAGCGGTACGGGGTCCCGACGCGACCAGTCCGCTGCGCCAATCCGAGTTGCAGAGTCATCCGGTGGTCTGATAACTTTGCACGACTTTTGTGCCCGCAGCGGACGCCCGCGCGGTTCCGCTGCCTACCCCTCGGAAGGAAACTGCATTGCGCAAGCGGCAATTCGGACGAACCGGTTGGTCGGTGTCGGAAATCGGGTTTGGCGCTTGGGCAATAGGGTCGGCCTCGGGATCGGTCAAAGATGAAGAGTCGCTCGACGCGCTGCGCGTCAGTCTCGATAACGGCGTCGATTTCCTCGACACCGCGGACGTTTACGGCGATGACCACAAGTCTGAGCGGCTGATCGGAAGCATCCTTAAGGAACGCAAGAAGCAGGGAAAGAGCCTTCCGGTCGTCGCGACCAAGCTTGGCCGGCGATTGCCGAAGCAAGACGCGGACCTGTTCACTTACTCGAACCTAGCGCCGTTCGTTGAGGATAGCCTGAGGGCGCTCGAGGTAGAAGCGCTCGATCTCGTGCAATTGCACTGCCCGCCGATCGAAACCTACTACCGTCCTGACGTGTTTGAGGCGATGGACCGCCTTCAGCGCGAAGGCAAGATTCGCTTCCATGGCGTGAGTGTCGAGAAAGTCGAGGAGGGGCTCAAGGCGCTCGAATATCCTGGCGTCGTAAGCGTCCAGATCATCTACAACATGTTCCGCCAGCGGCCGGCTGATCTATTTTTGGAGCAGGCGCGCAGACGTAAGGTCGCGGTCATCGCGCGAGTGCCGCTGGCAAGCGGTCTGTTGGCTGGGAAATTCAAGCCTGATAGCAAGTTCGACGCAAGCGACCATCGCCAGTTCAACCGTCACGGTGAAGCGTTTGACGTGGGCGAAACGTTCGCCGGCGTTCCTTACGAAACGGGGTTGGCCGCGGTCGAGGAGATCAGGCCGCTCGTTCCGAGAGCCGCGACAATGGCGCAGTTTGCGCTGCGGTGGATCCTGATGAACGAAGCGATTTCGGTCGTTATTCCGGGGGCGAAAAACGCCGAGCAAGCTCGCGCCAACCTCGGCGCGGCCGCGCTGGCGCCCTTGTCGCCTGAAACGATGAATCGCATTCGATCAATCTACGAAACGAGTATTAAGCCCGCCGTGCATCAGCGCTGGTGAAAGCTTGGTCCTACGCCTAGGCGCGCCGGCGGCATCTCCGATGAGTGTAAAAAAAATTGACGGGCCAATGGTCAGGTCATAGGATGACTTAGCTTCAGCCGCTTTTAGAAGGCGAGCCGGAGGGAGGAGGACGAACGCAATGAGGCAAGGATTATGGGGCATAGTCGCAGCCGCCACGCTCTTCGCTGCAGGCGGAGCGGGAGCTGAAGAGAACACGGTGAAGATCGGCGTGAACGCGGCCCTCACCGGGTCCTTCGTCTCAGCCGGCAACACCATCCACAATGCGGTCAAGCTGGCGGTGAAGCAGATCAACGACGCTGGCGGCTTCGTAGTGAACGGCAAGACCTACAAGCTCGAACCCTACTACCGCGACGATCGCACCGATGTGAATACTGCGATCGCAAACGCGCGCGAGCTTGTCGAAGACATTGGCGTCAAGGCGATCTGGGGCACCGAGAGCCATGATTTCTCGATCGCGATGACCAAGATCACGAATCCCGCCAAGGTGCTTCAGTTCACCGGCAACAGCTCGCTCGGCTGCTGTCTGAGCGAGGATTCGACGAAGCCCGGCGGGGCGCTCCACTACACATTCCAGACGGAGCCGCAGGAATTCCAGCGCAGCGGCAGCACCGCGAAGGGCGTCATCTCATTGCTTACGGAGGCGCTTGGCCACAAACCGAACACCTCCGTTGTCTTCGTCCAGGACGACGCGGGCGGGCAGTATCTCTCATCGCACTACGACCTTGCGCTCAAGGCGGAAGGCCAGAAGACGGATCTCATCAAGTTCCCGCCGGACACGAAGGACTTCACGCCGCTGCTGACGCGTGTGAAAGCGGACAATCCAGACGTCGTCCACATCTGGTACAACGGCGACATCGTGATGATCGCCTATCCGCAGGCGGTCCAGCTCAATGTCGCGCCGTCATACTTCCTGTTCGGCGTCGATCCGGGCGTATGGCAGGAGCGAGGACTTAAATCGGCGGTCCCGATCACGCTGAGCTGCGTTCCCGTATGCTGGGGCGCGCCGCCGTTTAAGGCCGCCAAGGACTATTTCGACCAGTATTTCGCGCTTGGCGCGCCGAAGGGCGTGCAGTCATCGGTCTCGCTGCTCTACTACGACTATGTCGGCATGTTCGTGAAGGCGATGCAGGCTGCGGGAACTGTCGACGACACGGACAAGATCGCGGCCGAACTCGAGAAGATGAAGTATCAGGGTGTCGTCTCGGAGGTCCCGCTGTTTTTCAATGACAGGCATCAGGTGACGTTCGCGACGGAAGTGTGCTTGGTTGAGCCCAATACGTCGGACAAGTTCAAATGCGCCGTCGAGCAGCCGCCGGCCAATCCTCCTCCAGGCGATCCCGGCGGTTGAGGCGCCGTGGGCTCGTCATACTTTTGCGGGCTCTAGCGGATTGGACGAGCGAGAGAGTTCAGCGGGAAGGGGGCGGCCCCTTCCATGTACAGGAAACGTAACCCGATCGTCTAAGTTTGGCGCTCGCGTTTGCGATGAGACGTTGACGAGAACCCGGCAAGGGGCGCCGTGGAGCGACACATGGTGACTTTTGTCCAGGAGCTCGTGAATAGCCTCTCGGTTGCGAGCGTGATCATCCTGATGGGGATCGGGGTGACGCTGATCTTCGGATTGACCGGTATTATCAATTTCGCCCACGGCGAATTCCTTATGCTGGGCGCAATCGGGGTTTGGGTTCTGGTTGGCTACGGGCTCGGCTATATTCCGGCGCTCATCATTTCCGTCGCCATTGTCGGGGTTATCGGCTTCCTGCTTGAGCGGGGCCTGTTCCAGTTCACGCTCACGCGTCCGAACAACGGCTTCATGGCTTCGCTCGGCCTTTCGATCGTGCTCCAGCACGTCGTTATCCGCATCTGGAACTCGTTTTCGAAGAGCATTCCCGAACCGTTGCCCGGCGTCTGGGAGATCGGCGAGATCCGTTTCATCAAGATGCGGGTCGTGGTCGTGGTGGTGACCGCTCTTGTTGTCGCCGTCACGTTCTTCACCATCTCGCGCAGCCGCTACGGCCTCGCGCTGCGCGCGAGCCTCGCCGACCGGCAGACGGCGGCGCTCATGGGCATTCCGATTCGTCGCTACATCACGGTGATCTTCACCTATGGGAGCGCGATCGCGGGCCTCGGCGGCGCGCTGACGATTGCGCTCTTTCCGGTGACGCCCTTTGTCGGATCCGAGATGATCATGCTGGGCTTTGCGGTCGCCCTCATCGCCGGGCTCGGCAATGTCGCCGGGGTAGTCGGGGCAGGGCTCATCCTTGGACTGGTCAACGGTTTCAGCGGCGCCTATGGCACGCCGGAATGGACGAACGCCTATACTTTCGGGCTCATGATCGTGATCCTGATCCTCCGGCCCCAAGGCTTATTCGGCGGCACTATGGGGCCCGCGATTGAATAGGGACACGCCCGGGGCTCAGGTTGTGGCGATGGCCGAGACCGCTCCGGCTGCCGTCCGGCGGCCGAGGAACTCGGCGTGGCCGTCGCCGGCGGCGCTGATCCTGACGGCGCTCGTCGTTGTCGGCGTGTTCGCATTTCCTTGGTTGAACCCCGGCTACCGGGCGCTCTCTTTCGCTGTTACGACAGGCATCACCGCGATCGTGCTGTACGGCATGGCGATCCCGTTTGGCCAAGCAGGCATCATGTCGCTTGGCTACGCGGGGCTCATGGGTTTCGGAGCCTATACGGCGGCGATCCTTTTCCGCGATTTCGGCCTGAACATGTGGGAGGCGATGCCGTTCTCCGCGCTTATCGCCGCACTCGCGGCGGGGCTGTTCGGTCTGCCTTCGCTGCGCATCAGCGGGCACCATTTCGCCATCACGACCTATGTCATGTGCGAACTCCTGAGGATTGCTCTCACTAACGGAGGCAAGTTCACCGGGGCCGCAACCGGGCTCGATCTGCCGCCGATCGGGACAATGCTCGGCTTCAAGCTCGACAAGCTCTCAAACACTTACATGCTGGTGGCCGCCTTCATGTTCATCAGCATGCTCGCCGCCTATTGCATCGCCAATTCCCGATACGGGCGCACGTTGCGGTCGATCCGCGAGAACGAGCAGCTCGCGAGGTCCATCGGGGTCAACGCCAACATGCATAAAGTTGGCGCTTTCATGCTGAGTGGGCTGTTCGCGGGCGTGGGCGGCGACCTGCAGGCGTATAACTTCCGGCACATCTCGCCGGACCTTTATGGCGGCGCGACCAGCCTCTATTTCGCGCTGATGGTGATGCTCGGCGGCCCCCGAACCCTCTTTGGACCGTTGGCGGGGGCGATCATCGTGACCTTCCTCCCGGAAGTCATGCGCATCGATCCAGTCGATTCGCGCATCGCCTATGGGCTCGCGCTCATCGCGGTGGTGATGCTGCTGCCCGGCGGAGTTATCGCAGCGGCGGGGCGCTTCTATCAATGGGCGACGCGAACGCTCCTCGGGGCGCGCACAAACGCAAGTCCTGCCGATCCTGGCGCGTCCTGGACCTGAGGAGCTGCCGGCGGTGGCGACGCTTGAGATCAGGAGCCTGCGCAAGACGTTCGGCGGCGTCGTCGCGCTGGCGGGCGTCGATGTGACGATCCGGTCGGATGAGATCCTGGGCGTTATCGGCCCAAACGGCTCCGGCAAGACGACCCTCTTCAACACAGTCTGCGGCGTCTATCGGCCAACTAGCGGAACCATTCATTGGAACGGCGTCGACATCGCCGGAAAGCCGGCCTACGCGATCGGCCGCCTGGGCCTTGGACGCACATTCCAGCAGGCGATGTCGTTTCCGGCGCTCACTGTGCGCGAGAACGTGCAGATCGCGATCGAGCATGGCTCGAGGCGGGAAGACGGCGCTGGACCGCGATGGTCGTCGCCGGAGGAGCTTCTGGAGTTTGTCGGATTGGAGGGGTTCGCCGACGAAGTCGCGAGCGTCATGCCGTTCGGCAATCTGCGGCGTCTCGGCGTGGCGGTCGCGCTTGGCGCGCGCCCGGCGCAACTTTTGCTTGACGAGCCGGCGGCGGGGCTCAACGAGGGAGAAAGCATCCAGCTCACGCACCTGCTTCGGCGCGCCCATGAACTCGGGGTCGGCATTTGCATCATCGATCATCACGTCGGCCTGATGGCTGAGCTCTGCGCGCGGCTGGTCGTGCTGCATTTCGGCAACAAGATCGCTGACGGCCCGACGGAAGACGTGCTGAACGACTCGAAGGTGATCGAGGTCTATCTCGGGGGCGACGAGTGAGCCTGCTTGAGGTCCACGACGTCTGGACCGCCTATGGGCCGATTGTGGTCAACCGCGGCGTCTCGATCGAGGTCGACAAAGGCGAGATTGTCACGATCATCGGCTCGAATGGCGCGGGCAAGTCGACGCTCTTGACGACGATCGCCGGCCTCAAGCGCCCGAAGCGCGGGACGATCAGCTTCTTGGGCGAGGATGTGACCGGAATCTACGCCGACGGGATTGCGCGGCGCGGAGTGGTTCTGGTTCCAGAAGGCCGCCGCATCTTCTCCGATCTCACGGTTCGCGACAATCTGCGTCTCGGGGGCTACTCTCGCACCGATTCGGAGGGCGTCGAGAGGGATATCGCGGCGATGGAGTCGTTCTTTCCCATTCTTGCCGAGAAGCGGGATGCGAAAGGCTCAGCCTTGAGCGGCGGACAGCAGCAGATGCTGGCGATCGCGCGCGGTCTCATGGCGAAGCCGAAGATCCTGATTCTGGATGAGCCATCCCTCGGACTTGCGCCGATCATTGTCCACGAAGTGCGCTCAATCATACTCTCGGTGCGCGACAAGTTCGGGGCCGCGGTGCTGCTCGTGGAGCAGAATGCGAGCCTGGCGCTTGCGGTCGCCGATCGCGGCTACATCATGCAGAACGGCCGTATCGTCGCCGCGGGCGCGATTGAGGAGCTGCGCAGCCTCGACCTCGTGCGCGAGACCTATCTCGGCAACCGTCAGGGCAGGCCGCGCTCGCCCGGCGCCGCGAGATCGGCTTCATGACGGCGGCGCGGACGACCGGCCGGCCGCGCCGCAAGCCTGCCGAGGGCCTCGCGATCAAGACGCTTGGCCGCGCGCTCAACCTCCCCGCGCAAGTCGCACGGATGATTTCGGACGAGATCCTGGCGGGACGATTCCAGGTCGGCGATCGGCTGCCGACGGAGCGGGAGCTCGCTGAAACCTTCGGCGTCAGCCGCAATGTCGTCCGCGAGGCGATCGCGCGGCTGAGGTTTGAAGGGGCGGTCGAGCCGCGCCAGGGGTCGGGGGTGTTCGTCCTCGGAAACCAAGCGAACTCTGCGCTCAGGCTCGATGCGGAGATCCTGCGCGACCGCTCGCTTTTCACGAACCTCTTCGAGTTGCGTTCGATCCTCGAGGTTGAAGCGGCCGGCCTCGCCGCGGCACGTCGCAGCCGTCGGCATCTGACCGAGATCGGAGCAGCGCTGCAGAGACTGTACGACAGTCAGGGGACGCCCCAGGCGGTCGAGGCCGATCTCGAGTTCCACCGCGCGATCGCGCGCGCAAGCGACAACGTGTACGTGGCGATCTTTGTCAATTTCATCTCCGAGCATGTCCGAGCAAGCATCGCCAAAGCGAATGAACGTGTGGACGCCGTCGCGCGCGGGCGCATCAACAAGGAAGAGCACGGCGCCATCTACGAAGCCATCAAAGCCAAGGACAGCGAACGCGCGCGCGAGAGCATGCGACGGCATATCGGGAAGGCTATGGGACGGCTGGGCCTGACCAAAGATTGACGCGGAACTCGACGGATCGTCGCCCTGGCGGCGGCGCGAGCTCGAAGCTCGCTATTTGCGAGTCCGTTTTGAGCGATTTCAATGGCTTGCGGCGCCATTAGCGAGTCGCTTCCCTGCGCGCCTAACGCGGAAGCCCCGCTTGCCCGTCGCCCCATGAGAAACGCGAGCCGGCCTCATTGGTATTTCTGAAAAACAATACCAGATCTCAGGCCGCTTGGCAAGAAATTGTTGATTTATCTCAAATTCAAGGTCCCCACCCTCGACCGGCGTTTTCGCCGCTCCTTGGAACGCCGAGCGCTCTCAACAATCGAACCGACGCCTGCGCCGTCAAAGCACCGCGAGAGAAGACGCCTTCTCGCTTCGCCTCCGGCGTCCCGTCAATTTCAGCGCCGCGCCGCGGCTGTTGGACTGGGCGCCGGCGCGAGCCGCAGCATTGTCGAGATGGGCGCGCATCGCATCTTGCGCCGCAGCTGGATCGCCGGCCTTCACGGCGACGAGAATCGCCTCGTGCTCGACGAGTGTGGCGCGAGCCATCTCGTCTGAGGCGTGGCTGCCGCCCGCCACAAGGATGCTGTCGCGCACTTTCTCTGAAACAAATCCGATGAACTGGACGACGTAAGCGTTGCCCGTCGCGCGCGCGATCGCGATATGGAACTCGAGATCCTTCTTCAGCCACTGAACGCTGCCATAGGGCGAGGCCGTCATGGTCGCGAGCGCCTCTTGCATTCGGACAAGATCATCTTTCGATCGGCGACGGGCCGCGAGCGCAGCAGCGTGAACCTCGAGAATCCTACGAAGCTCGAACAAGCTGGCGAAGCCGTCCCCCTTTCGCAGCGCGTCACGATCGATCGAGAGCACGGTCGGATTCGCCGTATCGGCGACGAACGCCCCGCGACCTTGCTGCGACCAGACCCGGCCCTCCGAGCGCAGCTTGGCGATCGCCTCTCGCACCACGTTACGGCTGACGCCGAAAGTGCTCGCAAGGGTATGCTCGGCCGGGAGCCTGTCACCGGGCCGCAGCCGGCCTTGCGCAATCTCGCGCGAGATTGAGCTCGCGACGAGGGCCGGCAGGTTAGGGCCTCGATTGACCTTGCCGAGCTTCAACGCCATCGTTCATGTCTCCGGATTTGCCGGCGGCGCGGGCAGGATTCGACCGGGGCTCAATAGGCCGAGCGGATCGAGCGCGCGTTTGAGAGCGAACGCAAGATCGAGAGCCACGTCCTCCGTTCGGCTCAAAAAAGCCTTCTGTTTCACGCGCCCGATCCCATGCTCTGCGCTGATGCTGCCGTGAAGACGATCGACCACATCGAAAATCGTCTCCTCCGCGCCCTCGAAGAGGTGAGTCATCGACTCAGGTGTTGCCCCGACGGGCGGAATGACGTTGAGATGGACATTGCCGTCTCCCACGTGTCCGTAGGCGAGCGCCAAGGCCTCGGGATAGCGTTGATTCAGATTGTGCAAGGCCTCATCGATGAAGAGGGCGAGTTTCGAGATCGGGACGGAAACGTCCGTGCGCAAATAGCGGCCGCCGCGTCCTTGCGCCTCGACCATCGTCTCGCGATAGAGCCAGAAACGTTCGGACTGCGCGCGGCTCTGAGCGATGGCGCCGTCGGCCACCAAATCCTGCGCGTCGCTCAAGAACGTCTCGAGCAATGCGCGAAGATCGATCGGCGCGCTGGAGGCGAGCTCCATCAGAACATAAGCCGGATAAGCCTGCTCGAGCGGTTCCGGCATGTCGTCGCGCGCATGGATGGCGACCTCGAGCCCGTCCCGAAGGATCAGTTCGAAGGCAGTGACGAGGTCGCCGCAGTTCCGGCGCGCCCGGGCGTAGAGCGCCATTGCGTCAGCCACTGAGCGAAGCGCGAGCAAGGCCGTCTCGACCTGGGCGGGCTTCGGGAACAGCTTCAACGCCGCGGCGGTCACGACGCCCAGTGTTCCCTCGCTGCCGATGAAGAGCTGCTTGAGGTCGTAGCCGCGATTGTCTTTGCGGAGCACGTTGAGGCCGTTCCAGATGCGCCCGTCGCTGAGCACGACCTCGAGGCCCAGAACGAGGTCTCGCGTCATGCCGTAACGCAGCACGTTGATCCCGCCGGCGTTGGTGGCGACGTTGCCGCCGATGCGGCAAGAGCCCTGCGCGCCGAAGGTGATCGGCAGCAAGCAGTCCGCTGCCTCCGCCGCCTTCTTGGCGTTCTCGAGAATGCATCCGGCTTCGACGATCATCGCAAAATCGATTGGATCGACCATGCGTACAGCGTCGAGCCGGTCGAGGCTGATAACGAGCTCTCCGCCGCCGGGAGCCGCCACCGCGGCGCCGACGAGACCCGTAAGGCCGCCTTGCGGGACGACGGGAATCCGGCGTTCGTTGCAGAGCCGCATGACGGCCGCGGTCTCCTTTGCGCTGCGCGGACGCGCAACCGCCAAGGGCCGGCCATAATGATCGCCCGACCAATCCCGGCTGAAACGGGCGAGATCCTCGTCCGTCGTCATGAGACCGCCGTCGGCCAAGACTGCGTCGAGCGCGGCAATCGCTTCAGTGCGTGCAGGAGACCGTACATTCATCAGTCAAATTCCGGGGGCGCAACGGGGAGGCCGGGCGGCGATCGGACAAGGCTCGGGACCGCCTGGCGGAGGTCATCCATTTTTTCGCCCGCTCCCTTGTCGCTTCCGTTGCATCTTGGTAAGGTCGTCATGTTGAAGGGTTATCATACAACTTTCCCCCTTCGACGCCAGCGTGGATCGAGCTTGAGGCCGCCTCGTAAGCAGGGGCTCGATCAACGAGTGACCGACAAGGTCGACAATATCTCAGGGAGGATTTTCTCGCGATGACCAAAAGCGACGCCCATCAGGGGATCAATCGCCGGCAGATGCTGCAATCAGCCGCCGGGCTTGGCGCTGGCGCGCTCGCCTCCAGCTATCCGTTTGCGGCGCGCGCCGACGCCGGGCAGCCGGCGCTGGTGACGTCCATCCGCTCGCTCTCCAATCCCTATCACGCCGTATGGAAGGTCGGCGCCGACGCTTTCGCCAAGCAGGTCGGGCTTCCCGGCACGGTCCTGGTCACCGAGGCCAACAGCGAGAAGGGCATTTCCGACATTCGCGCGATGATCGCCAAGACCGGCGGCAACATGGTGCTGAACGTCGATCCGAACAACACGCCTGACGCCCGGCCTATCGTCGAAGCCTGTTTCAAGGCCAAGGTCTATGTGGTCAGTTGGTGGAACAAGCCGGCCGACCTTCACCCATGGGACTTCGATCCCTATTACATTGCTCACATCGAGTTCGACGGAGTGACCAACGGCGGCTACATCACCGAGGAGCTTTTCAAGGCGATGGGTGACGAAGGCGGTTTCGTCGCTGTCGGGGGAATGATCTCCAACTCTGCGGCCATCGATCGCCGCAAGGGCATGATGGAAACCTTGAAGAAGCACCCCAAGGTCGAGCTTCTCGACTTCCAGACTGGCGATTGGCAGTCGCAAAAGGCCTTCGACATCACCGCGTCCTGGCTCACCCGCTTTGGAGACAAGATCAAGGGCGTGTGGGCCGCCAATGACGATATGGGCACGGGCGCGCTCGAGGCGTTGCGCGCTCAAGGGCTCGCGGGCAAAATTCCCGTTGTCGGCATTGACGGGATCAAAGCGGCGGTCGAGGCCGTCAAGGCTGGCGAATTCGTCTGCACGGTGACCTCCGATCCCTATTGGCAGGGCGGCATCGGGCTCTCGATGGGCCTCGAGGCCCACCAGGGCAAATTTGATCCGTCGAAGGAGCCAAAACTGCATCGCGAATTCAACGCGAAGACGGTCAAGATCACGCGAGACAATGTGGAAGAGTATATAAAGACCCAGGTTCAGTCGCATCCGCAGATCGACTGGTCCGACTTGTGGAGCCGAGTGGCGAGCCCCATCGTCTACGGGTAAGGATCATTGCGGATTGAGGAAATGGCGCCGGCTTTTCGATCGACGCCGACTGTGGCCGATCCCGCTCCGGAGGAGAGCAGATCAAAGCGGGGTCGCGCCTTCTTTCAGCGTTCGTTCGGCGGAGGCCGGCTCGCGGACTTTGGCCCGCTGATCGTCCTGATTGGCCTTTCTCTTATTCTCGGCCTGCTCAATCCAAGCTTCTTCAGCTTTCGCAATCTCGTCTGGGGCCTGGCGAACTCCGCCGCCATCCCGCTGATCCTCGCCATGGGATCGACCTTCATCATCTTGATGGGAAGCATCGATCTTTCCGTCGAGGGTGTGCTGTGCGTCGGGGCGATGATCGTGGCGCTGCTTTGCGCGAACGACAGCAACGACCATGACTTCGGCTGGTGGGGACCGCTGCTGGCGATCGTGGCGTGCACCGGCCTCGGCCTGATGAACGGCTTGGTGCACGTCGTCCTGCGCATCCCCTCCTTCATGGCGACGCTGGGCCTATGGTTCGTTGGGCTCGGCATCGGCACGGTGGCGCTTGGCGGCTCGGCGGTGCGCGTGCTCGATCACGGCATCCGGGCGATCGCCTTCCAGCGCGTCCTCGCCTTTCCGCTCGCGGTCTGGATCGCCGCCGCGATGTTCCTCTTTGCCCTGTTTCTGGAGCGCCGGACGCGGTTTGGACGCTATATCTATGCGATCGGCGGCGGCGAAGACATTGCGATGCTCTCCAGCGTTCCGGTGAAGCGCACGCGTATTCTCGCCTTCACGCTGGCGGGCTTCTTCACGGGCGTCGCCGCAGTGCTCGCGGCGGCGCAACTCGGTCAGGCCAATACGACGATCGCGGACGGCCGACTGTTCATGACGGTCACCGCCGTCGTCGTCGGCGGCACCGCGCTCACCGGCGGATGGGGCGGCGTCGCCAATTCGCTCGTCGGCGTCATGATCGTCGCGGTGCTCGCCAACGGCATGGTGCTTCTGGGCATCTCGCCGTACATCCACGAGACCGTGCAGGGGCTGATGATCATCGCCGCGGTCGCGCTGTCGATCCGCCGCAGCGGCTCCTTTGTCATCAAGTAGGTGAGCCGGTGCTGAAAGTTGAAAACGTCAGCAAGAGCTTCGGTCCGGTCAAGGCTTTGCGCAATGCGACGATCGTCGTTGGCGCGCATGAGGTCGTAGGGCTGATCGGCGAGAATGGCGCTGGCAAGTCCACTCTCATGCGAATTCTCTCCGGCGGAGTGAGGCCCGACACTGGCGCGATTTCCGTCGACGGATCGCCGGTCGTGCTGCGCGACACCGCGCAGGCCAACCGCTACGGCATCGCGATGGTCTTTCAGGAGCAGTCTCTGCTCCTCAATATGTCGGTCGCGGACAATCTCCATCTCGCGCATGAACGGCCTTTCACGCGGCTTGGGGTGATCTCCCGCCGTCGGATGATCGAGGCGGCTCGCGATCGGCTCGCCAAGGTTGGACTCGACATCGATCCAACCCGAAGAGCGGGCGAGCTAAGTTTCGCCGCGCGCCAGATGGTCGAACTCGCCAAGGCCTTGTCGCTGGAGGAGCGCACCCATGCTCCGCTGACGATCCTTCTCGACGAACCGACCTCGGTGCTCGAGGCCAAGGACATAAAGATCCTCTTCGACCGGATAAGAAGCTTGAAGTCGCGAGCGAGCTTCGTTTTCGTTTCGCATCGGCTCGACGAAGTCCTGGCGATCAGCGACCGCATCTACGTGATGAAGGACGGGGAGATCGTCGCCGAGAGGCCCGCAGGGGCGACCAGCGTTCCAGTGCTGCACGCAATGATGGTCGGCCGCGACCTGGACGCGGAATATTACCGCGAGGCGCGCCAAAACCCGCCCGGAGACGAGGTCGTTTTGGAAGCGCGCGGGCTCGGCGTTCACGGCGCCTACCGCAATGTGAATTTCACGCTTCGTCGAGGCGAAGTCTTGGGCGTCGCCGGCGTCATCGGCTCCGGCCGCGAGGAACTGACGCGGACCCTGTTCGGCTTCCTGCCGCAGACGTCCGGCGCCTTGCATATCGACGGCCGGCCGGCGAGCTTGCGAACGCCCACGCAAGCCGTCGCGGCGGGCGTCGGCTACATCCCGCGAGAACGGCGGACTGAAGGACTGGTGATGGATATTTCCGTCGCCGCCAACATCACGCTGGCGAGGCTCGACGCGGCCATGCGCCACGGCTTTATCGATCATGGCCGCGAGCGGTCGATTGCCGAGGACTGGATCCGCAGGCTGCGCATCAAGACCCCGAGCGTGATGCAGGTCTGCCGGAACCTCAGCGGCGGCAACCAACAGAAAATCGTCATCGCACGATGGCTGACCGCGCATTCGCATATCTTGATCCTTGATCACCCGACTCGCGGCCTCGATGTCGGCGCCAAGGAAGAGGTCTACGACATGATCCGCAATCTGTCGGCCGACGGCGTTGCGATCGTGCTGACCTCGGACACGCTGGAGGAGACGATCGGGCTTTGCCACACCATTCTCGTCATGCGCGACGGTGAGATCACCGCTCGCTTCGACGCGCCGCCATACGCCAAGCCGGCCCAGGTCGCGCTGCTGGAGCATATGGTGTGAGCGCCCGTGGACTTGCCAGGATGACAGGAAAGGATCTGTGACCAGCTTCGCCACGACCGAGGGCGTTCCTGTCGGCCTTGCCGAACGGATTCGCCCCTATACGCCCCTCTTGCTGCTCGTCCTGCTCACGACCGGCGTCAATTTTGCCGAACCGGGCTTTGCAAGCCTCACGACAGCGTCGGTCGTGCTCGCCGACGCTTCCGTGCTGTTCATCCTTGCGGCGGGCCTGACCTTCGTCATCATGCTCGGCGGCATCGACCTTTCGGTGCAGGCCGCGGCGTCCTTCGCCAGCATGGTCGTCGCGGAGCTCCTGCCTCGGATCGGCTACGCGGCATTCCCAATCACGATCCTTGTCGGTCTGGCGATGGGCCTCGGGAGCGGATTCGTTCATGTGAAGCTGCGCATTCCCTCGTTTGTCGCGACGCTGGCGACCGCGGGCATCATGACGGGGTTGTCGCTTTTGATGGAGGGCGGGCGCACCGTCTCCTTGACCGACGAGGGGCGCGAGCAGGTGGCTTGGATTTCCGGCGCGTGGCTCTTCGGCGTTCCGAACGTGATCCTGATTGCGATCATCGTCGCAATCGGCGGCATGCTGGCGCAGCGCTACACTCGCTTTGGCCGCTATAGCGCCGCGATCGGGGCCGGCGAGCCGGCCGCGCGCGCCGCCGGCATCTCGGTAGACCCGCACAAGATCATCGCGTTCGGGCTGTCGGGCGCATTCGCCGCGCTTGCCGGCGTCGTCTTGGCGGCGCGGCTGTCGAGCGGGTCGCCGGACCTCGCCAATCAGCTTCTGCTCCCCGCCATCGCTGCAGTTGTCGTTGGAGGCACGGCGATCACCGGGGGCGTCGGAAGTATTGGCCGGACGATGATCGGCGCCTTGATCGTCTCGATCGTCCGCATCGGCATGACTTACGTCGGCGTCAACATCTTTGCGCAACAGATCGTTTTCGGCGCTGCGCTGATCTTCGCTGTCTTCGTGACAATCGACCGCAGCAAGCTTCCCATTATAAAATGACTTGCTTGCAGCTAGGCCGGGTGATAGACGGGGATCACGTATGGGCCCTCCGGGATGATCGCGACCGCGCGGTCATCATGGCGCTTTAGGCTTTCCGCGATCGCTCCTTCCACCGAATCGACCATCTCGACGGCGGTGATGCGCGCCTCCTCCTGATCGAGGCCTGGCGTGTAAAGCTGGATATGTCCGACGCGCATGGTCTTCAGCTGCATCTCGGTTTGCCACTCGTCGATATCCGCCAGGGACTTGGCGTTGAGCGTCGCGAGAAACTTGGCGCCGCCCAACTCGACCAGACGCTTCTGCGCGTCCCGGAACTCGCGCGAGCCGAATCCTTCAGAGCAAGCTGAGGCGACAATGATCGTCCCGCCAGGCTCCAGGATATCGATTGGCGTCACCATGGCCTTGATCGTCTGATAGTAGGTCTTATCGAGCGGATAGCCGGCCGACGAGGTGACGATCGTTTTGAATCGGCGGGGAACGCGGATCCGCGTCGATTCCGTGACAAAGTCGACGGCCGCCAGGTGGCTGGCGATGATTTCGCCGAACGACGCGAAAACCAGGTCGCGGTCCTCGTCTATGACGACGTTAAGGGCGTAAATTTCGCCGATCATGCGGACAATCTCGAGCTGTTCCTCATGCAGCGGGTTGCCGACCAGATTGCACTGGATCGCCAACGGATCTTCCATGAATCGCGCGGAGTGGAAGGTCCGAATGGTTGCTTGACCGGCGACGCCCGGCGCGACGACTTTGCGGCCGCCCGACCAGCCGGCCATGAAGTGCGGCTCGACGAGCCCTGTCGCGATTTTGAGATCGGCCTCCATGAACCGGCGGTCGATCGAAAGCGGGGTGCCGCGCGTCGCGGTCCGTCCGAGGTCAATATGCTCGGCGTCATTGCGGGCGAAATGGTTGACGACGCGCACATGTTCGAGCACCCACGGATCGCCCACGAGCTCGGCCAGCTCCTCGCCCTCGTTTGGTCGGTGCAGCCCTGTCGCCACCAGCACTGTGATCCGATCGGCAGGAATGCCGTTCGTCTGTCAGAGTTTCGATCATCGGTCGAAGGAACAAGCGATTGGGAACTGGGCGGGTGATGTCGCAGATCAGTATGCAGGCGCTCTTCCGGCCGCGCGCGAGCTCGCGAAGCGGCATTCCGCCGATCGGGGCTTCGAAGGCCTGGTGAAGGGCGGCGGACGCATTCGGCAGTTTTGGCAGCGTCGACTTGCGGATGACGGTGGGGTCGGCCGCGACCGGCAGCGATAGGGGTAGAGTCCCCCGGCCAAAGGCGATCTCAATCGTCCGGTCTTTGCTCTCGAGCATTCAAACCTCCGCTGCAACTCTTATAACGCACTGGGCGCCGCCTATGTTAGTGAATTTCCGCCATCGTGACTTTCGAGCGATCTTACGTTCCGGGTCTCGAGCGGATGATGAGCCGGGACTTGGACATTCATCTTGATCTCATCGGCGGCCTCTCGGGCGATATGTTCGTCGCCGGGCTCGTCGATTTGTCGCCTAACCTCGAGCCTCGCCTCGAGGAGAACTTGCGCCTTTGCGGACCCTTGCTCGATGGCGTCTCTTGCAGAGTGGAGCGCGCCGGCGATGGGACGTTCGTTGGCCGGCGTTTTCATGTCGAACGAAGCCAGGCTCGCGTGGCCCAGGATCACGAAGCGGAGCACGGGCATGCCCACGACCACGCGCATGTCGACTGGCGCCTCATCCGGCGTGAGCTTGAAGCCTCGGCGCTCGATCCGGCCGTCAAACGTCGTGCGCTTGCGATTTTCTCGTTGCTGGCGAAGGCGGAGGCGCGAATCCATGGCTGCGACGTCGAGGATGTCCAATTTCATGAAGTCGGCGCTTGGGACTCGATTGCAGACATCGTGAGCGCCGCGTTTCTCATCGAGGAGAGCGCCGCTGCGAACTGGACGGTCGGCGCAATTCCGCTGGGCGCCGGGCGCGTTCGCACCGCGCATGGCCTCTTGCCCATACCCGCGCCCGCGACTGCTCTCCTCCTCGAAGGCTTTCCTTTTGTCGATGACGGCGTCAGCGGCGAGCGGGTGACCCCGACAGGCGCCGCGATCGTGCGGAACCTGGTCCAAAATCCGGTCGCTTCGCACGCGCCGCGCCGCCTTACGGGATCCGGCGTCGGCTTTGGCGCGCGCATCCTGCCGGGTCTCAGCAATTGCGTCCGTTTTCTAAGATTCGAGAACGTTGGAGAGAACCCGGTCGCAAATGACGTTCTCGTCATTGAGTTCGAAGTCGACGACCAGTCTGCGGAAGACCTCGCCTTGGCGCTCGACCGGCTGCGGGCGAGGCGCTGATGTCTATGACATCGTCCAGACGCCGGTCTTCGGCAAGAAGGGCCGGCTCGCGGCGTCGATACGTCTGCTCGGCGACCCCGCGGGGCTGGACGAGATCGCCGCCCAATGTTTCGAAGAGACGGCGACGATTGGTTTGCGTCATCGCATCGAAAGCCGGATTATCCTGCCGCGCGAGAGTCGCGTTACAATTGTCGACGAGCGCGAGGTCCGGCTCAAGCTCGTCAAGCGACCGAGCGGCCTGAGCGCCAAGGTGGAGGCGGACGACCTTGCCGCGACGCCGGGCCGCCTCGCCCGTGACGCTTTGCGGCGCAGGGCTGAGCGGGACAAGGAACACTGATGCACGAAAAACGCGAACGGTTGGAAGCGATTTTGAGCGATCTCGGCCCGGCTTCGATCGCGGTCAGCGGCGGCGTCGATAGCATGACGCTCGCGGTCCTGGCTCATCGGATCGAGCCCCGCAATATCGCCATAGTGCACGCCATTTCGCCAGCGGTCCCGCCCGAGGCGACGGAGCGCGTAAGGGATTGGGCGGCGCGCGAAGGCTGGCGGCTCACTGCGCTTGACGCAGGCGAATTCGGCGATCCCGACTATCGCCGCAATCCGGTCAACCGTTGTTTCTTTTGCAAGCGCAGCCTCTATTCCGCGATCGCCTCCAGGATCGGCGGCACGATCGCGTCGGGAACGAACAAGGACGATCTCGGCGACTATCGGCCCGGCCTGGATGCCGCGCGAAGCTTCGACGTCCGTCACCCGTATGTCGAAGCGGAGATCGAAAAAGCCGGCGTGCGCGCATTGGCGCGTGAACTGGGGCTTGGCGATCTTGCTGAATTGCCTGCATCGCCTTGCCTCTCAAGCCGGATCGAAACGGCGATTCCGATCGATCCTGAAGCGCTTCGTTTGGTTCATCAGGTGGAGCAGCTTGTTTCCGATCGGCTCCGGCCGCAAACCGTCCGATGCCGCGTGCGAAGCACGGGGCTGGTCATCGAGCTTGACGAGGCTTCTTTCGAGAGGTTTCGGGAGACTGAGCCCCGAGCTATCGAACGAGATCGAGGGATTGCTAAAGGCGGCGAACCGGCCCTCCTCCATCGCCTTCGCGCCGTATCGAATGGGGAGCGCTTTCCTTGGCGCGCGTGTTTGATGAACTCGGACGTTCAGCTCGACTTTGATCGACGCCAGCGCATCGGCATCGAGGAAGCCATCTTTTGCGACGGCAAATCGGTCGCGCAGATCGCCGTCATCCTCGAAAAAGCAGCCCGTGCTCGCGCGCCGTTGCTCCTGACCCGACTTTCGAATGAAAAGTTTGCCGCGCTCCCCAGCGTCCACCGAGAAGCCTTGGACCATTGCGCGATTTCGCAGACCGCCTTTTTTGGCGAGCCGCACGCGATCGAGCGCAAGGGCGATGTAGCGATCGTCGCCGCGGGAACGTCCGATGCCGCGGTCGCGCGGGAGGCGCTCCGCACCTTGCGATATCGCGGCCACGAAGCGGAGTTGATCGTGGATGTTGGCGTGGCCGGGCTCTGGCGCCTGACGCAGCGGCTCGACGAGATCAAACGTCACCCGATACTGATCGTTGTGGCCGGCATGGATGCGGCGATTGCAAGCGTTCTCGGCGGCCTTGTGGGAGGCGCCATCATATGCGTGCCGACTTCGGTCGGCTATGGCGCCGCGGAAGAAGGCCGAACGGCGCTCAATGCGATGCTCGCAAGTTGCGCGCCGGGACTGCTCGTCTGCAATATCGACAATGGATATGGCGCCGCCGCGGCCGCGCTCAGATTGATCGCTGCAAGCGATCGGTTGCGTCAGGCGGCCGGCGGCGAGCATGCCGTCAGAATTTAGAAAAAGGCAGTAACGCAGCCAAGGAGACTTGCGTCGCGGGCGCGGGGTAGGAGCTGCGATAAACAACCAGCGAGAGGGCGGCTTCGGCCGCCCCTTTTCGCTTTTGTGCACTGTGATCGACGTCACAGCGCCTCCGAGTCGTTGCGCCTAGTTGATGGCGCTAACGGGCTGGGACCCGGAGTTTCCAAGATGTCTCAACAACACCGACCCCATGAACTGCGGCTTGCGGTTTCCTCCGCAGCCGATGCGCTAATTTCCGACCTTGGCTCTGAGGCGTACGCTGTCGCTCGCCGGCGCGCCGAAGAGGCAAGCAGTGATCTGCTCGCGAGAGATTGGAGCGAAGTCGCGGCCGTGATCACACGCAAAATGGCTAGGCGCTCGTCCTTGTTTGGCTGGGCATTTCACTAGCTTTGAAACCCGCCTGGTGAAACCAGGCGCCGCGTTCAGCGATCTGTTCACAGAAAAAAACGGGGTGGCTTCCGAGCCGCCCCTTTTTTGTCGCCGTCTGCACTTGGCGGCGCCTTTGAACGGCGCAATAATGGCGTTCCCCGATAGAGGGATTGAAAATGTCCGATTGGAGGATTCGCCACAGAGACGCCGACGGTCGCGACGTCCAGGCGATACGTCTTAGCAGAGAGGCCGCCATCGTACAGGCCCTCTTCCTGGAGCGCCGTCAACACTGCCGAATTCAGATCATTGAGGGTCCGGACGGTGAGTTGATAGACAGAGAGACATTTGAGCGCGAGCATTTGAAAAGACCGCGTTCGTGAGAGGTCAGGGCGAAGGTGGGTCGCCGAGCGGCTCGTCGGGCAGCTTGAGCGGTCCAGCTTCGTCATCATGCGCAACCGATCCCGGTTGAGGAGCCGCTCCGCAGCACCCCGACGCCGGCCTCATACGAAGCGGAGCGTTGGCGCTGACTGCCGCGGGCGTAAGAACGTTCGCGTATTTGACGACGACGGAAAGCCGCGCAGCCTTACGGATATTCGCCGACTGGCTGATCAGGAAGCATTGAAGCCGGGGCGCCGAATCCGGCTTGGCTCAGGCATACTTGCCGCCTTCGTATGTTTTTAGCCATTCGGCCAACTCATGCTCCACCCAAGCGAGAGCCTCGGCCTTCCTGGTAAATCCCTCAATTTGCGTCTCACGCCCATGTGGCGGGGTGACGCGCACATACCAACCCTTTCCGCTTTTCACGCGGACCGGGTCAAACCTAGCTTTCGGCGTGGAAACCGGCATCGTGATATTATGCGACGCGCTGCACCAGAATGCCAGAACGAAATTCCTTAGCCTTATCCAGCAACCGGTGCTCAAATCCGTGCTGTGCCGGATGCAAAGCGCGCGAGAGCACGCATGGAGGCGATGGACCTATTGGCGGACACGCGAAGAGCAGATCGCCCCCATCGCGTGACAGTGCGCGCCGGCTAAGGCGAACTTCTGCGGCCCAATCAAACCGACGCGGAATGACCCAGGTTCTGCGGCCCTTGTGAAACGAGCCGATATGCGCTATGTGTGCCCCATCGAGTTTCGGCCGGACGACTTGGCCTCGCCGCGCGCTAGCGTCGCGACTGACGACCTTCTTCCAAAACCTCGATCACTATGGGCTGGCTGCGCGTGAGTGCGCGGCTGGCTAAACACGTACCTGAAAGAAGTGTCCATGACGCAAGGAACCGTAAAGTGGTTCAACGACCAAAAAGGCTTTGGCTTCATCCAGCCGGATGACGGCAGCAAGGATGTGTTCGTTCACATCAGCGCCGTCGAGCGGGCCGGGATGCGCAGCCTGAGCGAGGGACAGAAGATCTCTTACGACATTGTCGCGGATCGAAGGACCGGTAAGTCATCCGCCGATAATCTGAAGGCCGCCTGATCTGCGCCGCCTATTAGCCATATCGCCTTGACCACGGATGTACTGGCAAGGCTTGCATGGTTCAAAACCCCGCGTGCGGCGCGCCGTGCGCGGGGTTTTTGTTTTTGCTTCGCGCCGAGCGCATAAATCCACGGTGAGGTCTATTCGCGGCAGGCTGGGGGTGAGGAGGACGCAAACCGTGGAGGCTTTGGCGCGGCAAGCGATCTCTGACCAGACAGCAAGAGAGGCGGTCAAATCATGACCCTCCATAAGTTCGTCATCGGGCAAGCCGTCGACTTCAACAGGAAACTCCGATGGATGTCCGGGGGGCCTTATGAGGTGGTGAGCGTGCTGCCCGTCGACGGCGCCGATTCTCCCACCTATCGCGTCAAGAGCAAGGCCGAGCCTTTCGCGCGCGCCGCCAAGGAAATCGACCTTGTCGCCGTCGGCTTGGCCCCGAGCGAACAATCAGAGCCCGTGCGGTGGGCTGATCTTCTCTCTCAACCGTCTGGGCCGTTCCGATCGCGGTGACGTCCCCAGCGAAGTTTCGCGCCGGCTCGAAATCAGCCCTCTGAGCTTTGAAATCGGGTGGCCGAGGGTCGCAGCAAAGGTGATCGCCGAGCGGCCTGTCGCGCAACCTGAGCGTTCCGGCGTCGTGAACATGCGCAAGCCGATCCCAGTGGGCCGCTGATTCCTGGGCGGCGAGATTCGACCCTAGCCCGTCAGGCCTGCGGCGCGTCTCCGTGTCGGCCGATAGACAGCAAGGCCCAGGCCCGCGAAACCAATCAGCATCATCGCCCAGGTCGACGCCTCCGGTACGGCAGCGGCCGGGCCTCCGTCGGGGTTGACGGAGGTCGTCAGCGTCGAGCCGGCCCCCGTATAGCCCACGTCCGAAGCGCCAGTGACCAGGCCGCTTGGCGTGATCGAAGGAGGGGCGGTCACTTCCCCGCTGGCCAAGTCCAGTGCAGACGGAGGCGGGGTTATGCCATACGCTGTGTGGTAGAAGATTTGGCCAAGCGCGATGTCGCCGCCCAATTCCGACAGATAGCCCAGTTGACGCAGCTGGTCTTCCTGATTGGCGTAGGCTTGCTGAGCAGCGGTCATCGCCTGATCGCCAAGCAAACTCTGGTAATACGCAAGACTGGTGTAACCACCTGACGGCCCCAGAGCGTTGCTGAGGTCGATCACGGAGGCGCAAGTCGTCGAGGCGGTGAGGGTCAGGGCGGCAAGCGCCGCCCAAAGTCTTAAGGTTCTCACGAAGTCCTTCGATCTCCCGGTGCGGGCCTTTGCCCGCCGGGCATATATCGACATGATAGTGTAAAAACAAGGGGTCTGCAAATCGTGGGCCGCCAAAAACGAGAGCGTCCCGGCGCTCGTGGACGGGGAGAAATGGCAATATCGATGAGTAAAGCTGGATTGCCGGCGAACGATTTTGAGCGGGCCGGGAACGCCCTTCAAGGGCTTTCGCGCGAGCTGTGCGGGGGAGGGAAATGCGCGCCCGGCCCTTGACCCGCGCCATGCCCATTCCGCAAGGCAAAACTGAGGCTCCAAGGAAGCGAGCAGGAGGCAAAGCAAGTGTCGCCGGCTCAAGGGGTCTGAGCCGGCGACTGGCCCTCTCAGCGGACGGCTGCGCGGTTAGGGGGAACCGCGCGGCCTTTTCGCCTGTGTGTACGGGGCGCGCTTAGAGGGGCCGGCGCGGGCCGCGTTAGGTTGTATATAGGGAGCGAGAGCGGGATTTCCACTGTCGTAGGAGGAGCGGCGCCGCGAACCCGGGGCCGCCGAGAGCCGGAAAGACCGCTAGCGGGTTTCCTAAAGATCGCGCGCCAAGAGCAGCGATCTTCTGATCAATGCCAGCCCGTGCACACGAAAAATCCCCAGCACGGGTCTCCGGATAGAGGGCCGGTGGCGGCGCAGCCGGCGAGGGCGACGGTCGCCACCGCGAGCAGCGCCATGGATAACCATCGTCCCTTAAACCCCATCTGAGAACACCCCACGCCCATTGCCGAGATCACGCCGCAAGACCGCTTTCAGTGTAGGCCGTTGGCTTAGGAAGTTCCAGCGCGCCCCGCGATCGCATGTCAGAAAAATCTGGCGCGGGTTTAGAAAAATTGCAGGGTCCGAATGTTTTTAGGTGAGCCACATCGGCCCCAATTGTGGAGAGGCGCGAACTCGACCCGTTTGTGCGAGGCGGCATCGTTAAAGCGGGATTTTCCGATGACGGGGGAGGGGTCAGTATCAGCACCAGGGCGCCGCGGGTGCCCGATGGCGCGACGACACGCTCGCCCTCCGCTTGCGGCGTTCATGATCGGGATTGGTCAGCCGGCGCGGCCCCGCAAATCCACCGCCGTTCGGGCGACGCTTATCGGGCATAAGTTGGCCACAAGGGCCAATCGAGAAGGCAATTCTCCGCTAAGCCGTTGATATGTTATGGCGCGCCCAACGGGAATCGAACCCGTGTTTCCGCCGTGAAAGGGCGGCGTCCTGGACCGCTAGACGATGGGCGCGGGCTCGTGAGAGGAATCCGGTTCTGCCGAACTCGCGCGATGCTATAAGGTCGGCCGTTCGTGCTGGCAAGCCTTGAACCAGCGTATCGGACACGAGCCAAGGAACCCAGAGGAAAAGAATGCGCGCCATCCGCATAGATCAGCCCGGCGGTCCGGAAGTTATGCGCCTCGAGGAGGTCGAGCTGCCGCCACTGCTCAAGGGCGAGGTCAGGCTCCGCCAGCATGCGATCGGGATCAACTTCATCGACGTCTATCATCGCTCGGGTTTCTACCCGCCGGCGAAGACGCCATTCACGCCAGGGTCCGAAGGCGCGGGCGAGGTGATCGAAGTCGGTCCGTCGGTCGAGGGACTGAAGGTAGGCGACCGCGTCGCTTACGCCGGCTCGCCGGGCGCCTATGCCGAGGAGCGCAACATCGAAGCCAGGTTCCTGTTCAAGCTGCCACGATCGATTTCCTATGACACGGCCGCGGCGATGATGCTCAAGGGCCTCACGGCGCAATATCTGGTGCGCCAGACCCACCGCGTCAAAGAAGGCGACACGATCCTGGTCCACGCCGCCGCCGGCGGGGTGGGCCAGATCCTGTGCCAATGGGGCAAAGCTCTTGGCGCGACCGTGATCGGCTGCGTCGGCACAGCGGAAAAGGCGGCGATCGCCAAGAAGGCGGGCGCCAAGCACACAATCCTCTATCGGGAGGAGGATTTCGCCAAGCGGGTGAACGAAATCACCAAGGGGGCGAAATGCCATGTCGTTTATGACGGCGTCGGCAAGGCGACCTTTCCTGCTTCGCTCGACTGCTTGAGGCCGTTTGGCATGTTCGCCAGTTTCGGCTCCGCCTCGGGAGCCGTCGAAGCCTTCAACATCGGCCTCTTGGCCCAGAAGGGCTCGTTGTTCGCCACCCGGCCGACCCTGACCACCTTCATGGCGGATCGCGCACGGGCCGAGAAAATGGCGCGCGATCTCTTCGGTGTGGTCGGGCGCGGCGAGGTCAAGATCCGGATCGGCCAGCGCTGGCCGCTCGCGGAGGCGCCGCAAGCTCACATTGCGCTCGAGAGGCGCGAGACGACGGGCTCCCTTCTTCTCGTACCGTAAAGTCGACTTGCGGCCATGCTTGCGCCAAGTTTCGGCGCCACCAGCCACCGCTTGGCGCAAGCTGCCCGCCTTTGTATAGGTGGGTCGCCCAGCTCAGTGTGGATGTGACTTACGAAGGGCGTATTGACCCGAATGATCGAACCGACCGTGAAATCCGCCGACGTCGCCGTCACGCCCGCCAAGAAGGAGGAGGGCTGGTGGGAAACCGTCAAGGTCATCATCGAGGCGCTCTTGATCGCGCTCGTGGTGCGCACGGTCTTGTTTCAGCCGTTCAACATTCCCTCAGGTTCGCTGGTGCCGACGCTGCTCGTGGGCGACTACCTGTTCGTGTCCAAATACGCCTATGGCTATTCCCATTTCTCGCTGCCGAGCTTTCTCGACCTCGCGCCCCAGGCGATGCCCGGCCGCATCTTCGCCTCCCAGCCCAAGCGCGGCGACATCATCGTGTTCAAACTGCCGAGCGATGGCGAGACCGACTATATCAAGCGGCTGATTGGTCTGCCCGGCGACAAGATCCAGGTCACCCACGGCCGGCTCATCATCAACGGCCAGATGGTCCCGCGCGAGCCGATCAAGCCTTTCCTCACTGTTAACCATTTCAACAAGCCGATGGAGGCGCCGCAATATCTGGAAACGCTGCCGGGCGGCGTTCAGCACCGGATCATCCAGATCGACGGCGACGACGGGACCTTCGACAACACGAAGGTCTACGAAGTGCCCCCTGGCCACTATTTCATGATGGGCGACAATCGGGACAACTCGAGCAATTCGAGGCTTTCCGGGGATCAAGGCGGGGTCGGCTACGTGCCGTTCGAGAACCTGATCGGCAGGGCCGAAGTCATCTTCTTCTCGATCGATGAGGGGACGCCGGCGTGGGAGGTGTGGCGCTGGCCATGGACCGTGCGCTGGGACCGCATCTTCCAACGCGTGCGTTAGACGCCAAGCAAACGGGCTCCCGCGAGCGACCCGAAGGCGGTATGGTCGCGCGGGCCGTCTTTCCCTTTCCTGCCTGTCAAACAGCGACGGCCAGAGCGCGACGGCTCCTCGATCGGTTGGACAATGAACAAACAGCCGCGCGCCGAATTGTCCGCTTTGGAATCCCGGCTCGGTCACCGCTTCCGCGATTCCGGCCTCGCTGTCCTCGCGCTCACCCACCTTTCGGCGCAGAATTCGGCCGGGCAGGGCAGGGCGCAATCCTATCAGCGGCTCGAATTCCTAGGCGACCGGGTGCTGGGCGTCGTCATCGCCAGCCGGCTCTACCAGGCCTTTCCGAAGGCGAGCGAGGGCGAATTGTCGATGCGCTTCGCCAAGCTCGTGCGGCGGGAGACCTGCGCCGAGATCGCTGCGCAATGGGACGTGGGGCCGCATGTCGCGCTGGGCCTAGGCGAAGCGCGCGGGGGCGGGCGCAAGAAGGCCGCCATCCTGGCGGACGTGTGTGAATCCCTGATCGGCGCGGTATTCGTCGACGGCGGCTTCGCCGCGGCCGAGGCGGTTGTCGTCAGCGCCTGGGGGGAGCGCATCACCGCCGATGCCGAGCCCGCCCGCGACGCCAAGACGGCGGTGCAGGAATGGGCCCAGTCGCGGGCGCTTTCTCCGCCCCGCTATGAGGAGGTCGAGCGTAGCGGCCCGGCGCACGCGCCTCATTTCGTCATGCGGGTCATGCTCGACGGCTTCGAGCCGGAAGTCGGCGCCGCGAGCTCGAAGCGCGCCGCGGAACAAGCGGCGGCGCAGGCCTTTCTCGATCGCTGGGCCGCGACGTGACCGAGACCCGATGCGGGTTCGTCGCGATCATCGGCGCGCCCAACGCCGGCAAGTCGACCCTTATCAACGCGCTCGTCGGCGAGAAGGTCTCGATCGTCACCCGCAAGGCGCAGACCACCCGGTCGACGGTGCGCGGCGTGCTCACAAAGGGCCAGGCGCAGATCGTGTTCGTCGACACGCCCGGCCTGTTCGCGCCCAAGCGCCGCCTCGACCGGGCGATGGTCGCCTCCGCCTGGGGCGCCGCAGCCGACGCCGATGCGCTGACGCTGCTCATCGACGCCCGCAAGGAGGCCGGCGAGGCGAGCCTGACCGAGGACACGCAATCGATCCTCTCGACGCTTGGCGAAACGCGGAAGCCGAGGTTCGCCGTCCTCAACAAGATCGACCTCGTCGAGCGGCCGAAGCTGCTTGACCTCACGGCCCGGCTCAATGCGGCGCTCGCCTTCGATGAGACCTTCATGGTTAGCGCCTTGAGTGGCGATGGGCTCGAGCGGCTGATCGATCGCCTCGCGGCGATCATGCCCGTAGGCCCTTGGCTCTATCCCGAGGACCAGATCGCGGAAGCGCCGATCCGTTCGCTCGCCGCCGAGATCACCCGCGAGAAGCTGATCGAGCGGCTTCACGACGAATTGCCCTATCAGGCGACGGTCGAGACCGACGAGTGGAAGGACCAGCCCGACGGCTCGGCTCGGATCGAGCAGACGATCTTCGTTACCCGCGAGAGCCACCGCAAGATCGTGCTCGGCGAGGGCGGGCGCACGATCAAGGCGATCGGCACGGCCGCCCGCAAGGAGATCACCGAGGTCCATGGCGCGCCCGTGCATCTCTTCCTGCACGTGAAAGTGCGCGAGCGCTGGCTCGACGATCCCGAGCGCTACCGGGCGATGGGCCTCGAGTTTCCGAAGGGGTGAGACGGCGAGCCGGCGGCCGACGAGGGCGCCATGTTTGACAGGACGAGCGTCTTCCGACAGTTGCCGCATATTCCTTCATGTCAGGAGACGTCATGCGATTCCTTTCCCCCGCCGTCGGCGCCCTTCTGGCCGGTCTTACGGTTTCTGCGGCTGGCGCCGCGGTTCCCAATTCGATCGCCGCGCTGCTCGGGCCGTCCATCGGCTATCTCATGGCCCAGAGCGATCTCTGCGGGTGGAACCTGAACGACAAGATTCGCGCGACCTATCAGAAGGATTTCACGCAAATCGGGATGACCGACGCTCAGCAGAGCGCGGCCTGGCAGCAGGCTCAGGCGCGGGAGAGCAGGCTCACGAGCCTCCCCCCGAAGGCGCAAGACGGCATGAAGGCCGGCATATGCACCTCGACCGCGCGCGCTGAGCTCGAGAAGCAGCTCGCGGACTAGCGCCGCCTGCATTCAGGGGATGGAGGCGCGGAAGCGGAGGGGTCCCCCGGCGCGTCCTGGGGCCGTTGAGTCCTAACCTCAGCCTGCCTTCGATCGGGATTCCGGCTTTGCCTCAACGACCTCGCCGCCTTCCTTAACGAAGCGGCCAATGTTCGCATTGGGGAGAAGATCGAGCACTGTTTCCGACGGGCGGCAGAGCTTGACGCCTTTGGGCGTCACGACAATCGGCCGATTGATCAGGATGGGATGCGCGATCATGAAATCGAGCAATTGCTCGTCTGACCATTTGGGATCACCAAGCCCCAACTCGGCGTAAGGGGTTCCCTTCTCGCGCAGGAGCGCGCGCACCGGGATTCCCATCGCCTGGATGAGCTCCTTGAGCCGCTCGCGGGTGGGCGGATTCTTGAGATATTCGATGACGACCGGCTCTTCGCCGCTCTGGCGGATCATCGCGAGCACGTTGCGCGACGTGCCGCAATTGGGATTGTGATAGATCGTGACCGTCATCGCGCAGCCTTCAGGGAGACTTCTCAACGAGCGTTTCCGCCCCCGACAGCCCCCGCTCGTACCAATCCCGGCTCCGATTGACGATCCAGACCGCCGACAACATGACCGGCACTTCGATAAGAACCCCAACGACCGTGGCCAGCGCCGCCCCGGAGTTGAATCCGAACAGGCTGATCGCCGCAGCCACGGCAAGTTCGAAGAAGTTGCTCGCCCCGATCAACGCCGACGGGCCCGCCACGCAATGCTGCTCGCCAACAAGCCGGTTGAGGCCATAGGCGATCCCTGCATTCAGATAGACCTGAAGGAGGATCGGCACGGCCAAAAGGCCGATCACCAGAGGTTGCGCGAGGATCTGCTCTCCCTGAAAGCCAAAGAGGAGAACGAGCGTCGCCAGCAGGGACAGGAGAGAAACTGGACCCAGCTTTGCCAGCAATCGAAACAGCCCGGCTTCTCCGTCCTTCATCAGAACGAACCGCCGGACCGCCTGAGCCGCGATGACCGGGACGACGATGTAGAGGGCCACCGACAGGACCAGCGTATCCCAGGGAACCGTGATCGCGGACAGTCCCAGCAGAAGTCCGACAATCGGGGCAAAAGCAAACACCATGATCGTGTCGTTGAGCGCCACCTGCGAGAGCGTGAAATGCGGCTCGCCCTTCATCAGGTTGCTCCAGACGAACACCATGGCGGTGCATGGCGCTGCGCCAAGGAGAATGAGCCCGGCTATGTAGGAGTTGATCTGATCTGGAGGCAGCCAGGCGCGAAACACGTGACCGATGAAGAACCAGCCCAGCGCCGCCATCGAGAAGGGCTTCACGCCCCAATTGACGAGGAGCGTAACCCCTATGCCGCGCCAGTGTTCGCCGACCCGGCTAAGCGCCGCGAAATCGATCTTCAGCAGCATCGGCACGATCATCAGCCAGATCAGGATCGCCACCGGCAGATTGACTTTCGCGACTTCGACGGCGCCAATCGCATGGAACAGCGCCGGGCGCGGCATGGCCGAGCACAACCCCTGCGACGATGCAGAGAAACACCCAAATCGTCAGATATCGTTCGAAGACGGACATCAGCGGACTTCATCCGCGCGCGCTGTCGTTCCGTCCAGTCTGCCCGATCTCCCGAAGCTTCGCGCCAAGCGCCATCTTGTCGAGGCTGCGGATCGGCAGGCTGATGAAAACCGAAATCCGGTTCTTCAGGTAGCTGAAACGCGGTGACGAAGGCGCGCTCCTTCTCAATGTCGGCTCCTTCGACCGCCGCGGGATCTTCGATGCCCCAATGCGCGGTCATCGGCTGCCCTGGCCAGACGGGACAGGCTTCGCCAGCCGCGCTGTCGCAGACTGTGAACACGAAATCCATGACCGGCGCTCCCGGCGCCGCGAACTCATCCCAGCTTTTCGAGCGGTAGCCGTCGGTCGGATAACCATAGGATTCCAGCACTTTCAATGCGAAGGGGTTGATCGCGCCCTTCGGATGGCTGCCTGCCGAAAACGCGTTGAAGCGCCCCGCCCCGTCCTTGCGCAGGATGCTCTCGGCGAGGATTGAGCGCGCGCTGTTGCCGGTGCAGAGGAATAACACGTTGAACGGCTGGCTCATCATCGTCTACCTCACTGGCAGCAGCTTGGACCGCAGCACGCCTCGGCCTTCGCGTTAGAGGCAGGTCCCGGCTTCCTCGCCCGCACGAAGGCGCTCATGAACTTGCCGCCAACTTCGGCGGCAATAGCGTCCACGTCGACATTCTGGCTGGTCAGGAATTCGCGGGCGTCCTCGACGTCATAGACTCGCGTCGGCTCGATGCCGATCGCCTCAAAGCCGGCGGCCGCGAGCTTCATGCGATAGTCGTTCTCATCGAGCGCGCCCGCGATGCAGCCGACCCAAAGCAGCATGTTTCGGCGCACGGCCTCGGGAATGGAGCCCCGCGTGACGACATCCGAAACGGCGAAGCGGCCGCCCGGCTTCAGCACCCGGAACGCTTCGCGCAACACCTTGTCCTTGTCGGACGAGAGGTTGATGACGCAGTTCGAAATGATCACGTCGACCGAATTGTCAGGCAATGGGATCGCTTCGATCTCGCCCTTCAGAAACTCGACGTTTTCCGCGCCCGCCTTCCGCTGGTTTTCGCGCGCGAGCGCTAGCATGTCGTCGGTCATGTCGAGCCCATAGGCCTTGCCGGCAGGGCCCACGCGACGCGCGGAGAGCAGAACGTCGATGCCGCCGCCGGAGCCGAGGTCGAGAACCGTCTCGCCTGGCTTGAGTTCGGCGAGCGCGGTCGGGTTGCCGCAGCCGAGCGAGGCCAGCACGGCCTCTTCCGGCAGCGACCCGCGTCTCGTCGTCGGCGTAGAGGTTGGACGTGATCGGGTCCCATTCCTTCGGGCCGGCGCAACATGAAGCGCCCGCTTGCACGCTCCGAGCCGCCTCGGCGTAGCGTTCGCGCACGACTTCCTTGATGTCGGCTTCTGACATAAGCATTCTCCTTACGGACAAGCGCAGGTGATGGCTTCGGGCCGGATCGCGTGATTGCGGGTGCAGCACTCGGCGAACAGAAAGCCGACGATTTCCTGAAGCGTCGCGGTGTCGGCCGTGTAGCGAAGGAACGTGCTTTCGCGGCTGACGGCGACCAAGCCTTCGTTCTTCAGCTTATCGAGGTGATGCGAGAGCGTTGACGGCGGAATGCCAAGTTCGGAGCCGATCTCGCCGACGACGAGACCTTCCGGGTGCGCCGCAAGCAGAAGCCGGACAATGCGCAGCCGCGCTTCGGACCCGAGCGCCGCGAGCATGTCGGCGTAGCGGGCGGTGACCTCGACATCATTGCTGGGCATGCCGTCTCCTTCCATATTTCTATAATTATAGAAATATGGAAGGTCAACTGGCTCGCCGCCTGACGGATCGCCGCCGATGACGCCTAAGCCCGACGGGTCATCAGATTGCCGTTTCCCCGCTAGTCCTCTTTTCCCCAAGCCGCGAATTGAACCGCTCGGCCCTCAGAACAGGGCTGACACTATTCGGCCCGGCTTCGGCGCCCGACCGAAGCCCGATATGCGGCGCTTCGGGATCATTGGCGAAATTCGCGTCGACCCTCGGCGCTGCGGGCCCATGAATGCCGCGGTCCCGAGCGGCGCCGACGCTATCGTCGAGCCTCTGCGGGGGAGAAACAGCACAACGCGCATCGGCCTCGCTCCACGATGCGCCGGTAGCGCCGGGTGATTTGTGTGAAGCGGGGCCCTCACCGCCCTAGGCCAAAGACGCGGAGCCGGAAAACGGATAATTCAACAATCTCTTTTCAAAAAGCAGAAATTATGCTATACGTCAGCTCAAGTCGCCGGATCGAACCCGAGCGGCGGCGGACGCAGGAGAAAGGAGAAGGGCTAAGACACCTGCGTGGATAGTGAAATTCTGAGGGATTTTTTTATTTTTTTCGCTCGTAACCAATTGAAAAGTCCCGATTCGCAAAAATAAACGCTAGTAAATTTACTAGCGCTTACTAGCGTTTGCTAGCGTTTATTGACGTTTATTGACGGCTACTTGCCCTGGGCGGGCCCCCCTTACACCCCGAGCGACGCATTCCTCAGCGGCAGCGAGCGGATGCGCTTGCCGGTGACGGCGAACACGGCGTTGGCGATCGCCGGCGCAATCGGCGGCGTGCCGGGCTCGCCGAGCCCGCCCCATTTGTCCCCGCCGGAGAGCACGAAGTGGGTCTCGATGACCGGAGCGTCCGACATGCGCGCGATCGGGTAGGCGTCGAAATTGCCTTGCTCGACGCGGCCCTTCTTGATGGTGATCTCGCCGAACAGAGCAGCCGTCAGGCCATACATCACGGCGCTCTCGATCTGCATCGCGGCGGTCAGCGGATTGACGAGATGGCCGCAATCGACGCAGGCGACGACGCGCTCAACCTTGACCTCGCCGCTCTTGCTGACGGCGACCTGAGCGATCTCGCCGACGATGGTGCCGAACGCTTCGTGGATCGCCACGCCTCGCCCGACGCCTTTGGGCAGCGGCTTGCCCCAGTCGCCCTTATCCGCAAGGGTGTTCAGCACGGCGAGGAAATCGGGTTTGCCCTCAAGCAGCGCGCGGCGGTATTCGACCGGATCGCGCTTGGCCGCGTGGGCGCATTCGTCGATGAAGCTCTCGACCGCGAACGCGTTCTGCGACGAGCCGACCGAGCGCCAGAACATGACCGGCACATGAGTGTTCTTGAGGTTGACGCCGACTTTGAGCGCGTCGGCGCGATAGGGACAGTTCGAGAGCCCCTCGATCGCCTGGCGCTCGACCCCGTTCTTGACGCCCGCCCAGCCAAGCGAGCGGCTGATCGAGCCGACGGCGGTGGTGAAGTCGAAGCCCGACGGCGCGCCGTCCTCGCGCAGGGCCGCGCGCATGCGGAGCGCCGCCTGCGGGCGGTAGCGATCGGAGCGGATGTCCTCTTCGCGCGTCCAGATCACTTTGATCGGACGCTTGAGGGCCTTGGAGACCTCGACAGCCTGGGTCAGTTCGTCGTTGACGGCGCGCCGGCCGAACCCGCCGCCAAGGAAGCAATTGTGCACGAACACCGCCTTGCGCTCGACGCCGCCCGCTTTCGCGGCGAATGCGAGCGCCGATTCCGGCGATTGCGTGCCCATCCAGACATCGATGCGGTCTCCCTGCCAATGCGCGGTCGCGTTGAGCGGCTCCATCGGCGCATGCGCGAGATAGGGAACCTCGTAGAGCGCCTCGACCACCTTGGCCGGCTGGGCGAAGGCAGCGTTGGCGTCCCCATGGCCGCCGCCGTCGGCGAGCGGCCCATCGAGCGCGGCGCGATACTCGGCGGCAAACTGGGCGCTGTCGGTGGAGCCGGCCGGGCCAAAGTCCCATTCGACCGGCATCGCGAGAAGCGCTTCCTTGGCGCGCCAGAAATTGTCGGCGACGACCGCCACGCCGTTGGTCACCGGCAGTGCGGCGATGATTCCACGCCGCTTGGAGATGGCGGAGAAGTCATGAGATTTGAGCTTGCCGCCGAACACCGGGCAATTGGCGACCGCCGCATAGGCCATGCCCGGCAACCGGGTGTCGATCCCGAAGCGCGCCGCGCCGGTCGACTTGAGCGTGGTGTCGATGCGCTTGACCTCTTGGCCGATCAGCTTGAACTCACCAGGCGTCTTGATCGCCGGTTCCGCCGCCAGCGAAACTTTGGCGGCGTCCGCCGCGAGTTCGCCGAAGGCAGCCGAACGGCCGGAGGGCTCATGCCGCACGAGGCCATTGCTGGCGACGCACGCGGCGGGCTCGACGCCCCACCTTGCCGCCGCCGCGGCGACGAGCCGCGCTCGCGCCGAGGCGCCCGCCTGTTGCAGGAACACGCGCGAAGAGCGCACGGACCGGGAGCCGCCGGTGCCCATCGATTGATAGACATTGTTGTCGACGAGATTGCGATTGGCGGAAGCGTATTCGACCTTCACCTTGGCGAAGTCGCATTCCAGCTCCTCGGCAATGATCATCGCCATCGAGGTCAGCACGCCTTGGCCCATGTCGGACTTGGCAACCCGGAGCGTGATGGAATTGTCAGGGTCGATGACGACGAAAGCGTTGACTTCATCGGGCGCCTTGCCTGTTTCGGGGCTCCATGGTTCGCCGTTGATCGTGGTTGCGCCGGCGAGTTCGGGCGCGAATGCTGCAATGGCGAGTCCTCCGGCGGCGGAGAGGCTCGCTTGGATGAAGGCGCGTCGGGAAAGAGCGATCGTCATCGGATCCTCGCTTTAAATCTTGATCGAGTTCAGCGGCGCGATGCACCGCGGCGCGCATGCGCGGATAGGTCCCGCAGCGGCAGATGTTCGACATCTCTGCGTCAATGTCGGCGTCGGTCGGATGCGGATTGTGCGAGAGGAGCGCGACCGCCGCCATGATCTGCCCCGACTGGCAATAGCCGCATTGCGGCGCGTCGGCTTCGATCCAGGCCTTCTGCACCGCGTGCAGCTCCTTCTCGCCGAGGCCCTCGATTGTCAGGATCGTCTTGTTGGCGGCCTCGCTGACAGGCGTGATGCAGGATCGTGTCGCCTGGCCGTCGATGATGACGGTGCAGGCGCCGCACAGTCCGACGCCGCAGCCGAATTTCGTTCCGACCATCCCCAATTCGTCGCGCAGCGCCCACAACAGCGGCATTTCCGGCTCGACATCGACGGCGGTTCTCCGCCCATTGACGAGAAGATTGACCATCGTCCTGGAACCTCCATTTGCACTGAACCTATCACGGAGGACCGTCACGATTGCTCGCGTCCCGGACAGACAGAAGTCAAATTGGCGAGAGGCGAACGTTTCGACTGGAAATATCGTCGGTACGAAGCGACGGTTCGCCTTGACTTGATGGCTCGCGCTCCCATCGCTCCTCCATGCTTGCATCGGCAATGAACGCGTCTCGACGCCTCTCACAATTGCGTGTCCGCCCCCTTGCCGGAAACAAGGCCCGAGGCTGGCTGACCGCTGGCCCGTTCCGCATCCCTTGCGCGCTGGGACCAGCGGGAATCGTGCACATCAAGCGCGAAGGCGACAAAGGCACGCCTGCCGGGCGCTTCCCGTTGTTATGGGGCTATTACCGGCCCGATCGCGTGCGGCTCAGAGCGGCGGGAGCGCCGCTGAGGCCTCTGCGCCGTGATCAGGGATGGTGCGAGGATCCCGCGAGTCCGCGTTACAATCGGCCGGTGCGCCTGCCGGCGCGCGACTGCACGGACCGGATGTGGCGCGAGGACCATCTCTATGACGTGACCTTCGTGCTCGACCAGAATTTCTCTCGCCGCGCGAAGGGGCGCGGCAGCGCGATCTTCTTCCATCTCGCGCGCGTCGGTTTCACCCCGACCGCTGGCTGCGTCGCGATCTCCGGCGCCGATATGAGGAAACTCGCTCCCCGCCTCGCGCGCCACGCGGTTATGTCGATCGGGGTAGACGCCTGCCGCTGCCACACGAACAGCATCGACGCCGGGCGGGTCCATTTCCTATGATCGCGTGAGCCGCGCCTCGAGGATCATTGTTTGAGACCGTTCCAATTCGCCGCCCTCGCTTTTCTGTGCGTCACTCCCGCTCCCGCATTTGCCGATCAGGCGGCGCTGATCTCGCCTCTCGCCACGGCGCGTCCGGTCGTCGCCAAGCACGGCATGATCGTCAGCCAGGAGGCGACGGCCTCGCGGGTCGGATTGGACATCTTGAAACGCGGGGGCAACGCCGTCGATGCGGCGGTCGCGGTCGGCTTCGCGCTCGCCGTCACGCTTCCGCGCGCCGGCAACCTCGGCGGCGGCGGCTTCATGCTGATTTATCGCGCCGACCTCAAACGAACGATCGCGATCGACTACCGCGAAACCGCGCCGGCCGCGACGAATAAGGACGTGTTCCTCGACGCCAACGGGAAGGCCGATCCGTTCAAGTCGCGCTATTCTGGGCTCGCCATTGGCGTGCCTGGCACCGTCGCGGGCCTTGAGCTCGCGTGGCGCAAATATGGTTCGGGGAAATTCTCTTTTGCCGAGTTGATCGCGCCGGCGATCGCGCTCGCGCGGCAAGGCCTCACCGTCGATGACGACGTCGCCGATTCCTTGCCGTTTGCCGCGAAGGCGCTCGCCAGACACCCTTCGTCGGCGCGCATTTATCTGCGTCCCGACGGCGCGGCCCCGCAGGCCGGCGATCACATCGCGCTCGACGATCTCGCCGCGACGCTCGAGACGATCGCCGCCAACGGCGCCGCCGGCTTCTACTCCGGTCCCGTGGCGCAAAAGATCGTCGAGGCCGTCAACGCGGCGGGCGGGCGAATGACGATCGACGACCTCGCCAATTATCACGCCGTCGAGCGTGAGCCAGTCCGCGGAACTTATCGTGGTTACGATGTCGTCTCGATGCCGCCGCCCTCGTCCGGCGGGGCGCACATTATCGAGATCCTGAACATTCTCGAAGGCTTTCCGCTGGCGGCGCAGGGGCTGAATTCCGCCGCCTCGCTGCACGAACTTGCGGAAGCGGAGAAGCTTGCCTACGCGGACCGCGCAGCTTGGCTCGGCGATCCCGATTTCATCAAGATCCCGCTTGCCGGCCTCACTTCCAAGCCATACGCGGAGCATTTGCGGTCGCTGATTGCGCTAGACCGAGTCCCGCCCCGCGGCCGACATCCGCCCGGGCGAACCCCAGCGCTACGAGAGCGATCAGACGACTCATTTCTCGATTGTCGATGAGGCCGGCGACGCGGTCGCCAACACTTATACACTCAACCTTCCCTATGGGTCCGGCCTGGTGGCGGACGGGACGGGGGTGTTGCTCAACAATGAGCTCGACGACTTCGCCGCCAAGCCCGGCGCCGCCAACGTCTATGGACTCATGGGCGGCGACGCCAACGCGCCCGGACCCGCGAAGCGGCCGCTCTCATCCATGAGCCCGACGCTCGTCTTCAAAGACGGCAAGCTCCTGATGGCGACCGGCAGCCCCGGCGGTTCGACGATCATCTCCACGGTCCTGCAGATCATTCTCAATGTGATCGATCACGGCCTCAACGTGGCTGAAGCCGAGAACGCGCCGCGCGCCCACGACCAGCTCTGGCCCGACGAATTGCGTATCGAGCGCGGCATCTCACCAGACACGATCCGCCTGCTCGAGGCGATGGGACACAAGGTCGTGGTGCGCAACGCCATGGGCTCGGCCAACACGATCGTGCGGACCTCCGACGGCGAACTTGAGGGCGCGTCGGATTTACGCCAAAGGGGAACCTTGGCGGTCGGTTATTGAGCGGCGACGCCCGTGCGGGAGGGAAATAAACACATGGTGCTGAACGTCGGCGTCGTCGGAGTTGGGAAGATCGGGCAGGAACATATTCGCCGGCTGACCGAGACGCTTGCCGGCGCCCGCGTGGTCGCGGTCAGCGACGCCGACGCGGCCCGGGCGGATGAGGTTGCGGCGAGGCTTCCCGGGGCGAAGTCCTATCCGACCGGCGAGGAGCTTATCGCCGCGAAGGAGGTTGGTGCGGTCATCGTCACATCGTGGGGCGATACGCACGCGACTTATGTGATCGCAGCGATCCGGGCCGGCAAACCGGTCTTCTGCGAGAAGCCGATGGCGACAACCGAGGCGGACTGTTCAGCGATCCTCGATGCGGAAGCCGCATTCGGACGGCGGCTCGTCCAAATCGGGTTCATGCGCCGTTTCGATGCACAATATCGGGCAATGAAGGACACGGTCCAGAAAGGCGCGATCGGATCGCCGCTAATGTTTCACAGCGTCCATCGCAACGCTTTCTCTCCCGGCCATTTCAAGGCGATGATGGCGATCACCGATACGGCGGTGCACGACATCGACATCGCGAGATTCGTGCTGGATGACGAGCCTGTCGCGATCGCCGTCAAGGCGCCGCGCGGGAACCGCCGCGCTGGCGGGGTCGCCGACCCTTTGTTCACCCTCATGGACATGCGCTCAGGCGCGCTCGTGACGATCGAGACCTCAGTCCACATCGCCTATGGCTACGACATTCGGGGCGAAGTGATCGGCGAAACCGGAACGGTGAGCCTCGCCGAGCAAAACGAAGTCGTTCTCAAGCTGAACGGGGCCTTTTCGGGTCGTGTGTTCGCCGACTGGCCGGAACGATTCGATCCGGCCTTCGACGCCGAATTCCGCGCCTGGATCAGCGCGGCGGCCAAGGGCGGCGCCGCAGGGCCGAGCGCGTGGGATGGCTATGTCGCAACCGCCGCCACGCTCGCCGGAGTGAAGGCGCTCGCGAGCGGCGCGCGGGAGCCAATCAAGTTGCGTGAGAAGCCGGCGATATACGCATGATTGCGACGGGGGCGCCGTGACGCGCGTCATGCACCCGACGCCCTCGGTTTAACGCAGAATTATCGCGGCTTTGGCAGACTTGGGCGATGTCCTTCGCTTTGCCGTTTGCCCGATCCGCGAGCAACGAGCTGCCCGAGACCCGGCTCGCGGGGCTCGGCCTAGCCGCAATCGCTGTCTTTCTCTTCACGCTCGCGGCCTTCGCGCCCCAGGTGCTTGGCGACGGCGACACCTGGTCGCATGTGGCGACGGGCGAATGGATCATCGCCCATGGGGCCACGCCGCGCGCCGACCCGTTCAGCCATTCGATGTCGGGCGCGCCGTGGACGGCGCATGAATGGCTGTCGGAAGTTCTGCTGGCGCTTGCCTTCCGCGCCGGCGGATGGAGCGGCGTCGTGCTCATGACCGGCGCCGCCGTTGCGCTCGCGGCGTTGATCGTTGGATTGAGCGCCGCGCGTGACCTTCGCGGCGCGCCGCTCATTGCAACCGTCGCGATCGGCCTTTCGCTTGTGACCGCGAACCTGCTCGCGCGGCCGCATGTGCTCGCACTGCCGCTTGCGGCCGCCTGGGGCGCCGTGCTCATCGCCGCGCGCGATCGCGGCCGCGCGCCGCCGCTTGGGCTCGCCCTGCTCATGACTGCGTGGGCGAACATGCACGGCGGATTCATTTTCGGCCTCCTCCTGATCGGTCCCTTTGCGCTTGAGGCGATGACGGAGGCGCCAGCCGGCGCGCGTTTCCTAGCCGCGCGGGCGTGGGCGACGTTCGCTCTCGTTGCGCTCGTCGCCGCGCTCATCAATCCATATGGGGTCGATGTCCTCTTCCTTCCGTTTCGCCTGATGTCGGTCGAGAACCTGTCGCGCATCAGCGAATGGCGGCCTCAGGACTTCGGCCATGTCGGAACGATGGAGCTGGCGCTTCTGACGCTGCTCGGCTTTGCTTTGACTCGGCCGTTCGCGATGCCGCCGATCCGCGTGGCGCTCATAATCGGGCTAGTCGCCATGGCCCTCCAACATTCCCGTCATCAGATGCTGCTCGGGATCCTCGCGCCGATGCTGCTGGCGCGTCCGATCGCGGTGGCGATCCGCGCGGAGCGCCCCAGCGAAGAGTGGCGGCGAATCGCCCGCATCGCCCTTCCGCTGACCATCGCGGCGACGCTGGCGATCGGCGGGGTGCGGCTCCTCATGCCGATCGAGCCGATCGACGGGCCCTCCGCGCCGATTTCGGCCTTGAGCGCCGTCTCCCCGGAGTTGAGAAGGAAGCCCGTGCTCAACGATTATGCGTTCGGTGGCTTTCTCATTTTCGAGCATGTCCGGCCGTTTATCGACGCCCGCGTAGAGCTCTACGGTGACAAGATGATGAGCCTGTACGACAAGCTGCGCAGCGGCGATCACGAGGCGGTCGACACCGCGCTCAAGCGCTATGACATCGCCTGGACCATCTTCGCTCCGGGCGATCGGATTGTAGCGGTGCTCGACCGCGAACCCGGCTGGCGGCGCCTCTACTCTGACGCGACCGCGGTCGTCCATGTGCGGGGCGAAGTGTCCGGAACTCCGAGCCTGAGGGGAGACTGAGGGCAGTCGGACGCCCCTCGCTGGCCTCCGACCTCTTTCAGGACAGGGCGCCGCGCGCCACTAGTTCGCTCTCCAGGTTCATCCCAGGGCGATAGTGGATCGCCGGCATGCCGAGCGCCTCGGAAGCGCGCACGTTGGGGAGCGAGTTGTCAATGAATAGAAGTTCGTTCGGCCGCCGCTCGGCGCGCTTGAACAGGATCTCGTAAATCCCCGCGTCCGGCTTCACGAAGCCGACATGACCGGAGATGACGCGATCGTCGAACTCGCTCAGAAAATCGTGCCTGCGCTCAGTAAGCGCGAAGGTTTCGTGAGCGAAGTTACTGAGCGCATATACCGGCTTGCCGGACGCGCGCAATCGGCGCAGCAGCGCGACGTTCTCCTCGATCGGTTCGCCAAGCGTCTCGATCCAGCGTTCGTGGAACATATGGATCTCTTTGGCGAATTCAGGAAAGCTTTTGGCCCGCATGGCGACCGCGGCGCCGAAGTCCTTCGCGACATCGGTATGCGAAACAAAGTCCATCCCCAACGCAGTCGCCAGGAAGCGCTCCATCCGTTCCTCGTCGTCGAAAACCTTGCGGTAGAGATAGCGTCGATCCCAACGCACCAGAACATTGCCGATGTCAAAGACGACGATCATCATAAGCCCTTTGCAGCGCGTCCAGTGCGGCGAGACTAGCACTCGCGTGTCGAAGCGCCGATCGCAAGCGGAGCCGCGTCATCATAAATTTGCCGCCCACTTTCCCTGGGCGCCAGCAGACATAAAACAGGCGCACAACACTGCAATCACCGAGCGACCGCCTGGAATCCCCCGCTGTCGTGACGCGGTCAGCGAGCACCAGACGAGTTAACCCAGGCGAAGTTTCGGCTGCTCTGGCGAGCTTCGATTTGCTCGCCGCGTGATCGTGTCCCTGTACGTCACGATCGAGCCGATTTCGCGGCGCGGAAATGCTTGTCCGGGATTTCGCGACGAAGCTCACCGCTCCTGACGCTCTGCACCTGGCGAGCGCGAAAAATGCCGGAGCGACGCTGGCGACCCTCAACGCGCGGCTCGCCGAGGCCGCGCGGGGGCAGGGGTCGCGTTTAGCGGACTTGGGCTAAGGCGGGACGCAAGTGCGGGGGCGCTTGCGTCCCAGTCGCCTTCCTCGGATGGCTCCTTCTCCCCTCAGATCGTGTTCGACTTCATCTGGTCGGCGATATAGTCGGCCTGACGGATCGCCAGCGTCACGATCGTCAAGGTCGGGTTCTCGGCGCCGCCGGTGGTGAACTGGCTGCCGTCCGAGATGAACAAGTTCTTGATGTCGTGCGTCTGGCCGTGACCGTTGACCACGCCGTCGCGCGCATTGGCGCTCATCCGGTTCGTGCCGAGGTTGTGGGTCGAGGGATAGGGCGGCGTCGGGAACGTTCGCGTCGCGCCGACCGCCTCGTACATCGCCGCGCCCTGCCCATAGGCATGGTTGCGCATCGCGACGTCGTTCGGGTGGTCGTCGAAATGCACGTTCGCGACCGGCAGGCCCCATTTGTCCTTCTGATTGCTGAGCGTGACCCGGTTCGTTTCCTGCGGCATGTCCTCGCCCACGATCCACATGCCGGCCATATTCGCATAGCCGTCCATCGCGGTGGTGAATTCGCGGCCCCACGCGCCCGGATTGAGGAAGGCGGCCATGAAGGGAAGGCCGAGGGAAAGCGTCTCCAGTTCGTAGCCCGCCGACGAAGCCGCGGCTCGGATCGTTGCGCGCCTCGTCGCGGATGATACCGGCCATCGTTGTGCCGCGATACATGTGCACCGGCTGTTCGAAGATCGCGTAGACCGATCCGGTCGTGTGGCGCATGTAGTTGCGCCCGACCTGGCCCGAGGAATTGGCGAGCCCGTCCGGAAATTTCGACGAGGCGGAATTGAGGAGGAGCCGCGGGCTTTCGAGCGAATTGCCCGCGACCGCGACGATGCGCGCCTTCTGGCGCTGCAGCTTGCCGTCGGCGTCGAAATAGGTGACGCCGGTCACCTTGCCCGACGCGTCATGCTCGATCTGCGCGACATGCGACTCTGGGTCGAACCTCCATATTGCCGGTCTCCTCGCCCTTCGGGATCTCGGTATAGAGCGTCGACCATTTCGCCCCCCACTTGCAGCCCTGAAAACAGAAGCCCGTCTGCTGGCAGGCGTTGCGGTCGTCGCGCGGCTCGGAATTGATCGCCATCCGGCCGGTGTGGCACTCCTTATAGCCGAGCTTGTCGGCCCCGGCCTTGAAGACCTTGAAATTGTTGCTGCCTGGCAGCCCCGGGATGCCGTTGGTGCGGGTGACCCCCATCTTGTCCTCGGCCTTGGCGTAGTAGGGCTCGAGATCGGCGAGGGTGATCGGCCAGTCGAGGAGATTGGCGCCGGGGATGTGCCCGTAAGTCGAGGCGTCCTTGAACTCGCGCTCCTGCAAGCGGAGGGAGGCGCCCGCCCAATGGATCGACGTTCCGCCGACGGCCTTGACGATCCAGGCCGGCAGATTGGGGAAGTCCTTGTGAACCCGCCAGTCGCCGGAGGTTGTCCGCATGTCCTTCCAGGCAAGCTGGGTGAAGCTGTCCCATTCGTCGTTAATGAAGTCCTCGTATTCGTAACGCTTACCTGCTTCGAGCACGACGACCTTGACGCCCTTCTGCGCCAGCTCGTTGCTGAGCGTCCCGCCGCCCGCGCCCGATCCCACGATGACGACGACGCTGTCGTCGTTCTGATCGAATTTCGCTGCCATGTCCGTTTCCTCGCGTGAATTGGGCTTTGTTCGTGCGGTCAGAGCCAGGTGATGTCGTCGAAGCCTCGGTGGATGTATCCGCCCTTGGAGAAGGACTTGCCCTCGTAGCCAAAGATCGGCCAGACCTCTTTGTTGTTGTAGAGCGATACAATGAGGCCGGAACGGATCGTCTGAAACATTGGATTCTCGCTCTGGCCTTTGAGGATCGCGACGCGGTCGGCTTCCCAGGGGAGACCGACATAGCCTCCCTCGCCCGCAGCCCCATCGAGCGCAGCGACGAACCCCTCGACCTCAGCCTTCATTTCGGGGTTGCCCGCGGCCTTTTCGTCGTAGCCTTTCATGGCGATCGCGTAGAAGCGGTCGGCGACCTTGTCATGCGGATAGATGTCGCGCGCGACGAGGATCAGGGTCTTCATCGTTTCGGGCTTCACGCCTTTGACGTCGAGCGCCCATGCTTCGGAGACGTTGAGCAGAGCGCCAGTCGAAGTGATCGCGATCGCGGCCGCGAATCCGCTCGCGGATCGTTGCAGGAAAAAGCGTCTCGATAGGCCCTGCTTTGCGGGCGCCGCAACCGTTGTCGTCATCGTCGTTTCCTCCTGTTTTTGTGCAAGACTTGTTGGCCTCGGCCTATCTGAAGCGGCCGAGCTTCTGCAGGACCTCGATCTTGTAGCCGTCCGGATCTTCGACGAAGAAGAAGCGGGCGATCAGTTTCCCGTCCTTATTGAACTCGACGATCTTGCGCGGTTTCAGGCCCTCGGCCTCGAAACGGCGATGCTCCCCGTCGAGATCCTCGAGCACGAAGGCGACATGGCCGTAGCCGTCGCCCAGATTGTAAGGCTCCGTGCGACCCTTGTTGATCGTGAGTTCGACTTCGTAAGGCGTCTCGGAATTGGAGAGATAGACGAGCGTGAAGTCGGGAAAGTCGAGCCGATCGGAGATCTCGAGCCCGAAAGCCTTTTTGTAGAAGGCAAGCGACCGCGCTTCGTCGAGCACGCGGATCATCGTATGGATCGCCTTCGCCATTCGTCGCCCGCGCCAAGTCGCCGCCTGAGGTCGAAAAGGCTAGCGAGTTCGGGAGCAGGCGGGTGTTATCGGCTTACTACGCCGCCAAATGACCTTAGGCGGCCTCCGCGCGTGCTCCGCCGCCAGGCTCCGCCGAAGTCCGAGCGGTGACGCAAATGCAGCGGAGGTGCGAGGTGAAATTGGGGACTTCCCCGCGCAGGAGCAGGATCTCCTGATGCAGCGCCGAGATGAAGCGGGGCACGGACATTCCTTCGGCCGCCGCGATGTCCTCAAGGAGTTCCCAGAACACCTTTTCCAGGCGAAGGCTCGTGCTCTGTCCGTTCAGCCGTATCGAGCGCGTCTCGAAGGCGTAGCTGTCGGGAGACTGGCTTGCAAAAAGGTGACACATGTTTCCTCCTTCGGCCTGCTTCCCCCGTCTGTCAGGCCGTCGCCGTCGCCCTTTGGGCTTGCCGGGGGGTCTGTTTTTCGATTTAGAACATTTCTAAATACTGACCTTAGGCCGGTCGCAGTTCGCCGTCGAGGGCGGTCTGGCCGGCCGCCGAAGGGCGGTGTATGAGGGCGCGTGAGATCAGCGCCACGAAAGTTGGCCTGTGAAAAAGACCCGTAGGACCGCCGCCGCCTTCGACAGCGAAGCCGAAGAGCGCGCCTATTGGGAACGCGAAGACCCGACCGCCGACCTCGATTGGCGCAAGGCCAAGCGTGTTCGGCTGCCCAACCTTCAGCCGAGCACAACCGCGATTTCGATTAGGCTCCCCGTCAGCCGGTTGGAGCAGATCAAGGCCGCCGCCCATAAGCGCGACGTTCCGTACCAGTCTCTAATCAAGATGTGGCTCGCAGAGAAGGTCGGGTAAGGCGATCGCGCGTCGGCGCACTCGCTACCTGGAAAACTTCTTGTACTTCAGCCGGTGCGGGATGACGCTGTCGATGCCGAGGCGGCGTTTCTTGTCCTCCTCGTAGTCAGCGAAATTGCCCTCGAACCACTCGACATGGCTGTCGCCTTCGAAGGACAGCATGTGGGTGGCGATGCGGTCGAGGAAGAAGCGGTCGTGGCTGATGATGACCGCGCAGCCGGCGAAGTCGAGCAGCGCCTCCTCCAGCGCGCGCAAGGTGTCGACGTCGAGGTCGTTGGTCGGCTCGTCGAGCAGGAGCAGGTTCGCGCCGCTCTTCAGCATTTTCGCGAGATGCACGCGGTTGCGCTCGCCGCCCGAGAGCTGGCCGACCTTCTTCTGTTGGTCAGAGCCTTTGAAATTGAAGGCGCCGACATAGGCTCGGCTGTTCATCTCGCGCTTGCCGAGCGTGATGATGTCGTAACCGCCGGAGATTTCCTCCCATACATTCTTCTTGCCGTCGAGCGCGTCGCGCGACTGATCGACATAGCCGAGCTGCACGCTCTCGCCGATCTTGATCGAGCCTGAGTCCGGCTTCTCCTGGCCGGTGATCATGCGGAAGAGCGTCGTCTTTCCGGCGCCGTTCGCGCCAATGACGCCGACAATGCCGCCAGGCGGCAGCTTGAATGTGAGCTTGTCGATGAGCAGCCGGTCGCCGTAACCCTTCGAAAGGTTCTCGATGTCGATGACGTTCTGGCCGAGCCGCTCGGCGACAGGAATGACGATCTGCGCGGTGGTCGGCGCCTTCTCGTTGCTCTTCTTGACGAGCTCGTCATAAGCGGCGATGCGCGCCTTCGATTTGGTCTGACGCGCTCGCGGCGATGAGGCGATCCACTCGCTTTCCTCGGCGAGGGCGCGCTGCCGGGCGGCGTCTTCGCGGCCTTCCTGTTCGAGCCGCTTCTGCTTCTGCACGAGCCAGGACGAATAGTTGCCTTCGTAGGGAATGCCGCGGCCGCGGTCGAGCTCGAGAATCCAGCCTGTCACGTTGTCGAGAAAATAGCGGTCGTGAGTGACGATGAGGATCGCGCCCGGATATTGCGCGCAAATGCCCTTCGAGCCAATTGACGGTCTCGGCGTCGAGATGGTTGGTCGGCTCGTCGAGCAGCAGGAGGTCGGGCTTCTCGAGCAGAAGACGGCAGAGGGCGACGCGGCGCCTTTCGCCGCCCGACAGCTTCGTCACGTTGGAATCGTCGGGAGGGCAGCCGAGCGCGTCCATCGCCTGCTCGACCTGGCTCTCGAGATCCCATAAGCCCTTGGCCTCGATCTCGTCCTGGAGGCGCGTCATTTCGTCTGCGGTCTCGTCGGAATAGTTCATGGCGAGCTCGTTGTAGCGGTCGAGGATCGCCTGCTTCTCTTTCACGCCAAGCATGGCGTTGCCCTTCACGTCGAGCGTGGGGTCGAGGTCAGGCTCCTGCGGCAGGTAGCCGACCTTGGCGCCCTCGGCGACGAAGCCTTCGCCGACGTACTCGGTGTCCAGTCCAGCCATGATCCGCATAAGCGTCGACTTGCCCGAGCCGTTGACGCCGAGCACGCCGATTTTCGCGTCCGGGTAGAAGGAGAGATTGATGTTGTCGAGGACCTTCTTGCCGCCCGGATAGGTCTTGGCGAGACCTCGCATGTGATAGATGAACTGGCGCGCGGCCATGGGCATTCCTGGAGTGTTCGGGGATTGCGGGCGGCATATCAGGGGCGGGCAGGGGAGGCAAGGCGTGCGCACACATCGGAATTCTGTCGAGCCAGGGCTGTCATTGCGAGGAGCGCAGCGACGAAGCAATCCAGGAGTCGTCAGGCTCCCTGGATCGCCGTGTCGGCCTCCGGCCTCCTCGCGATGACGATTGTCCCCACTCGGGTTTTAGCCAGCCTGCCCCTCGTCGATCCACACCGTCATGCCCGGCTCGAGCTTCGGCGTCGGGCCGAGCGGATCGGCGCGGAGGAGAAAGCTGTTGAGGTCGTGATCGCCGACCGCGCGCGCCGCGCGCCACACGGCGAACTCGCCGAGCGGCCTGAGCTCTGTGACTTTGGCTTCGAAACGATCTCCGGCCGCGGTTCGGAGCGCGACCTTCGAACCCAACGTCAGTCCGTGAAGGCGGTCCTCGCGGATCGTGAAAGTGAACCAGCGGTCGCCAGCGACGGCAAGCGTTAGGACCGGTTGGCCCGGAGAGATCGCTTCGCCATGTTCGGCGACGAGAAGTCGCGCAATCCCGTCCACCGGCGAGGTCAGCGTCGTCTTGGCGAGCTGCGCCTCAAGGTCGGCGACCGTCGCCAGCCCAAGCGCGACCTGGCTTTGCGCGACGGCAAGCTCCTCCTTCGTGGGTCCAGCCTTGCTTTGATCCAAAGCCGCGTTGGCGAGAACAAGACTGGCCTCCGCCTTGCTCAATGCCGCGGCGTCCTCGTCATATTGCTGCCGGCTCGCGTAGTTCTTTGCCGCGAGCACGGAGACTCGCGCAAACTGCTGCCTGGCGAGGGTGAGGTTCGAGTCGGCGATCGCGACGTTCTGCGCCGCGGTGTCGCGCTCTTCCTGGCGCACGCCAGCGACGACATTGGCGAGGTTGGCGCGCGCCGATTCCAGATTCGCCTTCGCTTCCTCAAGCGAGGCCGTGACCTCTGGGCTCGACAGCACCGCGATCACCTCGCCCTTGCGCACTGGCTGCAACGGCTTCACCGGCAACGAGGCCAGTCGCGCCGAAATTTCGGGCGCGATGCGGATCTCCGTCTCGTGCACGACGCCGATGAGCGGACGCCTCGGTTTCCGCTGCGTTTCAAACCTAAACAGTGCGGCTCCGGCCGCCCCGATGAGCACCACCGTCGCCAGGATCGCGACTGTCCGACCTCGAGCGTTCACGACCGCGCCTCATTGCGGGAAGCAAGACGGGTCGCAAGCACGGCGAGCAACCCGTAGACGATCGTCAAAATCCATAAAGTGGTCCAGTCGCGCCTCACCTCCATGATGCTCGCCCCCATCTGATTGATGCGAACGAATCCGTCGATGGCCGAGGTGCTGGGAATGATGCGGCTTGCGGCCCGGATGAAATCGGGAAGCGCTTCGATCGGCCAGGACACGCCGACCTGGAAGAAGAGTGGAAGGCTGACCGCGATGAAGAGGAGAATCGCCGTCTCCCGGCGTGTGAACCAGGCGCTCACGAACTGGGCCAGGAAGCTGACGGAGAGCACGAAGGGAACCGCCATGAGGATAAGATCCCCGATCCGGCCGAGCGTCGAGAAGCCGTAAACCCGCGGCAGCACGATCAAATAGAGCGCAAGTCCCGGCAGCGCGAAGCAGAGATGCGCAAGCGCCTGACCGAAAACGGCGCGCGCCCCGGATCGAAGCCAGCGGGTTGCGCGGCCGCCGATCGTGTAGGCCGCCCCGCCAAGCGATGCGACGCCGAGCAGCAGCGTCTGTTGCAGAATAAGGATGAAGGCGGCGGGCACGACATAGCTGGCGTAGCCGCCCGTTGGGTTGAACAACGGCTGAGAGAGGAAATCGATCGGCGAGGCGCTGCGGGCCATCGCCGCATAGACGAGGCTTCCCTCGCTGCGGGCGCCGCGCGTCGCTATGTCGGCGGAGACTGTCGAAGCGGCTTCCGATATGCCCTGCAGGGTCCGGCTGTAGAGGAGGAAATAGGCCGCGTCGACATAGGCCGCTATCCGCGCCTTGTCACCCCGCAAGACCTGACGCTCCGTGTCTTTGGGGATCGCGAGAATGGCGAAGACCTCATGGCGGTCGAGCGCGGCCTGGGCGTCGGCGAGCGTTTCCGCTCCGCACCGCTGACCTTAGAGCGCCTCGTCCGACGTTCAAGGTCTGCACGAGGTTGCGGCTGAGCTCCGTTCGATCCTGGTCGACGACGGCGATCGGTATGCTGCGAAGAACCTGACCGAGATAGGGCTGCGGGTAGAGCGCTCCATAGGCGAGCGGCGCAAGCACGATCAGGCCCAAGACCCGATCTGTCGCCGAGAATGCGCTGGACCTCATTGCCCATCGCGATTGCGACGCCCCGTCCGTATCGGAGGCGGACGGCTGGCGTCTCCTCGCGTTTCGGCGGCGTATAGGCGATGGCGCGAAGCCTCGCCCAGGCGAGCGCGAAATAGAGGCAGGCGAGGCCAGCGAGGATCAGGAAAGGTCTGAGGGAGTCCGAAGCCGGCACGCCGCGGGCCGCCTGGTCGAACAGGACCTGCAAATACCAGCGCAGCGGCAGGATCGAACCCCAGGCTTGGGGAAAAATCCCCATGGCCGTAACCGGGAATCCGACGCCCGCAAAGCCGAACGCCGGATTGCAGAATATCGCGATGAGGCTCAGGCCCGTCGGCAGCGCCTGAGTCAGCAGAACCAGAAGAGCGCCGAAGGAAAGATAGGCGATCAGGAGAAGACAGGCGGATGCGGCGACGAGCAACGGGTCGCCTCGGAAGTTGACGCCGTAGAGCACATGGATGATGGCGGCGTCCGCCACCATCATGACGATGAAGATGCCGAACAAAGGCATGAGCTTGCCCATGAGCGCGACAAGCGGCCGGCCGCCGGCGGCGCGCATCCAGGCGCGCTTGCTGCGCTGAGAGAACTCCGAGCCGACCGCATAGCCGCCGGCGATCGCGGTCACGACGTGCAGCACGGTGGGCAGAACCGCTCGCAGCAGGAACTGGGCGAAATTGAGCGCCGGGTTCGACAGGACATATTGTTCGGCGACAAGGGCGCCCGGCTTGTACCCCCCGCCGTCCGCATCGTGCGGCAGCGCAGCGGTCGCCGCCGAGATGGCGTTCTGGATCGCTGAGGCCGCGTTGTTGCCGGGCGTGAAATATTGCCGGTTGTAAAGCGACACCACCTGCGGCCGCTTCCTCGCGAGGAGGTCGCGCTCGAAATTCTCGGGGATATAGACCGCGGCGATCGCGTCGCCGGAGCGCACGGCCTGCATCGCGCTTCTCATGTCGCTCGATCGCTCGGCGACAGTGACGCCGGGCGCTGAGGCGATCGACTGGACATAGATGAGCGAAGTCGCGGAGCGATCCGCGTCGACGATGGCGACGCGGAGGTTGCGAATGACCGCATTGCTGAACGTCAGCGTCAGGATGGCGAAGGCAAAGACCGGAACGACGAGGACCAGGATGAGCGCGACCCCATCGCGCTGCATCCAGCGCAACTCGCGCGTCGCGACCAGAAGCAATCCCGGCTTTGGCGGAGCCCTCACTTGCGCTCGCCCGTCGGCCACTCGGCATAAACGCTCATGCCCGGCCGAAGCGCGGGAAGGGGCGAGACCGGATAGGCGCGCACTTCGAAGGTTCTCAAGTCGAAGTCGCCCGTCGCCCGGGTCGCTCGCCAGCCGGCATATTCGCCGCGCGTCTCGATCAGCTTGACCTCCGCCTCGATTTCCTGATCGCCGAGCGCTGGGACGCGCATCTTGAACTTGTCGCCAACCTTGAGCCCCCTGACCAGATCTTCGCGAAGATTGAACCTGAGCCAGACGTCGCTGAGGTCGATCAGCGAGAGCAGCGGCACGCCGGGCGAGACATATTCCCCGACCTCCGCCCCGATCTGATAGACCTGCGAAGCGATCGGCGCTTTGACCGTGAGCTCGTCGACGTCAGCCTTGATCGTGTCGACGCTGGCTTGCGCCTGGAGCACGTTGGTCCGGGCGATCTCACGCTCTTCCTTGGTCGCCCCGTTCACGGCCTCGTTATAGGCGAGCTGCGCGCTATCCTGGTCTCGCTTCGCCACTTCGCGCGAGTTCGTAACCTCGTCGAGGCGCTGCAGCGGCGCATTGCCCGTACCGGCGAGGTCCTTGATGCGCGCATAGGTCTTGTCGGCGAGCTGGAAGTTGGCTTCGGCGCTTTCCAGAGCGGCCTTCTTCTGATCGACCACTTCCACCCGCGTGCCCGCGAGGATGTTGGCGAGCTGGGCCTTTGCGACGTCGACGCCGGCCTCAGCCTGGCGCCATTTGGTGATGAGTTCCGGGTTGTCGATCTCGAACAGCAATTGCCCCGCCGCGACATTTTGGCCGCGCTCGACGGGACGTTGGCCGACGCGTCCGTCGACCCGCGCGGCGATGTCGATGCGAGTCGCGTCGGCTTCCCCCTGGACAATGAGCGGCTGAGGCCACGCGAGATACCAGATCGAGAGGCCCACGATCCCGGCGAGGATCAGGCTGACGATCGCCGCGGCGGCCGTCGCGCTGCCGCTTGGCCGCTCGCGCGCCGGCTCGGGCTTCACGCGATCGTCCTGCGCTGGGCTCTCTTTCACATCCGTCATGCTAGCGTCGTCTCCCGCCACGAGATCGTTCACCATAGTCACCCAGCGCTTTGCGAGCGGGCCACCATAGAGGACGATGGCGCCTGCGGCCATTTGGCGCAGCCGGCGCTACTGGAGGAGTTGGCGCGGGCGGTCAAGGGCTCGGCGAAGAGATCGAGGCGAGATGTCGCTCAACTCGCGCAAGGTTGAATTGAGAGAACGGTGGGGTGCGCTTAAAGAGAACGAACGGGCGCAGGCGCATCAGGAGATTCTGGTTATGCGTTCAGGCCTTTGCTTCGCGATGATGCTGGCGGCGTTGAGCTTTGGGGCCGCCGCGCAGTCGCCGCTGACGATCGATCAATTGCTTGCGCAAGGGTGGGAAATCGCCGGCTACGCCAGCGGCTACGACAATCGCACCTCGCTCATCCTGTTCCGCCATCCGGGACAGAACGCGCTTGTTCAGTGCGGCGTTCTCTACGACGTGACGCGCAATCCGCGCACGATCGTCAATTGCTACGAGCTTAAGTGAAGGCGCGCCCCGTCCGCTCTCAGAACCGCGTCGTGAGGTCGGTCAGCCATTGCGGCGAGCGGTCGAGCAGCGCCGTTTCGAGCGTCCTGTCCGCTCCCGTGACGATCATAAGCCCGAGCGCGATCATGAGCAGCCCAAGGGCCGTCTTGGCCCGCTTGCCGCCGGAGAGAAGGCGCCCGCGCCAGCGCGCCATGGCTTGCCGCGAGGCGAGGCCGAGGGCGATCAGCGGCGCCGCCGCGCCGATCCCGAACGCAAGCATGGTCAGCGTGACGCCGGCGAGCGACGAGCCTTGCGCCGCCAGAACCGAGGCCGCGCCGAGCGTCGGTCCGACGCATGGGCTCCAGGCGGCGCCGAGCAGGAGGCCGACGCCGAACTGTCCGAGAAGCCCGCGAGAGGGGACGGCGTTGATGCGCTCGCCCGCCCAGGCGGCCACCGGACCGCCGGCGACGGCGAGCCGAGTTTGCAGGCTAGGCGCCGTGAGCACGACGCCAACGCCGATCATGAGGAGCGCGGCGGCCATCCTGAACGCCTCGCCGTCGAGGCCGATGGCGAAGCCGAGAGTCGCGACGAAGAGGCCGATCGCGGTGAAGGCAAGCGCGAGCCCCGCGGCAAGAGCGAACGGGCCGCCCCGCGCCTCGCTGGCCGCCGTCCCGAGCACGATGGGCACGAGCGGCAGCACGCAGGGCGATAGCACCGAGAGCAGACCCGCCAGGAAAGCAAGCCCGAGCGTTCCCGGAGACATCGGGCGTCAGATGGTCTTGGCGACCAGCGCCGACAGCGCGGCAGGGTCCGTCTCGCCGACCGAGCGTCCGGTCTCCTTGCCGTCCTTGAAGGTGATCAGCGTGCTTTGCATGCGCGCGCCAAAGCGCTTCACCGCGTCCTTCTGGGAATCGAAGTCGACGCGGACGACCGTGAGATCCTTGTACTGGGGATCGGCCTCAATCCTAGCGAGAATCGGCGCCTGCGCCTTGCAGGTCGGGCACCAGCTCGCATGAATCCAGACAAGGACCGGCTTGCCTGAATTGAGCGCCGCGGTGAACGCGCCGGGCGAATAGTCGATCTGCTCGGCCGCGAGAGCGGGAGCGGCGAAGCCGGCGACGATGAGGGACGCGAGAAGCGTACGTCTGGAGATCATGACCGGAGTTTCCTTTCCAAGACGGGGGGCGCATACGCCCTGCGCAAGCTTCGACGGCAAGATGGCCGTTGTTACGCGGAGAATAGCTCTACCGCCCCGTATTGCGCTACGATCACCGCCTTGTGAACCGGCAGGGTCTGGCGGTGACGGGTCTCTCGGCGGGGTGTCTTCGTTGAATCAGAGCCCGGGGCGCAGGGCCTCGATGGCGACGTCCCGCGCGCGCTCCATCAGCATGGCGAAGGCGCCCGTCAGCCGCTCGAGGAAACTCTTGCGCGCTTCGGTCGAGACTTCGTAGAGGCGCGCTTTGTCGCGGGCCCGGAACAAGAGTTCGTCTCCGGTCATGATCTCGTCGACGAGGCCGAGGGCTACGGCTTCGCGCGCCAGCCAATAGTCGCCATTCGCGACGCCCTCTATGTCCACCTTCGGGCGGCATTGCGCGACATGATCCTTGAACGCCTGGTGGGTCGTGTCGAGCTTCTCGCGGAAATGCTCGCGGCCCGCGGGCGTGATCTCGCCAAGGACCGAGACGGTGCGCTTGAACTCGCCCGCGGTTATTTCCTCGAAATCGATCTCGTTCTTCTTGAGCAACCGATGGAGGTTCGGCACCGGCGCCACAACGCCGATCGAGCCGACGATTGCAAACGGCGCAGCAACGATGCGGTCCGCCGCGCAAGCCATCATGTAGCCGCCGCTCGCCGCAACCTGGTCCACAGAGGCGGTGACGCTGATCTTGCGTTCGCGCAAGCGAAGTATCTCGGCGGCGGCGAGGCCATAGCCCGTCACTGTGCCGCCCGGGCTTTCGATCCGGATCACCGCTTCGTCGGTTCCTGCCCGTGCGGCGATAAGGACGGCGTCGATCTCCGCGCCAAGCCGCTTGACCGCGCTCGCGCGCATGTCGCCCTTGAAGGCGAGCACATAGATGCGCTTTCCCGGCGCCTCGCCGCGGCGCGCCTTGGCGGTTGCTTTGGCCTCTTTCTTGAGCGTCTTCGCGAGCGCCTTGCGTTCCTTCCTGTCGAGCAACTCGCCGTTCATGGCGTCGCGCATGTCGTCGTAGCGCTCGTCGAGCGAGCGGACCTTGATCTCCTGGTCCTTGGGTTCGCTCGAGCGCGCAAGGCGCGCGATGAGGATGGCGAGGCCGCCGAAAGCCGCCACGATGATCAGGGCTTTGACAAGAAAGGCGGCGATGTCCAGCCAGAAGGCCATCAACGGGTCCGTTTGCGAGAGGTCTTTGGTCAGCGCGTGTTATACGACCGGAGAGCGCGGTCAACGGCGCATCGGGTCTAGCGGTAGTTTTACCGGCGCGCCCTAATGTTTTCAGTTGGTTAGGACCCCGTTTAGTTCCGCCCTCGGGATTGGGCCCGTTGGCCCTGGCGTGACTGAGCAGAAAGGCGAATAACAACATGACATATTTGTATTTTAAAGCACAGGCGTTCCTTTGGGATTGAAACGTCCGCCATGGATGGGTGCGCCGTCGCCGGACATGGGCTTGAACGGCGGGCGGGATCATGGTGGCGGTAGGCCAGGCCTTGAAACCTCAAGCAAAGCCGCCGAGTGCGATCGAGTCGAGGTAGTCGCGCAGCGGACCCGCCTGGCCGGATTTGACCAGCGCCTCCGCCGTGCGCCCGGCAAAGGCGGGGATCGGTTCGGCCCGATACCACGCCGTCGCCAGCGCCGGGCCGCCCGCCCAGCCGGCGACGCGGGTCAGAATTTCGTTCATCTCGCTGAGGCGCGCGATGATCGGCCTCTGCCCCTTGTTGATCTTCTCCAGCGCCTCGTCGATCGACCACCACGCGGCCCGGTCGACCTCCGGGAACTCGGCTGTCCTGCCGGAGCGCGGCGGCCATTCGAGCGCGAACGTGTTGCTCTTGAGCGCGGCGGGGTCGAAATCGGCTTCGCAGGCCCAGGCCACGATCGTCTTGCCGCCCGGCTGCTTGTGCGCTCCGAGGTCGAGGAACTCGCCGTCAACCGCCACGCCGGTCTCTTCGAGAAACTCGCGCTTGGCCGCCGAGAGGAGGTCCTCTCCTTCGTCGACGAGCCCCTTGGGGATGGACCATGCGCCGGCGTCCTTCTTCGCCCAGAACGGTCCGCCGGGGTGGACGAGCATCACCTCCACGCCTGAGGGACGGCGGCGGAATAACAAGATCCCAGCACTCAATTTTGGCATTGTCGTCGTCCCGGTGTTCTGCTGGCCGGCGTTTTACTTTGAGGGGGTCGGCTCTCAAACACTTCAGCGCATATAAAACAAATTAGATATGTGAAAATGAGAAGTGACTCGCTAATCGCAGCGCAACCCGCTGAAAATCCTCAAAATGGACTCGCAAAGTCGCCCGCTATTCCCGGTAGGGCGTGACGAACAGGCCGCCAAGTTCGGTCGGCGCGTTTGGGCCGCGCGGAAGCTTCAGGGGCGAGCTTTCGCCGAGATTGCGGGCATAGATGTCGGCGTAGGAGCCGGCGGCGCCGACAACGCGTTTCGCCCAATCTTCGGGCAGGCCGAGATCCCGCCCCTCGACGCCCAGGGACTTCAGTCCTTCCGCCGCCCAGGGCGTCGCCGGCAGTTCGGCGCGCTCAAGGGCATAGATCGCCCAGGCCACAATCGCCGACCATTGCGGATCGCTCGCCGGGCTCAAGGCGAACACCGGGAAAGTGGCGAGCGGCTCGGCCAGGATGCGGCTCGCGGGCGCGCCGTGCTCCTCGAGCCTTGCGGCCGCGAGATCTCCGCTCTCGCCGACTTGAGCGTCGCAAACTCCGGCGCTGTAGGCGTCGTGCAGCTCGCCATATTCCATGTAGCCCATGCGGACGAAATCGAGACGCCGCGCGGCCATCGACGCTTCAAGCGTCAAGTGTGCGTCGTCGCCCTGGTAGAAGCAGATGGATTTGCCGGAGAGGTCGCTCAATTTCTGGATTGGAGCCGGCCCATGGACCATGGCCGCGGTGGCGATGAAATAGACCGCGGGCCCGAGCGTCGCTGCGCCGGCGAGGCGATGATCGGCGATCTCCGATCCGTCAAGGAAGAAAAGATCGTCGGCGCCGTTGGCGGCGCGCGCGAACGCGCGGTCGGAATCATAAAGGTGGAACTCGATTTTGCCTTGCGGCCCAAGCACCGCCGCGCCGATCGCGCGGCAAAGATCGAGATAGAGGCCGGAGGGCGCGCCGTCAGGCGACTGGCTGACCAGTCCAGGCCGCGGGACGCCGCCACAGCGAATGACGCCTGAGGACTTGATGCGATCCACGATCGGGCCGGCATGGGCGAGGGTGGACAATGGCGAGCGTGAAGACGATACCGAGGTGTACGCCAGAGCCGTCCTTCGAAACGCCCGCTTTGCGGGTTCATGAGGACAAGGACTTTGTCCACGACCGCTCATCCCCAAAACTCACGATGCAAGCACCGACACAGCATGACATCTAAACTGATCCTGAGGGCGAGGCCGAGCCTCGCGTCTCCAAGGATGCTCCAGTGCGTGTTGTCGGCAAGCGCACGGCTCAATTGTACGCCGGCAAGGTCGCAGGCAAGGAATTGAACCCGTCCGGAATCACGTTCCGAATGCCCTGCCGCACGTCCTCAGGGGTGATCCCGATCGCAGCGCAGCCCTTGCCGCCATAATGCGGAAACGAGTCGATGTCGGCGTCGGGAATCATCGCATAAGAAGCCGGCAGCGGCGGCAGCGCTCCGGTCACCCGCGCCTTGTCGAAGCCGGACAAAAGGCTTGCGGTCGCGGGCGATTCCTGATCGCGCGGCCCCAGATACTTCTGCTCGAAGCCGGGCGGCCCGAAGGCGTTGAACTTGGGCGAATCGCCGGCCGCGAGCGCCTCCTTTTCGTCGGGCAGGCTGGACAAAGCCGGCAGACCGAAGAGCGCGTTGATCGTCTCGATGACCGCGTTGTGGTCGCCCTCGGCGTGCGAGACGGCGTGGACGCGGGCGTAAGGCGAGATGAGCAAAAGCGGAATCCGGATTCCGCGAGCAATAGGCAGGCCATCGGGACCGTAGCTCAGGATCCGCGGCGCGACGTGATCGTAAAGGCCGTCGGATTCGTCGTAAGTGATGACGATGGCGCTGTGCTCCCAGATGTCCTTATTCGCCGCGATCGCGTTGATGACGCGCGCAGCCATGGCTTCCGTGAGCTGGCTGTCGGAATAGCTCGGATGATCGTCGTCGCCGGACTTCGCGACTCTGATCGCCGCGAGCTCCGCAGGAGTGAGGCCGTTTTTGTCGGGGTAGTTCGGATTCTGGATGACGGCCGAACTCTTGCGGATATTTGAGATTGTAATACCCGCCGCGGATATAGAAGACGCCCCCTGAGCGGGGCAATACGTTCTTCGCCATGTCGGAGAAGAAGTCGCCTTCGCCGCGCAGATTAGTCTCTTCGGCTGGATTGTTGGCGATATAGCCGAAATATTGCGCGCCGTTGTGATGGCTGACGTAGTTCTGGTGGGTGGCTTCGCTTCCCGTATCAGTCGGCTCGTGGTCATAGCCGTTCTGGTACCACCGCCATTGCACCGGCTCGTGCCCGAGCGCGCTGATGAAAGGAACGTCCTTCGAGACGTCGGGCAGGTCGAAGGCCGGGTTGCGATCCTGGTCGGTGAACCAATTGATCCACCCGCCCATGAATGTGAGGGGCAGGGTCGCGAAGGTGAGATTGGAGGCGATGTCGTCTGGATTGTACCATTCCTTCGGCGACCCGGCCGGTTCGCGACCGACGATCGTGTTATCGAACTCCGAGCCCCACCAGGGCTGCGGGTCGTTGACCAGGGGCGGGCCTTGGGTGGTCGCGGTTCCCGAATAGGTCTTGCCGTTGATCGTTCCGCTGATCGTTCCGGTGAAGCCATCCTGCGCGGCGTCCTGCGTCTCGCTCGGGTGCTTCACCCACTGGGTCTCGCCCGATTGGCCGCCGATCACCGCGACTGCGTTCGGCGTTGACGGCGTGTCTTCGGTGGCGAAATTGTTGTCGAAGATGGTGAAGCGGCTGGCGTAGCGCCAGAAGAAGGGGATGGTGTCGCAGTCGATATGCGCCATGACGAGGCGCGCGAACTGTTTGCCCATCGCCTCGCGAGCGGCGCCGCCAGCGCGCGCATATTTGCGCCACTCGACTTCGGCGAACTTGTCCATTTTTGCGACCCCGTTCTGCACGTCGAGCTTGGCGGCGAGCCCGGTATGAGAATGGTCGGTGGAGTCCTTGATCGTCGAGTTCTGCTCAGGCCCGACGCGGAACGGTTGGACCGTCACCGTCTCGCCGGTATTCGTATCGAGGTAGCTTTGGGTGAAGCCTGGCGTATCGGCGGGCGCACGCGGGGCCTTGCCGTCGGAATAGAGGCCGTTGACGCCGGGAAGCGTGCCATATTCATGATCGAACGAGCGATTCTCATTGAAGATGACGAAGACGTATTTGATCTTTTGCTTGAGCGCCGCGATGTCATCGGCCGACCATTCGGAACTGGCCCAGCGAGGGTCCGAATCGGCGACGAAATAGGGCGCGACGTCGGCCGGCGGATCGGGTTGGGTCGTGACCAGAGGAAGCGACGCGGCGAGAGCGGGCTGAGCGAGGGCGGCGACGATGGTCAGTGCAGTCGCGCCGCGAGCCATGCGTTTCATATGCGTCGGTGTTCCCAAAGCGCGGTTCATGAAGGCTGGAGCCGCGAAGATGAATGTTAGCCCAAAGTCGGATGGCCTGATGACAGTTGGATGACGAGACCCGCGCTTCACCTGGCGAAGCGACGGACTTGTTGGCGCCGCAATCCAGTAGCGGTCAATCCGGCGCGGCCGGCGTCACGCAAACGAGCGCGAGACCCGCGGCGCTGAGGACCGCGCAGACGCCAAAGATGGAGGCGTAGCCGAACGCCTTCGCCAAGCCGCCGACGCTGAGCGCCGCGAGCACCGAACCGAGTTGTCCGGAGTTCGAAAAGAGCGCCGCCGCGGCGCCGGCGCGGTGCGGCATGAGCGAGTGAAGGAAACTGATCCCGAGATAGGTGACGAGACCGATGCCGATCGCCCGCGGAATCTGCGCCCAGAAGACCGCGCCGACCGAACGCGCGAGCGTCAGCGCGGCAAAATAGACGATGAAGGCGGCAAAGCCGACGACAATCGCCGCGCGCTCCCCGCGGTGAAGCGGCCTCCAGATCAGCGCTCCCATGACGATAATTTCCAGAGCGGCGCACAAGCTCATCGTGATCCCGACATCGCTGTCGACGCCGCCCAGCGACGTCGTGAGCACGATGGGAAGCGGGATCGACCCGAGGAACATGGCGGTGTGAAACAAGGCAAGCGCCGCGAAAGCGAGCGCGATCGCTGGACCTCCATTCGCGGGCTTCGTCGGATGAGCCTTGCCTGCATCGGCGAGAACCACCCTTCTCTGGACGACTGCGAGAGTGGCAAGCGCGATTGCGCCCGAAGCGGCGCTGCCGAAAAAGGCGCCGCGAAAGCCGGCCGCGCCGATCAGTAACGCGCCGACCGCGGGCCCGATGGCCCAGGCCAGCGACCAGCTCGCGCGCAGGACTCCGATGGCGCGATTGAGCGTGTGCGGGCTTGACTGACTGAAGTTTCGCTTGGCGAGAGCGATCGACTGGGAGAAGGCGGCCGCGCCGATCGCGATCGGGAGCGCGGCGATCACAAGCAGGGCGACGAACTCGGTCGTGAGCCCGAGCAGAGCGTAGCCGACGGCGGATCCACCGAGCGCCAGCAGAAGCGGCGCGATGCTCGTTCGCTTGTCGATCCAGGCTCCAAACGCCATGCTGAACACGATGCTGGCGAGCGCTCTCGCGGTGAGGATCGCGCTCAACGAAAGCGGGCTGAAGCCCGCCTGATCGACGAAAAAGAGAACCATGTAGGGAAGCGAGATCGAGTTGGCGAGGCCAACGAAGATGTCGACGACGACGAGCGCGATGAAGAAAGACGAGCGATCGGCGTCCGTGGTCAAAGAAGCCTCGTTGTGGCGGCGAAGGACGCCTGACGCTTCTCTCTATTGGGAGCGAATCGAGCGGCTGGCGAATGGGACTCATAGTCGACCGAAGGGCGCCGGTCGCTCTAATAACCGCAGCTCAAACGGATTTGATTGAGCGGAACGCCGGCCGCTGGCGGCGTGGCCGCGACGACCTTCGTCGTCCGGCTGCGCCCTCACCCCCCAGCCCCTCTCCCGGAGGGGGAGGGGAGTAGGGCTAGATCACATAAGACTTGAGCGGCGGGAAGCCGTTGAAGCCGACCGAGGAATAGGTCGTCGTATAGGCGCCCGTTCCCTCGATCATGACCTTGGCGCCGATCTCGAGCGAAACCGGCAGCAGGTAGGGCTCCTTCTCGTACAGGACGTCGACGGAGTTGCAGCTCGGCCCCGCGATGACGCAAGGGCCAAGCGGATCGTCGTCGTATTCGGTGCGGATCGGATAGCGGATCATCTCGTCCTGCGTTTCGGCAAGCCCGTTGAACCTGCCGATGTCGAGATAGACCCAGCGCTGCTTGTCCTCGCTCGACTTCTTCGAGATCAGCACCACCTCGGCCTCGATGATACCGGCGTTGCCGACCATGCCCCTGCCGGGCTCGATGATCGTCTCCGGAATCTGGTTGCCGAAGTGCCGGCGCAAGGCGCGGAAGATCGTTTGCCCGTAGGTCTTGATCGAGGGCACATCCTTCAAATAGCGGGTCGGAAAGCCGCCGCCGAGGTTGATCATGGCGAGCTGGACGCCTCGCTCGGCAAGGTCGCGGAAGATCGCGGCCGAGGCCTTCAGAGCCCCGTCCCAGATGCGCGGATTGGGCTGCTGCGAGCCGACATGGAACGAGAGTCCATGCGCGACAAGTCCAAGCGCGTGCGCGCGCTCGAGCACATTCGCCGCCATGTCCGGCGCACAGCCGAACTTGCGCGACAACGGCCATTCCGCGCCCGCGCCGTCGCAGAGGATGCGGCAGAACACTTTCGCTCCCGGCGCGGCGCGCGCGATCTTCTCAACCTCGGCCACGCAATCCACGGCGAAGAGACGGACCCCGAGCGCGTGAGCGCGCGCGATGTCCTTCTCCTTCTTGATCGTATTGCCGAAGCTGATGCGGTCGGGGGCCGCGCCGGCGGCCAGCGCCTGCTCGATCTCGCCGACCGAGGCGGTGTCGAAGCACGAGCCGAGCCGAGCCAAGAGATCGAGAATCTCCGGGGCCGGATTCGCCTTGACCGCGTAGAACACGCGCGTGTCGGGCAGGGCGCTGGCGAAGCCCAGATAATTCTCGCGCACGACGTCGAGATCGACGACGAGGCGGGGCCCATCTTCGCGGTTGCGGGCGAGGAAGTCCTTGATACGGTCCGTCATGAGCGGCATCCCCCAAGCGCGCGGATGGCTCCGCGCCTGGAAACATGAAGGATTCGCCGGCGATGCGACTCGCGCGCCCCGCGCGTTGGAGACGCGGATAGCGCGGTCGTTGACCCGCCGACGCGACCGGTTCACGCGAATCCGTCGACGGGCTTTGAGAAAGCCATCGACGGACCGCTTGAGCGGTCAGCGGCTACGCCGTGGCCAAGATGCGCTAATAGGCTGGTGGGCCTTAAGCGATCGAAGCCATCGTTTGGACGAGGAAATATCCTGTCCGCACGCCCGGCAAAGATAGACAAGCCTCTTTGGGCGCCGACCTTTGGAGGGCCGACAGAGACCAAAAAAGCCCGGTCCGTCGTTGCTTCAAGTCGCGTCCCCCGTTGGGCGGGGTACGCCGGTTCGCCTCCGGCTGCCGGTCTTCCAAGGGCGGTTAACTGGCCTCTTGTCCAGATCCCCGCCGACCGACACACGACCACAGGCACGTGCGTATTGGGCAAGATGACTATTTGTGCGAATCGCGCCTCGGCGCAAGGGTTTTTTCGCTCCCGGGCCAACAATTTCGCGAGGGCCGGCGTCGGCGGGGCGAAAGCAGGGGGAAGCGAGCGGCGTTGCGTCGCCGCTTCGCGTCTGTTGGTCAACGCCGCGGTCAGAAGGTGATGTTCGTCCTGATGCCGAACACGAGTTCGTTCTTGACCCTCTGGTAAGGAACGTTGGGGTTGGCGATCCCGCCGCCCGGATTGATGATGTACTGAACATCCGGCTGAACGACGACCGAGGGCAGGACCTGCGCCTGATAGGTCGCCTCCAGGAACGTCTCGGCTCCCTGAACGGGCGTGTAGACCGCAGGCTGGAAGACTTGCATGTCCCGGTCGAAATTGGCCGCGCCGTTGCTGACCTGAGCCACGCCGAAGCCGAGGCCGAAAACATCGTTGTCGCGCCCAGCGAAGGGCTGATGCAGCGTGAGCCCCCCATTGATGCTGAAGCTGACAAGGCTGCGGTCCTGGAAGGTCGTGAACATCGGCCTTAAGAACGCGGTGACGCTGCGGCCGCCGTCCGGCGCGCGCCAGATCGTTTGGTCGGCGAGCGCATAGATCGAATAATTGCCGTGATGCGTCGCGGGCACGCCATTGCTGAGGTCGCTCGCCAGTGGCACGCCAAACGTGTCGTATCGGAGATCGTCGAAGGACTCGCCGTCGTACCAGCCGCCAAGCTTGTAGGTGCCGGGCGGGAGCCCGTGCGGATCGGGCTTGTCGGCGCCGACGCCGCCGTTGATCGAATACTGGAGCTCGGCGATCGCCAGGACGCCAGTGTTCAGCGGGAAGGCGATGCCGCTTGGATTGCTGAGCTGGCTGCCGTCCGAGCCCGCCGGCAGCGGGCTGCCGCTGAACACACCTCCAAGCACCGTCAAGGAATCGGTGAGCTGGTACTGGCCGCGCACCCCTAAGCTCGCGAGCGGATAAGCGGGGCCGCCGCCCGGCAGATTGGCGGCGGGCAACTCGCCCCAGCCCATCGCGGAATTGAGGAAAAAGCCAGCGCTCACGCTGGTCATGAATTCCTGGTCGATGCTCTGCGCGCCGAGCTTCACATCGAACTTGTCGCCAAGTTTTTGATCATACCAGAGCTCCCAGAGCCGGAGCGAGCGGTCGGCCTCGATGCCGGTCAAGGTTTGCAAGGCCAGGAGGTTCGTCTCGGTCAGATTGCCGCCCCAGATGTGCAGGCCGCTGACATTGAACGTTCCGCCGTCGAAGCCGAACGCCTTCTTGGTGTCGAGCTGCAGCGTCATCATCGTGAGGCCGTTGCCGCTGAAGCCTTGACGGGCGCCTCCGGTCACATTGCCAAACAGTTCCGCGTTCTCGGTGATGTTGAGCGAAATGCCGGCCGAGTCGAGAATTGGGCGCAGGCCGCCAATCTCGCCTAGGAAATTCTTGCTGTCCCAAACGCCGCTCAGAACCCCGAACGCCGCTTGGCGAGCCCGCGGCGCCTGCTCTGTTTGTTCCTCGACGCCCGGCTGCTCGGGCGCCTGAGCGCGAAGACGCGAATCGAGCGCAGGCGCCCCGATCAGGCTCCAGCTATCCCAGTCGGACGAGCCGGCGTGGGCGAGAGAAGCCTCGCCCCCGACCGCGCATGCCGCCAGCGCGAAGCGAACCGCGAAGAATAGACCGGCGCGCGAATTGAACAATCTGGACCCCCAACGCTATTCGCTAACGTATTGTTGAGGGGTCTTTGGACGTCAATTAGGTAAAGGTAAGTTTAGAATGCTTTCAAAATAGAATTGTTGTTCTTTTTATAAAGACTTAAAATCGTAATTATTATCCTTTTAAAATGATTATAAGCTATAATTATTACATCGATCTGGCGTCGATTTGACCGTTTGACACTTCACGCCGCAATTCAATATCGGCCCTTGAAGGTTCGATCGGCCCCGTCGACTGAAGCAACCAGGGCGGATGCGGCGTAGCCGTCCTCGCCGTCCTCGCCGGCCTCTGTCCCGCTTTCCACGATCAAAGGGAGGGGCGATGGAAATGTCGACGGGAGGTGGCGATGGGGATAATTGCGCAGCGCCTGTCAGCGGCGCATTCGCCCGGCCGCCACGGGCCCGCGGAACGGTCGCCAGCAAATCAGATTGGAATGATTCCAAATTGAAATCATTTCAATTTCTGGCGGGGCGCCTTTGGCAGGAAAGGTTCGAGTGTTAGCTGTCCGGCTGGTTGCGGTGTCACATTCCGTTCAGCGGCCACATCGTAGTGGCGGCGAGGCGATCGATTGAGGGTCGCCGCCGTTCGGATGGAAACTTCGGCGTTGATCCGAGGAACACCCCCCGAGGAACGCGGCAACCTGAAGTTCGCGGTCGAGTTTCTCGCGGCGACATGGGAGAGCAGAGTGACAAATATGCGGGCTGCTTCAGCGGTAGGTTTCGGCCTTGCGATCGCCATCGGGATGAGCGCCCCTCTCGCCGTTGCGGATCAGGTCACGAAAATAAGCGTGACGCTCAAGGATCATAAATTCTCGCCCGCCGAGCCGACCGCGCCTGCGGGCAAGCCGATCGTCATCGAGGTGGAGAACCAGGATAAGACGCCCGCGGAATTCGAAAGCAAGCCGTTGCGAGTCGAAAAAGTTGTGCCGGGCGGCGGCAAGATCAGCGTGCAGGTGCGAGCGCTGCCCGCGGGCCGCTACCGCTTTTTCGACGACTACCACGAATTGACGACCGAAGGGTTTTTGGTGGCGCAATGATCGGCGCGCCTGCGCGCGACATTTAAGGCCTGAGGATGCTGGGCTCGCTCATCATCGTCTTTCGCGAGGTCATCGAAGCCGGACTGATCGTCGGCATCGTGCTGGCGGTAACGAAGGGTCTCGCCGGCAGCCGGCTCGCGATCGCGGCGGGCGTCCTGGCGGGCGTCGTCGGCGCGTCGCTTGTGGCGGCTTTTGCAGGGGCGATCGGCGAGGCCCTGGCGGGAATCGGCCAGGAGATCTTCAACGCCTCGATCCTTCTCATCGCCGTCGTGATGCTGACCTGGCACAACGTCTGGATGGCGAGCCATGGCCGCGAACTTGCCGCCGACGTCAAACGGGTCGGCGAAGCCGTGCGATCCGGTTCACAATCGATCGTCGCACTTGGAGTTGTCTGCGCCGTCGCGGTGATGCGCGAAGGCTCCGAGGTTGCGCTCTTCATGTACGGCCTCGTCGCGGCCGGAGGGTCAACGGCCATCGAGCTCGTGATCGGCTCGCTTCTTGGGCTCGCCGCGGGCGTCGGCGTGACGGCGCTCACCTATCTGGGTTTGGTGGCGATCCCGCAGCGGCGCCTGTTCGCAGTCACGACCGCGCTGATCAGCCTGCTCGCCGCAGGTCTCGCGGCGCAGGCGGTGCTTTTCCTTCAGCAGGCCGGCGTTTTGACGATGCTGAGCCAGACCGCCTGGGACACGTCCGCGATCCTCTCCGATACGAGCCTGTTCGGGCGTGTGCTGCACACGCTGATCGGCTATTCCGACCAGCCCTCCCTGCTGCAGGTTGTTGTCTATGTTTTGACGCTCGCCGTGATCATTGCTCTCACAAAGACGATCGGGTCCCGGCGTGCGCCGACCGCAAAGGCGAAACAGGCGCCCGCCGGGTGAGAGCGCCCGCTCACTCCCTTCCGATCGCGAGTGACAAATTTCTCGATTGAGGGTATGTTCGGGTCAATCAGTCGGCGCGAGATTTCGCGACGTTACGGTCCTCCAGGCTGACGCCCGAAATCTCGGTCGGCACAGTCGACATGAAGGAGGATCCCCATGACTTCCGCTTTCCACGTCTATTTCGGGCGAGACGCCATTGCCGCGACGCCACGAGTGCGGCGGTTGAGCGCGGATGACTGCTTCTCCGCGCTCAAGGAGGGGATCGACGATTTCTTCGCGATGCCTACCTATCCAGTGTTCGTTGGCCTGTTCTACGCCGTCGCGGGAATTGCGCTTTTCGCGATGACATCATTCGGCAACGCGCTGCACCTCGCGTTTCCGCTCGCCGCCGGTTTTGCCCTTATCGGGCCGTTCGTCGCCATCGGGCTCTACGAGATGAGTTGCCGGCGCGAACGCGGGCTTTCCGTCCGAGGGCGCGACGCCTTCACCGTGCTTCGCTCGCCGGCGCTGCCGTCGATTCTCGCATTCGGCCTCCTGCTGCTTGCGATCTTCGCCGCTTGGCTCTTCGCCGCCGAGCTCATCTATGTCTCGATCTACGGCCCTAATCCGCCCGCCTCCGCAACCTCATTCTTTCGCGACGTCCTGACCACGGGCCGCGGGGGGATGTTGATCGTCGTCGGCGTGCTGGTCGGCTTCTGTTTCGCCGCGGTTGCGCTCGCGATCAGCGTCGTCTCATTCCCGCTGATGCTCGATCGCGACCTCGGCCTCGTGCCGGCGCTCGAGGCTTCGTTGCGGGTGACGCAGGCCAACCCGCTCGCCGTCGCGCTGTGGGGTCTGATCGTGGCGACGGCGTTGGTCGTCGGCTCGCTACCGCTGTTCTTCGGCTTGGCCGTCGTCATGCCGGTGCTTGGCCACGCGACATGGCGTTTTTATCGCAAGGCGATCGAGCGCGACCCGGCGCATGAAGCGCCGATCGAAGGTCCATTGAACCCCGAGGTGACAAGGAACCCGGCCGTGCGGCTCGTCTGCATTTTCCTGGATGCGATTGACTTCCTCCGGGAAGGAAAAGGGCCCAGCGAACCCAACGCATCGAAGGGCTAGCCGAGATCAGCGGCGACGAAAGCGCGAGCCGGCTCGCCGAGCCTACTTCCACACCGGCGCGGGCGGGACGATCCGCGCAACGAGGGGGAGGGAGTCGCGCCAAAGCAGGCAGTCGCGCTGACGCTGCGGCATGGAAGCGGCCAGGCGTCGGGTCTGCGCCCGGGAAATCGTGCTTCGCTCGCACCGGAACGGCCGCAGCGGCGCCCGGTTCATATAGTTGAAGAAGATCGCGCAGCGATCCCGCGCGCTCGCGGGTTTGCCGCGATGATACAAGGCGGCAGTATCTGCGAAGATCACGGTTCCGGCTTTCCCGGTGCAGGTGACGACATCTCGATCAGGGTCGAAGTCGCCCAGAGCCGTTTCCAACTTTTCCTGACTTAGGATCGGGAACTTGCCTCTGACCATCCGGTCATGATCCGGCAACTGACGGCGCAGCACCTGCAGGGGACCGCCGTCTTCGTCCACATCATTGAGATAGAGGGCGATTTTCAGCATGCGCCGGTCTTCGGCGTCCCGATGCCAACGCCTCGGCCCGGCCTCCATTCCGTCCGCCTTCGTGAAGAAGACGTTGGCCCCGTCGTAGCCGACGGGCACGCCGAGATAGTTCTCGGCGATGTCTAGGAGCCGATCGCTCAAGCCCCAGCGGATGATCTTGTCGTGCGCGACAATATCGGCGCCGTTAGCCTGGAACGATCGTGTCCATGGAGAATATCGGGCGACCAACGCGTAAGCGTCCGCGAGCAGCGCGTCCACGTCTTCGAGCCCCATCGCCTCAAGCGATGTGATCGAAACACCCGACGCCCTAAGGTCTTCGACAATCCGCGCGTCAGAGTCGCGCAAATGAGGCAAATGCGCTTCGTGTAAGCGCTTCGCTCTTTCGTAAGACGCCTCCATATGGGACGCGACTGGAGGCCAGGCGACAACTTGTGAGCCGAGATTGGCCGGCGCCTCGAGCATTCTCTTCCAGGCGACGTTGATCAGGCGCCAAGTCCCTTTTTGACTTGCAGCCGTCCGCTGTTGCATCTGCACGGAATCTATCCAAAGTTGCTATCAGGTTTACCATCGTTTGATGGTGTAGTTAATCACAATGATGTGTTATGCCACCGCCTAATCTTATCTGCCATCGTTCTAAAGTCAACGGCGACAGCGACGGTGGACTTTTCGCCGTCTTCAATACTTCGCCACCCATTGACCAAGCGAAAATTGACTTACCATTAGTGTCAACTCTAACGGGAAATATTCTGCGCAATCCGGTTGCGCTTGGGAATTTGAATTTGACGTTATTGGATCAGCGGACCCCAGGAGGGATCGCTGCCGTAATTGGGAGTCGGCACCAGGAATTCGGCATGACCAAAAATGTCGGTCATGTAGAGCTTTGGGCCGCCCGAGCCTCCGGCGTCGCGGAAGAACATGAGATAGAGACCGTTCGGGGCGAAGGTGGGTCCTTCGTTGTGGAACCCTTCGACCAGGATCCGCTCGCCCGAGCCGTCCGGCTTCATCACGCCGATGCCGAACGAGCCGCTTTTGATGCGGGTGAAGGCGATGAGATCGCCGCGCGGCGACCAGACCGGCGTCGAGTAATGGCCTTCGCCAAATGAAATGCGCTTGGCCGGACCGCCGCTCGCGCTCATCACATAGATCTGCTGCGAGCCGCCGCGGTCGGATTCAAATGCGAGCTGCGAGCCGTCAGGCGAATAGGTCGGCGAGGTGTCGATCGCCGAACCGTCGGTGAGGCGCGTGGTGGCGCGCGAGCGCAGGTCCATCGAGTAGAGGTTGGTGCTTGCGCCGTCGGAGAGCGACAAGACGATCTGTTGACCGTCCGGAGAGAAGCGCGGCGCGAAAGTCATGCCGGGAAAATTGCCGACCGCCTCGCGCTGTCCGGTGTCGAGGTTGAGCAGGGTGACCTTTGGGTCGCCGTCGCCGAACGACATATAGGCGACTTGCTGGGCGGAAGGCGAGAAGCGCGGAGTGACGACAAGCTCTTTGCCGGCGTCAAGATATTTGACGTTCGCGCCATCCATGTCCATGACCGCGAGCCGCTTGCGCCGCTTCTCCTTCGGGCCGGTCTCATCGACGAAGACGATATGAGAATCGAAAAATCCCTTTTCGCCGGTCACGCGCGTGAACACTGCGTCGGCGATCATGTGCGCGACCCGGCGCGCGTTCGCGGCGTCGGTCGAGTATTGTTGACCGGCGACCTGCTCGCCGGTCGCGGTGTCCCACAAACGGAATTGCGCGGTGACATGACCCGCGTCCTGATGAAGCACCCGTCCGGTCAGCACGAATTGCGCGGCGGCCGTCTTCCAAGCCTCAAGGTTGGGCGCCGCGTCAGGATTGGCGATCGTTTCGGGAAAGTTGGTCGGATTGAGCGGCAGAAGGAAGATCGAGCGGGCGAAATCCGAGGACACAACGCCGCTGATCTTCTCGCCTGCCTCTTCGCCCGCGAATGGCGTCACAGCGATGGTCACCGGTTTGAAATTGGCGCCCGCGTGCACATAGATGTCGCCCTCGGCGATCGCGGGCAGGGCCCGGAGCGCAGCGAGGCCGAACGCCAAGCTTGCAAGCGCATGGCGACGAGAAACGTAACAAACACTCATCAGGCGGTCTCGCGGAACGACAAACAACGCTGCGCCGCCTGGGCTCACCGAGCGGCGACTTGCGGATCGAAGTGGATAGTCTTCGTCTTCCATTGCTCATAAAACGGGCGATATTGCGCCGGCACCTGGAGCGGATTGCAGCTCTGCACCGCGGCCATGACGCTCCTGGCCTGCGGTTTGAGAGCCGGGTCTGACGGTGGGTTGACGAGCTTCGCCGGTTTCATGAGCGAGCCGTCCGGATTGTAGGCGAGGCGCACCTGCGCGACATAGACATCGGCGTCGACCGGTTGCCGCGCCGGCTTCCAGCATTGAAGATAGGCCTTGACCAGCCAGGCGTCGAAGCCGGCCTGCTGCGCTTGAGTCATGCGCGCGGGCGGCTCGATCGGCGGCGTCGGAGTCGGGGCTCGAGCCGCCACAACGGCGGCGGGCGGCGTGGGGGGCGTAGGCGGCGTCGCGGGTTTGGGAGCCTCCGCCACGCGGGACGGATGGCGACGCCACAGATGCTGGTAACCACCGTAGGCGCCTGCCGCGATCGCGATGAGGACAAGCGCCCCGATAGGCCTCCGTAGAATACGCATTGCGGTTGACTCTCGTTTTCGGGTGGCGGCCGCGCGCGGCGCAGCCCGGCTAGGCCGTCTCGCGGTCGTCATCCCTGGGTCTCTCGCGGATCGAAGTGGATTGTTTCGATCTTCCATTCTTCGAAATACGGCATGTATTGCGCTGGAACCTTGAGCGGGTCGCATTTCTTGACCGCGCGCATCGCGCTTTCTGCATGTGCGCGCCAGGCGCGATCGGCGGGCGGATTGAGCAGGACCGGCCGGCCCGAGAGTGATCCGTCAGGATTGAAGACCACCTTAATTTCCGCGACATACGTGTCGCCGTCAGGCATGCTCGGCGGAGGCGTCCAGCAGTTGAGGTAGCTCTCCGTCAGCCACGCATCGAGCGCGGACGCCAGCGATATCGACATGCGCGGCGCGTCGTGATGCGGCAGCCCTTGGGGCGTGAGCGAGGCCGTCTCGGTCGGAGCAGGCGTGGACGTCTTGGCCTGGCCGATCAGCTTGGCGATCGAGTTCGGGTCAAAGTTGCGCTGCGGCTTGGGCTTCTCCGGCGCCGGCTCTTTCGTCCGCTCGGGCGGCGGATCGAAAAATTTCGGCCGCACCGGCGGCTCAACGGTCGCCTCCTGGACGGCGGCCTTTGGCTGAGGAGGCTGGGGTCTTTCGGGCGGCATCGGCTCGCTATCGGGCGTGGGCGTCGCCTCCGCTTTAGGCGGCGGCGCGGGCTTCGGCGGCGGGGTCTCGGCCTTGGGGGGCGGCGTGGGCGCGGGCTCAGGCTTGGGCGGCGGCGCAGGTGTGGGCTCAGGCGGCGGCGTGGGTTCTGTGGTGGCGCGCAGATCAGGGGGCGGCTCAGGCGGCGCAGGCGCGGGCTGGGGCGCGGGCTTCGCGTCCTTTTCGCCATTGGCGATCTGGTTGAGGTCGGTCAGCGAAACTGTCTCGATTGGAATGGCTTCCGGATTGTCATCGAATCGCGGGGCCGAGGCGAGGCCGAACAGGATCATCGCCAGCACCGCCCCGTGCAGCGCCGCGGAGGCCGCGAGATTCGAATATGACCGCCGTTCTTCCAACGCCGCTCCCGGCTATTGTTTGATCGGCTCGGTGACCAGGGCCACCTTCTTGAAACCGGCGGAGGTGACCGCCGCCATGATTTCCGCCACGCGCCCGTAAGGCACCGTCTTGGACGCGCGGAGATAGATGCGCTGATCGACGTCGCTCTGCGACGCCGCCTGAAGCTTGGACACGAGATCCGCGTCGGCGATCGGCTCGTCCATCACGTAAAGCTGTCCCTGTTCGTTGAGCGAAACCGCGATCGGCTTGCGGTCAACATTGAGAGCGGTCGCGCTTGCTCGCGGCAGGTCGACCGCGACTCCAGTGGTCAAAAGGGGTGCGGCGACCATGAATATGATCAAAAGGACGAGCATGACGTCGATGAAGGGCGTCATGTTGATGTCCGCCATCGCGCCGTAGCGCGGGACGCCGCGTCGTCCTCGACCGCCTTTGCGCGCACTCGCAACCGGGTTGATGGCCATCGCGCCGCTCTCCGCTTTAGGAGACTTTTTCGACCGACAGATGATGGTCGATCTGCCGGGACAGGATTGACGAGAATTCGTCGGCGAAGCTTTCGAGGCGAGCCTGCGCTTTGGCGACGTCGCCCTGAAGCTTGTTGTAGGCGATGAGCGCCGGGATGGCGGCGAAGAGGCCGATCGCCGTCGCGAGCAGCGCTTCGGCGATGCCTGGCGCCACGACCGCAAGCGAGGTGTTCTTCGAGGCCGCGATCGACTGAAACGAGTTCATGATGCCGAACACCGTGCCGAACAGTCCGATGAAGGGTCCGGCCGAGGCGACCGTCGCCAAAACGAGCAGGTTCGATTCGAGCCGCTCGACTTCGCGGGCGATCGAGACGTCGAGGACCTTGTCGATGCGGGCGTGAAGGCCGCGAAAGGAGCCGGCCGCCTGCTGGAACGAGCGCTTCCACTCCCGCATGGCGGCGACGAACAGCGCGGCCGCGCCGGTGTTGTTCGGTTGGTTCGAGAGCGACGTATAGAGTTCCTCAAGCGATTGGCCCGACCAGAAGATCTGCTCGAAACTCTCCATCTCATTCTTGAATTTGCGAAAAAGGCGGGTTTTGTCGAAGATAATGGTCCAGCACCAGAGCGAAGCGAGGAAGAGGCCCAGCATCACCGCCTTGACGACGATGTGAGCCGACCAGAACATCGCGAGGATGCTCGTTTCCGGAGGCGCGGCGGTGGCTACGTCGGCTGGATTCATCTGAATAGGCGACCTTTTGCTGGCGGACTTGACCGCGCGGCCTACCGCGGAGAGACGGAAGCGGGCGGGGTCTGCGCCGCAAATCGGCCGAAACTTGGGCTTTTGTCAGACGCCGGAAAAACCTGAATTTCTCGTTGCGATTTAAGACTCTGATAGTGTTAACGGCCGGTTAGCAACCTGCGCTATCTCGAGACCTCATCCTGAGGAACGGCGCCGAAGGCGCCGTGTCTCGAAGGACGATCCAGAGGGCGCCCGAGAGACTGAAGGCTTGGCGCCTCCTGGAGCGCCCTTCGACACGGCGGCTGCGCCGCCGGCTCAGGACGAGGTGCTGGGCGGGACCTGCAACTACACTTCGAAGCGGCGGCGTCAAAAGCCCACCGGCGACGCTCAACTCCCTACCCAAACTTCGTCGCCGCCTCTATCGTGTTCCGACCGGCGCGATCCTGCCCGGAGGAGGCAGGTTGATGGGGGCGCTGGAGACCTTCGGCTGGGAATGGGGCTCGGCGCTTTTGCGCTGGCTCCATGTGACGGCGGCGATCGCCTGGATCGGCGGGTCGTTCTTCTTCATGCATCTCGACGCCAGCCTGCGTAAGAAGGCGGGGGACGATCCGGCGCTTGCGGGAACGTCCTGGCAGGTGCACGGCGGCGGCTTCTATCAGATGAACAAGTACCTGCTCGCGCCGGCCGCGCTGCCCGAGCATCTCATCTGGCACAAGTGGCAGTCCTACTGGACCTGGATGAGCGGCTTCGCGCTGCTCTGCTGGGTCTATTATGGGCAGTCGTCGCTCTTTCTCATCGATCCCGCGGTCATGCCGCTCGAACCGTGGCAGGCGGCGGCGATCGGAATCGTCGCGCTGGCGCTTGGCTGGCTCGTCTACGATTTCCTCTGCCGCTCGCCGCTCGCCGCCAATGAGCCGCTGCTTGCGCTCGTCGGGTTCGGCTATGTCGTGGCGACGAGCTGGGTGTTCACGCTTGTCTTCTCGGGCCGTGGCGCGCTCATCCATACCGGCGCGCTCATGGCGACGATCATGACCGCCAATGTGTTCTTCATTATCATGCCGAACCAGCGCAAGAGCGTGGCCGCGCTGATGGCGGGCAAGAAGCCCGATCCCAAATGGGGCAAAAGCTCGAAGATCCGGTCGACCCACAACAATTACATCACCCTGCCGGTGCTGTTCTTGATGCTGTCGAACCACACGCCCTCGACCTTCTCCAATCCGCGCGCCATCCCCGCCATCGTCACCTGCATCATCGTCGCGGGCGCCATGGTGCGCTATTTCTATAATGTCTGGCATCTCGATCACGATCGCGCGCCCTGGTGGGCGTGGGCGGCGGCCGCGGTCGCCGTTCTTTGCGCCTTCGGCGTTGCGGCGACCGCATCGCCCGGCATGCGCTCGCTGATGGGGCTCGCGTCATTGCCTACGGAGACCGCGAGCCTCGATCAGCCGAAGGCGCCGCCGGAGGTTGTCGACATCGTGCAACTGCGCTGCATGATGTGCCACGCGCCGGAACCGATGGAGGAGATCGGGGAGGCGCCGAAGGGCGTGCTTCTCGACACACCTGAGCACATCGCGCGTTTCGCGCCCGCGATCCGACAGTTCGCGGTTCTGACCCACGCGATGCCGCCCAACAATTTCAGCCAGATGACGGACGACGAACGCAAGACGCTGGCGCACTGGCTTGGGCTCGAGACGGCGCAGAATTGATGGACGCTCGCGTATTGGACGCGGATCTCGCGGCGGGCCAGCGGCTGATGTCCCGCCTCGAGGCGTTCGCGGCGTTCACCGATGAGCCGCGGCGGTTGACGCGGCTTTTTCTGTCGGAGGCGCATCGGCGCGCGGCGCTCGCCTTCATTGGCTGGTGCGGCGAGGCGGGGCTCGAAGCGAGAATTGACGCGGCCGGCAATGTTGTCGCCCGCTATGAGGGCAAGCGGGCCAATGCTCCAGCGCTTATGCTCGGCTCGCACATCGACACGGTGCGCGACGCCGGCCTCTACGATGGAAATTACGGCGCGTTGGCGGCGCTCGCGGTCGTCGAGTCGCTGACCGTGCGCGATGAGCGCCTCGACCACGCGATCGAAATCGTGGCCTTCGGCGATGAGGAAGGAGTCCGTTTTCGCACCACGCTCACCGGCTCGCGCGCGATCGCTGGCAACTATCCGCCGGACGTTCTCGACCAGAAGGACGCGGCCGGTGTCTTGATGCGCGACGCGCTCAAAGCCTTCGGCGGCGACCCCGAGCAAGCAGGGTTGATTCGTCGACATGACGTCGCCGCCTTCGTCGAAGCGCATATCGAGCAGGGCCCGACGCTCGAGGCGGAAGGGTTGCCGCTTGGCGTCGTCAGCGCGATCAATGGCGCGACAAGGCTCGAGGTCACGGTCGATGGCGTCGCCGGCCACGCGGGCGCAACGCCAATGAATTTGCGCTATGACGCGCTGACGGCGGCGGCGGAAATGGCGCTTGCGATCGAGGAGCGCGCGCGCCGCGAGCCTGACCTCGTGGCGACCGTCGGCCGGCTCGAGGCATGGCCCGGCGCAGCCAATGTCATTCCGGGCCATGTTCAGTTCTCGATCGACTTGCGCGCGCCGAGCGATGCGAACCGCGCCGTTGCGCTTGCCGACATCGAAGCGCGGATTTCCTCCGTCGCTGCGAGGCGCGGGGTGCGGACGAGCATCGCCAAGTCGCATGAGGCAAACGCCTACGCCTGCGATCCAAACATTGTGATCGGGCTGAAGGAGGCGGTCGAGGCCATTGGCGTTCCTCCTCGTCTCTTGCCTTCGGGCGCGGGTCACGACACCATGGCGATGGGCAAGCTCTGTCCCGCCGGCATGCTCTTCGTTCGCTGCAAGGGCGGGGTCAGCCACAATCCGTTGGAATCGATCACCGTCGAGGATTGCGCAATCGGACTAAAGGCGCTCATTCAGTTTGCGCGCGACTTCCGCGCCAGTTAGATCACCGACATTCGAGGAGACAGACCCATGAGCAAGCGCTTTTTCGGCGATATGGCCCCCGTGCGCTTTGAAGGGCTGAAGAGCGACAACCCCTACGCCTATCGCCACTACGACCCCTCGCGCGTCGTCGCGGGCAAGACGATGGCCGAGCATCTCAGGCCCGCCGTCTGCTACTGGCACAACTTCGCCTGGATGGGCGCCGACATGTTCGGCGCGCCGACCTTCGAGCGCCCTTGGGACGGCGAGACGATGAAGGGCGCGCGCTTGAAGGCCGACGCCGCGTTCGAGATGTTCGCGACGCTCGGCTTTCCGTTCTTCACCTTCCACGATCGCGATGTCGTTCCCGAGGGGGAGAGCCTTAAGGAGTTCGGCAAGAACCTCGCCGAGATGACCGATCTCTTCGCCGAGAAGATGCAGAAGACGGGGACCAAGCTCCTGTGGGGCACCGCCAATCTCTTCAGCCATCCGCGTTATATGGCGGGCGCCGCCACCAATCCCGATCCCGACGTGTTCGCTTACGCCGCGGCGCAGGTGAAGAACGTCATCGACGCAACTCACAAGCTCGACGGCGCGAACTATGTGCTGTGGGGCGGCCGGGAGGGCTACGAAACGCTGCTCAACACCGACCTCAAGCGCGAGCAGGAGCAGCTCGGGCGCTTTTTGTCCTTGGTCGTCGAGTACAAGCACAAGATCGGTTTCAAGGGCGTGATCCTGGTCGAGCCGAAGCCGCAGGAGCCGACCAAGCATCAATATGATTTCGACGTGGCTACCGCGTTCGGATTCCTGCAGCGCTTCGGGCTCGAGCGGGAGGTCAAGCTCAACATCGAGGTCGGCCATGCGGTGCTCGCGCACCATTCCTTCGAGCACGAGATCGCGCTCGCGGCCTCGCTGGACATGCTGGGCTCGATCGACGCCAACCGCAACGATTATCAGTCCGGCTGGGACACCGACCAGTTCCCCAACAATGCGGCCGAGCTCGTGCCGGCGCTCTACTTCATCTTGAAGTCGGGGGGCTTATCGCCGGGGGGCTTCAATTTCGACGCCAAGGTGCGCCGTCAGTCGATCGATCCGGCGGATCTGTTGCTCGGCCATATTGGCGGGATCGACGCCTGCGCCGCGGCGCTGGTCGCGGCCGCGAATATGATCGAGGACGGCAAGTTCGACGCGGCCCGCACGGAGCGCTACGCCGGCTGGGAGAAGCCGGAGGCGAAGGCGATGCTGAAGAAGGGCGCGACGCTCGAGTCCATTGCGGCTCGGGTCGCCAAGGAGAAGATCGAGCCGAAGCCGAAATCCGGACGGCAGGAATTCTACGAGAACCTGCTCAACCGCTATCTTTGAGGGCGCGCGTGTTCCAGCGCCGCGGCGCCGTGTCGACGGGCAGCGTGCTCGCCGGCGTAGGGGCCCTAGCGGCATTTTTACCGGCGCCCCTTAATTGAATCAGAGGCTTATGACCCCGTTTAGTTCCGTGCTCGATTTTGGGCGCCTTGGGCCTGCGTCTGAGTGAACAAGAGCAATTAAGAACATTAACGGTATGTTACATAACTCAAGGCGACGACGTCCTCTATCTGACAGCACATGACTCCGGTGACTGAGGCGTTATGCAGGGACATAAGACGGCGCGGCGTCGCGCCCCGATCGGGATCGTTGTCGCGCTCGCGCTCGGGGCGCAAGCGTCGGCCGTCGAGGCGCAGCCGCCGCTGGTTGCGCGCGTCCATGGCATTGCGACGGGGATCGCAGCCTGCTGGCGTCCGCCGCATGAGGACGACCAAGTTACGGTTCGCCTGAGCTTCACGCGCGACGGCGCCGTCATCGGCGCGCCGAGAATTGTTTATGCGCGATCGAGCGGCGGCGCGGCGGACGATGCGGGTCTCGCCCATTCGATGCTGACGGCGATACGCGAATGCACGCCGCTGCATTTCTCCGCGCGCCTTGGCTCGGCGATCGCGGGCCAGGTTTTGGACATTCGCTTCATCGGCCGCAACCGGGCGACCATCGTCGCACCGCCCTGATGCTGGGCGGTCGCTGACCGCGTCGGCCGCGCTCCAAAGAGCGTGCTCAGGGACGCCCGGTCTTCGGCTATCGAGCGCGGCCACAGCGACGCGCCGATCCAGATGCAATCCGCGCGAATCGATTCACCGGATTTTCGCGTCTCGCCGTCATGCTTCGCGGGCCGGCGGAGCGACGGCATGGGGCCGGGCGGAGCCGCGATGTTTGGGCGCGCGATTTTCCTTGCGACGGCCGGCGTGGCGCTGGCGCTGCTCGCGTCGTTCTTTCTCCTCAATCGGCTGCCGGGGCCGGAGCCGGCTTCCGCCGCTCGCGCGACGGAGAGCGTTGCGGCCGAGGCGCCCGCGCCGGAGCCGCCTCAGCGCCAATCGTCCGGCTATCGGGAGGCGGCGCTCGAGGCCGACCAGCGCGGACAATATGCGGCGGAGGTCCTGATCGACGGGGTTTCGGTGCGGATGCTTGTCGACACGGGCGCGAGCGAGGTCTGCGTCTCCGCTTCCACCGCCAGGCGCTTGGGACTGAGCTCCTCAGGGGAACGCAAGCGCGTCATGCAGACGGCGAACGGCCTGTCGACCGCTTACCCGACGACCCTGAGAAGCCTGAGCTTTGACGGCCTCTATATGAACGATGTCGAGGCTCTCATTCTCGCGCCCGAGGCGGGCGAAGTGAACCTGCTCGGGGAAAGCTTTCTCAAGCGGCTGACCAGCGTCGAGCAGCGCGAGGGCATGCTCATTCTGCGCCAGTAGGCGTTTAGTCGCGACCGCTGGTCGCGGCCAGCGCGGTCAGCGATCGCGCCCACAATCCGCGCCTACTCTACGAGATTCGCACGAGCCGCGTCAACTCGAACGGGATGTCGTAGCCGTCCCAGATGAAATCGAAGTCGAGCGCCGTCCCGATCGGCGCCCAGCGCGACACGCCCGGGCCGATCCGGGACGCTGCGACCGCTTCGATCTCGCTGCGCTCCCAGCCGAAATAGGTGATCGTCTGGTCGCTCTCGCGGATGAAGCTCGGCGCCTCGGAGAGCGAGCGGATGAAGACGACGCTGAGGAAACCGCCGCCCACCCTGAGATCCTGACGCTCCGGCGCGCTCGCCACGAAGCTCGTCAGGTGCGTGTTTCGCCAACTGACGGACGAGGCGCGCCCGCTGCCCGCCGCGTAGAACGCGGCCGTCATCTTGCCGATCGCATGGCCGACATGGGCCTTGGGATCGTCCATCGTCCATTCGAGCGCGGCTGCGTCGAGGAGGCGCCGGACCCCGGCCGAATGCGTCGGCGCGTCGCCGACGACATAGAGCGCATGCGGAGACGAGCAGGCCATCTGGTCGAAGACGAACACATCGTTGTGCAGTTTCTTGGCGAGCGCCTTTAGCGCCGGTTCGTCCAGGGCGGCGAGCGCGGCGCCGTTGATCGTCGAAAACGAGAAGCGGTCGCCGAACCAGATCGACTTGCCGCCGTTACGCAAGGGCAGGGGGGCGAACAAGGCGACCTTGGCGTCGCCGCCCCAGACGACGCGCGCGTCGCTGCGCGCGGAGATCTTGGCGCCGAGGTCGCCCTGGGAGGGATAGTGAACGAACAATTGCGAAGTGTCGCAATGAGCCTCGAGCTTCTCAAGGAAGAGGTCGACGATGGCGCGCATGCGCGCGCTGACCGCCTGCGGCAGCCGCACGATATTGGCGTTGCCGGCGAGATAGGCGAGCGCCCACGAGTAGAGAAACACCGTCTCGACATTCTGCGGCGGCAGATGAAAGACAAGGCCGCGCGGTCGCGCCAGCGCATGGCTCGGCACGCGCGCTGCGAAACTCGCCGCGAGCTTCGCCAGCGCCGCGCGGCGGGTCCAGAAGGCGAAATGGGCGGCCGGGCCGGACGCGGTCGCTCGTTTCGCGCCGAGAAGCGCGTCGGCGACGCTCGCGACCAGTTCGACGCGCTCGGAGGCGAACGGCGCCGCGAGCTCCTGGCGGGCTTTGTCGAGCTTTGTCAAGAGCGCGATCTCTTCAACGGCAGCATCACGCGCGCTGGCGCTATAGGTGATCACGTCGGTCATGATGATGTCCTCACCATTGGTTCGAGGTCGTCGTCCTCATGTATGGACGGCCCTCGTTTCGCAAGGGGTTTTTGAAGGCTTCGGCGACTGGTCCGGAGCGATCATGTATTCGGCCTTTTCAGGTGCGGTTCCATGACCGCGGGGCCACGATGGGTGCTGCGGACCGGGCTCCCAGCATTGCGGCGCGCTCGCGTGGCGCGATGATGAAGCGGAGTGTCCCGACCCAGGTCCTGACCATTTTGCCGTCGCTTTCAAATGGCTCCTTGCTCAGCCTGCCCCGCGCCGATCTCCGAAAGGACGCTCACCGCCGACAGTTTGTTGACCCCGGGGATCGTGTCGAAAAGATTGATCAGCTCGGAAATCGGGCCTTGCCGGCCGGTCCCTCCTCGTCCAAGCGCGCGACGCGAGCGTCGACTTCGCGATCGATGATCCTGATCGAAGCGTCGAGCGCGTCCCATTGCCCGAGATGGAGCCTGAGCAGAAAGCGGTGGTGCTCGGTCAATCGCCCATGCAACGCGTCATAGAGTTGCTTCGGCGCAGCCTTCACGCTGCAATGGGCGAGGGCGGCCAGTTTGCGCGGATCGCGCTGGCCGGCGACCATCGCCTCGATCATCCGCCGCCCGCTCGCGCCCCATGATGTCGCTGATCACCGAATCCAGCCAGATGTTGGCCTCGGTCAGCGTCTTTATGGATACGTTGAACGTGGCGCGTCTGCTCGCGCGCCAACGGCTTGCGGGTCCACATCAGCGTGCGCAGTTCATGCAATTCCTCGTCGGCGACGAAGCTCGCCCTGATCAAGCCCGTGCGTGGGCCGAGGTCGGCGATCCACATCGCTTTCGTTCATGTCCGGTCTTGCGCCAGGAACCGCTTCGACGTGCGCGGCGTTGGCGAGGACGAACGGGGCGTGCTCCAGTTTCGCATCCGGAAACGAAGCGATCCTGAATCACTCCGCCGGCGCGGCCTCGTCACCCTTCAATAGGGGCCCCATCGAATTGAAGACGCCATCCCGCCGGATCAGCGCATGGAACAGCGCCGCAGAGAGATGCATCAGGATCAGCGCGAAAAAGAGGAAGGCGAGATAGAAATGCGCGTTCCACAAGAAGCGCGTGCAGGCTCGCGCTTTGCGGCAGGATCTGCGGCAGCCATATTCCCGGCCATAACGTCACCGGATATTCGCCCGCTGACAGCATCGCCCAGCCGATCAGCGGCATCGCGATCATGAGCGCGTAGAGCGCGTAATGCGAGAGATAGGCGGCGAGCTTCATGGGCTCGGGCAGATCGATGGGCAGGGGCGGGGCGCCGTAGCGCAGGCGCACAATGAGGCGGATCAAAGCGAGGATCAGGATCAAGATCCCGAGGGGCTTATGAATATTGACGAGCGTCAGATATTCCGGCGCGACCGTGGACACCATGCCGACGCCGATGAACAGCATCGCCAGGATGCAGACGGCCATGACCCAGTGCAGCGTTCGCTGAAGGGGGTTGAAGCGCTGAATGAACCTGATCGGTCGGACCCGCGTCATGTTGGTCATTGGCCGGACCCCGTGGCGGTTCGCGGATAGTCTTTCTCCTCGGCCGTGCGGCGGTCGTAGGAGACCCTGTAGGCCGACGAGCGGGCTGCGGGGAACGGATCGTCCGACGTTCCTATGCCGTTCGGCAGGACGGTCGGATCGAAATTGATGTCGCGGCACGGGCCATCCGCCTCGCCTTCGACCTGCTGTACACTGAGCGTACCCACTTCGATGCTGCGGCGGTCTTCCGGCCACGCCTTGCTGGGGTCCGCGGTCTGATCGCCGGCGTTGGCGACGGTGACCCGCATCGTCCAACGCGCGGGGCCCTTCTTGATGCGATCCACGATCTCGGTCTCGAGGAAGTTGGGCCCGCGCTTCGCGAGCTCCTCGGGCGGGACCGGAACTGGCTGCGCCGCCGGGGCAAGCGACCAGCGCACGGCATGGTCATTGCCCGAACTGTCGGTGAAGATGAAGCTGTTGAGGCTGTTGTAGCGCTCCTCGGCGTAGCTGCCGGTCCAGGGCCCCTTTGTCGCCCAGCCGCCGAACGCGGCGAATTCGGGATGAGCGCCGGCAAACTTCGCCATCGCGTCAGGCTCCGTGCTCGCGGAGGCAAGCTGAAGCGCGTGGAAGCCGTCCGGCGTCGAGACGGGGAATATCGGCGCATTGATCATCGCCATGCGCCATTGCTGGCCGTCTGGGGTCGAGATCATGACGCCCAGGCCCCGCACCCGCACCTTGGCGTCTTCGGCGTTCGGGTCCGGCGTGCCGAGATTGAAGCGGCCGACCACGGGGTAGGAGCCCTTGGCGAAGACGGCGGCTTTCGAGAGCTCCGATCCGGCGCCGTTCGACTCGAAGACGCCGGTGAAGCAGATGCCCTTGGCGTGATTGCGCCGATGGCCGAGCGGAGGGGGCGTTCGCAGATCGAAGCCGTCAACAAGCTTCTGCGGCGTCAGGCGCCCGGGCGAAAACCATCCGGCGGTGTAAGCGAAGGCCGCGGCGGCGACGGCCACCACAACGGCGATCAGCGCCAGCGATCCAATAGCATTGCGCGGAGCTTGTTGGGATGCTTCGGGCAATGTCCGTTCCCCTCTGACAATTCCGTTCAAGTCTAGCACAAAATGCTGGGCGAAAAACATGGCCGCCGCGATTATTCGCGGACCGGCCTGTTTTCACGGGGACAGTTCGCCAAAGATTGTGGGCACAAGCTCGGAGACGGTTGGGTGGATCGCCATCACGCGCGTGTAGGCGGAAGCCGTCACGCCCGCGCCCATCGCCTCGATCACGCCATGGATGGCTTCATCGCCGCCGACGCCAAGAATCGCGGCGCCAAGAATCGCGTCGGTGTCGCGGTCGACCACGACTTTCATGAACCCTTTCGATTCGCCTTTCTCGACCGCGCGCCCGACGCGGGTCATTGGCCGCCGGCCGATGCGGACCGTGTGTCCCTTGGCTCGGGCTTCCGCCTCGGTCAGGCCGACCCGGCCGAGCGGCGGGTCGACATAGAGCGCGTAAGCCGGAATGCGGTCGCTCACGTTGCGCGCGGCGCCGTCGATGAGGTTCGCCGCGGCGATCTCGAAATCATTGTACGACGTGTGCGTGAAGGCGCCGCGGCCATTGCAGTCGCCGAGCGCCCAGATGTGGGGGACGCTGGTCTTCAACGACTCGTCGACGACGATATAGCCGTGCGCGTCAACCTTGACGCCCGCGGCCTCGAGCCCGAGGTCGTCGGTGTTCGGGACGGCGCCCGACCGCGAGCAGCACGTGCGAGCCCAGGACCTCGGGCTCGCCGGCCATGCAATTGACGCCCACGGCGATCTCCGCGCCGCGCGGTTCGAACCGGATGCATTCGGATTCGAGGCGGATCTCTATGCCCTCCGCCTCGAGGATTTCGCGGATGGCGTCCGAGACCTCCTCGTCCTCGCGCGCCACGAGCCGTTTCGCCATTTCCACCACCGTGACCTCGGCTCCGAAGCGCCGAAAGGCTTGAGCGAATTCGAGGCCGACGTAGCTTCCGCCAACGATGACAAGACGGCGAGGCAGAGCATCGAGCTCAAGCAATGTCGTGTTGGTCAGCGTCCTCACCTGATCGCGACCCGGAAAGTCGGGAATGATCGCGCGGGCGCCGGCGTTGATGAAGAAGCGTTCGGCCTCGAGCACGTCGTCGCCGACCTGGACACTTGTGGGAGAAAGGAAGCGGGCGTGCCCCCGGATGACAGTGCAATTCGCCATGCCCTGCAGCCAGGCCGTAAGGCCCGAGCGGGAATTGCCGACGACCGTGTTCTTGCGCGCCATGATTGCGGCGAAATCAATTCCGACCGGCCCCACCTTGACGCCGAATTCCGCCCCGCGTCGCGCGAGATGCGCCGCATAGGCGCTCGCGACCAGCGTCTTGGTCGGCGTGCAGCCGGTGTTGACGCAAGTCCCGCCGATCAGATCGCGCTCGATCAGCGCGACCTTCTGCCCGGCCGCCGCAAGCCGGCCGACCATCGGCGGGCCGGCTTGTCCCGCGCCGATCACGATGGCGTCAAAACGGCGGCTCATCGGAGCGCCCAGATAATGATCAGGCCAAGAATGATTGCGCCCGCGTCCTCGATGAAGGCGGCGGGTTGGTCACGCCCGAACGCCTTCGCCATGTGGGAGCGAATTTCGGCGCCGCCGTAGGTTCCGATTCCCGCGCCGATCACGCCGGCTATCAGTCCGCCGATCCACGAGCCGGCCGCAACGCCAATCGTCGCGCCCGACAAGGCGCCGCTTATGATCCTGGCGCCGAACTGCATGGGGACCTTTCGGCTCGGCGTCGACGGGAGCTGGTCAGTGACCAGTTCGACAATCGCCAGAAGAGTGAAGATCCAGGGTGTCCACGCATAGCCCATGAACGCCAGCCAGGAGCCGTCAAGATTGAGGTAGCCCAGCCTCGCCGCCCAGCTCACGGCGGCTATCGCCGTGAAAACACGCGAGCCGGCGACGACGCCTGCCAAAAGCGCAAGTGCGTAAAGCATCGTTTAGTCCTCCCCAGCGGCCTTCTTCGCCGCAGCCGCGAGCTTAGGTCGGCAAGCCCAGCAATGCATTGACCGACACGTCCTCATCGAGGTCCGGCCAATGGATGCCCTCGCCGTGGCCGATCAGGCGCCAGTTCGCGCGTTGCGTATTCGAGGCGTCGCGTAACCGAGGAAACCAGGCAAGCGGCGCCGATATTTCTCGGCCGTCGTCAAGGATGACGCGGATCGAAGCGTCGACGAATTCGACGCTCAGCGCCTGCACGTCAAGCCGATTTGCCGAAATGGCCATGCCACGCCTCTAAGAATTCGTGACGATGCTCGATAATTGTCGCGCGGAGCCGCGTCAATTCACTCGCTCTAAATCCGCGCGACCGCTAGCTCCACAGGTCCGAGCCAATACTTGGCCGTAGCGTCCCCGCTTTCGACATGGACGTGCGGGCGGCTCGGCGTTTTCCAGACTATAGAAAATGAACCGCAGGGCGCCCGAACGCAAAATCGTCGGCATGTTGGGCTCGTGCGCTTGCTACGCTCGCGGTCTTGCTACGACTTCACCCGCACGTAGTCCCCCGGCGCGTCGCCTAGCGGTTTCAGCTTGCCGTCGCCGGGCTTGCGAGCGGGGACTTTCTCCGGCGCCTGCGCCGTCAGCCAGGCGAGCCAGTCGGGCCACCATGAGCCCGGCGTCTCCTTGGCCTTCGCCGCCCAGTCCTCGAACTTGCCTTGAGGAGGCCCGCCCGACCAGTACTGATATTTCGGCTTGGTCGGCGGATTGACGACGCCGGCGATATGGCCCGATCCGGCCATCACGTAGCGGACCGGGCCGCCAAAGCATTTGGCGCCCGTGAACGCCGAGCGGGCAGGGGCGATGTGGTCTTCCTTCGTGGCCAATTCGTAGACCGGGATCGTCACTTGTCTGAGGTCGATCTTCCTGCCGCCTAGCTCCATCCGTCCGTTCGACAGATCGTTCTGCAAATAACAGTGGCGCAAATAGAACTTGTGGTTGGCGGCGGGCATGCGGGTCGAGTCCGAATTCCAGACAAGCAAGTCGAACGGCATCGGCTCTTTGCCCTTGAGATAATTGTTGACGTAATAGGACCAGATGAGGTCGTTCGGCCGCAGCATGTTGAAGGCGTTGGCCATGGCCGAGCCCTCCAGGTAGCCGTGTTCGGCCATCCGCTCCTCGAGCGCTTTCAGTTGCTCGGCGTCGACGAACACCTTCAGATCGCCGGGATCGGCGAAGTCGATCTGGGTGGCGAAGAAGGTCGCGCTCGTGATGCGCCTGTCGCCGCCGGCGGCCATATATCCGAGCGTCCCCGCGAGCAGCGTGCCCCCGACGCAATAGCCGATCGCAGCCAGCTCGCGTTCGCCCGTCGCCTGCTCGACGCAGTCGACGGCGGTGAGGATGCCCTCGCGCATATAGCTGTCGAAGTCCTTGTCGGCTTGGCGCTCGTCGGGATTGACCCAGGAGATGACGAACACCGTCAAGCCTTGCGCGACCGCCCAGCGGATGAACGACTTCTCGGGATTGAGGTCGAGGATATAGAACTTGTTGATCCAGGGCGGCACGAGGAGCAGCGGGCGCTTATAGACTTGCGCCGTGCTCGGCGCGTACTGGATGAGCTCGATCAGCTCGTTGCGGAAAATGACCTTGCCGGGAGTCGCCGCGAGGTTGACGCCGAGCTTGAACGCGCGCGCGTCCGACTGGCGAATGCGCAACTCGCCGTGCCCGGCCTGGATGTCCTCGGCCAGCATCTTCAGGCCCCGCACCAGGTTCTCGCCGCCTTCTTCGAGCGTCGTGCGCAGAAGCTCCGGATTGGTGGCGAGGAAGTTCGACGGCGACAGCGCCGCCGTCACCTGCCGCAAATAGAATTGCGCTTTCTCGCGATCGTGCGGATCGAGCTCGTCGGCGCGTCTGACCAGATCGTCGGCCCAGCGCGCGGTCAGCACGTAAGCCTGTTTGATGAAGTCGAAATAGGGATTGTCGCGCCACGCGGCGTCGGCGAAGCGCTTGTCGCTTAAGTCGGGCGCGACGACCGGCGGCGCCTGTTCGCCCTGCAGGCGCTGCAGGGTCTGAGCCCAGAGGTCGACAAACTGTTTGGTCAACGCCGTTTGCGCCACGAACGCCCGCTGGGGATCGGCCATGTAATATTCGGCCACCCGGCCAATGGAACGCACCATCTCGCCGATTTCGTTGGCGAGCGTGGCCTTGATCTCGCCGCTCGCCCGCGGCTGCAAGTATGCGGCCAGCACCTTGCCGCCCTGCTCGATCGCCTGCGCGATGTTGTGCGCAAGCGTCTCCACATCGGGCGCCGAGTGTTGGGCGCCCTCGTTGGCCGCTTGCGTGGGATGAGCCGGCGGCGGAGCAGCGTCCCGCGCTGGCGCTGACGGCTGAGCGGGCGCCGCGGATTGAATGGGCTCGGGCGGAACGGGGGAAGTCTGGATTTCCGCTGGCTGTCGGCGCTCAGCCTCACGCCGCCGAGGAGTCGATCGCTTTACCTTCAACGGAGGCGCCGAGATTCGCGCTTTGGGGGCGGCCGCCGCCTTAGGCGCCGCCGGCGGCTCGTTTCGCCGTTGAACGCTTTTCGTGCGAGGCGTTTTGAGATCCGGGGGCGGCGCATCGCCTTGCGCCCCCCGCTTGGCGCGGCTCGCGACAGGGCCTCTGGCCCTAGCCTTGATTGGCTTGGACTTGGGGCGCGCCCTCGCCTTGCTCGGACTGGTCTTGGCCATGATCAGCGTTTCCTGTCGAATCCAGGCCATGAGGCCCGGTCCCGTTTTCGTCATAATAGGTCAGTACCCGTCCGCGAAGCCAACACGACTTTTCGGACAGAAAGATGGTTTGCACGATTTGTGCCGAAAGCGCCGGACGCGGCCCGAGGAGGATCGCTCTAGCCGGGCTTCTCGCCCTTGCGACGCTCTTCGCCTCCGGGTCGAGCGTTTACGCGCAGCAGCAGGACAGCATCCTGAAGCAGGCGTTCAAGGTCTTTGGCTTCGCCGCTGATGCTCCGCCGCCGGCGGATTTCGTCGCCAAGACCCGGCCGCCCGACGATCTTAACTATATTCCGGTTTTCCAGCCGCCGCCTGAGCCGGCGCGACCGAGTTTGAAGAGTGACCAGCTCAAGGCGCTCAAAGGCGACCTCGACGGGGTCCAGAAGCGGGACGACACGCTGCGACAAGGCTTTGCGCCGGCCGCCAAGGCGTTGGCCGAGCGGCAGGCGGCGCAAAAAAAGCCGAGTTCCAGCGTCCCCGCCGCCCAGCAATAGCCTGGCAGCCCGTTTGCCGCCTTCGGGCTTCCGGTGCTACATCGGCCGGTGTCGGCGCATGAACCGACGAATCGGGATTTGACCCAAGGCCAAGAGCTGCGATGAGCGATTTTCACCGGGTGCGGCGTCTGCCGCCTTACGTCTTCGAGCAGGTCAATAAGCTCAAGGCCAAGGCCCGCGCCGCCGGCGCCGACATCGTCGACCTCGGCATGGGCAACCCGGACCTGCCCGCGCCCAGGCATGTGATCGACAAGCTCGTTGAAACGGTCGGCAAACCGCGCACCGACCGCTATTCGGCCTCGAAAGGCATCGCCGGCCTGCGCCGCGCGCAAGCCGGCTATTACGCGCGCCGGTTCGGGGTCAAGCTCGATCCCGAGACGCAGGTGGTCGCCACGCTTGGCTCGAAGGAGGGCTTCGCCAACATGGCTCAGGCGATCACCGCCCCGGGCGATGTCGTCCTGGTCCCGAACCCTTCCTATCCGATTCACGCCTTTGGCTTCCTGATGGCCGGCGGTGTGATCCGCTCGGCGCCAGCCGAGCCTGGCCCGGAATTCTTCGTCGCGATCGAGCGCGCGATTGCACATTCGATTCCGAAGCCGATCGCCGTCGTGGTCTGCTATCCCTCCAATCCGACGGCGATGGTCGCCTCGCTCGACTTTTATAAGGACCTGGTGCTGTTCGCCAAGAAGCACGAGATTTTCGTGCTGTCCGACATCGCCTACGCCGAGGTCTATTTCGACGACGAGCCGCCTCCGTCGATCCTGCAGGCGCCTGGCGCCTTCGAGGTCGCGGTCGAGTTCACTTCGATGTCGAAGACCTATTCGATGGCGGGCTGGCGGATGGGCTTTGCGGTCGGCAACGAGCGACTCCTTGCCGCGCTTGCGCGCGTGAAATCCTATCTCGACTATGGCGCCTATACCCCGATTCAGGTCGCCGCCGCCGCGGCGCTCAACGGCCCCGACGATTGCGTGCGCGAGATGCGGGCGACCTATAAGCGCAGGCGCGACGTGATGATCGAGAGCTTCGCGGCCGCCGGCTGGGGAATCGACAAGCCGAGCGCCTCGATGTTCGCCTGGACGCCGGTGCCCGAGCGTTTCCGCCATCTGGGCTCCCTCGAGTTCTCGAAGCTTTTGATCGAGAAGGCCGACGTCGCGGTCGCGCCGGGGGTCGGCTTCGGCGAGCACGGCGACGATTACGTGCGCCTCGCTCTGGTCGAGAACGAGCAACGCATCCGCCAGGCCGCCCGCGGCGTCCGACGCTTCTTCGAGACGGCGGACGCGACGCTGCACAATGTGGTGAAGCTCAAGAAGCAGGCGTGAAGCGGGGATCTCCGCCTCAGCTCAGCTCCAGCTCGTCGAGCCTGAGCGAGAAGGCCTCCGGTACGATGAGCGGGACGAGGCGATCGGAAGGGCCGAAGTCGCTCGCGTTACGGTAGCCGTCCGCCGCCGGCTCTCGGAACACGCGGGTCGTCAATCGAACCGCGTCAATGACCCAGAGCTCGCGAATACCGAAGCTCGCGTAAAGCGCCGCCTTGCGGCCGATGTCGTAGCGGAGCGACGAGTCCGCGATCTCGACGACGAGCAGCACGTTATCAGCGGCGAGGCCGCGTATGCCAGTCGCCCGAGGATAGATGACGACGTCGGGCTCGAGATAGGTGTCCTCGCTGAGGCGGAAGGTTGTTTCCGGAACGAGATCCAAGTCGTCGGGAGCCATGCGGTACCAACGGCGCAGCAGCGCGGCCTTCATGACCTCATGGTGATTTCCCTTCGGCGACATCGGAACCAATTCCCCCCCGATCAGCTCGACGCGCTCGTCCTCCTCCATCACGCCTGCGGCGACCATCGCCTCGACTTCGGCGACCGTGAAGCGGCGGCGCGGCAGGCCCTCTGCTGCCGACGTGACCCGGGCGGCCGATCCCATGGTTCCGACGCTCCTCTTTCACTGACCGCGAAGTGGCGCTCTCAAGCGATCAGTCTAGCACAAGAGCAAAGGGGCGTCTTATGGGGTGGCTGCTCGCCGCGCGACCTTGCCGGCGCTTTGCGCCTGGCGATAAATCAGGCGGGTGAAGGTCCCCGCATCCAAGATCGAAATCCGGCCCGCGGTCCTTGAGGACGCCGCGGGAATTCGCGCGCTGACGCGTGCAGCCTACGCCAAATGGGTCCCGCTGATCGGGCGGGAGCCGCTTCCTATGCAGGCCGACTACGAGCGCGCGGTCGTCGAGCACACGATTGACCTTCTGGTCGTTGATGGCGAGCTTGCCGGCCTCGTCGAGACGATCCTGAGACCCGACCATCTCTGGATCGAGAATGTCGCGGTCGCGCCCGAGCAACAGGGCGGGGGTTTTGGGAGCCTCTTGCTTGACCATGTCGAGGGTCGCACCCTTCAGTCCGGACGTACACAAATTCGCCTGCTGACCAATCAGGCGTTCGCCGCCAATCTCGAACTCTACGCCAAGCGCGGTTACTGTGTAGACCGCACCGAGCCATTTCGAGGCGGAACGACGGTCCATATGAGCAAACGGATCGAGCCGCGCGAGGCCCGCGCAAGCGCTGCAACGCGACCCGGCTCGGCGGCTTGACTGCCCGCGCGGACAGTTCCACGATCGCGAACATGAAAACCGCGCCGCGAAAATTCGAGCTGACGGCGGACATCCTACTCCGGGCCTATTCGATCGGCGTCTTTCCGATGGCCGAGAGTCGCGACGCCAAGGACTTGTTTTGGGTCGAGCCGCAGGAGCGCGGAATCTTTCCCCTCGACGGGCTCAGCGTCTCGCGCAGCCTAGCCAAGACGGTGCGGGCGGATCGATTCCGGGTGGTCGCCGACCGCGCGTTCGAAGCGGTCGTGCGCGCCTGCGCCGAGCGCGAGAAGACATGGATCAACGACGAGATCGTGCGGCTCTACGGCGAATTGTTCGCCGCCGGCCATGCGCATTCCCTCGAGGCCTACCAGGGCGACACGCTGGTCGGCGGTCTTTACGGGGTGAGCCTGCGCGGCGCCTTCTTCGGCGAAAGCATGTTTCACCGCATCCGCGACGCCTCGAAGGTTGCGCTCGTGCATCTGTTCGCGCGCCTCCGGACGGGCGGATTCCGATTGCTCGACGCGCAATTCTCGACCGAGCACTTGGCGAGCCTCGGCGCGATCGAGATTCCGCGCGATGTGTTCAGGCTCCGGCTCGCGGAAGCGCTGGACATTCAGGCGAATTTCGGGGCTTGGCCAGCTGAGACCGCAATGAGCGGCGCCGAGGCGCTTCAGCGCGCCCGCGGCGACGGCATGGAAGTTGCGACAGGCGATTCACCGAGGCGGAGCGTCGTTCGAGCCTGACGACGCCAGCCAGCGAGGAGATTTGGGAGCGGCATGGCGGCGTTTGACGAGATGGGCATTGCCTCCGGCGAGACGAGGCCGCTCTATCGCCAAGTCGCTCGCTGGCTCGATGAAACCCCGCCCGAATTGCTCGCCTCTCGCCGCGCTCAGGCCGAATACATGTTCCGGCGTATCGGCATCACCTTCGGCGTCTACGGCGACAAGGACGCGGCCGAGCGGCTGATCCCCTTCGACATCGTCCCGCGTCTGATCTCGCGGGCGGAATGGCGCAAACTCGAGGCCGGCCTCACGCAACGCGCCCGGGCCCTCAACCTGTTCCTCAAGGATGTCTACGGAAAGGGCGCCATTCTCAAGGAATCGATCATCCCGCCTGAGCTGATTGTGCGCAATCCATTCTATCGGCCGGAGATGATCGGCCAGCGCGCGCCCCACGACATCTGGGTGCACATTGCCGGGATCGACATCGTGCGGGTGGATAAGGAGGAATTTTACGTCCTCGAAGACAACGCGCGCACGCCGTCGGGCGTCTCGTATATGCTGGAGAACCGCGAGGTGACGATGCGGCTCCTGCCCGACCTGTTCGCGCGCCACAGCGTCGCGCCGGTCGACGACTATCCCGACCAGTTGCTCGCCTGCCTGCGCTCGGTCGCGCCGCGGCCCAGCGGCGGCGAGGCAACGATCGTGATCCTGACGCCAGGCGCGTTCAATTCCGCCTATTACGAGCACTCGTTCCTCGCCGACAAGCTCGGGGTGGAGCTCGTCGAGGGCCGCGACCTGTTCGTCGAGGATGATCAGGTCTTTATGCGCACCACGCTGGGGCCGCGCCGGGTCGATGTCATTTATCGGCGGGTCGACGATGATTTTCTCGATCCCCTGGTCTTCAATCCCGCTTCAGTCCTGGGCGTGCCCGGACTGGTCGGCGCCTATTTGGCTGGCAATGTGACGATCGCAAATGCAATCGGGACCGGAATCGCCGACGACAAGGCGATTTACTGCTACATACCCGACCTCATCCGTTTCTATCTGTCCGAGGAGCCGCTGCTCAAGAACGTCCCGACTTACCGCTGCCGAGAGCCGAGCTCGCTCAAATATGTGATGGAGCGGCTCGATCAACTCGTGGTCAAGGAGGTCAATGGATCAGGCGGCTATGGCATGCTGGTCGGGCCGCACGCGACCGCCGCGCAACGCGAGCAGTTCGGCGCCAAGATCCTGGCCGATCCCAGTAATTACATCGCCCAGCCGACGCTGGCTTTGTCCACCTGTCCGGCCTCCTTCGAAAGCGGCGTGTCGTCGCGCCACGTGGACTTGCGGCCATTCGTTCTCTCCGGGGCGGACGAGGTGCGTATTGTGCCCGGCGGCCTGACCCGCGTCGCGCTGAAGGAGGGATCGCTGGTGGTCAATTCGAGCCAGGGCGGCGGAACCAAGGACACCTGGATCGTCGACGATCCAGAAAGCGCGGCTTGACGTCATGCTCGCGCGCACCGCTGACAATCTGTTCTGGCTCGCTCGCTCGATGGAGCGGGCCGACTATATCGCCCGCACCATCGAGGCAACTCTGAGGCTCGAATATCTTCCCAAGACCGACAGCGAGCAGGTCGGCGAGTGGGAGGGCGCGCTCAACGCGGCTGGGGCCTATGACAGCTTCGTGGAGAAGCATGGCGAGCTGAGCGAAGAGGCCGCCATCGAGTACCTGACCTTCGACCTCGCCAATTCCTCTTCGATCCGCAATTGCCTGGAGAACGCGCGCGGCGCCGGACGCGCCGTACGCACCGCGCTCACCGCCGAGACCTGGACGGCGATCAACGACGCGTGGCTCGAGCTCAAGCGGTTCGAGACCAGCCGGCGCGTCAACCGCAAACTGGGTCGCGAGGAGCTTATGCGCTTTCTCGACTATGTGAAGAAGGCCTCGCTCGATTTCGACGGTTCCTGTTACCGTACGATGCTGCGGAACGATGCCTATTGGTTCAACCGGCTCGGCGTCCACGTCGAGCGGGCCGACAATACGGCGCGCCTGCTCGACGTCAAATATCACTTGCTCTTGCCCTCGACGGAAGCGGTCGGCGGCCCGCTCGACTACTTCCAGTGGGTGGCGATCCTGCGCGCGGTGTCGGCCGCCACCGCCTACCACTGGGTCTATCGCGACCGGGTGAAGCCCTGGCTGATCGCCGACCTCCTGATCCTGAAGCAGGCGATGCCCCGCTCGCTGATTTCCTGCTACGAAAGCATCGACCGCGCGCTCGACGCGCTCGCTCGCGACGACGGGCGCAGCGGCCTGGCTCAGCGCCAGGCGCGGGCGATGTACGCCAAACTCGAGCGTTCGAGCATGACCGAGATTTTCCAGGGCGGATTGCACGAGTTCATCACCGAGTTCATCGAGGACAACGCGCGCCTCTCGAACACGATCTCCGACCAATATCTCTTCAACTAAGATAAGGCGGCGCGGATCCAATCATGCGGATCAGGGTTTCGCACCAGATCGTCCACCGCTTCTCCCCGCCGGCCCGCACGGTCAATCAGATCCTGAGGCTGACGCCGCTCTCGTTCGACAGCCAATATGTGCTGCGCTGGCGCCTCGACGTCGACGCCGACGGCGCCTTGCGCGAGGCCGAGGACGCGCACGGAAACGCGCTCACCTCCTACTCCCATTACGGGCCCATCGAGCGGGTGACGATCTCGGCCTCCGGCGAAGTCGAGACGAGCGACGCGGCGGGCGTGGTCAGGGGCGCGGCGGAAAGGCTGCCGGCGGAGATGTACTTGCGCGAAAGCCCGCTCGCTCACGCCAATGCGGCGCTGCGCGGCTTCGCCGCCGAGGCGATGCAAGGCGCCGCCGACCCGCTCAATTCGATGCATCGCCTGATGGCCGCCCTGCACGAGGCCATCGCTCGCCAGGGAGACGAGACGGACGCCGCTGGCTCGGCGATCGAGGCCTTCGCGCTGAGGCGGGGACACGGGCGCGACTTCGCCCATATCTTCATCGCTTGCGCGCGCTGGCGCGGGATTCCGGCGCGCTTCGTCGCTGGTTATCGCGTCGGCGATGAGTGGGGGCAGGCGGGCGCGCACGAATGGGCCGAGGCCTTTCTTCCGGATTTCGGTTGGGTCGCCTTCGATGCGAGCGCCCCAATCTGTCCGGACGATCGCTATGTTCGCGTCGCCATCGGCTTCGACGGACAGGACGCCGCGATGATCCGCTCGGCCCACCGTGGCGGGGATGAGAAGGTTGAAACCGCCATCCAGGTCGAGCAGGCGCGCGCGCAGAGCCAGGCCTGAGGCGGGATTCGCTTCGGGCGGCTGGCCAGCCAACCGCTTCGCTCGCCATCTGCGCATACGGTTGCTTCGACCATAGGCCCCCTTGAAAAGATGGCGCCTTTCAGTTAATTTATCATTTCCGGAATGGTAATAGACCCCGCAGAGCCACAATTCTGTTGGGCGAACCCGCCATGGGAGGTTTAGGAGCGTTGCATCGTCACACTTCAGTCTTCGCGTCGGGAGGCGATGCGTGAATCCTTTCGCCAGAACCCTGATCGTAGCTGTGCTGACCTTCGCGAGCGGACTGCTCGGCTTCCTCCTCCAATGGCTGTTGCCGGTTCAGGACATCGCGGGCGCAAAGGGCATCATCTGCTCGATCATCGGTTTCGTGACGTTGCTGCTGGCTCTGGTGCTCGGGCTTCTCATATGGACGACCTATGGCGCCTTCATCGCGCAGAATACGGAATCGCAGTCGCTCGGGCCGCTGATTATGAGGCTCGACTTCGCTCTTGAGCAATACGGGCCGGAGGCTGCTCGCGGGACGCGATTTGCTGCGAGCGGCGGTCGTCCGTGCGCGCGACCGCTTCTGGGGCGGACGGGCGATCGGCGTATCGCCTTATGCCCAGCTGCGGGCGGATCTGCATGATATAATGGCTTTTTTCGCCAACCTCGAGCCCGCGACCGAGCAACAGAAGCAGCTCATCACGACGGCCATGCCCAATTTCATGCAGGTCGTGGAGACAACCCTAATGATGACCCGCCGATTGGCAAATCCAGTGCCGAAGGTTCTCCTTCTCGGGGTCATTGGATGGGCGGCGTTGTTGTTTATGAGCTTCGGATTGTTGGACGCGTTCAATGCGCTAAGCGTCGCCATCGCGGCGCTGGGTTCGATCGCGGTCGCGAGTGCGGTTTTTATGATTCTCGAATTCAGCCAACCCTATTCGGGCCTGTTCCGCATCTCGCCCGGTGGGGGTCGACAGTTTGATCTCGGCGCTCGGCCGCTGAAGCTGTAACGGCGGCGAAAGGGGTCAGGCCGCGTCGCGGGGAAACTGCGTCTGCGCGATGTGGCTGTAGGTGTGGCCTCCCGCCAGGAGCTCGCCATGCCGCCCGCGCTCGACGATGCGGCCGCGGTCGAGGACGCAGATTTCGTCGGCTTGCACCACCGTCGACAGCCGGTGGGCGATGACGATTGTCGTGCGCCCTTCGCATAAGGTGCGCAGCGCCTTCTGGATCGCCTGCTCCGATTCGGAATCGAGCGCTGAAGTCGCTTCATCCAAAAGGATGATCGGCGCGTCCTTAAGGAAGGCGCGGGCGATGGCGATGCGCTGACGCTGTCCGCCGGAGAGCTGCATGCCGTGCTCGCCGCAGGGCGAGTCATAGCCTTGCTCGAAGCTCATGATGAAGTCGTGCGCATAGGCCGCCTGCGCGGCGGCGATGATCTCGTCCTCGCTCGCGCCGGGCCGGCCCATCGCGATATTGTCGCGCACTGAACCTTTGAAGAGGAAATTCTCCTGCGCGACATAGCCGATCTGCTGGCGCAGCGACGCGAGGCTGACCGTCGCGATGTCCTGGCCATCGCATAGGATCTCACCCGACCCGATTCCATAGAGGCGCAAGATCAGGTTCATCACCGTCGATTTGCCGCCGCCCGAGCGACCGACCAACGCCGTCGTCTTGCCCGCTTCGGCAACGAAGCTGATCGCGTGCAGAACTGGCTCGCCTTGCCGGTAACCGAACACCACGTCGCGAAACTCGATTCTGCCGTTCGTGACCTTAAGCTCAGGCGCCTGAGGCGCGTCTTCCTCATAGTCGCGCTCGTCGAGGAAGTCGTAGAGCATCGAGACGCCGAACAGCGACGCCGACAGGTCGACATGCAATCGGGCCACGCGCTTCATCGGCTCATAGAGCATGATCACCGAAGTGATGAACGAAAACAGGCTCCCGGGTGGATTGCCGCGGATGATCACGCTGTAGCCGGAATAGAGCACCACCGCGGCGATGGCGAAGCCGCCCAGAACTCTCCATAATCGGGCTCGTGCGGGAGCTCACGCGGGCGAGCTTGTTGGCCGCCTTTCGGAAGCCTTCGATCGCGGCGGCTTGCCGTTCGCGCATGAAATTTTCGAGCGTGAACGCCTTGACGATGCGGATGCCCTGCGCGGTCTCCTGCATCAATTCCATCATCTGTGCGGCGCCCTGGAACTCGTTCGCCATGATCTTACGCACCCGGACGCCGATCCTGCGGACTCCGAACACGGCGAGCGGAACCAACATCAACGCCAGCAACGAAAGCAGTGGATCCTGCGACACCATGACGATGACGAGCCCGACGATCGTCAGGGCGTCGCGAGAGAATGTCGTGATAAGAAGGTTGAGCACGGTGGTCGCCGATTGGGCGATGAAGGCCTGACGGGCGATGAATATCGACGAATGCGATTGGCCGTAATAACTGACCTTCATCCGTAGCATCTGGTCGAACATCCGCTTCTGGACGTCGGCGACGATGCTGTTGCCGACCTGCGAAAGGACGACTTGCTGTCCGTAGGTGGCGAGGCCCTTGACCGTGTAAATGACCACGATTGCCGCTGTGATTTCCCACACCGCGGTGAGGCGGCGCCCGACGAAGACCTCGTTGATGATCTTGCCGATGATCCAGGCAGATAGCGACGTGGTGAGGGCGATCAGGCCCATCATCGCGAAGCCGAAAACATAACCTTTCCAGTGCTTCGCGCCCTCATCGGTCAGGAGCCGGCGCAGGATCGCGTTCGAGGGCGAGTTGAGGAAAGAGAGCGCTCGCTCACGGGCTTGACGCCAAACCGACAATTGCTTCAGTCCCTCGCCCCGGCCAGTCGCCGACCTGCACTGATAAATCGCTGCCGACGGATCCCGCCCGAGCGGCGTTTCCATATCATCGGCGGCGAAATTAAGGAAATCGTTAGCGGCTCCGGGTTCGTCTGTCTTCGGGAAACCCAAATTGGACGCTCAGCCTTTCCGCTCGCGATTGCCGCTTCCCCAAGCGAGGCGTCGCGCCCTTGCGGCGCCTTACGAAGCGATGGCGGGTTGCCTCTTCGGCGCGCCGTAGGTGTCCGGGATCTTATCCGCAAAGAACATGACCAATTCATCGTTCTCCGCCTCCTCGATCGAGACCGGACGCGTCGCGTCGTCGACATAGGTCTTGCTGGCAGGATCCTGGAGAACGCGCTTCTTGATGCTGTGATAGCGCCATCCGACAGTTAGCCATTGCGCGACCACGGACACGAACTCGACCGCCCGGACGGGATAGAAAATCAGAGGATTGACGATTCGCATCCCGTGCCGCCGGGTCGTCCTCACCTTTCGGCGGATGATGCCGCATTGCAGCGGGTGCACGCCCTCGATCCGCGCGGCGGAGGAGAAGGCCGTCATCACGTCGGCAATCTTGTTCATCCTCAAGCCCGTGGCGGCGGCGCGCTTGAGGACCGTCTCGACATGCTCGTCGGTGTAATAGCGCTTCCAGGCGTCGCGATAGGTCTTGTTCCACTCCTCGCCCGACATCAGAGGATGGCCGGTGCAGACATGCTCGACGTCGTATTTGTTCATGTCGGGGTCCATCGCGCACCCCTTTGAGGTAAAGGGTCTTGTGATCCTCGGAGCCGGGAAGGGGGGTCAGGCAAAAGAATTCGAGGATATCGAGCGGCAGCTCCTTCTTGATGATGTCGATGTCGCGCGCGACCGATTCGGGCGTGTCGGTCGGAAAACCGATGATGAAGCCCGCCCAGGTCATCACCTTGTGCGCTCCGCCACGCCTGCAGCATGACCCGATATTCCCAGATCTTGTTCTGCCGCTTTTTCGCGCCCTGGAGGGATTGGGGATTGATGCTCTCAAGCCCGATGAAGACCTGGTTGCAGCCGGCCCGCGCCGCCTTCTCGATGAAGCCCGGGATCTTGTGGCAGAGCGTGTCGACCTGAAGGATCAGCTTGATCGGAATGCCCTTGTTGGTTCTCAGATCGATCAGTCGGTCCAGGATCGCCTCCCAGTTGCGGTTCCGGGCGAAATTGTCGTCGGTGACGAAGTAGTGGTTGATGCCCTGGCGCGTAATTGGCGCGCACGATCGCTTCGACGTCATCGGCGCTCCGATAGCGCGACTTGCGGCCCTGGACATTGATGATGGTGCAGAAGCTGCACTGGAACGGGCAGCCGCGGCCGGCGTCGAAGCAGGCGTGATGGCCGACGATCCGCCCGACCACTTCTTTGGGCAGAACGGGGATTGCTGCCGCCTCCATACCGGGCATGTCGTTGAGGTAATTGTAAATCGGCTTCGCCCGGCCGGCGTCGATGTCGCGGATGAAATCGGCCATCCGCCCCTCGCCCTCGCCCGCGTAGAGGATGACGCCCAGCGCCTGCGCTTCCTTCAAGTCCGCCGTTAGTTCCGGAAGCATCGATATGCAGCCCGAAACATGAAATCCGCCGATCACGACGGTTAAGCCTTCCGCCCTGAACTCGCGCGCAAGATCAAGGGCGCGGGGGAACTGGTTCGACTGAACGCCGACCAGGCCGACAAATCCACCGCCCGCCGCCTTTATCCGCTGGGCCACCGCCTTGGCCTTGATGACGGTGTTGCACTCGTCGCAAGCCTCGATCTCGATCAAGACGTCAGGGCCGAGCGCCTTCTCCTCAGCGCAGGCGGCGAGGAGGCCGTAAACGCTCGCAAGGCTGTTCGAAGGAATGGTCGAGAGGCGCCATTGGATGACATAGCCGTCGTCGTCGTAGTGCGACGGTTTGATGAGGACGATCTTGAAGGTCCGCTTCCCCATGGCGCTTCTTTAATCCCATGCGCAAGACGGCGCCGATCCCCACAGCCCCGTTGCGCCTTGAAAGACGGCTCCCTCTTCTTGGGAGCCGGAGCAATATTACCTGTTTTCATCGGGCGGTCTAGAAATAGATCCAAAATCGCCATCATTTGTCGGGGACGGCTCATGGCCGGCTCAACCCTTGTTGGGGCCGGTTCGCTTTGGGCCGACCGGACTTTCCTCAACCGCCGCATGATACTTTCGCCTTATGTCGGCAAGGTTGACCGATGGCGGGGGGAAGGCGAGCCTAAGATCAGCCACGGAATCCGCAACGATCTGCGAGACCGCAAGATTACGAAACCACTTGTGGTTTGAAGGGATTACGTACCAGGGCGCCTGATCCGTGCTGGTCGCGCGGATCGCATCCTCATAGGCTTCGACGTAGTCATCCCAGAATTCACGCTCTGAATAGTCGGATTCGCTGATCTTCCAGTTGCGCCCTGGGTCATCCAGTCGTTGGGCGAAACGCGCGAGCTGCTCTTCCTTGCTGATATGGAGGAAGAATTTAAGGATCTTGGTCTTCTTTTCGATTAGCAAAGCCTCGAAATCGCGAATATTCCGGTAGCGCTCCGTCCAGGTCGCTTTGTTGATGAGCTTGTGGACCCGCGTGACCAGCACGTCTTCGTAGTGCGAGCGATTGAAGATCGCGATCTCCCCGTTTGCCGGCGCGTGGGGATGGACGCGCCATAGAAAGTCGTGCGCTGATTCGACCGGGGTCGGCTGATTGTATCGGGCGACGTGTATGCCCTGTGGGTTGACGCCGCTGAACACGTGTTTGATCGTGCCGTCCTTGCCGCCGGCGTCCATGGCCTGCAACACGATGAGGACCGAATGTTTGTGCTCCGCGTAGAGCAGGGTCTGCTGGCGGGCGAGCTCCTTGAGAAAGCGCTCCGTCTCCTGCTTCGCTTCGGCCTCGGATGCGGGCTTGGCCTCGTAGGCCGGATCAAGCTTGTTCAGCTTGAGCTTCTGGCCCGGTTTCACCCGGAACTGCTTGCGGTAGTCCAAGCCTTCGAGCCTCCTCGCGCCCGCGTCGAATCGGCGGCGGGGTCCATTGTGATGGAAAAATGACGATCAGATCAACTTTCTCGCCTTCAGGGCGGATTCGGATCGCCCGATGAACATCACCGTCATCGGAGCCGGCGCGATCGGCGGCCACATCGCGGCCAAGCTCGCCACGGCGGGCGAGAGGGTGAAGGTCGTGGCGCGCGGGGAGCATCTGAAGGCGATCCGCGCGCGCGGGCTCAAGCTCATCGAGAACGGCGAAGAGATCGTCGCGCGCGTCGAGGCGACGGATCGCATTGGCGACGCCGGCGCCGCCGACCTCATCGTGCTCGGGGTCAAGGCCCACCAGCTCGCGCCGATCGCAGCCGAGGTCGCCTCGATCGTGACGCCTTCGACCACGCTCATGACGGCGCAGAACGGCATGCCCTGGTGGTATTTCTTCAAGCATGGCGGCCCTCACGAAGGCGTTACGCTGGAGAGCGTCGATCCGGGCGGCGTGATCGCTCGCCATCTGCCGATCGACGCGGTCGTCGCAGCCATCAGCTATCAGGCGGCGGAGATCGAAAGCCCAGGCGTCATTCGGCATATCGAGGGCCACCGCTTGCCGGTCGCTGAAATCGACGGCCGGAAGACCGAGCGCATCGCCGCGCTGTCCGAGCTTTTTACGAAAGCAGGCTTCAAGTCGCCGCCCTTAAGCGACGTGCGCGCCGAGATCTGGACGAAGCTCTGGGGCAATCTGACCTTCAACCCCGTGAGCGCGCTGAGCCATGCGACGCTCGAGGACATCTGCCGCTTCGCGCCGACCCGCACGCTCGCCGTGGCGATGATGCGCGAAGCGCAGGCCGTCGGCGAAGCGTTCGGCATCCGTTTCCGGCTCAGCATCGAAAAGCGCATCGCCGGCGCGGAGAGCATCGGCGCGCACAAGACCTCGATGCTGCAGGATATCGAGCACGGCCGCGCGACCGAGATCGACGCGCTCTTGGGGTCGGTCATCGAACTGGGTCGGCTCGTCAATATCGCAACCCCGCATCTTGACGCGGTCTATGCCGTGACGAAGCTTTTGAGCGAAACGGTCGCTCGCAGCGGGAGCGGACTGTCGCTTTCGCCGCATTGGGAGTCGGTAAGGACATGAGCGCGGATCGCACCTTGAGAGGGCTCATCGCAGGCGGCCATGACGACGCAGTCGCCATCGCCGCGCACGGGAGCCCGCCGCTGACCTACGCGGCGTTGCGCGCGCTCATCGATCGCTCGGTTCGTTCGCTGAACGATCTCGGGATCGGCCGCGGCGATCGGGTCGGGATCGTTTTGCCGAACGGACCCGAAATGGCGACGGCGTTTCTCTGCGTGGCGTCGGCGGCGGCCTCGGCGCCGCTCAATCCCGCCTATAAGCAGGACGAGTTCGAGTTCTATCTCGAGGATCTCAAAGCAAAGGCGCTGATCGTCGAAGCGGGCAGCGAAACGCCCGCGCTGCGCGCTGCGGAGAAGCTCGGCGTGGCGGTCATTGCGCTGACCCCTGAGCCTGAGGCCGGTGCCGGCGCGTTCCGGCTGTCCGACGCGGCGGCGGGCGCCGCAGCCCGGCCGGGTCCCGCCGAGGCCGGCGACATCGCCCTCATCCTGCACACTTCCGGCACCACCTCGCGGCCGAAAATCGTGCCGCTCGCCCATGCCAACATCTGGACCTCGGCCCGCAACATCGCGGCCACGCTCGAGCTTTCGGCGAACGACCGCGCGCTCAACGTGATGCCCTTGTTCCACATTCACGGGCTGATCGCCGGGCTCTCCGCGCCGCTCTCGCGCGGCGGCTCGGTCTTCTGTACTCCTGGGTTCAACGCGCTCAAATTCTTCGCCGAGATGGAGGAGGCCAAGCCCACCTGGTACACGGCGGTGCCGACCATGCACCAGACGATCCTGACGCGCGCCGGGCGCCACAAGGAGACAATCGCCCGCAATTCCCTCCGCTTCGTGCGCTCCTCGTCGGCGTCGCTGCCGCCGACCGTCATCGGCGAATTGGAGGCGGCTTTCAAATGCCCCGTTATCGAAGCTTACGGGATGACGGAGGCGACGCATCAGATGGCGTCCAATCCGCTCAACGGAATCCGCAAACCCGGATCGGTCGGCGTTGCCGCCGGTCCCGAGGTCGCGATCATGGACGAAGCAGGGCGGCTCCTCGATCGCGGCGAAATCGGCGAGGTCGTCATTCGCGGCGAGAACGTCACCGCCGGCTATGAGAGCAATCCGAAGGCGAATGCGCAAGCTTTCGTCGACGGCTGGTTCCGCACCGGCGATCAGGGCGTCCTCGACGCCGACGGCTACCTCACGCTGACCGGACGGCTCAAGGAGATCATCAATCGCGGCGGCGAAAAAATCTCGCCGCGCGAAGTCGACGAAGCTTTGATGGACCATCCCGCCGTGCTGCAGGCGGTGGCGTTCGCCGTGCCGCATCCGATGCTCGGCGAGGACGTCGGCGCGGCGGTGGTGTTGCGCGAGGGCCTGACGGCGACCGAACAGGAGCTGGGCGCGTTCCTGTCCGAACGCCTAGCCGCGTTCAAGACGCCGCGCAAAATCCTCTTCCTCGCCGAGATCCCGAAGGGCGCGACCGGCAAGCTCCAGCGCATCGGGCTCGCGCAGAAGCTGGGACTGGCGTGAGCGGATCTCGCGACGCGGATTTCTGATCGAACAAACTTGAAGCCCCGCGGGCGGCGGGCGCGTCGCTCGGCAGACGCGATCGGGGTCTTGCGTGCGGCTGCGTTCTGTTCGATGCTAACATGTCAGCGAGAGCGACCGCGCTCACGCGAGATCGGCGGGCGCGAGACTTATTCGCGTTGCATGAGGGCGCCGGCGCCCAACCCACGGGAGGAATGATGATGTTGAGAGTGTCTTTGTGCTGCGCGGCCGCTGCCGGCGCGCTGCTTGCGGCTTCACCCGGCGCCTTCGCGGCCGACCCCTACACCTTCGCGCTCGTGCCCAAGAGCACCAACAATCCCTTTTATGACCAGGCGTTGGCTGGCTGCAAAAAGGCGGAAGCGGAGCTGAAAGGGGCTATCAAGTGCCTCTACATCGGGCCGAACGAGCACGGAGGCGGCGATGAGCAGGCGCAGATCGTCGGCGATCTCATCACCAAGAAGGTCGACGGGATCGCCGTTTCTCCCGCCAACGCCGCCGCGATCGCCGCGGCGCTGCAAGGCGCCAAGGCCGCCAAGATTCCGATCATCACCTGGGACTCGGACCTTCTCGACAAGGACAAGGGCCTGCGCCTCACTTACATCGGCACGCACAATTATGACATCGGCGTCAATCTCGCGAAGCTCGTGATGCAGGTGAAACCGAAGGGGGGAACGATCTGCATCCAGTCGGGCGGCGCGGCGGCTGCGAACCACAACGAACGCATGCAGGGCGTCCGCGACACGCTGGCCGGCAAGAAGAGCGCGGAGGCGCCCGGTGTGCGGCTGACCGGCCAGAACGGCTGGACCGAAGTCGCCGGCTGTCCGCAATACACCAACGATGACTTCCCGCTCGCGATGCAGATGGAGCAGGACCTGCTCAACAAGGATCCGAAGCTCGACGCCTTCGTTGCAACCGGAGGCTTCGGCGAGTTCCTGGTCGACGCCTACAAGAACTCGATGGGCCAATTCAAGGACAGGATCGCCAAGGGCGACATCGCCGTCGCCGTCGCGGACACGCTGCCGATGCAGCTCGACGATTTGAGGGCGGGGCTCGCGACCGGCAATGTCGGCCAGCGGCCGTTCGATATGGGCTACAAGGTCATGTACGCGCTGAAGGACATCAAGGACGGCAAGGCCCCGCCGCCCGATCCGACCTATACCGGGCTCGACATCTGCACGCCGAAAAACGTCGACACCTGCATCGGCGGCGGGAAGTGAGCTGATCGGGGTCGTTGAGAGAGGCCGGCCTTGCGCCTGCCTCACTGTTGAATCTCTTCCCACCGGCCTTATCCGTCATCAACTCAGATGGCGGCGATTTGGTGTGCTCTGAGTTTGGCGTTTGCGATGACGACGAGTTTTCGCATGATCGCGGTGATGGCGACGAGGGGCTTTTTGCCTGCGCTGAGGAGGCGTTTGTAGAAGGCGCTGAGGGTGGGATTGTGTTTTGCGGCGGAGATTGCGGCCATGAAGAGGAGGCGTTTGATTTCGGGTCTTCCGCCACGGGTTCGGCGATAGGCGTCGGTCTGGCCGCTTTGATTGGGATGGGGCGCAAGGCCTGCGAGGGCGGCGGCCTGGCGTCGGGGGAGCGAACCGAGCTCGGGCATGAGGGCGATGAGGGCTGCGGCGGTTTTCTGACCGACGCCCTGGATCGTGACCAGGGTTTGGACGGCCTTGGCGATCCCCTCGCATGCGGCGCAGAGGGCGTTGATATCGGCTTCGATCGCCTTGATTTGCGCCTCGAAGCTTTCGACGAGCGCCGCGAGATAAGGGTGGACGGGCTCGGCGGCGGGGGCGGCGCGACGATTGGCGTAGGCGAGGCGATCCTTGACGAGGTCGCGTCTGGCGAGGACCAACGCCTGCAAGCGCAGCCGTTCGGGTTCGCGGGCGCTCCAAAGCGGGAGTTCGGCGTACCGGTCCCGGCCATATCGGGCGAGTGCGGCGGCGTCGATGGCGTCGGATTTGCCGAGCACGCCAAACGAACGGATGAAGGCCTTGACCTTGCGGGCGTCGGCCCGGTGGGCCGGCACGCTCCCCGCGATGAGGGCGGCCAGCAGATCCCGTTCATAGCCGCCCGTGGCCTCGCAAACGACAAAGCAGGTCGGGTTGAGCGAGGCGGCGAAGGCGGCGAGCGCCTGCGGCTCGTTGGCGATCGTCCGGGTGCGGCCGTAGGCGGCGTCGTGGATGACAATCGCCGTTTTGCCGACGTCGCATCCGATGAACCGCGAGGGCGTGGCGAGGTGAGACATTTGCGGTTATCCTCTCATGAGCTTGGGATTGTCTGCGGGCGTGCATCGGGCGATGGCGGCCCATTCAACTCATCAAGCGTTCAAGGGAAGCGGGAAGACGGCCCAGATGACGGCGGGCTTTCCAAGCCCCATCGCGAGACGGCCAATCTCCCCGCGCGCCGATTCGGGCGGCCGCCCGAATCGGCGCATCCCATTCTCAGGGACAAACCTCCCTACCCAAACTCCAAGAGACAATCGCGAGGAGCGTAAGCGACATGGCGATCCAGGGGAACGTAGAGCGCCCTGCGACTCCTGGATCGCCACGTCGCTTCGCTCCTCGCGATGACGGCTACAACGCGCAGCCTGCTCTCATACGCTCTGCCAACCGGCCGTTACGACCGAACCCCTTCCCACCGGCCGGACTTCGCCGATCGAAGCACCGCGTCCGTCACGAAGTCGGTCGCCATCGCTTCGCGGAACGTCGGACTGGCCGGCTCCCCTCGCGCGAGGCCCTCAACGAAGTCGGCGACCTGATGGATGAAACTGTGCTCATAGCCGATCATGAGACCCGGGACCCACCAGTGTTTCATATAAGGGTGGTCGCTGTCCGTGACGTGCAGCGAGCGCCAGCCGCGCAGACGGCCTTCGTCGCTATGATCGAAATATTGCAGGCGGTGCAGATCGTGCAGATCCCATGCGATCGAACCGTTCTCGCCATTGATCTCGAACGTGTACTCAGCCTTATGGCCGCGCGCGTAGCGGGTCGCCTCGAACGTCGCGAGCGAGCCGTTGGCGAAGCGGGCGAGGAACGCCGCGGCGTCGTCGATCGTCACCTCCTGCTTCTTGCCCGTGAGGCTGTGCGTCCGCTCCTTGACGAACGTCTCGGTCATCGCGGTGACGCTGCCGATCGGCCCGTTCAGCCACATGGCCGTATCGATGCAATGGGCGAGCAGGTCTCCGGTGACGCCGCTGCCCGCGACGCTCGCGTCGAGCCGCCACAAGGCCGCTCCGCCCTGCGGCAGATCGGCCGAGATGGTCCAGTCCTGCAGGAACTTGGCGCGGTAGTGGAAAACGCGGCCCAGCCGTCCTTCATCGATCAGCTGCTTGGCGAGCGTGACGGCGGGGACGCGGCGATAATTGTACCAGACCATATTCGGACGGCCCGACGCCTCGACCGCCTCGACCATCCTTTGGCTCTCCGCGACGTTGCGGCCGAGCGGCTTTTCGCACATCACCATCTTGCCCGCTTCCGCGGCGGCGATCGCGATCTCCGCGTGCGTGTCGTTGGGGCTTGCGATGTCGATGAGGTCGATGTCGGGCCGGCGAACGAGCTCGCGCCAGTCCGTCTCGAAACCCTCATAGCCCCAATTCATCGCAAACGCCTTGGCGCTCGCCGGATTGCGGGCGCAAACCGCTTTGAGAACCGGCTGCGTATCCAGGTCGAAAAACTGATTGACCTTGCCGAAGGCGTTCGAATGCGTGCGCCCCATGAACCCACAGCCGACAAGACCAATGTTGAGCGGCTTTTTCGTGCTCATTCAGGTCCTTCAACGCGGCGTGTGAGTATTAGGGCGCGGCGTCCCCGCGATTCGCTAGGCCTACCACCGTGATCGTCGCGCGGCCAACGCGCGTGGGCGGCTCCAAGGAACAAGCTGACCAGCGTCCGGTTGTAGTTCAGACGGGCGCTCTCCCGAGCCCCCCGCCGAAGAAGGCGCCCGTTAGCCCCGCGCTCGTACCTCCTGCGCGGGGCTTTTCCGGCGAGGGAGCCAAAGCGAGGCGACGAGGAAGCGGGCCATGACGGACGAGGACTTGCGGCAAAAGAACGCGCGTCTGAGGGACAAAATCAGGGAGATCTCGGACAGGCATCCTGAGCTGCGTGATCTTTCAGACGAAATCGCGCTCGAGCAGAGCAAGCATGTTGAGGTCGGAACGCCATTCCTTGAGCGGGTCAACGGCAAGCTGCAAGAGCGGGCGCGCGCGATCATCGAGCGCCGTCCGGACCTGGAGCGCTTTTTCGAGGACTGACCGCCCAAGGGTCGCTTCACTGGCCTGCCGGGCGCGCGCCGCTTCCGTGTTGCGCTCTAAGAGCCAATGCCGAAGTCGACAAATCCTTCTGGAAAAGAGGAACTCGTGCTATAAGTTTAATTCGCCGGATTCCGATAGCGCGCCGCCAGCCTATGGCGAGAGAGGAAAATCGCATTTTGGCCCCTGGGTCGTGTTTTAAACGGGCGAATACAACCCGCGGCGAAGGGAGTGGGATTTTCTTATTTGAATTGGCTGCAACCCATTGAAAAGTCCCGATTTCGGAAAAATAAACGCTAGTAAACGTTAGCAAATTTACTAGCGTTTATGCTCGTTTATTAGGTTTATTTGCGAGCGGTTCGCCCATCGGGTTGTGTCTTTCGCGAGCGCTGAGGGCGCCTCACTCCGGCCCGGTCGCGACCGGGCAGTCGGCGCGCGAGCCCCATTCGGCCCACGAGCCGTCATAGAGGCCTGCGACCGTGCCGCCGGCCTCCTCGACCGCCATCGCCAGGATGGCGGCGGTCACGCCCGATCCGCAGGTGGTGATGATCGGCTTCTTGAGGTCGATCCCATGCTCCGCGAATGCGGCCCTGAGCGCGTCCGGGGCTTTGAGCGAGCCATGCTCGATGATGTCGACGAAGGGCAGGTTGAGGCTGCCGGGGATGCGGCCACTTCTGACGCCAGGGCGTGGCTCCGGCACGGCGCCGCGGAAGCGCTCGGCGGCGCGGGCGTCCACCACCTGGGCCGAGCCGCTCGCGAGCGCCGCGCGGACCTGCTCGAGCGAGGCGACGAAGCCGTCCGACTCCCGGGGCGTGAAGACACGCGGCTTGGGATGAGGGTCGCCCGCTTCCAGCGGCCGCCCCTCCTTGATCCATCTCGGCAACCCGCCGTGGAGGATGCGCACATCCTCGACACGGTAGGCGCGCAACATCCACCACACCCGCGCTGCGGCATAGAGGCCGGTTGCGTCATAGACCACAAAGCGCATGCCATCGCCAAGGCCGAGCGCGGTCATCGCTTTGGCCAGCCCCTCGGGCTTTGGCAGCATATGCGGCAGGCCCTCCTCCGTGTCGGCGATCAGGTCGATGTCGAAGAACACGGCGTGGGGAATGTGCTTCAGGCGGAACTCGGCCGCGCCGATCCGCCCGGTGTTGGGCAGGTGCCACGACGCGTCGATCACGCCGAGATCGGGATCGTCGAGCTCGGCTGCGAGTTCGGCGGTGGTGCAGAAGTTGCGGGAAGGCATGGGACTTCGATCCGCTTACGCTGGCCCGAGCGCAATGCGCACGCGGCGGTTGATCTTGCCCTTTTTCTCGATGCCCGTCACCATGGCGGGACCGATTTCGCCGGTGCGCGCGACATGCGTTCCGCCGCAGGGCTGAAGGTCGAGGCCTTCGATGGCGATCAGGCGCACCCGGCCCGTTCCCATCGGCGGCTTGACCGACATGGTCTTGATGAGACTCGGGTTGGCCTCGAGCTCCGCATCCGCGATCCAGCGATGGCTCACCGCCGCGTCGCGCGCGATCAGTTCGTTGAGCCTGCGCTCGACCTCGGCTTTGTCTAGCGCAGCCTCGCCCGAATCGAAATCGAGCCGCCCCTCCGCGTCACCGACCGATCCTCCCGTCACCGGATAGGGCGCAACGACCGAGAGCAAATGCAGGGCCGTGTGGGCGCGCATGCGTTTCAAGCGCAGGTCCCAGTCGATGCGGGCGATCACGCGCGCGCCCGGGCGGGGCAAGGCGTCCCCTTCGGCGGGCACGTGCAGAATGGTCGCCCGATCCGCGTCATAGACCGTGTTGACGATCGGAATCAGCGTCCCGTCTTCGAGCAGAATCGTTCCTTGATCGCCGCTCTGTCCTCCGCCTTGCGCGTAAAAGACCGTGCGATCGAGCACAATGCCGCGCGGTTCCGAGGCGAGCACGGCCGCTTCCGTCTCGGCCCGGTACGCGTCCTCGCGAAAGAGGGCCTCAGTCATTGAACGAACACCCGAGGCGCTGCGCCTTTCGCTTCAAGCCAATCCGGGACGGGGAGGTTCTTCGAGCGCAGGAAGGCGGGATTGAACAGCTTGGACGCATAGCGGGCGCCAGAATCGCACAAGAGCGTCACGATCGTGTGACCGGGGCCAAGCTCGCGAGCGAGATGAAGGGCGCCGGCAATGTTGACGCCCGAAGAGCCGCCGAGCAAGAGCCCCTCCTGCACGACGAGATCGAAGATGATCGGCAGCGCCTCCTCGTCGGGAATTTGATAGGGGAAATCGACCGGCGCGCCTTCCAGATTGGCGGTGATCCGGGCCTGGCCGATGCCCTCGGTGATCGAGGAGCCCGAGCTCTTAAGTTCGCCGGTCGTATAAAACGAGTAGAGCGAGGCTCCCAACGGGTCGGCAAGCGCGATCTTGATGTTCGGGTTGCGCTCTTTCAGCGCCATGCCGACGCCGGCCAGCGTTCCGCCCGTGCCGACCGCGCTGGCGAAGCCATCAAGGTGGCCGTTGAGATCGTCGTAAATCTCCGGGCCGGTCGTTTCATAATGGCCCCGCCGGTTGGCGACATTGTCGAACTGGTTGGCCCAGACGGCGCCGTTGGGCTCGGTCTTGGAAAGCGTTTCGGCGAGACGCCCCGAGTAGCGCACGTAATTGTTTGGGTTGGAATAGGGGACGGCGGGAACTTCGATCAGTTCCGCGCCGGCAAGGCGCAGCATGTCTTTCTTTTCCTGCGCCTGGGTGTTGGGGATGACGATCACGGCGCGATAGCCGAGCGCGCTCGCCACCATCGCAATGCCGATGCCCGTATTGCCGGCGGTGCCCTCGACGATGACGCCGCCCGGACGCAGCGCGCCGCGCGCGACCGCGTCATTGATGATCGCCATCGCCGCGCGGTCCTTTACGGACCCGCCCGGGTTCATGAACTCCGCCTTGCCAAGAATCGTGCATCCCGTGGCCTCGGAGGCGGCGCGAAGCTTGATGAGGGGCGTGCGGCCAATCGCGGCGACAACATCGCGTACAGGCTTCATCGCGATCCTTTGGGGTTGATAGCGGCAAGGGTAGGCGACGGCGCGTCTTGCGACAAGCCTCCGCTCTTGCCACAAGCGGCGGGATCAGGGGGTCGGCGGCTCATGTTTTTCTTCGCGTCGAAAATATTCTGGATGATCGCCTCGCCGATCAACCTCCTGTTGTTCGCCGCGCTCATTGGAGTTCTGCTTTGCTATGGCCGGCGCGCCCGCTTCGGACGCGGACTGGCGCTGACCGGGATCCTTATCCTGCTCGCGGCTGCGACCTTGCCTTTGGGCATGCTTCTGATCGCGCCGTTGGAGGACCGCTTCCCTCTGCCGCCGCCGGATCTTCCTCCGCCGGAAGGCATAATCGTGCTCGGCGGAGCGATCGACGACGGGGTGAGCCGCGCCCGAGGGGAGACCGTTTTCGACGAGGGCGGCGAACGGCTGACGGAGGCCGTGGTTCTCGCCAAGCGCTTTCCGCAGGCTCGGGTCGTCTATACCAGTGGCAGCTCGTCCTTTACCGGGGCGACGTCCACGGAGGCGTTGCAGGCCCGGAAATTCATGTCGCAAATGGGGATCGCGCCGGAACGGGTGACGATCGAGGACAAGTCCCGCAACACCGACGAGAACGCCCGCTTCACCGCCGCGATCGTCCATCCTCAGCCTTCGCAGCGCTGGATCGTCGTCACCTCCGCCTTTCATATGCCGCGCGCGATGGGCCTCTTCGAGAAAGCCGGATTTCACCCGATCGCCTATCCGGTGGCTTTTCGCACGCGGGGCCAGTGGCCCGACGATCTGAGATTGACCTTCGAGCCGGTTCGAAACCTGCGGACCTTCGAGATCGCCATACATGAGTGGATCGGGCTTGCGGCCTACTGGGCAAGCGGCCGCATTGCCATCTCTTTCCCGGACCGGAGGACAGCGCCTAATCCCTATGCTGAAGAACGCTTCGGACTTGCCTTCGCCGTACAACTGACTAGAGTGTAGGCAGAATGAGTGATGCCCAATCTTTAGGCGTCTCCCCCCCGATCACGATAGGACCTATCCGTCTCGAGGGGCGGGCGCTGCTTGCCCCTATGTCCGGCGTCAGCGATCTGGCCATGCGGCGGATCGCCCGCCGCTTCGGGGCTGGGCTTGTATTTTCCGAGATGGTCGCGGCCGAGACCTTTCTCCAAGGCGACACCGAAGCTTCGATCCGCGCCGAGGGCGAGGGCTTGGCTCCCCATGCGGTTCAGGTCGTCGGGCGCCACGCCAAAGCTTTGGCCGAAACAGCGCGCCGAGTGGTCGACGCGGGCGCAGTCCTCATCGACATCAACATGGGCTGCCCGTCGCGGCGGGTGTCGGGGGCTCTGGCCGGCGCGGCGCTCATGCGCGATCTCGATGACGCCGAACGTCTGATCGCGACCGTGGTCGAGGCGGCGCCGGTTCCCGTAACCGTCAAGATGCGCCTAGGCTGGGACGAAACGTCCATGAATGCGCCGGAACTCGCACAGCGGGCGGAACGCGCCGGCGCCCAGATGGCGACCGTCCATGGCCGGACGCGCTCTCAGTTCTACGAGGGTCGGGCCGATTGGGCCGCCGTTCGAGCGGTCGTCAGTTCGGTCGCGATCCCCGTCGTCGTCAACGGCGATTGCGCGAACGCGGAAGACGCGCGGACCATGCTCGCCCTCTCCGGCGCGGCGGGCGTGATGATCGGGCGCGCGGCGGTTGGCGCGCCCTGGCTAGTCGGCGCCCTGTCGCGCGCGCTCGGCGAAGGCGGCCCGGCGCAGGAGCCTTCACAGGAAGAGCGCCGCAATGCCGCGCTCGAGCATCTCGATTGGCTGGTCGGCAAGCTCGGGCCGCGCGCGGGACTTCGCCATGCGCGCAAACACCTGGCGGCCTATGCCGATCAGGCCGGAACCGAGGCGACGCTTCGACGTGCGCTGGTGACCAGCGAGGACGTGATCGAAGCTCGGCGGCTGCTCGCTCGCGCCTTCGATTGCGATTGGGTCAGGCAGGCGGCATGACCGCGCTCGCAGCTCAACGCCGCCTCGACGCCGCAAAGGTTTTGAACGCGCTCGCCCAGCCGTTGCTCACGGTCGACGTGCAGGGGATGGTGATCGACGTCAACGCAGCGGCCGAAACCTTTTTTGACATGGGCCGCGGCGCCCTCTTGCGTTCGCGGCTCACCGATCTCATTCCGTCCGACTCCCCCGTTCTCAATCTCGTCGCCGACGCGCTGACCAATCGCGCGACCGTCAACGGTTACAAAATCGACATTTCCACGCCTCGGATCGGTAATCGAAACGATGTCGATGTTTTCGTCGCGCCGCTATCGCAGACGGACGACGCCGTCGCGATTATGCTGCAAGAACGTGCGATTGCCGAGAAAATAGACAGACAACTGACGCATCGCAGCGCCGCGCGCTCAATTAGCGCGCTTGGGCTTATGCTTGCGCATGAGATTAAGAACCCGCTGTCGGGCATTCGCGGCGCAGCCCAATTGCTGGAGGCGGGCGCAAGCGATGAGGATCGGGCGCTGACGCGGTTGATCTGCGAAGAAACCGATCGGATCGTCAAACTCGTCGATCGGATGCAATCGTTTGCCGTTTCTACGCCGTCCCAATGGGAAAGTCTCAATATTCACGCCGTGTTGGACCACGTCAAGCGTTTGGCTCAGGCCGGGTTCGCGCGCCACATTCGCTTTGTCGAGGCCTACGACCCCTCGCTGCCTGAGCTGCTTGGATCTCGCGATCAGCTCATCCAAGTATTCCTTAATCTCGCGAAGAACGCTGCGGAAGCCATTGGAAACGATAGCGTTGATGGCGAAATATTACTCACAACTGCCTATCGCCCAGGAGTGCGTCTGCGCACCACGCCGAACGCCGAACCGGTCGCCTTGCCGCTCGAGATCTGCGTTCGCGACAACGGCCCGGGCATTGCGCCGGAGATTCTCGGCAATCTGTTCGATCCCTTCGTGACGACGAAAGCGCAGGGCTCTGGTCTGGGTCTTGCACTGGTGGCCAAGCTGATTGGTGACCATGGAGGCATTATCGAGTGCGAGTTGCATCCGCGCAGGACGACGTTTCGCGTGCTGATGCCGTTGAACTCGCCGCGCGCGGCGGCGAGATGATTGGACGAGCGTCGGGCCGAAGGAGCTAATGGTGATGCCGTCAGGGCATATTCTTGTCGCCGACGACGACGCGGGGATTCGCACCGTTCTCAATCAGGCCTTGACCCGCGCAGGTTATGAGGTCCGGGCGACGGGAACGGTTGCGGGGCTTTGGCGGTGGGTCGCGGCGGGCGAGGGCGACCTCGTCATCACCGACGTCGTGATGCCCGACGACAACGCCTTTGACCTCTTGCCGCGCATCAAGCGGATGCGGCCTGATCTGCCGATCATCGTGATGAGCGCGCAGAACACCTTCATCACCGCGATCAAAGCCTCCGAGCGCGGCGCCTACGAATATCTCCCCAAGCCCTTCGATCTGCGTGAACTGGTGGCGATTGTCGGCCGCGCGCTCGCCGAACCTAAACGGCGGCGCGAGGAGCCAGAGCCGCCGGCCGAGGTGATGCCGATCGTCGGCCGGTCGCCGGCGATGCAGGACATTTTTCGCGTTCTCGCCCGCCTGATGCAGACCGATCTCACGGTGATGATCTCCGGGGAATCCGGCACCGGCAAGGAACTTGTCGCGAAAGCGCTTCATGACTACGGCAAGCGCAAGGGCGGACCCTTCGTCGCCATCAACATGGCCGCCATTCCGCGCGATCTGATCGAGAGCGAATTGTTCGGTCACGAGAAGGGCGCGTTCACCGGGGCTGCCGCACGCTCCGTCGGCCGCTTTGAACAGGCGGAAAACGGGACGCTTTTCCTCGACGAAATCGGCGACATGCCGATGGAGGCCCAGACCCGCCTGCTTCGCGTGCTGCAGCAGGGCGAATATACCACCGTTGGCGGCCGCACGCCGATCAAGACGAACGTGAGGATCGTCGCCGCGACGAACAAGGACCTGCGCTACGCGATCCAGCAAGGAACTTTTCGCGAGGATTTGTTCTTCCGCCTCAATGTCGTGCCGATCCGTCTTCCCCCGTTGCGCGAACGCCCGGAAGACATTCCCGACCTCGTGCGCGCCTTCTTCCAGCGCAATTCGTCGGAGGGGCTTCCGGTCAAGACATTCGAGGCCGCCGCCATGGATCGGCTTCGACGCTATCCGTGGCCAGGGAACGTGCGCGAGCTTGAAAATCTGACCCGCCGCCTTGCGGCGCTCTATCCCCAGGATGTGATCGGGGAAGGGCTGATCGAAACCGAGCTCAACGCTGGGGCCTTGCCCATGTTTCCGCCGCAGGCGGCGGGAGACGACGGAAGGAAGCGGGTCGCGGCGACTGCCGCTCAGATCTCGGGCGACGGTTTTGACGCCGCGATGGAGCGCGCTATCGCCGATCTCTTTCACTCGTTCGCCGGCGCGAGCCCTCAGGTCGGGCTTTACCACCGCGTGCTGCACGACCTGGAAGCGCCGCTGATCGCAGCCACCCTGACGTGGACGCGCGGCAACCAGATCAAGGCGGCGGAAATCCTTGGCTTGAACCGCAACACGCTACGCAAAAAGATCCGCGACCTCAATCTTCGCGGAGTTGCGAGCTTTCGTTAAGACGCGACTTTAAGGTCGCGCGGGGTCGACCGGCCGCTCCGTTTGGAATTTCTTGATTCGGGCCTTTTTCGCTTTGGAATCCCTCGTTTCGGGGATTGGATTTCCTTGGGTTTCCTTGGATTCTCTCGTCCGAATTGAGACTTATCAATGGGTTACGCTGGATTTTCCGACAAGAAATTTTCTCGGGCCCTTTCCCCTAGAGCGGGCTGTTTTTGGCTTAAAATCGAGGGTGGGGATTCCCAAATCGGGGACATTCTGATTCAACCTGTTGGCTGGGCGGAGGCCAGCCGGAATGCCGAAGCCATATTCGCAAGACTTGCGCGACCGGGTGATTGATGCGGTTAGGAAGGGCGCAATGAGCCGTCGCGCAGCGGCGCGACGCTACGAGATCAGCGAATCCGTAGCCATTAAATGGCTTGAGCGGGTTGAACGGGATGGCTCGCGAGCGCCTGTCGGGCATGGCGGCCATCGAGCCTCGAAGCTGATGCCGCACCGCGAGTTTCTGGAGGCGGCGCGGAGCGAGAAGTCGGACATTACGCTTCAGGCGCTTTGTGATCGCCTTTTGTCCGAGCGCGGCGTCAAGGCCGACACCTCGATGATGAGCCGCTTCTTCCGCCGGATCGGCGTAACGCTCAAAAAAAGACCCTCGTCGCGCGCGAGCGGGATCGCCCCGACATAAGCCGCCACCGCAGACGATGGCGAGCCTATCAGGGCCTCATCGATCCCAGGCGATTGGTCTTCCTCGACGAGACCTGGACGAAGACCAACATGACCCGCTTGCGCGGCTGGGCGCCGAAGGGAGAGCGCCTCGTCGACAAGGTTCCTCATGGCCGGTGGAAGACTGCGACCTTTCTCGCCGCGCTGCGCAACGACCGCATCGAAGCGCCCTGCCTGTTCGACGGGCCGATCAACGGCGAACGCTTCCGCGCCTATGTCGAACAGTTCCTCGCGCCCACCCTTAAGCCAGGCGACGTCGTGATCCTCGACAACCTCGGCTCCCACAAGGGAAAGGCCGTGCGACGGGCAATCCGGGACGTCGGCGCGCGCCTCGTGTTCCTGCCGAAATACTCGCCCGACCTCAATCCGATCGAACAGGTCTTCGCCAAGTTCAAAACCCTGCTGCGAAAGGTCGGAGCGCGAAGCTATGAAGCTGTCTCCCAAGCCTGCGCCCAGATTCTCACCCAATATCTCCCAGAAGAATGCGCCGCATACATCCGCAACGCCGGATATGCGTAAACCCAAAAGCAGATCGCTCTAGCGTTCGCAGCGCCGGGAGCGGGAGCCAGAGACCGGGACGATGCGGATACGCAGAATTGCTCAAGAGGTAAGCTTAACTCAATTTCTGCTTTTCGTCAAACGATTGCTATCCGACAACATACGCCGCCCAGACAATGTGGCTATACAATCCATACAATTCCGTCGCCGGCATCCGTACAAGCCCTAGGTCACCAACTCATAAACCTGAACCAAATTCGGATGGCGGCGAGTTTGACGAGGGCGAGGTAGTTGGCGTCGTGCTTTTCGTAGCGTGTCGCCACCGCCCGGAAATGCTTGAGCTTGTTGAAGAAGCATTCGACGAGGTTGCGGAATCGATAGAGGTAGGCGCTGAAGGCGGGGACGTTCACCCGGTTGGGCATCGGCTTGATGTTGCCCCATGCGCCTTGTCTTGCGAGGCGCTCTCTCAGGGCGTCGCTGTCGTAGCCGCGGTCGGCCAGGAGGATTTGGCCTTCGCCGAGACGGGCGAGCATGTCGTCGGCGCTGCGCCCGTCATGAGCCTGGCCGGGCGTCAGCTTCAGCAGAATGGGCAGGCCGTTGGCGTCGACGAGAGCGTGGATCTTCGTGGTCAGTCCGCCTCGCGAACGCCCCATGCAGCGGGCTCCAGCGAGGTCCCGAGCGGCGGACGCCGTCTCTTCTGACCCCCTTTTTTGCCGTTCGCACCGTGCTGGTGGACGCGGATCGAGGAACTGTCGATCATCTGTAAATCGCCGTCGTAGGCTCTTGAGATCGCCTCGAATATCCGATCCCAAACGCCGATCCTGGCCCAGCGGACGAAACGGTTGTAGCAGGTCGTCGATGGTCCGTAGCGCTCCGGAATCTCGGCCCAAGGCGAGCCGGTGCGCAGACGCCAGTAAATCCCGTTGAGCACCTTGCGATCGTCCGAGCGCGCTACGCCGCGCGGCTTGTTCGGCAATAGCGGCTCGATGATCGACCACTCGAAATCAGAAAGTTCGTAACCGCGCGGCGTCATGTTCGCTCCCCATCTGGGAGCTTGAATCACCCCTCGCCCAAAAATGGAATCCTCTTTATGAGTTTGTGACCTAGCCCGCTCGGCCAGCCGACGTCATTCCCGCCGGCCGCGAAGCGGCCGATCGGGAATCCGGAGGTCGGCGGGCGGGCCTTTAACTTTGGATTCGACAGCTTTCGACCCTGAGCTGCCTTTGAGGTCGGCCTTTTGAGCGGAAACTATGCGTGAGAAAGCGGACCTCGGTTGAAGGCGTAGGTTGGGCCAATGCCGCCCGTCCGCCGAAACCTCACCCGGGTGAATCCATCACCGCCGCGATCCGGCTACTGCCGAGCCAGGGCAATACGGATGGCGTCCTCCGGCGAGACAAGGTGATCCAGGCTCTCGGCGGCCTCTGCGATCGCGAGCTGCACCCCCTTCACTCTTCCGTTGAACGCATTCCCGCGGGAACCATAGTCCTGAGAGACGGGGGAGCCGGTATCCTCGCCGACGTCACAGCCCTCGTCAGCGGAAAATACGATCGCCTGCGTCATGGGGAGGGCGCCTTCCCCTACCTTCTTGCCATCGACATAGAGCAATACCTGCCCGCCTTTGCCGAGACCGCCGCCAGCATAAGCAAACTCCATGCGGACCTGATGCTCGCCCGGCGGCAACGCCTCGCTGGCTTCAATATAGAAGTAGTGTATCCCGGCCACGTTGTAGCAGTATTTGAGTTTGCCATTCTTGGCATACAGACTCCAGCCGCCGATGTTGCCGCCCTGGGCGACAATCACCCCTTCACCGCCTGACTCTGGCACCTCGACCTCGGCGGTGACCGAGTGGGACTTGTTCTTGAGGTTCAGAACGCAATTCTCCAATAGCCGCCCCATCCCCTCGAAAAGCAACTGGGACTTTCCCTTGATCAGCACTGGCCGGCCGGCAGTATCCGGATTGAACTTCTCAGCCGTTCGGTCATCGATGGGCAAGACGTTATACCGCGTCGCCTCGATGAGCCACAGCCGCTGCAACTCGCGGAGCTTCTCAGGCATTTGCTTGGCGAGGTTATTGGCCTGGCTCCAGTCCTTGCTGGTGTCGTAGAGTTCCCAGACATCGTCGTCGAGAGCGACGGTCTTCCTGCCCATGAGTTCCCAGGGTGTGGCGTGCTTTGTCACCGCCGCCCAGCCCTTGTGGTAAATGCCCCGGTTGCCGAGAATCTCGAAATACTGCGTTTCGTGGCGCTCCGCGGCCTGAGCGTCGTTGAATGAGTAGAGCATGCTGACGCCCTCGATTGGGCGCTGCCGTATGCCATTGACCGAGACCGGTTCCGGCAGCCCCGCCGCTTCGAGGATTGTGGGCGCCACGTCGATGATGTGATGGAACTGCGAGCGGATTTCGCCCTTGGCTTTGATCCCCTTGGGCCAGTGTATGACCGCACCATTGCGGGTGCCGCCCCAGTGGGAAGCAACCTGCTTGGTCCATTGGTACGGAGTATTCAATGCGTGCGCCCAGCCCACAGCGTAGTGGTTATACGACTCCGGTCCGCCGAACTTCTCGTACCGCTCCATGAGAAATTCCGGCGTCTCCAACGCGGCCAAGCCGTTGAAGTTGGCCATCTCGTTGTAGGTGCCGTTCAACGTGCCCTCAGCCGAGGCGCCGTTGTCGCCGACGATGTAGTAGATCAATGTATCGTCGAGGATGTTGAGCCGCTTCAGCATGTCGATTAGACGACCGACGTGGTGGTCGGCGTACTCCAGGAACCCTGCGTAGACCTCCATTTGTCGGCGGAGGATGGGCTTTAGCGCTTCCGGCATTTCGTCCCACGCCGGGATCTCCGCATGGCGAGCTGTGAGCTGGCAGTCCTCCGGGATGACGCCCAGCGTTTTCTGCCGGGCGAGGGTCTCTTCCCGCAGCTTGTCCCAGCCTTGGTCAAACTTACCCTTGTATTTGTCAGCCCATTCTTTGGGCACGTGATGCGGGGCGTGGGTCGCGCCGGGCGCGAAATAGAGGAAGAACGGCTTGTCGGGCGCGAGCGCCTTCTGCTGAGCCGCCCAGGCCATAGCCTTATCCGTCATGTCCGCCATGAAGTGGTAGCCCTCTTCGGGCGTCCTTTTCGGCTCAACCGGCGTCGTGCCCTCGAATATCGAGGGATACCATTGGTTCGCCTCGCCGCCGATGAAGCCATAGAAATACTCGAACCCGCCGCCGCCGGTTGGCCAGGCGTCAAAAGGCCCGACTGGGCTTGCCTGCCATACGGGCACCTCGTGACACTTGCCGAATTGCGCAGTCGAGTAGCCGTTCAGCTTCAAGGTCTGCGCGAGTGGCGAGATGTTGTTTGGCAGCACCGAGCTGTACCCCGGCGCGCCGGTTGCGATCTCGGTGATGCCGCCCATGCCTGCGGAGTGGTGATTGCGCCCCGTCAGAAGGGCGGCGCGGGTTGGGGAGCAGAGGGCGGTCGTGTGGAAACGCCTGTACTTCAGGCCTGCCGCCGCCAGCCGTTCAGCGTTCGGCGTCTGGCACGGTCCGCCGAAGGCGCTTGAGGCGCCAAACCCAACGTCATCGAGGAGGATGAGCAGCACGTTCGGCGCGCCTTTCGGTGGCCGCAGCTGCTCGATCGGCGGGAATTTGGTGTCGGGATCCCTCGCGTCATACGTAATGATCCCGGTCCGCTCCGGAGTGGCGATCGGCAGATGCGAACGATCTTTCTTGTCCTCGCTCATGCCTTCGTCCTCTGGAAGATACAAGTTAGTCGACACGCATCTTGAACGCTCTCTCTTCGCGGAGCAACCGATCTGCGGTAGGGCAGTTTCTTGCGCGCAACGGAATGACGGCTATCGCGCGGACTCCGGTCCTTCTCTGGCGACGGTTGTAGGTCCGGAGTTCCGCCGAGGCCGTGCGAAAACGCAGTTTTTGGGACGCTGTGCTGGAGCGGCTAAGAAAGCGCAGTAGGGTTTGCCGGCGGTCTGAGTTTGTACGATGAGGGGCTCAGGCGGCCCTGATCGCCTGGATGAGCGGCTGCGTCCCGAGGATGGCGATCATCCGCTTCAGATTGTAGGCGGAAGTGGGTGGCGCCCATCCAGGCCTTGATGGTTCCGAACGGATGTTCTGCGGTCTGGCGTCGGATGCGCATGCTGTGGGGCGCACGGTCCAACCGCTCATGCATCGTGTCGAGGACGGCTTCGTGTTCCCAACGCTTGACGCGCCGCTCCTTTGAAGGCGTGCATTTCGATTTGAGCGCGCAGGGGGCGCATTTCGTCGTCCAGTACGCGTGCAGCGTGAGGCCGGCTTCGACGGTGGTGAACCGCCGCGTCAGCTTCTCCCCGCCAGGACAACGATAGGCGTCCTCCTGGGGATCGTAGACGAAATCCTGCTTGCCGAACCGGCCGTCCGCCTTGGCGCCAGAGGTCAGCGGCTTTGGCACGATGGGCGTCACGCCCGCCGCCTCACAGGCTAGGATCTCCTCGCCTTTGAAGTAGCCGCGATCGGCGATCGCCGTCAGTTCACGCGCGCCCATCGCCTCTTGCGCCTGCTTCGCCATCGCCGAGAGCTGGCTGCGATCATTGCGGGACTGTCGGAAATCTTATGCGCGGGGCCGGGTTTCCATCAGGTTCTGACGAAGCGATCGCCGAACATGATGGCGAACTGGGTCTTAGCCTCGGCCCATTCGCGAGGCGGCATTTTCCATTCCCGGACGACCTGGCGCAAGACCAGAAACATGAGCTTGGTCGCCGCCTCGTCGCTGGGGAAATGGCCTCTCGCCCGCACGGCCCGTCGCAGCTTGGCGTTCAAGGCCTCGATAGCATTCGTGGTGTAGACGATTTTGCGCACGGCCGGAGCGAAGGCGAAGAACGGGATGATCTGCTCCCATTGTCGCCGCCAGATCTGGCCGATCGCCGCATATTTGCGGCCCCATGAGCCGTCCTCGAAGGCCTCCAAGGCCTTGCGGCCGGCCTCGGCGTCGGCGGCGCGGTAGATTTTCCGGAGCTCGGCGACGACGGGCTTCCGGTCTTTCCAGGACGCGAAATCCAGCGAATTGCGGATGAGATGGACGATGCAGGTCTGAACCGCGGCCTGCGGAAAGACCGCCTCGATCGCCTCCGGAAAGCCCTTCAGGCCGTCGACGACGGCGATCAGGATGTCCTCGACGCCGCGGGCCTTCAGCTCGTTCATCACCTTGAGCCAGAATTTGGCGCCCTCGGTCGTCTCGATCCAGAGCCCGAGAATGTCCTTCGTTCCATCCGCTGCGACGCCAAGCGCGAGATAGACAGCCTTGTTGCGGACCAGGCCTTCGTCGCGGATCTTGACCCTGATGGCGTCGAAGAAAACCAGCGGATAGCTCGTCTCGAGCGGCCGGTTCTGCCATTCGGCCACGGTCTCGAGCACGGCGTCGGTGACCGTCGAAATCAGGTCCGGCGACACCTCCAGCCCGTATAGCTCCAGGAGATGGCCCTGGATCTCGCGAACCGTCATGCCGCGCGCGTACATCGACACGATCTTGTCGTCGAAGCCGGGAAACCGCCGCTGGTAGCGCTGGATCAGCTTCGGATCGAATGTGCCTTCCCGATCGCGCGGAATGCGGATGTCGATCTTGGCCGTCTCCGTCAGGACCGTCTTCTTTGAAGAGCCGTTGCGCCGGTTCCAGGAACCCTCCGCGGCTTCATTGTCGAGATGATCGTCCAGCTCAGCGTTCAGCACCCGTTCCGCCAGAGCCTTCTTCAGCTCATCGAAAAGACCGTCCTTCGAAAACACAGCCTTCGGGTCGCGGCCAGCCAAAAGATCGTCCAGCGTGTCCTTCTTGATCGCCATACTCGCCCTCCATCGGCGCGATTATGGCCCCACGCACGAAATTCCTGACACTCCCCACCGGGCCGACGCCCGCAAGGTCAAGGCCTTCATCCGTTCGTTTGGCGTGCTCGGCAAATCCGACGCCATCGACGCCGCCGCACTCGCCCGATATGGCCGGGACCGGTACGCCGAACTCCCGCTTTGGAGCGCCCGCGAACCCGAACGGCTGCGCTTGCAGGCGTTGGTCCTCGCCAGACGCGACCTCGTCAAGGATCGCCTCGCCTACGCCAATCGTCGCGCCGCCCCCGCCGCCGAGCCCGTCCACCCTTATCTCGCGGCGCTCGTCGAAAGCTTCGAGGCGCAAATCAAGGCGATCGAAGCCGATATCAACGCCCTCTGCGCCGCATGCGAGGGGATCGCCAAGGCCGTCCAAACCCTGGTCACGATCCAGGGCGTCGATCAAAAACCGCCGCAGCCCTCATCGCCCTCATGCCCGAGCTCGGTTCGCTCCCCAGACGCCAGGCCGCCGCCCTCGCAGGCCTTGCGCCCCATCCCAATCAAAGCGGCCAGACCGACCCCTATCGCCGAACCCGTGGCGGAAGACCCGAAATCAAACGCCTCCTCTTCATGGCCGCAATCTCCGCCGCAAAACACAATCCCACCCTCAGCGCCTTCTACAAACGCCTCCTCAGCGCAGGCAAAAAGCCCCTCCTCGCCATCACCGCGATCATGCGAAAACTCGTCGTCATCGCAAACGCCAAACTCAGACCACAGCATATCGCCGCCATCTGAGTTGATGACGAATACTGTCCGAACG
>CAVWBA010000001.1:0-912033 GCA_963753135.1 uncultured Alphaproteobacteria bacterium | reverse complement strand
TGCGCGGCGGCAGTGCGAAGGGTCAGAACAACGCTCGCCGAACTGCCCGCTCGCACGGGCGGGGGCCTGGTTGGGGACGCAAATTCGGCCCTGGCCGCCTGCGATGCGCTGGGCCTCCGCCGCGTCGCCGCCGATCTCGCGAGTTCGGCGACTAAGCTCGCTCATGACGGTCAGGCAGTCGCTCGCGCGGGCAGCCTGGATCTGATCTGGGTTGCTTTTCTTTTCGACGCCAGCCCCTTTCGCCTCGAGGCACGACGATGGACGATCCGATGATGCACGGCTTTCCCGAACTGACGATCGGCGGGGTGCTTGTCGCTCCTTTTGTGATCTACGCGGCCGCCGCCGTCGCGGTCTTCACCGCGCTCCGCCCGTTACTCCACCTGGTTGGCTTCGACCGCGCTTTCGTTAGTCCGGCGGTCGCGGAACTGAGTCTCTACGTCTCGATCCTCGCAATGCTGATCGTGCTGTTCTAGCGGAGGCGTCCTTGCAATCGCCGGATTTGATCTTAGAGGATCAAACGAAATCCAAAATCGCCGAGCCCAGCCCAGGCCCGACCGCTCGCTCAGTGCACTACGTCGCCTCGTCAGCGCAGGGCAAAGAGGCTGGCCCTGTCCCGGAAGGGCGATCGCATCCGAGCGGGCGTCCGGGCGTCGAGCCAATGCCGACGCTCAAGGAGCCGTTGTCCGAAGGCCCGGGGCGCGTGGCTCGTTTCACCCGGGCCATGCTCAGGACGACGGCAACCTTGCTCATCCTCGCTGTAGCCCTGCTCGCGGCCGCGCTCATCTGGGACTACTACGTCACCGCGCCCTGGACCCGGGACGGCAGCGTTCGGGTGCAGGTCGCGAACGTGGCGCCGCAGGTATCTGGGCAGATCACCGAAATCCGGGTCGTCGACAACCAGTACGTTCACGAGGGCGACGTGCTCTACGTCATCGATCCCTTTGATTTTCAGGTGGCGCTCGACACCGCCAAGGCGCAACTGCGCGAGAAAGCCGCCGATCTGCTGGTGAAGCGAATGCAAGCCGAGCGCCGGCAGCACCTCACCAACCTTTCCACAACGCCGGAGGAGCAGCAGCTCTATGTGGGCGCCGCGACTCAGGCGCAGGCGGCCTTCGATGCGGCCCAGCGTGAGGTCGCCCAGGCCGACATAAACCTGAAGCGCACCGAGGTGCGCAGTCCGGTGAACGGCTACGTCACCAACTTTCTTCTGCGGGTCGGCGATTACGCCCATACGGGCGAGACCAACATCTCCGTGATTGACGCAGACAGTTACTGGATCGACGGCTATTTCGAGGAAACCAAGATGGCGCATATCTGCATCGGCGACCGCGCCGAAGCGGAGCTGATGGGCTACCGCGATCCGATCATCGGGCGGGTCGAAAGCGTGACCCGTGGCATCAGCGTCTCAAACGCCTCGCCAAGCACTCAGGGCCTGCCCAATGTCGATCCGGTTTACACCTGGGTGCGGCTGGCCCAGCGCGTTCCGGTGCGCATCCGGATCACCCATGTCCCCACCGGCGTCCCGCTCGTTTCGGGCATGACTGCGACGGTGACAATCCGCGACGCCGGGGCGCAGGAAAGCGGCGGCTGGCTCCGCCAGCGCCTCGCGAGCCTCGAGGTTGGCCCTGCGCGCCCCTCGCCAGACTGCGTGCCGCGGATCGGCAATGAGAATGGCGCAATCGCCATCCTTCCCACGCCCAAACCGGCGGTGCCACTCAATCCCACAGAGATCAACCCGGGCCTCGCGCCCGATATGGACGCCTCACCCCGCGGGCAGTGAGCCCGACGTGCCAGGCGTCAAATCACGGTTTGATTGGCATCTGTTCGTGAGTCCGAGTCGAGGTGAAGAGCCGCAGTGGTCTAGCGCAACGGACGCGCGGTCTATCTCTTAAGTCTCAAACTTCTGCGGTATTCGTCGATGAGGAAGCGGAACTGCGAGAGCGCAAGGCAGAGTTATTGGCGTAGGAGCGGGCATTGAGCTCATTGGACTTCATTGATCGCGCCGCCATTCCCCGCGCGGATCGACTAGGCATCGCCTTCGGCCTGGAGCGGTTCGCGTTCATTCCGTTCAGGGCTCCGACGGTGACCATTCTAGCCGCGCTCGCGATCGCCGTTCTGGCCGTCCTGGGAATTCAACGCATCAAGACCGACAACTCGCTGAGCCAGTTGTTTCGGTCGGAAGATCCGACGTTCAAACAATTCGAACAGACTTCTCGCCAATTCCCGTCGAGCGAGTACGACGTCCTAATCGTCTTGAGCGGCGAAACGTTGCTCGCCCGCGAGTCGGTCGAGAAGCTGGGCTCGCTTGTCACTGATGTGCAATTGATCGATGGAACGCGCGGTGTTCTCTCAATGTTTTCCGCGCGTCAGCCCGCCCCGGAGGGGGGGCCGCCTGAACCCCTCTTTCCCGACCCCCTACCGGAGGGGAGCGCCTACCATGCGCTCATGGACCGGGTGAAGGACAATCCTATCATCCGCGGCAAGCTCCTCTCGGACGACGGCCGGCTCGCTGTCGCCATCCTTTCGCTCGAACCCTCCGCCGTCGATGGCGGCAAGCTCGACGCGGTCGTGAACGACATCCGCCGGACGGCGGACGGGGACCTGCAAGGGACCGGACTTAAGGCGGAATTGACCGGCGTGCCGGTCATGCAGCTCGCAATCCGACGCGCCCTCGAGCGCGACCGCATCCTCTATAACGCCGTCGGGTTCGCGCTCGGATGCGGGATCGCTGGGCTCTTCTTCCGCCGCCTGTCGCTGATGCTGATCGCCGCCGGCCCGCCGCTGCTTGCGATTGTCTTCGCGCTGGGCGCGCTCGGGTGGCTTGGGTTTCGCCTCAACATGTTCCTGAACGTGATGACGCCGCTTATCATGGTGATCAGCTTTTCCGACAGCATGCAGCTCACGTTCGCGGCGCGCGATCAGTTGATGGCGGGCAGGGACAAGTGGACGGCCTTCCGCAACGCGATAGTGATCGTCGGACCGGCGTGCGTCCTAACCCACGCCGCGGCGGGCCTATCCTTGCTCGGCCTGCTCAGCTCTTCGAGCGACCTCATTCGCGGCTTCGGCGAAGCGGGATTCTTGTCGACCGCCATCGCTCTCGTCACAACCCTCTCGCTCGTTCCTGCATTCGGCGTGCTGCTGATCCGCGACGAGGCGCGCCTGGTCGCGACTTTAAGGGCCGCGGATCCCGGCGTGGCCACGCTCCGCCGTTTCTGCGGCTGGATCGCCCGGCACATGGTCAGCCGTCCGGCCCTTTTTAGCGTCGTGGACCTCGCGGTCGTCGCCTGTCTTGCCGTCGTCTACTCCGGCCTCCAGCCGAGCTATCGCCTCGCTGACCAGGTTCCCAATAAGGAGCGGGCGCTGTCGGCGAGCGGGCGGCTCGACTCGGAGATCAGCGGTTCGAACCCGATCCAAGTGCTCATCACATTCCCTCCGGGGTTGGGCCTTTATACGCCGCAGACGCTGGCGACGATCGCCGACGTCCAAAGAGTTGTAGAGAGCCAGCCTGGGGTCGGCAACGTGTGGTCTGTGGAATCCTTGCGGCGCTGGCTGGCCGAGCAAATGGGGCTGACCGGCGTCAGCGCGCTCCGCCAATACGTTGATGAGCTTCCGCTCTTTCTCGTGCGGCGCTTCGTTGCAGCGGACGAGAACTCGGTCGTCGTCTTCGGCCTCGTGCCAGACAAGAATCTGCCGCAACTCGTGCCGATTGTCGACCAGCTCGACGTGCGGCTCAACGCTGTGCGCGAGGCTGACCCAGGCTACGGGATCGCCGTAACTGGACTCCCTGTGATCGCCGCGCGCAACAGCGCCGGCATGATCAACAAGCTCAATCGGGCGCTGACTTTCGAATTCGCCTTCATCGCTGCCTTTATCGGGCTTGCGTTCCGCTCGGTCCGCATCGGACTCGCCTGTCTGCCGTCGGGAATCTTCCCGATCGTGGCCGCTGGCTCGGTGCTCCGGCTTCTGGGCTACGGGCTCCAGTTTTCCGCCGTCGTTGCGCTGACGGTCTCTTTCGGCCTCAGCTTGAGCGCGACCATCCACTTCCTCAACCGCATGACGCAGGAGAGACAAAGCGAAGCCGATCCCGCGATCGCAGTCGAGAAGGCGACAGTTCTCATGGGGCCCGCGCTCATCTTGACCGCTCTTGTGCTCGCCTGCGGCCTCGCGGCGCTCGTCTTTTCCGACCTTCCGCCGCTTCGCCTGTTCGGCTGGCTGGGCGCGCTCGCCATGCTCGCAGCGCTTGTCGCCGATCTCCTGATTCTAAGACCGGTCATCACTTTCCTGCTCCGCTTGGAGCGCCGCCACGCGCCCGCGCTCAAGCCGACGATAGTTTCATGATTATGGTTTGCCAGGAGGACGACAATGCCCACGACCTTGCTTTCAGTTCGCTTCCCGCGTTTCGACCCGGCGCCGGCCGCCATGGTCATTGCAGCGAGTCTCATCGCTTCGCAGTCTGCCGCTGGGGCGGCTAGTCCGTTTGAAAAGTTCGTCGGCGTCTGGAGGGGCGCCGGCGAGATCGTGGGAACGAATGGCCACCGCGAGTCGATCCGCTGCCGAGCCCAATACACGGAAGCGAAAGAGGGTTTGGCTCTAAACGAGTCAATTGTGTGCGCGAGCGAAAGCTTCAAGCTTGACATTACCAGCTACGTCGAAGCTTCCGGCGAGGGGGTCCAGGGATACTGGAAGGAAGCTTCGCGAGACGTATCCGGTCACGTGACTGGACGTATCTCCGCAGGCCGCTTCGAAGGCGAATTGAGCGCTGCCACCTTTAGCGCCGGGATCTCGCTCACGTCCAACGGCCGAGCCCAGGCTGTAAGCATCCAGCCCAGCGGCGGAGACGTCTCCGACATGCACATCGAGCTGAAGCGTAGTGGCTGAGAAGTCGATGGGTCTTCCGCGGGGAACGTCCGCCGGGAGAGGTTTTGCCGGTGAAGTCGCGGTCCTTCGACAATTTGAACTGCCGGACCCGATGGGGCTGGAAACCGTCCGCCCGCAAGATGCGCTGCACCCAACTGACGCTGATGCCGGCCGCCTCCGCAATGGCAACGCCGGTGCATGCGAGTCTCGCTGGATGAGGCCTCCGCAACACCTCCCGCAGAGTAAACTTCGAGATGATACGAATTCGAGGTTCTACCCAATTCTTGCAGCCATTTTCACGAGACTAGCAAGAGACTTGGCGCCCATTTTTCGCATGACCTGACCTCGATGCGCCTTCACCGTGATCTCGCTGATCCCGAGCTCGCCGCCAATCTGCTTGTTCAACAGTCCGGAGACCACCAGTCCCATGACCTGTTGTTCGCGGTGACTGAGGGATCCGTAACGGTCTCGTAGCTCGCGCACCTCCGTCTCTTCGCGAAGCGCGATCTTGCTACGCTCGAGCGCTCGTTCGATAGCTCCCAGCAGCACGTCGTCACCAAACGGTTTCATCAAGAACTCGACGGCTCCCCCCTTCATTGCCTCGACCGTCGTAGGAATGTCGCCATAGCCGGTGATAAAGATGATCGGCATATCCTTCCGATCTGCTGCGACGGCTTTTTGCAAATCAAGACCATTGAGCCCGGGAAGCCCAACGTCGAGAATGAGGCAGTTTGGGACACCAACGCGCGGTCGAGACAGAAACTCTTGGGCGGATTCGAATGTCTCGGGCTGCCACCCCGCAAAGCGGATCAGCAATTCAAGCGCTTCGCGCACCGAGAAATCATCGTCCACCACGAATACAACCGGCGTCTCAAGCGACGTGGCTGACGCTTTTGTTGCATGATCAGGCGCGGTACCTGAACTCATGTGCGTCCTCTAATGTTCGAGAGCGCCCGCACCGTTAGCGCGGAGCGCTGTATTGAGGGCATTCCGCAACGCTATATCACTAAATGGTTTGAAAAGGCACTCCGCCGCGCCTTGCTCGACGAGGCGCCGCCGGGTCGCCTCGTCTCCATGCGCGGTGATGTAGACAATCGGAATTTGTTGCCGGCGAAGCGCCAATTCTCGCTGAAGATCGGGCCCGGACATGCCCGGCATCGATAGATCGAGGATGAGACACTTGGTCGAGCCGACGCAATCCGATACGAGGAATTCCTCCGCCGAGGAAAATGCTTGAACGGAATAGCCGAGCTCCTTTAGCAAATCTGGTAGCGCCTCACGGATGGATTCGTCGTCATCAACGACTGACACGAGTAACGGTTTAGCCATTAGGTTTCCTTGCGACATGCGGCGCGTCTGTCGCAAGTATCTGAATGGGGTTAAGACTGCGGATGTCGGTTATATCTTCAAATTGTCGAGAAATAGCAAACGAAAATATGGCTACCGGGCCACCTTTTACGATCACCCATCGTCGACCATCATCAACTTCGATCATGGAGCGACTCTCCAAAAATCCAATAGCGTCCAACAATTCGCCCCTGCGTAGAACACTCCGAACGCACGATCCGCAATTGAAAGTTCCCATTGCGCCCCGACCGTCTCGCACACTCACATGCATCTTATCGCCTGCGTGTCGCGCAGATCATGGACTTGCGCGAAGGCGGCTAGGTCGATCCTATCGTCAGGGGAGACCAATGCCTCAAACTCACCGATCAAGCGGCTAAGCTCGCTCATTTGACGCCACCGGTGATCCGCTGCTTAAAAATGCGCCACTTAATGGGCGAAGGTCTATAGTACCTTGGTGTCGGTCAAAAGGGAGCGGGAAGCCGCTCGGGCGATAGTCGGCGCACAATGTCTTGGACACCCGACTGCCGGCGGTTCAGTTGAATTGCCGTGCCTTGATTAGCCGGTTGCGTTTAGTCCAACTAACTAGCTCGTGTACTTATAAACCTGCCGACGTGACGTGGCGGAGGCTGAGTCTGCTTTGTCCGGTTGTGGTGCAAACATCAAACATTGGAAGTCGAGCCAAGCAGGAGTTCTGGGGCTTGACGTGGATCACGCGGCAAGCACTGCATACCAAATTTCAGGTGCGGTTTTGTTTTTGATGCGAAGCTTGCCGAGTTTGAACTGACTCTTCCTGATCCGATGCATGAGTTGGATGCCGGAGATCGTCGTTGCGGCTTGGCGGAAATTCTTGAGGCCGAGCATCGGAGCGAGCCGAAGCTTGACGGATGGGTGATCCTGTTCGACCCGATTATTCAAATATTTTGAGGATCGGATCTCGCATTGATTGCCCTCGGGATGTTCGCCGAGAGCCTCTTTGACCGCCCGATGAGAGGCCTGATAGCCATCGAGCGTAATCTTTTGCGGCAGTCGACCCTGGCGCACGAACGCCCGCCGGAAGAAGGCCTTGGCCGCCGCGAAGTCCCGTTTGGCGCGCAGCAGGAAATCGACGGTCTTTCCCTCTTTGTCGACGGCACGATAGAGATAGGTCAAGCGTCCTTTGATTTTGACGTAGGTTTCGTCGACGCGCCAGGAGCGACCCGCGAGGCGGGCGAAGCGGTTCCAGCGCTTTTCGAACTCCGGGACATAGCGTTGGATCCAACGCATGATCGTCGTATGCGCCAGTGAGAGCCCGCGTTCAGCCATCATCTCGACGAGATCGCGAAAGCTGAGTTTGTATCGCAGATACCAGCGGACACAGAGGACAATGATCTCCCGATCGAAGTGGCGTCCTTTGAAGAGTTCGTCCACGCTCAACATGCAAGTCAGCTTCACCAAGAGTTACGCAGCCGCGAAATATGCTCGCCTTCTGATCTTTGCACCAGAACCGTCACGGGAACCTGAATTTGCGACGCGATGTCTGGAAGTCACAACTCGGCCTTATGCTGCCGTCGCGGCTCGCCACGTCCGGAACGCTTCGTCTCTGAGGAAGCGGAGCGTGTTGCGGGACGTGAGATGGCGCTGGACGTTGAACGTGTTGTGGACGCCGGCATGAACGGACAGGAACCGTTGGGCTGATCCGGGCGATTTGAACCGCTGCATCTTGCGTTCGCGTCGTCGCGTCGGCTGATGCGAATTCTCGGCCCGATTGTTCTTCCGCAAGCCCTGCTCATGGCGAGCCGACAACCCATCTCCGACTTGGCCGCGCCGTAAGAGCGCAGTTGGTCGGTCACCAGCACATCGGGGGCGAAGCCTTGTTTCTTGAGCAGCGTGCGCATTAGTTTCACGGCTGCAGCCTTGTCGCGCCGTTGTTGCACAAGGAGATCGAGAACCTCGCCTTCATCGTCGACCGCGCGCCAGAGCCAGAACCGCCGGCCCGCAATCGTTACGGCCAGGCGAGTGGCGCGGGGGAGTTTCACCCCCGCGCTCTCTCAGAACCGGACGTGACACTCTCGCGTCATCCGGCTCCCATTGTTCGGCCGCGTCCATGGATCAGGCTCCAGTGAGCGAAAAGCCGCGGCTGTTGGCGCGCGATGCGCAGCAGCCAGTTTTGGGCTCGTCGCTTGTGCCCGCGCATGGACTTAAACTTTCCGGCCGCCCATCGCGCCAGAATCCGGTCGATGTGCAGCAGGGTTGGATAGAGGGCCGAAGGACAAAACCGACCGTAGTAGTTGATCCAGCCCCGGATGTGCGAGTTGAACATCCGCGCCAGATCCTCAAGGGCCTTGTGGCTGCGCCTGTGCAGCGCCCAGCCCCGGACGGTCCGTCGGATCGCCTTGAGCGCAGTTGTGCTGGCCGCGGGGCTGAAGGAGACGCCCATTCCCCCGTATCTTTTGCTCACCATCCTCGGCCGGAACATGTAGCCGAGAAAGTCGAACCTAAAATTCGAGTGATTGTCGCGTCGGCTCTGATCCTTGCAGTAGACGATTTTCGTCTTCTCGGGATGCAGCGTCAGTCCGCAGTCAGCAGACCGCTCCTCAAGCGCCGTCCGCAGCGCCGTCGCCTGGGCTTGCGTGCGACAGTGGCAGATCACGTCATCGGCGTAGCGCTCGAACGGAATGTCCGGGAAGTTCCGGGCCATCCAGGCGTCGAACGCGTAGTGAAGAAAGAGATTGGCCAGGAGGGGGCGGGCATCACTCCCCGAACGCAAAAGGCAATTTCTGCTTCGATCGGGTGATGCCGCTTGATCGTTCCCAAGTTGTTCTTGATTTGCGCCTCAAAAGGTAATACGTATATGTCATATGTCGCGATCGACCGAGGCGCAGAAGGCGGAACGGCTCAATGCGGCCCTTGGGTTGCTCGCGGGTGGGCAGAGCGTGGCGGAGGCTGCCGTGTCGTTGTCGCGCCGGTTCGCGATGTCGCGTCGTCAGGCCTATCGATACATCGAGAAGGCCCAGATGATCGGCCGCCCGGTCGTGGTTGCAGAGCCGACGGCGGCGGTGACGTTCAAGCTTCCGCCGAGCCTGGTCGACGCCGTTCGGGCGCGGGCAGCGGCCGAAGGGATGACGATCAGCGACATGGTGAGCCGGGCGCTGAGGGCGTTTCTCGGCGAAGCCGGCGGCAATGGCTGAGCGGCGCAGCCATGATCGCAGCATCCAATTCCAGCACGCCTTCGACCGTCTCCTCGCCGTCAAACTCGAGCAGGTCTACGAGATCCTGGTTCCGGAACAGGCCCGCCCCGTCGGCGCCGATCCGCACGTGAGGGGCAAGAGCGATGAAGGCCGCCGCAATCTATGCAAGAGTCTCCTCCGAGCAGCAGAAGGAGGAGAACACGATTGCGAGCCAGACAGCGGCGCTCATCGAGTTCGCGCGGGAACAGGGATACGGCGTACCTGATGAGTGGGTCGTCGAAGACGAGGGATTCAGCGGCGCCAGCCTGCTGCGGCCGGGTCTGGAGCGGCTGCGCGATCTTGCCGCCGAGGGCCACATTCAGGCTGTCCTGATCCACGCGCCGGACCGGCTGAGCCGCAAATACGCCTACCAGGTCCTGCTGACCGAGGAGTTCGCCCGCCACGGCGTCGAGACGATTTTCCTCAAGGCGCCGCATTCCGGCACGCCGGAAGATCAGCTGATGCTGCAGTTCCAGGGCATGATCGCCGAATATGAGCGTGCGCAGATCCTCGAGCGGTCCCGCCGCGGCAAACGCCATCGCGCCAAGGCCGGGGAGGTCTCGGTTCTGGGCGGCGCCCCGTACGGCTATCGCTACATTCGCAAGACCCGCGATGCGCCGGCTCGCTACGAGATCGACGCCGTCGAAGCGGAGGTCGTGCGGCTGGTGTACGACATGTACACGGTGAAAGGTCTGAGCATCGGAGCGATCGCCGGGTTGTTGCGCGAGATGGGGCCGCCCACGCGGCGCCGGGTGACCCGCTGGGAGCGATCGGTCGTGTGGGCGATCCTGCGCAACCCGGCGTACAAAGGCGCGGCCTGCTTCAACAAGACGCAGGTCGGACGGAGGCAAAAGGTGACGCGGCCCTTCCGCCTGTCGGGGCGGGCGGTCCACGGCGAAAAGAGCTGCAGTCACGAGCGGCCGCGTGACGAGTGGATCGAGATCCCGGTTCCGGCCATCGTCAGCGACGAAACTTTTGCTCTGGCGGCGGAGCGCTTCCACCGGGTGTAGACCGCCCCAGCAGCCCGTCCATGGCGAAGCAGAGACCGCCGAAGTTCTTAATCGAATACGCGCCGTGTCTCGCAAGGAGATTCGCGTGGACGGGGCGGGCAACGTCGGGTGTAACCGAAAGCAGTTTCTGTCGTGTACGCATTCCCCAGCCATGCTCGGGGACTTCGTCCGTGACGCCGATCGCGCACCAGTTGACCGTCGGATCAGGGACCGGGCCGACAACAAGCGCTTTGCGCCCCGCCGGACCATCGAGCCCAGCATCGTTCAAGGATTGGTCTCGTGCCGCAAATGCGGCTATGCGCTGTCGCGGACGTCGACGCGCAGCTCTGCGCGCAAGATCCACTATTACCGCTGCCTCGGCTCGGACGCGTGGCGCCATCTCGGCGACTTAGTGTGCGACTGCCGACCGATCCGCCAGGACCTGCTCGATCAGATCGTGTGGCAAGAGGTCATCCGCCTGATCGAGGACCCGACGCTCATCCAGGCGGAACTCGACCGGCGCCTCGACGCAGCCCGCGGGGCCGAACCGACGAAGCGGCGGCAAGACGCTCTCGAACGCGAGCAAACGCGGATCAGGAAGAGCATGGAACGCCTGGTCACGGCCTACCAGGAGGACCTCTTACCCCTCGACGAACTGCGGCGCCGAATGCCGGAACTGCGCGCCCGCGAACAGTCCGCACGGGCGGAATTGCAGGCCATCCTCGATCAGGCTGCCGACCGGATGTCGTTCCTGCGCCTCGCCGAAACCCTGGCCGCCTTCCTTCAGGGGCTGCACGAGTCGGCGCAATCACTGGAGATCGCCGATCGCCAAAAAATCGTCCGCCTCCTTGTCAAAGACATCCTGGTGGACAATGACACCATCACGATCCGGCACTCGATCCCGTCGTACCCGAGAACGCCGCCGCCCGGAACCGAGCCGCCCTCAGACGGAAAATCGCAGATGGACGGCCAAGGTTACCTTTTGCGTTCGGGGAGTGAGCATCCCGCCCTGTGGCGTCCCCTTCTCTCGACCGACGAGGCTCCCGTCCGGCATCTGCATCGGCACCTTCAGCCATCTGTCGATGTACAAAAGCGCCCACGGGCAATCGGTGTGCTTGCGCACTGCCCGCATCAGCAGGTCCGTTTCGATGCTGTCGAAGAAGGCCTTGATGTCGAGATCAAGGATCCAGTCCCGACGCCAGCATCGCTGCCGCGCCTTGTCGACCGCATCGAGCGCCGATTTGCCGGGCCGGTATCCGTAAGAGTTGGGGTGAAACCTGGGCTCCACCAGCGGCTCCAGATGCCGTTTGACCACCATCTGAGCGATGCGATCGGCGACCGTGGGAATCCCCAGCGGCCGCGTCTTGCCGTCGCTCTTTGGTATGTCCACCCGCCGAACCGGCGGCGGTAGGTAGCTGCCCGACGACAGGCGATTCCAGAGCTTGTAGAGGTTGTTCGCAAGATCAGCCTCGAAGTCCGAAATCGTCTGGCCGTCGACGCCAGCCGCCCCTTGGTTGGCTCTGACCTTCTTGTAGGCTTCCCACACCTCCCTTTTCGGAATGTCGTACGGCTTTGCCCTATCCATGAGGCTCCTCCCGTCGCCGGTTGGCCTCACGACAGAGCTGAACAACGCAGCCCCTTCGCTCCAGCCCCATTACAGGGCCTTCACCGCTACTACGGGCCGCTCCGCCCCTGTGCCCCGCATTGGTACTCTCACCCTCGTAGGGTCCGCCTACTTGGATTTCTCCCTTAGCATCGGGACGACAGGTTCCCGCGTTCCACATAAAAGCCTGGAGTAGAGTCACGCCGCCTTCATGCCGGATGCCATCTGGGCAGAAATCAGGTCGCCCCCCAGACTTGTCCCAGGTTAACGAGTTCACCCTGGTTTCGACATCGTCTTGCACTTTTCGACACGTCATCAGCGGTTCGCTTACGCTCGTCTCTCTAAACCTCACCTGACGAGGTCAAGCCCCGCCTTTTCCGCAACGCTCACCACCACGGCTCTTTACCGTCGCAGCTTGCGGTGGTTTGAAGCCTACCCCTGACGGTCGGCTCCGAGGGGCCCACCCTCATCTTCTATGCAGCGCCGCACCTCCATTGCTGCTGGTGCGTACGCGGCACACTCTCGTCGAGATGCCACCGCGCCGTTGGCCGTGGGCGTCGGCGGCGAAGTTCGCGGGCGAACAACGGCCCGAATTTCAATACCCATCGCCGCACCGTTTCGTACGAGACATCCAGTCCACGCTCAGCGAGCAGATCTTCGACGTCGCGATAACTGAGGGTGAATCGAACATAGAGCCAAACCGCGTGTCGGATGATCGAAGGGGGAAACTGGTGGCGGGCAAACGAGATCGTCATGCGCCATCTTACCCACCGATTCGAGACGCGCTACCGTTTGCCGTGACAAAGCCGCACGTCGGCCTCCTTCGGGCCCCAGCTGCCGCGTTCGTAAGGAAGAACCGGGGAAGGTGAGACCAGCACCGGGGCGACGGCGGTCCAGGCGGCCTCGACCGCATCCTCTCTTGTGAACAGCGCGCCGTCGCCCGCCATCGCGTCGCCGAGGAGCCGCGCATACGCCGATTGCTCGCGCGGATGCTCGTCGGCCAGGGTGAGTTCGCGCTGGTCGCCGACAAACTCCTTGCCAGCGCGCTTGACGCGCGCGGCGAGAGCGACGACGGCGGTCGGCGAGAGTTGAAAGCGAAAATAATCGTTGCGGCCAGCGATCGGCGCCGAATCCGCGAACAGCCACTGAGGAGGCGGCTTCAGTTCGACCAGTACCTCGGTCACGGTCTTCGCGAGATATTTGCCGGAACGCAGGAACCACGGCACCCCCTGCCATCGCCAGGAGTCAATGAAAAGCCTGAGGGCGCAGAACGTCTCGACGTCGGAGTACTTCGCCACGTCTGGCTCGTCTCGGTAGCCGGCATATTGGCCGCGTATCAAATCGCCAGGATCGGGCGGGCGCATCGCCTGAAAAACCTTGGCCTTCTCGTCATGCACGAAGCCATAGTTGCGGCCCGCGGGCGCCTCCATGGCGAGCAGCGCGACGATCTGGATCAGGCTGTTCTCGATGACGTCGCGCAGGCAGCCGGCGCTCTCGTAGAAGGCGCCGCGGCCGTTGATGCCGAAATCCTCCGCCAGCGTCACCTGGACGCTCGCGACGTAGTTGCGGTTCCAGATCGGCTCGAGGAACGCATTGGCGAAGCGGAAGTAGAGGATGTTCATGATCGCCTCCTTGCCGAGGAAGTGATCGATGCGGAAGATCGAAATCTTCCGGGAAGACGGTGCGCGCGACGCTGTTAAGCGCGCGCGGAGCTAAGATCGCGCCCGAACGGCTTTTCGACGATGACGCGCGCATCGCCGGCGAGACCGGAGGCGCCGAGCCCTTTGATCACCGTCTCGAACAGAGCGGGCGGGATCGCAAGGTAGTGCGCGGGGCGCGCGGCGCCTCCCAGCGCCTTCTTTATCGCCGCGTAGGTAGCCTGATTGTCGTAGTCCCCGCTGACGTAGGCGAGGAGAGACAACAAGCGGTCCAGCGCGGAAGCATCGTCGATGTCGCCCGATCGTTCCACGCTATCCTTCACGCGGTCGCGCAACTGCGCCAGGCTCCAGCTCCGTCCGGCGACGCCAACGACGGGGACATTCAGGGCGCCACCTTTGGCGAGTTCGTAAAGCGCGGGGAAGATCTTCTTGTCCGCAAGATCGCCGGTCGCGCCGAACAGCACCAGTGCGTCCGAACGGGGAAGGGTCATGGGGAGTCCTCGCTTTGGGGTTTCGACGACAGTTCGTAAATTTGATCTTTTCGTTCGACGCTCGTCCGGCCAATCACGAAGAGCTGCCAAAACGCAAAGGAGCCTACGGAAGCCTATTCGACCTTACGGAGTGAGCACGATCTTGCCGCGCGGCTTCGGGCGACTTCCATCCAGCATTTCGTGGACGGTCCTCGCGTCGGCGAGTGGCAGAACGGCGCCGACATCCGCGGAGAGCAGGCCCGACGCGAGCATGGCCGCTATCGTTCGAGGCGACTGGTCGTGACCTCGACGAGGAAGAACCGCGCTTCGACCCCGCTCCGACTGGCGAGGACAGGATCGGGCGGCGAGACCGTCGAGATGAACCTGCCGCCGCGCCTCAACACTCCGAAGGAACGAGCCTGCGTTTCGCCTCCGATGAGGTCGATCACAGCATCGACGTTTTGCGCTTGGCTCTCGAAATGTTCGGTCCGATAGTCAATCGCTTCCTGGGCGCCGAGCGTCAGGACAAAAGCGATATCGCTCGCATTGGCCGTCCCGATGACATGGATACCGGCAGCGCTCGCGAGCTGGACGGCGAAGGCGCCAACGCCGCCCGCGGCCCCATGAATGACGACCGTTTCGCCGCGCTTGAGCTTCGCTTCCTCGAACACGGCCTGCCACGCGGTGACGGCCACGACCGGGGTCGCCGCCGCCGCAATGTCGGAAACATTGTCCGGCTTCAGGGCGAGCCTGCCGGCGTCCGCGATCGCGGTCTCGGCGTAAGCGCCGGTAAAACGACCATTCGTCGCGCCGAAGACCCGCTACCCGACTGCGAGTCCCGAAACCCCTTCCCCAACGGCGTCGATCACGCCCGCGAGATCTGCGCCGAGCGTTAGAGGCAGTGGCTGCGGCAGTACGCTCTTGCCGGCGCGGATCCAGGCGTCCCAAGGCCCAACCCCAGCGGCGCTGACCCGCAAGCGCGCCTGCCCTGCAGTCGGCCAGGGAACCTCGACGTCCTCGGTTGTGATCGCCTCCGGCCCGCCAAAGCGACGCACGCGACAGGCTCTGGCGACGACTGGGGAGGGGTCTGGCGCAGCGTGATCCATCATTCAGAACCCACATGAGCGCCCTTTTCGGCCACAGAACGTTTCATCAATAATACGGCAGACGTGACTGCGAACGTCAGCACGGCCATCATCCAGAAGGTGTCGAAATAAGCGAGGGAAGACGCCTGCTGCTGGCGCAAATTCTCGAGCGCCTGCCAGGCCAACTGTTGCGCAGAGACCGGATCGCCGGTCTGCTGCAGGAAAGCCCCTTGGGCCTTCTCGAGGAAGGAAGCCGTCGCCGGGTTGAAAGGATCGAGAGACTCGCCGAGCCGCAAGGTGTGGAACTGGTCGCGCCGCTCCTGGAAGGTCTGGGCCAGCGACGTCCCGACGCTGCCTCCCTCATTTCGCAGGAGGCTCAGCAAGCCGACTGCAGCCCCGCGCAACGCCAATGGCGTATACAGGTAAGCCGCTACGTTGGCAGGCGCAAAACATACCGCCAATCCGGCGACCACCAGCACCCGGGGCCAGACAACCTAGCCTGGGCTGATGTCGAGGTTGAGCTGGGACATCCAATAGTTTCCAACGGTCATGATCAACAGGCCAACGGCGATCAGCCATCGGGCATCCATCTGCTGGCCGAGCAGGCGACCGACAATCGGCATCGCCAGGACTGCAGCGATTCCGGCAGGCGACATCACCAATCCAGAGTCCAGCGCATCATAACCGAACAGGGACTGAAGCAGACGGGCCAGCGACGTGCTAGCGGCATAGAGCGCGAGATAGGCGCAAAAAATGATGAGGGAGGACGCAGCAAAGTTGCGTTCGCCCAACACGCGGAAATTGACCACGGGGTTTCGGTGACGCCACTCCCAGACGATCAATGCGAACAAGCCCGGTGTAAAGAGAATCGCCAACGTCTGGACGCGCCAGAACGGATCGCCGAGCCAGTCCCACTCCTGGCCCTTGCTGAGCATCACTTCCCAGGACACCATGACGATGACGAGCAGGGACAAACCGACCGAGTCAAAATGGAAGGGCTGCTTTCTCAACTCCGCACGCTCGGCGACAAGATAATCCGGATCGCGAAGCAGGGCATAACATCCGCCAAGCGCGAAGACCCCGACCGGCACGTTGATCAAGAAGACCCAGCGCCATGAGTAGGAGTCCGTTATCCAGCCGCCCAAGGTCGGGCCGATCACCGGCGCGAGCAGCGCAGCAAAGCCGAACAGCGCCGTCGTAGCGGGCCGTCGCTTGGCGTCAGCCGCCGCTCGGGACTGACCATGTGGTCGATCTCATCGAGGATCGCTCCGCTCTCGACAACATTTTCACTGTCGTCGGCCACCAGTACCGGAATACGCACAAGCGGATTGTAGCGTCGAACGACCTCTGGTTCCCCGAAGACAAAAACCTCCTCCAGTTCAAATGGCAGTTCCAAGATCTTCAAGCTAACCGCCACTCTTCGGACGAAAGGAGAAAGGAAAAATGCCAATCAACCTCATGGCCTGACCTCCTTCGATTGATTCGTCCTGAACTCGGTGCCAACAGGGGGCGGCCTCATACCGCCACCTGAGGCAATTCACGGACCACTCGGCGTGTGCCTCGCACCTAATCGGACCCGTCATCGAGGAAACCAGTGAGGCAGTTCCCGATGCGATAGCCCGTAGCGGATTTGAGAGGAGCCTGGATCGTCCGCGGGATGGACTACTGCGCAGCGCTTCTTCAGAAAGGAGTTGTAACTCGTGCTGACGCCCAACTACTCGCAAGTTTCGCGCCGTCAACGCCAGGAGTCAAACGATTTCGGGATGACGCGGTGGCTCAGGCGTCGTCAGTTTAGCGAATTCGAAGTGGGCACGCGGATAAGAAGCGCGATGCCCAAAGCGCGATGCCGATGCTGGTAATCCCCTCTATCGCCCCAGCATTTCCAGCCTTAAGTCATCAAAAATTGGAATCAAGACCTCCTTGACCTGGGCCGAGTATGCTTGCGGCCGCGAGATTTACGAGAGCGTCACAGCGGCGTCGCGCAAGCGCTCGGCCCTCAGGCAAACCTTTGGTAATGGCGGACTTTGCACATCCCCGATCTTGCCGGAACGATAGGTTCACCGCGACAGCCATCATGCGACCTGGAACAGCGCGTTTACGAGGTCGACCAACCAATCAGAAAACGCGATCATCGGCGAGGTCTCCCGCGAGCGTCGACAAGGCGGGACCCCAGACCCCGTCTCGCAGCGGACCAGAAAGGAGAAGGTCTCGAAGGATTTGCGTCACCTCGACTCCCACCGATCAGATCGAGTCCCTGCCAATAACTTCTTGGCTCTTTTGAGATTTATTGCTGAAAACCCTTCGGTAAACCGATCGTAGACCGGTGCGAGCGCCGTTTGTAATTCCGCATCCCGATTCTGGCTTCGCCTAAGTTCGGCAAGACTGATTGCCGCGGAAAGTTCCCAATACAGCGCCTGCTGTTCATGCGCTTGTCTCATCGACTGGCGGAACAGTTCGGCGATTACCTCAGGATCATCCGCGCCCCGCCTCGCCAATAGCTCGCCTCTGACCCGTAGAGTTTCCGGTACGAACCATCGGTTTCCCGTCTCCGCGGCAAAACTCAGCGCGGTAGCGATCTCGCTAAGGCCCTCATCGACGCGATCCAGAGCGCCCAGCGCCGCCGCAAGCTCAATCTGGAAAAACGGATAAAACTGGAGATAGCTCGCTGCTCGTATGTCGGCTAGGCCCCGGTAAAGCAGGTCAACTCCGGTTTTCGGATCGGTTCGTCTCGCAGCCAAGCTGCCACGGACACAAAGGCCAGCTGCATAATAAGGACCCAGTGCATGTTTCCGCGCCAGAAGGATTAGTTCCTCTCCGTAGCGCTCAGCCGCATCCAGGTCGCCAAGACTCAAAGAGATGAAGCCGCCGGCAAATACCAGGGCGACACACAGTACGGTCGGCTGATTTCCGTGATGCGCCTCTTCGACTGCACGCACGGCCGCCTGCAACGCCGCGTCCACAAGACCTCGCGAGAGCAAGCTGACTGAGAGGTGCCCAGTGGCCGATGCTCGCAGATCGGCGCCAAATCGGATCGTGTCTCGGCGGCGGTTTTCCATCGGATATTGAGCGATCGCCTGCTGCAACCGCGTGCTCGCCTCCATGTGTTCGCCCAGATAGATCAGCGGTACTCCAACCAGCCAATTGGCCACCGCCCGGGATTGCGGGTCGCCAAGACGGACAATGGTTTCGTAAGAGCGTGCGACCGCCAGCGCGTCATGGAGCCCGAGCGAGCGCGCAGAGAACACCCACAGACCAAACGTCGTTCGTTGCTGATAGTCGAAGTCCGCGAACGTCTGCGCGAGAGCCAGCCCCCGCGTCAGAGCGTTGCGCGCACCGTCAACCATGCCTCTGGTATAGGTCAGCGACATGCCGAGGTTGCATTGCAGGATCATCTCGTGCCGTGTTCCCGCGGCGCTGCCTAACTGCGCCAGCGCCTTGCCCGACCATTCGCAGGAACTCGGCGAGCAGCGACACGGCAACCCAGAAATCCGCCCCGGCGGCGGCAAGCGCAACGCCTATCGCCCTGTCGCCGTCGTCGGAAAAAGCCCAATTCAGCGCCGCGCGGAAATTGTCGATCTCGCGACGATATGCGCCAAGGTTATCAAGGGCGGCCTGAAGCTGGTTCCCCTTTGCAAAAAGATCGAACAGCGCAAGATAGTATTCCGCGTGGCGCCGCGCCGTCTGCAATGCCTCCCCGCTTTCCTCCAACTTCCCAATTGCGTAGGCTCGCGTCGTCTCCAGCAGGCGCCAGCGAGGGACGTTCTCGGACTGGCTTACCGAAACCAGAGATTTGAAGACGAGGTTCGCGACGCCGTCCGTTACCGCCGATGCGTCAAGTCCGGCGCCCATGACGGCGACAGCGGCATCGAGCGTAAATCCCCCAGGAAAGATCGAGAGGCAACGCAGCAGCCGCTGCTCCTGCTCCGGCAACAGATCGTAGCTCCAGTTCAATACGGCGCGAAGCGTCTGATGTCTCGGCAGAGCAGTGCGGCGGCCACCGGTCAGCAGCGCAAACCGATCGGACAAACCCATGGCCACCTGTTGAACGCCGAGCGCGGCGGCGCGGGCCGCGGCAAACTCGATCGCGAGGGGTATGCCGTCGAGGCGCCGGCAGATCGAGGACATCGCCGGAAGATCGTCAGTGTGCGACGAGAAGTCAGAGTCTCGAGCTTTTGCCCTTGTGACAAAGAGTTCAACCGCACTGCGGCTCAGGATGGAACCCGAGTCCTCGTCGTCTTCGGCCGGCACCTCAAGGGGCGGAACGCGGTAGACGTACTCTCCGTCGACGCGGAGAACCTCGCGGCTGGTCAAAAGGATTGTGCAGCGTGGGCAAGCGCGCACAAGAATCTCGACAAAATTTGCCGCGGCGTCGACCACGTGCTCGCAATTATCGAGAACTAACAGCACCTTCTTGCTGCCGATCGCATCGGCGACCAAAGCGGGCGTGATCTCCCCTCCGCCCAATCGCAAACCGAGCGCGCCTGCGACCGCCGAGGGTACAAGTTCGGGATCCGACAGCGAAGCAAGCTCGACGAAACAGGCATCGCCCTCGAATTTCGGGAAGATCCTCCGGGTCACTGCCGCCGACAGCACGGTTTTCCCAATCCCGCCCGGCCCCGTCAGCGTCACCACACGATACGCAGACACCAGGTTGCACAGATGTTGCACGATGGTCTCTCGGCCCACCAGAGCCGATGCCGCAATGGGCACGTTGGAAGAAAAAGGGTGGTCGCCCTCGCTGCGCGGTCTCGGCGTATCCGTTCGCGTCGGGTTGTCTTTCTCTCGGATGGTCCAACTGCCCTGGAGCCGGTAGCCACGACCTGAAAGGGTTTTCAACATTCCGCGATCCGAACCGAGCGCTCTGCGGATCGCGGATATGTGCACCTGGATCGTATTGTCTTCGACAACCGCCCCCGGCCACACCGTTTTCATGAGGTGGTCTTTGGTCACCAGCTTGCCGGCTGACCTCGCAAGCAACTCGACGATCTCAAGGGGGCGACTTCCGATGGCGACCGGTACTCCACCCACGCGCAGTTCACGCAGCGCGAGGTCGACCACCCATCCGTCGGATTCGAACACACACGGTTCGGATTGGCCCATCCGGACGTCCTTTTTCAGGGATGGCGCACACGCCATCGGCAACGCGGGGCTGTGGTCTTCCCATTTTGCTGCCGCCGCGCCGTCGCAACCTCGGTTCAGGACCCTTCACTGTCGAGAGGGCCGAAGCAAGAGAAATGCCGACCGAGCGTTTCGGCTGATCCGGGACACGATAGGACTGGCGTCGGGAGGAGCACGGTCGGCATCGCCAGCGCATGGTGATCGTCCGCGCAGAGATGCTCGTGCCGACCCCGGTCCAATTTCAGCTTTTTCAGCTCTGCATCAGGACTCTGCACTTTCCATCCCGCAAACTCGCAGCACAACACGAGGTCTCGACGTAGGTCGTCATAACTGCAGACATATGGGAGAGAATAGATGAACACACTTGGCGTTGTCACCCACAATCCGCAGTTGGTGTTTTCTTCGCGAGCAGCCCAAACCGTGTTTGTTGTTGTTAGTGATCCATCCATCCGCCGATCACTCGAAGCTGTCGTTAGCGACTCAGGATGGCAGGTTGAGACATTCGCGTCGACCCAGGAGTACTTGGCCCGTCAGTGTTTTACCGGTCCGAGTTGTGTGATACTCGAGGTCAGCCTGTTGAGCTTCAGTCTTCTGAAGCGCCTTGCCGATCGCGCGAGTACGCGGGCTATCCTTATCAACGGTTCTGGCGACGTCATGAGCGTCCATGACATGAAAATGCGTGAGCCGTTCGAGCGCCACCGAGTGTTGAGCGCCATTCGGGACGCGATGGAGTGCAGCGAGAGGGCGGTCCGCCGGGAGCAACAGATTGAGGCGCTTCGGGTTTGCTATAATTCGCTTAGCGCCCGCGAACGGGAAGTTATGGCTCTGGTCGTTGAGGGGCTGCTCAATAAACAGGTCGGCTACAAACTCGGCCTTAGCGAAATTACGGTAAAGGTGCACCGCGGTAGGGTGATGAGAAAGATGAAGGCCGGCTCCCTTGCTGAGTTGGTAAGGATGGCGGCGTGGCTCGATGTGTCGATTGGCCAGCCGCCATTGGGGCCCGTTCCGGCCTCTCGCTTCGAGGCGGGGAACGATTCGCTCGCGATTTCCATTCGAGACGTCGGAGTGGTTGGGATGACAATGGCTTAATGGCGATGAGGCATATTCACGGCCCGTGCCCCGCGCCAGAGCGATATCGACGTCTGTTGTTCATTGCCTGGTGAGGGCGCCGAGAATCGTAAGAGGTCATCCACGACCGCTGCCGGCTCGGGCCTGGCGGGCGTCGGCTTCCGCTTTCAGATGCGCTCTTCGTATCGGCTAATCACGGCACGCAGAAAACGTCTAACCGACATGACCGCGCCAATTGTCTTGTCGTGAAAGCCGTAAGGCAAGGACTGGGACTTCGGATCAGTGGCCAGCGGCCTGGCCGCCATCGACGTGCAGCGTTTCGCCTGTGACGAAGTCGGCGCCCTCGAGGTAAAGGACCGCGTCGACGATATCGGAGACCTCGCCCAGCCGGCTGACCGGGTGCAGGGCCGCCAGCAAGGCGTGTGTTTCAGGCTTGTGCATAGGCGTGCGGATAACGCCCGGCGAGACCGCGTTCACGCGAATGCCGCGGCTCGCGAATTCGATGGCGAGCGATCGGGTCACAGCGTCAAGCCCGCCCTTGGTCAGCGCGGCCAGGGCCGCGGGCACCTGCGAATTGGCGTGGTTGACCAGACTGGTCGTGACGTTGACGAATGACCGCGCCCCCGCCTTAGCATCGCCTCGGCCGCGCGCTGGCTCACGTGGAAGAAGCCGGTCAGATTGGTGGCCACGACCTTGGCGTAGTCCTCCGCCGAGTAGGCGGTGAAAGGCTTACTGATGAAGACGCCCGCGTTGTTTACCAGCGTGTCTAGCCGGCCGAAGCGCTGCAGCGCCGTCGAGACGACACGGTCGGCAATCTCGCGGTCGGCAATGTCCCCGGCGACCGTCAAGACGTTGGGGCCTTCCGACGGCCCGATCGACCGGGAGTTAGCGACGACCGCATAACCTCGAGCGCAGAAGCTCTCGACGAGGCCCGCGCCGATGCCCTGAGATGCGCCGGTGACGATGGCGACTTTCTGTTCGTTGGGCATAGCTCCTCCTCCTTCAGATCGTTTGGACGCTGACAGTTGGGCCGCGTCGGCTCGGATCAACCGACGGGTGTAACCAAGTCGAATTCTGTCGCGCAATTAACCAATGTCGTCGGCGGCGAAGTCGTTCAATATGATACGCATATTCCGCGTTTGAATTGTCCGGCGGATTGAAATACTTCCCGCCGGCATCTGAATATATTTCAGCGGCGCTCGGGAAACGCCATTGCACTATGGTGTCGTGTATACCTTGGTGTTGGTGGCGGACTTACGGAGGTTCGGCGCGGGCTTTATCGTCGACGCTGTCCGCCATGATTGGGGAGATTAAGGCGGGGAACGCAGCGGCACTCGGGCGCTCACTTGGCCCCCGTCTGTTACCTAGATGTTACCTAGCTCGATACAGGGAGGCGCGCCGGTAGCATCTAAGTTATTGAAAAAATTGGCGCACCCGACAGAATTCGAACCTGTGACCTTTGCCTTCGGAGGGAAGCGAACGCCGTGGCGGTATGGGACTGGCACGGCGTGCGGTTGGAGATTCTTGGTCTTCGTCCATCCTGCCGCGTGGTCGCGCGCTAGCGCGGCGAGCGCGGCCGCCCCCTTACGCTGCCACTGAAGACGCGGCACTCCTCTCGATCATTTTCTTCGGATTTTTTGCCGCGCCTCTGCCGTCGAGCATTTTCTCTATCTCGGCAGAAACACGATCTGCGGCGACCCCCAAAGCTGCGTCCAAATGGACGTAACCTTGCGTCACCCCGCGAGCTGAGTGGCCGAGCAGACCGGCAATTGTGAGTTCAGAAAATCCGAGATCTCCCGCAACACTCGCAAACGTGTGCCGAAGAATATGCGGCGTCACGCCTTTGAGACCTGCCCTTGCGCACACTCGATCCAGTACCCGGACCACACCGACGAAATGGCCGTCACCCCAATCGGATGGGAATGCGAAGGGCGAACCCTTCCGTCCCGGGACGGCTTCGACACACGATATTGCAGCGTCTCCGAGAGCCCTAATCTGAACACCGCTCTTTGTGTCAGGGAACCGGACGCAATGGTCTCGCCGGCTAACCCAACTACGCTCCAAACCCAAAACTTCCATTCGGCGAAACCCCGACAGGAGCATCATTCGGATCGCGGCAAGGCCGGTCGGGTGCTCTCCTTCGGCCGCGAGGCTCCGCATGACCCCTCCCAGATGGTGAAGTTCATCGTCGCTCAGCCGCCGTTGACGGCGTTCCACGGCAAGTTGTCGAACGCCCACCGCTGGATTCTTGCCGACGATGTTCAGGCGGGCCGCATGGCCCAGAAGCGCGCGCAGCGTCCCAACGGTGCGGCTAGCAACTCCGGAGCCGCCAGTCGAATTGCCGCCTCGGCCTACCTTACGGCCTCGCGCCGACTTGCCGGCGGCGATGTCGGCCTGCATCCCCTCAATGTCGCGGAGGTTGAGACCACTGACGAGCCGAGCGCCCAGGAGCGGCTTGATGTGAGTCTCTATGCGACTTCGGTCCATCTTTAGTGTCGACCTCTTGATCAGCCGGCGATTGCGCCCGAGGATCCGACCAGCTTCCGCTTCCTCCAGGTACCAATCGCACACCTCACTGACCGACATGCCCGCTCGGACCGCATGCCGTTCGGCTGAGGGGTCTTCGCCTTTGGCGACGCCGGCGAGCTTCTCGCGGGCTAAGTCACGCGCATTCTCCGGCGTCAGCGCCCCATATTGGCCGAGCACCAGCCGCCGCGTCCGCCCCTCGACGTTCCGATACTGGATGAGAAAGCTCTTCACGCCGGAGGGCTTCACCCGCACTCCGAAGCCCCTGAGTTCGCTGTCCCAGGTGAACACATCCCGACGCTTATCCGGTTGCAGCGCATCGACCGCTCGTTTGGTAATCTTAGCCATGATCCAATCCTGCTCTCGTGTTCCATGCTTGTTCCCAAATCTGCTTCCCCGGCTTGGCAGGTGGAGGTCGGGGAAGCAGGGGGGAAGCACCGAAGCGAAAATCGCTGGGTAGAAGCAGGATAGCCTTGGGATGGCGCCCCGCAAGAAAACTCCTTATCCAGTAGTACCTTAGCTGGCTCTGGGATAGACAAAGATGCTGTGGCGTAAACCGCCTGCGGACATTGCCAAGGTTGGGGTCGAGGGTTCGAATCCCTTCGCCCGCTCCAAAATGTCTCATAGATTTCAAGCGGATAAAAGGCGTCCTTCGGAACGCCTTTTGCTTACTGACTTCTATCTGAGTGCTGGGTAAGCGAGAGGTAAGCGCGCGGACGCCGATTTTCGGCGGCGATCCGCCACAGGTTGGCATAGCCCGACGGCTCGACCTCCGCGGAAGCGCGCCCCGGCCCGGCTGCCGTGGGAGGAATCGGCTCTGTTGTTTCCCTCTGCATGAGCGCGCGAGGCGCTATCGCCAATGGACGGCACTCGCATCCGCTCCGCAGTCGAGCGCGCCCCCACCGCGATGAAGCGATGGTACGGGATGAACCGTCCGCTATCTCGGCCTTGCCCGCAACAACTGCCATCTTCAATTCGTCGCCACCGCGATGAATATGAACCGCGCCCGCGTCCTCATGAGCGAGGTCTGACCAGCCGGTCACCGGAGACGGGCGTCTTAAGATGAAGGAGAAACCGCGACAGACTGACCGAACTGGCCTCACCACGGGGCGCGCGCGCCCGGCCATAAGCCCGCGATCCCGTCCAAAACCAACCCGCCAGCTTGCCCAATCACGGCTAAGCCTAAAATCGGAGGCTTCTGCGAAGCTCTCCGTAAATTGTCTTGACAAAATTAGAAACTAACGGTATGCATTCCCATTGACGGAATCTCTTTCCCTCTCGCCGAAAGACGGGCGGGAAGACGAGGAACGGCGATTGTTCGAAATGTTGGCCCACAACCTGCCGCGCGATCCGGAGCGAGGAGACAATTCCCTTACGAACATCGCCAGCAACCCACTGAAAAGTCCCGATTCACAAAAATAAATGCTACTAAACGCTAGCAAATTTACTAACGTTTAGGCTCATTAGCTTCGTTTTGCTCGTACTTGTTTGGAAGAATTTCCCGCTTTGGTTGTATCCGCAGGCTTACACTAATGCTTTCGGTCCGCGAACGCCTTGGCAAGGAAAAGACCGCCCTGGCGCAGGCCCTCGGCGTCGATCCCATGGCCGACCCCGAGCGAGAGATGCCACTGGGCCGGGATCGAGGCTTGGGCGAGCGCTTCCGCCGCCACGAACATCGCGTCAAATGGAATCAACGGGTCCTGATCGCCATGGACGAGCAGGATCGGCGGAGGGCGCCCATGCGTATCGCGCGCCGTCGCTTCGCTCAGCCGCTCGGGACCAACCAAAAGACCGGAAAAGCCAAGAATCGCCGCGGGCGCACGGGGCCGCCGGAGACCGACGTGGAGCGCCATCATCGAGCCTTGGCTGAACCCGACCAGCGCCAGCTTCGAATCGTCAAGGCCAAGCCGCTCGAGCTCCGCATCGAGAAAGGCGTCAATCGCCCCGCGCGCCCTGACCGCGCCGTTCCAGCGATCTTCGCCTCCGCCCGGATCGTCCGGCGACCGACTGGAGAGCGCGAACCATTGACGGCCCATCGGCGCGGCCGGGCTTCGCTCGGGCGCGTGCGGCGACACGAACGCGGCCTCGGGCAGAAGCGCACGCCATTGGCGCCCAAGCTCGATGAGGTCATTGCCGTCCGCTCCATATCCGTGGAGGAAGACCACCAGCTGGCGGGTTCGGCCGGCGGCCGCGGGAATGCGGGGTCCGTCAAGGGCGGCGGTCATTGGACATCGGCTCCAGCGCTTGGCCTAGCCTCCGGCTTAGCGTGAAGCATCGGCTAGGGCCATCCCGGAGCGCGACTTGACGCCACGATAATAGGCCCACAGCATGCGGGCGGCGACGCCTCTTAAGGGTCGCCAGCGTTCTGCGATGCGCTCGAGCCTTTCGGCGTCAGGACGCCGCTTCAGGTTCAAGGCGAGCTTGGCCGCCTCCTGCAGAGCAAGATCGCCGGCGGGAAAGGCGTCCGGATGGCCGAGGCAGAACAGGAGGAAAATGTCCGCCGTCCACGGACCCACGCCTTTGACCGCGACCAGCGCCTTGTGGGCGTCTTCGGCGTCGAGACTGCCGAGACCCTTGAGATCGAGGCCCCCCACGGCGATCGCTTCGGCGACCGCCCGCAACGCGCGAATCTTGGCGTTCGACAATCCGCAGGCGCGCAAGTCCTCTTCGGTCGCCTTGGCGATCTCAGCCGCCTCAAGGGGCGCGATGCGCGCCTGCAATCGGCCAAAAATGGCGGTCGCGCTGGCGGTCGACACCTGCTGCGCCACGATGATCGCGGCGAGGCCCGCAAACCCCGCCTCCCTGCGGCGAAGCGGAGGCGGGCCGCCAATCGTGATCAGGCGCTCAATGAGTTCTGGGTCTTTGGCGCGCAGCCGCTCGGCGGCTTCGCGGAGCGTCGTCTCGTCGGCGATTGGCGCACCGGGATGATAGACTCTCTTCGCCGGACGCGCGCGGCGCTTGGCTCGGACCCCTGGCTTAGAGTTCCGCTTTGTCGCGATGACCGATGACATTCTAGCGACCACGCCCATTCTGCGCTTTGCGCCTTCGCCGAATGGCGCGCTTCATCTGGGCCACGCCTATTCGGCCCTCTTCAATGAGCGCATCGCCGGGGAAATCAATGGATGCGTGTTGCTGCGCATCGAAGATTTGGACCGTACGCGTTGCAAGCCGCAATTCGTCGCCGGCATTATCGACGACCTCGCTTGGCTCGGGCTTCGCTTTCCGGCGCCGCCGCGCCGGCAGAGCGAGCACGGCCACGATTATGTGGCGGCGCTCGCGCGCCTCGATCAGCAGGGCCTCGTCTACCCCTGCTTTTGCAGCCGTCCGGAGGTCGAGCGCGCTTCCGGCGGCCGACGCGACCCGGACGGGGCACCGCTCTATCCGGGAGCTTGCCGCGCGCTCTCCCCGGCGCAAGCTCGCGATCGCATCGCCCGCGGCGAAAAGGCCGCGTTCCGCCTCGACATGAAGCGCGCGACCGACGCCGCGCCAGCGGGTCTTTGCTGGGCCGAATATGGCGAGGGCGCTGTCGCCTCGCGGCGTCCGGCGGCGCCGGAGGTTTGGGGGGACGTTGTCCTCCGCGGCCGAGATCTGGCGCCAAGCTATCATCTGGCGGTCGTGGTCGACGACGCGTTGCAGGGCGTAACCGACGTCGTGCGCGGGCGCGATCTGCTTGCCGCGACCGCGATCCATCGGTTGCTGCAGGCGCAGCTCGGTCTTGCCGAGCCGCGCTACCGGCATCATCGGCTCGTTCTCGACCGAGATGGAGCGAAGCTCTCGAAGAGCCGTCAGTCGGTGTCGCTCGCCGAACTGCGCGCGACAGGCTTGGCGCCGGACGGAGTTCGCGCGGCGTTGGGGTTCGCCTCGGGCGTCAACGTCGGACTTGCGGTTGAGTTGGGTTGAAGCTCCGCGGTTGCGGGGATTGATGTGGGCGCGGGCCTCTCGGCCGACATCGCGACGGCGGAAGGAGCTTCGCCCATGAGCTGGTCAATGCGGTCGCGTTCACGCTTGAACGCGGCAAGCATCCTGCCGTCAAACTCGCGTGTGCGCGGAAGCTTGATCGCCATCGGGTCGACGAAGTTGCCGTTGATGATCACCTCGTAATGCAAGTGCGGGCCAGTCGCCAGTCCTGTATCCCCGAGGTAACCGATGGTCTGTCCCTGGACGACGTGCGCTCCGTCGACAATGCCGCGGCCGAAGCCCGACATGTGATTGTAGGTGGTCACGTAGCCGTTGGCGTGCTGGATTTCGACCCTCCGGCCGTAGCCGCCATCCCAATCCGCCATGATGATGACGCCGTTGCCTGCGGCGTAAATCGGGGTGCCGATCGGCGCCGCCCAATCGACGCCGGTGTGCATGCGCGCATAATGCAGAATGGGGTGATAGCGCATCCCGAACGGCGAGGTCATTTCGCCCTCGGCGATCGGTTTGCGCACCAGGAACTTGCGCATCGAGCGCCCGTTGTCATCGTAGAAGTCGACCATGTTGTCGTCGGGCGTCTGGAAGCGGTAATATTTAAACGTCTGATCTCGCACCGTCATCGAAGCGCATAGCAGTTCCGGTCGCGGATTGATGTCGTCGGGATCGGAGAAGAACGCCTCAATCGAGTCGCCCGGCGCCGTTGCGCGCTGGAAATCGACATCGTTGGCGAAGACCCTCGTCATGACGTCAATGATGGATCGCGGCAAACCCTGTTTGAGCGCCGTCTCATAGAGGCTCTGATAGAGGCTCATGCCGCCGCTCGCCGCCTCGTCATCCGACGCTTTCGCCTTTCGCGGCGCCTGTGCTGTGGGCAGAGCCACGGGCTTGTAGGCGCCGCTGTCAGTGATCGCGACCGTCGCCTTGAGCTGATCGTCGGCGTAGACCGAGATGCGCGCTATTCCCGGCTTCTCCCCTCGGGTCACCGGCTCCTCCGGCAGGAGAATGATCTTCTGCCCCTCGCTGACGGGCGACTCGCCACGCTTGACGCCGAAGGCGGCCAGGATGGCCTGTGTGGCCTCAGGGCTTGCGCCGTTGGCCTTGAGCACATCCTCGAAGCTTTCGCCGTGATGCATTTGAACGAGCTTCTCGTTCGGAGACGCGTCGTCGGGGCTCGCCTTCACCACGTTGCTTACGTTCTCGGGAATCATCCGCACTTCGATCGAGGCGAAAGGCGTGCTCGGACTTACGCTGCCTACGGTCGCATAGGCGGAGAGCTGGCGCAGGGCTTCGCCAGCCCGACTTGTTCGCATCAACAGGAGCTGCGGCGGCAAAGATTGCGAAGCTGCCTTTTCGATCGGCGCTTTCAGCGTTTCCACGATCTGCGCCTCGGCCTCGGCCTGGGTCAATTCCCCCGAAATCTGTTCCGCGTCGCTTGGACTAAGATCTTCGACCCGAAACGTGACTTCCGCGTTGTCTTGCACGGGACCGGGGTCGGGCGGCGCCTCGGCGACATCCGTTCCGCCGGCCGTAATCTTGAGCGGGTTGAACGGGGGCACCGCGTCGGCAAACCCTGTCGGAGTCATGGTCAAAGTCGTTTCGAGGCGGGTGAACGGTCGCGCCTTCACCACTTCCTTATCGCCGACCTTGATGATCGTCGGGGCTTTGAATGTCTGCTTGTCCGAGACAATATCGACAGGCCGGAGGAGCCGATCGCCCTTGCTGGGGTTGACGCCCGCTTCCTGGGAGTCCGCCTGGCGCGGCGGTTGGGCGAATTCAGGCGCTTCGGCGAAATCGTATTGGCTGTCGAGGTCGAGATACAGAGCCGCGCCGATCAGGGTCACGCCGCAGAGCCCGGCCAGCGTCGCGCCAGCCAGCCATCGAAGCGACGCGAGGCGTCGCTCATTGCGGTCGAGCCGATCATCGCCCAGTCGAATCGGCGGCTCGACTCCGAGGTCGGGGCCGACCGTTGCGCGGTCGCCGCGGGAGCCCAGCCGCGGCAAAGCAGCCGCCAAGGTCGTCAAAACTGTTGTTTCGCTCGCTTTTGGCGCCCGCGTTGAATCAGGCGGGCTGCGAGATTTGTTACCGCGCGTGGCCTGCGAGCGCAAGTTCGCCTCCCCGACCGCATCGTTCCCGCCCCGACGCCTCTTGCCTTTCGCCAGCTTCCTTTCCGTAGTACGGCGGCTTGCTGTCGAGGAGATCCTCATGCAGCTGATCGGGATGCTTGATTCGCCTTACGTGCGCCGGATCGCCATTGCGATGATCATCGCAAAAACTCCGTTTATACACCGGCCAATCTCGATCTTCCGGCACATCGATCAATTCTCGAAGCTCAATCCGCTTCTGAAAGCGCCGACCCTCGTCACCGATGATGGTACAGCGTTGATGGATTTGAACGTCATCCTCGATTACCTGGCTAGCGTCGATCCGCGCATCGCCGCTCTGAGGCCGTCGAACCTGCCTCAGCGCCTGAGCGTGCTCAGGGCGACAGGCCTCGCTTTGACCGTCATGGAAAAGGCGGTGCAACGCCAGTATGAGCGTATGCTGCGCCCGGCAGAAAAGCAGCACGAACCATGGGTCGACCGGGTGATGGGTCAATTGACCGCGGGTTTGAGCGCATTGGACGCCGAACTCCCTGGCTCGGGTTGGATCGGGGGCGATTTGGGCCTGGCCGATATCACCGCCGCTTGCGCCTTCGGGTTTACCTGCGGCCTTTTGGCGGACGTCGTGGAGACGGGCCGCTATCCCAATCTCGGCGCTTTCTGCGTCCGCGCCGAAGCGCTTCCGGCGTTCCGCGCCGCTCCGCCGGATGATGGGGCGACTGCCTCTGCGATCGCCGATTGACGGATGCCGTCGGGCGCCGGAAGCAGTCCGGTCGAATGAGGGAGCGTCACATGGCTGACCAAAGCGAAAGGATGCGCGTCGTTGTCGCGCCTCGCCCGGGCGGTCCGGAGGCGCTGGAGATTGAGCTGCGCCCACGTCCGATTCCGGCAAAGGGCGAGATTTTGGTCCGAGTCGAAGCAGCAGGCGTCAATCGACCCGACGTCCATCAGCGCCAGGGCCACTATCCGCCGCCGCCCGGCGTGACCGACGTGCTCGGCCTCGAAATCGCAGGCGAAGTGGCGGCGCTTGGGCCGGACGCGAGAATTCACCGCCTCGGCACGAAGGTGACGGCGCTGGTCCCTGGCGGCGGCTACGCCGACTATTGCATCGCCCATGAAACCAATGCGTTGCCGATCCCCGCAGGCCTCACGGCGATCGAGTCGGCGGCGATCCCGGAGACTTATTTCACAGTCTGGACGAATGTTTTCATCCGTGGCGCGCTGAAAGCCGACGAAACGCTGCTGGTTCACGGCGGGACTTCCGGCATCGGCACGACCGCGATCGCCCTCGCCAAGGCGTTCGGGGCGCGCGTCATCGCGACCGCCGGGTCGGACGAAAAAGCCAGGGAATGCGAGCGCCTGGGCGCGGACCTCGGCGTCAACTACCGCAAGGACGACTTCGTTGCGCAGACGCTTCACGCAACCGGCGGCCGGGGCGCCGACGTCATCCTCGACATGGTCGGCGGCGACTACATCGAGCGCAACTATGCGGCGGCGGCGCTGGACGGGCGCATCGTTCAGATTGCCTTTCTGAAGGGTCAAAAGGCGACCGTCGATCTCCTGCCGATCATGGTGAAGCGCCTCATCCACACCGGTTCGACGCTGCGGCCGCGCTCGCCGGCGGAAAAGGCGGTGATCGCCGAAGCTTTGCGCGCCAAGGTCTGGCCGCTCCTCGAGGCTGGGCGCTGCAGGCCGGTCATCGACTCGGTCTTCGCACTCTCGGAGGTCGTGAGGGCGCACGAGCGAATCGAAAGCGCGGAGCATGTCGGCAAAGTCGTGTTGACAATGTAAACGCTCCGCCAAACGGCAAGCTTGAAATGGGCGGCTGGAGGTCGCATGTTTCGTGTGCAGGGGTGCGAATCGACCCTGCGCGAAGAGGAATGCGACGCTGAACTTGACGCCTCACCCAGCTGCGGGGCCCGTCCGTAGCCCGAGTTCCCCCGGGCGCTCGCCGACAGCCGATGGCCTGTCGCAAATTATCGTTGACGGGCTTGAAGACGCCAAGGCGGAAGAGATCGTCTCAATCGACCTTTCCGGCAGGACGACGCTGGCTGATCGCATGATTATCGCCTCGGGGCGCTCGAGCGTACATGTCGGCGCCATTGCAGACAGGGTGATCAAAGCGTGTCGTGACGCCGGTTATCCCTCGCCGAAAGTCGAAGGAATGCCGCTTTGCGATTGGGTGCTCCTCGACGCGCAGAATGCCATCGTGCACATCTTCCGGCCGGATGTCCGGCGGTTCTATAACCTTGAGAAGATGTGGAGCGCCAATCGGCCTGGAGAGGCGGCCAAGAGCTAACCGGCCGATATCCAGTCATGCGCCTCGTGCTGGTTTGCGTCGGCAAACTGAAGGCGGGGCCGGAACGTCTCATGTTCGATCGTTACTTCAAGCGGCTTGCGGAAGGCGCGCGGAGCGTGGGTCTCGCCGGCGTTGACTTGCGCGAGATCGGCGAGTTGCGCTCGCGCCGGCCCGATGAAAGGCGGGCCGAAGAGGCCGCCGCCATCCTCGCCGCTACGCCCAAGGGCGGCGCTCTGGCCTTGCTCGACGAGCGTGGGCCATCGGCGACCAGCGACGAGTGGGCGGCCGACATCGGCCGGGAGCGGGACGCGTCACGGCCGGCCTATGCGGTCGCGATCGGCGGGCCGGACGGACTCGACGCATCGCTCCGTGCCGTGGCGCATCGAGTTCTGAGCTTCGGCCAAATGACGTGGCCGCACCAGCTGGTTCGAGTGATGGCCGGCGAACAACTTTATCGAGCCATGACGATTCTCGCTCGCCATCCCTATCATCGTCAATGAACGCCGCGATATGGGCTAAATTTGATGATCCTTGGCCCTCACATGCCGCAACGCTTGAATCGCGCCGGGAGAAGGAGTTCGCTGGCCGCAGCCCTCGTGGCGTCGTTCGCCGCAGCTTGCGGCGCGCTCGCCGATCCGGCCCCTCCAAATCCCCCGGCGCCGCCTGATCAGCAGCGCGCGGACAAGGAAGTGGAGCTGCGCGGCGTCGAGGACACGCTTCGCGAGTCCGAGGAGCAGCGGCGGGCGATCGAGACCGAAATCGACTCCGTTCGCGCCGATCGGGCCCGTCTTTCCGCAGTGCTCATCGAAACCACGGCCAAGGTGCAGGGCGCCGAGGCTGGCGCAGCGGCCGCGGCCGAGAAATTGGCCAGCCTCAATGCAACCGCCGAGGACCTCTCGCATTCGCTCGAGCGTCGGCGCGGAATTATCGCCGACGTGCTTGCAGCCCTACAGAGGATGGGCAGCAATCCGCCGCCCGCCATTCTCGTCAAGCCAGACGATATGTCGGAAGCGGTGCGGGCAGCCGCGGTTATGGGCGCCCTTATTCCGGAGCTGAAATCGGCGATCGAAGCCGCCCGGCGAGATCTCGACGACCTCGCCAGGACCCGTGAATCGATTGCGCAGGAGCGCGACGCGCTGACCGAGCAGGGCAAAGCGCTTGCCGCCGAGAAAATGCGCCTTGCCGCGCTCATTGACGCGCGCCAACAATCTCTGGCCTCGGCGCAGGACGCACTCGGCTCGCAACAGCAGCGCGCCGCCGACCTGGCCAAAAAGGCGGGATCGCTCAAGGACCTCATCGCGCGGCTCGATAGCGAGAGCGCCGCTCGCAAGGCCGCGGCCGCGGCAGCGCATGAAAGCGAGGTCGCTACGGCGAATGAAATCGAGGCTCGGGCGCAAGCCGCTCGCGGCGCCGAAACAGCGCGTCTGAAGCCCGAAATTGCCTTCGCTGACGCCAAAGGACGGGTGCCGCTACCCGCCGCGGGCGCGATTTTGAAAACATTTGGCTCGCCGGACGACTTCGGAGGGGTCGAACGGGGGGTTTCCTTGGCGACGCCCGCCGGGGCGACCGTCTCCACGCCGGTGGACGGCGCCGTGCTGTTCGCCGGAGCGTACCGGAGCTACGGACAACTCTTGATCATCGACGCGGGTGCAGGATATTATGTCCTGCTCGCCGGGTTGGATCGAATCAATGTTCAATCCGGCGAGTTCGTACTGGCGGGAGAACCGGTCGGCGCAATGGGCGACGGGTCTACCCGGATGGCGACGGCGGCCGCAGTTGGCGCGGCGCGACCGGTTCTCTATATAGAGTTACGCAAGGACGGAACTGCGATTGATCCGGGGCCGTGGTGGGTGAAGTCAGACATCGAGAAAGCGCGCGGATGATTCGTAAAGCTGGTTATTTGGGAGTTGGGCTCGTTCTGGGAGCGGCAGCCGCGGCTACGGCGCCGCAAGCGCTGCTCTTCATCAGTCCCGCCGCTTACGCTGCGGCCGCAGACACCTATCGGCAGCTCAACCTGTTCGGCGACGTGTTCGACAAGATCCGCAACGACTATGTCGAGAAGCCAGACGAATCGAAGCTGATTGAGGCGGCGATCAATGGCATGCTCTCCTCGCTCGACCCGCATTCGAGCTACATGGACGCCAAATCGTTCCGCGACATGCAGGTCCAGACGAAGGGCGAGTTCGGCGGCCTAGGCATCGAGGTGACGCAGGAAGACGGCCTCCTCAAGGTCGTGACGCCGATCGACGACACGCCGGCCGCCAAGGCGGGCGTGCTTTCCGGCGACATCATTACGGCGATCGACGACACGCCCACGCAGGGGCTGACGCTCGATCAGGCCGTCGAGAAGATGCGCGGCTCGATCAACTCTCCAGTAAAGCTCAAGGTCGTCCGCGGGCCCAAGAAGGATGTGAAGGATTTCACCATCGTTCGCGATCTCATCCACGTCCAGTCGGTGCGCTCGCATGTCGAGGATGGCGATATCGGCTACATCCGCATCACCCAGTTCACTGAGCAGACTGCAGACGGTCTCAAGAGCGCGATGGACAAGCTGCACAGCGAGATCCCGGCCGACAAATTCAAGGGCTACATCCTGGATCTGCGCAACAATCCCGGAGGCCTGCTCGACCAATCGATCGACGTCGTCAATTCCTTCATCGACCGCGGCGAGATCGTTTCGACCCGCGGGCGCACCGCGGATGAAACCCAACGCTTCGACGCCAAGCCGGGCGGCGACCTGTCGGGCGGCAAACCGCTCGTGGTCCTCATCAACGGCGGCTCAGCTTCGGCCTCGGAAATCGTCTCGGGCGCCCTGCAGGACCATAAGCGCGCGACGCTGATCGGCACCCGGTCGTTCGGCAAGGGCTCGGTGCAAACGATCATGCCGCTTGGCGAGAACGGCGCGCTCAGGCTCACGACGGCGCGCTACTACACGCCATCGGGCCGATCGATCCAGGCCAAGGGGATCGAGCCGGACATCAAGGTGCTGGAGGACGTGCCTGACGACCTGAAGGGCAAGGACGATATGAAGGGCGAGGCCTCGCTCAAGGGCCATCTCACCAACGGCGCTGAGGACACATCGGCGTCCCAGGCTTATGTCCCGCCGAGCGAGAAGAACGACAAGCAACTCACCGCCGCCATCGACCTGTTGCACGGGGTCAAGCACCCGGAGCCAGCGGTGAAGGCGGATGCGGCCCCCGTGAAGAGCGACCAGCCCGCGGCGACGGCGACATCCCCTGCGCCGACCGATCCGGGCCACGCGACTCCCGCCAAGCCGAATTGATGCGCTCAACACGAGTTATGGAGCTGAGCGTTTGTCGATGAGGAAGGGTCTCTCCTATCTTGCCTGCGGAGTCGCCGCCGGTGTTCTGTTGGTCGGCGCCTCGAACAGTGCGTTACGGGCCGCCGGCTCCAGCACGAGCGACAAGCTCGCGCTCTTTGCCGAAGTGTTCAACAAAGTGCGCGACAACTATGCCGAGAAGCCTGACGACGAGAAAATGATCAAGTCGGCGATCGACGGCATGCTGGCGTCCCTCGACCCTCATTCAAATTATTTTGATCCGAAGGCCTTGCAGGACTTCCAAAGCAGCATGAAGGGCGAAGAATTCGGCGGCCTCGGCCTCGAAGTGATGATGGAGAACGGGCTCGTCAAAGTGGTGAGCCCGATCGACGATACGCCTGCGGCGCGCGCCGGCATGATGTCCGGTGATCTGGTCACCCGCATCGACGATACGGCGGTCAAGGGCCTGACGCTCAAGGAAGCGGTCGACAAAATGCGTGGGCCGGCCAAGTCCCCAGTCAGGTTGACCGTCGAGCGGGGAACGAACCGGGATATTAAAGAGTTCACCATCGTCCGCGAGATTATCCATGTTCAGTCGGTCCGCTCGCATCTGGAGGGCGGCGACATCGGGTATATCCGCATTACTCAGTTCAATCAGGAAGCGTACGACGGGGTGCGCAAGGCCTTCGATCATTTCCGCGCCGAACCGGGGCAGGCAAATTTGAAGGGCTACATCCTCGACCTGCGCAACAATCCGGGCGGCTTGCTCAATCAGGCGGTTGAGATCACCAACGCCTTCGTCGACAATGGCGACATCGTCTCGACCCGCGGCCGAAACGCTGACCAGGGGCAGCGTTACTCCGCCCGCCCCGGCGTCAATCTGTCGCAGCAAAAGCCTGTGGTGGTGCTCATCAATGGCGGTTCGGCGTCGGCCTCGGAGATCGTCTCCGGCGCGTTGCAGGATCTCAAGCGCGCAACGCTGATCGGCACGCGGACATTCGGCAAGGGATCGGTTCAGACCATTCTACCGCTCGGTGAGAATGGCGCGCTCAAGCTGACGACCGCGCGCTATTACACGCCTTCCGGCCGCTCGATCCAGGCCAAGGGCATCGATCCGGACATCAGGGTGCTCGAAAACATTCCCGACGACCTGAAGGGCAAGGTTTCCAGCCTGGGAGAAGCGTCGCTCTTCGGTCATTTGAAGAACGGCGGGGAGGAGGAGAAGGGCTCCGACGCCTATGTGCCGCCGGATCACGACAAAGACACGCAGCTCGCGGCCGCCGTCCAGTTCCTGCACGGCGCCCGGGCTGAAACGCTCCGAAGCCCCGATTCGCCGGCGACCGTGACTTCCCAATGACTTTAGTCCGATGGCTTGCGGCCATTGCGCTCGCCGCCGCGCCTGGGTTGGCGCAGGCGCAGGAAGGCTCGGGCTGCGATGGCTTTAAATGGCCCCTTGATCGTGAACGCGCCGCGCTCGTCCGAACGGACAAGGCCTCGCTGCCCAATGGGGGATCGGTTCCCTACGACGCCGCGACGACGCTCGAGCTAAAGCCGTTTTCGTCGGCCGAGTTGCCGAAGTCGCCCGAGCGGGCGCCGAAGTCGCCTTCCGCGTTCGCCGGCCATTTTGCCCTCGCCGCGCCGGCAAAGCCGGGCGCTTACCGGATCACGATCTCGTCTGAAGGCTGGGTTGATGTCCTCGATGGCGGGGCTTACCTGCATCCCATCGCGTTCACCGGCGCGAGGGATTGCGAAGGCGCGCGCAAGAGCGTCAAGTTCGATCTGCCCGCTCGGCCGCTCGCGCTTCAATTCAGCGGCGTCCCGCGCGATCAAATCTCCGTTATCATTTCCCCCGACCGATAGCCTGCGTCCGGGCTGTTCCTCGACGCTCGCGTCGGCCGTTGGGCCTAAGCCATTTCTGCTGACGATCGGTCAGTGCCGGAAATGCCGCATGCCGGTGAAAACCATCGCGACGTCTGCTTCATCGGCGACGGCGACCACCTCGGCGTCGCGCACCGATCCTCCCGGCTGGATGACCGCCGTCGCCCCGGCTTCGATCGTCGCAACCAGCCCATCGGCGAACGGAAAGAAGGCGTCGGAGGCTACGACCGAACCTCGGGTAAGAGACTCGGGCCGGCCGGCCATCTCGGCGGCCTCTTCGGCCTTGCGCGCGGCAAGGCGGGCGGAATCGACCCGCGACATCTGTCCCGCGCCGATTCCGACGGTCGCGCCATCCCTGGCGTAGACGATGGCGTTCGACTTCACATGCTTGGCGACCGCCCAGGCGAATCTCAGGTCGGCCATTTCGCGCGAGGTTGGAGCGCGTTTGGTCACAACCTTGAGCGCTCCCTCTTCAAGCACGCCATTGTCGCGATCCTGGACCAGGAATCCGCCGGCGACTGATCGCACGGCGAGGGTTGGCGCTCTCGGATCGGGAAGCGAGCCCGCGAGCAAAAGCCTCAGGTTTTTCCTCGCCGCGATAATCGCCAACGCCTCCTCGTCAGCCGTAGGCGCGATGATCACCTCCGTGAAGATCTCGACAATCTTGCGGGCTGAGGCTGCGTCAATCTTCTGGTTGAGCGCCACCACTCCGCCGAACGCCGACACGGGATCTGAGCTCAGCGCCTTTCCGTAAGCCTCGAGCAGCGTCTCGCCGACCGCGACGCCGCAAGGGTTCGCGTGCTTGATGATCGCTACCGCGGGGCTCTGCGCGGAATCGAATTCGGCGACCAGTTCGTAGGCGGCGTCAGTGTCGTTGATGTTGTTGTAAGACAGCTCCTTGCCCTGGATCTGGCGCGCGGTCGCGACGCCGGGGCGCGTTTCGGCGCTGAGGTACAACGCGGCGCGCTGCTGGGGATTCTCGCCGTAGCGAAGCGCGCCGAAGTTTGAATGCAGAACGCCGCCGAAGGCGCGCCATTTCGGCGCTGGCTCGTCAATCTCCCGGGCGAGCCAATTGGAGATCGCCGCATCATAGGCCGCGGTGCGGGCGAAGGCCTTCTGCGCCATTCTACGGCGGAAAGCGAGACTGGTCGTTCCCTGGCCGCGCTCCAATTCCTCGATCAGCGCTGGATAATCGTCGACATCAACGATGACGACGACATCGTCGTGGTTCTTGGCCGCGGCGCGTATCATCGCGGGTCCCCCGATATCAATGTTCTCGAACTCTTTCCTCAAACCGCGCGTCCCGCTTAAGCGTCGCCTCGAAGGGGTAGAGATTGACCACCAAGAGGTCGATCGGCGGGATGTCGTTGACGATCATGGCCGCCTGATGCGCTGGATCGGATCGGATCGCGAGCAGACCTCCGTGCACCCGCGGGTGCAGGGTCTTGAGCCGGCCGTCCATCATTTCCGGGAAGCCGGTGATCTGCGCCAGGTCCAGGACCGTGAAGCCGGCGGCGTTGAGCGCCGCGGCTGTGCCGCCGGTCGAAAGAATATCGACGCCAAGAGATTTGAGGGTGCGCGCGAGATCGACGAGGCCCGTCTTGTCGGAAACGGAGAGGAGCGCCCGTCCGATCCTGACAATATTTGTGGCCATCAGTGCGAGCGCCCCAGTTCGATTGCGGGTTTTGCTGCAGTGCAGTAGCACAGCTCGATCGGCGCAGGAAATGCAGGAAGGGGCTCCGGTCACCAAAATGTCATGGCTTTTATGCGCCTGTCGGCCGTTGTCTGGCGTTGAATGCTCCTTATCTCGTTAATCACGCAGTGAGGAGTAAGCTATGCTCAAGACAACCGCATTGATCGGCCTCGTCGCCGCCCTCGCCCTCCCGGCGGTCCCGGCTTTCGCCGTCAACGGCAATTCGTCCGCCTATGGCACGGAGGGCTATGGCCCCACCGTCCCGACGCAATCGCTGACGCCATTCCAGCGATCGTGGAACCACGCCAATGAAAGCAAAGAGCGAGCGAGAGCGGGCGCAGCCTGGATTCGTCACCATGGCGGCTACGGCCGTCGCCCACTTCAGTGACCATCCCTAACTGATCGGGCGGCGCGAGTGTGCGCCGGATCACAGCCGGACGGGGAAAAATGGTCGAGTTCTTGGGCGTCTGAGATTTGCTCGGAACTCGCCAAGTCTCTCAAAAAGGAAAATTCGATGTTCAAAACCTTGTCTGCGATCGGCCTCGCCGCCGCGCTCGCGCTTCTGTCCAGCACAGCTTTCGCTGAACAGGGCAACTCGTCTTCGTGGGGCACCGTCGGCGCGGGACCTGTTGTCCCCACGCAGTCGCTCTCGAACTTCGACCGGGCGTGGAACATGGCCAATCAATCCAAGTACCAAGCCTACAACAGCGCCGAATGGCTTCGCCAACATGGGAAGGGCGTGTTTCCCTTCTTCCAGTGAGAGCACCGTTAGCCTGCCTTGACCAGCCGCGCCGCAAAGAAGCCGTCCATCCCGGAGCGGCGGGGATTGTCGCCCCACAAGTGACAAGGAAGCGTGCGTAAATCTCCGGACGGGGTCAGGCATTCGCGGAGGCCGCCGATCTCCTCGGCCGCCACGGGTAAGCGCCGGACGTCCGGGTTGCGGCGCAGCACGGCCGCAATCTGCGCTTCGCCCTCCTCAGGTTCGAGCGAGCATACGCAATAGACGATGGCGCCGCCGCGCCGCGCGAGCGCGATCGCCTTGTCGAGCAACGCCGCCTGTAGCTTGATGAGCGGCGCGAGGTCGCCCGGTCGTTTGGTCCAGGCGACGTCGGGATGGCGGCGAATGGTGCCGGTCGCGGTGCACGGCGCGTCGAGCAGCACTCCGTCAAACGGCGGCGCTTCGAAGGCGAGCGCGTCGGCGACCACGATCTCGGAGTTAAGGCGCAGGCGCGCGAAATTCGCGGCGAGCAGCTTGAGACGCTCCGCCGAGCGATCGACCGCCGTGAGATCAACCCCCGCCGCGGCCAGTTCGGCCGCTTTTCCGCCCGGCGCCGCGCAGAGGTCGACGATCCGCATGCCGGCAGCCGGCCGAAGAAGCCGAGCTGGAAGCGCTGCGGCCGCGTCCTGCACCCACCATTGGCCCTCCGCATAGCCTTCCAGCTCCGCGACCGGCGCATGGGTGTCGAGGCGCACCGAGCCTGTCGGCAACACCACTCCGCCAAGCTTCTCCGCCCAGCCGGCCGGGTCGCTCCTGACGCTGAGATCGAGCGTCGGCTCCGAGCGATGCGCCAAAGCGACGGCGCGCGCGACGCTCTCGCCATAGGTCGAGCGCCAACGGTGGGCGAGCCAGGCGGGCGTATCGTCCTCCAGAGGATCGGAGCTGGCAAGAATGTCCTCGCGGTCACGGGCGATTGCCCGAAGCACGGCGTTGGCGAGCCCGGCGAATGGAGCGCTGGCCGGCTCGGCGCGCGTCGCTTTCACCGCGAGATCCACCGCCGCATGGTCGGGCGTGTCGAGAAAGAGGATTTGCGCCGCGGCGACGATGAGCGTCCACTCGAGCGCGCCGCTGCGCTTGGGCATTCCCTTGTCTAGTCGCCGGGTGAGCGCCTTGCGGATCGTGCCGAGCCGGCGGAGCGCGACGGTCGCGATCGAGCGCGCCAACGCCCGGTCGCGCGCGTCAAGCCCGCCCCTCTGCGCAGGGTCGGCGGCGAGCCGCTCGTCGAGCGGGCGCGACGCGGTTAAGGCTTCGGCGACGGCGCGCGCTGCGGCAACCCGCGCCGCCAGGCCCGGCGGCGGAGCGGCCGGCGTCTCAGGACGGCCTCCATGAAACCCTCCCGATTGTCGCGCCAAACGAGCCTCGCCTCGAATCAGAAATTGCTGGCCGCCTAGCATAGGATTATAGGCGAAATCCAAGGCGCGCGTCCGGCCATGATCCATCAGACGGAGTGAGGCGAGAGTGGATATGAATGGCGACCTTCCGGACTCAGGCGCCGGCTCCGAGTCGGAAAAGTCCGCCTCGCACGATCTGCCGCCGGCGGCGCGAAGGGCGCTCGCGGAAGCCGAAGCGCGCCGCGCGCAAGCCCCGGCCGATGCGCCGAACGAAGTGCATGGCCGCGGCGGCCTGGACCCGACGCGTTATGGCGACTGGGAGGTGAAGGGCTTGGCGAGCGACTTCTAGTCGGCCCATTCGCCTGACGATTCGCGGACAAGTCCGCGCCCGAGACCGCCCGCCCGGACGGGCGCAGAGGCCCGCCCGCCGAGTGAGGGAGAGTGCGAACTTAGGTCAGGTTGACCGCACGCCGGCTCGACCCGGGACTGGGGTGACGCCCCCGCCGCCGATCAGGGTGGCGCCGTTCATTTCCCAGATCGAGGTTTGGCCAAGGGCGGCCGATGAAGCCGCCCCTTGCTCACCCGCTCGGAAAGCGAGGCCTCAGTATGAATAGTACATTTCGAACTCGACCGGATGCGGCGTCATTTCGAACCGCTGGACGTCGGCCATCTTGAGCTCGATGTAGCTGTCGATGAAGTCGTCGCTGAACACGTCGCCGGCCTTGAGGAAGGCGCGATCCCTGTCGAGGCTCGAGAGCGCCTCGCGGAGCGAGCCGCAAACCGTCGGAATCTTCTTCAATTCCTTCGGCGGCAGGTCATAGAGGTCCTTGTCCATCGCCGGGCCGGGATCGACCTTGTTGACGATGCCGTCGAGGCCCGCCATCAGCATCGCCGAGAAGGCGAGATAGGGGTTGGCGGTCGGATCGGGGAAGCGCACCTCGACGCGCTTGGCCTTCGGGTTGGCCGTCCACGGGATACGGCAGGAAGCCGAGCGGTTGCGTGCCGAATAGGCGAGCAGCACCGGCGCCTCAAAGCCGGGCACGAGGCGCTTGTAGCTGTTGGTCGAGGGGTTGGTGAAGCCGTTGAGCGCCTTGGCGTGCTTGATGATGCCGCCGATGTAGTAGAGGCACTCCTGGCTGAGGTCGGAATATTTGTTGCCCGCCATCACCGGCTTGCCGCCCTTCCAGATCGACTGGTGGACGTGCATGCCCGAGCCATTGTCGCCGTAGATCGGCTTCGGCATGAAGGTCGCCGTCTTGCCGTAGCTCTGCGCGACCATGTGAATGCAGTACTTGTAGACCTGCAGGTGGTCAGCCATCGTCACCATCGGGCCGAACTTGAGCCCCAGCTCGTGCTGGGCGGACGCGACCTCGTGGTGATGCTTCTCGACGACCGCGCCCATCTGCGCCATCGCGGCGAGCATCTCGCCGCGCATGTCCTGGGCCGAATCCTGCGGCGGGACAGGAAAGTAGCCGCCCTTGGTGCGAACGCGGTGGCCGAGGTTTCCGCCCTCGTAAGCCGTGTCGGAATTGGTGGGCAATTCGATCGAGTCGATCTGGAACCCGGTGTTGTACTGCTCGGCCGCGAAACGCACGTCGTCGAAGACGAAGAACTCGGCCTCGGGCCCGAAGAAAACCGCGTCGCCGATGCCGGTCGACTTGAGATAGGCTTCGGCCTTTTTCGCGATGCCGCGCGGATCGCGGTTATACGGCTGGCCGCTCGCGGGATCGAGAATGTCGCAGACAAGCACGGCGGTGGACGCGGCGAAGAAAGGGTCGATCGAATAGGAAGTCGGGTCCGGCATGAGCGTCATGTCGGATTCGTTGATCGCCTTCCATCCCGCGATCGAGGAGCCGTCGAACATAAGGCCATCCGCGAAGGCGTCCTCGTCGATCAGGCTCTGATCAAAGGTGACATGCTGCCACTTGCCCCGTGGATCGGTGAAGCGGAGATCGACATATTTGATGTCATTGTCCTTGATCGCCTTCAGGACATCCTTGGCGGTCTTCATGCTTTGCCCTTCCTCAATGATGAACTTCTGCTTTGCCCGCCCACGGGATGGCTGGGCGCCCTCGTCAGCCCGAAACGCCTTTAGACCGCGTCCGCGCCAGTCTCCCCGGTGCGGATTCGGATGGCCTCCTCAATGTGAGATACAAATATCTTGCCATCGCCGATGCGGCCGGTTTGCGCCGCGGCGCGGATCGCCTCGATCGCCGGACGGAGATTTTCGTCCGACACAACGACTTCGATCTTCACTTTGGGGAGAAAGTCGACGACGTACTCGGCCCCCCGGTAAAGCTCGGTATGTCCCTTTTGCCGGCCGAAGCCTTTCGCTTCGAGGACGGTGATGCCCTGGATTCCGGCCTCCTGCAGCGCCTCCTTCACCTCGTCGAGTTTGAACGGCTTGATGATCGCCTCGATCTTCTTCATTTCGGCCAAACTCCTTCTCCCCGCGGTCGGCAGCGCCGATCCAACGCCCCTGGTGGCGGCGCGATGGGGTTAGCGCGGCCGGGAGGGTCAATAGCATCGGACAATCGATCGCGCCACCAGCGCTCGCCCAACCGTCACGGCAGGCGAACCAAGCGCTGCGGCGCCTCTTGAATAAGCATTCTGGCGCTTAATCGGTCAGACCGTCGGTCCCCATTCGCCCGAAGCGAAGATCCGCCACGACGTGAGCCCCGCCTTCGCCACGACGATCCGCCCCGACTTGGCCTTGGCGACGAGATGCGCGAAGACGAGCGGATGGCGCCAGGCCATCGGCTTCTCCGGGGCGCAAACGGCGCGGTATTCGTCGCTGTCCGCGTCCTCCATCAGGATTGTTCCGACAAGGTCGGGGCGCAATTGACGCGACAGATCGCGAAGCGTCAGCCACTCGCACTCGAAGTCGCGGCAGACCTCCGGTCGCTCGGCATAGATCGCGCAGCCGCCGCCCAAGCGGCAATTGACGCACTTCGGCCCAGCCGGCTTCTTAAAATAGTCGATCTCCAGCGCTGAGCAGCACATTGTGCAGGACCCGCAAGATTTTCCCGGCGCCGCTGTCATCCGTTCCTCGCGCAGCCGCCCGCCCTGGCGAATCGTAGCGGGCCGAGCGGCACCCCTATCATCGTTCCAGCGCAGAGAGATGGGGATTCTGTAAGCGCGCGACCGTTTGGACGATCGCCAATTAGAACCCCCAGGCAGACCGCTGGAACCTATGGAGCCCGCCTGCGTTTGTCTGGCGGCTCTCAAAGGAGGCGATCATGGACAAGGAACACGTCAAAGGCGCGGCCGACAAGGCCAAAGGCGCCGTGAAAGACGCCGCCGGCAAGATGATGGACGATAAGGGCATGCAGGCCGAAGGAAAGATGGACAAGGCTAAGGGCGAGGCCCGTCAAGCGCTCGGCGATGCTAAAGATGCGGTCAAGCACGCCAACGACAGGTGATCTGGCAGTCCTTGGTGCAGGAAGGGCGGCCTCTGGCCGCCCTTTTTGCGTCATTATGTCGTCACTGGGCGTTGCAAGATTTGGTGAAGCGTGGGGTCCTCCAGCTCCGCGCGAACGCCCCGCCCAGTGCTCCCCTCCCTCCTGGGCGGGGCCCCTAGGTATTCACGCAGATAGGGCTCGCGGCGTTACGCTACACCGCGCTTTCGCGAGGCGCCATAACTGGAAATGCCGAGTCCGGCGAAGCCGATCAACATCATCGCCCAAGTCGAGGCTTCCGGAGCCGCAGTCAGGGTGAAATGCCCGACGCCAAACGCGCCGGGGTTCGATGTCAACTCGCCATAGGCGTTGCCGGTCGGCGGCGTCATCTGCCCGTCGAAGCTGAAGATATTGACGCTTTGCCCCGCAGCGGTCTCAAACGAGATGCCGAGAGTGCTGGTAAACGCGAACCCGTTCGTGAACAGCAGGTTGTCAGCGCCCTGAAACGTGCTCGTGCCCGTTATCTCGCTGCCGTTGACGACTCCCGTTATCGTGTCGATCGCCCAGACGCCCGTGCTTCCGGTTGGCGATGCATCGATCGTCCCGCTTGCCCGGGAACGGGATCCCGCCGAGGTCTGGAGAAGGGTTCCTGTCAGCGACCAGTCGAAGACTTTGGCGCTGGCAGGCGCAAGCACCGCGCCGAGCGGCAAACCTGCGATCATCAAAGCAGCGATTGATTTGGCGAGTGTCATAAGTTGTCTCCCCACTCGAACAACGAATCCGCGCGACTAGCGAGTGCAAGATCCGTCAGCAGGGCGAATAGAAGGGGGTTGCGTGTCGTCCAAATGACCGTGCACGTCATGCGTTTAGGCGAAACCGAGGCGCGCTAACGGGAATGGCTGGTCAGGCCCGCGCCTCGATGAGCGCCCGCTTGCGGCCGCGGGCTGTCGCCACCCGATACGCGCCGGGTGTGAGACCGACCGATTTATGGAATTGGCGGGTGAACGCCGCCTGGTCAGCATAGCCGCATTCAAGCGCCAACTCGCTCAAAGGGGCGCCAGTATGCCTCAGGCGATCGCAGGCCCGGTCGATGCGGAGCCGCGACAGATATTGCCCGGCGGAGAGGCCGCACAGAGCCCGGATTCTTTGATCAAACTGAAATGGGGAGATGCCAGCTCGCGCCGCGAGCTCGGGAATGCGCAAGGGCTGGTCGAGATGGTCGTCGATATAGGCGAGCGTCGCTGAAAGCGCCGCCGAAACAGGCGCCGATCCCGAGAGCGCCGGCGCATCACGCGAAATGCCGGCGAGGCCGCGAATGGTTCCGCTTGCGTCGACCAGCGGCTCCTTCCAGGTGAGGCACCAGCCCTCGCCGCCATCCGGATAGAGATGGAGCTCCATCCGGCCGCGGATTGAGAGCCCTTCGGCGATGACCTTGAGATCCTGTGCTTCGTACCGCTCCCCGAGGGGCGCAGCGAAGACATCGCTCGCCTTGCGGCCGATCAGCGCCCGCTTGTCGCCAAGCTTGCAGCGATGGGCGAGCGTTTCGTTGACCGCGACATAGCGCGCCTCGTGGTCCTTGATGAAGAAGACGGTGTCGGCGACGCGGTCGAAGAGCTCGATTCCCGGAAAGGGCCGTCCAAGAACCGCCGCGAGCGCCGCAGCCGGATCCCGCTCGTTGGCGGCGCGCGGCGCCATTGTGCTGGTTTTCAATTCCTAGCCTGCGTTTTCATCAAGAACGGGAGCCCAAGATGTGCGAATGTCGGAACAAGCGAAACCCCGACTTTAGGGAGCCCCAAGATGTCGTCGCAAGTCTTTTCCGGAACGATCCCGGCGCTCATGACGCCCTGCGGACCCGACCGGCGGCCCGACTTCGACGCCCTCGTGAAGATGGGAACGTATCTCATCGGCGCCGGAATGTCGGGGCTCGTCTATTGCGGCTCGATGGGCGACTGGCCGCTGCTTACGATCGAACAGCGAATGGAGGGCGTGGAGCGTTTGACGAAGGCCGGCCTGCCGGTCATCGTCGGTACAGGCGCGCAAAACACTGAGCAAGCCGCCGCGCTCGCGCGTCACGCGAAGGAAAAGGGCGCGCGCGGCCTCATGATCATCCCGCGCGTTCTTTCGCGCGGTTCGTCCACGGCGGCCCAGCGCGGCCATTTCGCTCGCGTGCTCACGGCGGCGGTCGACTTGCCTTCGGTCATCTATAACAGCCCGTATTACGGCTTCCAGACGCGAGCCGATCTGTTCTTCGAACTGCGCAAAGAGTTTCCCCATCTGGTCGGCTTCAAGGAGTTTGGCGGCGCGGAATCGCTGAGCTATGCCGCGGAGCACATTGCAGGGCGTTCGGACGACGTCGCGCTCATGGTCGGGGTCGACACCCAGGTGTTCCACGGCTTTGTCAATTGCGGCGCCTGCGGCGCCATCACCGGCATCGGCAACGTGCTGCCGCACGAAGTGCTGCGTCTGGTCGAGCTTTGTGAGCGCGCCGCCAAGGGCGACGCGCAAGCGCGCCGCCTTGCGCTGGAGCTTGAGAGCGCGCTCGAGCCGCTCTCGGTTTTCGACGAGGGCGTCGACCTCGTGCTCTATTTCAAGCGCCTGATGACGCTAGTCGGACACGACGAATATGCGTGTCACTTGAATGACTTCGACGCACTGAGCCCCTCGCAGGAGGGCATGGCGAAGCGGCGGTTCACGACGTTCCGTGCCTGGTGGGCCTCCTGGCCCGGCGCGAAGGACTGAGCCCCGTGCGGGTCATCGATTCCCATACTGAGGGCGAGCCCACGCGCGTCATCGTCGACGGCGGCCCGCCGCTAGGCGATGGTCCGCTTGCTGAGCGCCGCGCACGCTTCGCCCGCGAGTTCGATCAGCTCCGCCGCTTCGCCGTCAACGAGCCGCACGGCCACGACGCGATCGTTGGGGCGCTCCTGTGCGAGCCGCACGATTCCTCATGCGCGGCGGGCGTCATCTTCTTCAACAATGTCGGATATATCGGCATGTGCGGCCACGGCACGATCGGCCTCGCCGTGACGCTTGCGCATATGGGCCGGCTCAAGCCCGGGCGCCATCGCTTCGAGACTCCAGTCGGCGTGGTCGGGGTGGAGCTTCTCGACGACTGCACCGCGACGGTCGAGAATGTCGAGAGCTACCGTTTCGCCGAGGCGGTCGAGGTTGAGGCGCCGGGTCTCGGCGTCGTGCGCGGGGACGTCGCCTGGGGCGGCAATTGGTTCTTCCTGACCTCGACCCCGCCGCCTTGCGATCTCGTGCTCGAGAACGTGGGCCCGTTGACGCAAGCCGCGACCGCGATACGCGACGCGCTTCAAACCCAGGGCGTCCGCGGCAGGGACGGCGCCCTGATCGACCACGTCGAGTTCTTCGCCCCGGCGCGATCGATCGACGCAAACAGCCGCAATTTCGTCCTCTGCCCTGGGGGGGCCTACGACCGGTCGCCGTGTGGGACCGGAACCAGCGCCAAACTTGCTTGCCTCCACGCCGATGGAAAGTTGCGGCCCGGCGAAGTCTGGGTGCAAGAAAGCATCATCGGCAGCCGCTTTCACGCCAGCTTCGAACCGGGTCCGACCGGCGGCGTTCTTCCGCGCATCAGCGGACGCGCCTTCATCTGCGCCGAGAGCAAGCTGGTGGAGGACGCGACGGACCCATTCCGATACGGGTTCAAGCAAGCCTGATCAACTTTTCTGTCTGGGCGAAGCCGAAGCTTGACAGCCCCGCGGCCGCCGTGTCTGTGCACCGCCGCCGGGGCGGCCGAATCGTCCTTTCGCATCCGGTCGGGGAAACCGATTTCATGAAGACGGCCTTGGTGTTTCCGGGTCAGGGCTCCCAGGCGGTCGGCATGGGAAAAGCGCTGGCCGAGGAGTTTCGCGTCGCGCGCGAGATCTTCAGCAGGGTCGACGGCGCGCTGGACCAGAAGCTTTCGCGTTTGATGTTCGAGGGGCCCGAGGCTCAGCTCACGCTGACCGCCAACGCCCAGCCGGCGCTCATGGCCACAAGTATTGCAGCGCTCAGGGTTCTGGAGACCGAGACCGGCTTCAATCCATACTCGGAGGCGGCATATGTCGCCGGGCATTCGCTCGGCGAATATTCTGCGCTTTGCGCGGCCGGTTCGTTCACTCTCGAAGACGCGGCGCGTCTGTTGCGCCTGCGTGGCGAAGCGATGCAGAAGGCTGTCCCGATAGGCGAAGGCGCGATGGCGGCCATCCTCGGCCTCGAGTTCGGGGCGGTGGTTAAGATCGCAACGCAAGCGGCGAGCGACCTTTATCTCACCGGCGCGATCTGCCAGGTCGCCAATGACAACGGAGCCGGTCAAGTCGTCATTTCGGGTACGACCTCGGCGGTCGCTCGCGCAATGGACCTCGCCAAGCTTGCCGGCGCGAAACGGGCGCTGCTTCTGTCTGTGTCTGCGCCGTTTCACTGTGCGCTCATGCAGCCGGCGGCGGAGGCGATGAAAGAAGCGCTAAAAGATATCACGATTCGCCTTCCCGAGCCGCCGCTCGTCTCCAATGTCGAAGCCAAGGCGGTCACAGACCCGGAGGCGATCCGGTCCGGTCTCGTCGCCCAAGTGACCGCGACTGTTCGCTGGCGTGAGAGCGTGACCTATATGAGCGCGCACGGCGTCACCCGGTTCGTCGAACTCGGCGCGGGCAAGGTTTTGACCGGCCTCATCAAGCGGATCGTGGAGGGCGCGACGACGATCAGCGTTGGCGCGCCCGCTGACGTCGCCGCCTTCCGCGCCTCGGCGCGCCCGTGAGAATTCGAGGAGAGGGACGACGCTGGTGTTCGATCTGACGGGGAGGATTGCGCTCGTCACCGGCGCGTCGGGCGGACTGGGGCAAGCGATCGCGCGCGCCCTGCACGCGCAGGGAGCCTCGGTCGCCCTCAGCGGCACCCGGCGCGACGCGCTGGAAACGCTGGCCGCCGAACTTGAGACGCGGGTCCACGTTGCGCCTTGCGACCTCTCCGATCCTGCGGCGGCGGAAGCGCTGATCCCGGCCGTCGAAAACGCGTTCGGGCCGATCGACATTCTCGTCAACAACGCCGGCGTCACTCGCGACAGTCTGTTCATCCGCATGAAGGACGCAGACTGGGATACAGTCCTCGCGATCAATCTGACCGCGGCCTTCCGGCTGTCGCGCGCCGTGCTGAAAGGCATGCTGAAACGGCGCTTCGGCCGAATCATAAACATAACGTCGGTCGTCGGCGTCCAAGGCAATGCAGGGCAAGGAAACTACGCCGCCGCGAAAGCCGGCATGATCGGCATGTCCAAGGCGCTGGCGGCCGAGGTTGCGACGCGGGGCATCACCGTCAATTGCATTGCGCCCGGCTTTATCGATAGCCCAATGACTCGGGCGCTGGATGAGAAACAGCGCGACGCGATCATGGCCACGATACCAACTGCGCGCTTCGGTTCCGATAAGGAAATTGGCGCGGCGGCCGTGTATTTAGCGAGTTCCGAAGCGGCTTACGTCACCGGGCAGACGCTGCATGTGAACGGCGGAATGGCGATGATCTGATGGCTCGGACTCGCCCGCTAGACTGCGGCGCGACGGGATTTGCGCCCTCTCGCGTTGCCCAGAAAGATATGCTATCGACCGCGTTCGTCTCAGGGCGCGGGAGGGGCGCATCATCAGAGCGTCGGCGTCGGCGATCCCGAGCGAACCTGTCACCGCATCGGGGCGGGGCGGACGCCCGAATGAGGGGCCTTGCCCGCGGTGGAGTCGATTGGGGAATTGATCAGAAGTCGGGCGGCAAAGCCCGATGCATAAGGGAAAAGATGACATGAGCGATGTCGCAGAGCGCGTAAAAAAGATCGTCGTAGAACATCTCGGCGTCGAGGCCGACAAAGTCGTCGACAGCGCCAATTTCATTGACGATCTGGGCGCCGACTCGCTCGACACCGTTGAGTTGGTGATGGCGTTCGAAGAAGAATTCGGGGTCGAGATTCCCGACGACCAAGCCGAAACCATTGTAACCGTCGGCGACGCGATTAAATATCTCGAAAAGGCGTCGACCAAAAAATAAGTGTGCAAAGCGTGAGCTGGTCTGGCCAGCCTTCGTCGAGACACTTTTTCTCCTTGAGTGCGGGCCGGGCGTCTAGTCCGGCCCTGGTTGTGTTGGACGCCGCGCTGCAATTGGCGTCAAGCCGCGCGAATGGGAACCGTTAGAGCACAAGCATGGGACAATTGAGGCGGGTCGTCGTTACAGGTCTCGGCATGGTGTCCCCGATAGCTTGCGGGGTGGAGGCGACCTGGCGCCGGCTTTTGGCCAGTGAGTCCGGAATAGCGCGGGTCGACAATTTCGACGTCTCGGACCTTCCTTGCAAAGTCGCTGCGCAAGTGCCGCGCGGCAGCGCTGCGGACGCCTTCAATCCCGACGACTGGATGGACCCTAAGGAGCAGCGCCGCGTCGACGACTTCATTATCTACGGGATGAGCGCCGCGACCCAGGCCCTGCGTGACGCAGACTGGAAACCCACGTCCTACGAGGAGGAGATCGAGACCGGGGTCCTGTTTGGCTCGGGGATCGGCGGGCTTGGCGGGATTTACGACGCCTCCGTCACCCTGCACGAAAAAGGACCGCGCCGGATCTCACCGTTCTTCATTCCGGGAAGGCTCATCAACCTGTTGAGCGGACAGGTTTCAATCGCTCACAATCTCAAGGGCCCCAACACCGCTGTCGTCACCGCCTGCTCGACCGGCGCGCACGCGATCGGCGACGCCGGACGGCTGATCGCCCTTGGCGACGCCAATGTGATGGTCGCTGGCGGCGCCGAATCGGCGGTCAACCGGCTGGCGCTCGCGGGCTTCTGCGCCTGCCGCGCCTTGTCGACCGGCTTCAACGACAGGCCGACGCAAGCCTCGCGGCCTTACGATCGCGATCGCGACGGGTTCGTGATGGGCGAAGGCGCGGGATGCGTGGTGCTCGAGGAACTCGAGCATGCCAAGAGCCGCGGCGCTCGTATCTACGCCGAACTGACCGGTTACGGCCTGTCGGGCGACGCCTATCACATCACCGCGCCCGCGCCCGATGGCGACGGCGCCTTTCGCGCCATGAGGGCGGCGCTCAAGCGCGCGGAGATTTCCCCTTCGGAGATCGACTACGTCAATGCGCACGGCACTTCGACGCCGGTCGGCGACGAAATCGAACTGCGAGCGGTCGAGCGCCTGCTCGGCAATTCGGCCGCCAAGACGACGATGTCCTCGACAAAGTCGGCGACTGGCCATCTCCTCGGCGCGGCGGGAGCAGTGGAGGCGATCTTCTCCATCCTCGCCATCCGCGACCAGATCGCGCCGCCGACGCTCAATCTTGACAATCCCTCCGTGGAGACCGCGATCGATCTTGCGCCTCATGTGCCGCGCAAGCGGCCGATCCAGGCGGCGCTATCCAACTCCTTCGGCTTTGGCGGCACAAACGCCTCGCTCATCTTCCATGCGCTGAACTGAGCGGCGCGGACTCAAGGCGATTGGGTGTTTCCCCGCGGCGTCCGGTCGGCTAAGCTTAAGCCCAAGCCCGCGTCCGGTGGCTTAAGCCTCGCGCGGGATTTGAACGGCAGCATCAGCGGCGGAAGGCGAAGCGGCGACGGATATGAGCGGAGATCACGATTCCAGCGACGGAGACGCCCCCCGGCCGCGCGTGAGCCTGTTCGGCCGTGCAACCAAACCCACGCTGAACGATCCGGCCCCGCCGCCGCCTCGACCGCCGCGCAGGCCGCGCCGGATGGGTCTGTCGAGCCTGAGCGGGTTGCTCACTTTCGTCCTTCTCGGGGCGCTGGCGACCGTCGGCGCGCTCGCTTGGCTTATGAAAGAAGCGCGAAGTCCTGGGCCCCTGACCGAAGACAAGGTGGTCATGATCGAGCGGGAGGACGCCGGCGCCAGCATCGCTGATCAACTCGAGCGCGCGGGCGTCATCGACAGCGCAATGTGGTTCAACGTTCTCACCCTGCTCGATGGCAATCGCGGCGCCCTGAAGCGTGGCGAATACGCGTTCAAGGCGAGCATCAGCATGAACGACGTCGAGAATGAGCTCCTTGCGCACCGCGTGGTTCGATACAAGCTCACCGTTCCCGAGGGTCTGACCAGCGAACAGGTCGTTGACCGGCTTCGCGATGACACCGTTTTGACGGGCGACGTCAGAGAGGTCCCGCGCGAGGGTTCGCTGATGCCCGACACCTATTACTTCGAACGCGGCGACACGCGGCAGTCGATTCTCTCGCGCATGGCGAAGATTCAAGCGAAGACGGTCGAGGACATATGGAAGCAGCGCTCGCCGGATTTGCCGATCAAGTCGCCATGGGAAATGGTGACCCTCGCCTCGATCGTCGAGAAGGAGACGGGCAAGCCCGAGGAGCGGCCGCGCGTCGCGGGGGTGTTCATCAATCGGCTTGACAAGCACATGCGGCTCGATTCCGACCCGACCATCGTTTATGGCCTTGCCCAGGGCAAAGGCACGCTCGGCCGCAGCATCACGAGAGCCGACCTCAATCAGTCGACGCCTTACAACACCTACATCGTTGACGGCCTGCCGCCGGGGCCGATTTGCAACCCCGGCAAGGCCGCGCTGGAAGCCGTCGCCAAACCTGCGCGGAGCAAGGACCTCTATTTCGTCGCTGACGGAACCGGAGGGCATGCGTTCGCCGAAACTTTGGATCAGCATCAGAAGAATGTCGCCCGATGGCGCCAGATCGAAAAGGACGTCAAAGACAAGCTCGCGCCAGACGTGACTCCGGCGATTCGCGGTTCGATCGACCCGATCGATCCCGACCAGTTTGGCGCCCTTGCGCCGCCAGCCCAGGGACAAGCAGCGCCCGCCTCGATTCTCGCCCGCCTGAGCAAAATCGGCGCCGAGCGGAACGTGAAGGACGGGCCGTTGCTCGTCGCGCAAGGCGCCAAGTCGATCAGGGCAGCGAACGGCGCCGCCGTTGGCGCCAAAGCGTGGCCGCCGGAGAGCGCCGCGGGCGGAGAAGGAAGCTTGAGCCCTGTCGCTTCTGCCTCCTCGTCGTCGGCGCTGTTTGGCGCGCTCGTCGCGCCGGCGCAGGGACAAGCGCCGGCCTCGCTTCTTGTCCGTCTCGGCAAAATCGGCGCGGACCGGAATGCCAAGGATGCAGCGCTGGCGTCGCTTGTCGGTCCAGGCGGTAAAACGATCGAGGAATTGGGCGCTGTCGTCGCGGGCGTCAACGACGGACCGGCGGAAGGCCTCGCGTTCGGGAATGACGACCCGCCGGAAACGGGCGCGGGAGGCCCCATCGCCTCGGCTCCCCTCTCGCCGGCCATGCTCGCGGATCAGAAGGCGCGCGAAGCCAAGTATGGAACGGCGACGCTGGTTTCCGACGTCGCGATCGACAGCGCTGGGACCGCGCCTGGGCAGGGTGCGCAGCCGGCGACCGCTTCGGGGCGACCGCGCATCTACGATGCCTCCGAAGGCACTCCGCTCGATCCGCTGCTCAATAAAACCTACGATTTGAGTTACGCGAAAGTCGTGCCGGCGGATGCGATGGAGAAGTAAGGGGCCGGCAGTCGCGACCTCTGCTTACGCCTGGACGGAAAGGCGCTCATGCACGAGAGCGAGCGCAATGGCGCAGGCGTTAGAGACATTGAGGCTCCTGATCGCACCGGGAAGATCGAGACGGGCCAGGCGGTCGCATCGCTCGCGCGTCAGCCTTCTTAGTCCCCTGTCCTCGGCGCCGAGGACCAACGCCAGCGGTCGCGACAGAGGTTCATCCGTCAGCCGGATCTCCGCCTCGGAATCGAGCCCTATCCGCCAATAGCCCATGTCCCCCATCTCGGCGAGCGCCCGCGCCAGGTTGGGGACGCTGCAAATCGGCACGTGCTCAAGCCCGCCGGAAGCCGACTTCGCCAGCGCGCCGCCAAGCTCGGGCGAGTGACGCTCGGTGGTGACAAGCGCATCGACAGCGAAGGCGGCGGCAGTGCGCAGAATCGCGCCGACGTTATGCGGATCGGTGATCTGATCGAGAACCAGCACCAGGCCGTTCGTGGGCAAATCTGCGATATCGATCGGCGCGAGCGGCCGCGCCTCGAGCAAGAGCCCCTGATGAACGGCTTCGCGCGGCGCGCGCGCGGATATTTCCTCGGGAACTCATGATCCTGGTCTCGAGCCCGCGCGCGGCGATTTCCGGGCCAAGCCGCTCGGCCGCGGCGGCCGTGGCGTAGAGACGAATAAGCTCCCGCCGCGGGGCTTTGAGCGCCGCCATGACGCTATGAAAGCCGTAGATGAGAGAAACCCTGGCCTCCCTTCGCTCACCCGGACGATCGTGGGGAACCGAGCGCGTGGCCGCCCGCTCCGCCTTGGCGCCAGGCTCGCTCTTCAGCGTTGCGGCGGCCGGCTTTGTGCGCGGTCCGAAGGAAGGCGGAGTTGGGCGACGGTCACGCTTGCGGGTCATCGGCTGATGCGCTCCTTGCGCATGGGTCAAAGCGGCGGCGGTTCGGCGCTACGACGCATTCTCGTTCCATTGCAAACGACGGTCGACGCGGCAAGAGCGCGCGAGTCAGCCAATTCGAAAACGAAGGATTGTTGGCGCGCTGTCACGGAAGCGGGTTCTAGTGAGAGCTCGGGGCGGCCGTGCTGCGTAAGCGTCTGCGCGAATTGAGATCAAGAGCGCCGTTCAAGGAGTGACGCCTAGGTCCCGTTCGTACGATGTCGCGGTCGCCGGCGCAGGCATTTGCGTGCTAGCCCATGCGCTCGCCGCCCGCCCGGCGTCGTAAGCGCGTCCTCGTGGTCGACCGGGACGCGCAAGCGAACGGCGCCTCGATCCGGGAACTTCGGCTTCATCACGGTCACCGGCCAGCAGGGCGGCGAATGCCGGCGGCGCGCTCTATAGTCCGCACGAGGCGCGCATCGAATCGCGCGAGGCGATCGCCCAGCTCGCCACGCGGCTCAGCGAGCGCTTCGGCGTGGCGTTTCTGCGCGAGACCGCGGTCCACGCCGCTTACGCACGCGATCGGGGGCGCGCGTGTACATATCGCGGAACGATCTCATCGTCGCAGAGTTGTCGGCGCATGGAGGTATGTGACCTCGATGCCGGGCGACGAAATTGAACGGCGCATCCGCGATTTCATCGACCAGGTATCCGCCGCCGGCTGAAGAGGAACGCCGATCATTATCCCGCCGAGCGCTGTTTCGCATCGGCTCGGGTTGCGCCGGGCGAATGGCCGATCACGCGTTTAAAGGCGCGACTGAAGGCCGCTTGCGATCCGTAGCCGAGCCGGTGCGCGGCGACTTCAATGGGAATTCGCTCCCGCGCGATCCATTCGGCGGCGAGGCTCATGCGCAACTCCGTTAGGTAGCGCAGCGGAGTCGTTCCGGTCACCTTGAGGAAGCGTTCCGCGATGACCGAGCGCGAACTGCCCATCTCCGCCGCCAGCCCGGCCAATGTCCAATCGCGGCCGGGGTCGCGATGAAACGCCGCAATGATGCGGCCGAGCCGCGGGTCGCGCAACGCCTCCACCCAGCCCGTTGCGTCGCCGCAGCCGCATTCGACCCAGCCGCGCACGATCGAGGCGGAGACGACATCGGCGAGGCGCGCGAGAATTCCCGCATAACCAGCCCGCTCGGTGCACGCCTCGCGCTCCATGGCTTCGAGCATCGGCAGAATCTCGGGCTGGCGCCCAAGCAGGGCGCCCACATGCATCACCTCAGGCATAAGCGCGACGAGCGGATGCATGCCGCCGAGATCGAGCTCCATGCAGCCCGAAAAGATGATCGCATCGGTCGGTCGCCGATCGCTCTCGTCCGAGGCGGTGATCGCGCCGACCGCCGCGCATAGCGGATTGGCCCGATAGGCTGCGATGTCGCGGCTTAAGACCTCGAGGCCCGACACGAGCTCATGAGGGCTGCCTCGGGGAAGGAGCACCGCGTCGTGTGTCGCAAGCGTCTGGACCGCGCCTGCCGCCGTCCGCAGGAAGACGGATCCATTGGCGATGAAATGGAATTGCGCGCGCCCGTCGCTCGGGGAAGCGCCGAAGCGCAGGCCGAAAGGCGGCGACATGCGTATGCGCCGGTAAGAGAGGCCGTTGAGGCGCATGCCGAGCAAGAGCTCGCTGACGAAATCGACTGAAGCTTTCTGGCTAAGCGCCGTTGGCATTCCGGACTTTCGATCAAGGTTTACGGGATTTCTCCCATAGAAAGTCCTGGAAATCTAGCCAACTCTTGTTTGCAGCGCACACATTTCCCGTGAGAGGGCAAGATTATGAGCGAGCAGACACTCCTGATGGACTCCGCTCCGGCGATCCCGGACGAGAAGCCCGCTTGGGGAGCGGTTTTTTCGATGATGCTTGGCGTTTTCGGTCTCGTCACGGCTGAGTTCTTGCCGGCGAGCCTGCTCACGCCGATGGCGGCTGATCTTGGGGTCACGGAGGGCGCCGCGGGTCAGGCGGTGACGGCGACGGCGGTGATGGCCTTGGTAGCGAGCCTCCTGATCGCGCCAGCGACACGGCGACTCGATCGCCGCCGCGTCCTTCTCGGCTTCTCGTTTCTCCTCATCGTATCGAACCTCATCGTCGCTTTCGCGCCGAGCCTGCCCGTCCTTCTTGGGGCGAGACTGCTGCTCGGGGGCGCGCTCGGCGGGTTCTGGGCCATGTCGACGGCCGTCGTGATGCGGCTCGTGCCCGCGACGCAAATTCCTCGCGCCTTGTCGATCCTCTTCAGCGGCGTATCGGCGGCGACCGTCCTTGCCGCCCCGGTCGGCTCCTATCTCGGCGATGTGCTTGGCTGGCGTGACGTCATGGTGATTGCGGCGGCGGTCGGCGCCCTGGCGCTTGTCGTCCAGTTCGCAACGCTTCCTTCGCTGGCGCCGTCAGGCTCGGCGCGCCTCGGCACGCTCGTCGAAGTGGCGATGCGGCCCGGGATCGGTATCGCCCTGGTCGCAGTCGCGCTTGTTTTCACCGGCCACTTCGCGCTCTTCACCTATGTGCGTCCCTACATCGAGATCGTGACGCGCGCCGGCATAAGCGCAGTCTCCGGCATCCTGCTTGGCTTCGGCGTCGCGAATTTCTTCGGCGCGTATCTCGGCGGATTGATGATCGCGCGCTCGATGCGTCTCACCCTCGTTATCATGCCCCTGGTGATGGGGATTCTCGGGCTTGCTCTCTCAGTCGCGGGCGGGTCGATCATTGCGGATGCGGCGATGGTGGCGCTTTGGGGCCTCGCCTTTGGGGCCGTGCCGGTGGCGTGGTCGACCTGGCTCGCTCGCTCGATTCCCGACGAGGCGGAAAGCGGCGGCGGCCTGATGGTGGCGGCGATCCAGCTCGCGATCGCGCTCGGGGCCGCCCTTGGCGGCGCCGTCTTCGACATGAGCGGCCCTCGCGGCGTCTTCGGCTCGGCCGGCGCCATTCTCGTCTCTGGCGGCGCTGGTCATCGGGCTCGGAGTCAAGATGCGTGAAGTGAAGGCTACGACCGCCTGACGCAGTCACCGGCCCATGAATTCGTCCCCGCGCTCCTTGCAGCCGCGCCCTGGCGCCTCACCAAGTCGAAAACCTCCCCTCGACCGTCTTGAGAAAGCGCATCCGCCGCGCGGCGTCGTGTGATCCATGTCGTAATGCGCGAGATAGTCGCATTTCGCGCCCGGCGCGCAATTGAGAAGCATGGAGCGTTTGAGGAACCGGCGAGGCGGGTCGCCCATCAGGAAGGTCGTCAACCGGCTCCCGCCATAGGTGCAAACCACGCCGAGCCTTTTGATATTGTGCAGGCAAGGGACATAAGCGCCGTCGTCCTTCAAATTGAAGCTGACGCCGGGCAGGAACACTTTGTCGACGAACCCTTTGAGGATCGCAGGGAAACCCATGTTCCAGACTGGAAAGGAAAAGACAAGCGCGTCGGATTTCATGAGGCGTTCGACATAAGGACCGACGCGGCGCCGATTTCCGGGGACGTCGTAATAGGCGACCCGGTCCTCCTGGGTCATCACCGGATCGAACCCTTCGGCGTTGAGGTCGCAATCATCCACCTCGTGGCCGCGCGCACGCAAGGCCCCAACGACCGTTGCATTCAGGCTCGGCGCCGAAGCTCGTCTCGACGGGATGGGCGAATAGGACCAGCACGCGCACTCATTCTGTCCGTTCCCCGCTAAAGCTTGGCCGGGGCGGTCCAGATCATGCGGATTTCGAGGGCGTGTGCGCCAGTTACGAATTTGAAAGCGACAAATAACGTTTGATTTATGGCAATTGGGAGTAAACAATAGATCGTTCTATTAAGCAACCGAGGTTGCAGAGTACAAGTTTTCTTGAACGAGTGTTTCAGATGACGAAAACAAAAGTCCAGTTTTCGTGTTGCGGCGCAAGATGGAAATATGACAAATCGTTGACATTGGGCTGTCTAAACGTTGACTCTCTCGAGTTCACGAAGATTTTTTTGAGCAGTGACACGTTGAGAACAAATTCGATTGCGATAAAGATGCTGCTCGGATCAGACGAGAGAGGCTGTGATGATCGTCCGCGAAATCCTCCGGACCTGTTCGAATCCGCATGTCGCGCGCGCTGCGGTCGCGTCGATTGGCGGTGATTTCGCGCGACGCTTTTCGCGCGACGCGGCACAGCGGAACCTGACGAGCGGCACATTGGCCGCCGGCCTCGTCCGCCGCTTTTCAAGGGCTGCGGGCGCGCGCGAGTGGGAAGGTATCGACGAGGCGACTCGCGGCGCCGACCAACCAATCCTTTCCGGCCTGAGGTATATCCTCGAAAACGGCGCCGCCGAACTGGATGAGGACGACCTCGATCCGGAATGGGGCTGGCTCGGGTCGACGCGAGTCGCCTCGTGCTGCCAGGTCTGGCAGCATTGACAGAGCGGGCGTAAGCGCCGCCCGTCGCTTCGCGGGTGATCGTTCGTTCCCGCTTGTGAACGCTGTCCCCGCGGAGCACAAGGCTAGCCCATGTATCTCGGGCTGGACTGTGGGACCTCCGGGCTCAAGGCGCTTCTGACCGACGAGGGCGGCGTACCTGTCGCGAGCGCCGCCAGGAGCTATTCTCCCGATCGTCCGCGCGCCGGCTGGTCGGAGCAGAATCCGGACGTCTGGGCGGACGCCATGGCGGGCGCGATCGCCGATCTCAAAAACACCGCAGGTAAGGCGCTGGGCGCCCTGAAAGCGGTCGGCTTCTCGGGCCAGATGCACGGCGCGGTGCTGCTTGATCGCGCTGACAAGCCGATCCGCCCAGCAATCCTGCACAACGACGGACGCGCGTTTCTCGAGGCGGACGAACTGGCGCGCGACTACCCTGATCTCGCCCGAACCGTCGGCGTAAAGCCCATGCCCGGTTTCACCGGGCCGAAGCTCAAATGGATCGCCCGGAATGAGCCGGACCACCGGCGTCTCGTCAACTCGCTCCTGTCGCCAAAGGATTATTTGCGCCTTGCGCTCAGCGGCGAACGGGCGTCCGACATGAGCGACGCGGCGGGAACCTGGCTCCTCGACGAGGCCCGGCGAGACTGGTCTCCGGAAGCGTTCGACGCATGCGACGCGGATCGCGCCTGGGCGCCGCCCCTGTTCGAAGGATCGGCGCCGGTCGGAAAGATCCGGCCCGAAGCTGCAGATGCGCTTGGCCTGCCGCGCGGCGTTCTGCTCGCCGCGGGCGGGGGCGACGCCGCGGCAGGGGCCGTCGGCCTGGGCGCGATCGCGCCGGGCGAAGCCTTCATTTCCCTCGGAACCGCGACGCAGCTCATCGTCGCGACCGATCGCTACAGGAGCGCGCCGGAACAGCTCGTGCACGCTTTCGCCCATGCGCTGCCGAACCGCTGGTACGCCATGGCGGCGATGCTCAACGGCGCGGGGGCGCTCGCTTTCGCCGGGCGACTCCTCGGCGCATCCCCGGAGGCGCTCGAGCGCGAGGCGGCGGCGGACTATGCGGGCCCTGCCGCGCTGCTTTTCCTGCCGTATCTCAGCGGCGAGCGCACGCCGCTCGACGATCCTTACGCGCGCGGCGTTCTGCTTGGCATGAGCGAGACGACATCGCGCGCCGACGTCGCGCGCGCGGTGATGGAGGGGGTTGCGCTCACGCTTGCGGACGCGCGCGATTGTCTTGGCGCCGCCGGCGTCGAAATCGAGCGCGTCGGCCTCATCGGGGGCGGCGCGAAAAGCGCCTTGTGGACGCGCATGATCGCCGCGGCGACCGGCTTTACTGTTGCGCGCATGGCAAGCGGCGAAACGGGCCCCGCTTACGGCGCCGCGCGCTTGGCCCGCATCGCCGCAACCGGCGAGCGGCCGGAAGCCGTCTGCCTATCCCCGCAAATCGCCGACGTGACCGAGCCGGACCCTGACCTCGGCACAAAATTCGCGCGCCAGCGCGAGCGGTTCAAGGCGCTCTACGCCGTGGTCAAACCGGAGTTCCGGAAGTAGCAGCCTGAGGCGCGAGGCCCCTCCCGGTCGCTCACCCCGCCGAAGCCTCGATCATCAGCATGTCGAGGAGAAACGAGCCGTCCGGCTCGATGGCGAAATGCGCCTTGGTCTCCGCCGAGGCGGCGTTCTGGAGCGCGCGGATCGCCGTCACATTCTCCTGCCGAGTTTGCATGCGCGCAATCCAGACGGGAAAGTCCATCCTGAGCCGCCACGTCCGGCAAGCATCGATCGCGAAGCGCGCCCGGGCGAGCGCGTCCAGCCATTGCGAGCAAGAGTAGTCGCGGACGTGGGAATGGTCGCGCAAGAGTTCGATCGCCTGCAGATGCGTGTCGAACAGCGCCTGGCCCGGAGCATAGACGTCGACGAACACGGCTCGTCCGCCGCGTTTCAGCGTGCGGCGCGCTTGCCTTAGCCCGGCGTCGAAGTCTTGCCAGTGATGGGTGGAAAATCGGCTCGCGACAAAGTCGAACGTCTCGTCTTCAAATGGGAGATGCTCCGCCGGGGCCTGGGCGGTCTCGATGTTGGTCAAGCCCTTCTCGCGCGCTGTCTTCGCCACCGCCGCCAGCATCTCGGAGGAGAGATCGGTCGCGACGACCCGTCGGGCGTGGCGCGCCAGCGCATAGGAGACATGGCCGCCTCCGGCGCCGAGATCGAGGGCCAGTTCCGGGCGCAGCTTCTGCGCGACCGCTCCGATCGCCTCGAGGTCGGCTCCCTGACTGTGAACCGCGCTCTCGACATAGGCTTTCGCTCGGGGACCGAACTGCGCCTCGACAACTCGCTCATGGGCCTTGCTCATCAATCAGCTCCTCTCGTCCCAAGCCTTTTGCGCCATCATTTACACTGTTACAAGATTGAATCTTATCCTATTACAAAGGTCGCCATGCTCGAAGCGGATCAGAGGCGTCTCCTCGGCGAGTTCGTACGCGCGCACCGTGAGCGCATGCGACCGGCTGCGGCGACGGGCCGGCGGCGAACCTCGGGTCTTCGGCGCGAGGAGCTAGCGGCTCTGGCCGGCATCAGCGTGACCTGGTGCACCTGGATCGAACAAGGGCGCGCCGCGCAAGCCTCCCCCGAGGCGCTGAGCCGCATCTCGCAAGCGCTGGCCCTGTCGCGCGCCGAACGCGACTATCTGTTCAAGCTTGCGGGGCGCGTCGACCCGGAAGGATCGCGAGGGCCTTCCGCGGACGCGCCCCCCTCCCTGATCGCCGCGGTCGAAGCCATCGAACATCCCGCCTATGGCCTCGACCGCCTCTGGACCGCATGCTGCTGGAACGAGGCGGCGGCGCGGCTCTTTCGCGGCTGGCTGGACGGCGATCGTCAACGCAACCTGCTGCGCTATGTGTTTCTCGAGCCCTCGGCACGCGTGCTCATTCCGGCCTGGAACGAAAGAGCCCGGCGGCTGCTTGCCGAATTTCGCGCCGACTTCGCCCGCACGTTTCGCGACGCCCAGGTCAAACTGTTCGTCGAGACGCTCCGGGCTGAGAGCGCGTTCTTCGCCGAAGCCTGGGACGAGCAGGCCGTTCAAATCCGCGAAGGCGGGCTTCGTCTGTTCAATCACCCTGATGACGGCGCCGTGGGCTTCATTCAGCACACATTCGCTCTCGCCGAGCGGCCTGACTATAAACTTGTCATCCATACGCCGGCGCATCGCTAAAGGCGGCGTCGCACGAACTTTCGGCCGCCCGACCATAGCGCGTCCGACGTCGCCCGGGCGGTGATGGAGCGCCCAAGGCGCTTCACGGAGCGTTGAGGCAGGAGTTCTCGGATAGGAACTTCGTGAAACGAGAAAAATAGACCTTAAATCCATGTTTGTTCCGGTTGACTGTGACGCTTCCTTGTGTCAATTAGAATAGCGGGGAATCCTTTTGCCATAATTGTTTGCAGTATAGGCGAAGATTAAATCCTGCCACTGGCGCCGTAGTTTAGCTACGTTGGCGTGGCGGCACTCAGGGGATGAAACACATGAAGATCAGAAGCACTGCTGCACTAGGCGCGCTGGGGTTGCTGCTGGCCAGCGCCGGGACTGGCTACGCCGGGACGGTCACGACGATCAATGACACCAACGCCGCCGACCTGGCTAACGCCCTCACCACCGGCGGCGCTGGGGGCATCACGATCACCGGAGAGTCGCTGAGCAGCAATAGCAATGGCCTCAATGGCGGCGCCGCTTCCGCGGGCCTGTTCTCGACCTCGGGCACGAACAACTACGGCCTCCAGGGCAGCGGCATCGTCATCAGCAATGGCGACGCGGCCACAGACGGCACATCAGGGGGTGTTATTCCTAGTTTCTCGGTAGCATACGGCGTTCCTGCCACGGCAAGCCAAACCAGCTTGCTCAATCAGGTTGCGTCCGCGCCGGGGGGCTGGAACGACGTCACAGAGTTCGACATTACCTTTGTCGCCGGTGCGAACACCAATCACGTCTTCTTCAACACCGTGTTTGCTTCAGCTGAGTACCCGGAGTTCGTCAACGACTTCATCGATGGCTTTGGCCTCTTTCTCAACGGCGCCAACATTGCCTTCGCGGGTGGAAATCCGGTCAACATCGATAATCCGGGTATGGTGAATACCGACTTTCCGCTCCAAGGAGGAGTCGACGGGAATTCGTTTCAGACGACGCCGTTGCAAGGCGTGCTGGTCGAAAACGGAAGCGCCGTCATTACGTATGGGGGAGCGGTGGTTCCCGGCAGCACCAATACTCTGACGTTCATCGTTGCGGACGCCAACGACGCGAACTTGGACACTGCCGCGTTCATCCAGGGTCTGGGCAACGCTCCCCCGCCGATCGGCACTCCGGAGCCCTCGACATGGGCGATGATGCTGATCGGCTTCGCCGGCCTTGGATACTTTGCCCGGCGCAAGGGCATGAAGCTTCGCCCCTCCGCGGCCTGAACTCCCGCCCGTCAGAAAATCGAGGCCGCCCCGTTGGGCGGCCTTTCTTTTTGCGAGCCGATGGGTCCGCCTCGTCTCTCCGCTTCGGCGCCCTCTGCCCTTCCTTGAGAAATCGTAATGCGCTGGCCAAATTCCGGTTAGACGCGAAGATGCATGTTCGCTCCACCGATCGCCGTTGCGGTCAATATCCAATTGGAGCGAACTCATGTCATTCTCCGGTCTTGCCACTCCCCAAGGGCGTCGCAACACGATCCTCGCCTCGGTCGCGGTCGCCGCGCTCGGCGTCGCCGGCGTCATCGGCCAGGGCGCGTTGGCCCCCACTCACCCCGCCTATGCGGCGGCCGTCTCCACCGCCGACCTGCCCCAGAACGCCCCGTCGTTCGCGCCGCTGATCGAGCGCGTCAAAGCGTCGGTCGTGTCGGTGAAGGTCAAGATCCCCGCTGAGGGTGGCGACGCCCAGGCCAGCATTTCCGGCCAGATGGATAACCTTCCCCCTGAGATCCAGAAGTTCTTCAAGGACTTCGGCGGTCTCCCCAATGGCCAGGCGATGCCTGAGGGCCGGCATCCGATGATGATGGGCGAAGGCTCCGGCTTCTTCGTTTCGGCCGATGGCTATATCGTCACCAACAACCACGTGGTCGACCACGCCAAGTCCGTCACCGTCACCACGCAGGACGGCAAGACGCTCGACGCCAAGGTTGTCGGCACGGATCCGAAGACCGATCTCGCGCTCATCAAGGTGAACGAGGCCGGCGATTATCCCTTCGTCGCGTTCTCCAAGGAGACGCCCCGAATCGGCGATTGGGTTGTCGCGATCGGCAATCCTTATGGCCTCGGCGGCACGGTGACGGCGGGCATCATCTCGGCCGAAGGCCGTGACATCGGCGATGGCCCCTATGACCGCTTCCTGCAGATCGACGCCCCGATCAACCGCGGCAACTCGGGCGGCCCGACCTTCAACATGAAGGGCGAAGTCGTCGGCGTGAACACCGCCATCTATTCGCCGTCGGGCGGCAGCGTCGGCATCGGCTTTGCGATCCCCTCGACCACCGCCGATAGCGTCATCGGCGCGCTCGAGCATGGCGGCGTCGTTCCGCGCGGCTATCTCGGCGTCAACATCCAGCCGGTCACCAAAGACATGGCCGAGAGCCTGGGCATGAAGAGCGCCGGCGGGGCGATCGTCGACGAAGCGATGCCGGGAACGCCGGCGGCTGAGGCCGGCCTCAAGGCCGGCGACGTGATCACCAAGCTCAACGGCAAGGATGTCAAGGACGCGGCGGATCTCACCATCCGGATCGGCTCGTTCAAGCCGAACGACAAGGTCGAACTGACCTACCTGCGCAATGGCGACGAAAAGACGGCTCAGATCACGCTCGCCGACCAGAAGAACGAGAAGGTCGCCAAGGCTGATCAGTCGCAGAAGGAGCAGGGCGCCCAACTTGGCATCCAGATCGCTCCGGCCAAGGACGTCGCTGGCGCAGGCGACAAGGGCGTCGCCATCGTCGGCGTCGATCCGAACGGAACGGCGGCCGAGCAGGGACTGGCGACTGGCAACGTCATCCTCGATGTCAGCGGCAAGCCGGTGTCGACCCCCGAGGACGTGAAGTCCGGGATCGCGAGCGCCAAGAGCCAGGGCAAGAGGGCGGTGATGATGCGGATCCAGACCGCCGACGGCGCCCGCTTCGTGGCTGTGCCGTTCCCGAAGGCGTAGAGCCAAATCTTACGCCTGATGGGACGGGCGGCGGCGCGCTTTCTCTGGGAGGGTAGCGCGCCGCCGTTTCGAGCCTGAGCCGAAAAAGGGGGCTCACCGCTCATGAAATCCACCTTCGACGCCGGGGCCCGCGCCCCGGTGTCGCTGTTTCCGGCGGGGTCCAGATGGCCGCTCAACGTTCCTCGTTCCCCGCAAAGCCCGTCGAGAGACGGCGTCCTTATGGGGCGAGAGGGCGAGGGTGAGGGGCGCAGTCTGGCCGCAGACACCGACCAGCCCCTCATCCCAACCTTCTCCGCGCGCGCGGGGAGAAGGGGCGGTCACGTCCGGGCGATTCTCGGCCAGCGCGCTACACCTTCTCGCGCTCCGCGCTTCACGTTAGCTTGGTCGCTCTTTCGCCGAGCCATGCCTGCGCCGGCCCCGAGGCTTCGGTTCTGGCGAGCAGCCGGTGGAAAATGACGAGGTGAACGAAGAAGAGGCTCGGGACCAGGAAGCCCGGGATCAAGAGCCAAGGCAAACTGGTCATGATGGCGCTCGTTGGAGGGCCGGCAAATGCGTTGAGCGGACCTGGCGCCGACAAAGCGCCGAGCGCGATCGCGTTCACGAGGTCCGCGGCGCCAAAGACGTTCCATAGCAACGCCAGCATTCGAACGCGCGCGCCGAACCGGGCGATCGCCCAGGCGAGCGGCGGAGCGGCGACGCCGGTGATAATGTCGCCCCAGCCAGCGCTGGGAGCGAATGGCGCGGGAAGCCTCCCCGCGGCGTAGAGCGCCACGAAGATCACGCCGAGGATGCGGATCGTGTTGATCGCGACCAGCGCGGGCAAAGGCGTGGCCAGCATCGCTCCGCGAATCGCCCCAAAGGCGAAGAAGGCGCAAACTAGCGCCACGACCGGCAGCGCAACCGTGAGGCCGAGAGCCGGAACGCCAAGCCCGCGGGCTGGATCGAGCGCGCCGCCCGCCCCAATCGTGAGCACGAGGACGAACCAAGCCGTGAGAACGCCGGCCACCGTCAGGCGCCCGCTTCGGCTCTCCGCCATTGCGTAAGCCAGGAACCCGATGACGAGCGAGGCGCTGGCGGTCAATCCGATCGTCGTGAGAATGTCGAACATGACGCTTTCTCCTTTCAGTGTATCTACACGTATATGCCAAAACTTTACTGCGGCTTCGAGGACGGGTTCGCCGCCAAGGCCGCGTCCTGCGCCTTCTTCCAGAACGGGAAAGCGCGCCGCGCGGCCGCTTCGCCGGCCGGCGTGATCGCGACCTTGCGGACACGACGGTCCTCACCCTCGTCGATCCGAACAAACCCATCCCGAACGAGCAGGCGCAGATTGCGCGTCAGCGTTGTGCGCTCGAGGCCTTGGAAGTCCGCGAGGCGCGTGGTCGCAATGGGGCCGGTCTGGACCAGCGTCGCCAGTAGGGTGAATTGGGTGCCCCGAATGCCCGACCCCCGCATCGCCTTTTCGAACACCCGAGTGAGATCCCGGCTCCGGCGGCGCGCGGCGGTGCACACACATTGACGGCAGGCGACGAAGTCGACTTCTTCCGATGTCATAATCAGTGTATATACACCATAATGCTCGACGGTCAAGGGTAGCAGCGCGATCTCATCGCGCTCTCGGGCAGACGAGAGCGTGTCGCTCCCAACCCCTCGTCCTTGCGGAGCGCCGAAGGCGCGTCTCGAAGGACGCTCCAGGACGCGCGGAGCCGGCGCTATGCTCGGGAGCATCCTTCGAGACGCAAGGCTTCGCCTCGCTCCTCAGGATGAGGTGGTTGGTTCACCACCTCGGCAATTACGAGAGCCTTCGGAAAGGTTAGCAACTCGCTTTGGATTAAGGAGGCCGAATCGCTATAAGAGTTGACAATTGCTTGCAGAAATTCAGAATTATGGCTAAGCTTGCCCGATGAGCAAGTCCGCCGTTTCATATGCCAAAATGGTAAGCTCGCGTCTCCGCGCGGCGAACGCCAGGGACAAACCGCGAGGAAAATTCTTCTGGCGAAAATCCGGCGTAACCCATTGATAAGTCTAGATTCGGACGAGAGAATCCAAGGAAATCCAAGACAATCCAATACCCAGAAATAGAGGGATTTGCAGCGAAACGGCCAGGCGCCAAGAAAACCCAAACCTAGCGCGCCCGCTCCCAGCCGCCCTCGTCGCTTTCCCGCCAATAGCTGATCGCGCGGCCTTGGTCCTTGAGCCGGCGCCACTCGCCCCGCGCGAGCGCAAGCGCCGCCTCGTCGCGTCCGTCGAACAGGATGACGACAAGCTCGAACGCGTCGTCGGCGTCGCCGGTTTCAGCGCCGGAAAGCCTGACCAGCATGGTCGCGGCGTTAAGGTTCTCGAGTTCGGCGGTCAGAAAGACCGGCTGGGTCATCGGATCGCCGTCGCCGGCCGCGCCATGCGGCAGAAAGCTCGCGTCGTCGTAGGTCCATAGCCGCTCGTTGAGCGCGGCGACCATTTCATCGGACGCGGCGCGGACGAGGACGCGTCGGCCTTCGCCGAGCGCATGCTCGAGCAGGAATGGCAGCGCCTCATCCACACGTCGCCGCTCAAGATGGTAAAAGTGGATCTCAGTCACTGGCCCGCTGGGCCGACGATGACGAAGGTGCGGTCGGAGCCGGTCGCTATCAGTCCGAGGCTCACGCCGCCGGGTTCATGCTCTTCAGTCTTGCCTGCGACATAGACGTCGCCGCGCTGGCGCGACGCCGCCAGATACTCCCCCGCATCCGCGCTCATGCCCTTGAGGACGCTGCGAACTCTTAGCCCCGTCCCAGCCCAGCGCCGCCTTCAGGGCCGCAGCTTGGAAACGCTCGAAATTTGTGGTGGTGCGGGCGTTGGCGGGTTCGCTGATGCGCGCCTCGAAACGCACGAATTGATCGCCGCGACAGCTGAGGGTCGCATCCACGTCCACCCTTGTCGTAATGTCGAACGCATTCGAATCGGAGCGCGTCCGGGACACGACGACCGCGCGCCCGAACTCGACCTGCATGTCGCTGGCCTCGATTCGCAGGGCGCTGGAAAAGGCGTCGCATCCGGCGATCGCCCATGCAGGCTCGAGTGATGCGAACCAGGCGGCGGCAAGCGCGACGATCGTGGACAGAATCCGCATCCTGACCCCTCCGCCCGACTTTCCAGTCCATTCGTCAATGAAAAGCTAATCTTCGTAAGAGTTGGCTATGAGACGGTTGAGAAGACGCACGCCCCAGCCCGAGCCCCAGGATTGATTGATGTCGGAGGGCGGCGAACCCATCGCCGTGCCTGCGACGTCGATATGCGCCCACGGCGTCTCCTTGACGAATTGCTGCAGGAACTGCGCAGCGGTGATCGAGCCGCCGTGACGGCCTCCGGTATTCTTCATGTCGGCGAACTTGGAATCGATCAGTTTGTCATAGGCCGCCCCGAGCGGCAGGCGCCAGACCTTCTCGCCGGTCGCTTCGCCCGCCGCCCTGAGCCGCTCGGCGAGCTCGTCGTTATTGGAGAAGAGTCCAGCCATGTCATTGCCCAGCGCGACAATGATGGCGCCGGTCAGCGTTGCAAGATCGATGATCGCCCGGGGAGAAAAGGTTTCCTGGGCGTACCAGAGCGCGTCGGACAGAACGAGCCGGCCTTCGGCGTCGGTGTTGACGATCTCGATCGTCTGGCCCGACATGGAGGTGATGATGTCGCCCGGCCGCATCGCATCGCCGTCGGGCATGTTCTCAACCAGGCCGACGACGCCGACCACGTTGATTTTCGCCTTGCGCGCGGCCAGCGCGTGCATGAGGCCGACAACGCAGGCCGCCCCGCCCATGTCGCCCTTCATATCCTCCATACCGGCCGAGGGCTTGATCGAGATGCCGCCGGAATCAAAACAGACCCCCTTGCCCACAACCGCAATCGGCTTCGTCCGCTTTGAACGCGCCCCGTTCCATCGCATCGCGACGAGCCGGCTTTCGCGCGCCGATCCTCGCCCCACCGCGAGCAGCGCATTCATCCCCAGTTTGCCCATCGCCTTCTCGTCGAGGATGTCCACGTCGACGCCGAGTTTCTCCAGCGCTTTGGCGCGGTCGGCAAATTCGAGAGGAAAGAGGACGTTGGGCGGCTCGTTGACCAGATTGCGCGCAAGCTCGACGCCTTCCGCGATGGCGAAGCGTTCCTGCCCAGCCGCGCGCGCGGCTGCAGCGTCGCCCGAGCCGATCACAAAGTGGGGCGCCTCGGCGCCATTGTCCTGCGATTCCTTCTTGCGCGTCTTGTATTTGTCGAACCGGTAGCCGCGCAGGCGAAGGCCGAGCGCAAAATCGGCTGCCGCCGACCCGATCCACGTTCCTGACGGCGCCTCGAAGGCGACTTCGACGCGCTTCGCGCCGGTCACTTTGCCGAAGGTGAATCCGCCGAGTGTAATGAAGTCGATCGGCGCGTTGTCCTTGCCGGGAGCGACCCCCACAACCACCAGGCGGGACGCGTCGAGGCCAGCGGGCGCCAGGATGTCGAGCGCCGTGCGCTCAGCGGCGCGAAAGTTGGACGCCTTCGCTGCGGCGCGGATGAGCGGTTCGAGATCGCCGAATTGGGCCGTCACGGCGGCGGCCGGCTTCATGTCGGCCCCAACGAAAATCACGAGCGCGCTGCCTTTAGCCGCCGAGAGGGGCCCAAAGGCGATCTTGACGGCTCCGCTCATGACCAACGCCTATCCCACGTTCTGATTTAAGGACTTCGGACCAACCGACGCGGCGTCGCTGGCGGAGGCCGACATATCAGCGGGTTTGCTGCGCTCGTCAATAAGCCGCCGCGATTGGCCGGCATATTTCAACCGGTTAGGATCTCGCGCTGGCGTGGGAGCGAGTCGCCTTGCAACGACACGACGCATCGGGCAAGCGCAACGGGCGGACGGGCGCCCCCTAACGCGTTGGCCGTTCACTTTCCAGGCTGTATAGCGGCGATGATCCAGATTGAGCGTTACCTGCTTAGGACAGCGACCACTGCCTGTGTCTCAGGCCTGGTGGTTCTCACTGGCGTTGTCTGGGTGACCCAGGCCCTGCGGCAGATCGACCTGATCACAAGCAAGGGCCAGACCATTTTGTTATTTCTCTTGATCACCGCGCTTGCGCTGCCCTCGCTCGTGGCTTTTATCGCGCCCGTGGCCCTGTTTGCCGGCATTCTTTATACCCTCAACAAGCTCAATGGTGACAGCGAGCTCGTCGTCATGGCGGCTGCGGGCATGTCGCCTGCTCGGCTGCTGCGTCCGATGGCGCTGCTCTCCGCGGCTGTATTTGCGGGCGTGGCCTTCCTCTATATCCAGGTTCAGCCTTGGAGTTTCGGCGCGATCGAGACGCTGACGACCTTCGTTCGCGCCGATTTCATCGCCAACTTCGCCCGTCCAGGCGCTTTCTCCCAACTGGAATTGGGGTTCGTATTTCACTTTCGCGAGCGCACGCCCGATGGGGCTCTTCACGGAGTGTTTATGCAGGACATGCGTGATCCCACGCGGGTCACAACGTATATCGCTGAAGGCGGAAAAACGATCGATCGGGACGGAGCGAGTTATCTCCAGCTATCCAAGGGCGTCATGTTGCGGCCTCAGTCAGCCAGCGACTCGGCGATGGTGACTTTTGATGACTACACCATCGATTTGTCGCAGTTCGCGCACGCGGTCGGCGCGATGAAAAAGCCGCGCGAACGGTCCACAGCGCAACTGATGGCGCCGGACGCCAAGGATCGGGCGGATCCAGCCCTATCTGGTCATATTCGCAGCGAACTGCTCGACCGCCTGGCGAGCCCGATCTACGCTCTCGCCGGTGGGCTCATCGCTTTTGCCGCGCTTGGAGAGGCGCGCACCACCCGTCAGGGCCGAGGGGTTGCGATCGCAGGAGCGGTTCTCGCGTTTGCCGGCGTGCGTATGCTCGGGATTGCGGCCACGACCCTCGCGATCGGCGTGCCGTCCGCCGCTGTCTTCGTGTGGACGGTTCCGGTCGCCGCTTGTCTAGGCGCCTTGGCGGTGATCTTTCGGCGGGCAATTCTGGCGGTCGTCCAGCCGCGCGCAAGGATCCCTGCGTGATCGGCCGGACGCTGTCATTCTACCTTGCCGGTCGCTTTGCGCGCACAGTCATCGCCGCGTTCATGCTGGTCTTCGTCCTCATCTACGCCGTCGATCTGGTGGAACTATTGAGGCGTTCGGGCGATTCCAAGCGCGCGACCGGGATTATGATGGCGGGCTTGTCGTTCCTGCGCACCCCGACGGTCGCCGAACAGGCCTTGCCGTTCGCGGTTCTGTTCGGGTCGATGATCGCGTTCCTAAATTTGTCGCGCAAAATGGAGTTGGTCGTGGCGCGCGCGGCGGGGCTATCCGTCTGGCAATTCCTGACGCCGCCGCTTGCCGTGATCGTCCTCATCGGCGTGTTGTCCGTCATCGCTTACAATCCAGCATCGACGTGGATGAAAGAGAGATCGGACCAGATCGAGAGCAGCATATTCGGCGGCCCGGCGTCGGGCGCGATCGGGATATGGATTCGACAGAAGAGCGTCGACGGCCAAGCGATCATTCGCGCCATTGGAAGGAGCGGGGGCGAGAACGAGTTCAAGGGGATCGAGATCTTCAACTTCGACGAAGAGGGCAATTTCGTCGAACGGCTCGAGGCCGCCTCAGGCGAGCTGCGCGAGGGTTATTGGGTGTTGCACGACGTTGTGTCGGTGACCCCGGGGTTCGAAGCCCAAAGGGTGTCCACCTACCTGTTGGCCACGAACCTTGATCGCCGGGAGGTCGCCCAGGCGTTCGTCTCGCCGGAAACCGTCTCTTTTTGGCGCCTGCCGGCGCTTGCTGAGCAGACCGCCCGCGCGGGATTGGACCCAACCGCCTATCTCCTGAAATATCAGGAACTTCTGGCGCGTCCGCTGATGCTGGCGGCGATGGTGCTGGTGGCTGCATGCTTTTCGTTAAGATTCTTCCGAATGGGCGGGATCGAGTATATGGTTTCCGGTGGCGTCGTGGCGGGGTTCGTGCTTTATGTGGCCACCAAAGTGGTCAGCGATCTTGGGGGAGCCGGATTCCTCAGCGCCTCCGTTGCAGGGTGGTCGCCCGGGATCGTTGGTTGCATGTTTGGCGTGTATGTGTTGCTGCGACAAGAGGATGGTTGATGGGTTTCGCCGTCAGCTTTTCCTTTGAGTTGAATCCTCGCCGGAGGTGGGCCGTAAGGGTCGCGCTGTCGTTCGCGATCGCGGCGGTTGCGGCGTGGGCGCACTTGTTTGCTGGACCGGCCGCCGCGCAAACGTCTCCTGCCCCTCAGTCGACGCAAGCGAAGCCGCAGGACAAACTGGTCATCGACGCGGATGAGCTCGTCTATGACAAGGACAAGAACACGATCTCCGCTGTGGGTTCGGTTCAGCTCTTCTATCAAGGCCGGGTGCTTCAGGCTGACCGTGTGACCTATGACCGCGCCTCGAAGCGCGTGTACGCGGAAGGCCATGCCAAGATGACGGACGAGCATGGCAACGTCGTTTACGGAAGCCGGTTTGCGCTTAGCGACGATTTTCGCGACGGCTTCATCGACAGCGTCCAGGTTCTGACGACTGACAAGACGCGCTTCAGCTCGCCCCGGGTCGAGCGCTCGAATGGCGATGTCACGGTGCTCGAGAAAGGGGCCTACACCGCCTGCGAACCGTGTAAGGACCACCCCGAACGGCCGCCATTCTGGCAGGTGAAGGCGACTAAGATCATCGAAAACCAAACGACACACACGATCTACTACGAGGACGCCCAACTTCAGTTCTGGGGCTTTCCCGTCTTCTACATGCCCTACTTTTCCTCGGCGGACGCGACTGTCAACAAGAAGACCGGACTTTTAGCGCCGGCGCTCGTTTCTGGCGCCGACCTGGGCTACGGCTTCAGCATACCCTATTTCATCAATCTGGCGCCGAACTACGACCTGACCCTCACTCCGACCTTGCTCTCGAAGCAGGGATTGTTGGGAGAGGCCGACTGGCGTCAGCGGCTTTCCAACGGTAGCTACAACATCCGTGCGATCGGGATCGACCAGGAGCAACCTGGAGCCTTCCCAGCTTTTCCCTATGGCGCGGGCGACACACGACTGCGAGGCGCGATCCAAAGCAATGGGAACTTTTTCCTCAACGACATGTGGCAGTTCGGCTGGAACGGCACATGGATGAGCGACAAATTCTTTCTTAACGACTACCGGCTTCAGGGCATCAACTTCGACAATTTCTATTTCCAGGACATCATCTCGTCGATCTACCTGCGCGGTCAGGCCGCCCAGAGCTTCTTTGATCTCAGCGTCTATCATTTCGAGGGCACGACGGCGAGTGACGACAACCGGACGCTGCCGGTCGCCGTCCCGGTCTTCGACTACAATCGGGTGTTCAACGTTCCCGCCGACCGCACCAACGGGCTCGGAGGAGAACTGACGGTCGACGCAAACGTCGCCAACGTCGACCAGACGAACGCCGCGTTCCAGTCGACCGGACTTCAAACCTTCGACAATGCGTTTCACCTCTATAATGTCTGCGAGACGCCGGTCGGAAATACGCTCGTCAATACCTATGTCCCGGGCAAGTGCATGTTGCGCGGCATTGCCGGCGATTACACGCGGGCGTCGGGACAGGTCTCGTGGCAGCGTGGTTACATTGATCCCATCGGCGAGGTATGGAAGCCGTTCTTGTTTGGCCGCCTTGACGGCGAGGCGACCGAGCTCAATGAGACCGGAACGATCACCTACGCCAGTGGGCTCGGCGCCAGCACGGTCGCCAATTCGAGCCAGGCCGCCTTCTTTTCCGGCTCGAGCCAGGGAACTTTCGCGCGGTATATGGCGGGCGCGGGCCTCGAGTACCGCTTTCCGTTTACGTCCACATCGTCGTGGGGGACGCAGACGATTACGCCGATCGCCCAGTTCATCGCGCGGCCGAGCGAGATCATTCCGAGAATCCAGCCCAACGAAGATTCGCAGAGCCTTGTTTTCGACGACACGAACCTGTTCGCCTGGAACAAGTTCTCCGGCTACGATCGGGTCGAAGGCGGCACGCGGCTCAACTACGGATTCCAATACGCTGCCGATTTCGCCAACGGAGGCCACGCCAACTTCGTCGGCGGGGAATTGATCCAGGTCGCCGGGCAGAATTCCTACACCCTCTTTGATCCCACAAACACGGGGCTCGAATCCGGCCTCGACAAGAAGTACTCGAACTTCGTATTCGGCGAGACGCTGCAGCCGTTCTCGAGCCCAATTACGCTCATGAGCAAACAGCAGTTCGACAGCTCGACGCTGCAACTCGCGCGTTTCGACGGGATCGCCAGAGCGAGCTATGCCGGCGTCAGCGGCACTGTCGATTATGCTCTTTACGCCGCCCAACCGGCTCTCGGCTTCGAATTTCCGCGCGAGGGTCTGACCGGGAGCCTCGCCTACAACTTTCAGAATCGCTGGTCGTTCGACGGATCGCTCGTGGTCGACATGTCGCGTCACTACTACGACACCCTGGGGCAGTCGACGCCGATCTTCAATCCGATCGGCTATTCGTTCGGCGTTGGCTACAAGGACGAATGCACGACGCTTACTCTGAGGTATTCGTCCAGCACTAGCCAGCCGGGCGCCTTCACCTCGTACCCGAGCGGCATCGTCACGGTGAATCCCGCAACCCGAACTCAGACGCTGATGATTCAGCTCGTGCTTCGCACGCTCGGCGATGTGAAGACGAACGTCGGCCTCTGATCGCCGCAGACCGGCGAATCCATCTCGGAGCCTAGAGCATGACCGGCGACACGCCGCCGCTGGCGATGACCATGGGCGATCCGGCGGGAATCGGCCCGGAGTTGGCGCTGGCCGCCTGGCGCGACCGATCGGCAAGCGCACCGTTCGTCGTTTTCGCGTCGCCCGCCGTGCTCGCCGCCGCCGCCAAGCGCATTGGCCTCACCGCGCCGATCATCGAGACCGATCCGGCAGGGGCTCGAGCCGCATTCTCGTCCGGCCTGCCCGTCGTCCCGCTGAGAAACCCGGTTGAAGACGCGCCTGGCCGCCCCAGCGCCGCCAACGCCCCGGCGACGATCGAATTGATCGAGCGCGCGGTCGAAGCCGTCCGACAAGGCGAGGCGCGCGCGGTGGTGACCAACCCCATCGCCAAGGCCGTGCTCTATGACGCCGGCTTCAAGCACCCCGGCCACACCGAATATCTCGGCGCGCTCGCCGAGGCCTGGGGGGCCCCAGCCTTTCCGGTGATGATGATCTGGTCGGAGACCTTGGCGGTCGTCCCGGTCACCATCCATATTCCGCTAGCCGACGTGGCCATGGCGCTGACCGCCGACCTCATCATCAGGACGGCGCGCATCGTCGCCCGCGACCTCACCGCCCGGTTCCGCGTGGCGCGGCCGCGTCTGGCCGTCGCCGGCCTCAATCCGCACGCAGGCGAGGGCGGAGCGATGGGACGCGAGGAGATCGCCGTCATAAGGCCCGCGATCGAGGCGCTTCGGGCCGAGGGGATCGACGTCGTCGGGCCGCTCCCCGCCGATACGATGTTCCATCCCAAAGCGCGGGCGCGCTACGACGTGGCGCTCACCATGTATCACGACCAGGGCCTCGTCCCGGTCAAGACCCTCGCCTTCGACGAAGGCGTGAACGTCACCCTTGGCCTGCCGTTCGTGCGCACGTCCCCCGATCATGGCACGGCGTTCGACATCGCCGGTAAGGGGCTCGCCAACCCGGCGAGCCTCATTGCGGCGCTCAAGCTCGCTGACCGATTGACGCGATGAGTTCTTGCCGCGGACGGCCTGCCACGCTTGAGCGACGTGGTCGCGGCTCATGGGCTTAACCCCCGCAAGGCGCTGGGCCAGAACTTCCTCTTCGACCTCAACCTCACCCGAAAGATCGCCCGCGCCGCAGGGCCGCTCGCTGGCGTCACGGTCGTCGAAGTTGGCCCCGGCCCCGGCGGGCTCACGCGCGCGCTGCTGACGGAGGGCGCCGAGACGGTGATCGCCATCGAGCGCGACGCCCGGGCGCTCGGCGCGCTTGGCCAGATCGCCGCGCATTGGCCGGGACGGCTCGAAATCATCGAAGGCGACGCGCTGCGCGTCTCGCCTGAGACGCTGATCGCCAAGGCCGGGGCGAGGCCCATTCGCATCGTCGCCAACCTGCCCTACAACATCGCGACGGCGCTCTTGACCCGATGGCTCGAGGTGAGCCCGTGGCCGCCATTCTATGACCGCCTTATCCTCATGTTCCAGCGCGAGGTGGCTGAGCGGATCGTGGCGACACCAACCAACCGCGCCGATTATGGGCGGCTCGCCGTGCTGGCGGGATGGCGGGGGCAAGCGCGCATCCTGTTCGACGTTCCGCCCGCCGCCTTCGTCCCCGCGCCGAAGGTCACCTCGAGCGTGGTCGAGCTCGTTCCGCGGGCGAGGCCGGAGCCTTGCAACCCCGCGATCCTGTCGGCGCTCGCCCGAGGAGCTTTCGGCCAGCGGCGGAAGATGCTGCGCCAGTCGCTGAAGGGCTTCGCCGCCGCCCGCGGGCTCGACCTTCCCGCCCTCATCGGCGCCGCCGGCCTCGAGCCGACCATGCGGGCGGAGGAGGTTGACGTCGCCGGGTTTGTGGCCTTGGCTCGCGCGGCCGACGGTTCGACTGGCGGAAACAATCTAGAGATGTAGTATTTTACTCGTTGCGACGCCCGGATCGCAGTCCGGAAGCCGCGCCCATCACCCCGCCGCGCGGCCGCTCGCGCTATGACGATAGCCCGCAAAGCCCAGGCCTAAGAAGCCGATGGCCATCATCGCCCAGGTCGAGGGCTCGGGTACGGGCAGGCCCATGGCGCTGAGCGCAGCGTCCGCAACGAGAAGATGCCCCGCCGCGGTCGGATGGATGTCGTCCCAGAAAAGGTAGGTGTCTTGCACGGCAGGGTCGGTGGAGCAGATCGAGCCGCCGGTCGCGTCCCCGGTAAAGCCGCCTGTCCAGCATGGAGCCGTGACGTTGGAGAAGCCAAACGCGCCCGGATCGTTTACCGCCTCGTCGATCAGGGCGTAGGTATTGAGATCGAAGACCGTGAGCCCGGCGGCCTCGACCGGCGCCAAGTCTATGAGCACCTGCTGATCGAAATAGGCCGAAAGGGCAGAGGCCTCCGCGGAGGCAGCCGGACCAAGAGCCGTAATCTGTGGCGTTTCGCCGAGATCCGGCACGTCGAACAGCGCCAAATCCCTCGCGCCCGCCGCCTCCAGGTCGCCCGCTTCCGTCGCCACCACCTGAGCGGCGGCGGCAGCGGTTTGCTGCGGCGTAAGCCCCCCCGTCGCGGTTCCGTCGAGGATACCGAAGAGATCGTTGGCGCCGATCGACAAGGTGTAGAGGGCGTTCGAGGGCGCGCTGGCGTGGGCCAAAAAGAACGCGCCGACCTGTTGCGCAAGGTTGGGGACCTGCGGATTGTTCGTGTAGCTGGATCCGGTGGTCGCGCCGCCGAAGGCGTAATCCGTGCCTCCGATCAAGCTCGGGGTCAGCGCCGGAAGGCCCAGCCTCGCTGCGAGGTCCTGCACCCAGACCGGCCCGTTGCTGAATTCGCCGTTGACATAAGGGCTGGCCGGCTCAGTTCCGCCTGTCGCAAGGTACACGTTGCCCACGTCCGACAGGCTGTCGCCGAAGACGTATTCGGCCGAAAAGTCGGCGGCTTGCGCGGTTGCGGCGGCGAGCAGCGCGGTCGAGCAGCAGGCGGCGAGCGCAAAAGCCGCGCGCGAAAAGAATGTGCCAGTCATCTTGGACGTCTCCCCTGTCGCGCCCGTGTTCGAAGGCCCGACTAGTTTTCGCCGTCATGGTGACGTGGAGAAGCCATAAGTCAAGTCGGAGGTCGAGGACAATGTAACTGTCGTCAGCGGGGGACGGATCCGCAGCGCTTGGTCGGTCGGATGCAAAAGCGGCTCCTGTCCCAGCTGATTATTCAACCAGCCGGTTGACTTTCAAAAATCAGTCGCGTACATTCAACCACATGGTTGAATTTGAGACGCCCCAGCTCGGTCCCGTCTTTCATGCGCTGAGCGATTCCACGCGCCGGCGGATGCTTCTCGAACTTGCCTCCGGAGAGCGGACTGTCGGCCAGCTCGCTCAGCCCTTCGCCATCTCGCTCGCGGCGGCTTCGAAGCACATCAAGGTTTTGGAAGGCGCAGGATTGATCCGGCGCGAGGTGCGCGGACGCGCCCACATGTGTCGTCTCGATCCGGGACCGCTCGAGAGCGCGCACGAGTGGCTGAGCTTCTACGAGCGCTTCTGGACGGCGCGCCTCGATATCCTCGATCGGCTCCTCCGCGAGGAGGACGAACAAAAATCCGCGATCCCGCAAACAAGGAGACGAAAAATGAACGACCGCGCGAAAGTCGACGCCTATGGCGCGCTGAGCGAGCCGTCCACGCTGACCATCCAGCGCATGTTGCCGGGCCCGATCGAGCGGGTCTGGGCCTATCTCACCGACAGCGACCTGCGGCGCAAGTGGCTCGCGGCCGGGCATATGGAGATGAAGGTCGGCGCGCCGTTCGAGTTCGTCTGGCGCAACAGCGAGCTCACCAATCCGCCGGGCAAGCGCCCGGAAGGCTTCGGCGAGGAGCACCGGATGGAAAGCCGGATCATCGAGCTCGATCCGCCGCGCAAACTCGTCTTCACCTGGGGAAAGGAGGACAGCGACGTTTCGTTCGAGCTCGAGCCAAGAGGCGAGCGGGTGCTGCTCACCGTCACCCACCGCCGCCTGCCCACCCGCGGCATGATGGTCGGCGTCAGCACCGGCTGGCACGCGCATCTCGACATGCTGGTCGCGCGCCTCAATGGCGAGGAAACCGAGCCCTTCTGGGACCGGTTCAGTCGCCTGAGAGCCGAATACGACCGGCGCATCCCGCGCTGAGCAAAGCGAAACGGATGACTCCGCGCCTCGTCCTTCGAGGAGCACGCCGCAGGCGTCGCGTTTCGCGGGCCATGAGACGGCGCCGAGAGCTGGAGCATGGTTCGAGACGCGCCTTCGGCGCTCCTCGTCATGAGGCCACTGAGGCGGCAGCCACTCGAAGCCGGCTTGGTCTTCGTTGGCAAAAAGGCTCAACGAACAGGAGACTGACCCATGCACAATCCAGTCGTCTCGCGCGATGAATGGCTGAACGCCCGCCTTGCGCTGCTCAAACAGGAGAAGGAACTGACCCGGCTCAGCGACCAAGTGGCTGAGCGCCGTCAGGAGCTCCCGTGGGTCCGCGTCGACAAGACTTATCGGTTCGACACCGACGAGGGGACAGGTTCGCTCAAGGACCTTTTCGGCGGCCGCTCGCAGCTCCTCGTCTACCATTTCATGTTCGGGCCCGATTACAAGGCGGGCTGTCCGTCCTGCTCGATGATCGCTGACGGGTTCAATGGCTTCGCCGTGCATCTCATGAACCACGATGTCGCGCTCTGGGCTGTGTCGCGCGGGCCGCTCGCGAAGCTGCAAGAGTACAAGCGGCGGATGGGGTGGACGTTCCCCTGGGCCTCCTCGTTCGGCGACGACTTCAACTTCGATTTCAACGTCTCCATCACCGAAGAAGAGCAGCGCGCCGGTGGCGTTGAGTACAATTATCGGCGAAGCGATCATCCGCTGACGGCGGCGCAGGTTCCGGAGGGTGTGGCCCGGTTTGCGGCGACATGCGGAACTGACGGGCGCACATACATGCGCGATCGGCCGGGCATGAGCGCCTTCGCTATGGAAGACGGCGCCGTCTTCCACACCTATTCCACTTACGCTCGCGGACTCGACGGACTCTGGGGCGCTTATCAGTGGCTCGATCGCGCGCCCAAGGGTCGCAACGAGAACGGAATCTGGTGGCGCCGGCACGATGAATATGGCGCCCCGCTCCATTCATCCATTCGGCAGGCAGGAGGTTAGCAAATGCACACTCCCTCGATCGTTTCGCGACAGGACTGGGACGCTTCCCGTGAGCAATTGCTCTTAAAGGAGAAGGCCGTGATGCGCGCCCATGACGCGCTCGCCGCCGAACGTCGGCGCATGCCGTGGATGGCCGTCGACAAGGCCTATGCGTTCATCGGGCCGAAAGGCAAGGCGAGCCTCTTCGACCTGTTCGAAGGCCGCCGTCAGCTGATCGTCTACCGCGCCTTCTTCGAGCCGGGCGTGTTCGGCTGGCCCGACCATGCCTGCCGCGGCTGCTCGATGGGCGCCGATCAAGTGTCGAATCTCGCGCATCTGAACGCCCGCGACACGACGCTGGCCTACGCCTCCCGCGCGCCGCAGGCCGACATCGCGCGGCTCAAGGCGCGGATGGGCTGGAAAATGCCGTGGTACACGATCACCGACAGTTTCGACGCAGACTTCGGCGTCGACGAATGGCACGGCCACAACGTCTTCTTCCGCGACGGCGACAGGATCTACCGCACCTATTTCATCAACAGCCGCGGCGACGAGGCGATGGGCACGGTGTGGAACTATCTCGACGCGACGCCGCTCGGGCGCCAGGAATTATGGGAGGATTCGCCGGACGGCTATCCCCAGACGCCTCCTTATAAATGGTGGAACTGGCACGACAATTACGAAGCGGAAAAGTCGGTCGATCCGCAATGGGCCAAGGTGTCGGACGCGGGCGAGGCGGCGTTCCGAAACAATGAGGCGGGCGGAAGCCCATGAGCGCGATCTCGATCGGCGGCAGGCGCCACGGCGCTGGCGACCGCCCGCGTCGCGGCCGAGTGGCTCGGCCTCGCCGCCGCGCCGACCTTCGCCACGATGGCGCTCATGACCGCCTGCCTTGGCGGCGGCGCCGAGCCACTCTGCTCGGCGCATGCCTCGCTCATGAGCGGAATGGCGCCGATGTATCTCATGATGAGCGCCTTTCATGCGGGCCCGTGGCTGCGGTTGATCGCAGGCCGGAGAGCCTGACGGACGTGTCCTCCCCGCGAAACGCGGGGATCCAGCCTTCTCCGCCTGCACCTCGCCGACCGAGCCTGCCGGCTCGGGCAGCGCCTTCGGTTCGCCGGCACAAGTGGAATTCGCTCTCGTCGCGCGGACCGCAGAAGGGGCGGCGAAAGATTTGCAGGCGCCGCCTTCAGGCGGCCTCATCGCGCGCGTTCTTGATCGTCTGAAGGACCTCGAAGCCCTCAAACTCGGGATGGCCGAGATAAAGCGGCTTGTTGGCGCCGGCGTCACGGTGGGCGGCGCGAAAATGTTCGGATTGCGTCCAGGCGGTGAAGGCGTCTTTGCTCGCCCAGACCGTGTGCGATGAATAGAGCACATGGTCGTCGCGTTCGGGCCCGCGCAGGAGGTGGAACTCGATGAACCCGGGCACGCGGTCGAGATGGGTGTCGCGCGAGAGCCACACGTTTTCGAACGCGCCCTCGGCGCCTTTCATGACCTTGAAGCGATTCATGGCGATATACATGGGCTTTCTCCTTCTTAATGAGCGATGCCGGAGCCGGCGGCCTCGTCGATAAGCCGCCGTTCGCGGATCTCGTTCGGCCCCCAAAGCTCGGCGTCGACGCCGTTGAGCTGCACGGCGTTGGTAAGCCGCGCGGCCATCTCGAGCTGAGCTGGCGTGTGGATCCCGCGCTGGCTCAGCATCAGGTCCAAATTGAGCCCGCGCTTGATTGGTCACGCGCGCATCGCCTTACCGAGAGGATCGTATGGCGAGGGCGCGATGACGCGCGCTTTGCGCTCGGCGCCGACGATATGCACGCTGAGCTCGGAGCCGATCTCGGCGGCTTCCGGCGCGACCAAAGCCATCGCGAGGCTCTTGTGTATCGTATGGCCATAGCCGCCCGAGGTCACGAAGCCGACCATGGCGCCCGATCGCCAGACCGGCTCGTAGCCCGTCGCGTCCGCGTCTGCCGCGTCGACCTCGAGCGTTACAAGTTGGCGTTCGGGCGGTGGTCCCTTGCTCTCGATGAGCGCCGCCTTGCGGCCGAGGAAGTCGCCCTTGTCCCAGGCGATCCAGCGATCCATGCCGGTCATGCGCGGCGTACGATCCTGCGTGAATTCCGCCGACCAGACGCCGAAGCTCTTCTCGAGTCTCAGCGACAGAAGCGCGTTGTAGCCGTACTCCTTGATGCCGAGGTCGCGTCCCGCTTCGAGCAGGGTCCGGCGCAGGCCGGCGTGCTCGAGCGCGCGGCAATTGATCTCGTAGCCGAGCTCGCCGGTCACGGAGAGTCGCGCGACCTTCGCCCGCACAAGGCCGACATCGAGCCTCGCCGCGCCCATGAAGGGGAGGGCCGCGTTGGACACGTCCTGATGCGTGACGCGCGCGAGCAGGTCGCGCGATTTCGGGCCAGACAGCGAGAAGCCGATCATATCGTCGGAGATATCGCGCACGCTCACCCCTTCGCGCGCATGGGCGGCGAACCAGCGCATGTGCCATTGACGAAGATAGTAGGAGCCCTCGATCCAGAATGTCCCGTCGCCCCAGTTGATGATGGTGAGGTCGCCCTTGAGCTTGCCCGTCTCGGACAGCATCGGGGCCAAGCGCGCGCGGCCCGGCTTGGGCAGCTGGGAGACCGTCATCCAGTCGAGCCAGCTTTCGGCCTCCGGGCCGGTCACTTCGTAGCGTGAGAACGAGGCGATATCGAGAAGGCCGACGCCTTCCCGCACCATGCGGCATTCGGCGCTGACGATATCGAAGGCGTTCGAGCGCTTGAGCGTCGGCTTTTCTTCGAATTCTGCCGGCGCGAAATAGAGCGGGACTTCAAGCCCCCAGGAATTGCCCCAGCGACAGCCGGCGGCCGTCATCGCATCGTAGGCCGGCGTCATCTTGAGCGGCCGCCCGGCCGGCAATTGCTCGTTGGGATAGGTCATGACGAAGCGGCGGGCGTAGAACTCGCCGGTCGTCTGCTTGATGTACTCGCGATTGGAGGCGAAGGGCCCGTAACGCGCGATGTCGAGGCCGTAGACGTCCGCCTCCGCCTCGCCATGGATCATCAATTCCGCCAGCGACTTGCCGACGCCGCCGCCTTGCAGAAATCCGGCCATCACGCCGCAGGCGAGCCAATAGCCCGGCTTGCCCGCGACCGGGCCGACGAGCGGGTTGCCGTCAGGCGAGAAGGTGAACGCGCCGTTGACCCATTTGCGTATCCCCGCCGTCTGCAAAACCGGATAGCGGCGGTGAACGAGCTCGAGCTCGGCAGCGATGCGGTCGATATTCTCCTGCAGGAGTTCAATGCCGTAATCCCATGGCGCGCCGTCCATCGACCAGTGCTGGGGATTGGTCTCGTAGATGCCGACCAGCATCCCCTTCTGATCCTGGCGCATGTAGGTGAATCCCTCGAGGTCCACGACCATCGGCAGTTCAGCCTCAGACCCGGCGATTTCGGGAATGGTCTCGGTCAGGAGGTAATGGTGCTCCAACGGCGAGAGCGGGAGATCGAGGCCGACCATCCGCCCGACCTGCTTCGCCCATAGACCCGCGGCGTTCACCACATGCTCCGCGTTGATCACGCCCGTCTCGGTGATAAGGTCCCACGAGGAGTCCGGGCGCTGCTTTAATTCCAGCACCCGATTGTGCTCGATCACAGTCGCGCCCCGTTTCTTGGCCGCGCCGGCGTAAGCCCATACGGCGCCTGTGGTGTCGACATAGCCTTCGCGGTCGGCCCACATGCCCCCGAGCACCCCCTCCACATTGATGATGGGGCAGCGGGCCTTGATCTCCTCCGGCGTCACCAGACGAACGTCATCGATGCCGATGGCCTGGAAGCGGCGGTAGGACGACTGCAGCCACTCCCAACGCTCCGGCGCCGAGGCGACATGAATGCCGCCGGTCATATGCATGCCGACCGGCTGGCCGGACTCGGCTTCGACCTCCTTCAGGAGGTCGATCGTGTAGGCCTGGAGGAGCGCCATATTCGGGTTGGCGTTGAGCGCATGAAAGCCGCCGGCCGCGTGCCAGGAGGAGCCAGCGGTCAGGACGGAGCGCTCCACCAGCGCGACGTCGGTCCACCCAAATTTCGTCAAATGGTAAAGAACGGAAGCCCCGACGACCCCCCCGCCGATCACGACGACGCGGTAATGCGCATTCATTTGCGGGTCCTTGCCATATGCGCTGTCATTCCCGCCGTGGAACGGTTTGGCTGGCCCAGACACCACTGTCCAGATGGCGGCGGCGCGGCTTATTTTGTCCGCAAGTGTGGCTTTTGTCGCCTTGTCCGGGGAGGCCGAATATGCGTATGCATGACTGTTTGCGTCGGTCGCAACAGGTGGCTTTGCGCCACCTGAGGGCCGTCGCCTTCGCGGGTTAACCAGGATGTCATGGCTTGGGTTCAACCCTGTTATTTCAGGGAGGCGCTGGCAACGTCGCCAGTCTGAGGCCGAGGGCGAAGGAATTGCCCGCGCGGTCGAGACTTACAGAGAGTTAGCGAGCGTGACGGACGATTTTGGCGGGGACTAGGCGTTGTTCGTGCGCGCGCATGCGTTTTGAGGCAAAGGGGTGGTATGAGGCGGAGCGGGGCCTTGACGCTCGCATTGGTCCTGACGCTTGGCGCGGTAACCGGCGGCCGGGGGCAGGAGCTATCGGGCTCTGTGACCCCGGCGAACGGGGCTCTATTCAATGAGTTTCCTCTGCCCTCGGTCCCGCAGAACTGGGCTGATCTGCCGTTCAAGCTGACCGCTTCCCAAGACGTGTCCTATAACTCGAACATAGATTCTCTTCCGATTGGCTTCCCCAACCTACGTGGCGGGCCACAAGGCGATTTCACGTCGTCATCCAATTTTGGCTTCCAAACCAAGGGGAACCTATACAACCAACAAGTATTTTTCGACCTGAACCTCGGCTTCATACGCTATCTTCACAACACCCAATTTGATTCAACCATATACTCAGTTAACACTGGCGTTGACTGGACTGTTACGTCGCGATGCTCAGGAGCTCTTGCCGCGAGCCTCTCCAAGTCGCCAGCGGCGCTTACGGAGCAGGTGGGGACCGGCATCAACTACACGACGACAAACGCGTTCAATGAAACCGGAAAATGCGCCGTCTCCAACGGATATTCAGTGCTCTTCAATACGGGTATAACCACCCTGACGAACTCGACTGTTCAAAACGCGCTGAATGATTCTCGAACCTCGCTGATCGCCGCCGGCATCGAATATGCAAAAGGCGCAAGTACGGTCACCGCGCTCGCCAGCATTTCCGATCAGAACTTCACAGGCAGAAACGGGCTGAATGCCTTCGGCTTAGCCACTGAGACGGACTTTCATAGCTTCACTCTCGGATATACGCGAGACATCGATCCTAATCTCTCAGTGAATGGCAGCATTGGGTTGGTCGGGGTCACGAGCGGATTCACTCTAGGTCTGCCTAAGACGCTCCTGCCAATCTATACGCTGGGCGCGAGGTGGACGCTCACGCCCAAGTTGACGTTGAACGTCAGCGCGGCGCGATCAATCACACCTCCGACGACGGTCATCGCCAACGCTCAGGAAAGCTATACCGTCGGGGCGAATTTGGTCTATCAGATGACGCCCAAGATCAGCCTCACCGCGGGGGGATCGATCGACTATACAACCGGAACATTCACCGCGGCGACGCCGGGTATTTCACCTTTGTTTGCTGGCGCGCAGGATACTTACAGCCTGAGCACCGGTTTGTTGTACTCCATGACGCCTTTTCTATCAGCCGCGCTGAACGCCTCATATTCCGAGCGGGTCTCGGACCATACCATAACCCCGCAAGATATCCTGACAGTAAGCCTGAACTATAGACCGTACTAGCAGTCCGAAGTGGGAGCGGAAGCAATGCTGACAACGATGCGAATAGCCCGGCGGTGGATGCTGTGGTTGGCGGTCCTGGCTATGGGCGCTGTCGTTCCGGGCTGGGCGCTCGCCGCCGGCCGGGTTCTCACGCCGCAAGACTCGATTTCGATCAAGGTCGTCAACCAACCTGACATGGACACCACGACCCGCGTCGAGACGGATGGAACGATCAGCTTTCCCTATGTTGGCCGGATCAGGGCGGCAGGGCTGAGCGAAGACCAGCTGGCGCGCACAATCGAAAGACAGTTGGCGTCGCGTCAGATCGTCACCGACCCCCATGTGCTGGTCGAAATCACCACCTTCGGCACGCAGGCCAGCGTCCAAGGGCAGGTCGGCGTGCCAGGGGTCTACACGCTCGATCGGCCGACAAATCTCACCCAGCTCTTGTCCCGGGCAGGCGGACTGCGGGACGCCGCTCTGGGCGGAACGATCACTTTGCGGCGCGGCGCAACAATCAGAAAGTTCGAGTCCAAAGACGTCCAGGCTGGGCGCGGCCCTGGCGCGGATTTCCGGATCGCCAATAATGATGAGGTTTTTGTCGACCTGGCGCCGTTCTACTACCTTTACGGTTATGTGAACAAAACCGGGGAATATCCGCTGCTCCGGCCCCTCACGGTCGAGCAAGCCATCTCGATTGGCGGCGGACTGGCGCTCCTCGGGTCGGAATGGCGGATCCGGATCAAGCGCATGTCCGGCAACGGGCAAACCTACGAGGTCCCAGCTTCACTTGACGATCAAGTGGAAGCAGGCGATACGATCATTGTGAGCGAGCGCATATTCTAGTCACCAAGTTCTGCTATGCCTCGTCCTGAGTTGCCGCCGAACGCAGGAGTTGGGCCGTGTCGGTAAGCCAAATCCTGGTTATTCTCTTGCGCCGGGTGTGGATCATCCTGCTGGCGCTCCTCACCACCGTGATCGTGGCGGGCGGAGTGTTGCTGTTCGTGCCGGGCCGCTACGACGCCGTCGCGACCGCGAGCATCGACCCGGGCAACGTCGACCCGATTTCTGAAGTATCGTCGGGCATCGGCACGATAGGGCTGATGCAGGGCAACATTCTATCCCTCGTCACCAGCCAGCGGGTGGCGGTCGACGTCGTCAAGCGCTTGAACTTGACTGACAATTCAGCGGTGCAGGCGAACTTCCGAAAGTCCTCTTCCTTCGGACGCGAAAGCATCGAAGACTGGATGGCCGCTGGGCTGGTGAGGAACGTCGATCCGAAGTTCATCATGGGGACGAATGTCCTGACCATCAAATATAAGTCAGGCGACCCGAACCAGGCGGCTTTGATCGCCAATGCGTTTCTCGCGGCGACGATCGACGGCTCCGTGGCCATGAAGGCTGCCGAGGCCGACCAGACCGCGCGCTGGTTTGCTCCCCAGCTCGACGAATTGCGTAAGGAGCTGGACGCCGCGCGCGCCGCGCTTAGAGACTTCCAAGCCAAGACGAATATGGTTGCGCCCACGGCCACAGGCGGCGACAGGGAGACCAACCAATATATGTCGATCGCCCAGGAGTTGACGAACGCGCAATCCGGGTTGACAGCGCTTCAGAGCCGCCTGACCACCGGCTCCACGGATCTGTCGAATGACCCGTCGGATCCCGATCTGCAAATTCTCTCGGGCTTGAAAGAGAAGCTGTCGACGGCGGAAGCCGATGTTGCGACCGCCAAGGGCGCGCTTGGCTCCAACAATCCCAAGATGTTGGCCCAACAGGCGAATATCGCGGCGCTTCGCAAGCAGATTGGCGACGCGACCGAGAAAATGCGCAACCATCTGAAGGAACGCATCGCCACGGTCCAAACTCAGATTGCGTCCCTCGAGAAAGAGCAAGCTCAAGCGCAGAAGGCGCTGATTGACATTCAAGCGCAGCGCGACCGCCTCGGCCAATTGGAGCACGATGTCGCGTTCCGCGCCGATCAGCTGAATGCTCGGGAAAGGGCGGCCGAACAGGCTAAGTTGCAGAGCAAGCTGACATTTTCGGATATGACGGTGCTCGACAAGGCGTTTCCGCCCGTCGATCCAGCGTTTCCAAAGCCATTTGTGGTGATGCCAGTCGGGATCGCCGCCGGCCTCGCGCTCGGTCTGATCCTGGCGCTCCTCGCCGAAGCGGCGGATCGGCGGGTTCGCTTTCCAGTCGATCTGGAACATGCAGCCCCGGCCCCGTTCTTGGGGACTCTGGGCAGCGCGGGACGCTCGAAGCCGCGTCTTGGCGCGTCACGTCGCAGCCTTCGTCCCGCCTGAGTCGGCGGGACGCCGATTTAATGGTCGGTCTGGCCAGGTAGGGTCAGCCCAAAGAACTGGAACCGTTCGGAAAACAATTGCGAGGTAACGTCTTTTGCGGGCCCCTTCGGGGGCGGAGGGCCGCGGTCGACCAATTGAGAGTTTGAGTCCATGGCGATTAAACCAAGCTATCAGAAAGATGCGGAGAACGTTGTCGCCGTCCCGACGTCGAAGGATCCGATCGAGCAGCAGATTCTCGCGGCCGGCAATCTGAGCGAGGCGCAAGTCGAGGCCATCCGCGGGTTTCAGCGGCGCAAGGGCCTGACGTTTGGCGAGGCGGCGATCGCGCTGGGCCTCGTGCGGCGCGACAGTTTGTTTCTGGCGCTGTCGAAACGCTACAATTATCCGGTCCTGAATTTTGGCGTCGACGAAGGGCGCTTTTCCCGCGAGCTGGTTGTCGGCTACCAGCCCTTCAGCACGGCGGCGGAAGCCTTCCGTTCCGTGCGCTCTGCGCTCGCGACCGGGCCCTTGTCGCAGGGCAAGAACGCCTTCGCCGTCATCGGGCCCCATCGCAAGGTCGGGGTCACGTATTTCGCCGCCAATCTTGCCCTGTCTTTCGCCCAGATGGCGGTGCCAACGCTCCTTGTCGACGCAAACTTGAGGAAGCCGAGGCTCGCCGCTCTGTTCGGCGTGGATCCGAAGACGGAAGGCCTGGTCGAGGCCTTGCACCATGGCGACGCCGAATTGCCGCCCGTCACGATCGACATCGTGCCCGGCCTGTCGCTGCTCGTCGCCGGCGCAACCGCGCCCCACCCGCAGGAACTGTTGAGCTCCAAGGAGTTTTTGACCCTGTCGCAGAATGCTCAGCGCAACTATGGCGTGGTGATCTACGACACTCCGGCGGCGCTCGAGAGCGCGGACGCCTACGTTGTCGCGTCCCGCGTCGGCGCCGCGATGATCGCGGCTCGACGGCATCGGACGAAGGTGAGGGACATCAGCAAAATCTCGCGCGCGCTCGAGGGCTTCCAGTGCGACATCGCGGGCACGGTTCTCTCAAAGTTCTGACGGTCGCCGCTCCGCCGCGGCCGCGCATAGCCGGTCAGCCGGCCAGCTTGCGCAGATAGTCCCAGCTGTAGAGGCCGGTGTCGTGTCCGTCGTCGAACACGATCTTGATCGCGTAATGGCCGACCGGCTCGATCCCGACGATGGCGACGTTCTCCTTGCCCGTGACGGTCCGCTTCTGGCTCGGCGAATGCCCCTGCACTTCGGCGCTCGGGCTCTCGACGCGCAGCCTCTCGGCCGTTAGGCGGATCACCTGGCCGTCGTCGAAGGCGACTTCCAGAGTGCGGCCCTTATCCATCGCGGTAATATCGGTCGGCCAGGACATCGCGACGCTCACTCCAGGATGCGTATCCGCGGCGCGGGCTTTGCGCCCGGCGCGCCGGCGGTAAGCGTATCCGCGACCCGTCGCGCGATCTCGAGGAAGGCGTTGGCTTGCGGGCTCTCCGGCATGCTGGCGACGACCGGGCGCCCGTCATCGGAATTGGCGCGGATGGCGATGTCGAGCGGCACTTCGCCGAGGAAAGGAACGCCGAGCTTTTGCGCTTCCGCGCGCGCCCCTCCATGCGAAAAAACATCCGTTCGCCCGCCGCAGTGCGGACAAACGAAGTAGCTCATATTCTCGACGACGCCGATGAGCGGCACTTTCACCTGATTGAACATCGAAATGCCCCGCCGGGCGTCGATCAGCGCCAGATCCTGCGGCGTGGAGACGATCACCGCGCCGGCGAGCGGCACGTTCTGGGCCATCGTCAGCTGCGTGTCGCCGGTGCCGGGCGGCATGTCGGCGATGAGCACGTCGAGTTCGCCCCACGCGACCTCGCGCAAGAGCTGGTTCAAGGCCGAGATGACCATGGGACTGCGCCAGACCACCGGCGCGCGCTCCTCGATCAGGAAACCGATCGAGATGACCTTCACGCCGAAGCTTTCGAGCGGGATGAGCTGCTTGCCGTCCGGCGCCAAGCCCGGTTTGGACTGGATGCCGAACAGCCTCGGCATCGAGGGTCCGAACAGGTCGGCGTCGAGAACGCCGACCTTGAGACCGAGCTGCGTAAGGCCAACGGCCAAGTTGCAGGCCACAGTCGATTTGCCCACTCCGCCCTTGCCGGAGGCGACAGCGATGATGTGCTTGACGCCGGGCAGCGGTTCGCTCGGCCGGCCATGCCGGCGCGGCGCCGCCTCGCCTTGATGGGCGTGCGGCGGGGAAGCGCCTGCGACAGTGCGCGCGGATTTGGCGGTCAGCGTCACCACGGCCCCGGCGACGCCCGGAATCGCTCGGATCGCGGCCTCGGCGTGAGCCCGCATCCGCTCCATCGCTTTGGCCTGCGCCGGATCGATGGCGATCGCGGCGAACACCTTGCCGTCGCGAATGGTGACGCCGGAGACCGCCCCAGAATCGGGCAAGGACGCGCGCCCGTCCGGGCCGGGGATCGCCGCCAGCGCCGCCATGACCTCGTCGCGAGAAACCATCTCAGTCCTTCCCGCTCGCGGCCGAGCGCGCTTTCTCGGCAGACGAGCGCGGCCCGGCCGTCGCGCTCCAATCGAGCGTATCGCGCAACGTCACGACCGTCCCGATTATAATGATCGAGGGCCCGCTCAGCTCGGCCGCATGCGCCTTCGCGGCCAAGGTTCCGAGCGTGCCGACGACGACCCGTTGATTGGGGCGGGTGGCGTTGTCAACGATCGCCGCCGGCAAATCCGCATCCGCGCCGCGCGCAACGAACTCGTGCGTCAGCGCCTCGATATTGCGCAGCCCCATATAGATCGCAACCGTCTGGCGTGGTTGCAAGAGCGCGGTCCAATCGAGATCGATTTTGCCGTCTCTGCCGTGGCCGGTCACGAATACGCAAGCTTGGGCATGATCGCGATGGGTCAGGGGAATGCCCGCATAGGCCGCAGCCCCGATCGCCGCCGTCACTCCCGGACAGACCTGAAACGGAATCCCCTCCGCGGCGAGAGCTTCGATCTCCTCGCCGCCCCGGCCGAACATGAAGGGATCGCCGCCCTTGAGACGCAGCACCCGCTTGCCTTGCCTGGCGAGTTTGACGAGCAGCGCGCTGATCTCGCCTTGCGGCAGTTCATGGTCCTCCGGCTGCTTGCCGACATAGATGCGCTCGGCTTCGCGCCGCACCAGGCTCATCACGTGCGGGTCGGTGAGCCGGTCGTAGAGCACGACATCGGCTTTTTGCATGAGCCGAAGGGCGCGGAAGGTCAAAAGATCGGGATCGCCGGGCCCCGCGCCGACAAGATAGACTTCGCCGCGCGGAGCCTGGGCCGTCTCGGCGCCCGCGCGTTCGATGGCGCGGGTGAGTTCGGCGCTGGCGGCGCGCTCGTCGCCGGAGAGGGCCCGCTCGGCGATCGGCCCCTCGAGCACCGTCTCCCAGAATCGCCGACGCTGGACCGGAGAGGCGATCGCCTTCGCCACCGCGTCGCGGAATCCGCCCATGAGGTCCGCAAGGCGCCCGTAAGCGGCGGGGATGGAGCTTTCCAGGCGGGCCTTCAGCATGCGGCCGAGGATCGGCGAAGCCCCGCCGGTCGAGATCGCAACGACAAGCGGGCTGCGGTCGAGGATCGAGGGCATGATGAAGTCGCAAAAGCGCGGCCGGTCGGCGACATTGACCAGCGCGCCGGCGCCTTTCGCCGCGGACCAGGCTTCGGCCGCCAGGCGTTCGTCCTCGGACGCTACAAAGCAGAGCGCGCAGTCTTCGAAATCCTTGGCTTCGGGGTCACGCGCCTCGTGCTGAAAGTTCGGCTGGTCGAGAAGCTCGCGAAAATCGTCGCTGAGCGCGGCAGCGAATGTGGTCACACGGGCGCCGGCCTTGATGAGATGCTCCGCCCGTCGCGCCGCCGCTGCGCCGCCGCCCACGACGACCGCGGCCTTGCCGCCAAGGTCGAGAAAGATCGGCAGGTGGCGCATGGCTATCCGACGCCGGATCGCATCGGGGGCGGCGCGCCGTCCCCGCGCGGGGGACTGAGAAGGGCTGGCGTCCAATTCACAAGGCGGCCCTTCTAGGCCTTTCGGCTTTCGGAGCAAAGCGGAAGGTAAAAATGGAGAGCGTGGGTCGCTGGCCCGCGGCCTATGAAGCGTCGATATGCCGCAGGGCGTCGCGCAAGGAATCGCTTGAGACGTAAATGAATCCGTCGATCGGGCCGTCAAACTCAAGGATGAAGAAAATCGCCGACGAAAAGGAGAGCGCGCACAGGAGGATTGTCACGTAAACCACGACGTTGCGGGGCGCGATGACGCCGAACACGGCGAAGACGATCACCAGCCATGCCGTCATGGCGATGAGAAGAGTCGAAGAGATCGTATCGCGAGAGGTCGCGAGCAATAGACGCCGTTGGGTCATTGTGGCGGACATTTGGTTTTCGATCTGTGTGACCAGACGCTTGCGGAACAGGTCGGGCGGATCGAGCCTGCCAATGGCCATATCGGCATCGATCAGCATATCTCCGAGTTGCCGACGCTCCAGGCTGGGACTCACAGGAAACTTTGGATAAGCGCCTGGCGGCGGCGTTTCGTTAGGCCAAGTGTCGGCGATCGCAGCCGCAACGTAGGTGCGCAGTTTGGCTCGGATCGGCGCCGTATCATCGCCGTACTCACGCAAGCGGACATCAAGCTCAGTGATGTCGCCGGCAAGAGCGTTCAGGCGGTTCTCGAACTGATCATACGACGACTTCACGCTGGAAATTAAGAGGCCGAGCACGACTGCCGTGAACGTCACGAGGATCGAAATGATGAGGCGAACGTGGTCCCCGGTCTCCTTGCTCTTGTGCTGCTCGGCGAGTTTGCGCTGAAGACTGACCCCCAAGGCGCTTGCGCAGAGGAGCGCGCTGAACACTCCGATGACAGTGGGGGTCGTAAGCATCCGGCATCGTCACTGGGGCCGAAACGCTTGGCAAGGGCGCAGCTCGCATTCGGCGGGCGTTTTACCCAAGCATCCCGGAAGCGGGACCACCATGAAGCGATGGAGAGTTATGGATGCAAGGCTTAGCCCGCCCTCTTCGAGAGGGAGACGCGCCCGTGGTCAACGAGGGGATCGATCCTTTATCCGCGCGATCGGAATTCTGATCGAATATCTCTCGCGGACTGTGCCAGCCAGAGCCACTCCAAACAGTCCGAGCGAAAGCGCGAGCATGAACTCGCCCCCGATGAACGCCGGGCTATGATTCAACAAGAGGTCCAACATCGGCGTGTCTCACTGTGGCTCCATCTCAGTCTCCAATTTACAACGCGGAAATAAAGGCTCGGTTCCGCCAGTCGCCGAAAACGACGGCTTTTCGCTACCTTTTGCTAAAGCTATTGGTCCGATGGACGATACTCGTCTTGATCGTCGCGCTTGATCCGCGTCACCCGATAAGCGAGAATCTTCAACGCAATACGGCCACAAGGTAAACACCGTTACTGAAGCGTTGCCGCGACTCTCTACCCGGGCTTCCCGCCCAATTTTGAGAAGGAACGCAATCCATGCCATTCCTGGCTATCCGGCCGACCAGCAGGGCGACATGAGTTCACTGAGCCAGGTTTCCAACCGCGTCGAAACGCCTGCGGCGGATCCGCTCGCCGACATGATCTTCGTGCCGGGGGGCGAGTTCCACATGGGATCGGACAAGCACTATCCCGAGGAGGCGCCAGTGCACCGGGTCAAGGTCGACGCGTTCTGGGTCGACCGCACGCCGGTGACGAACCGCCAGTTCCGCAAGTTCGTCAACGCGACGAAGCATGTGACCTTCGCCGAGATTGCGCCGAGGGCGGAGGATTACCCGGGCGCGCTGCCGCACATGCTCAAAGCGGGATCGCTCGTCTTTTCGCCTCCGAAGGGGCCGGTCGATCTCAAGGACTGGTCGCAATGGTGGCGATTCAAATTTGGCGCCGACTGGCGAAGGCCCTATGGGCCGCGCAGCTCGATCAGCGGAATGGACGACCACCCGGTCGTGCATGTCGCCTATCGCGACGCCGAGGCTTACGCGCGCTGGGCGGGCAAGGAATTGCCGACCGAGGCTGAGTGGGAGTTTGCCGCGCGCGGCGGGCTTGATGGCGCGGAATACGCTTGGGGCGACGAGTTCACGCCTGGCGCCAAGCAGATGGCCAACACCTGGCAGGGCGCGTTTCCGCACCAGAACCTGGCGGAAGACGGCTTTGAGCGCACGTCCCCAGTCAGGTCATTCCCGCCGAACGCCTACGGGATCCACGATATGATCGGCAATGTGTGGGAATGGACCACGGACTTCTGGTCAACTCGTCATCCAGACGACGCGCCCAAGGCGTGCTGCGTGCCCCAGAACCCGCGTGGCGGCGCGGAAGGGGACAGCTACGATCCCTGTCAGCCTGAGATCCGCATTCCGCGCAAGGTGCTCAAAGGCGGCTCGCACCTATGCGCGCCGAACTATTGCAAACGCTACCGCCCCGCGGCGCGGCACGCCGAGCCGATCGACACGTCGACGAGCCACGTCGGCTTTCCGCTGCGTGGTGCGTGGCGCCAGGCCTGATCCACGGCTTAAGGGCGATCTCGCGGTCGACGTCTTAAGGCCGTTTGGCGTCGAAGACGATGAGGTCGTGCTCCCAGAGCCGCTTCAAGAACCGGCGGCCTCCCTCATCGCTCATCGCAGCGCTTCGCAGGATCTCGGCGACGGAGCGCTCGCCATCGATCGCGGTTAGCACCCGCTCCTGAGCGGCGTCGATGAGAAAAGCAAGATCGGGATAGATGTGGCTCGGATTGATGAGCACGGCCGCGATGCCGCGCGGCGCTCGATCCTTGATGGTCAGCGTCCAGGGAAGCCGAACCGGAACGAAGCCGCGCCATGCGTCGCCGTCGAATGTGATGGGCTGGGCTTCGCGTTCGCGATCGTCGCGATAGGCGACGAAGCTGTGCCGGTCCATTGTCCCGCGTAGGAGCTCGAGCGCCGCATGCTGCGCGCGCGGGGGAAGCTCCGCGAGGCGAGCGCCATGCGGGGCGAGGTCGATTGCGCCGCATTGGGGAAGATAAGGCGCCTGCTCGTGCCAGCGTCCGAACTTAAGCCCGCAGCGCTCGAGCCAGTCGTAAAGCTCGGGCACTGAATAGGCGCGATCCTGCGGATTGAGCAATGCGTCGGCGAGCGCGTCGGGCCGTGCGAAATCCTTCGCCCGCTTCACGACCCCGGCAATCGGGTGGTCCGCAGGCAGCGCTTGAACCGTGTCCCCGAGCTCCCGCAGCTCAGCGTCCGTCACGCCAATGCCGAGCAACCGGCAATAATCCTGCATCATATAAACGCCGGCGCGCCCGTAAGGCGCATAGACCATGATGTGCATTGCGCCATTCCGCGCAAGCACATCACGCAGCGAGCGAAGACCGGCGTCGGGGTCGCTCAGGTGGTGAAGGACGCCGGTGCAAACGATCTGGTCGAAGGTCTCGCCAAGCTCCGCAACGCGCTCGATCGCAAGCCGCTCAAGGCGCAAATTCCGGATGCCGTGCTTCTCCTGAAGATCGCTTGTGTGCCGCAAGCTTGTCTCGCTGATGTCGATCGCGGTGACGCGGGCCTCGGGCTCCATCAGCGCATGCCGGGCGGCCTGTGATGTTCCGCACCCCGCGACGAGGATCGCTCGATCCGAGCGCGCCTTCTCCAAGGGCCACAGCAGCAGGTTTTGCGCTCGGCGCCGGCGAGGATCGCGATAGCGATCGAGGCGCTTGTCAAGCGTCGCGACGGGCTCTGGATAAGGATGCGAACTCGTAGAACGCACGAATCGCCTGGGCGCGAGCGTCGGGCGTTTCCGCGTTTTCTTCCATCGTCGACATCCCCTATGCTTCCTCAGCATCCAGGCTATTGGCAGGCCAAAACGCCGCCCGAAGGCGCTTTGACACGCGGACTCCCAGGGACTAACCGATACCCAGCGATGACCGTTAACGTCGGGTGCGATCGCGGCCGCAAGATGCTAGCCTTGCCTCAAACGGATCGACTCGATGCAGAGCGCTCGCATTTTGACTGACGCGCCGTCAAAAACCCAGGTCCTTCAGGCGCAGGTCGCAAGCTTGCTCGTGCTTGGCCTCTTCGCTCTCGGGGTGGCCTGGTATGGGGTTACTGAAGAAAGTCTCGGCCGTCTCTGGACCGACATTCTTGATCGGCCCGGCGGCCCGATGACCTTTCGCTTTATCTTGCAACCGGCGATGGCGATCATCGCGGCGCTTCGCGACGGGTTCCACGACGCGCGACTTGGACGCAGGCCCTATATTTGGGCCTTGATCCATGGCGTGCGGGACTCCGAGGGGCGGAGCGGGCGTCTATGGGAGGGCATCGTCGCGACGGCGCGCATCCTGATTCTTGGGGTCGTCATGGATATCATCTACCAATGGAAGGAGCTGGACACGTTCTACCCAGCCCAGTCCGCAGTTATAGCGATTCTCCTGGCGTTTATCCCTTATTTGCTGCTGCGCGGCCCCTTTGAGCGCATCGCCCATTATTGGGTCGCCCGGCGGGCAGCTGGTTGAGCTAGGCCGCAGAGAAAACGATGGCGAGCCCCGATCTCAAGTTCGACACCAACACCGAGCTCGCGGCGCGGCGCACGGGCATGTCGTTTCAGCGCACGCGCATGAGCGCCGACCGGACGCTGATGTCGGTGATTCGCACGTCGCTGTCGCTGATTGGCTTCGGCTTCACCATTGCGCAGGTGTTCCAGAAGCTGCGCGATCAGAACATCATCACCAAAGCCGCGGCGCCGCGTAACTTCGGCCTCGCCCTGGTGGGATTGGGCATCGTGATGCTCGTTATCGGCATCATCTACCACGTGCAATTCATGCTGGGGCTGCGGCACTTGCGAGAGTCGATGCGGGAGGAGGGACTCCTTCATGGCCAGACCATCTTTCCGGTGTCCTTCACTCTGGTTACGGCGCTCGTTCTTCTCTTGATCGGCGTGGCTGCGGTTATGAGCATGGTGTTTCATATCGGCCCGTTCGAATAGGGAGGCGCGCAGCTCAAACTTGAATGCTTGTTTTCTTGGTTTCGGTGAGCGCGCCGAGATCAAATCGCCCGGTGAAATTCAAATTAATCATAGGAGAGGGATATGCCTAAATCAGACAAGCCGAACATTCTCGTCATCTGGGGCGATGACATCGGCATCGCAAACCTGAGCTGCTACACGCGGGGGCTGATGGGCTATCAGACGCCCAACATCGATCGCCTCGCGCACGAAGGCATGATCTTCACCGATTCCTACGGCGAGCAGTCCTGCACTGCGGGCCGCTCCTCGTTCATCACCGGGCAGAGCGTCTATCGCACGGGCTTGTCGAAAGTCGGCATACCCGGCGCGCCGATCGGTATGAACGAGAAAATGATCACCATTGCCGCCGCCCTCAAGAACCAGGGCTACGCCACCGGCCAGTTCGGCAAGAACCATCTCGGCGATTTGAACTCCATGCTGCCGACCAACCACGGCTTCGACGAATTCTACGGCAACCTCTACCACCTCAACGCCGAGGAAGAGCCGGAAATGCCGGACTATCCGGATGAGAAGGTCTTCCCGGAGTTCCGTAAGCGGTTCGGTCCGCGCGGCGTCATGCACACCTGGGCGACAGACACCGAAGATGAGACCGTCGAGCCGCGTTGGGGCAAGGTGGGCAAGCAAAAAATCACCGACACGGGGCCCCTGACGCAGAAGCGCATGGAGACCTGCGACGACGATTTCGTCAAGGAAGCGAAACGCTTCATGAAAGAGGCCAACGACGCGGGCAAGCCGTTCTTCGTTTGGCTCAACTTCACCCACATGCATCTCTACACGCACACGAAGCCCGAGAGCAAAGGGCAGGCGGGCATGTGGCAGTCGCCCTATCACGACACGATGATCGACCACGACAAGAACGTCGGCCAGGCCCTCGACTTCCTCGATGAACTCAAGATCGCCGACAACACCTTCGTCATGTATTCGACCGACAACGGTCCGCACATGAACTCCTGGCCGGACGGCGCCATGACGCCGTTCCGCAGCGAGAAGAACACGAACTGGGAAGGCGCGTTCCGGGTGCCCATGGTCGTCCGCTGGCCGAGCCAGATCAAGGCGGGCTCAGTCTCGAACGAGATCGTCCAGCACCACGACTGGTTCCCGACCTTCCTCGCCATGGCGGGCGAGCCGGACATCGTCGAGAAATTGAAGAAGGGCTACCAGGCGATCGGCCGCACGTACAAGAACCATCTCGACGCTTACAATCTCTTGCCCTACCTCACGGGCAAGGAGAAGGAGAGCCCGCGCAAGTTCTTCATGTACCTAAGCGATGACGGCGATGTGCTCGGCATGCGCTACCATAATTGGAAGATGTGCTTCATGGAGCAGCGGTGCGTGGGCACGCTGCAAGTCTGGGCCGAGCCGTTCGTTCGGCTGCGCGTGCCCAAGCTGTTCAATCTTCGCACTGATCCGTTCGAGCGAGCGGATCAGACGTCCAACACCTACTATGAATGGTTCCTGCGCCACGTTTATCTTCTCTATGCGGCGCAGGCGGTCGGATCCCAATGGGCGGCGACCTTCAAAGACTTCCCGCCCGTTCAGAAGCCCAACACCTTCACGCTCGATCAAGCGTTGGCTGCAATGCACGAGGCCGCAGGCGGCATGCACTGACGGGATTGAATCACGGTCGGGGCGTCTAGTCCGCCCCGACCTACCGGAAAACTTCCGCTAATAAACATAGATAAAATGTATAACTTAGGATGACACCGGAGCCGGGAGGTGACTCGCTAATCGCGCCGCAACCCGTTGGAATTGCTCAAAACGGACTCGCTAATGCCCCGGCGACGCGCCAGAAGCTAGACGCCTTCCAGGTCTCGTGGAGACCAACCGAAATCGTCGACGCATGAAGGCGGCGCGGTGAAAGACTGGCTGATCCTCGCGACCAACCTCGCCGTCGACGCCATCGACTGGCTGGCGCTGATCCTCATCGTCGTCGGAGCGGTCGAGGCCTTCTTCCGGGGCTTGTGGACGATGTTCGCGTCGTCTGACGGCCACCACGAGCGCGATGTCTGGCTGCGCCTTGGCCGCTGGCTCGTCGCCGGCCTCACCTTCCAGCTCGCCGCCGACGTTTTGGAGACCGCGATCACCACGAGCTGGGACGAGGTCGCGCGCCTCGCGGCGATCGCCGCCATCCGCACCTTCCTCAATTATTTCCTTGAACGAGACCTGGGCGAGATCAGAAGGGGGCAGAGATCGGCCCAAGGCGAGAGCGACTGATCGTTGAGCGACGAAGCGGATTCGGCCCGCCGTTCAAGGCGCTCGCGGATTTCGAGCTGCGCCTTGACCCGAGCGACAGCCGAACCCTAGAACGGCGCGTCAGGAAGCGATGTCGCGGGGCCGCGGCCAGACGGGGATTTCCGAGACGCGATCCATGCGCAATTTCGACGATCTATCGGAGCGCGAGATTCTGGCCCTCGCCATCAGCAACGAGGAAGAGGACGCGCGCATTTACGCCGATTTCTCCGACGGCCTGCACGAGGATTACCCCGCGACCGCCAAAGTATTCGACGAAATGGCTGCGGAGGAGAACACACACCGCCGCTGGCTCATCGATTTGTTCGTGTCGAAATTCGGCGAGCACATCCCGCTGGTGCGGCGCCAGGACATCCGCGGCTATATTCCGCAGAAACCGGTTTGGCAGATGAAGCCGCTCGGCCTCGAAGCAGCGCGCGAGCACACTCACGACATGGAGCGCGCCGCGGCGCGCTTCTACCGTCAGGCTTTGACGCGCACGACCGACGCGTCGATCCGCAAGCTGCTCGGCGACCTCGCCGAGGCCGAGGACAAGCACGACCAGCTCGCCACCGGCCTCGAGCATCAGGTGCTGACCGACTCCGTCCGGCACGACGAAGCGGAGAACGAGCGCCGGCGGTTCGTGCTGCAAATCATCCAGCCTGGCCTTGTCGGCCTGATGGACGGGTCGGTGTCGACACTTGCGCCGGTGTTCGCTGCGGCTTTCGCGACCCATAATCCTTGGAACGCATTTCTGGTCGGGCTCGCGGCATCGATCGGGGCCGGAATTTCGATGGGCTTCGCCGAGGCGCTGTCGGACGACGGCAAGCTGTCGGGGCGCGGCGCGCCGCTGCTGCGCGGCCTCGTCTGCGGGCTCATGACGACCGCGGGCGGCATCGGCCATACCCTCCCGTTCCTGATCCCGTATTTCTACACCGCGACGGTCATCGCATTCATCGTGGTCGTCATCGAATTGATCACCATCGCCTGGATTCAGTGGCGATACATGGAGACCCCGCCGCTCTCGGCGGCCGCCAAGGTGATGATCGGCGGCGCTTTGGTGCTGGCGGCGGGAATCCTGATCGGCTCAAGCTGACAAGAGGCTCGCGCCAACCTTACGACTGGTGTGACCCGGTGAACGGCACGAAGGGAATGATCGCGCCGCCATAGATGTCGGAGCGCGCAACTGACATCTGGCCGTCCGGCGATGCCCGCTTGACCGCCTTCAGCACATGCTGCGCGCCGGGCGGACCCACGGGAATGACCATGATTCCGTCCGGAACGAGCTGCTGCAGGAGCGGCGGCGGGATGTGATCGATGCCGCAGGTGACGATGATCTTGTCAAACGGCGCCTTCTCCTCCCAGCCGTAATAGCCGTCGGCGTTACGGGTGCGGATGGCGCGATACTCGCTATAGCCGCGCGCGATCAGACTGTCGTAGAGCGCCCGCGTGCGCTTCGCCAGGGCGGGGATGATCTCGATCGACCATACATTCGGAGTGAGATTCGAAAGATAGGCGGACTGGTAGCCCGACCCGGTGCCGATCTCCAGCACCTTGTCGCTGTGCTTGATCGCCAACGTGTTGGTCATCCGCGCGACCGTATGTGGGCCGGTGATGGTGACGCCGAAGCCGATGTTGAGATGATGCCATTCGTAAGCGCGGTCGAGGTTCTCCGCGGTCACGAACTCCTCACGCGGCGTGAGGAGGAAGGCGCGGATATCGGCTTCGTCCCAGATGTCGTGATGGGCGATCAATTGCTGCAGGCGGTCCCAGCGCTGGCCCAGGAATTTCGGGTCCTCGCTGCGGTTCTTCACCATCCATTCGACGAAGGCGCCCCGGCTTTGCCGCGGCGGCGAGGCGCTCGAGTCGTAAGCGCTAGGCACATTGGCCAGCGCGGGGCGGGCGGCAAGCGCCGCGACCCCGGCGGCCGCGCCGATGACGAACTGACGCCGGTCCACGGGAAGCTTCACAGTCATTGGCTCATCCGGGCCTAAAGGCGCGCGACGGTCAAGCGCGAAATCCCCGCGGCAGGGAGACGGAGTGGAACGGAACTTGATTGTGCTCGCACAGACCACGGGGAGGGGGCATGCAGTCCAATTCGTTCGATGTGATCCGCATTCCGACCCACGGACCCGGAGACGTTTCCGGGCTCATGGCTCTCATCGACAGCGGCGCGCTCGAGCCTTCCGCTATTCTTGCAGTGCTGGGCAAGACCGAAGGCAATGGCGGGGTGAACGACTTCACCCGCGAATACGCCGTCGCCGCATTGTGTAACGCGCTCTCTTCGCACCTCAAGCTCGCTCCCCGCGAGGTCGAGGCGAAAATCGCGTTCGTCATGTCGGGCGGCACGGAGGGGGTGCTGTCGCCACACATAACCGTGTTCTCGCGAAGTCCGGGTCCCGAGGGCGTCGATGGGAACCGCGACGAGAAGCGATTGAGCGTCGGCATCGCGCATACAAGGGACTTTCTGCCGGAGGAGATCGGCCGTGACGGGCAGATCGAAGAAACGACCAAGGCTGTCGAGGCGGCGATGCGCGACGCACGCATCGACGGCGTCACCGATGTGCATTTCGTCCAGATCAAATGCCCGCTTCTGACCAGCGAGCGAGTCAAGGAGGCGGCCCAGCGCGGCAAGACGACGGTCACGGCGAGCGGCTATGCGTCGATGGGCTATTCGCGCGGCGCTTCGGCCATCGGCGTCGCCAAGGCTTTGGGCGAGATCGGCGCCGAGGCCGGCGAAAGCCATGTGCTGAAGGACTGGACGCTCTATTCATCCGTCGCCTCGTGCTCGGCTGGCATCGAGCTCATGCATAATGTCGTCATTCTGATTGGGAACTCGCGGTTCTCGTCGAGCCCGTTCAGAATCGGCCACGCCGTGATGCGGGACGCGGTCGATCTGCCGGCTGTGGTGCAGGCGATCGAGAGCGTCGGCTTGAACGCGTTCGACGCGCGATCGCAAGGCCAGCTGATCAACATCTTCGCCAAGGCCGAAGCCTCGCCCGACGGCGCCATACGCGGGCTCCGCCATACGATGCTCGACGATTCGGACATCAACGCCACGCGCCACGCCCGCGCGGCGGTCGGCGGATTGATCGGCGGCGTCGCAGGAACCGGCGCCGTCTATGTCTCCGGCGGCGCCGAGCACCAGGGACCGGCGGGCGGCGGCCCGGTCGCCGTCATCGCGCGTGTGTGACCGCAGCAATGTCCCGCGAACGCCCTTGGGTTCCCCCGCCGCCTATTTCAGCGCCTGGGCCGGAATGACGCCAGTGGCGAAAGCGACCGCGGCCGCGTGAGTCAGATTCATGCAGTGCAATTTGTGGCGCGCCGCATCGAGATGCGTCTTCACGCTGCCAAACGCCAGGCCCAGGATCTCTGCGATCTCCTGATAGGTCTTGCCGCGCGCGGCCCAAAGCAGACATTGCTCTTCCCGATTGGACAAATGGATCGGAAAGGCGGGCAATTTGAAATTGATGTGCGAAGCGGAATCAATAAGAACGGACAGCAGTTTAAGCTTCGCCATATTGGCCGTCTTGTAGGAGTCCCACTCGTCCGTTGGCAGATCGCTGGTGAACGAAACCAGCGCGCATACGCCTTTCCGATTGCGCAAGGGAATCGTCAAGCCGTTCCGGCCTACGCTATGGTTCAAGGCGTCGGTGAAGAAAGCCTTCGTCCCAGGATCGTCGACGGGCAGACTGGACCAATCGAAGGGTTGATCGGACTCACGCCCGTAAAAAATCACCGGGTCGCTGGACATGTATTTTTTTACGAAATACCGGTGCTGCCACAGTCGGGAATAGGTAACGACCGCGACCAACAGGCACATATCGGGGCTCTTGTCCGGCGACAAGCGCACATAGGAGATGTGAGCGAGCCCGATATCAGAAGCAATGCTCCTCAGAGTTTCCGCGAGGTCATGGTCGTTATTGCCGAGAATCGTCTCGGTCAGCCGCGCAGTGGCCGATTCAATGCTGATGGCCGTATCCAGCGTTTTGCTAAGGCTTAACATCGAAGATCCCCAGCATGACTTCATCCCGAGCGTGAGCGACCATCCAACCGGCCTGAGGATCTATTCGACCAGAGACATGGCTGCACAGTTCAAGAAGCTCAACGCAAATGCCATATAGCCTACGAGCTTCACAGGCAGATAGATTCAATTCACCAATAGGCCGTTTTGTATCTATAAGCGCGGGTGCGCTTTTTTTCGACTTCTTGGTCACTCCGCCCCCCATACTTGACTCCGCCGTCAAAGGGCAGTTTGATGACGTAAGGAAAGAATGACAAGCGACAAAACTGTAGACAACAAAACGAGAACATAGTCAATATCACGACTCGAAACACTTGCGAACGCGAAATTGTGCTGCTTTTACTACTTACTGGTTGCGAAGCGGATCCGACGTTCCCTTCTTTCCTCGGGCCTGTTGGCGGAGGAATGTTCAATCGGATCGCGCTTGGGCGTCAAGCGAACGCAATCTCTTTGGCGCCCGGGGCGAGAACGGAATCATCGATGCCTGTCGCGGCGCGAAAGGCATTGAGCGGACCTTCGCCGGTGTCGAAAAGGCCGGCGTAGCACATGACTTCGCCGATCGGTTGAGGGGTTCCGATGATCTGAGGGTTGCATCCGGCGGCTTTGAGGATGCGGAAGATTCTCGCGTCGAAGACGGCCGCGATTTGGGTCAGTCCGGCAGCGACCGCAACTTCACCGATGCCCAAAATGAGTTCGTTCAAGACGTGGTTGACGCCACTCGCCGTTTCGTTCCGGCTGGCCGGGGGCGGCGACGGCGCAGATCCGCGAGCACTCCCAGATCGTGGCGCTCTCGATATAATCGCCGTCGAGCAATTGCGGAAAGACGTCGCGCAACATGTTTGGGCCGGTGGTCGGCAACAACCTCAAGGAACCCCAGTATTCTTCAGTATCTGGGTCGACCGACACCAGATAGAGGGGGTTTGCATCGTCGAAACTGTCTCGCTCGTAACCATTTTTGACAACGACTTCCCAACCGAGCCGCTCTGAAAAGGTCTCCGCCCGATTGCGGAACATGGCGTCCATTTCCTTTGGAAAGAATGACGCATAGGACCCCTCGATAAGCTTCAACATCTCGCCGCTCCTTTTTGCAGTCCGCAAACCGAGGGCTGATGGACCCTCTGCGTGTTCTGCATTTTCCCCCAACAACCCTGCCCGAACCTCGCCGCAGAATGTTCTTGGTTTGTTCAATGTGCAAAAAAGAGAAACGGGAGTCAACGCTGCCGCCCCCTGCGTTCCGGCTTTCGAAAGGTTTGGTTAACCAGGAAAGGAAAATGCCCGCCACAGGCGCCTGGGTTTGACGGCTCGGACAAGCAGCGAATTGCCCGCGCACAAGTTTACGCACGCCAATGATTTCATAATGTTAAGTGCGCTTTCGCGAAACTTTGCAACTCCCAAGCACCCGCTCTTGACTGGTGAGCGAATCGGGCTTGGAGCGCTCTCAATGCGGCGCCCGATTCTTGTTCGTTCGCTTCGCGACGATTCACTTTTCGTTCTCGCGGTGGCCTCTCTGAAGCCCTTCGCGATCGCGAAAAAAGACGGGGACGCTTGGGAGTTACTTCGCCGTTTTTCGCGCGCGCCGTTTCGAACGCAAAGCCGCGGGCCGTGAATCCGGTCGATCTGGCCGGGTTTCAAGGCCGTTTGGCGTCCAGCCTGGGCGCGTCGGGACGACGGCCGCTTCGCGTTGGGGTTGGGTCAGGGTGGGACATAAAATCTCGGCTATGACGCAATCCGACATGATAGCCGATACTTTCGGAAATAGGAATTTTTTGTTCTGATTTTCAGATGTCTGCTCTTCTAGCCGTAGCTGTCGAACGACTCCCTTGCCGGGAGCGCCGCAGGCCCGATCGTCATGGCCGGGCTCGACCAGGCTCGACTCGCCAATCCATGCCGCGCCGTCTCAATGACGAACTGACGTTTCGCCACTATCCGCGCGGCAAAAACTTGTAGAAAAGAGGCTTTTCCGTCCGCCTGCGGTTCAAGGCAGCAAACACTGGAGATGCCTCGACAAGCCCGTCCGGACCTATGCCACAGCTCCAGCGGCAACCGGAGGCGCCTCGCGTTCGGCGCGCGCGGCCCGTGGCGGCCCAGCGCGCAGACCGACCAGATGGCAGATCGCGAACACGAGATCGGCCCGGTTCATCGTGTAGAAGTGCAATTCCTTGACCCCATGGTCGACGAGGTCGATCACCTGCTCGGCGCAAACGGCCGCGGCGACCAGGCGGCGCGTCGCGGGATCGTCCTCGAGGCCGTCAAAACGGTCGGCGAGCCATTGGGGCACGCTCGCCCCAGCCCTTCGAGCGAAATTGGCGGTCTGCTTGAAATTCTGCACGGGAAAGATGCCGGGCACGATCGGTACGTCGAGGCCGGCCGCCGCGGCGACGTCGAGAAAGCGAAAGTAAGCCGAATTGTCGAAAAAGAACTGAGTAATGGCGCGCGTCGCCCCGGCGTCGACCTTCTGCCTCAAGATTTCGATGTCATGCAGCAGTGTCGGACTTTGCGGGTGGCGCTCCGGATAGGTTCCGACCGACACCTCGAAGCCCATCTCTGTGGCGTCGGCAACGAGTTCGGCCGTCGATCGATATCCGTCGGGAGCCGTTTCGTAAGGAGCATCGAACCCGGTCGGAGGATCGCCGCGCAACGCGACGATGTGGCGCACGCCGGCCGAATGATAGTCGCGAAGCGTCTGGCGGATTTCATCGCATGCGGCGCCAACGCATGTGAGATGCGCCGCGGGCTTCATCGTCGTTTCGCGCGCCATGCGCTCGACGAGCGCATGGGTGCGCTCTCGAGTCGAGCCGCCGGCGCCGTAAGTGACCGAGACGAAGGCGGGACCCAGCGGCTCGAGCCTGGTCGCCGCCTCCCATAAGTTCGCCTCCATTTCCGCCGTCTTCGGCGGGAAAAACTCGAAAGAGACATGAACCTGCGCCCCGGCGCGGCTCAGCGGAAGGGCTTTCGCAGCCATCAGGCGAACTCCGTGTCGCGCTTCAGGAAATCATCGGAAATGACGCGCGGATCCTCGGCGATCCACAGCACGACAGTCAGCTTGCCGGCCTCGCCCTTCGCCGGCGGAACGCGCTCCACGCGAATCGCGGTCAGACCCGCCTCGGCGAGATAGCGCTCGATCTCGTCGACCGCGAAGCCGAGGTGACGATGCGCGAACTCGTCGCGCAGGAATTCCTGGTCATGGGCGGCGAAATCGACCACCACGAGCCGCCCGCCCGGCCCCAGAGCCCGCGCGGCTTCGGCGAGCGCGCGCGCTGGATCATCGAGGAAGTGCAGCACCTGGTGGATGATGACGAGGTCATAGCCGTCGCGCTCGACGGGTGGAGCGTAGATGTCGCCCTGGCGCAGGGAAACGTTCCTGAGGCCCGCCTGATCGATGTGGGCGCGCGCCAGCGCCAGCATGGCCGCGCTCTGGTCGACGCCGACTGCCCGCGCCGCCCGCGGAGCGAAAAGCTCGAGCATGCGCCCGGTGCCCGTGCCAAGATCGAGCAGATTGCGGAATGGCTTTGCCCCGATCATGGCGACGAGCGCCGCTTCGACCCGCTCCTCCGGCGCGTGCAGCGCGCGGATCTGATCCCAATCGGCGGCGCGCGTGGCGAAATAGGCCGCCGCCTGCTTGCGCCGGGCCTCGCGCGCAATGTCGAGGCGGACGCGGTCGGCATTGACGACCGGATCGGCCGGATCGAGACGGCGCAGCCATTCACGCGCCAGCGCCCCGCCCGGCTCGGCGAGGCGAAAGAAGGCCCAGGCGCCCTCGCGCTGCCGCGCAGCGAGACCCGCCTCGACCAGGAGCCTAAGATGGCGGGAGACGCGCGGCTGCGACTGGCCGAGAATGGCGACGAGCTCGCTCACGGTGAGTTCGGCGGCTTCCAATAGGCAGAGGATGCGCAGCCGCGTCTCTTCGCCGGCCGCCTCGAGGCTTGTCAGCAGAGCGCGGAAGGCGAGCGGCGGAGGCCTTCGTTCATCAGACATAAGCATATCTTTATGTCTGTTCTTGACATCAGTCAAGGTCAGGTCGCGGCCATTACACTATGGCGCTGTGCCTTTGGATGGGGTCCGCCGGTCGGGTCGACCCGTTTGGGTTTTCTTAGCTTGTGGCTGTTTTGCTGCGAAGGCCCCGCTTATGAGCCTTGGATTGTCCCGGATTGTCTTGGGATTTCCTTGGATTCTCTTCGCGGGAGCGCATGCCGATTGAAGTCGCCGCGCATAGGCTCGGCTATGGATCGCAAGCGGCCTTCAGTCGCGCCTTTTAAACGCGTGATCGGCCATTCGCCGGCGCAACCCGGAAGATCGGCACAACATTGCGGACGCCCTCGTATTTCAAGAGCGGCGTCCCGAGCTCGAGAATGGTCACGCCGGCCTTGAGCGCGGCTTCCGCCACTGCGAGCCCCTGCTGAACATGAGCGGTATCGACGGAAATCTGGAACGTGAACCGCTCGCGAAACCGCATGCGGACACGGCTCGATTCGCTGGGGATGTCGTGCATGTCATCAGGCTCTCAAATCCTCGCCGCAACGAAGGTCGGCGACAAATCATTGGCTCAGAATGTCGATTTTGAAAATCGCGCCACGCGCAACGAAGCGGATAACGTGAAAAAAGGCCCGTCGCGAGACGGGCCCCTGCATGGACTTGGCCGTCTGGGCGGCTAGGGAATCGTCACGGATTGCTGGCGCCGCCTGGCGTGACAGGTTGCGAACCGCCGGTCGAACTCGGTCCAGGCGTCACTCCAGCGCTGTTGCTCCTTGTGCCCATGTGCTGCGAGTTGCTGGCGGAATTCGAGCGCTGCGTCGCCTCAGTGAGCGCCGTTACCGAATCCGGGCTAATCATCATCGTCACCGGGTTGCCGTCTGAATTCTTGGCTTGAATAAAGAACGACGAGGGCATGATGGTGATATCGGTATAGCCGGCCTTGGTGAGGTCGGCGCGCAGCTTTTGCGCTATGTGCATATTTCTGCCGCTCGTCGCAGCCGGGTTCGCGTTCGTTGCAGTCTGCCCCTTTTGCATTGGGCTTCCGGGATTTACCGCGGCCGAATTTGCGTTCATTTCAGTCTGCCCGTGCTGCGTCGGGCTCTGAGAGTTCACCGCGGTTCCTTTGGTCGGTCCGCTGCCGGCGTCGTTGGTGGACGTCGCGCCTGTCGTCGGGCCGCTGCCGGCGTCGCCCTGGGCCGCCAGGGCGGGCGACGCGAGGCCGCCTGCTAGTACGAACGCGCACGCATATTTGGTGATCGATGTCATGGGCCGTCTCCTTAAGATCGCCACCCAGCAGCAAGCCAACTCTTGGTTTGAACCCCAGTTCCAGCAGGCGACGAATTTGTTCGCGGTTCGGCGCGCGAGGGAGCGTCTGCGGATCACGAAGGGGAGTCCGTCTTTACGAATTGCCTTGGACGCCTGAAACTGCGCGGATCGAAGCGAAGCGGCTGCTTGCGGAAGTTGCGGCCGGTCGTGATCCCGCCACCGCGAGGAAGGAAGAGCGCAACGCGCTCTCGTTCGGTGAGCTGATCGATCTCTACCTAGCCGAAGGCCGAGGTCCCAAGAAACCCTCGACTCTTAAGGCCGACCAAGGCCGGATCGAGCGTCACCTCCGACCCTTGCTTGGCCGTCCGGCGACATGAACAGCGACAGACCAATCGCCCGACGCAGCGCCAAAACCTCAAAAACGCGCCCCGTTCGCCACAAAAAGTCGCCCCTGCCTGCCCTGTTGCGCAAGCCCAGTCACTTTTTCAGCACCCTGCTAGAGGTCCGGCTTCGTCGCGGCGAACAGGTAGTTCACGCCCGTATCGGACGACAACCGCCAGGACGCGCTGAACGGATCGTAGACCACCCCTCGCAGGCTCTGGCGCCTTAGGCCCGCGGCGCGGGCGAAGCCGGTGAGCTCGAGCGGCGTCACGAATTGCTCCCACCTGTGCGTTCCGGGCTCGAGCCAGCGCAGCACATATTCGGCCCCGACGATGGCGAGGGCGAAGCTTTTCAGCGTGCGGTTGAGGGTTGAGGCGAGGAATAGGCCGCCGGGCTTGACCAGCGACGCAGCCGTCGCGATGAAGCGTTTCGGATTGGCCGTATGCTCGATCACCTCCATCGCGCACACGATGTCGAACCGTTGCGGCTCGGCAGCCAGCTCTTCGACCGTGCTCATGCGATAGGCGAGATGGGCGCCGGTCTCCTCAGCGTGACGGCGGCCCGCCTCGATTGCGGCGGGCGACGGGTCGACGCCGATGACATTGGCGCCGAGCCGCGCCAAGGGCTCCGCGAACAGTCCTGCCCCGCAGCCGATGTCGAGGAGGTCGACGCTCGGCGAGCGGCGCCCCGATCGGCGTCTCGAGCTTGAAATGCCGCGCGATCAGGTCGCGCGCCCAGCCGATCCGAACCGGGTTCACGCGATGGAGCGGCGCCATTGGCCCGTCCGGATCCCACCACGTATCGCCCAGCGCCTCGAAGCGCGCGACCTCTTCGGACATGACGCTCGGCGACGGCCTGACTGACATCGCGACCCTTTCCCGTGGCCCTTCGCCTGGGCGGCCTGAGCGTTGACCCACCCGGCGCGCGCCTTTATAGGCCGCCCCCACGCATCGCGCGAGCCTGCGCGTTTCCCCCAAGGTTTCAAGGATCCATGCCGCGTCTGGTGATGAAATTCGGCGGCACGTCGGTCGCCGACCTTCAACGCATCCGCAATGTTGCAGCGCATGTGAAACGGGAAATCGACGCCGGCTCGGAGGTTGCTGTCGTCGTCTCGGCGATGGCGGGCAAGACCAACGAGCTCGTCGCCTGGTGCAAGGAAGCAGGCTCCCACTTCGACAACCCCGAATACGATTCCGTCGTCGCCTCGGGCGAGCAGGTTACGGCGGGACTGCTTGCGCTCGTCCTCAAGGACATGGGGCTCAAGGCGCGCTCATGGGCGGGATGGCAAATTCCGCTCGTGACCGATGACGCGCATGGCTCGGCCCGCATCGCAGCGATCGATGGAGCGCGGCTCATTGAGAGCTTCAAGGCGGGCGAGATCGCAGTCGTCGCGGGGTTTCAGGGGGTGCATAAAGCCACCAACCGGGTGACGACGCTGGGGCGCGGCGGGTCGGACACTTCCGCGGTCGCGCTCGCGGCGGCGATCTCGGCCGATCGTTGCGATATCTATACCGATGTCGACGGCGTCTACACGTCCGACCCGCGCGTCGTGCCAAAGGCGCGTCGGCTCGCCAAAGTGGCGTTCGAGGAAATGCTGGAAATGGCCTCGCTCGGCGCCAAGGTGCTGCAGGTGCGGTCGGTCGAATTGGCGATGGTGAATAAGGTCAGGCTCTACGTGCGCTCGTCCTTCGACGATCCCGCGCACCCTCAGCTTGGCACGCTCATCTGCGACGAGGAGGATATCATGGAGCAGGAGGTCGTCACCGGCATCGCCTTCTCGCGCGACGAGGCGCAAATCACCTTGCGCGATGTCGCCGACAAACCCGGGGTCGCCGCAGCGATCTTTGTGCCGCTGGCCGACGCCAACATCAACGTCGACATGATCATCCAGGTCGTCTCCGACGACACGACGACAACCGACATCACCTTCACCGTGCCCGCGACCGAATATGAGCGCGCCATCAAGCTCTTGAAGGAGCGGCAGGCGAAGATCGGCTACGCCAAGCTGCACGGCGCGCAGGACGTGGTGAAGATCTCGGCGATCGGCGTCGGCATGCGCTCGCATTCCGGCGTCGCCGCGCGCGCCTTCAAGGCGCTGGCCGAAAAGGGCGTCAACATCCGCGCCATCACCACGTCGGAGATCAAGTTCTCGATGCTGATCGACGACGCCTATACCGAGCTCGCGGTGCGCACGCTGCACACGCTCTACGGGCTGGACGCGAAGTGAGATGAGCTTATGGGTCGCCCACGCGCGCCGGAGGGCCGCGCGCGGGCTTCGCCAAGACCTAGTGAGCCAAAGTTCAGCTCAGCGGCGGGATGCGTAGCACCTGGCCGGGGTAGATCTTGTCGGGGTGGGTCAGCATCGGGCGGTTGGCCTGGAAGATGATGTCGTACTTCCCGCCATTGCCCTTGCCGTATTCCCTCTCGGAAATCGCCCACAGCGTGTCGCCGCTCTTGACCGTATAGAACTTCGACTCGGGCGCGGCGGCCGCTGGCTTGATGTCGTTCTGCACCGTCTGCACGCCGACCGTATTGCCGAGCGCGACGGCGATCTTTTCGGCGTGCTCTGTGGTCGGGGCTGTGCCCGTCACGTGCACTTTGTCTCCGTCGACCGCGATCTTCACGTTCGACGTGTCGAGGCCATGTTTCTCGAGCTCCTTCTGCAGGGCGTCCGGCGTCGCCGGCTTAGCCTCGCTGGCGCCGAATATCTTCTCGCCAGCGCTCTTGACGAAACTGATCAGTCCCATGAATTGTGCTCCTGCTGTCGGCCGCGTCGTCGGCTCTCGATCGGAAAAAAGGAACCCAGGCTAAGGCCTTCCCGATCCTAGCCGTAAAAGCCTAGAGTGACAGCAGTATTTCGCCGGCGCCGAAGGAAGCGCTCAGGCGGTCTTCATGTTGTTGATGATCAGCCCGACGATCGCCGAGACAATTGCGCCGGATACGCCGCCGCCGACCAGTTGGCCGACCCAGGCGCCGATGTCAGCGCCGCCCGCGGCGCCTTGCAGCATCGGGATCAGCGAGGTCAGCAGCGATCCGCCCGCGATCCCGCCAACCGCGCCGGCGACAGTGTTGCCCGCGGTTCCGAGGTTCACGTTTTTCGCCGCCGCGCCGACTGCGTTTCCGCCGATCGCGCCAGCAATGAGCTGGATGATCAGGTTGATGATCGTGCCCGACATTGGCTCTTCACCTCTGTTGTGACCGCGAACTCGCATTGAGGCTGCGGCAATACGTTGCCCTGAGATCGATCTTCTTGCCTCGTTTTTGCTCTCTTTTGGTCACAAGTCAATCATCGCGCCGCACGTTCTAGAACACGATTGCGCGATTTCACAATCGAGATCCGCCACCAGCGAATTACCGCCACACCAGGCAAGGTAGCCTCTCCACTTGACGTGAACATGAAGGACTAAGCGCCGTGTCCGGTCGTGGCTGTTTGAGGCGCCCCGTCGTGGCGCGCCGCGCGGTCCTCTGGAGACTTTGCTGGCGCTTCTGCTAAGGCTGACCGGCCTCGTTCGCGACGGATGCGTGTATGAAAGATCCTTATGAAACCCTCGGCGTCGCCAAGACGGCTTCGGCCGACGAGATCCGCGCCGCTTATCGAAAGCTGGCCAAGAAGCTGCACCCCGATCTCAATCCGGGCGACAAGCAGGCCGAGGAGCGGTTCAAGGAGGTCGCCGCCGCCAACGATCTGCTTTCAGACCCGGAGAAGCGGCGCCGCTTCGACGCCGGCGAGATCGACGCCTCGGGAGCGGAGACGGCGCCGCCGAATGCCCGCTATTATCGCGATTACGCCGCCGAGGGCGGCCATCCTTACGAGGGCCAGGGAGCTTACGGGGATTTCGCGCAGGGCGACGACCTTTTCGCGGAACTGCTGCGCCGCAGCGCCGAGCAGGCGCGGCGCCGGCCGGGCGCGGACCTGCATTACGAACTTCCCGTCGATTTCCTCGACGCGGTGAACGGCGCGAGCAAGACCATCACCCTGCCGCAAGGAGGGACGCTGAATGTGACGATTCCCGGGGGCGTCGAGGACGGGCAGATCTTAAGACTCCGCGGCAAGGGCGCGCCGAGCCCGGGCGAGGGGCCGCCGGGCGACGCGCTGGTGCAGATCATGGTCAGGCCGCACCGCTATTTTAGCCGCGAAGGCGATGACATCCTGCTCGATTTGCCGATCACGGTGAAGGAGGCGGCGCTGGGGGCGGAAGTCAGAACGCCGACGACGACGGGAAGCGTCATGCTCAGAATTCCGAAGCGATCGAACACCGGCGACGTGCTGCGCCTCCGGGGCAAGGGAGTGAAGAGGCGCTCTCGCGCGGGCGACGAACTGGTCAAGCTCAAAGTGATGATGCCGACCGAGGCCGAGCCCGAGCTCGACGCTTTCCTGGCCGACTGGAAGCCGACGGCGGCCTACGATCCGCGCAAGGAGATGTGAGGATGATCACCGAGCGGGAATTCCTGGAGCGCGCCCGGCTCGACCGGCGAACGCTCGCGGTCTGGATCGAAGAGGAATGGCTCATTCCCGCTCACGCGGCCGACGAGCTTGCCTTCACCGACATGGATCTGGCGCGCGCCAACCTCATCCGCGACCTTAAAGACAAGATGGGCGTGAACGATGAGGGGCTCGGGGTGGTGCTGCACCTCTTGGATCAGATGCATGCGCTGCGACGCGCGCTCGCGGCGGCGCTCGAAGCCGCGCGTGATCGAGGGTCGTCATCGGAGCAATAGGCAAGTCTCTGCGGGCAGCCCGCGCGCGTTCAGATCTGCGGCCCCATCAGCCAATTGAAATGTTCGGCGTTGAAAATGTGATTGTGCAGGTTGGCGATCCACTGGCGGCCCGAGGCCGTCAGGCTGAGATACTTCATCCCTTCCTCGAGATGCCCTGAGACGGTGTTCCAATAGAATCCAGGAAACTTCTCGACGAGATCGGCGGGTGAAGCGTAGCCAAGCTGCCGGTTGCTGCCGAGCTCCTCGAATTCGTAGAAAAGCGCATTCGCCTTTCTTGGATACAAAGGATCGCCGAGCTGCCCGATCAGGTCGGCGGCTTGCACCAGCTTCGGCTCGAGCCCGGGCTGATCCGACTCCAAATTCGGACTCGGCGGGAAACGCGTGAGTTCGATCGCGGCGGCGACGCGGGCGGGGTCGATCGTCGTTGACTTCCCGAGCCGCTCGTAAACGAATAACTTCGATCGATCAACGTGATAAGCGGCAAGCGAGGCGTCGGAGGCGCCGCGCGGCAGAGTAATTGTCCGGCCGTTCTTGTCGATGACGAACTCGCTCTTGGTGTCGCCACTGAGGATGCCGCGAACGAAGCCGATATCGTGCAGGAGACAGGCGACGATGAGGTGAACGTAATCCTCGGGCTGGACCGTGTGCGCGAGTGTGCGTCCCCGCAGGATGTCGCGGCCGACCATGGAGACGAGCATAGTGTGTTCGTACGTGTGGTAGAGCGCGTCGCTCCTGGCGATGCATTCAATCGTCGTTCGGGCCAGCGCGCCCAGGCGCTCGGCTTCGTCGTTTTGACTCGAGCCAAACAGTTCGCGGAAGTCTTTGGCGAGAAATTTGCCAAGCTTCTTCGCGGCCAACGCCGCAATCATATCCATCTCGTCGGCTCCCAAAGAGGCGGCTAGCCATGGCTATCGTCCTGACGTGCGTGGCCAGTCGGTAGATTAGTGCGGGGGCGACAACTCCGCTAGTGTGGCCAACGATGCTGGCCCGCTAACAGATATGGGGAGCGATTAACGCTCGATGAATGCCGCTGGGACGGCCCAGCCGCGCTTTCCTTGCAGACATTGCCGACCGCGCGGACTTGTTACCGAACCGGATGACTTGCCAAAATTCGGTGACCATCGTCTTTGCGACTTCGTCAGGGAAGGTCGATTTGTCCTGATCGGCCGGGAACCGCGAGCGGATCCTCGAGGCCTACGAGATCGAAGCTCAGCGCGCGCAGGCGTTTGCGGGCGGCTTCATCATAAGCCTGCGGATTGGCGCGCGATTCCTGCATGCCGCTGAAATAGAGTCCGCTTCGACCCGCGAGCGCCGGCTCATCGACGAGCCGCAGAATCGCGGCGCCGCCTTGCTCCACTGTGCTGACTGGCTGGACGCCGCTCAAGCGAACCATTGTCGTGTCCATATAGGTCGCGGGATGCAGGCAATTGACCGCGATGTTGTGTCCCGCGGGCTCCTTGGCGAGGTCGAAGGTGAACATGATCTGCGCAAGCTTGCTCTGGCAATAGGCGCGCACGCCGCTATAGCCGCGAGTGAGCATCACGTCGGAAAAGTCGATTGGTTGTTGTCCCGCTGAAGAGACATTGACCATGCGCGCGGATTGGCGCTTCTCGAGCAAGGGCATGAGCAGACGCGTCAGCAGGAAGCCCGCGAGATAATTGACCGCGAAGCGCAATTCGAAGCCGTCGGCGCTGAGTTCGCGCAGCGCGCCGCTAGTGCCGATCCCAGCGTTGTTGACGAGCGCGTCGAGACCGGCGCCATCGCGCCGCACCGCGTCTGCAAGCAAACGAACCTCGGCAAGCGAAGAGAGATCAGCGGCGAGAAATCGCGCCTCGCCCCCTCCCTTTGCGATCCGCTCAACCACCGCCTCGCCGCGGGCGCGATCGCGGCCGTGGACGATGACGCGCCAGCCCTCCGCGGCGAGGCGCTCGGCGATATAGCGCCCGACGCCATCGGTCGAGCCGGTGATGAGAACAGTCTTCTTCGTGGTCATGATCCGTTGTTCCGCAATTGGGCGCCAAGTCGCAAGGGCGGCGCCGCAACCTTCTTATGGCCTGAAGCTGAGTTTCTTTGGCCGGCCAACGGATCAGGACAGGATCAATTCACCATAAGGGCACGAAGAGCACGAAAGAGACGCCTGGCGTGATGGAGTGGGGTCTCAACACGCTGAAAACGTTCGGGGCGCGGAAGTAAAACGGAACTCAGCGGGCGCGCCGCCGACTCCGGCTGACGTTCAAGCACAGCCGATTTCACGCGCGATCGGTCCGCGATGGTCAGGCGCCGATGGCCGCCAGGATGCGCGCCCAGGAGCGCGCCCCCTTATGGAACGATGTCCGGTCGTATTTCTCGTTCGGCGAGTGGACGCGGTCGTCGTCGAGCGCGAAGCCGACGAGCAGGCTGTCCATATTCAGGTCGCGCTTGAAGAGGCCGACAACCGGGATCGACCCGCCGCTGCCGACCAAAGCCGCAGGCTTCTCCCACTCGGCCTCCAGCGCGCGGCGAGCGAGCTTGAGCGCCTGGTTCTTGATCGGGACCGAAATCGCCGGACTCCCCTGGTGGCTCGACGAATTCGGCCTTCACGTCCGGTGGCAGCCGCGACGTGACGAAGGCGCGGAAGGATTCGGCGACCCGCTCCGGATTTTGCTTGCCGACAAGCCGGCAGGTGATCTTGGCGCTGGCCTTGGCAGGCAAGACGGTCTTCGTGCCCTCGCCGGTGTAGCCCCCCACGATCCCGTTGACCTCGCAAGTCGGCCGCGACCAAAGGATTTCGAGCGGCGAGCGGTCGCGCTCGCCCGCCGGCGTCGTCAGCCCGACGTCGCGCAGGAATGCGCCAGCGTCAAAATTAAGCTCCTGCCACTGGTCTGCGATTTCCTGCGGAACCTCTTCGACTCCGTCGTAAAAACCGGGGATGGCGACGGCGCCGTTGTCGTCGTGCAACTCGCCCAGGATCTTCGCCAGCACATGGATCGGATTGACCGCCAGGCCGCCATAGAGGCCCGAATGCAGGTCCCGGTTGGCGCCGGTGAGGATGACCTCCAGGCCAACGATGCCGCGCAGCGCGATCGGTGATCGCGGGCGTGGACCGGTCCCACATCCCCGTGTCGCAGATGAGCGCGATATCGGCTCTGAGCTCCTTGGAATTGTCGGCGAGAAAAGCCGGCAAGGACGGCGAGCCCGTTTCCTCCTCGCCTTCGAAAAGCGCGGTGACATGGCAAGGCGGCCCGCCGAATTGCTTGAAGGCCCGGCAGGCTTCGAGAAAGGTCATGAGCTGGCCCTTGTCGTCGCAAGCGCCGCGAGCCACGATCTCTTCGCCATGCGGCCCAGAACTCGATCCTGGGTTCAAACGGCGGATTGCGCCAGAGATTGAGCGGATCGACCGGCTGCACGTCATAGTGGCCGTAAAACAGGACATGCGGCGCCTCGCGCCGCGCGGCCTTGAGGCGGCCGACGACCATCGGGCGGCCGGCGGTCGGTCGCTTCGCCGCCTCGAATCCGAGGTCGCCGAGCTCCGTGACCAGCCAGTCCGCAGCCCGCTCGCAATCGGGGAAATGCGCCGGAACCGCGGAAATGGAGGGGATCGACAGAAAAGTGAAGAGCCGGTCGAGCGCGGCCTTTTGGCCAGAGTCGATGGCGGAAAGAATGTCATCAATCGTGGCCATGCTTCAGCCTCTTCCTCGCCTCTCATCGCCGGTGATCGGATCACCTCTCCTACCACAGCGCCCGGAGTTCGTCGTCCCGCATCCCTCCTGTGAATGGCGGAGCGGCCAGAGCGATTGAGCGTCGAGGAAGAAGCGACGGGCGCCCCAAACGACAACGCCGCCAAGATTGGCGGCGTTGCGGGGTGAAAAGCGAGCGCCGAGGGCGATCAGAAAATCTGCCGGAAGATGACGAACAGGACGCCGGCCAGGATCATCGCCGCCGGGAGCGTCAGCACCCAGGCCATCGCAATGCTGCGGATCGTCGACCATTGCATGCCTGATCCATTGGCCACCATCGTCCCGGCGACGCCGGACGAAAGAACGTGAGTGGTCGACACTGGCAGGCCGAAGCCGTCGGCTGCGCCGATCGTCGCCGCAGCGACGAGTTCCGCCGCCGCGCCCTGGCCGTAGGTCAGGTGGGTCTTGCCGATCTTCTCGCCGACGGTGATGACGATCCGCTTCCATCCGACCATCGTTCCCAGGCCCAGCGCGATCGCGACGCAGATCTTGACCCACAATGGGATGAACTTGGTCGACAGGTCGAGCTCTTTCTTGAACGTGGCGATTTGCCCCTTCTCCGCGGCGGAGAGCTCGTTCTCCTTGTCCTTCGCCAGGACGCGGAAAGCCTCAGAGGTGAGATACATGTCGTTGCGGAGGTTCGCGACCTTGTCGAGCGGGGTGTGGGCGACGGAGCCGCTCTGCTTGACCTGGTCCGTGATGTCTTTCACCAGCACCGCGAGCGACGGATACGTTCCCTCGGAGATCTTGTGGTCGTGGATGTAATCCTCAATCGCAGGGCGAGGATCGCCAGTGATGTTGTATCCCGCGCCGTGGGCTTGGATGATCTTCGAAGCGTTGTCCGCCGCGGCGATGAATTGGGCGGCATGGCCTTCCGGGGGAGCGCGGTTGAGCGCATAGGCCGTCGGCACGACGCCGATCAGGATTAGCATGATGAGCCCCATGCCCTTCTGACCGTCATTTGAGCCGTGAAAGAACGACACCAGCGTACAAGTCAAAATGAGCAAGCCGCGGATCCAGGGCGTCGGCGGCTGGTTGGTGGTCGGGGCGGTGTAAAGCGCCGGAATGCGTATGACCGCCTTCATCACCCAGAGCAAGATCCCCGCGAGGACAAAGCCGAACAGCGGCGAGAACAGCAAGGCCTCGCCAACCTTGGTGACCTGGTCCCAATCCACGCCGGCGGTGCCGTTCTTGCCGCGTATCATCGCATTGGCGACGCCGACGCCGACGATCGAACCGATCAGGGTGTGCGAGCTCGAGGCGGGAATGCCAAACCACCAAGTGCCCAGGTTCCAGATGATCGCGGCGATGAGCAGCGCGAACACCATGGCGTAGCCTGCGCTGGAGCCGACCTGAAGAATGAGTTCGACGGGCAGGAGCGACACGACGCTGAAGGCCACGGCGCCGCTCGAAACCAGCACACCGAGGAGGTTAAAACAGCCTGACCACACGACGGCGAACTGCGCCGGCAGCGCGTGGGTGTAAATGACTGTGGCGACAGCGTTGGCGGTGTCGTGGAAGCCGTTGACGAATTCGAACCCGAGCGCGATCAAGAGCGCAACGCCGAGCAGGATGAACGGCAGTATCGTCGTCGGTCCGCCGCCGGCCGCGGTCACGTCCGACCGGATCGAATAGGCCATGTAGAATAAGCCGAGCGCGAGGACGGCAAGGATGCCGAGCGCAACCCGGATGTCGAGCGGGTGATCGAGATGTGGCTTGACCGGCGCTTCGGCGTGCGAGCCCAATCGAGCGTCGAATGCGGTAGCCATGAGATCCCCTGCAGCCGTTTCTACACTCCTCTATCGCGACCGCACATGACAGGAATGTGAAGGCATCGGCCAGGATGTCGGATGGCGCGCCCGCGCCGCATTGGCTCACCCGGGCCGACGGGGCGGATGGTTAGACGAATTACTTAGCTCGAACCGGCCAACGGCCATTGCCAAATCGCCATGGCTGGGCAATTCTGACGCGAAAAAACAAGGGAAGAGCGCGTTCCATGGGGTTTTTGTCAATTCTGGATCGTAGTCATACGATCGCGAAGCCCGGTTTCAGCCGTTGGATGGTCCCCCCGGCGGCGCTTTGCATTCATCTGTGCATCGGGCAGGTTTACGCATTCAGCGTCTTCAACTTGCCGATGACCAAGCTGATCGGTGTCGCCAAATCCGCCCCGGACGACTGGAAGCTTACCGAGCTCGGCTGGATCTTCTCGATCTCCATCTTCTTCCTCGGCTTTTCCGCCGCGGTGCTGGGCCGCTGGGTCGAGGAGGGTGGGCCGCGCCGCACGATGTTCACCGCCGCCCTCTGCTTCGGCGGCGGGTTCTTGATCAGCGCCTTCGGGGTGTCGGCCCATCAGCTTTGGATCGTCTATCTCGGCTACGGCGTGCTCGGCGGGATCGGGCTCGGACTGGGGTACATTTCGCCGGTCTCGACCTTGATCAAATGGTTCCCCGACCGGCCCGGCATGGCGACTGGCATGGCGATCATGGGCTTTGGCGGCGGCGCGATGATCGCCTCGCCGCTCTCGGTGTGGCTGATGCACGTGTTTTCAACGCCGACGCATATCGGGGTCGCTGAGACCTTCGTGGTGCTTGGGATCGTCTACGCCATCTTCATGCTGGTCGGCTCGGCGATCGTGCGGGTGCCTGCGCCGGGGTGGAAGCCGCAAGGGTACGTTCCGCTGGCCCAGCCCAAGAAACTCGTCACCACCAGGGACGTTTACGTCTATCAGGCGTTGAAGACCCCGCAGTTCTGGCTGATCTGGATCGTGCTCTGTCTCAACGTGACGGCGGGCATCGGCGTGCTCGGCCAGGCGTCGGCGATGAGCCAGGAAATGTTCCCAGGCAGAGTCACCGCCGCGGCCGCGGGCGGTTTCGTCGGCCTGCTCAGCATCTTCAACATGGCGGGACGATTCTTCTGGGCCTCGACGTCCGACTACATCGGCCGCAAGAACACTTATTTCGTGTTCTTCGTGCTTGGCTTCATTCTCTATGCGCTCGTGCCGTACTTCGGCGGCCACGGCAATCTGCCGCTGTTCATTGTGTGCTTCCTCATCATCATCAGCATGTATGGCGGTGGATTCGCCACCGTGCCGGCCTATCTCAAGGACATGTTCGGCACCCGCTATGTCGGGGCGATCCACGGGTGGCTCATCACGGCCTGGTCGATAGCCGGCGTGGTGGGCCCGGTCCTGGTGAATTATATCCGGCAATACCAGATCGACAGCGGAGTTCCGAAAGCGCAGGCCTATAATGTCACCATGTACATCATGGCTGGGCTTCTGGTCGTTGGCTTCATCGCCAATTTCCTGATCAAGGCGGTCGACGATCGCCACCATATGGACCTCGAGACGGTCGACGACCTGGTCGGGGTGGCTTGAGAGGTTTGGATATGAGCTTGGACAACGGCGCCGGCAGCGCCACCACTCCGCTCCAATTGGCGCTGGCCTGGGGCTTCGTCGGCATCCCGCTGCTGTGGGGCATTTACGGAACCCTCGTGAACGCGATGAAGCTCTTTCAATAGAGCCGACTTTTTTGGGCGCCTGAGCGTTGATGGGACTGCGCTGACCGAGGTCACGGAAACACGGGGACGGGTAGCCGCTAGCGGCGGATTTGCGCGCGCCCGGTCGGCTTTGCGAGAAATTCGCTTGCCTACCCAGCCGGAACACGGCAGCCTTGAATCCTGTGGATGGCGTCGAGGCCAAAGCTTTAGGCTTGAGCTTCGCCGGAACCGATCAAAGTTCAGGGAGGTCAAAATGGCCCAATCGCAAACCGTTGCGTCGCGATCGGCCTTCCGCCGTATCGCTCTCGGGGCGGCTTCGGCCGCTATTGCGCTTGCCGTCGCCCAATCGGCTTGGGCCGCCGATCAGGCGCCGATCAAGATCGGCGTGATCGCGGAAGCGCAAGCCGTCGCGGGCTCCTCGATTCCTCAGGCGGCTCAGATCGCGGCCGACGAGATCAACGCCAAGGGTGGCGTCGACGGGCGGAAGATCGAGATCGTCTCCTACGACAATCATTCCTCCTCGGCCGACTCCGTGCGGGCGTTCCAGCGCGCCGTCAACGAGGACCACGTCAACGCGGTGATCGCGAGCTATATCAGCGAGGTGGTGCTCGCGCTCGAGCCGTGGTCAGGTCGGCTCAAGACGGTCATGATCACGCCCGGGGCGGCGTCAGACGTCATCACCCAGAACATCGCCAAGGACTACGCGCAAAACAAATACACATTTCACGGCTACCTGACCTCGAGCGCGCTCGCGGGGCTCGTGTGCGATGCCGCCAAGGACATGCTGGTCGACGGCCTCAAGATGAAGACGGCTGTGATTATGAGCGAGGACGCAGCCTGGACGACCCCGCTCGACGCTGGCTACGAGGCCTGCCTGCCGAAGATCGGGCTGAAAGTGCTCGACCACATCCGCTTCTCGCCCGACACCACCGATTTCACCCCGATCTTCAACAGGATCGAGGGCCTGAAGCCGGACGTCATCATCACCGGCATCTCGCATGTCGGCACCCAGCCGACCGTGCAATGGAAGAGCCAGCAGGTGCCGATCCCAATGTTCGGCATCTCCTCGCAGGCGACGAACTCGACCTTCTGGAAGGACACCAACGGCGCGACCGAGGGGGTGATCTACCAGGGCGTTTCGGGTCCGGGGGTTGCGGTCACGCCCAAGACGCTGCCGTTCGTCGACGCATTCACCAAGAAGTATGGCAATACGCCTTCCTATTGCGGCTACACGGCTTACGACGATGTCTACATCATCGCTGACGCCGTCAAGCGCGCGGGAAGCGTCGACAGCGACAAGCTCGTCGACGCGATGGAGAAGACCGATTACGTGGGCACGATCGGCCGCGTCGAGTTCCTGCCGAAGGGCGATCCCCACGTGCATGGGCTGAAAACCGGCAAAGGGTTCATTACCGGCCTCATGCTGCAATGGCAGGACGGCAAGCAGGTCAACATGTGGCCCGCGGAGCTCGCCAACGGTAAGCTCGAGTTCCCGTCCTTCATCAAGATCGCGGGCAAGTGACGACAAGCGAACCTGCCGCCGCTTCAGGCGGCGGGGCTTATCAAAGCCGTCCTGCCAATCCCCGGTCGACAACTTCACCTCGTTGGCGCCATGGGCCCTTCGTTCGGTCCCTTTCTTGGCATGAGCCGCGGAATGAGCTTGCACAAGGACGTCAGACACAGCACAGCTTCGCGTCGCGAGGCCGCTCGGTTGAGCGTGGCGAGAACAAACGCGTTCGGGAGGCTCGATTGACGCCATACGAAAGACCCTCAAGCGTTCTGCTCTGCGCGGTCGCGGTCGCGGCCGCTCTCGCGTTCGCCCTCGCACAACCCGCTCGAGCCGACGACAAGGCGCCGATCAAGATCGGCGTGATCGCGGAGGCCCAGGCGGTCGTGGGCTCGTCGATCCCACAGGCCGCGCAGATCGCCGCCGACGAGATCAACGCCAAGGGCGGCGTCGACGGGCGTAAGATCGAACTCGTCACCTATGACAATCATTCGTCCGCGGCTGAGTCCGTTCGCGCGTTCCAGCGCGCCGTCAACGACGATCACGTCAATGCGGTGGTGGCCAGTTATCTCAGCGAGGCGGTGCTCGCCCTCGAGCCGTGGTCAGGACGTCTCAAAACGCTGCTCATCACGCCGGGCGCGGGTTCTGACCTCATCACCGAGAACATCGCCAAGGACTACGAGCACAACAAATACACCTTCCACGCCTATCTGACCTCGAGCTCGCTTGCGTCGTTTGTCTGCGATTCCGCCAAGGACATGCTGGTCGATGGCCTCAAAATGAAGACTGCGGTGATCATGATCGAGGACGCCGCCTGGACGACGCCTTACGACGCAAGGCTCCTCGCCTGCCTGCCGCAGATCGGGCTCAAGGTCCTCGACAACATCCGCTTCTCGCCAGATACAAGTGACTTCACGCCGATCTTCAACAAGATTGAAGGCCAGAAGCCGGACGTGATCATCACCGGCATCTCGCACGTCGGCGTGCAGCCGACCGTGCAATGGAAGAGCCAGCAGGTCCCGATCCCGATGTTCGGCACCGCGAACCAGGCGACCAACTCGACCTTCTGGAAGGACACCAATGGCGCTGCCGAAGGCGTGATCTATTTGGCCGCTTCAGGTCCAGGCGTCGCGGTCACCCCCAAGACGCTACCGTTCGTCGACGCCTTCGTGAAGAAATACGGCAATACGCCGTCCTACGCCGGCTACACCGCTTATGACGACGTCTATATGATCGCCGACGCCATCAACCGCGCGGGGAGCCTTGACAGCGACAAGCTGGTCGACGCGATGGAGAAGACCGATTACGTCAGCACAATCGGCCGCATTCAGTTCCTGCCAAAGGGAGACCCCCACGTGCATGCGCTGAGGACCGGCAAGGGCTTCATCACCGGCCTCGCGCTGCAATGGCAGGACGGCAAGCAAGTCAACATGTGGCCGGCGGAACTCGCCAACGGCAAGCTCGAGTTCCCCTCCTTCATCAAGATCGCGGGCAAATGACGCCGAGCGAACCTGCCTCCGACACCCATTAGCGCGGGAAGCGGCGGGACCGTTCGATGCAGTTCTGGCAGATCCTGATCGACGGCTTCGCGATTTCCTCGCTCTACGCCTTGGGCGCGACCGGCTTCACCCTGATCTTCGGCGTCACCGGGGTGCTCAACCTCTCGCACGGCGCGATCATGGTCGCGGCCGCGGTCGCCGCGTGGGCCGCCTCGGGAAATTTCGGGGCGGGCGCTTATCTCGGCGCCGTGTTCGGCGTCGTCGTCGCGCTCCTGCTGGCGCTCGCCACCTACTATCTCATCGTCCGGCGGCTGCAATTGTCGCGCGCCGTCCGCGAAGAGGAGAAGGAAATTTTCATCCTTACCGCCACGCTGCTCTGGGGCATCATGATCCAGGAGGCGATCGCCTATCTCTACACAAACAACGCCAAGACGGTGCTGCCGATCGTCGACGGCGTGGTGACGATGTTGGGCGTACGCACGCCCGCCAACGAGATTTTCACCGCCATCGTCTGCTGGGTGACGATCGGAGCGCTATGGCTCTTCGTCAACCGCACGCGGGCCGGCAAGGCGGTGCTCGCCGCGTCGATGAATCCGCGCGGCGTCACTCTGCTCGGGATTGAGCTCAAGACCGTCTATGTCGGGGTGTGGGCGATCTATGGCGCGCTCGCCGGCGTCGCCGGCGTGCTGCTCGGCATGTTCCTCGGCGTCTCCTCATATAGCGCCGGACCCTTGACCGCGAGCGCCTTTTCGATTGTCGTGCTCGGCGGACTTGGCAGCGTCTCGGGCTCGCTGATCGCAGCTTATGTCGTCGGCTATCTCGAGACGCTGACCGCCTATCTCATTTCGCCGGCCTATCGCGCGATCCCTGCGCTCCTGCTTCTGGTTGCGGTGATGTATGTGCGGCCGCGCGGGCTGCTGGGCAGGCGCTAGGTGATGTTGCGTCGAGCGTTCTCCCCGCCGGTCCTGATCAGCCTGATCGTCATCCTCATCGCCGCGACCCTGCCGCTCTATGTCTCGGGTTATGTGCTGGGGCTGCTCACTATCGCCTATTATTTCGGCGTGTTCTCGATGGCGTGGGATTTGTTGTTCGGCTTCGCCAACGAAGTGAACTTCGGCCCCTCGTTCCTGATCGGGCTTGGCGCCTATACCGCCGGCATTCTCGACAACCTCTATCAGCCGCCAATCGCGCTCTCAATCGCTGCGGGCGTGCTGGCGGCGATGATCGGCGGACTGGTGCTGGCTTTGCCAGCGCTCAGAGTGCGCGGCCCCTATTTTGGACTCACCACCCTTGTCGCCGTGCTGATGCTGCAGAATTTCGTGGTCGTCGCTGCGGGCCTGACCGGCGGGGAAATCGGCCTTACGATCCCTGACGTCATTTCGATCGATGACAAAGTTAATTACTGGATCGCGCTCGGCTTTATGGCGGTGAGCGGCGCGATCCTTTATGGGCTCACGCGTTCGCCGGTCGGCTTGATCCTCCAGGCGAGCGGGCAGGATCCTGTGCAGGCGGGTGCGCTCGGGTTCAACGTCACCAAGCACAAGCTCGCAGCCTTTTTGGTCAGCGCGTTTTTCTCCGGGCTCGCAGGCGCGCTGATGGCGTTCTATCTCGGCACGGCCTCGGTCGGGACGTTCATCGACGTCACGGTGGGCGTGCAGGTGATCATCGGCGCCGTGCTCGGCGGACGCCGCACCATCCTCGGCGCGGTCATGGGTGCGGTGTTTCTGGTGGCGCTTGGCGAGACGTTAAGGCCGCTCGGCGATCTCTCGACCTTCATCGTCTCGGCGGTCGCCCTTATCGTCGTTCTTTTCTTCCCGGCCGGGCTCATCGGCATGGTCAAGGGCGCGCGGGAGGCTACATGAACGCCTGTGCGCCAAGGCTGGAGGTGAACGGCCTTGAGAAACGGTTCGGCGGCCTGACTGCGGTCAGGGACGTCAGCTTCTCGGTTCACGCCGGAGAGATCCTCGGGCTCATCGGGCCGAATGGATCGGGCAAATCGACGGTGATGAAATCGATCCTCGGCGTCGAGCGGCCCGACGCCGGGTCGGTGCGGGTCGGCGGCAGGGAAGTCTCCGGCTGGCCGCCGCACCGGATCGCGCGGCTCGGGGTCGGCATGGTGTTCCAGCATTCGCGCCCGCTGCATCGGCAGACGGTGCTCGAGAACATCCTTCTTGGACTCTTGCCCGATCAATTGCTGGATCTGCTTCCTCGCGCCGCCGTCGAGGCGCGAGCGCGGGCCATCGCCGAGCGCGTCGGTCTGGCCAAGGTCCTCGACCGTCGCCCCGCGACGCTGCCCTTCGCCGACTTGCGCAAAATCGAGATCGCCAAGGCGATCGCCCGCGATCCCCAGGTGGTGCTGATCGATGAGCCCTTTGCAGGCCTGACCGCGCGGGAGACGGCGTCCTTCGCGAACCTCATCACGGAGATGCGCGACGATGGCCGGGCGGTCCTCATCGTCGACCACAACGTGAAGAGCATGTCCGCGCTGGTCGACCGCGTCTACGCCATGAATGTGGGTGAGAAGATCGCCGAGGGAACGGTTCAAGAAGTGATGGCGAACGAGACCGTGCGCAGGGTCTATCTCGGCGGCGCGCTTACGACAGCGGCGCGTCCGGAAGCCTCGTTCGTCGACGCGCAAACGCCGTTCCTCGAGATCGAGAGCCTGAACGTCGTCTATGGCAAGGCGCAGGCGCTGGAGAACGTCTCGCTTCACGTGCATGAAGGGGAGTTCGTCGCGATCGTCGGACTGAACGGCGCCGGCAAGACGACATTGTTCAACGCGATTTCGGGCCTCATTCCCTACACGGGCGCCATTCGCCGGCAGGGCCGGTCGCTCGGCGTCCAAACCGCGGCGACGATCGCGCGCGAGGGGATCGTGCAGTCGCCGGAGGGCCGCGAATTGTTCGGCTTGATGACGGTCAGCGAGAATTTGGAGATGGGCGGGCATCGCCTCGGAGAGAAGGAGCGCGCGGACCGCCGGGACTGGCTGTTCAACCTGTTTCCGATCCTGAAAGAGCGGCAGAGGCAAACGGCCGTGACGCTGTCGGGCGGCGAGCAGCAAATGCTGACCATCGCGCGGGCGCTGATGATGAAGCCCGATCTTTTGGTCCTCGATGAGCCGACACTGGGCTTGGCGCCAGTCATCATGGAGCAGATTTCAAAGGCGCTCGAGCGGCTGAGGCAGACGACCGAGATCACCGTGCTGCTCGGCGAGCAGAACGTCACCTTCGCTCTTCCTCACGCGGACCGCGTCTACGTGCTGGAACATGGCCGGATCGTTTGGGAGGGCGACCCGAGCCGCTTCGCCGCCGAAGCCGGAGCACAATATCTTTAGCCCTCACCGCCCTCGTGCCCAGCGCCAGATCGCCCATTGCCGGCGCAGCGGCGACGCTTCGCTCGCCGGTTCGAACGGATGCGCGGCGTTGCGCTCAAGCCGGTCGAGGTCGAGCCGCAAGGGGCCGAGCGGAATGAAGGCCGGCAGGATCTCGGGAGCAGAACTTTTCAGCCGGCGCTCGGCTTCGGCGAGCTCGTGGCGCGCTAACGCGCTGAGTTCAGCGCAGGCCGCAACCACGCAGGGCGTTGCGCGCCGCGCGTCGAAATCGGCCGCGCTTGCGCCATGACGGTCAGCGACGTCGGCGGGGATCAGCGTCGGCGCCGATCCGGCCTTGAACGGCAGCTCCTTGAGCATGCGCGTCAACGCCAGCGCCATGCCGGCGGGCGCATGAGCGGCCGCGGAGTCCAGATCCGCGCCGCCCGCGAATCCGCGCCGCGAGCTTGAGGCGCGCGCCCTCGCTCTCGTCGGCGAAAGCGCGAAAAGCCGTGAGGTTGAAATCGTCGTCCGGCGCGATCTCGTGCAAGCGCGCGTCCAGCATCGCCTCGAGCCAGGCTTGGGGCAGCGCATAGTCCTCGATCGCCGCGAGAAGCGCGAGCGTGACCGGATTGCCCGCCGCCTCGGCGCGTCGTTCGCCGGAGATGGCTTCGCGCCACCAGGCAAGCCGGATCGCCGCCAGAGTCGGATTGCGGGCGCGGACAAGCGCGTGGCGGATTTCGTAATCGAAGCTCGCCAAAGCGAAGAGAGCCCCGCGCGCGTTTGCGCTCGCATAGAGCGCGCCGAGCCACTGATCGCGGGCGTGAGCGCGGGCGAGCGTTGCGCAATGTGCGTGAGCTTCCGCAAGCGGGTCGGCGCCCGGCGGCGGGCGCGTGGTCACGGCGCTGCGATCAGCGCCGCCGCGACACGGCGGCCTTCCGACTGCATGACATTGTAAACCCGAAGCGCCGCGCCGGTCGCCATCGCTTCGAAGCGCAGCCCGGCCTGACCGAGGGCGGCCCGCAGAACCTTTCGGGACCGGCGCCATGCGCGCGCCCGTCCCGACGATGAGAAACTCGATCGAGCCAGGGCTCTCCGCGCATTCGGCCATGAGCGGAGGGAGGGCGACTGAGGCAAGATCGTCGACATTCGTCGCGTCGATCGGCCGCACGCCTTTCGGCGTCGCCAGGATCGAGCCTACGTGGCGCATGCCGGCGAAGGCGAATGCGCCCTGCCCATGAGCCGTGATCGAATGGCTGCCGGGCGCAAACGCGAGCCGCGGCTCAGCCTCGCTCACGCCTTCTCCTTCGCCTTCACGTCCTTCACGTCAGCGCCGGCGGCTTCCTTTTCCCGCATCTTGTCGAAGGTGTCGGCGCGCACGCCCATGTAGATGAGCATTGGCGAGCAAATGAAGATCGACGAATAGGTGGCGACGAAAATGCCCCAGATCATGGCCGCCGAGAACGAGCGGATGACGTGGCCGCCTAGGAAGAACAGCGCCAGAAGGGCGAGAAAGACGGTCGTCGCCGTCATGATGGTGCGCGGCAGCACGGCGTTGATCGACATGTCGATGATTTCGGCGGTCGACAGCCGCTTGTATTTGCGCATCACCTCGCGGATGCGGTCGAGCACCACCACCGTCTCGTTGAGCGAGTAGCCGACGATGGTGAGGATCGCGGCGATCGAGGTCTGGTTGAACTCGAGCTGGGTGACGCAGAAGAAGCCGACGGTCAGCAAAAGATCGTGCATCGTCCCGATGATCGCGCCGACCGCGAATTGCCATTCGAAGCGGAACCACAGATAGGTCAGGACCGCGATGATCGCGACGACCACGCCAAGCGTGCCGCTCTGCACGAGTTCGTTCGAAACGGTCGGGCCCACCGATTCGACGCTGCGAAAGTCGTAGTCCGCCGAAAAGGCGCCCCTGAGCTTGGCGATAGCGGCCTGCTCTCCCTGATCGCCTCCCGGCTGCACATTCAGCTTGAGGATGACATCCGATTCGCCTCCGATCCGCTGGACCTCGACCGGTCCCACGCCAAGGCTCTCGGCCTTGGCGCGAATGTCGGCGACATTGGCCTCGCCGCTCTTGGCGCGCATGTCGACCTGGGTGCCGCCGGCGAAATCGATGCCGAAATTCATGCCCACGAACAGGAACATGAGGACCGAGACAATCGACAGAAAGGCCGACAACGGATAGCTCACGCGGCGGAACCGCATGAAGCCGAATTTGGTGTTCTCCGGCGCCAGGCGAAGCAGTTTCATGCCGCAGAATCCAAATTACGCATGGGCGCGCTCATATCGGCAGGCTCTTCGGCCGCGCGCGGTGATACCAGAGCGCGATCATCATGCGCGTCATGGTGACCGCGGTGATGACCGAGGTCAGAATGCCTAAGCCCAGCGAGACGGCGAAGCCGCGCACCGCGCCCGAGCCGAACAGATAGAGGATGAGCGCCGCGACGAACATCGTGACGTTGGAATCGATGATGGTCGCGAAGGCCCGGCGGAAGCCGGCGTCGAGCGCGGAAATGACGGAGCGGCCGAGGTGCGCCTCCTCGCGGATGCGCTCGTAGATAAGGACGTTCGAAATCGACCGCCATGCCGATGGTGAAGACGATGCCCGCGATGCCAGGCAGGGTGAGCGTCGCGCCGAGCAGGATCATTGAAGCGAAGATAAACAGAATATGCACCGCGAGCGCGAGATCAGCGAACACGCCGAAAATGCCGTAGGTCGTGATCATGTAGACGACGACCAGCGCCGCCCCGACATAGGCCGCATGTTTTCCTGCGTCGATCGAGTCCTGCCCAAGTCCGGGTCCGACGGTGCGCTCCTCGACCACCGTAAGCTTGGCTGGCAGCGCGCCGGCGCGCAACAGAATCGCCAGGCTCGAAGCCTCGTCGAGGGTGAAATTGCCGGTGATCTGCCCGGTGCCCCCGGTGATCGGCGAGCGGATGACCGGCGCCGAAATGACCTTGCTGTCGAGCACGATGGCGAACGGACGGCCGACATTCTCGGAGGTGACCTGACCGAACTTCTGGCCGCCGCGCAGGTTAAAGCGAAACGTGACGTCCGGCTCCCCGGTCTGCTGGTCGAAGCTCTGCTGCGCGTCGACCAGGTCCGCGCCGTCCACCATGACGCGCTTTTCCACCTCGATCGTTCCGCCGCCTTTCTGCATCGGCAGCGTCTCGACTTCATTCGGCGGTTCCCCCGGTTGAGCAACGAGCCGGAATTCGAGCTTCGCCGTCTGGCCGATGATTTGCTTGAGCTTCGTGGTGTCCTGAAGGCCCGGCACCTCGATCAGCACCCGATCGGAGCCCTGCCGCTGGATCACCGTCTCCTTGGTGCCCATCGCGTTGATGCGGCGGTCGAGCACCTCGATCGATTGTCCGACCGCATGGGCCATCTTGTCGGTGATCGCCGCGTCAGTCAGCGTCAGCGCCACGCCGTCGGCGGTCTGCGTCACCTCGAGGGTGCGCCCGTTTCCTCCCGCGAGCGGGCCACCGATCGGCTGGCTCAGCGACTGCAGAAGCGCGAACGCCTTGGCGCGCTCGGCCGGGTCGGCGATGCGGACCACCACCCCGCGCGGTTGAGTAGCGATGCCGCCGGAGATCGCAATCCTGCCGTCACGCATTTTCTGCCGCACGTCGTCACGCAACGCCTCGACCTCGCTCTTGACGACCGAGGCGTGGTCAACCTCCATCAGCATGTAGGCGCCGCCCTGCAGATCGAGGCCGAGCACGATCTGGCGCAGGGGAATGAAGCCTGGGAGCCGGGCGGCGAGCGCGTCGACCGTCTGAGCCGCCATGAAACTCGGCAGGATGACCAGCGCCGCCGCCGCCACGAGCGCCAGGACGGAAGCCAATTTCCAGTTCGCGAAACGAAGCATCAGACTTTCTCAACACGCGCCCAAGAGCGGCGCTCCCGCCCTTAAGGACTGGACGCATCCTTCTTGGCCGGCGACGACTTGGCGGGGGGCGTCGCGTCCTTGATTGGCTCCCCCTTGGCGCGCACTTCGGAGATGCCGGAGCGAGCCAACCGCACGCGCACGTTAGGAGCGATCTCGAACTCGACTTCGTTGTCATCGACCGACTTGGTGACCTTGCCGATCAAGCCGCCGGTAGTGACGACGACGTCGCCGCGCCGCGCCGCCATGACCAATTCGCGCTGCTCCTTCTGGCGGCGCTGCTGCGGCCGCAAGATGATGAAATAGACGATCGCGATCATCGCCACGATCGGCACCAGCTGAACCAGCGCATCGCTCCCCCCGAAGGGAAGGACGCCGGTGGCTTGCGCATAGGCGGCGGTGATCAGCACGGGGACGGCAGCTCCGGCGACGCGAAAGCCGCGCCGTTCATCGAGAGGTCAAAAAGGCGTCGCATATATAGCGGTGGGCTCTACGAAAGCAACGGCCCGTGGGTGGACGAAGCGGGCTCCGGCGGAGAGCGGCTCGCCCGCGCCCTTTTCTCAAGGCGAAGCCGTGGCTATAAGGGCGACCTTGCGATTCGGGCATGGGATGGAGGGGATAATGAACAAGCAGGCAGCTGAATTTATTGGGACATTCGCGCTCGTGTTTTTCGGCTGCGGAGCAGCGGTCGTCGGCGGCATGGGATCGGGGGCGACCGCCGTCAACCTTCTCGGCATAGCGAGCGCGTTCGGCTTCGCCATTGTCGCCATGGCCTACGGCATCGGGCCGATCTCCGGCTGCCACGTCAATCCGGCGGTCAGTTTCGGCGTCTACGTCGCTGGCCGCATGAGCGTCGCCGACATGATCAGCTACTGGATCGCCCAGGTTTTGGGCGCGATCGTCGCTGCGGGCGTGCTTTATCTCATCCTATCCGGCAAGGCTCAGGGGTGGACCGGCGGGCTCGGCCAGAACGGTTGGGGGCCTGGCTATCTCGGCGAATACAACGTTGTCTCCGCGTTTGTGTTCGAAGTGGTGGCGACGTTTTTATTCCTGGTTTGCATTCTTGGCGTCACACACCCGTTCGCGCCAACCGGCTTCGCCGGCCTCGCCATCGGTCTCACGCTGGTCGTCATCCATCTGGTTGGCATCAACATCACCGGCACCTCGGTCAATCCGGCGCGCTCGATCGGCCCGGCGCTCATCGGAGTCGGCTCTAACCCCCGCGCAGTCGCGCAGCTCTGGTTGTTCATCGTCGCCCCGCTGATTGGGGCGGGCGCCGCGGGTTTAGTGTTCCGCACTGGCGCTCTTTTCGACGTTCCGAACAAGCCCTGAGCGAACCGGCCTCCTGTCTGGCGGGAGCGTCGCAGTTCTCTGAATTGTATGTGGCGGAGCCGCGGTAGGAGGCCCGCGCGTTTTCCCCAAATTCAGCCGCGACCTGATCAAATTTTCAGGCGCGACCGACCATCGGCCCGCCCCAGCCGTTGGGCCGATGAATGAGCTCGCGGGGCCCCACGCGGCTTCGGCATTCCCCTCGGACGGTTTCGCGTCGCCCGCGAGCGGAGATTTCACGACGCCGGTCGTTTCGTCGACGATGACATTCTTCCAGATGTTGTCGTTGGGCACGATCTCACAAGCCCATCATCCGTGCGGGTGTAAGTGCTGAAGATAGCGATACGGGGCGCGATTCATTCATGTTGAGGGGTAGAGGTTTCAGTTTGACGCGAGCGTCGTCGGTTGTGAAGCGCCAATCAGCGATGGCGTGATGAGCGTTTCGGCTCTCGACCCAAGCGGAGACCGCGTCGGCGATGGTCGGCTTGTCGGGGATGCGGCGGTCGAGACACTGCGAGGCGAGGACGCCGAGTTCGGATTCAGCCAGGTTGAGCCAGGAGCCGTGTTTGGGCGTGTAACGCCATTCGAAGCGTTCGACCAAGCGCCTGGCCTCGGCGGCGGGATAGGCTTGATAAAGCGACGCGGCGGCGTGAGTGTTGAGATTATCCTGGACGAGAACGATCGTCTCGGCTTTGGCGAAGTGGACATCGGCCAGGTCTTTGAGAACCTGGGCATAGTCGAGAGCGGTGCGGCGATCCGTGACCTTGACGCAGCGCCAGCCTTCGATCGGCGCGAACATCATGAACAGGTTGGCCGCGCCATTGCGCTCGTATTCGCAAATCGACGCGCGCCGGGCGCCCGGCTTCATTGCGATCGGAAGGCGGGTTTCGGCGACGAGCTGCTTGGAGGTCTCATCCAGGCAAACCAGCGGTCGATCGGGCTCGCGGGGCCGCGTGTAGACCGACAGCACGTCTTCCATCGCCGCTACGAAAGCGCCGCTCGCCTTGGGCGGGATGACCCAGTATATTTGCGGCGGTGCGGCTGAAGAGCGTTTTTTTGAGCACGCGCTGGATCGTCGAGTCGCTGGCGGCCTCGACAATGCCGAACTCCACCACCTTGCTTTCAAGCAGCCGCAAGCTCCAGCGCGCATGTCCCTCGGGCGGTTTGGAGCTGGCCAGAGCAATCAGCCGCGCTTCCTTTTCGCCGTCGAAAATCCGCGGAACGGAAGGCCTGGCCGGGGGCTTGCGGCTCAAGACCGTCTCGAGCCCTTCCTCCACCCATTGCTTGCGCACCCGATAGACCATGGAAACGCTGGTTTCCAGAGCCCCGACAATCCGGCTGTCGCTCCAACCTTCGCCCGCTTCTGAACCGTCAGCCTTCAACAGGATGCGAGCCTTCAGAAGCCGCGCCGCCAAGCTCTTGCCCTTGCGAGTCATCGCTTCAAGCCCGCCGCGCTCCTCCGGGCTCAGCCGCACCACATACCGCTTTCACGGAAGGCGATCTTGCCGCCATCATCTCCTCCAGCGCTTCAATCGCGATCGACAATGAATCGTCAAATCCTTGCGAAATCGTTGAAGCGAGCCACTAGACTTAGGGCGGCCTCCTTTTTTGGCGATGACCGTGCTCTCGCACTGGGCCGGATACGACGCCGCGCCCGCCGCAAAGGGGATCGAAATTCAGTGGCCTCTCCTGCCCTATCCGCAGAGCACCTGGTACAAAGGCGACGCCGACGCAAGCTTCGGCTGCGCCCACGGGTAGCAAGCGACGGTCTCGCCGAGGCGACCGCGGGGTCTCGCGATCGAGTTGACAAATCCGACTTGGGCGCGGTCTTATGGATTCAGTGGAGGAAAACGGAAAATGCGGAAACTCAGTTTCGTTGTCGCTATGGCTCTGCCGTTGGTCCTCGGAACCGCTCACGCGGAGGACACCGTCAAGATCGGCTATATCGATCCCCTGTCCGGCGGCGGCGCCAGCGTTGGCGTGATCGGCCTCAAGACCTTTCAATACATCGCCGACCTGATCAACGCCCAGGGCGGCGCAATCGGCCACAAGTTCGAAATCGTGCCGATGGACAACAAGACCAATCCGCAGGAGAGCCTCGTTCAGGCGCAGAAGGCCGCCGACGACGGCATACATTACATCACCCAGGGCAACGGTTCGTCGGTCGGCGCCGCGCTCGAGGGCTTCGTCACCAAGAACAACGAGCGCAACCCCAGCCAGCAGATGCTCTATTTCAACTATGCCGCCGTCGATCCCAGCATGACGAACGATAAGTGCAGCTACTGGCACTTTCGCTGGGACGCCAACTCCGACATCAAAATGGAGGCGCTCACCAATTACATGAAGGGGCAGCCGTCCATCAAGAAGGTTTACCTCATCAACCAGGATTACTCGTTCGGCCAGTCGGTCCGCACGCAGGCGCGCGCGATGCTGGCCGCAAAGCGGCCGGACATCCAGATCGTCGGCGACGAGGTGCATCCGCTTTTGAAGGTCACGGATTTCTCGCCCTACATCGCCAAGATCAAGGCCTCCGGAGCCGACACGGTCGTGACCGGCAACTGGGGGCAGGATTTCGCGCTGCTCCTGAAAGCGGCCGCCGACGCCGGCCTGAAGGTCAACTGGTACACATACTACGCGGGCGGCGCCGGTGGCCCGACTGCGATCAAGCAAGCCGGCCTCGATCACCAAGTCTACCAGATCACCGAAGGCATCCCGAACTCCGGCGACAAGTCGGCGATGGAGTTCGAGAAAGACTTCCGCGCCAAGGTCGGGACCTCGCTGTGGTATCCGCGCGTCATCAACGAAGTCAGGATGTTTAAGCTGGCCGCGGAGAAGGCCGGCTCCATCGAACCGACGAAAGTGGCCGCAGCGCTCGAGGGTATGAAGTTCGAGGTTCTCGACGGCGGCGAGGGCTTTATGCGCAAAGAAGACCATCAGTTCTTCCAGCCGCTCTACATCTCCTCGTTCGGGACGCTGACGGACAAGGCGAAGGACCCCTTCGACGAGGAAAACACCGGCTGGGGATGGGTCCTCGCGTCCAAGATCGACACCGCTCAGACGATGGTCCCGACGACCTGCAAGATGAAGCGCCCTTAATCGGCCGGCGCGTCCCGTGAGGGGCGCGCGTCTGGACCGGCGTCGCCCCATCTGGCCTTCCAGCGAGCGCGCCCGTGCTTGAGTTGATTGTCATCTCCACTCTGAACGGCGTTTTGTTCGGGATGCTGCTGTTCCTGCTGTCCAGCGGACTGACCCTCATTTTCAGCATGATGGGCGTGCTCAACTTCGCCCACGCCAGCTTTTACATGCTCGGCGCCTTTTTCGGCTTTCAACTGACGCGCTGGATCGGGTTCTGGCCGGCGCTGGTCGTCGCGCCGCTGCTGGTGGGCGCCATCGCCATGGCCGTCGAGCGTTACGGGCTCGGCAACGCCCACAAGCACGGGCACGTCGCTGAACTTCTGCTGACCTTCGGCCTGGCTTACGCAATCGAAGAAATCGTGTCGATGATCTGGGGCAAGAGCCCGGTGGACTATCGGGTTCCCGCGATTCTCGACTTCCCTGCTTTTACGATCTTCTCCACTAACTATCCCGCGTACAAGATTTTCATGCTTGCGGTCTCGGCGGCGGTGTTCGTCGGTCTGCTGATCGTCCTCAACGCCACGCGTATCGGTCTTATTGTCCAGGCCGCGCTGACCCACCCGACCATGGTCGGCCATCTCGGCCACAACGTCGGGCGCATATTCATGCTCGTATTCGGCGTCGGCGGCGCGCTCGCCGGGCTCGCGGGGGTGATCGCCGGACCTTCGCTGGTGACGCAGTCCGACATGGCGGCGCTGCTTGGCCCGATCCTGTTTGTCGTCGTTGTGGTCGGTGGTCTTGGTTCGCTGCCCGGAGCCTTCGTCGCCTCGTTGCTGATCGGTCTCATTCAGACCTTCGCGGTTGCCCTGAACGGTTCTCTGGCGAGCGCGTTCGGACCGCTCGATCCGAGCCTCGGCCCGTCGGTTCTCAGCGACGTCTGGAACGTGACGATCGCTCAGATCGCCCCGATCCTGCCTTACGTGCTGATGGTGGCCATCCTGATCGTGCGGCCCATGGGGCTCCTGGGCTCGCGGGAAACATGAGTGGCGCCGCGACCGACGCGACCGAGCTCAGCGGACAAGCGTTGACCGCACGCCTGCAGTTCTACGGGCTGTGGCTTGCAGCGGCGGCGGCGCTCGTCGTGCTGCCGCTGATCTTTTCCTCCGGCGGCGCTTTGACGACTTTTAACCTGATCGGCATCGCCATCGTGTTCGCGCTCTCCTACAACATCCTGCTTGGCCAGACCGGCCTGTTGTCGTTCGGCCACGCCGTGCATTACGGCCTCGGCGCCTATCTGGCCGTTCACGCGATGAATGCGATCGCCAGTCGCAACTGGCCGCTCCCGCTCCCTCTCATTCCGCTCATCGGCGGCTTCGGCGGCCTCGCCTTCGCGATTGTGATCGGCTGGGTCGTCACCAAGCGCGCCAGCACCGCCTTCGCCATGATCTCGCTGGGCGTGGGGGAACTGGTCGCCTCGTCGTCGCTCATTCTGCGCAGCGTGTTCGGCGGGGAGTCCGGCGTCACCACCGATCGCACCGCCCTGCCGCACGTGTTCGGCTGGAGCTTCGGATCGCAGCTTCAGGTCTATTACCTCATCGCGTTCTGGACCCTGGCGTCGACGCTCGCCATGTACGCGCTGACCCGCACGCCGTTCGGGCGCATCTGCAACGCCGTACGCGACAATCCCGAACGCGTCGAGTTCATCGGCTACGACCCGCATGTGGTGCGCTATCTCGCCTACGGGTTCGGTGGCCTCTTCGCCGGCGTCGCCGGGGGGCTGGCCGCGATCAATTTCGAGATCGCCAATTCCGCCTATCTCGGCGCGACCCAGTCGGGCTACGTGCTGTTCGCCGCCTTCATCGGCGGGACCGCCTATTTCTTCGGCCCGATCCTCGGCGCGATCCTCGTGACCTACCTCCAGATCAATCTGGCCGACGTCACCCCCGTGTGGCAGCTCTATTTCGGCATTCTGTTCATCGGCGTCGTCCTGTTCGCGCCGGGCGGCATCGCAGGGCTCCTGATGATGCACCGCCCGCTCGCGCGCGCCGGATCGCTCGCGCAGGTGCTTCCGTCCTATCTGGCGGCTGCGGTCCCGACGCTCGCGCTCGCGCTCGGCGTCGTGCTCTCGATAGAGACGGTGGCGCGTTACACCGCCAATCAGGATCAGAGCAACCTCATCGATCTCTTCGGCGTTCCCTTCGACGCGACCCGGCCCTCGACCTGGGCGGTCGCGGCTGCGCTCGTCGTCGGCGGGTTCGTGATCGCGCGCCTCTCATGGGCTCGGGTCGGCGCGGCGTGGGACCGGGCCACGGCGGTGGCCCGGGAGCGGGGACGGCTCGCGTGACCGCCGCCATCTCCGTGCAGGCCGTCGAGAAGCGTTTCGGCGAAGTCCGCATCATCCGCGATCTCAACCTGAGCGTGGCGCAGGGTGAGCGTCACGCGATCATAGGTCCGAACGGCGCGGGAAAATCCACGACCTTCAATCTCATCAGCGGCCATATCAAGCCAAGTTCGGGCGAGATCCGGCTCAATGGCGAACTGATCTCCGGCTTGGCCCCACATGAGATCAACCGGCGCGGGTTGTCGCGGTCGTTCCAGGTCACCAACGTCTTCGTCAAGATGACGGTGTGGGAGAACGTCCGCTGCGCCGTCCTCTGGGCGACCGGCCATCGCTACGCGTTCTGGAAATATGTCGATCGCCTGCCGGAAGTCCGCCGGCGCACCGAGGAAGTGCTGGAAAACATTCATCTCACGCACCGCCGCGACGTCCCCGCGGGCCTATTGACCTACGCCGAGCAGAGGGAGCTGGAGGTCGGCGTCACCATCGCTGGCGGCGCCAGCGTGATCATGCTGGACGAACCGACAGCCGGCATGAGCCGCGCGGAGACCGAACGTGCGGTCGCGCTGATCCGCCGTCTCACCGAGGGCCGCACGCTCGTGATCGTCGAGCATGACATGAGCGTGGTGTTCGGTCTCGCCGACCGCATCTCGGTCCTGGTCTACGGACAGATCATCGCGTCGGGCTCGCCAGAGGCCATCCGCGCCGATCCTAAGGTCAGGCAAGCCTATCTCGGCGAGGAGGCGCTCTGATGCTGGAGGTGAGGGACCTTAACGCTTACTACGGGAAGAGCCACATCCTTCAGGGCGTTGATCTCGACGTCGCCTCGGGCGAAGTCGTCAGCCTTCTCGGCCGCAACGGGGTCGGCCGTTCGACGACGATAAAGGCGATCATGGGTGAGGTGGGCCCGCGCGGCATCGTCCGCTTCAAAGGCGAGGACATCGCGGGGCTTCCGAACTACGAAATCGCGCGCCGTGGCCTCGGCTACGTACCGGAGCATCGCGACATCTTCCCTGGCCTCACCGTTCGCCAGAACCTCCTGCTCGGCGTCAAGAAGGTTCGTCGTCCCGGCAAATGGCGGCTCGAAGCCATGCTCGACATGTTTCCCAATCTGGCCGAGCGCGCCGACACCGCGGCCGGCGTTCTGTCGGGGGGCGAGAAGCAGATGCTGACGATCTGCCGCACGCTCATGGGCGATCCCGAGTTGATCATGATCGACGAGCCCACGGAAGGTCTCGCCCCGCTAATCGTTCAGCAGGTGGGGGACCTGATCGCAAGGATCGCTGCCGCTGGCGTCGCCATACTTCTCGTCGAGCAGAAACTGTCGATCGCCTTGAGGATATCGCATAGGGTTTACGTCATGGGACGCGGTCGTATCGTATTCGAGGGCACCCCGGAGAAGTTAAAAGCCAGCGAGTCCGTCCGCAAGGACTGGCTTGAAGTTTAGAGCTGTGGCAATCATGCCAAAGGCCCTGTCGGTTTGAACTCTTGGGGAGATTCCCGAATCGCGGGGGAGGGTGATTCAAGAAGGCATGGAGGGTGAGCCATGCCATCCGCGGTGAAAATTGCGAGAGGATTTTTCGGCCGGGTCGCTTCGGCGCCTAGCCAAGCGGTCGAAGGATTCAAACCAGAGCCGACGGCTGTTGTCGCTGGGGGCGATCGGCGACGGGATGGATCGTTGGGAAGCGGCCAGGATCGGCGGGACGGACCGCCAGACCTTGCGGGATTGGGTTCACCGGTTCAACGCTCACGGCCCAGATGGTCTCATCGACAATTGGATGGGCGGGCCGAAGCCGCGTCTGTCGAGGGATCAGTTGGCGCAGTTGGCGCAGATTGTTGAAACTGGCCCAGAGCTCAGGATCGAGGGCGTGGTGCGCTGGCGGCGGGTCGACCTCAAGCGCGGGACATCTGCCAGAGAGAGGAAAGAATGGCTTTCATGGAAACGTGTCATGCTCAAGGCTAGTACCGGAGCTGTCATCTGAGCTGTCTAATGTGTTGTTTGAGGTTATTGGATAGTTAGATTTAATTATCTCGAATACGTTTGTATATCAGTAGGGTGTTCTCCAATTATCTTGACTCATCTGCTCTTTTGACTGAAACTAAGTTCGTTAAGGCGTATTCTTTTTGTGGGACAAATACCATGCGCAATACTCTGTACTTATATTAACCGCCGCTGCAGCAATGGGTCCAATGTTAGGTGTTGCGAGTCCAGCCCAAGCGGGCTTGCAGTTTTTTCTCGAGGTCACTCCAGGTTCACCAGCATCGATTCAGTGCCCCAGCTCAAAACGGCGGTTGGCGTTCCGGGCGCCGGGCGTCGACAGCCTGAGCACTTCGTCGCTCGCCGTGATCAACACGACCAATACGGTTAAGATCGTCACCGTTATAGTGAGCGATGTCAACTATGCGGCTCCTGTCAGCAGAGTTCAGCTTTCTGACTCGGGCACTTTTCAGGCGACGATAGGTTCACGCATTGCTTTCAACTGCTAGGCCGATCCGACGAATACGCAGGGCGTGGACCCGACAGGAAACATGCCCGGTACATTGCTTCATACCCGCTCGACCACGACGACCGGCACGGTCCAGAGCTTCAGCACCAACGCCGTGACGCCCTTCATGGCCACCGGGCCTTTCTCTATGACTGAGGACGTCGATAGGCGCAAAACGGCCCCTTATCGGTGTGCATGAAGCTATCTCCGTCGAAAACGCAGGAGCCATCTTCGGAGTTAATTCCTCTTGGAGAGACCACGGTAATGGCGAAATATATCGTCTCTGGTCGGTGATAATAAGATATAATCGCTAAATTGCACCAACTAGAGTAGATTTAATCAAATAATTTGTTTGTATCATTGGTTTACTGGCTGTATATAGTGTTTTATTATCTTTGCAGACTTGACGAAGTTGCTGCGTTGATGTAGTTCCGACTAAGTTTAATTTTTCTTCGGGGGAACGAAAAATGCGTCACTCATTCCAAATAGCAGCCCTTGCGGCGGTATTTCCTATCGCGGCGCTCGTGCCTCCAGCCCATGCGGGCTTGCAGATCTTTGCATCGGTAGTTCCAGGAGTGTCGGCGCCTCTTACTTGCGCAGCTCCTAGCGCCGGCAATTGCGTATATGGCGGCACCGCCAATAATATCCTTACGTTTACCCCCACACCGCTGGTGTACAACGGGGAAGTTGTGAATGGCGATATTTTCACGGCGACCGGCGTGCCGGGCGCGCCCGGCATTGATAGTCTCAACCTTTCGTCATTGGCGCTAATCAATACAACCGCGGCGCCGGTAACGGTCACCCTCGTCGTAAGCGACATCGACTTTGCAGCTCCCGTCAGCAAAGCCGAGCTTGCTGCCGCGGGTACTTTTCAGGCCACGGTTGGTTCGACATTTACCGTCAAGTGGTTCGCAGATGCGAGCAACACCCAAGGCGCGGATACTTCGGGAAATACACCCGGCACATTGCTCGACACCTTCTCCACATCGGCGACCGGCATAATCCAGAGCTTCAGCACTGACAGCACACAACCGTTCACCGCCACTTCGCCGTTCTCTATGACCGAAGAGGTGGTCTACACCCTCCAGCCAAATGGAGAGTTGCTCAATCGCGGTGTGGGAATGGTCATGACGCAAGTGCCGGAAGCATCAACCTGGATCATGATGCTGCTTGGGTTTGCTGGCCTGGGTTTAGCAGGCTATCGGTCCTCGCGAACGAAGTGGGGGGCCTACCGCGCCGATTGAAGAGCCTGGTCTTTCACCTTCCATATCTAGTTTCCCCGAGCGCCGCACACGTGAGGAGGAAGCGTCGGCCGGGCGACGTAAAATATTCCCGGACACATTTTAAATCGCCGGCCCATCGCTCGCGGCTCGACTGACGATGCCGTGCCTTTGGCCCGATATCCGATAATCAAACGATACAATCGTCGCCATCGGCGCGCGGTCAACCAGCGCCTGATGAGGGCGCCGTTCGTTGTAAAAGGCGATCCATTCGGCGATGCCGCGCGCGACCTCCCGGCCGTCGACGTAGCCCTTGAGATAGACGTCCTCGTACTTTAGCGACCGCCACAGCCGCTCGGCGGCGAAGGCGATCATGTTCGCAAAATGTCGGCGTCGGGGGCGTTCTCCACAATCGCGCGAAGGTTCATCGTCTCGTCGGTCATCGGGGTTCCTCGGTTGCGTTTGAGATTCGCAACCCGAACCTACCGGAGACCCGCCAATGGCGCCCGCAAGCCGCTCGCTCGCTACGGCGCTGTGGAAAGCGCGCTTCGCGAACGGCTTGCTCCAACCAAGCTACACCACCAACCGGGACACGACCCGAGTTCGTTTGAGCGAGCGTGTCGGCGCACGGGGGAAGCGGCGAGATTCGCCGAGCATAAGCTCACAAAGCGGAAAAGCTAGAATGCGGCGAGAGCGGGAACTCAAAATGACCCGCCGCCACTTTTGCGTCAAATCATTGCGATGGCCAGGTCGCAAGAATGCGCAAGCCGCTCGCCCCGATTGACACCCGTCGCGAACCATGCCCACCACCCCGGTCTCATGGTGAAGAACGAGAGCGCCCTAGTCATCGCCACGGTCGCGCGAATTGTGCGCCTGTCGACCCGTCATGCGTGGATCATCATCCCCGCCTTTCTCATCGCGGCGATTCTCGCCGGCGTCTACGTCTCTCGCCATATCGCCATCAACACCGACTCGAGCAAGCTCTTGTCGAGTTCGCTTCCCTGGCGCCAACAAGAGATCAAGCTCAACGAGCTGTTTCCTCAGCGGACCGACCAGTTGATCGCCGTCATCGACGGGACGACTCCGGAGGCGGCCGACGAGGCGGCGGACGCATTGGTCAAGGCTCTCATCGATCGGAAAGGCATCGTACGCACCATCACCCGGCCCGACGGCGGCGAATTCTTCGCCCGCAACGGAATCCTGTTCCTCAGCGTCGACGACGTGCAACGCAATATGAACGAGCTGATCAAAGCGGAGCCTTTCCTCGGAACGCTCGCTCTCGATCCAACGCTGCGAGGCATCCTCGGCGCCATCTCGCAATCGCTCGAAGGCGTGCGGCTCAAGAAGACGACACTCGAAGACATCCAGCCAGCCGTCTCCGCCATCGCCGGCGCGCTGGAAGGCGTCGAGCAGGGCAAGCATCCCACCTTCTCCTGGCGCCGGCTGATCTCCGGGCGCGCGCCCGAGCCGTCGGATCTTCGCCGATTCGTCAACATCCAGCCCGTCCTCAACTATGCAGACCTGGAGCCAGGAGGCGAAGCGACCAAGGCGATCCGAGCCACGATCGCGAAACTGGGCCTGACGCCGGAGAATGGCGTGAGGGTGCGGCTCACCGGATCGGTCGCCCTGTCGGATGAGGAATTCTCCACCATCGCCGATGGAGCGGCGCTGAACGGCGCGGTGACGATCCTCATCGTTCTCCTGATCCTGTGGCTAGCCCTCAAGCAGGCGCGGATCATATTTGCCGTCTTGATCAATCTCGCCGTCGGCTTGAGCTTCACCGCCGCCGTCGGCCTTTGGATGGTCGGCGCGCTCAATCTCATCTCCGTCGCCTTCGCGGTGCTGTTCATCGGCCTCGGCGTCGACTTCGGCATTCAGTTCAGCGTCCGATACCGCGCTGAGCGGTTCGCCAAGCGTGATCTACTCGGCGCTCTCGAACACACTGGCCGCCGCGTGGCGGGGCCGCTCCTGCTGGCGGCGGCCTCGATCGCCGCCGCTTTCTACTCGTTCCTGCCAACCGCCTATGTGGGTCTGTCGGAGCTCGGGCTCATCGCCGGAACGGGCATGATCATCGGGTTCTTGACCACGGTCACCCTGCTTCCGGCGCTCCTCGCCGTGCTCAAGCCCGGCGGCGAGGCCGCGCCGGTCGGCTGGGCTTGGCTCGCGCCTCTCGACCATTTTCTCGATCGCCAGCGGAACTGGGTGGTGGGCCTCACCCTCGCCGCCGTCGTCCTTGGCCTGCCGCTCCTTCACGGCCTCAGCTTCGACTTCAACCCGCTCAACCTGCGCTCAAAGCATACCGAGTTGGTTTCGACCCTCCTCGATCTGATGCGCGATCCGGACACGAGCCCCAACACGATCGACGTGCTCGAGCCCAATCTCGCCAGAGCCTCGGCGATGGCGGAAAAACTCAAGCCGCTGCCGGAGGTCGCCAAAGTGCGGACCCTGGAAAGTTTCGTGCCTAAGGATCAGGACGAGAAGCTGGCGATCATCGACGACGCCAACTTCTTTTTCGCCAACACCCTCTATCCCGATCCCATCAAGCCCGCGCCGACGCGTGAGCAAACTCTGGAGGCCATCAACAAGACGGCCGCGGACCTCACGACCACGGTGGGCGATCTCCACACCCCGGCGGCCGATCAGGCGCGCCGCCTGGCGAGCGCGTTGACAGCTTTGGCGAAGGCGTCGCCTGCGACCCGAGAGGAAGCGGAGCAGGTGCTGGTCAAGCCGCTCATGACGACGCTTCGCCAGGTCCGCGATACCCTGTCGGCCGAGCATGTGACCATCGACACGCTTCCGCCCGCGCTCAAGAGCGCCTGGGTCGCGCCCGACGGCGAGGTGAGGATCGAGGCGAGGCCGAGCGGGGACGGCAATGACAACGCGGTCCTCAGTCGTTTCGTCGACGCCGTGCGCAAGGTCGCGCCCGAGGCCAGCGGCACGCCGGTGTTCATCGTCGAGGCGGCGGCCACGATCGTCAAAGCGTTCTTTCAAGCCGCCTTCTGGTCGCTCTTGTCGATCGCGCTGATCCTGTTCATTGCGCTGAGGCGCTGGACCGACGTCGCGCTGACGCTGGTCCCTCTGCTGGTCGCGATCATCGTCACGCTCGAAATCTGCGTGGCGATCGGGCTCAAGCTCAATTTCGCCAACATCATCGCGCTGCCGTTGTTGCTCGGCGTCGGCGTCGCGTTCAAAATCTACTACGTCATGGCGTGGCGCGCCGGAGAGCATAATTTCTTGCAGTCGAGCCTGACGCGCGCCGTTTTCTTCAGCGCCTGCACGACCGCCACCGCCTTCGGCAGCCTGTGGTTCTCGCATCATCCGGGCACATCGAGCATGGGCAAGCTGATGGCCTTGGCGCTGGTCACGACCCTCTCCGCCGCCGTCCTGTTCCAGCCGGCCTTGTTGGCGACGCAGAGTAAATCCCACTACGAAAAGTGATTACGATGCGTTCGCATAAAGGGCGGCAGTGTGGCAAAAGGGTGATAGTCGCGAGCGGGCTCCTCTGCTAGCTTGAGCTGGGGCTGGGTCGGATTCTCTCAGAACCGGATGGATGGTCCAGGCGGGCTTCGTGCGGGGACCTGCAAGGGTTATCGTCGTGTCGCGGGAATTTCAAAAGGAATTGTCAACGCATGCGGGGCGTTGAGCGCTGGATCGGATGGTTGGGGGCGGTGGGGCTGGCGGGCCTCGTCAGCGCCTGCGCGGGCGCGCCGCACGACGTGGCCATGCCGATCAACGATCCAAACGAGCAATTCAATCGCGGCGTCCTTCACTTGAATCAGGTCGTGCTCGATCCCCCGGCGACGGTTGTGAAGTCGGTGCCCGGGATGATTCGGAACCGATTCCAGGATTTGGATTCGAACTTGAGAGAGCCGCGCATCCTCGCCAACGACATCCTCCAGGGGCGCGTAAACGCCGCCGGCATTACGCTCGGCCGCATCATCTTCAACACCACCTTCGGCCTTGGCGGCTTGTTCGATGTCGCTGCACAAGGCGGGTTGCCGCAGCAGACCGGCGATTTCGGCCAGACCATGTTCGTTTGGGGCGTCCCATCGGGCGCCTACGTGGTGACTCCCTATTACGGCCCCGCGACGCAACGCGATGCTATTGGCGGAGCGGTGGACACGATCGGCGATCCTGTCGGCTGGGTTTTGGGCGGGATGATCATTGGATGGCCGTGGTCCATCGGGTCGGGCGGCCTGTCCGCCGTCGCCCATCTCGCCCAATGGAAACAGGCCGAAAGCTCATCCGTCGACTTCTACACCTTCCTGCGGTCGAGCTATTATCAGACGCGGCGCAACCAGTTGCGTGAGGCGGTCGGCCTGCCCCCGGAGGTTGAATCGCCGGCGACGGCAGGCCCGATCGTAGGGCAGCCGACAACCGCGCCGCGGGGCGGAGGATCTGCGGGTTACGAAATCCCGCCGCCTCAGTAGAGCGGCGTTACGAGGTCGAACTCGCCTTATCCGTCCGGCGGGCGAGAACGCGGCGTCCTTCCACCCATTGCCAAGCGGCGAGGCCCGGCAGGCCGAGCGCGAGTTCGCGGACCCGTTTCGCGAGCGAGATCGCCAGCGCCAGATCCGCGGGGATTCCGAGCAGCGCCCCAAACACGACCAGGCCGCCCTCTTGCGCGCCTAAAGCGCCGGGCACCATGAACGCCGCCCCGCGCACGCCGGCGCTGAGGCTTTCCAGGATGAATGAATCCATCAGGGTCAACGGCTTGCCGAGGGCCCACATCGTGAGCCAGACCTCGCCGACGCCGATCACCCATCCGACGAGCCGCAACAGGCTGGAAAACGACAAGGCCACGCGCCGGCGATAGGTCGTGACGACAGCCTCGTCGATGGCCTCGGCGCGTCCGGCGAAGCCTGACATCCAGCTCTTCGGCGCGAGGCGATGAGCCCATCCGACCAGCACGCCAAACATGCTGTTGTGCTGGATCCGGATGAAAATAACGATCGCCAGCGCGAAAGTGGCGATGCCCGCCATGAGCGTCCAGGCGGTCGCGGCCGACGCATGGGCGCCGAGCGTCGCGAGCAACGTCACTCCGGCGAGGACAAAAACCATCTGAGTCGCCGCGCCGACGGTGACGTCGACGACCATGCTGGCGGTCGCCTGCGCGCCGGAAACCCCGCGCTGATGCGCGAGCCTTGCGCCGACGACATCGCCGCCTACGCCTGCGACCGGCAGGAGCGTGCTCACCGATTCGCGGATCCAGCGCATCCAGAGAAAACTCGACCGGCCAAGCCGGTTTGCAGCCGGAAACAGCTCTCGCCAGGAAACCGCGTCAAAATACAGCGGAATGATATGGAACAATGTAATCGGGATGAGCCACCATCCCAGCGCCAGCATAGCGGAAGCCACGTCGGCGGCGCCGCTGTGGACGATAAGAAAGACGACAAGCAGAAAGCCTAGACAAGCGGCGACGATGAGCGATGCTGAAATGATATGGCTCCCTGTCCGGGCGCCGTTCGCGCCAAGGACTGCGCAGGACTACGATCGCCGGGCGAAATCGTCTATCAGCAATCGTCGCCAAGGTGGAGTGACCGGGGCGTCGCCTTTTCGGATTCGCGAACCCCATGCCTGACGCGCCGGTCCTGGTTCTCCTTGCTTACCCTGCGGTTTCGCCCACGGCCGCGCAGATCGCGCGTGACGAGAACGGCGATCCGATTCTTCTCGGGCTGAGCCTGATCGAGCGAGCGACGCTCGTCGCGCACCGCGCCGGCTATGGTCGGGTGTTCCTGCTTGGAGGCGGCGCCCGCAAGGCGCCTGGGATCGCCCCCGTCGCCGACTGGCGCAGCCTCGCCGTGGCGCTCTCCTCCGCTCCTCCAGCCCCGCTGGTCATTGCGCCCGCCGCGATCCTCGCGGAAGCCGATTGGCTTGAACGCCTGGGTTCGAAGCGGATCGAGCCGGCAGGCTGGGGGACAGCCCCGAACCGAATTGTCATGCTGCCGGCTGCTTCGGCTGCCGATGCGGCCGACGCGCTCGACCACGATGGGGGCGCCCGAGACCTGGGCCGACATCGAGGGTCGGCTCGCCCGTCGCCTTGGCCCGCCGGTTCGGATCCTTGCTGACATCGATCCGATGGTCGTCGAGACGCCGTCGGATGTCCGCGCGCCGAACGCCGCCTCCTCAAGGTCGCTGGTCAAGGACACCGATGGGTTCATGGCGCGCCATGTCGAGCGGCCGATTTCGCTCGCGATCTCGCGCCGGCTCGCGGCAACCGCGATCACGCCCAATCAGATGAGCCTGATCTCGATCGCAGTCGGGATCTGCGGCGGGCCATTTTTCCTCTCCTCCCGCCCGTGCATGCAAACGATCGGCGCGCTGCTGTTTCTCGCCCATTCGATCCTCGACGGATGCGACGGCGAATTGGCGAGGCTCAAATTCCAGCAATCGCGCTGGGGCGGCGTCCTCGATTTCTGGGGCGACAATGTCGTTCACACCGTCATTTTCGGCTCGCATGGCCATCGGCTGGAGCCTGTCCGCCGGCGCCCTCTGGCCTTTGTGGCTCGGCGCTGGAGCCGTCCTTGGGACGCTGGGCTCCGCCGGCTTCGTCTATTGGCGGCTGATGCGCATGAAGGACGGCGCCGACACGCTGTTCACTTCGGTGTCGGACGCCCCTGACCGTCCGCTGACGCGGCTCCTCAATTCCGCCTCGCGCCGCGATTTCATCTATCTCGTGATCCTGCTCGCGCTCTTCGGCCGGTCGAACTGGTTCCTGGTCATGGCTGGGATCGGCGCGCCCATCTATTTTGTCCTGGTGCTTCTCGCGGCGCGCCCGCAGACCTCGCTCAACGGCGACCCGACCGTCGCGCCGGGCGCAAATCCATGAGCGCGCGTTAAGGGGGCTCCCCAAGCAGGGAAGAGGAAACGATGGCGCGCTTGCTTTCGGTCAATGTCGGCCTCCCGCGCGACATTCCGTGGCAGGGCAAAACCGTACACACGGGAATCTGGAAGGCGCCGGTCCAAGGCCGTCACATCGCGCGGCGGCTCAACATCGACGGCGATGGCCAGGGCGATCTGCAAGGCCACGGCGGCGAGCATCGCGCCGTGATGGTTTATCAGATCGAACTCGTACCGCTATTGGCAGGCTGAGCTTCGCCGCGACGACTTCGTCTACGGCCAGTTCGGCGAGAATTTCACTGTCGATGGCTTGCCCGACGCGGAAGTGTGCATCGGCGACCGCTACCGGATCGGGGGCGCCCTCTTCGAGGTGACGCAGCCGCGCGTCACCTGTTACCGGCTCGGCATCCGGATGAATGAGCCGCAAATGGCGGCGCTCGTCGTCGCGCATCACCGGCCGGGCTTCTATTTTCGCGTTCTCGAGGAGGGCGAGGTCGAAGCAGGCGACGAGATCGTCAAGGTCCTGGCCGGTCCTGAGCGCATGACCGTCGCCGAGATTGACGCGCTGCTCTATTTGCCGGGGCGCGACGGAAACGGGCTCGAACGGGCTTTGCGCATCCCGGCTTTGAGCGCCGGCTGGCGCTCCTCGTTCGAAACGTTGCTCGAGCAGGAACGCAAAAGCTCGACCGCCGGCAATCCCGCATTGGCGCCCGCGGCTCAGCCGGCGCCGGCATGGGCCGGGTTCCGGCCGCTCAGGGTTGTGGACAAGCGGCGCGAGAGCCTGAACGTGACCTCGCTCACGCTCGAACCGAGCGACGGCCGTCCGCTCGTTGCGGCAATGCCCGGCCAGTTCATCGTGCTCAGGCTGAAGCCCTCGCCGGAGGCGCCGGCGTTGCTGCGCAGCTATTCTCTATCCGGCGAACCGAGCGGGGAGCGCTGGCGGCTTGGCGTCAAGCGCGAGCCGAACGGCGCGGCCGGGGCCTATATCGAGGACGGGCTCAAGGTCGGCGACGTCATCGACTCGAGCGCGCCGCGCGGCGCCTTCCTCCTCACGCAGGGCGACGGACCTCTCGTGCTGTTGAGCGCCGGCATCGGCTCAACTCCGGTGCTCGCCATGCTGCATGCGCTGGCCGCCGGCGGCTCGCGGCGAGAGATCTGGTGGGTTCATGGCGCCCGCAACGGGGCGGAGCATGCGTTCGCCGCGGAAGCTCCGCGCGCTTCTCCAGATCGTTGCCCCGAGGCCATAGCCACATCCGTTACAGCGCGCCCGGCCCTCAAGACCGTCCGGGCGTCGATTTCGATGGCCCCGGGCGCTCTGGACGCGCGCGTCCTGCAGGAATTGGGCGCGCCGCGCGAGGCGGACTTCTATCTGTGCGGACCGGCTGCTTTCATGAGCGCGCTAACCGCCGATCTCATGAACTGGGGCGTCTCAGCCGAGCGGTTGCACAGCGAGAATTTCGGCTCCGGCCCTTCGCTCACTCCGGGTGTCGTCGCGACTCCGCCCCGGCCGCCGCATTTGCCCGACCGACCCACCGGCGCGGGGCCAATGGTGTCTTTCGCCAGAAGCAATTTGACCCTGCGCTGGGATTCGGCGTTCCAGAGCCTGCTCGAACTGGCCGAGGCCTGCGATGTGCCGGTGCGCTGGGCCTGTCGCACCGGCGTCTGCCACAATTGCGAAACCGGACTGATCGCCGGCGCAGTCGATTATTTCGTCGATCCGCTCACGCCGCCGGCGGAAGGCGATCTCCTCATTTGCTGCAGCCGGCCGCGAGCCGACGTCGTGCTCGATCTGTGAGGTGCTTGGATGCTCCTTGGGCCGGGCGTAAGTCGGTGACCCTGGTCGGACGACAATTGATTGCAGATAATCAGAAACTAAGTTAAGCTTGCCCCATGAACAATCCTGCCTTCCGCAAGGCCAAGACCGCAAGGCGCGCCCGCGCCCTTGTCAATCTTGTGCGTCCATGCGGGAGTGTTCGCTATCTGTTCCTGCTGTCAATCCCCGGCCTTAGACAAACGACGCGCGGCGTTGGCGTTGTGGGAACGACATGGGCTTGGCGCTGGCGACGATGCGACCACGGTCGTGCCGTTCGTCAGGCGGTGAGTGTCAAGGTAGTTGCCGCCCGGGTTCCGTAACGGCGTTCTAGCCTTTGCCGTCTGCCAGTCGCTGAGCGATGAATTGCTTTATGGTATCGATCTGGTCGCTGGTGAACGACTTGTCACCGAGGTATCCAGGAAACCTATGCTTGTATGCCTGGGTCCTCAGGTTGTTGTTCTCCAACGCGACTTTTTCTCCCGGATAAATCCAGTTGGGGTCGTTCGCGCGCCGTCCACGCACGCCGCTCTTTGCCGGATCGCCAACAAAACCTTTGGCTTTATTTTGCGGATCGCTCCACACATCGCTGTAGGTAAGCCCAGTCCGCCCGATGCGGCAGTTATCCAGCGTGCCGGCAACATACCTGAGAGTTATTCCGCTCAGAGTATCGCCCGGCCGGACGATATATTCGAAATACGGCGAAGCGTGCGTGTCGGGCTCGGCGGTCACGCTTGAGGGATCCCACATGCGATTGGTTTTATCGGTCGTGTGCCCGCCGCCGTCGTATCCTCCGGTGTCCAGGCCCAAGCCATGCCCGATCTCATGCATTGTGACATTGGCGATCATCGAGCCAAGCGCCCCTTCCGTTTCAGGAAACGCGGGCTCGCACGACGTCGCGTTGATCACTAGGCGCATCATCTTCATCTTGCGGGTATAGACGGTCGAAATGTCCCTTGAGAGACTTGTTTTCCCCCGGACGCGCATGCTGACACCGTAGGCTGCCAGATCGGGAATTTCGTTGGAGAATGTAACAAGAAGATCGCGGCTTTGGCGCGTGTCGCTGAAATCCAATTCCAGGTTGAATTGACTGTACACTTCGTTGATCTTCTTCGCGATGAACGGGCGCAGGGATCGCGGGACGGCGATGGTCCATCCCTTGAGGACAATAAGATATTTTGGATCTCCCATAGGCCATCCCCTTGGGTGCCTGGCCGCTGTCGCGCCATGTGTGCGTCCAGGGTCCCCTATACCGATTGACGGGCCTGAGCGATATGAGGTGGGTCACATCGGGGACCGGGAGTAGCGCGTTGCTAACCGCGTTCCTACATTCCGCGCATCAAGTCGAAGGCAAGCTTACAGTCAATAGCCAATGCTACAACAGGCCAGTTGTGGACAGCGCAAAGGAAAACCGCATCGCAGCAATAGACTTTGGCTATCAATCAAAGGAATGACGCCAAACAAGCTATGCGTTTTCTGTATTACTCTACAAGGCCACGCTTCCCTTGCTCTGCTTCAATTTGCTGTGAAGGAAAGCGCATGTGTCAAATATAATCTTTTTATGCATGCGTTCACCGAAATTAGGGTGCGCAAAAAGTCTGTGGCGTCACGGCTATTCTCTTCAGGGGAAATCCAACCCTCATAACCGGGACTTTCGCAGCGAAACAGCCACGAGCCAAGAAAACCCAAACGGATCGACCTAGCCAGCGTCGCGGCCTCGCGGGAGCCCTCACAAAGTCTCCGTCACCTTCTTCAAATGGGGCGGCTGGTCGGGGTCGCGGCCGCGCCGGCGCGCCGTCGCCTCGGCGACCCGGTAGAAGGCGTGAAGCGCCGCGATCGGCGTCAGCAGGGGGTGGCCGCCGTCAGGCGCGACCAGGGTCGGCCAGCGTTGGTGCGGCTCGATGTCGACGAGGAGCGGCGCCGCGCCGAACGCCGCGAGGCGGTCAAGCGCATCGAAGAATCCCGGACGCGCGGCGTCGGCAGGGGCAAAGCCGAGGACGGGAAATCCCGGGCGAATGATCCCCGCCGGCCCATGCAGCACTTCGGCCGACGAGAAGGCTTCGGCGTGGATCGCCGAGGTTTCCTTTAGCTTGAGCGCCGCCTCGGCGGCGATGGCGTGCGTGGCCCCGCGCCCGATGACGAACAGGGACGAAGCTTGCGCGAGCGTCGCGATCGCCTCCGTCGCTGGCGGCGCGGCTGACGAGGAGTCGAGGACCGAAGGCAGGTCCTGAAGCGCGGCGAGGAGCGCGTCGTCATCGCTGCAATGGGCCGCGAGCGACACGCCGGCGACGAGCGCGGCGATCATCGACTTGGTCGCCGCGACCGAGCGCTCATGGCCGGCGCGGAGCGGCAGCACCGCGTTCGCCTCGCGCGCCAACGGAGAGTCCTCGGCGTTGACAAGGGCGACCGACAGCGCGCCCTGATCCTTCGCCATGCGCTGCATGGCGAGGATGTCCGGGCTCATGCCCGATTGCGAGATCGTGATCGCGACGGCGCCCTCAAGCTTGAGCGGAGCATGATAGAGCGAGGCGATCGAGGGCCCGAGCGAAGCGCAGGCGAGCCCGAGCTTCAGCTCGACAAGGTGCTTGAGATAAAGCGCCGCATGATCGGAGCTGCCGCGCGCGACCGTCGCGACGAAGGCGGGCTTCAACGCCCGCAAATCCGCCGCCGCCTTGGCGGTCAATGCGGCGTTGGCGGCCAATTGGCGAGCGACGACCGCGCCCGTCTCCGCAATCTCCGCGGCCATGAACGTCTGGCTCAAGGCGTCGCTCCTGTTCAGGGATAAAGGAGCCGCTTCTCCCAAGGCGCGCTCGGCGCGGAGCGGGTGAACCTCACGCGCTCATGCAGCCGGGAGGGACGATCGCGCCAGAACTCGATCTCGACGGGGTCGAGCCGATAGCCGCGCCAATAGTCCGGCCGCGGCACGTCGCCGATTCCGAACCGCCGTTCGTAGGCTTCCACCGCCGCTTCGAGATCGCCGCGCGCGACGAGCGGCCGCGACTGCTGGCTGGCCCATGCGCCGATCTGGCTTCCTCTTGGCCGCGAGGCGAAATAGGCGTCGCTTTCCGCCCCGCTCACTTGCGCGATCGCGCCCCGGAACCGGGCCTGGCGACGGAGCGATTTCCAGTGAAAGAGCGCCGCCGCCCGGGGCTGTCCCTTCAGCTCACTCCCCTTGGCGCTCTCGATGTTGGTGTAGAAGACGAGGCCGCGTTCATCCACACCTTTGCACAGGACCATCCGTGCGTCGGGCAACCCATGCGCGTCGACGGTGGCGAGCGTCATCGCCTCCGGGTCATTGATTTCCGTTGCCGCCGCTTCGTCGAGCCAAAGCTTGAACAACGCGAACGGGTCCGCAGCCTTGGTAAAATCGGCGATGCTCGAGTTCGTTCAAAGCGCCGATCCTCCGGGCAGGAAAAGGAAAGCCGGTGCAAATAATATCCCGCCCGGCGCCTGATGGCCAACCGGCATGAGCCATCGGCCTTGCGCGCCGCGAGATGAAGGGCCAAATGTGCGAGCGAGACACTGGCCTTTGCGCTTTTCAAGAAGGCTAAGGCCTAGGGATGGGCTCATAGATGCGTGATCCATATGACGTGCTTGGCGTTTCCAAGACGGCGAGCGAAGCGGAAATCAAATCCGCGTTTCGCAAGCTGGCCAAGAAATACCACCCCGACCAGAGCAAGGAGCCGAAGGCGAAGGAGCGGTTTGCGGAAGTGGGCTCGGCCTACGAGATCCTCGGCGACGACAAGAAGCGCAAAGCCTTCGACCGCGGCGAGATCGACGCGGAGGGCAAGCCTCGGGCGCCGCAATTCGAGGGTTTTGGCTTTGGCGGCCATCCGGGGAGCGGCCCCCGCGACTTTCGCAATTTCGACTTCGGCGCCGGCGGGTTTTCGACCGAGAGCGGTTCGATCGATCCGGATATCCTGTCGGAACTGTTCGGCGCCGGCCGGACCCGCGCGCGCAGCCAGAGTCAGACGACCCGGGGGGAGGACGTCGGCGTCGCGGTGTCGGTTCCCCTGGCGACAATCGCGCATGGCGGGTCGATCCGCGTCGCCCTGCCGACGGGGAAGACGCTTGACGTCGCAGTCCCCATTGGCATCGAAGAGGGCAAGTCCATCCGGCTGCGCGGGCAGGGCCACCCCGGCCGCCGCGGCGGATCGCCCGGCGATGTGATCGTGACCATTCGATATGCGGCGCATCCGCTGTTCAAGGCGGAGGGTCGCGATCTGAGGCTCGACCTGCCGATCACCCTCTACGAGGCGATCCTGGGCGCGCGCGTGCGGGTCCCGACATTGAGCAGTGAGGTCGAAGTCTCGATCGCTGCGGGCTCGAACGGCGGACGCGTGCTCAGATTGCGGGGCAAAGGTCTTCCCGGAGGCGCCGATCAGCCCGCCGGGGATCTCATGGCGACGCTTCGGATCGTTCTTCCGAACGAGCCGGACGCGGACCTGACCGCTCTTATGCAGAAGATGCGCGATCAGAAGCCTTACCAGCCTCGCTCCGGCACGGCCTGAGCGGCCTCGACGGGCGGCCCGGAGAATTCCGTCGCGATCCTCATTAATGACGCCGCGTCCGGATCCCCGACCAGGGCAAGCCCTTGGCCGCGCTCAGCCCACACGGCGGCGGGATGGCTGTCCGCCGCCATGAGTTGGGGCGCTGTCGCTTCCGGCGCGTCAAGCGACCGGATCAGCAATCCGAGCGCCCCGTCCGGGGACTTGTAAATGAGGAAGGCCGCCGGGGCGCCGGGGTAAGGCGCGATCCGCGCTCCCATGAGCCGGATGGCGGCAGGAGTCGCCGGGAGATGGACGGGGCGCCCAAGCCGAGCCGTCAACCATGCTTCCGCTTCGGTTCCCTCGCTGGTCGCGAACTCGACGGGCTCAACCCCTGGCCGCGCGAACGCCTGAAAAGCGGCGACGCCCGCCTCCGCAAGCCGCTTGCCGGGAACGACGGTCGCGGCCGGCGCCCAAACGCAGGCGAGGAAGAGAGACAATGCCGCGAGCCCTAGCCGCCACAAGAGCGAGCGTTGAAATGCGTCGGGCGCACTAGCCTTGGCGGAAAATCGTGCGGCGTCGAGGACCGTGAGCGATGAAGCTTGCGTCGGCGGCTCGGAAGACGGTTTTCCGCCGGCTGCGGCCGAGCGTTTCGCCCTGCCAAAAGGCTCGTTCTGGTGACGAACGATGCTGATCGAAAAGGCTCTCGCGCCCTCGCCGTCGAAGGCGGCGCGAATGGCGCTATTTTGCGCTCGCCACTGCGCGGCTTGGCGCGCCAGCGCGGGGTCCTGCTCCAACTGCGTTTCGAACGCGAGGCGCTCGTCGGGCTCGAGGCAGTCGTCCACGTAGGCGTGCAAGTCCGCGGCGCGCCACGCCTCCATCACTTGACCACACGCAGATGCGCCGCAGCTCTCACGGTCGGCGCGTGAAGCGGCGGGCGGGTCAAGGCCGCGACTCGCTCGCGAGCCTTCGTCAGCCGGGTGATCAGCGTCGCCAACGAAATATCAAGCGCCGCGGCGGCTTCCTGGTGGGTGAACCCGGCCAGAACGATGATCAACAGCGGCTCTCTAAGCTCCAAAGGAAGCACGCGGACGGCCGCAGCCACGCCAGCCTCGCCCATGCGCGCATTGCGGTGGGCGCCGTCCGGATTTTCGTCCCATACCGCCTCCCCATCGTCCAGGGCCAGGCGACGAACATGCCGGCGATAAAGTCGAACGAATTGGCCGAACGCGCGCACGCGCGCATCGTCCCGAGGCGCGCGGTCCGCGTCCTCTCGAACGCCCGCGCCCACCGCTTCGAGCGAAGCCTGCCTGAATAGACGATCGACAAGCGCGGCCGCCGCGGCATGATCAAGCACGAGCCTGTCGTCTCGCACGAGCGCCACCCCGAATCGGCGGAGGTCAGAGAGATCTCCCAAGCGGTCACTTAACGGCGGCACTGTGGACACCGAGAGTTTGCGTGAGCCTCAACAAACGTTAACGCTCGGCAATAATCCTAGCCCGAAGACGGCCGGGTTCCAAGCAGCTGTGCAAGCAATCGCACACATTTTGTGACGAGCGAGGAGCGCCCGATCCTTCCCATGCGTCATCAGCGAGGCTAAACCCGATTCCGGCGCGGCGTAAGGGTCGCCCGTCCAAGACGAGTGAGGCCTTGATGGAGCAAACCCTCTTAGCCGGCGCGACCGCGGGCGTCATGCGGGGCATGCGCGGCATCGTCTTGGGCGTTGCGAACAACCGTTCGATTGCCTGGGGCATCGCCAAAGCCGCCCACGCGGCGGGGGCCGAGTTGGCGTTTACCTTTCAGGGCGAAGCGCTGGAAAAGCGCGTCCGGCCGCTGGCGCAGGAATTGGGCGCCCCTCTCTTGGGCCACTGCGACGTCACTGACGGCGCCTCCATCGATTCCGTGTTCGCGGAAGCCAGCAAGTTGTGGGGCGCCATCGACTTCGTCGTCCATTGCATCGCCTTCTCCGACAAGGATCAACTGACGGGCCGTTATATCGATACGACAGAGGACAATTTCGCCAAATCGCTCGCCATCTCCTGCTATTCGTTCACGGCGATCGCCCAGCGCGCTGAGAAGCTGATGGCGAATGGCGGCTCCATGCTGACGCTGACTTATTACGGCGCCGAAAAGTGGATGCCGCACTATAACGTGATGGGGGTCGCCAAGGCGGCGCTCGAGGCCAGCGTCCGCTACCTTGCGGCGGATTTGGGCGAGAAGGGCATTCGCGTCAACGCGATTTCAGCCGGCCCGATCAAGACGCTCGCCGCCTCCGGCATCGGCGACTTCCGCTACATATTGCGGTGGAACGAATATAACTCCCCTTTGCGTCGCACGGTGACGATCGAGGAGGTCGGCGAGAGCGCGGTCTACCTCTTGTCGCCCATGTCGCGCGGTGTCACCGGCGAAGTCCTCCATGTCGACGCGGGCTACCATGTCGTCGGCATGAAGAACCCCGCCGCGCCGGACATTACGGTGGGCAAGGACTGAGGGCGGCGATTCGGATCGCGCCAACACAGAGGTTGGCGGATTATGAGGGTTGGCGAGGGGGCGACACGGCGCCCATCTGAATGAAGACGTCGAGCGAGTTAAGTTCGTCCCAATGCTCGACGAAGCGTCCGTCCTCGACACGCCAGATATCGATGGAACGCATGACGAAGGGGTTGCCTGTCCCAGAATAGCCGAGCAGGTTTCCGGTGTGCGTGCCCTCGTAGCGGTAGCGGCCGACCACGCGGGAGCCATCGGCTGAGACGAAGACGTCCTCGGCGGTCACCTTGAGGTCGGGCACACCCGCAATGATGGCTCCAAGGACCTTCTTTGAACCCTCGAGGCCCGGTTCGGCGAAGGCGTTGTGGTTCAGATAATCGGGCGCCTTGATCTCATCGAAGCGCGACAGATCGTGGCTCGTCATGATCTCGGCGAAGAGGTGGCCGAGCTTGATCAGATCAGTTGAGTTTGGGGTCGTCATTGTTCGTCCTTTCCAGTTTTCGGTAGTTCAGTTGATTTTACTTCGCGCCCAGGATGAGGCAGGCGCCCGTTGCGACGATGACCAGGCCCGTAAGGCCATGCATGCCGAAGGCGAGGCCTCGACTGCCGCCCGACCGAAGGACTGTCACCATGTCGCCAAATGCGATGAGGCTCGCGGCGAGCATGAATTCGCCAAGCACGCGCGGCGACCCGTTGGTCATGAGCAGGACGACGAAAAGCCCCGACGCGATATCTCGCGTGCCTTTCACAGAGAGCCATGCGGCAAATCCCGTCGACAGCGGGGGGGAGCTGGCGATGCCGAAGCCGCCCGACGCGGCGGCAGGCGCCACCCAAAAGCGCGCGCCGAGGAACAGAATTGCGGCCGCGATCAGACCTGAAAGCACATATCCAGTTTGCAGCATCACGAGCTCCTGTCATCTGCACAGAATCTAGCGGCGCTAGGATATATCGTCAACAGAAATCTAGCGTTGACATGAAATATTTCGCCGATAGGATTTTTGGATGTCAATCGCCGAACGCAAAGCGCGCCAGCGGGCGGAGCGCTATGAACTCATCCTGGCCGCGGCGCGCGAACTGGCCGAAGCCGAAGGCTGGGAAGCCGTCACCACGCGACGTCTCGCGGACCTGATCAACTATAGCCAGCCGGTTCTCTACAGCCACTTCAAGGGCAAGGCCGACATCATGGCCGCAGTGGCCACAAAAGGGTTCGAAGAACTTGCGGCGCGATTGAAGATGGAAACGGCGAACGTCACTGGCGGTCCGGACGTTTTGCGCAACGTCTGCGCCGCCTATCTTGATTTTGCCCGTTCGCGGCCGGTTGTCTACGAGGCGATGTTCATCTTGCCGACAGAGATCAAATTCGCGAGCGAGGAAACGCCGCCAGCTCTCCGCGCCGGCTTCGAGGCGTTGGTCGTCGCACTTGGGCCCGACCGGCGCCAGCCGGTATTTCTGGCCGAAGTGCTCTGGAGCGCATTGCACGGAATGGTCGTCCTCGCGCGATCGGAGCGGATACCACGGTCGGGCGCCGACCCTCGCTTGGATGTGCTGGTTCGAACGTTCAGTTGAAGTCGGCGCCATTGCTATTGCTTGCAGCGGCCTCGTCTTGCGGCCGGCATCCCAAAGAGCGAGATCGCGACGCTGCCCGATAAAATGCGCGCTCGCCTCGAAAATCGGCATATTGGTCTTAAGCGCCGCACTGTATATAGAGCGCTGGCCTTTAAATCAGCGGCTGCCTTGCCGCTTCTCCTGTTGCGTGGATCATGCTGAACCAACGTTGGACCCCGGATAGCTGGCGGACGAAGCCGATCGCGCAGGCGCCTGTCTACGCCGATCGCGCGGCGCTGGCCGAGGCCGAGCGCCAGCTTGCCGGCTATCCGCCGCTGGTTTTTGCGGGCGAAGCGCGCAAACTCAAGAAGGCGCTTGGCAAGGCGGCCGCGGGCGATTTGTTCCTGTTGCAGGGCGGAGATTGCGCCGAGAGTTTTGGCGAACATTCGGCCGACAACATCCGCGATTTTTTCCGGGTGTTCCTGCAGATGGCGGTGGTCATGACCTTCGCCGCGGCGTCTCCAATCGTGAAGGTTGGGCGCATCGCCGGCCAGTTCGCCAAGCCCCGCTCCTCCGACGTCGAGACGATCGACGGGGTCACCCTGCCGGCCTATCGCGGCGACATCGTCAACGACATCGAGTTCACGGCTCAAGCTCGCGAGCCCGACCCCCGCCGGCAATTGGAAGCCTATCGCCAGTCCGCGGCGACGCTCAACCTTTTGCGCGCCTTCGCCACTGGCGGCTACGCCAATCTCGAGAACGTCCATCGCTGGATGCTGGGCTTCGTCAAGGACAGCCCCCAGTCCGAGCGCTACGAGGAACTCGCCGACCGGATCACCGAGACGCTCGGCTTCATGCGCGCCGTGGGCCTTGACCCCGAGGCGCATCCGGAATTGCGCTCAACCGACTTCTACACCTCGCACGAGGCGCTGCTGCTTGGCTACGAGCAGGCGATGACGCGGCTCGATTCCACCTCCGGAGACTATTACGCGACCTCCGGCCACATGATCTGGATCGGCGACCGGACGCGCCAGCTCGGCGGCGCGCATGTCGAATTCGGCCGCGGCGTGAAGAACCCGATCGGCCTCAAATGCGGCCCGTCGCTCACGCCCGACGAGCTCCTGCGGCTTATCGAAATCCTCGATCCGGACGAGGAGCCCGGCCGGCTGACGCTGATCTGCCGTTTCGGCGCGGACAAGATTGACGCCGCGCTGCCCCCGCTCTTGCGCGCCGTCAAGCGCGAAGGCCGGAAGCTCTTGTGGGTTTCAGACCCGATGCACGGCAATACGATCAAGACCTCGACCGGCTACAAGACGAGGCCGACCGAACGCATCGCCCAGGAAGTGCGCGGTTTCTTCGCCGCCTGCGGCGCCGAGGGAACTCATGCCGGCGGCGTTCACCTCGAGATGACCGGCAAGAACGTCACCGAGTGCACCGGAGGCGCGCGCGTCATCGCGGAAGCGGACCTGCATGACCGGTATCACACCTTTTGCGATCCGCGGCTCAATGCGGAGCAATCGGTCGAGATGGCCTTCATGGTCGCCGATCTTCTGAAGGCGCAGCGGCTCGCCCAGCCCGAACGGCCCGTCCGGGCGGCCGAGTGACCGCTCGCGCCGACTACGGCCGTCGGCGCTGGCGCGTGCGTTAAGAGGTCTTGGGTGCGGCTCTCGGAATACGCTGTCGGGCGGGACAACAACTTCACGCTGCTCCGCTTCTCGGCAGCCATGACGGTGCTCTTCGCGCATAGCGTCGCGGTGCTCGGGCTTCCGCCCGAACGCGAGTTCTTCTTCCACAGGGTTGGCTTTTCGCTCGGCGAAATGGGCCTGGACATGCTGTTCGTGACGAGCGGTTTTCTCGTCACCGCGAGCCTGGTCGGACGGCAGGATCTGATCGCCTATCTCTGGGCGCGCATCCTCAGGGTCTATCCCGGCATGTGGGTCATGCTCGTGCTGACCGTCTTCGTCCTCGCGCCCGCGCTCACGACTCTGCCGCGCGAGGCGTACTACACGTCGCCTTTGACGTGGGAATATTTCCGCAAATGCGCGACGCTGATCAGCGGCGTGCGCTATTCGCTGCCCGGCGTGTTCGACAATGCGCCCCTCAAACACGAGTTCAACGGCTCGCTGTGGACGATGCCGGTCGAAGTGCGGATGTATCTCTATCTCGCCGCGATCTGGGTCGCGCTCGCGGTCGCGCCGGCGTTCCGGCTCAAGACCATGCGCTTCGTCGTGCCGATCTCGGCCGCCGTGCTGCTCGCGATCGTGCTGCGAGCCGAGCTGACCGGAATCGCCTTCAACGGGGCCAACATCCGCGTCTTCATGTTCCTCTATGGCTCGAGCCTTTATCTGTGGCGCGATCGGGTTCCGCTCGGTCCTTGGCTGCTCGCCGGCATTCTCGCGGCGCTTGTGCTTGCCGCCTCGGTCGACAAGACGGTTTTCTTTCTCGTCTACGTGGCCTGCCTCGCGCCGCTCGTCCTGCATCTGGTCTATGTGCCGGGCGGGCGAATCCGGGCGTTCAACGACTGGGGCGACTATTCCTACGGCGTCTATATCTACGCCTTCCCCGTCCAGCAGACGCTCGCCTTTCTCTTCCCGGCCATGTCGCTCGGCATGATGATGGGTTCCTCGGCGGTCGTTTCGGTCGCGATCGCCATCCTGTCGTGGAAGCTGATCGAGGAGCGGGCGCTGGCCAGGAAGGGCGACTTCGCCGAGGCGACGACGCGGGCCTTCAATCTTGGCCTGGCGAAGACCACCAGTCTCTTGGGCTTGCGTGGACTTGCGCTCCCCACGCCCCGGCGCATGAACCCTCCCGCTCGCCCAGAATGAAAAGCGGTGGGCGTTTGCCTTGGCCTCGCCCCTCACGCTAAATCCGCCCCATGCCGTCTCCCTCGAACCGCCTCGTCATCGCGCTTGCGCAAATCCCCGCGATTGTCGGCGACATCGCGGGCAACCGGGACCGGTTGCGCCAAGCGCGCAAGGAGGCCGCCGCCTTCGGCGCCGACATCGTGATGGCGCCCGAACTCTATCTCTCGGGCTATCCGCCAGAGGATCTGGTGCTGAAGCCCGCATTCCAGGAGGCCTGCCGCGCGGCTTGCGAGGAGCTGGCGCGCGACACCGCCGACGGCGGGCCGGCGACGCTGGTCGGCCTGCCCTGGGTCGGCGAGGACGGCAAGCTGCACAACGCCATGGCGCTCCTCGACCGCGGGCGGATCGAGGCGGTGCGGTTCAAGGTCGACCTGCCGAATTATGGCGTCTTCGACGAGAAGCGCGTCTTCGCGCCGGGGCCCTCGCCGGGGCCGATCGTGTTTCGCGGCGCGCGCGTCGGCGTTCCGATCTGCGAGGACATCTGGGGTCCCGATCCGGTCGAGTGCATCCTCGAGACCGGGGGCGAAATTCTGCTGGTGGGCAACGCCTCCCCTTACGAGCGCGACAAGCTCGCCATCCGGCAGAACGTCGCGGTGGCCCGCGTCGTCGAAAGCGGGCTGCCCCTCATCTATCTCAACATGGTCGGCGGCCAGGACGAGCTCGTGTTCGACGGCGGCTCGTTCGCGCTCAACGCGGACCGCAGCCTTGGCGCGCAATTGCCCGCCTTCCGGCGCATGGTGGCGCGCACGGTCTGGGAGCGCGCCGAAGCTGGCTGGCGCTGTGTGGAAGGCCCGCGCGAAGTGGTCGAGGAGGGCGACGAAGCGGACTATGCCGCCTGCGTCATGGGCCTGCGCGACTATGTCGAGAACAACCGCTTTCCGGGCGTCGTGTTCGGCCTCTCCGGCGGGATCGATTCGGCTCTATGCGCCGCGATGGCGGTCGATGCGCTGGGGGCTGAGCGGGTGCACGCGGTGATGCTGCCCTATCGCTTCACCTCGAACGAATCGCTTTCCGACGCGGCGCGCATGCGCGAAGGCGCTCGGCGTCGCTTATGACATCGTGCCGATCGCCGAGCCGGTCGAGGGCGTGGAGCATGCGCTTAAGCGCATGTTCGAGGGGAAGCCGCGCGACATCACCGAAGAGAACATCCAGAGCCGCGCGCGGGGCCTCATCCTGATGGCGATCTCCAACAAGACCGGCGCGATGGTCGTGACGACCGGCAACAAGTCGGAAATGTCAGTTGGCTACGCCACGCTCTACGGCGACATGAACGGCGGCTTCAACCCGATCAAGGACCTCTACAAGATGGAGGTCTTTCGCCTCGCCGCCTTGCGCAACCGCTGGAAACCGGTAGGCGCGCTCGGGCCGGACGGCGAGGTCATTCCTCAGAACATCATCGTCAAGCCGCCGAGCGCGGAATTGCGCGAGAACCAGAAGGACGAGGATTCGCTGCCGCCCTATCCGGTGCTCGACGGCATCCTGCATGGGCTCGTCGAAAAGGAGATGCGCGTCGCCGACATTGTGGCTGAGGGTTTCGATGCCGAGACCGTGCGCAAAGTCGAGCGCCTGCTCTATCTCGCCGAATACAAGCGCCGCCAGTCGGCGCCGGGGGTCAAGGTGGGGCCGAAGAATTTCGGCCGCGACCGGCGCTATCCGATCGTCAACCGCTTCCGCGACCCGGGACTTCCGGCGCAAAAGCCGGACGCGTCGATCGCGCCCGTGAAGTCGACGGGGATGAGCGAACGGTTCGAGGAGTAGCCGCGGAGGCGCCGACCGGAGACGCCAAGCCCTTGCGCCGCCAGCCATTCCTGAGCCTGATATAATCGACGCCGCCGGCCTCTGAGGCCCACGGAGGGTTTCCATGCAAAAGATTGCGTTCAAGGCCGGAGAAACGATCATCCGCGAGGGCGACGAGGGCGATACCGCGTTCTTCATCGTCAGCGGGACGGTCGATGTCGCTCGTCGGCCGTGGCGACAGAGCCAGAGTCGTTGGCAGGCTTGAGACCGGTGAAGTGTTTGGCGAAATGAGCCTGATCGACCCGGGACCGCGATCCGCGACCGTCACTGCGGCATGCGACACCGAATGCCTCGCGGCCTCCTATCAGGACTTCGTCGCCGCGATCGAGGAGAATCCGGAACGCGCCGTCGGGTTCATGAAGACGCTCGTGCGGCGACTTCGCAAGATGAACGAATTGCTTGAGCGCGGAACCCCAGAAGGCCGCGGGTTTCGCGACATGCTTCTGGATTGCCAGCCGTCCGCCGGCTCTCCCGAAGCCAGCGCCCTGCCTTGGACGATGCTGTGGTGATGCCGGGGAGGGACGATTGGATTGATGGACGGCCCGGCGCGTGAAGTCGACGAAGAAGGATCGACAAGGTCCGGCCGTCCGCGATGGTTCCGGTCAAGCGCGGCAATCAGCCTTACTGTCGTCTTTTGTTCATAAACGGCCGCTAATCGAAGCAGGGCAGGGGGAACCCCTATGTCGGACATTTCAGCCGGATCTTCAGCAGGAACTCGACCAGTTGCAGGCCGACTATAAGGCGGCGGTGGACAATTGGGTGGCGGCGATCCGCGAGGAGGAGGCGCTTGCCTCCGGCAACCATAACGTCGCGGAGCTCGACAAATGGGAAGCGGCGCACTTCCGCGAGCACAAGCTGCATAAGGAAGTCGACTACAGGAAGCGCCTCTACGAAAACGCTCTGCGCAAAGAGTTCTACGGGTTCTGATCCACGGGTCCTAGACCTGGACGCAACGGCTGCGGGCGTCGCATGGAGCCTCGCGATCGGCCGGCGCCGCGCATCCCGTTGACATGAGACCCTTGGCCCTGAGACGTTGCCGCGACAGGGTCTTTAGGAGATACGCTTGACCGCAGCGGCGGATACGGCGCCTGCGCTTGCGCGGCCGGCGCTCAAAGCCCGAGGAGTCTTCGCGGCGGTCCTCGGCAACGGTTTCGAATTCTTCGACTTCACGGTCTACGCCACGTTCCTGGGAATGATTGGCGCAGGCGTTCTTTCCCTCCGACAATATCTTGGTGAGCGATCTGGCGTCCGCCGCCACCTTCGGCGTCGGTTTTGTCGCGAGACCGCTTGGGGGCGCCCTCATTGGCGCTTACGGCGACCGCGCCGGGCGCAAGCCGGCGATGACCCTTTCCATTGGGCTGATGGCGATCGGCAGCGGCGTCATCGCGGTTACGCCGGGCTATGCGACGATTGGGGTCTGGGCGCCGATCCTCCTGATTGTCGCGCGCCTCTTTCAAGGATTCGCGGTCGGAGGCGAGGTGGGCCCCGCGACCATGTTCTTGCTCGAGGCGGCGCCGAGAGACCGGCGCATGCTGTTCGCCAGTTGGCAACTGGCGAGCCAGAACCTCAGCGGCCTCTTGGGCGGCTTGATTGGCCTCCTGCTGGCCTTGGCGCTCTCCCAATCGAGCTTGAACCAATGGGGCTGGCGCGTTCCGTTCGCGTTTGGCGTCTTGATCGCCCCAGTCGGCGTCACCATCCGCAGCCAACTGGTCGAGACCCTCGAAAAGCCGCCGCAGATGCGCGCGCGCAGCGCGACAGCGATTCTCACCGCCGTCATTCGATCCAACTGGCGAGGCGTGCTGCTCGGTCTCGCGCTCATCAGCGGGGGCACGATCACCCAATATTTCCTGATCACCATGACCCCTTATGCGATCCGCACGCTTCATTTGCCTCCGTCATCCGCCATGCTTGGCGCGATCACGCTTGGGATTACCGGCTGCCTCGGAGCGCTCGCTGGCGGGGCCTTAGCCGATCGCTGGGGCCTCCGCCCGGTCGTCATCGCACCACGGATCGTGCTGATGATCGTGTTGTTCCCGGTGATGAAATTTCTGGTCGCCAATCCCAGCGCGACGACGCTTGTCCTGGCGATTGCGATCCTGAGCTTGCTGCACGCCTCTAGCGTAGCCGTCGTGGTTGCACTGACCCCGTTGATCTTTCCGCCCGAAGTCCGCGCAACCGGGCTCGCGCTCACTTACGCGCTCGGCGTTGCGATCTTTGGCGGCACGGCGACCTATGTCGTCACCTGGCTGGTCGGCGTCACCGGGGATCCGCTGGCTTCGACCTATTATGTGCTGGCGGCGAATGCGGTCTTGCTCTTGGCCGCGCTTGCGATCCGCAATTCCGACTATGCGGCCGCCGCCTGGCCGCCGCCCGTGGATAGCGAAGTCTAGCCGCGAAAGCGATCAGCCCCGGCGCCGCTTCTGGATCAGGCGGTCGCACAAAAAGCCAAATTCAACCGATCTTGACAGGCCGTCACAGTTAACGCCAATTCGGCTTAAAGGATTTCGGCGGCCCCATGCTTAAGGATTGCGCAAAGGGCGCATCGGCCGGGCGGCCTTTTTGGTTGAGGGATGAACAAGATCGCCGCCGATCCCGCCCAACCTTATCGCGGCCTGATCGCGGGCTATACCGATGCGATCCGCCAAAGCGACTTCAAGGCCAATATCGCGATCCTGTTCGTCGCCTTCATGATGGGTCCGGTCCTCGGGAATTACCCGAAGTTCCCCAACTATTTACCGATCCCTTTCGTGATGCTGCCCTTCCTCATTGTATACATATGCCTGCTGGCGGTGCTCATTCCTCGCTACCCCAAGCGGGGCGGCAAGCATTTCATCGTCTCGCGCAACGCCACGATCAGCGATTTCGCCAAAGTCGTCGAAGCCGAGGACGAGCTTGAGCAACTGAAACTGCGCTGCTCGGTTCTCTCGGAACTGTTGTGGTGGAAGACCCTTTACATTCGCATCAGTTTTTTTGTCGCGATGGCGAGCATCGTCGCGAGCATGTTTTTGCTCGTCTACATTTGGCATGTCAGCGAGCACGCTGGATGAGCGGTCATCCGATTTCGGGGAGCAGCGCCGCCAAACCTGTCGCAGCTTCGCGCGACCCATGGCGTGCCTCGCCATGCCGATGATATCCAAGGATCACGAAGCTCAGTTGCGCAATCTGATCGCCGGATACGGCGATTCCATTCGTCTGAGCGATATCAAGGCGAATATCGCGGTTCTGTTCGTCGCCATCATGATGGGGACGGTCCTGCAGTTTCGCGACCACTACCCCCATTATTTGAATGTTCCGGTGCTGCTCGCGCCGTTCATCGTCATCTTCTTCAATCTGCTGGCCTCGGTCTATCCGCGGTTTCCCCGCGTGGGACGAAAACGCTTCCCGATCTGGCGCGATTCAAACCCGGAGGATTTCGAGTTCATCGCCGACCCGGTGCTGGACGTTCAGGAACTGCCGGTTCGATGCGCGCTCTTGTCGCGCATTCTGTTCTGGAAGAACATCACCCTTCAGACCGCCTATCTCGTCGCTATGGCGACACTCGTTGGCGCCGGGGTGCTCTTGTTCGTGAATTGGTGAGGATGATCGCTACGTCCGATGCATCCGGCTCCAGCCCATGCTTTGACACATGAGCCCGCCCATCACGCATCCCTGCGTGGTCATGTGCTTCTTGGTGACATGAACTTTGATTGCGTAGGTCTGGTCGCGCTGCGGGTCGAAGGCTTCGCCGGACCAATGCCCGGCGCCGGCCGGCTTGACGTTGAGAACAAGGCGATCGCCCACCTTTTCTCCGGAGACGCCATGTCTGACCCAGGTGTTGCGCGCGCAAACCTCATGGCCGCAATTCGCCACATGGATCTTGGTCTTGCCATCCCCGCGCGCCCAATTGCCGAGATAGGGCGGTTCCCTGGCAAGCGAGACGCCGCTTGCGCCGATCGCCAACAGCGCCGCCAATGCCGCAGCTCTCCGTAACATGCGCGTAACTCTCCAGTAGATGGTGTTGACGGGCCGCGTGAACGCCGGCGCCTCCAATCCGCATTCCAGTCTTGTCGCCGCGCGAGCTCGGCGGTTTGGCCGCGCAATGTTGATAGGCATTCCGTCCGGTGTTTGACGCCTTGAATCAATCGCTTTATCCCCTTGTCAACAAACATTCGCGTGGGCTAGCGCGCCAATAACAGACATTCGAACCGAATCGCTCGAGCCGAGCCGAGAAGCGAGCTTGGCTTCGAGATGGGGAGCGAAACGATGCTCACGGTCAAGGCGGCGCTTACTGGAGTCCTCGCGTTCGCGGGCCGCGACGAGCGCGGCCCTTGCCGAGCCGAAGACAAACCTGCTCAGTCAATGGTCTGAAGGCTCCGACGATGCCGATTACCGCACGCCCTGGGAGCGCGGCCACGATGCCGAGATCGCGGATTACGAATTGACGATGATCCGCCGCAGCGCCAGCAACATGCATGCGCTCGGCCTTGGCGCTTAGGACTTGGGACTGACGAATGACCAAGGAGCTCGCCGGCAGGATCGCGTTCGTCACCGGCTCGGGCCGAGGGCTCGGGCGCGTGATGGCGGATCGTCTGGCCGAGCTCGGCGCGGATGTGGCGATTCATGACCTCACTTGGACCGCGCCCGCAAAGTATGGAGAGGCGGCCGACCTCGACGCTGTCGCCTTTCTCGCCGGGCCGAGAAGCAAGTATATGACCGGGCAGGTTCTCAGGGTGGATGGCGGCGAGACGCTCTTTCCCGGCTGAGAGACCGCCAATAACGCGCATCAGGAGTGCTGAAAGTGTCGGACGCCAAACGGTTTGAGGGAATGACGGCGGTGGTGACGGGCGGGGCGTCCGGCATCGGGCTCGGCGTTGCAAAGCGGCTCGCCGCCGAGGGCGGGCGGGTCACGATCTGGGACATGGGTCCCGAGCGTCTGAAGGCCGCCGTCGCGGAGATCGGCGCCAAAGCCGCCCGAGCGGATGAGGTCAATGTGACCGACCCGAACGCCGTCGAGCGCGCGACTCTCACCACCGCCGGCGAGATGGGCCATATCGACGCGCTCGTCTGCGCGGCCGGCGTGGCGGGCGACAACGCGCAGGTCATCGGCTACTCGATCGAGGAATGGAAGCGCGTCTTCGACATCAACGTCAACGGCCTCTTCTATTGCAACCGTTTTGTCAGTAAGCTCATGAAGGAGCGCGGCTACGGCCGCATCCTCAACATCGCCTCGATCGCCGGCAAGGAGGGCAATCCGGGCGCTTGCGCCTATAGCGCCTCGAAGGCTGCCGTGATCGGCTTCACCAAGTCGCTCGGCAAGGAGCTCGCCAAGGATGGCGTCACCGTCAACTCGTTCGCGCCCGCGGTCATTGACACGCCGATCCTCAAACAGGCCACGGCCGCCCATATCGCCTATATGAAATCGAAGATTCCGATGGATCGCTTCGGCACGGTCGAAGAAGCGGCGGCGCTCATCACCTGGGCGGTGAGCCGCGAATGCTCGTTCACGACCGGCGCAGTCTTCGATCTCTCGGGCGGCCGCGCCACCTACTGAGGCCTATATGAACGGAGTGGGCGCGCGCGTGCAGAATGCGTCCATCGAGACCGGCGATCTGATTGAGCCCTTGCGCAACATGGGCCTCGTGAAAGCCGGAGAATCCGCCCGCCTCACGCCTCTGACTGGCGGGGTGTCTTCGGACATCTCGCTTGTCGAGGCTGGCGGGCGACGCTTCTGCGTCAAACGCGCGCTGCCGAGGCTCAAGGTCGCCGCTCTGTGGGAGGCCCCGATTCAGCGCAACGCGGCGGAGGCGGCTTATATGCGCGCCGTGGCGCGATGGCTGCCGTCCGCCGTTCCACGTGTTCTCGGCGAGGACGCGGAGGCCGGATGGTTCGCGATGGACTATCTCGCGCCTCAGGACCATCCCTTGTGGAAGACGCAGCTTCTCGCCGGAATCGTGGAAGTGGATTTCGCCGCCATGGTTGGACGCGACCTCGCGATCATCCATGCGCGCAGCGCCGCCGATCCGAACATTCCGGCCGCGTTCGCCAACGACGACACGTTCGAGGCGATCCGCATCGAGCCCTACTTGCGCGCGACTGGCCGCGCCCATCCCGAGCTTGCGTCGCGCTTCGACGAGCTCGCGCAGACGACGCTGACGACGAAGCGCGCGCTGGTTCACGGCGACATCAGTCCGAAGAACATCCTCCAAGGGCCCGACGGCCCCGTGTTCCTCGACGCCGAATGCGCGTGGTTCGGCGACCCCGCCTTCGATCTCGCCTTCTGTCTCAATCATCTCCTGCTTAAAGCGGCCCGCGAGGGCGTCGACCGCACGCGCTACAGCGCCGCCTTTTCGGCGCTGGCAGGCGCCTATCTCGCCGGCGTCGACTGGGAGAGCGCGGCGGAAATCGAAGCGCGCGCGGCCGCTTTGCTGCCCGCTCTGTTCCTCGCCCGGGTCGACGGCAAGTCGCCGGTCGAGTACCTGACACGCGAGAGCGAGCGGGCAGCGGTGCGCCGATGCGCCGCGCCGCTGATCGCCAATCCCCCGCGCGCGCCTGAAGGACGTCGCCGACGCCTGGGAGCGCGAGCGATGAGCGAGCCGGTTATCCAATCGCTTGTCGCGCGGCGCATCTGGGACTCGCGCGGCCGGCCGACGGTCGAAGCGGAAATTACGCTCAGCGATGGGGCAGTGGGACGGGGCATTGCGCCTGCCGGCGCCTCACGCGGCAGCCGCGAAGCGATCGACAAGCGCGATGGGGACAAGCGCTTCGGCGGGTTTGACGTGCAGGACGCGCTGCGAGGGATCGCTGCGGAAATCGCGCCTACCCTCGTGGGCCTCGACCCGTTCGATCAGGCTTCGATCGACGCGAAACTCGTCGCTCTTGACGGCACGCCGAACAAGGGGAGGCTCGGCGGAAATGCGCTGACGGCGGTTTCGCTTGGCGTCCTTCACGCGGCGGCGGCGAGCCGCCGTCTCCCGCTCTGGCTTTATTGTCTCGGCGATGAACCCGCGATCATTCCGCTGCCGGAAATCCAGATCTTCGGCGGCGGCGCCCATGCGGGACGGCGAACCGACATCCAGGACTTTATGATCGATCGCGCCGCGCGCCAAGACCTTCGCCGAGGCATTCGAAGTCACGGCGGAGGTCTACCGCGCGGCAGGCGCGATCATGGCCGAGCGCGGCTCACTCCAGGGCGTGGCCGATGAAGGCGGCTGGTGGCCGGCGTTTTCGAGCAATGAGGAAGCGCTCGAAACGCTGATGCGGGCAATCGAGCGCGCCGGCCTTGTTCCAGGCGAGGATGTGAGCCTGTCGCTCGACATCGCGGCGTCGGAATTCGGTCATTCCGGCCGCTATCGCTTGGGTCTCGAACAGCGTGAGCTCGACCGCGACGCACTGGCAGAGATGCTGCTCGGCTGGTGCGATCGCTATCCGATCCTCTCGATCGAAGACCCGTTTGCCGAGGACGACGATGAAGGATTCGAGCGCTTCACCGCCGCGGTCGGCGACCGCATTCAGGTGATCGGCGACGACTATCTCGTCACCAGCGCGAGCCGGGTCGCCGAGGCCGCGCGCCGCGGAAGCGTCAACGCCGCGCTGATCAAGGTCAATCAGGCGGGAACGGTGAGCGAAGCCAAAGCGGCCTCGACGAAGCCCGTAGCGCCGGCTTCGGCACGATCGTCTCGGCGCGCTCGGGCGAGACCGAGGACACGTCGATCGTTCATCTTGCGATTGGCTGGAGCGCGGGACAGCTCAAAGTCGGCTCGTTCGCGCGCTCCGAGCGGATGGCGAAGTGGAACGAGGCTCTGCGCATCGAGGAAAAGCTCGGTCCGAAGGCGCGCTTCGCTGGGCTCGACGAAATGCCGATGCGACGCCAGGCGGAGAAGCCAGTCGAAACAAGCTCTGGATGGCGAGTCTGATGGCGAAGAGTCTCGGCATCGAGAGCGGCGCGCTCGCAATCCCAGAGCCGGACGCGAGCGGGGTTCGCGTTTACAAGGGCATTCCCTATGCAGCGCCGCCGATCGGACCGTTACGCTGGCGCGCGCCCGAGCCCGTTGCGGCCTGGACGGGGTTGCGGCCGACGCATGGCTTTGGGGCCCATTCCGTGCAGGGCGTCGTGTGGGACGACATCGACCTGAACGGCGCCGGCGGCTCTGAGGATTGCCTCTATCTCAACATCTGGACGCCGGCCGCTCCGGGCGACAACGTCGCTCCTGCCGATCATGGTTTGGATTCACGGCGGCGGCTTCGTCGTCGGCTCGGGCGCCGAGCCGCGCTACGACGGCGCGCGTCTCGCCGCGCGCGGCATTGTCGTGGTCACCGCGAACCATCGGCTCAATGCTTTGGGCTTCCTCGCCCATCCCGAGCTCACCGCCGAATCCGAGCATCACGCGTCCGGCGCCTACGGCATGCTCGACCTTGTCGCCGCGCTCAATTGGGTTAAGCGCAACATTGCGGCCTTCGGCGGCGATCCCGGCAAGGTCACGATCGCGGGCGAATCCGCCGGTTCGATAGCGGCGAGCGCGCTGATGGCCTCGCCGCTCGCCAAGGGACTGTTCGCCCGCGTCATCGGCGAAAGCGGAGCGATGTTCGCTTCGCCCACCCGCGCGCCTGCAGCGCTCGCGGAGGCCGAGGCCGAAGGCCTCGACTTCATGCGCAAAGTCGGAGCGCGTTCGCTCGCGGAACTGCGCGCCGCCCCTGCGGACGCGATCCTGGCCGCCGCGCCAGGGCTCGGCTTCCGCCCAATTGTCGACGGATGGTTTCTGCCGCGCTCGCCAGCCGAGATCTTCGCCGCCGGCGAGCAGAGCGACGTCCCGCTGATGGCCGGCTGGAACAAGGACGAGGGCTTCAACTTCACCTTGCTTCAGGGCGACGACGCGCAGCGCCCTCACACCGACCTGGTGCGCGCCATCTTTGGCGAGCGGGCGGAGGAGGCGCTGCAGCACTATCCGGACGGATCGCCGGATGCGGCTCAAGCTTCTGCCCGCGCGCTTGGCGGCGATCTCGTCATCATTCACTCGACCTGGGCCTGGATCGAGGCCCAAAAACAAACCGGCCGCGCCGAGATTTTCCGCTTCCGGTTCGACCGCGCGCCGCTCACGCCGCAGGGATGGTTCGGGGAGCGCGACAGCCGCGACGCCGGCGCCTTCCATGCGGGCGAACTCATCTATGTCTTTGACAATCTCCACGCCCATCCGTGGGCAATCGACGACGCCGATCGCGCGCTGGCCAAGCTCGCGTCGAGCTACTGGGTCAACTTCGTGATGAACGGAGATCCCAATGGGCCAGGGCTGCCGCGCTGGCCATCCTATCGCAGCGAGGGCGGCCCGGTGATGATTCTGGACACGCCGCACAATACGGGGCCGGAGGAATGGCGGGAGCGGCACATGTTCCTGAGGGCGGCGACGAAAGCAAAGTGATATACATAGATAATGTGTGTTATATCCGGACTCCGGCGGCGCGCGGAGCAAGTGACTCGTTAATCTGGCCCTAAATCATTGGAATCGTGAGAAACGGACTCGCAAACAGCGCCGCGGCCGTCCCGCGGGAGCGGTGGACCGCGGGTCACTCCGTCAGGCGCGCATAAGCCGCGGCGAGCGACAGGATGATCGCCCCGTACAGGATTTGCTTGATCGGCTCGGAGACGTCGAGCAGCGTGAGCAGGCCCGTGAGGACGGTCAGGATCAGCGCGCCGATTATGGTCCCCGAATAGCCGCCGCGTCCGCCGAAGATCGACGTGCCGCCGATGACCACGCAGGCGACCGAAGGCAGCAAGTAGCTGTCGGCGAGGCTGAGATCCGCCGCGTTCGTGCCCCCGACTATGACGAGCCCGGCGATCGCCGCCAGAATCGCGCAGATGAGATAGTTGGCGAACAGGACGCGCCAGACGCGCACGCCCGCGAGATGGCATGCCTCGCGATTATCGCCGACTGCATAGAGAAGACGGCCGAACCCCGTCCGCTGAAGGCCGAAGAGAATCAGCCCGCCGATGACGAGCCACAGAAAGAGGTTGATCGGAACCAAGCCGAAAAGCTTTCCCGCGCCGAGCGTCTGGATGATGTCGGGCACATGCGGCTGGCTCGCCATCATGTGCTGGCTGTAGACGATAAGCGCCCCGCCCGTCATGAGCCCCGTGCCGAGCGTCATGACCAGCGGCTGCACACGCAAGAGCGCGACCCCGATCCCGTTGATCACTCCCACAATGACGCCGACAAGAAGGGCGAGGCCGATCGCCGCCGTCGCGCCAGAAGAGGACGCGTTGGTCGCCAGCAGATAAGCCGCTCCGGTCGCCACGCTCGCCACCGAGAGATCGATGCCGCCCGTCAGCATCACCAAAGTCTGTCCGCCGCCCATGATCGCAAGCGGCGCCGCGAACAGAAGCGTATTCGAGGCCCAGAGCGGCGTGACCGTGCCAGGCCGCACGAGCTCCACTCCGATCACAAAAGCGACAAGCAGGAGGATGAGCGCATAGATGGTTCGCGCGCGGAGGAAACGGAGGACCGCGCTCATTTGCGCTCATTGAGATAGGTGAAGGCGCCGGCGATCATCACCACCAGCACGATCAGCGTGCCCTGGATGACCTGGCCGTAATTCGGGTCGATGCCGAGGAACACCAGGTCCATCGGCGCAAGCGTCAGCAGAATCGCCGCAATGACGGGCCCGACCATTCCGCCCCGGCCGCCCGCAAGGCTGACGCCGCCGATCACAATTGCCGCGACGCTGCTCAGCGTGTAGTAGGCGCCCGCCAACGGAGCGCCGATTCCCGTTGTCATGGTGAGCGCCATGCCGCCGACCGCGCAGGCAATGCCGCTGAACACATAGGCGATCGTGCGCGCTCTCATGACGTCGACGCCGCTCCGAAACGCAGCGACCGGATCGCTGCCGGCGGCATAGATGAGCAAGCCGATGCGGCTGAGCTTGATCGGCAGCCAGATGAGCGCGACAGCCACGACCAGCACGACAAGCGCGTTTGGCGCCCAAGGCCCGAAGTCCGCGCCCGCGGCGATGTTGAGATAGGCGGCCGGCGCGCCTCCTCCCGGGCGCTCGAGGATGAGCAACGCCACGCCGCCCCAAATGAAGCCGGTGGTCAGCGTCGCGACAACGTCGGGAATGCGCGAGAAGGCGACGACGAGGCCGTTCAGCAATCCCTGGGCGGCTCCAGCGGCCAATACGAGGATCGAGAGGGCGAGCGACTGGCCGAAAGTGGCGTGCTGCATCAGGCTCGCGGAGAGGACGTTCGACACAGCGATCATCGAGCCGATCGAGAGGTCGATGCCGCCGCTGATGACGACGATCGCCTGGGCGGCGGCGGCAAGCGCGAGCGGCAGAGCGCCGAGCGCCAAGGACTGGATCTCGAACGAGCCAAAATCAGGATGGATCGCGACTGTCGCGGCCATCGCCGCGGCGAGCAGGAGCGGCATGCCGAGAAGCCGGCCGAAGCGCGTCAGCCTCCGCAAGGAAAGACCGCTGTCTCGAAGGGCGGCGTCAGTCATGCGAGGGCCGCGGCGCTCTCGGCGCCGGTGAGACCATGCGCGGCCCTCAAAAGGCGCGCTTCATCGGCGTCCTCCGCCGGCATTTCCGCGGAAATTTTTCCCGCGAACAAGACGATCGCACGATCGCAAGCCAGACGAATTTCCGGCAGTTCGGACGTGAACAGGAGAACCGACAAGCCCTGATCGGCGATCTCGCGCATGAGCGCATAGATCTGCTGCTTGGTGCCGATGTCGATGCCGCGCGTCGGGTCGAAGCAGAGCAGGGTCTTGAACCCCGCGGCGATCCAGCGCGCGATGACAACCTTCTGCATATTGCCGCCGCTCAGGCGCCGCACTTCCGCGGCGGCGCGGGTGTCGATCTGGAGCTTTCGCACGGCCGCTTCGACCCGGCGTCTCTCCTCGCCCATCGGAATGGGGCCCCAGCTGCGCAATCGGCCAAAGGCGGCCAGCGCCACGTTCTCCTGCACCGACCGTTGCGGCAAAAGCGACACCAGCCGATTGGCCGGGACGAGGACGAGCCCGGCGCGGATCGCGTCGGCCGGATGCCTCAATTTGAGCGCACGCCCTTCCGCTCGCACCTCTCCAGCGTCGGCTCGCCGGACGCCGGCAATGCAATCGAACAGCTCTTCCTGGCCTTGCCCTTCCAAGGCCGCGACCCCGAGCACCTCGCCGCGATTGACCCGGAAGGAGACGCCGCTCAGCGCGTGACCGTAACTCAGGCCTTCCACCTCAAGCGCCGGGGTCTCACGCGCCGCCGCAGGACGGGGGGCGCGCGCGACCGGGGCCGCCGTCGCTTTGGCCACGTCCGAGCCCAGCATGAGATTGACGATCGTCTCCGCGCCGCCCTTGGTCGGCGTCACGCCGACGGTGACGCCGTCGCGCAGAACCGTCGCCCGGTCGCAGAGCATGGCGATTTCGGCCATGCGGTGCGAGATGAAGATGACGCTCGCGCCGCGCTCGCGAAAATCACGCACGACCTTGAACACGCGCTCCGAGAGGTCCGCGGGCAGCGCGGCGGTGATCTCGTCCAGCATCAGAATGTGCGGGTCGGAAGCGAGCGCCCGGGCAAGATCGATCAGCCGCAACAGAGCGAAATCGACGTCGCGCGCAACGGTCCTAAGATCGATCCGCTCGACGCCGAGGTCTTGCATCGCCGCCTTGACCTTGTCGAGGGACACGCGCGCGAGGCGCATGTTTTGGGCGACGGTCAGGTCGGGAACGATCGCGGGATCCTGATAGACCGACACGATGCCGGCTCGGCGCGCTTCCGCGGGCGACCGGAAGGCCACCGGCTGGCCTGCGAGGATCATTTCGCCCGCATCTGCCGGAAACACGCCGGTGATGATCTTGACCAGCGTGCTTTTGCCCGCGCCGTTCGCGCCCATGAGCGCATGCGCTTCGCCGGGCCTTACCTCCAGGTCCGCTGAACGCAGCGCCCTCACCGCTCCGAAGGTCTTCGCGACGCCGCGAATGTGAAGAAGCGGCGGAGCGTCGTTCATACGGCGTTGTCCAAAAAAGGCCGGCGGCTTCAGCCGCCGGCGTCACGTTCGGCTATTCAGCTTAAGTTCATGGGCCTTTGCAAGCGATCAGCTGCTCGGGCGTGTAATGCGTATAGGGGGGCACCGTGGCGACGCTGAAATAGGGGTCGAGCTTCGGATTGTACGCGGCCTTGAGCTTGTCGATGCCCTCCCCATTGTCCCAGACAGTCGGAGTGACCTTGACCAGGTGCGGCTCATCCTTCTTGGCCAGGACGTCGAGCGCGAGGCTCAAGCCTGCGGCGCCGACGGCCGGCGGGTTGCTGACCGCCGCGCCAGACAGTCCCTTGTCTTTCTGGTCGATGAGCTGGCCGATGAAGCCGTTGTTGTCCGCGCCGACCACCGGCACATAGGGCTTGCCTGCGGTCTTGTAAGCGTCCACCACGGTCGAATCGATGCCCGACGTCCAGACGCCGTCGATCGGCTTGCCGGAGGCCAGCAGGTTCTTCGTCTCCTGCGCCGTCTTGTCGAGCGCCCAGCCCGAGAACACGGACGTAACCTTGATGCCGGGGTAGTTCTTGGCGACCTCGGTGAAGCCCTCATGGCGGTCGGCGTCCGCGGGAACCCCGTCAATGCCGCGCATCTCCACGACTGAGCCCTTGCCGCCCAGTTTGTCGAACAGCCATTTGGCGCCGAGCTTGGCGTATTCGACCTGGTCGTTGGTCAGGACATAGGCCTCCGGGGCTGAAACCGCCTGGTCGACCGCTACCACCACGATCCCCTTGTCCGCCGCCTGCTTGATGACAGGGTTCAGCGCTTCGCGATCGGAGGGGTTGATGATGATGATGTTCGCGCCAGCTGAAATGAGATTGCGGATGTCCGCGATCTGCTCCGACGGGCCGCCATTGCGATTGGCGACGATCACCTTCGAGACCTTGCCTGACGCCAGCGCCTCGGCCTTGATCGAGCAGATCATCTCTTCGCGCCAGCCGTTGCCGATCAGCGTATTGGAGACGCCGACGACATATTTATCCGCCGCGTGCGCTCCGCCTACCATCGCCAGCGCGGCGAGCGAGACGCTGCCTAGAACCCAAGTCAGTTTCATTGCTTCCTCCCATTCAACATGAGTAAGACGGTCTAGCGCATTCGCTCGATCCGCTCAATCGAAGCGGGCGGATGTCCATGCGCCATCCTTCTGGCTGGACCTGACCGCTGCTTCAATAAACGCAACGCCCCGCGCGCCGTCCAGCACGTTCGGGGTGAGTTTCGCGCTCTTTTCAGGCATGCGCCCGGCGCGGCGAGCCGAAATCAGTTCCGCCGCGCCGCGATAGAGATTGGCGAAGCCCTCGACATAGCCTTCGGGATGGCCGCCCGGCATGCGCGAGCCTTCGACGGCGAGCGAGGTGTTTCCCGGGCCGCCGCGCCGCAGAATCCGCGACGGCTCGCCATAAGGCGTGAACCGGAGCGTTTCCGGCTCCTCGCCCGCCCATTCGAGCCCGGCCCGCGAACCGTAGACCTTAAGACTTAGGTTGTTGAGATTGCCGACCGCGACCTGGCTCGCCGCCAGCACGCCTCGCGCCCCGCCTTGAAACCGCATCAGCACGTGAGCGTTGTCGTCGAGCCGGCGGCCCGGCACGAAGGTCGTGAGATCCGCCGAGACGGCGTCGAGCTGGAGCCCGGTCACGAACAAAGCCAGACTGTGCGCATGGACGCCGATGTCGGCGAGACATGCGGAAGCGCCCGCGCGAGAAGGATCGGTTCGCCATTCCGCCTGTTTGTGTCCGTCGGCGTCGATCGGCAGAGTGAGCCAATCCTGAACATAGGCCGCGTGGACGACTCGGATGTCGCCAATCTCGCTCGCTTCGATCATTTCGCGCGCCTGGCGCACCATCGGATAGCCGGTGTTGTTGAGGGTCACCGCAAAAATGAGTCCCTTCGCGCGGGTGAGCGCGACAAGTTCCGACGCCTCGGCGAGCGTGGTCGACAAAGGCTTGTCGCAGATGACGTCGATTCCCGCCTCGAGAAACGCCTTCGCGACCGGGAAGTGCAGATGGTTCGGGGTGACGATGACGACGGCCTCGACGCCGTCCGGGCGCGCTGCCTCGCGAACCGCCATTTCGCGATAGTCCGAGTACGTCCGCTCCGGCGCAAGCCCAAGGTCGGCGCCTGACGCGCGCGCGTTTTCGGCGTCCGAGGACAGGGCGCCGGCTTTCAGCTCGATCAGATCGTCGAGCCGCATGGCCATGCGATGAACCGCGCCGATGAAGGCGTTGCGGCCGCCGCCGACCATGCCGACGCGCAACTGACCTCCTTTAAGCCCCTCGACAGCGGTCGCGTGAACCATCGGCTCAGCCCTTGATGCCGAGCAGCTCGAGATTTGTCGCGCGATCCGCGCCGGTCTTGGCGAAGTCGTCGAACACGCGGTCCGTCACCTCGATGATGTGATTGGCGATAAACTTGGCGCCCTCGCGCGCCGCGACCTCTGGATGCTGCAGACAGCATTCCCACTCGTACACCGCCCAGCCGTCGAAATCGTAGGCCGCGAGCTTCGAGAAAATGCCCTTGAAATTGACCTGACCATCGCCCAGCGAGCGGTCACGCCCGGCGCGCTCGAGCCAGCCTTTATAGCCGCCATAGACGCCCTGTTTCGCGGTCGGGTTGAACTCGGCGTCCTTGACGTGGAACATTTTGATGCGATCGTGATAGGCGTCGATGAAGCCGAGATAGTCCATGCATTGCTTGATGAAGTGGCTGGCGTCGTAATTGATGTTGCAGCGCTTGTGGCCGCCGACCGCATCGAGAAACATGTCGAACGTATCGCCGTCGAACACGTCTTCGCTGGGGTGAATCTCAAAGCAGAGGTCGACGCCATTCTCATCGAAGACGTCCAGGATCGGCTTCCAGCGGCGGCCCTGCTCGGCGAAGCATTCCTCGATCAGCCCGGCCGGCCGCTGCGGATAGGGGTAGAAGTAGGGCCAGGCGAGGGCGCCGGTGAAGGTCACATGTTCGGTCAGGCCAAAACGGCGTGAAACGCGCGCCGCCTTGCGCACTTGGTCCGCGGCCCAAAGGCGCCTCTTTTCAGGGTTGCCGCGCACGGCGGCCGGGCATTGTCCGTCAAACATCGCGTCATAGGCCGGATGGACGGAAACCATCTGGCCCTGAAAATGCGTGGAAAGCTCGCTGACCGCGATGCCGATGTCTGCTAGCTTTCCCCTGATCTCATCGCAATAGGCCTCACTGTCGTAGGCGCGATCAAGATCGAAAAAGCGGCTGTCCCAGGTCGGGATCTGAATAGCTTTGTATCCGTAATCCTTAGCCCATTTCGCGATCCCGACGAGGGTGTTATGGGGCGGGCTGTCGGTTGCGAACTGAGCCAGAAACAAGCCCGGGCCCTTAATGGTTCGCATTCGTTTTCTCCCTTTGCGGCTGACGCTGCCCTTTGAGGGCGAATTATTATGCGGTGGCGACGATTTTGGCAAAAAAATTCTATCTGTCAATTCCGCTCTGCTTATCGTGGCCACGAGCAGGCGTTGAAATTTCCAAAATTTGACAATTAGAATTTCTGATCCAAAATTGCCACAACTGAAGATTCTGCAGGGAGGCGTGCGTGAAAGGGCGGGCGGTCGTGGTCACCGGGTCGACGCAGGGCGTGGGCTTGGCCATTGCTCAGGCGATCGCGCGCGCCGGCGCCGAAGGTCTCGTGGTGACGGGAAGGGACGCGGACAAGGGCGCGGCCGCGGCGGTGAAGGTCGAGCGCAGCGGGGCGCCCGCCCTGTTCGTGGCGGCGGATCTCGAACACGCGAATGCGCCGGATTTGATCTTCGACGCAGCACTCAAGCGGTTCGGCCACGTCGATGGGTTGGTGAACTCCGCCGCCCTGACAGACAGGGGATCGCTCGCCGAAGCGGACGTGAAATTCTGGGACCGGCTCTTCGCGGTCAATGCGCGAGCGCCGTTCTTTCTCATGCAAAGGCTGGTCAATCACCTGCGCGCACGCGGGGCGCCGGGTTCGATCGTCAATATCCTTTCCGTGCACGCGCGCGGCGGAGCGCCCGAGCTTGCGGTTTACGCCTCCTCCAAATCGGCGTTGGCCGGGCTGACCAAGAACACCGCGCACGCGCATCGCTTCGATCGCATCCGGGTCAATGGCGTCATTCTCGGATGGGTCGACACCCCCGCGGAGCGGCACATGCAGGCGGTCACGCTCGGCAAAGGCGAGGAATGGCTGGCCAAGGCCGCAGCAAGCATGCCCTTCGGGCGCTTGCTGAACCCGGACGACGTCGCGCGGCTCTCTCTGTTCCTTCTCTCCGACGCCTCGGAGCCGATGTCCGGCGCGCTGATCGATTATACGCAGAACGTCTTTGGCGGACTGGACTGAGGGCTGGGCGATGCGACGCCTGTCTCGCTCCGTTTTGCCGGAGCTGCCGCAATCGGTGCGCCAGCCGCAATATGCTCGCGAGAGTTTGAAGATCGGCATGGCGCATATCGGCGTCGGCGCTTTTCATCGCTGTCACCAAGCCGAATTTATCGACGACATGCTCGAGGCTCGCTTCGGTCGATGGGGGGTGCTCGGCGTGAATCTCACGGCGCCGAATCTTACAGATCTCCTGGTCCCGCAGGACTGCCTCTATTCGCGCACGCTGAGGCAAGACGACCGCGCCGAGACCCGGATCATCGGCGCGCTGCGGCAGGTTATCGACGTTGCGGACGGGGCGAGCGCCGAAGCCGCTGTTGCCGCGCTCGGGGACCCAAAGATTTCCGTCGCCACGATCACCGTGACCGAAAAAGGCTATTGCCTGACGCCGTCGACGGGCGCGCTCGATCTCGACAATCCGGCGCTGCGCGCGGACCTTGAAGGCGGCTTCCCGCCGCGCACCCTCCTTGGCCTGCTCGCGCTTGCGCTCGATCGACGGCGGACTGCGGAAGCCCCCCTGACGCTGATCAGCTGCGACAACGTCCCCTCAAACGGCGCGCGGCTTGGCGCGGCGATGCTCAAGTTTGCGGCTTCGCGATCGGCGGAGCTGAGGCGCTTTATCGAGGACCGGGTCACGTTTCCATCGACGATGGTCGACCGGATCGTGCCGGCGACGGCGCCCGAAGACGTCGACCAAGTCGCCGAAGCGCTCGGCGCGCGCGACCCTGCGGCGGTCGTCGGCGAGCCATTCCGGCAATGGGTCATTGAAGACAGGTTCGCGGAGAATCGACCGCCGCTGGACCTCGCCGGGGCGACGTTCGTCGCCGACGCGAAGCCCTACGAGCAGATCAAGATGCGTGTGCTCAACGCCGCGCAATCGACGCTCGCCCATCAAGGCGCGCTCGTCGGCCACGCGTTCACCTATCAGGCTGCGGCCGATTCCGTCCTTGCCGCGCTTACGCGCAAGATGCTCGAGCAGGAAACTTCGACTACGCTTCCAAAGCTCGCGGGGATGGAGGCCGCTTCGTATATCGATCAGTCGATGGCGCGTATCCGCAACACCGCCATTCGCCATCGATGTCATCAGATCGGCACGGATGGATCGCAGAAGATTGTCCAGCGTCTCGTCGATCCGTTGCGCGAGCGCCTCGCGGCGGGCCAGCCTGCGGGCTTGCTCACCCTCGCGGTCGCGAGTTGGATCGCCTATGCTTTGAGCGGCGCTCGCCGCTTCGGCGCGCGCTGGACGCCGTCAGACCCTTACGCGGAGACCGTCATCGCGATTGGCGAAAAGAACGCCGACTGGCCCGAACTCGCTAGAGCCGTTCTCGCCGTCACGTCCATTTTCGGCCGAGACATGGCGCGCCCGCAGGTGGTTGATCCGATCGCGCGGGATCTGCATGGTCTGCTGGGCGGCGATGCGCGCGCCTATCTCGCGGAACGCCTTCGCGATGGTTAGCCGAAAACCCGTCGAAGGGACCGATCGCGCCGACGTGGTCGCCGACGCCGACGTCGGCGCGGCGCTCGGCTACTCGCGGCCGGGCAGCTATGAGGAACTGCGGGCGGTGCTGTCGTCGGGAACGGCCCGGCTTCCGAAGAAGCTTCGCCAGGTCGCGATCCATCTCTGGCAGCATCCGACCGCCGTGGCGCTGGGCACAGTAACCAGCGTCGCCTTGGAAGCCGGCGTCCAGCCCTCGACCCTGGTGCGGTTCGCGCAAGCGTTTGGCTATTCGGGTTTTTCCGATCTGCAAGACGTGTTCAAGGCCCATCTCGCGGATGGAGGCCGGAGCCGCGATCGTTGGGAAAGCGCCTCGAGCAGCGAGGCGGCGCGTCTAGTCGACGGATTCATCGGCTCGTCCACGGCGGCGCTCGCTGGCGTGCGCGACCGGCTCGACCTAACCCAGTTCGAGATCATGAGCGAAACGCTGGCGGCCGCCGACCTGATCTACATCATCGGCTCCAAGCGCGCTTTCTCGCTGGTCAGCTATGTCTCGCTCGCGCTCGCCAATCTTGGCGTGCGCAACCTTGCGCTCGACAATGTCGGCTCGACCGCGTTCGAGCTCCTGCGCTGCGCGTCGACCTCTGACGCAGTTCTCGCCATCAGCTTTACCCCTTACAATTCGATCACCCCCGAGTTGGCCGCGTCCGCTGCGCAGCGCGGCGTTCCGATCGTATCGCTGACCGACAGCGCCTTCAGCCCGCTGGTCCCGGTTTCAAAGGCCTATGTCGAGGTGATCGAGGAGAGCTTCTCCGGATTCAAGTCGCTTTCGGCGACGCTTGCGGTAGCGATGGCGCTGGTGCTGCGCGTCGAGCAGCGGCGCAGCGAAGCGGTCGTACGCGGTCGCGATATGTCGGACCTTGCCGGGTTGGGCCCGGTCCCACAAGCCCGGAAGCCGTGAGACGATTGATCGGCGCAGTCGCGCCGCCTTTCGGGAGGATTTGAAATGCGCAAATGGCGGATCGTCGGCTTGAGCTTCGAGCACGCGCATATGGGCGACCTCTTGCGCGAGGTCTACGAACACCCCAGCGCCGAGATCACTGGGGTATGGGACAACGACAAGGCGAGAATGGCGGACGCAATTGCCAACTTCTCCATTTCCAACGACCGCGTTTATCACGACATCGCGCAATGCGTGCGGGAGGCGCATCCCGATCTCGCCATCCTCTGTCCCGCGACCGCCCGGCATGCGGACGTGGTCGAGGAGGTCGCTGCGCTCGGCGTCGACATCCTCTTGGAAAAGCCGTTCGCCGCTTCGCTCGCCGACGCCGACCGCATCCTGGCGGCGGTCAAAAAGTCGGGGGTGCGGCTCGCCGTCAACTGGCCTTTGCGCTGGTATCCGTCGCATGTGACGACCAAGCGGCTGATCGACGAAGGCGTCATCGGCGACGTGATCGAGGTTCACTTCTACGACGGCAACCGCGGCCCGCTTTATCACCGCGCCGACAAAATCGTCGTGTCGGATGAGGAGGTCAAGCGCGAGAAGCCGACGTCGTGGTGGTACAGCAAGGCCGCGGGCGGGGGCAGCCTGCTCGACTATCTCGGCTATGGAGCGACGCTCGGGACATGGTTCATGAACGGCGAGGCGCCGATCGAGGTGACCGCTGTGGTCGATCAGCCGCAGGGGCTCGAAGTCGACGAGCATTCGATCACCATTTGCCGTTACGCGCGGGGCTTATCGAAACTCGAGACGCGCTGGGGAACCTTCACCGATCCCTGGACGACGCAGCCGCAGCCCAAATGCGGTTTTGTCATTGTCGGTTCGGAGGGCACAATTTCGAGCTATGACTACGAGGCGCATGTGGGGGTGCAGACCCGCGCCAGTCCGGCCATCCGCCAAGTCCCGGTTGACGAACTCAAGGCGCCGTTCCGCAAGCCGGTCGAATACGTGCTTCACTGCAAGGAGCGTGATCTGCCGTTCGAGGGGCCTCTGGATCCTGCGTTGTGTCGCACCGCTCAGCGCATCGTCGACACTGCGGCTCTCTCGGCCCACGAGCGGCGCACGTTGAGTCTGCTGCCGTGACCGCGGCCGAGACGGAGAAGGCCGCAGAACCTTCGCAGGACGATTATGCGTTGGCCGCCAAGGCGGCGGCGGAGGTCGAAGCGCCGGACCTTCCTTATCGTCCGCCGATGCCACGCGACCGTGAGCGACCGATCGCGCTTGTCGGGGCGGGCGGCATCAGCGCGGCCCATCTCGACGCCTATGCGCGCTATGGCCTCAACGTCGTCGCGATCTGCTCGCGCGATCTGGAGCGCGCCCGCGCGCGCCGCGACGCCTATTTCCCGAACGCGCGGATCACTGACGATTTCGATTCCGTTTTGCGCGATTCGAATGTGAGCGTCCTCGACCTCACCGCCCATCCGGACGTGCGCCTCGATCTCATGCGGCGCGCGCTCAACGCCGACAAACACCTGCTGTCGCAGAAACCCTTCGTCGAGAACCTCGATGACGGCCGCGAACTTGTTGAGCTCGCGGAGCGGCGCGGCCTCAAGCTCGCCGTCAATCAGAATGGCCGCTGGGCGCCGCATCTGGCTTATATCCGGGAGGCAGTCTACGCCGGCCTCATTGGCGAAGTCACCGGCGTTCATGCCGAGATCCGCTGGAACCACGGCTGGATCGCCGGGACATCGTTCGAAGCCATGGACGATCTCATCCTCTGGGATTTCGGCATCCACTGGTTCGATTTCCTCGCAAGCGTCATCGGCGACCGCGCTCGTTTGGTTCACGCCACGACCGCCCGTGCCGCAGGACAGACCGCGCGACCGCCACTCCTGGCTCAGGCGCTGATCGCCTTTGACGGCGGCCAGGCCTCGCTCGTTTTCGACGGCGCGACCCGATATGGCGCGCGGGATTCGACTTCGGTCATCGGCGCGAATGGCGTCGCCTCCGCCCATGGCCTCGACCTCGGCCATCAGGCGGTCGAACTCTATACCGAAGCCGGAGTTGCCCGGCCGCTCCTCACCGGCGCCTGGTTCAACGACGGCTTCGCTGGCGCGATGGGCGAGCTTTTGTGCGCGATCGAAGACAACCGCGAGCCGTTGAACTCGGCGCGCGGCAATCTTTTGTCGCTCAAGCTCTGCCTGGCGGCGCTTCGCTCGGTTGAGAGCGGTATCCCCTCGCCTGTCTGAGCCGTGTCAGCACGGCGTCGCCGTCGCCTCATGATAAAGTCGTCAAGCGGGAGAGAATGCGATGGCGAAGGGAGAGGCTCACACATCCGAAGAGCCGCTGCGGCCGCTCGAGCTCGACCCCGTGCGCATGAGGCGCGCCGACCGGCGTCCCTATGCGATCGTCGATATCGGCTCGAACTCGATCCGGCTCCTGGTCTATGACCAATTCGGTCGGGCGCCGATGCCTCGCTTCAATGAAAAATCGCTCGCCCGTCTCGCTGAAGGCTTGGCTCAAAGCGGCGAAATTGCGCCCGACCATTTTCGTCGGGCGATCGAGGCCGTGCGGCGGTTTCGCGCCATCGCAGACGCCATGGGGGTCAGCCGGATCGACGCCGTGGCGACGGAAGCCATCCGCCGTGCTTCGAACGGGCCGAGGCTCGCTCAGGCGATCGAGGCGGAGTCGGGCTTGAAGGTGCGCGTCCTCAGCGGGGCCGAGGAAGCGCGGTTCGCGACCTTCGGCGTCATTTCCGGCTTCTTCCGGCCAGTGGGCACGGTCGGGGACATGGGCGGCGGCAGCCTCGAAGTCGCGGAAGCGATCGATGATCATGTGGGGGATCGCTGGGTCAGTCTGCCGCTCGGCGCGCTGCCGGTCGAAGCCATGATGTCGGAGGGATGGTCAGCGGCGAAGCGGCAAATCGACGAGATTCTTGAGCGGAGCTTGTCCCGGGCGCTGGCGAGGCCCGTGTTCTATCCGGTCGGCGGCGGTTGGCGGGCGCTGGCGAACGCGCACATGGTCGCGGCCGGGGCCCCTGTCAAAGTCGTGCACGGCTACACGCTAGGCGCCGCAGAGGCGCGGGAATTCGCGCGCGCGATTGGGCGGCTCACCGCGGCGAAACTCGCCGCGACGCCGGGCGTGTCGGAACGCCGGGTGCGCACCCTGCCGGCAGCGGCGCTGGTGTTGGACCGGGTGCTGAAACACCTGAAGCCCGAACGAGTCGTCTTCTCCGCCCTCGGCCTACGCGAGGGCCTTCTCTATTCGCAGCTCGGTCGCGAGGAACGCTATCTCGATCCGCTGGTCGAGGGCGCGCAGCTGATCGGACTGCCGCTCGCGCGCGTGCCCGAATTCGCGCCCGAACTGGTTGCGTGGACCGAAAGCCTCTTCTCCGGCGAAAGCGCGGGTGAGAAAAGGCTGCGCGTCGCGGTCTGCGCCCTCTCCGACATCGCCTGGAGAGACGCACCGGACCTTCGGGCCGAAGAGAGTTTTCGCCGGCTGCTCGAGTTTCCCTTCATCGGCGTGACGCATCCTGAGCGGGTGTTCATCGCCGCCGCCATTCATGCCCGCTACCTCGGCCGGCCGGACGCGCGATGGCTGAGCCCCGCCATCAAGCTCATGACGCCTGCGGAACGCCGCACGGCGCAGATCCTGGGCCGCGCCATTCTGCTCGCCTATCGCTTTTCCGGCGGCGTCCCGGCCGTCCTGGAAAGCGCGCGTCTACGTATCGAGCCGGATTGCGTCCGACTCGAAGTCGCCGCTGCGGCTCGCGCCCCCGACAGCGAAGTGGTGAGCGACCGGCTCAAGCTGCTCGCGAGCGCCATTGGCGTAAAGCATAGCGAGGTCGTCGAGATCGAGGCGCGGCCGCCGCGGAGCTAGGTCCGGCCGAGCTGAAATGGGAGGATCGTTCCGATCAACTATCGCCACGCCTTTCATGCCGGCAATTTCGCCGATGTGCTCAAGCACGCCGTTCTTGCCCGCATTCTCGTTTACCTGACGCGCAAGCAAAGCCCGTTCCGTTTCATCGACACGCACGCCGGCGCCGGGCGCTTCGATCTCATGAGCCAGGAGGCGAAGCGCTCGCCGGAATGGCGCGATGGCGTCGCGCGGGTTTTGACGGCCTCCCCGCCAGCGCCGGTCGCCGAGTTCCTGCGCCCCTATCTCGAAGCCGTCGGGCCGCACGGCGCCGACGGCCGGCCGATCAGCTATCCGGGTTCGCCGGCGATCGCCCAAACCCTCATGCGCGCGCAGGATCGCATCGCGCTTTGCGAAGCCAACCCCGACGAGCGCGCGGCCTTGATTGCGGCGCTTGGGCGCGATCCGCGGCTCAGCATCGTGGGTACGGACGGTTACGTCGCGCTCAACGCGTATTTGCCGCCAAAGGAGCGCCGCGGCCTTGTCTTGATCGACCCGCCGTTCGAGGCGCCGAACGAAGCGAGCGCGGTCGAGCGAGCGCTCGGGCGCGCTTTGCGCAAATGGCCGACCGGAATCTACGTCGCGTGGCGCCCGATCCGCGAAGCTCAAGCCGATTCCCGCTTTCTCAACTCAATCGCCGCGCTGGCCATGCCAAACATCCTGCGGCTCGAACTGGACATAGGCTCCGGGCCAATCGGCGCGCACGGTCAGGAGCCGCTCGAGCGCGCCGGGCTCATTGTCGTCAATCCGCCGCATGCGCTGATCGACGAGGCGCGGGCGCTCATGCCATGGCTCGCGCGGACTCTCGCTCGCGACGGAGGCGGGCGCCATGTCTGCGCCTGGCTGACGGAGCCGAAGTGAGCGCAATGCCGGCGCGCTTGCCCGCGTCGTCGCCGTCGGTTTATGTGTGAACGATGGGCGGAGCGGCGGTTCGCAAGCCGCCGCCAAGGGACTTCGATGGCGCTGCCGAACATTCTGAAGGACACGCTCAGGCTGCCGGCCGTCGGCGCTCCGCTGTTCATCGTCTCGCATCCCGCCTTGGTGATCGCCCAATGCAAGGCGGGGATCGTCGGCTCTTTTCCGACCCTCAACGCCCGGCCGATTTCGCAGCTCGACGAATGGCTGCATGAAATCACCGAAGCGCTCGCCGCCCATGACCGCGCGCATCCCGAACGGCCCGCCGCGCCGTTTGCGGTCAACCAGATCGTCCACAAGTCCAACGCGCGGCTCGAGGAGGACATGGCGCTGACGGTCAAGTGGAAGGCGCCGATCGTCATCACCTCGCTTGGCGCGCGCGAGGACGTGAACCAAGCCGTGCACGCTTACGGCGGCGTGACGCTGCACGACATCATCAACAATCGCTTCGCGCACAAGGCGATCGAGAAGGGCGCCGACGGGCTGATCGCGGTCGCGGCGGGCGCCGGCGGTCACGCCGGGTCGACCTCGCCGTTCGCGCTCGTCCAGGATATCCGCGCGTGGTTCGACGGGCCTCTCCTGTTGTCGGGCGCGATCGCCACCGGCCGAGCGATCCTCGCCGCGCAAGTCATGGGCGCGGACCTCGCCTATATCGGCACGGCGTTTGTCGCGACGACCGAGGCGCGGGCGATTGACGAGTACAAGCAGGCGATCGTCGACGGCGACGCCTCCGACATTATCGGGTCAACCTACTTCACCGGCGTCTTCGGCAATTACCTGAAGCCATCGATCGTCAGATCCGGTCTCGATCCGGAGAGCCTGCCTGAGCGCGACGCGAAGACGATGAGCTTCGCTTCCTCCAGCGGTTCGTCGGAGGCCAAGGCCTGGCGCGACATCTGGGGAAGCGGGCAGGGCATCGGCGCGGTCAAGAAGGTCACGCCGGTCGCCGAACTTGTCGCTCGGCTCGAGCGCGAGTATGCCGAGGCGAAGCGGGCGGTTTGTGGCTAGGCCCGCGCATAAGTTTACGCGCGCCAGTCGTTTCAGTCGGTTAGCTGCGCTTTTGCGCACTTTTTTGCGGTCCTTGGATCGCACACAAGGCCTTGTTCCGCGGCCGCGAAGCTAGGCCAAACCCATTTCGCTTGCCGGCCTGGACGAAGCGCAAAGCCCGGAAAAGTGAGAGATCCGTTTCGCCATGCGAAACCAAACGTTTCGCATCGGTGGTCGTAAGCCATTGAAATCATTACGCGCGCTGAATCAGCCATTTCGCGGTTTTGTTTGTTTTCAATAGGTTAAGCGCGGTTTCGTTTCGCCGTTTTCGCAGTCGGCGCTTTTTTGGTCCAAAGAATTACCTTGCAGCGGATGTCAGGCGCTCCCTGCGCGTTGGATCGGGAGAAGAGAATCTTGTAAAATACATTTCTGTCCATCGCAAGCAATTGCTCGGCGACAACGAAGAAAGAAATTTGCAGACGCGATGTCGATTCCCAAAAGCTCCGCTCGTCGCTTCGACGCCGGGTCGATAAGGCTGGCCCTGACAAGGAGACAAGACGATGCGCGTGATGGTGTTCGTGAAGGCGACCGAAGACAGCGAAAAGGGCATTCGCCCCACACCCGAGACGACCAAGACGTTCGAGGCGATGAGCAGATTCAACGAGGAACTGAGCAACGCCGGCGTCCTGCTCGGCATGGACGGCCTCAAGCCCTCCTCTCAGGCGAAGCGCGTCGTCTTCGACGGTCCCGGCCGCAGGATCATCGACGGGCCGTTCGCCGAGACCCGCGAGCTGGTCTCGGGCTTCTGGCTCTGGGAGGTCAAGGACATGGACGAAGCGGTCGCCTGGGTGAAGCGCTGCCCCAATTGCTGGGGACGAGGCGAAATCGAAATCCGGCCGCTGTACGAGCTGGCTGATTTGCAAGAGTTTCTGACGCCGGAGGCCACCGAAATCAACGATCGGACGCGCGAGAAGCTCAGTCGCGCCTGAGAGAGCGGGCGGCGCCTGCTTGCCTCCCCTGCGGCTTTCGTCGACAAGGCGGCATGACGGCAGGCGAGACGCACCGGGCGATCGAAGCGATTTTTCGCATTGAACGGGCGAGGCTCATCGCGGGCCTTGCCCGGGTCGTCCGCAACATCGACCTCGCAGAGGAATTGGCGCAGGACGCCCTGGTCATCGCGCTCTCCGAATGGCCGAGGACCGGCGTTCCCGCCAATCCCGGCGCCTGGCTAATGACAGCCGCCAAACGCCGCGCGATCGACGCGATCCGCCGCTCGAGGATGCGCGAGCGCAAGCATGAGGAGATCGCGCGGGAGCTTGACGGCGCGTCAGACAGTGCGGTCGAAGCGATCGAAGCAGCCATGGACGACGATCTTGGCGATGAGCTCCTGGGCCTCATCTTCACAGCCTGCCACCCCATACTTTCCCCCGACGCCCGCGCCGCGCTTACGCTGCGCGTCATCGGCGGTCTGACGACGGACGAGATCGCGCGCGCATTCCTCACGAGCGAGGCGACGATCGCCCAGCGCATCGTTCGGGCGAAGAAGACGATCGGAAAGGCGGGACTCACGTTCGAGACGCCGCGTGGGCCTGCAGCGCGCGGCCCGGCTCCCCTCGGTGCTCGAGGTCATCTACCTCATCTTCAACGAAGGCTATGCCGCCACAGCGGGCGATGACCTTGTCCGGCCGAGCCTGTGCCTGGAGGCGCAGCGGCTCGGCCGGATGCTGACCGGGTTGATGCCGGAGGACGGCGAAGTGTTCGGCCTCTTGGCGCTGATGGAAATCCAGGCGTCGCGGCTCAAGGCGCGCATCGGGCCGGACGGCGCGCTCCTGACCCTGACCGAGCAGAATCGCGCGCACTGGGATCAACTCATGATCCGCCGCGGCCTCGACGCCCTGGCCCGCGCCGAAGCGCTCGGCGGCGATGGCCCCTATGCGCTGCAAGCCGCGCTTGCAGCCTGCCATGCGCGGGCGCGCAATCCGGCCGACACCGACTGGTCCCGTATCGCGGCGCTTTACGATCGACTCCGCGCCGTGACGCCCTCGCCGGTGGTCGATCTCAACCGAGCGGTCGCTTACAGCATGGCCTTCGGGCCCGAAGCGGGCTTGCGACTCATAGACGAGATCGCCGGCGCCGCGGCGCTGCGCAACTATGCGCCGTTGCCGGCGGCGCGCGGCGATTGCCTCTTGCGCGCCGGGCGCCCCGCCGACGCCCGCCCGCAATTCGAGGCCGCGGCGAGGCTCACCCGCAACGCGCGGGAAAAGGCGTTTCTCCTGGCGCGAGCAGAAGCTTGCGATTGAGGGCGTCTATTCGCGAGTCTGAGACGCCCACTCGCCGGATCTGCGCGTTGCAGCGCAAGGATAAAAGACAGCCAAGCCTGTCAGCGACGTTTCGGCGAGCAGAAGGCGCGCGCCTGCGCTTGAGGGCTGTGTGAGGATAGGCGCGCGAAGCCGTCAAGATGAATATCGCGATTCTCCCCGCTGTTCTTTTTTTGTCGTCCCTCGTCGCCTTCGCTCTGGCGGTCTGACTTGTTCGGGAGCAAGGATGGCTCGTTATCGCCGCAGTGTGCGGATAGGCTGCGGCGCGTCGGCCGATTCGCGTTTCCGTCGCGTTCGCTTCAACCTTCAACATCAGAGAGGAGGCGCCCGCGATCATGGCGACCATCGAACAATTCGCCCAGCGCCCGACGCAACCCGAGCAGCGCGTCTATCGCACGCCGCCGCATAACCTCGAGGCGGAGCAGGCGCTGCTCGGCGCGATCCTCATCAACAACGATGCGTTCGATCGCGTCTCCGACTTCCTCAGGAGCGAGCATTTCGTCGAGGAGATCCATCGTCGCATCTTCGAGATCGCCGGATCGCTGATCCGGGCCGGCAAGCTCGCGACGCCGATCACGCTGAAAACGTTCCTCGGCGACCACGACCTCGGCGGCGTGACCGTGCCGCAATATCTCGCTCGTCTCGCCAGCGAAGCGACGACGATCATCAACGCTTACGACTATGGCCGCAGCGTCTACGACCTCTCGATGCGGCGCGAGCTCATTTCGATCGGCGAGGATGTCGTCAACGTCGCCTATGACGCGCCGGTCGATTCGAGCCCGCGCGAGCAGATCGAGGAAGCGGAGCGGCGCCTCTATCAGATCGCCGAGGCCGGGCGATACGACGGCGGCTTCCAACGCTTTTCCGACGCGCTCAAGTCCGCCGTCGACATGGCGGCTCGGGCCTACGAGCGCGACGGCTCGCTGAGCGGTATCGCAACCGGGCTGAGCGATCTCGACCGCTATATGGGCGGGTTGCAGGCGTCCGATCTCGTCATCCTCGCCGGCCGCCCCGGCATGGGCAAGACGGCGCTCGCCACCAACATCGCCTTCAATATCGCCAAGGCCTACGAAGGGCGGACGCGGGCCGACGGCTCGGTCGAGGCGATAAACGGCGGCATCGTCGGCTTCTTTTCGCTGGAAATGTCGTCCGAGCAGCTGGCGACCCGCATCATCGCCGAACAATCCGGCGTCGCCTCCTACAAGATCCGCCGCGGCGACATCACCGAAGCCGACTTCCACCACGTCGCCGATGCGGTCCGAGACATGCAGCAGATTCCCTTCTACATCGACCAGACCGGCGGCGTTTCGATCGCGCAGCTCACGGCCCGGGCGCGGCGGCTCAAACGCCAGCGAGGGCTCGACCTCCTGGTCGTCGACTATCTCCAGCTTCTCGGCGGCTCAAAAACTCGGTCTGAAAACCGGGTGCAGGAACTGACCGAGATCACGACCGGCCTCAAGGCGCTGGCCAAGGAGCTCAACGTTCCGATCCTGGCCTGCTCCCAGCTTTCGCGCCAGGTCGAGCAGCGCGACGACAAAAGGCCGCAGCTCTCGGACCTGCGCGAATCGGGCTCGATCGAGCAGGACGCCGACGTTGTTCTCTTCGTCTATCGTGAGGAATATTATCTCAAGAACCGCGAGCCTCGGCCCGGCACGGAGGAGCATATCGCCTGGATGGCGCAGATGGAGAATGCGCACGGCCGGGCGGAAGTCATCATCGGCAAGCAGCGGCACGGGCCGACCGGCACGGTCGAGCTTCAGTTCGACGCCGAGGTGACCCGGTTCGGCAATATTGCCCGGGAAGACACGATCCCGGAAATCCGCTAGGGTCAGCCTTGAGGGGCCACAACAAAGTTGCAATTGTGGCCCTAATGCGTGCCGCTTATGAATAGGGCGGGTCGCCCTCGAGCCCCGGCCGCAGTCTGGAGAATCTGAATGAAGCTCGCTACCGCTTTTGGCCTTGCGGCCGCGTTCCTCGGGACGGCCTGCATGGCCGCGCCGGTGAGCGCCGATGAGTTCACCCCGGCGCAGAAGCAGGAGCTGGGCGCCTTCATCAAGGATTATCTCGTCAACAACCCTGACGTGCTGCGCTCGGCGATTGAGGCGCTCGACAAGCATGACAAGGAAGCAGCGGACGCGGAGCGGCAGAAAGTCGTCGACACCCAGTCGAGCGCTCTGTTCAGCTCCAAATATCAGGCGACCATCGGCAACCCGAAGGGCACCGCGACACTCGTCGAATTCTTCGACTACAATTGCCACTTCTGCAAGGGCGCGTTGCCGGACGTCACGAAGCTCATGAAGGACGATCCGAACCTCAAGCTGGTTCTCAAGGATTATCCGGTTTTGGGGCCGGGGTCGGTCGAGGCGGCGAAGGTGGCGAGCGCCGCGCGCAATCAATTGCCGGGCGACAAGTTCTGGGCTTTCCACTCGAAGCTGCTTGGGATGCATGGCCCCATCGGCAAGACCGAGGCGCTGGCCGTCGCCCGCGAGCTCGGCCTCGACATGGACAAACTCGCCAAGGACATGGAGAGCCCCGATGTCAAGTCGGGCTTGAGCGAAGTCATGCAGCTCGCCGACGCGCTGCAAATCAACGGCACGCCGACCTTCGTCGTCGGCCAGGACGTGGTCGTCGGCGCTGTCGGCTACGACCAGCTCAAGGACAAGGTCGACGCCGTGCACAAGTGCGGCCACGCCACCTGCTGACGGCTGGACGCTCCGCGACGAAGGTTCTATGACCACGCCCGCCGGGCGTCTTTTCCCATGACCGGCGGGGGCCGCTTTGACTGCACTGCAAGCGATTATCATGGCCGTGCTGCAGGGCGTGACGGAGCTTTTTCCTGTCTCGAGCCTCGGCCACGCGGTCATTCTGCCGCGGCTCCTGAATTGGGGAGTCGATGAGAAGGCCCCGGACTGGCTTGCCTATCTGGTGGTCATGCATCTGGGCACTTCGATCGCGCTCTTCGTCTTCTTCTGGCGCGACTGGCTGAGCTTTCTGCGCTCCCTCGTGAGCGCCCCGGACGCCCGCGCAAAGACGGACAGACGGACGTTCTTCTATGTCGTCCTGGCGACCATCCCGGCCGTCATCGTCGGCGCCCTGTTCCGCAAGCTCCTGGGCGATGCCTTCGCCGCGCCCGCAATCGCTGCGGTCTTCTTGATCGTCAACGGGTTCATCCTCTATTTCGGCGACCGGATCGGCGAGGAATCGGTCGGTTCGCTTGCGCAGCTCAACTGGAAGGGGGCGCTGGCGGTCGGCTTCGCCCAATGTTTGGCCCTGATCCCGGGAATCTCGCGTTCTGGCGCGACAATGGTCGCGGGCGTCGTGGCGGGGCTCAAGCACGCGGAAGCCGCGCGCTTCTCGTTCCTCATGGGCGCGCCGATCATCCTGGCCGCCAACGTCTATGAAGCGCCGAAACTGATGAAGGAGGGGGCGACGCTGGGGCCGGTGGCGCTTTTGTCCGGATTGGTCGCCGGGGTCGTCGCCTATCTGAGCCTCACGTTCCTGATGCGCTATTTCAACAAGCACGAATTCGAGGCGATGAGCCCGTTCGCCTATTATTGCTGGGCGGCCGGCGTCATCAGCCTGGGGATTATCGCCTTCGTTTGACGGCGGGTCTCTTGGCTCGCGGCTTTGACGCCCCCATATCACGCTGTTGATGCGGAATGGCCCACACGGCTTGGGGGCGGTTATGGCGACCATCGAATATATGCCGGCGCGGCTGACGCCGAAGGAGACCGAGGACCTGAGGCGGGCAATCGCCTGCCTCGAAGGGACGAGCTTCGCCCAGCGGCTGACCGACGCTGTCGGACGCCCCGTGGGATTGCTGAGCCGCACGATGCCGCAATCGGCCCGGCGGGTGATCGCGCATGTCAGCGAGACGGCTCTCAGGGGCGCGCTCAAGCTCGCTTTGCGCACGCTCGACCCGAACGCATCGGCAAAGCCCGCCAACCGCGCCCATAAGCTCGCCGCCGCTGCGTCCGGAGCGGTAGGAGGCGCGCTTGGGCTCGCGGCGCTGCCCCTCGAACTGCCGATCTCGACCACGATCCTTCTGCGCTCGATCGCCGAGATCGCGCGCGAGGAAGGCGAGGACCTCACCGCCCCCGAAGCGGCTTTGGCCTGCGTCGAAGTGTTTGCGCTCGGCGGCCACGGCGGAGAGGCGGCCTTCGAGAGCGGATATTTCACGGTGCGCGCCGCGCTCGCCAAGTCGGTCAGCGACAGCGCCCGCTTCGTCGCCAGCGAGGGCGTCGCCGCCCAGTCCGCGCCAGTCATCGCGCGGCTGATTTCGCAGATCGCCGCGCGTTTCGGCGTCGTGGTGAGCGAGAAGCTCGCAGCCCAGGCCGCGCCGGTCTTGGGCGCGATCGGCGGCGCAGCGGTCAACGCCGCCTTCGCCGACCATTTCCAGACCTTGGCCCGCGGGCATTTCATCGTGCGGCGCCTGGAGCGCCAGCATGGGCCGCACGTCGTCGCGTTCGAATATCAGCGCTTGCAAGGCGAGCAGGGCCGCGACTACAGGGAAAGCCGCAGGGCCGCGTCATAAAGCGGGATCGTCCCGGGGGCTCGCGGAGACTGGATCGCGTTCCCATGGCCGAGAACCGGCCGCCCTGTGAATGGATGAGGATCGGCAAGCGGCGCCTCGGGCGAGCCGCCCAGGCGCTGGCGGCGGCGCTGCTCGGCCTCATCGCTCTGCCGTCCTACGCCGACCTGAGGCCGCCGGCGCGCCCGCGCGGCGTCCATCCGATGCGTTTCGTGCGCGTGGTGAGCGCGGATCCGGCCTGCAAGCCGAATTGTCCGGAATGGTTGTCGGCTGAGGGCCAGATCGTGACCGGTTCGGCGAAGGCTTTCGCCAACGCGATCGCAAATCTCAAGGGCCGCCGGCTGCCCATCCTCATCCATTCTCCGGGCGGCTCGGTCGCCGATGCGGGCGCCATGGGCGAACTCATTCGAGAAAAGGGCCTCGCGGTCGCCGTCGCCAGGACATTGATCACCAATTGTCCGGAGGCCTCGCCGAAATGTCCGGATGGCCCCGGCGGGGCGATCACCGGCGGCGCCATGTGCGCCTCGGCCTGCGTGCTCGTGCTCGCCGGCGGGGTTGAACGCCTCGCAGCGCCCTCGGCGCGGATCGGGGTGCATCAGATCACCACGCTGGTGAGTGAGACCGAAGGCCTGGCGCACCTCAAGTCGACGCACAAGATCTACGAGCAGCGGGGCGTTGACGCGGCGGTCGAGGCTTATCTCGACGCCATGGGCGTGGGCGACCCTGTGATGGCGCTGATGCGCAAGACATGGGCGGCCAGCATTCGCTGGCTCAGTCCCGCCGAACTCAAGGTCTCGCGCCTTTTGACGCTTGCGCTCGACCCGGCCGAGCCGGTGCTCGCCAGCGGCGCGAACGGCCTCAATGGCCATGCGCTCGACGGCGATCCGCCGCGCGCCGATCTCATAGAGGCGGGCGTCGCGCAACCGGTCGCCGGAAGCGACGAGACGATCGAAATCGCCTTCCGCTATCGCCGCGGCGGCGGCATGGTCGAAGCGGAGACGAACGAGCGCGGTCTTAAGCCGCCCGAGGCGCCATTGTCTTTTGCCCTGAGCCTCATTTCGAGCGCGCCCGGCGGCGAAGCGGTCCCGCTGCCGACCACTGGAAGGACTGCGGCGCGCGCGCTCATACCGCGCGCGCGCTTCTGCGCGCTTGCTCATGGCGGCGCGACCATTGCGGCCGCGGCGCCCGACAAGCAGGAGGGCTTCGCCCCGGTTGAGCTTGCCGCGATGGACGGTGCGAAAGCGCTTGTCGCTGAAGCCTGTCCTTGAGCGGGCGGCGATCTGCTAAGTTGGCGATGTTTGTTGCCTCGGCTGGGAGGGTCTCATGGAGTCGGCATGGAATTCGCACGCGTCGCCAGACAGCTATTCCGCGTCGGCGAAACTCATGCACTGGTTTGTCGCGGCCGCGGTCATCGTGCTCCTCGCCTTAGGTCCCATCATGAAGAGGCTCGTTCCCGAGGGCTCGCTCAGGGATAATCTCTATAATTTCCACGAGGCGCTGGGCGCGCTTGTCCTGATCGTGATGGTCGCAAGGCTTTTGAGACGCCTGGCTTTCGGCGTGCCGGGCCCGGATGCGTCCATGCCGGCGATCGAGCAGCAGGCCTCGCTCTGGGCGCAATACGCGCTCTACGTCCTTCTCTTCGTCACGACCGTCCTCGGTTGGGCAGGGACCAACGCTTACGGCGATCCGGTCAGCGTCTTTGGTCTCTTCGAATTTCCGACTATTCTCGGCAAGGATCAGCCGCTATCGGAGCGCATTTTCGTCTGGCATCTCATCTGCGGGATTCTGATCGGCCTGATCGTCGCGCTTCATGTCGCGGGCGCGCTTTACCATTGGCTCGTCAAAGGCGATCGCGTTCTCCAGCGCATGATTTGAAGGGCGTTCCGACGCCCTATGGCTCCTCGCGATGACGGGGCGCCGTCTGGCTGTCACTTCAACCGTGCGGCCGGAGCGGTCAAGAACCGCTTTCGCCGTCCGGACTGGCGACAACCACCACATACCCGTCCTTATCGCGGAGCCAGATCTCCCGATGCTGGGGCGCGGGGTTGAAGTGGGGTTCTTCGATAACCTTGGCGCCCAGCCGGCGAGCGCGCTCGACGACCGCGTCGAAATCGTCGACTTGGAACCACAGCACGACGCCGTGTCCGGGAGGCGCCGCGTCGGCGTTGACGAGATTGGGGTGCTCTTCCGCATCCCAGGCGTGCAGTTGCAGCAGCAATCGGCCTGCGCGCCAGATGCGATCGTAGACGTCGCGGTGCGGGTGGTCGGGTAGCGCATCCGCTCCGAGCAGGTTCGCATACCAGCCGCTGCTCGCGCGAACGTCGCGCACCGCGATGAGCGGCTGGGCCTCGACCACGGACTTTTGCGCAGGCAAGCTCATTGAAGCGCTCCCTCGGGCATGGCGCATTTAGTCGGCCGTCATCGCGAGCGAAGCGACGCGATCCAGGGGAACGTAGGGCTCCCTTCGTTCTCTGGATTGCTCGTCGCCATAGCCCGTCCGGAAGGACGGGCGTCTTCGACGCTCTGTGGCTCCTCGCAATAACGATGCGGGGCTTGAAATTCGGCCTTGATATCCGTGAACAATGGCCATTCGAGGATTCCAGCTGAACGCATCTTGGTCTAGCATCGCAAGCCTCGATCTCACACACGCGTCGCCCCATGCTGGAAAAATTCGAACGCTATCCGCTCACCTTCGGTCCGACGCCGATCGAAAGGCTCAAGCGCCTGAGCGCGCACCTTGGCGATAAGGTGGAGATCTACGCCAAGCGCGACGACTGCAATTCGGGCCTCGCCTTCGGCGGCAACAAGCTGCGCAAGCTCGAATACATCATCCCGGACGCGATCGCCTCGAACGCCGACACGTTGGTCACGATCGGCGGCGTGCAGTCGAACCACACTCGCCAAGTGGCTGCGGTCGCGGCCAAGATCGGGATGAAGTGCCGGCTGGTGCAGGAGGCCTGGGTCCCACACGAGGACGCGGTCTACGACCGGGTCGGCAACATCATGCTGAGCCGCATCATGGGCGCAGACGTCAGGCTGGTCGACGACGGTTTCGACATCGGCATCCGCAAGAGCTGGGAGGACGCGCTTCATGATGTCGAGGCGCAAGGCGGACGGCCCTACGCGATTCCCGCCGGCGCCTCGGTGCACAAATATGGCGGGCTGGGTTACGTCGGTTTCGCTGAGGAAGTGCGGGCGCAGGAGCGCGAGCTCGGATTCGCCTTTGACGCCATCGTCGTGTGCACCGTCACGGGCTCGACTCACGCCGGCATGGTGGTGGGTTTCGCCAGGGACGGGCGGCAACGCAAGGTGATTGGCGTCGACGCGTCGGCGACGCCGAAGCAGACGAAAGCGCAGGTGCTCGATATCGCGCGCAAGACCGCAAAGCTCGTCGAGCTCGGCCAGGAGATCGCCGACGACGACGTCGTGCTGATCGAGGACTACGCCTATCCGCTCTACGGCGTGCCGTCGGAGGAGACCAAGCAGGCGATCCGGCTCGCAGCGCGGCTCGAAGGCATGATCACCGATCCGGTCTATGAGGGCAAATCGATGCAAGGCCTGATCGATCTTACGAAGAAGGGCTTCTTCCGCAAGGGATCGAAGGTGCTCTACGCGCATCTCGGCGGCGCGCCCGCGCTCAACGGCTACGCCTACGCCTTCAGGAACGGATGAGGTCTCGCTGACCGGTTGGGCCCGCGAACTGTTTGCTTCGGGTCGCGAGGCGGCCGCTTTTCCCCGATCGCGGCAAGAGCCTGCTCCAGATAATCGCTGAAGGCGCGCGCGCGTTGCGATGGTCGCCGTCCGGCGGGGAAGACGATATAGGCCATGACCGGCTCGAGCGCATAGTCAGCGAGAATCTCGATCGCCTCGCCCGAGGCGAGCGCGTCCGCGCACATCCAGCTGGAGCCTGTGGCGATGCCGAGTCCTGCAACCACGCAAGCCACGACGCCAGTCGCGGAGCGCGAATGGATGCGGGGATCTAACGCCTGACGCTCCACCCGTCCGTTGCGGCGCGCGACCCAGGTTTGCTCGCCGACGTCGCTCGGACCGCTGATGAGGTCATGCCGCGCAAGGTCGGCAAGGTTCGTGGGCGCGCCCCGACGGGCGAGATAGGACGGCGACGCTATGAATAAGCGCCTCGCGCTCTCGAGTTTTCGCGCGACGAAGCTCGAATTGGGCTGGTCGCCAATGCGCAGCGCAAGGTCGGCGCCTTCGGTGATCAGATTCTCATAGCGATCCGACATCATCAGATCGATCTTGAGCAGCGGATGGTTGGCGGAAAACGCCGGAAGCAACGGCACGATGCGCCAGACGCCGTAACCCGGCGGCAAGGCGACGCGCAGCACGCCGGAGAGATGGTCGGCCCCGCGCGCCGCGCCCTCCGCCTCGTCGATGGCGAGCAGGGCGTCGCGCGCGCGCGCAAGCAACGCCTCGCCCGCGTCGGTGGCCGAGACTTGCCTGGTCGTTCGGACCAGAAGCTTGACGCCCAAGCGATGCTCGAGCGCCGCGATGGCGCGCGACACAGAGGGCTGAGTGAGGCCGAATTCGCGCGCGGCCTTGGAAAAGCTTCCGCTTTCGACCGTGCGTATGAACAAGGCGAGCTGTTGGAGCCGATCGCTCATGCTGTAAGCGCATATATCATATCGTGATCGGCGCGGTACCTGCTGTGGCGCGCATCACTTACCTCGTGGTCCTCGAAGCCTGCCGGCGCCAATTCTGGCGGTGGCAGGGATAAGGAGCACGGAAATGGGCGAACTCAGCGGGAAGGTGGCGATCGTGACGGGAGCGTCAAAAGGGATTGGCGCGGCGATCGCGCGCCGCTTTGCGGAGGCGGGGGCGGCGGTCGCCGTCAATTATGCGTCGGATAAGGCCGGCGCCGATCGCGTCGTCGAGGAGATCGTCCGCAAGGGCGGCAAGGCGGTCGCGATTTAGGCGAGCGTGTCCAAAGGCGCAGACGTCAAACGCCTGTTTGCCGAGACGAAGGCGAAACTCGGCGCGCCCGCGATCCTCGTCAATAACGCGGGCGTGTTTTCATTCGCGCCAATCGAGGCGGTGACGGAGGAGGATGTGGAGCGGCAGTTCGGCACCAATGTGCTCGGAACACTGCTCGCCAGCAAGGAGGCGGTCGCGGCCTTCGACGGCGCGGGCGGCAGCATCATCAACCTCAGCACCATCGCGAGCGTGAACCCAGTGCCGAACTCGGTCGTCTATTCGTCCTCAAAGGCGGCGGTTGACACCATCACGCGGGCGCTCGCCGTCGAACTTGCGCCGAAGAAGATTCGCGTCAACGCGATCGCGCCAGGAGCGACGGAAACCGAGGGCACGAAGACGATGGGGCTTAACATGGAGACCGCGAAGGCGATGGGCATGGTGATGCCCATGGGTCGCATGGGTCAGCCGGACGATATCGCCCGCGTAGCGGTTTTCTTGGCCTCGGACCAATCATCTTGGCTGACCGGGGAACGTATCTCTGCGTCCGGTGGACAGCGTTAACAGGGCACGGTCTGCGCAATAGCAAACCGCTCCTGCGCAAGCAGGAGCGGCTTATTATTCTCGTAGTTTGCCAGGACCAGTCTTACAGTCCGCAGAGGGACGTATATCGCCCGTTGAAGTCGTGGTACAGGCCACATGTTGGGTTAGGCTGGACCCAGCCGCCCGTCGCCATCGAAACAGGCGACATCACGACGCCGAACAGGGGCCCAATGACCGGAATGCCGCCATTGCTCCACCCGTAGTTCGGGTTGCCGATATTGCCGACGGTCGCCGTGTTCCCCTGCTCCCGAGTAGCCACCGTATCGTTGCCATTGTAATCGCTGAACGTCGCGAAGGCTGGCGTCGCGATGAGGGTCAACGAAGCTGCGGTCGCAAGAAGCGCTAAACGTGACATCATGCTCTCCTTATGGGTTCTCAACCCCTCGGCGAACGAACCCCCGAGACGCCTCGTCTGTTCCAGCAGTCGCGCGGAGTTGAACACGCGATGTTGACGCCCGCCACGTTCGCGCCGCGGTCGCATGGTTCTGGGCCGCCGGCGTCGAGATCGACGCGGGCCAAGGATCGCCATGGGACGTTTCGCTTCCACAGTCGCCTATTATGAAACCGCCCGGCCGCCTTATGGCGCGCCGTTCTTCGAGGCCGTCGCGCTGGAACTCGGTCTCGACCGGAGCCAACGGCTTCTCGATATCGGCGCGGGGCCGGGCATTCTGGCGATCGGCTTTGCGCCTTATTGCCGGGAGGCTTTGGGAGTTGATCCGGAGCCGGGCATGGTCGAGGCCGCTCGCGCAGCGGCCAAGCGCGCCGGCGTCGCGGTCACGTTCGTTGAGGGTCGGTTCGAGAACGTCGCGGCGAAGCTCGGCGCATTCGATATTGTCACCATTGGCCGCGCGATCCACTGGCTCGAACCGGAGCCCGCGCGAGCGGCGCTCGACCGCGTTCTTGCCCCGCGGGGCCGGGTTCTGATCTGCGGCGCAACGAGCGTCAGAGACGGTCGCAATCCATGGCTCAAGACTTTCAACGCCGTGCGCGATCGCTGGAAAGGCGATCGGCCGTCACGCGACCATCATGGCTTTTTCGCCGACGGCCCGTTCACCCGGACCGGAACCATCCGGGTCGAGGGGACCTACGCCGTTCCGGTCGAGCGCCTGGTCGAACGCGTGCTGTCGATGTCGACCTCGTCATCGGACCGGATCGGCGACGAGGTCCCGGTGATGAAGCGCGCCATGCGCGAAGCGCTCGCGCCCTTCGCCGCCGAGGACATGATCGAGGACATTGTCGAAGCGCGGGCTGAGGTGTTTGAGCGCCCGTGACAGTGTTAGAAGGCGCTGAGGGTGGATTGTGTTTTGCGGCGGAGATGCGGCCATGAAGAGGAGGCGTTTGATTTCGGGTCTTCCGCCACGGGTTCGGCGATAGGCGTCGGTCTGGCCGCTTTGATTGGGATGGGGCGCAAGGCCTGCGAGGGCGGCGGCCTGGCGTCGGGGGAGCGAACCGAGCTCGGGCATGAGGGCGATGAGGGCTGCGGCGGTTTTCTGACCGACGCCCTGGATCGTGACCAGGGTTTGACGCCTTGGCGATCCCCTCGCATGCGGCGCAGAGGGCGTTGATATCGGCTTCGATCGCCTTGATTTGCGCCTCGAAGCTTCGACGAGCGCCGCGAGATAAGGGTGGACGGGCTCGGCGGCGGGGGCGGCGCGACGATTGGCGTAGGCGAGGCGATCCTTGACGAGGTCGCGTCTGGCGAGGACCAACGCCTGCAAGCGCAGCCGTTCGGGTTCGCGGGCGCTCCAAAGCGGGAGTTCGGCGTACCGGTCCCGGCCATATCGGGCGAGTGCGGCGGCGTCGATGGCGTCGGATTTGCCGAGCACGCCAAACGAACGGATGAAGGCCTTGACCTTGCGGGCGTCGGCCCGGTGCCGCACGCTCCCCGCGATGAGGGCGGCCAGCAGATCCCGTTCTGCCGCCCGTGGCCTCGCACGACAAAGCAGGTCGGTGGCGAGGCGGCGAAGCGGTGAGCGGCTGCGAATCGATGGCGATCGTCCGCGAGCGGCCCTAGGCGCGTCGTGGATGACGATCGCCGTCTTGCCGACGTCGCATCCGATGAACCGCGAGGGCGTGGCGAGGTGAGACATTTGCGGTTATCCTCTCATGAGCTTGGGATTGTCTGCGGCGTGCATCGGGCTATGGCGGCCCATTCAACTCATCAAGCGTTCAAGGGAAGCGGGAAGACGGCCCAGATGACGGCGGGCTTTCCAAGCCCCATCGCGAGACGGCCAATCTCCCCGCGCGCCAATCGGCGGCCGCCCAAATCAGCGCATCCCTATCTCAGGGACAAACCTCCCTACCCAAGACGCGGCGATCCAGAAGTCGCGGGCGCCCTACGTTCCCCTGGATTGCTTCGCTTCGCTCGCAATGACAATTCCGGTTCGACCCAAGTGCAATTTGGTCCAGGAATACCGCTCGCCTGAGGGCCCCGCATCAACCAACAATTCGCTTCTGATAGCGCATCGTCCAGACCGCTTCGTCGCCAGGCGAATATTCATTGCCCACCCAAGGCGTCCCGCAAACGTGCAGATATGCGTAAGGCGTCCCGGCGAACATGATCCAGGCGCCGGCGTCCCGGACTGTCGTCGGCAGTCCGCAATGGTTGGCGTCGAAGGGCCAGAGGATCATCCAGTGCGGACCGATCGGTATGGCGGGGCTCGTTCTGTCATGGGGGGTCGTATTGCTGTGCTGCGTTGCGCCGCAGAGCATGTAGCAAAGCCCTGGCGCCGCGTTGGTTGGCTTCGGCTTGCCCGCGAGCACATCCTTGAACCACTGCATGCCCAGCGCGTCGACGCACATGGGCGGATCGCCGACCACATCCTCGTTGCCCGGCATGCAGACCCACTCGTTCGTGCCTTGCCTCAAGACCTCGGTCATGCGGCCCTGCTTATCCATCTCGGCGACCGTCGCGTGTTCGGTAATCACGGACGGCCCCGCTCGCATGGCGCGGGCAATTCTGACGGCGCGGATTTGCTCCTCGCGGGTTTTCGCAACGACGCTGCTGTCGGGCAAAGCGATCGCGGCGTTGCTGTAGCTTCCGGAGCCGGCCTCCTGAGCTTTCGCTACATCGCTAATCGCGGCCATCGCCGCCCCGAAGAAGGTGGCGCGCGCGACCAGCGAGCGACGTGACAGCTTCTCCCTAGCCGCGGAGTCCTCAATGTGGCGCTCGTTCATCGTCATCAACTCCCGTCAGTTGGTGAGGCGCGGACGGTAGGCCCGAGGGCCGGTCATCGTCCCTGATAGACGGGGGGACGGCCTTCCGCCTCCGCCTTGCGCCCTTCCTTGAAATCCTCGGTGCCGTAGAGCGCGCGATATTGCGCGTTCAGTTTCGACAGGGCTTCGGTCTCCGACGCATCGATCGCGAGATGCGCGGAAGCGAGCGTGGCCTTGATTCCGAGCGGCCCGCATGCGGCGACCTTCGTCGCCATGTCAACGCCGGCCTCGAGAGCCGCGTCCGCCGTGGGGGCGATCCTTTGCACCACGCCCATGCGCAAAGCGTCCTCAGCGCTCCAATGGTCGCCGGTCAGCATGTAGCGCATGGCGTTCGCCCAACCCGCCTCGCGCACGAAACGGACCGTGGCGCCGCCGCCAGGGAAGCGGCCATGCGTGTTCTCATCCTGGCCGAAGCGTGTGTCGGCGGCGGCGATGCGGATGTCGGCGACGAGGTGAAGCTCGTGCCCCATATTCCATGTATCGCCGTGGACGACCACGATGAGCGGTTTCGACAGGCCGGTTGTCCTTGCCAGGGGATCGATGCTCTCCGGGTCGGACGGGAGGGGTCGCCCCGACGCCGTCAGCGCCTGAAAGGCGTCCACGTCGATGCCTCGGGAGAAATTGTCGCCGTGTCCGAAGAGCACTGCCGCACGCAACGACGGATCGTGCTCGTACTGGTAATACGCCTTCGCCAGGCTGAAGGTATGTTTCCGGATCGACCCGGTTCTGGATATAGGGGCGATTGATCCCGATCAGAACAATCTGGCCGCGGCGTTCGACGGTGATTTTGCTGGCCGCGCCGGGCGGTGTCTCAGCCATTGTCGTTCCTTTCGCCGCGCTTTGAGGCGCGCCGACGCTCTCGCTTTCGGCTGCCTGTGCAATGACAGATGGGCCAGTCCATGCTGAGACCATGGCGACGCCCGCTTTGAGGACATTGCGACGTGCGACTGGCAAAACCCGCTCTCCACGTCCTTGCTGCTCAGTGAACCGTCTCGATCGCGAGCGCGATGCCTTGGCCGCCGCCGATGCATAAAGTGACCAGACCGCGCTTGAGACCGTCGCGGCGCATCGAGTGGATGAGCTTCGTGGTCAGCACCGCGCCGGTTGCCCCGATCGGATGGCCGTGAGCGACGGCGCCGCCGTCGACATTGACGATTTCGTCCGACAAGCCGAGCTCGCGCGCGACGACAATGGCGATCGCCGCGAACGCCTCATTGATCTCCGCCCGCTCGATCGAGCCGATCTCCCATCCGGCGCGCTGCAACGCCTGCCTCACCGCCGGAACCGGCCCCAATCCGAACATGCCGGGCTCGACCGCAGCTATCCCGTAGGCAACGAGCCGCGCGCTCGGCTGCAGGCCGCGCTTCTCGGCCCAGCCTTCGTCCACGAGCACCATGGCCGCCGCCGCGTCGTTGAGGCCAGGGGCATTGCCGGCGGTGATGGCGCCCTCCGGGCGAAAGGCCGGCTTCAATCGCGCCAGCGCCTCGATCGTGGTGTCGGGACGATTGCCTTCGTCCTGATCGAATTGCGTCGGCCCCTTTTTGCCGGGGACCTGGACCGCCGCGATCTGAGCCTTGAAATGTCCCGCCGCTTGCGCGCGGGCGAAGCGCTGTTGCGAGCGCAGAGCCCACTCATCCTGGGCTTCGCGCGTCACCTGATATTTCTCCACCAGGTCCTCGGTATGCCAGCCCGAGTGTTCCCCGGAGAAGGCGTCGTTGAGCCCGTCGCGAAGCACGCTGTCGTAAAGCTGCCCGTCGCCGAGGCGATAGCCCCAGCGGCCGCGCTGCACGAGATAGGGCGCCTGATCCATGTTCTCCATGCCGCCGGCGACCGCGGCGTTGGCGTTGCCCAAGAGGATTTCCTGCGCCGCCGATACAATCGCCTGCGCGCCGGAACCGCAGACCCGGTTCACCGTCATGGCCGGGACTGTCACCGGCAGGCCGGCCTGAACCGCCGCCTGACGGGCGGGGTTCATCTTGGCCCCGGCCTGGACGACATTGCCCATCGCCGCGGTCTCGATCTCGTCGGGCTTGAGTCCAGCCCGCTCGACCGCGGCGCGGATGGCGACGGCGCCGAGATCCGGCGCCGGCACATCCTTTAAGGTCCCGCCAAAGGCGCCGATCGCTGTGCGGACAGGCTCCGCGATCACCACTGAACGTGACGGCATGGCTGGATCCTCCTCTTTCGTTAACTCGCGCTTTTACGCGATCCGCCGAGCCGGCTGAGCCGCCCGATATCTGGGCGCTGGAGCGGAATTGGTGAGCTTGGGCGCAAGCGCAAGGCGCGCGGCGTCGAAGCGGGTCCAATCGTCCCCATCCTGAAGCGGGGGAATGGTCACCACCTCGCCCTGGTCGAGGCCCGCCAAAGCGGCGTCGACCATGTCCTCCGTCGACATCACAGTCCCGGCGGGCAATTTCGAGTGATGAAGGCCCGCTTTCTCCCAAATATCTGTCGCTGTGGCGGCGGGCAGCACGGCCTGGACGCGAACGCCCTTGTCAGCGAGCTCATGCTGCAGCGATTGGCTGAGCGCCAGGACAAAGGCCTTGGTCGCGCCGTAGACGCCATTGAGGCGCTCAGGCACGATTCCGACCACCGATCCGATGTTGATGATCGCGCCCGCGCCCCGCGCGACGAAAGCAGGCGCGGCCGCATAGGTCAGACGCGTGAGCGCTGTGACATTCAGCGCGATCATCGCTTCCATTTGGTCGACATCCGAATTCAAGAGCGGCGTGATGGACGCCGCGCCAGCATTGTTGACGAGCATCGTGATGCTCGGATCGTCGCGCAGCACGGCCTCGACTTTGGCGAGCGCCGCCTTGTCGCCGAGGTCGGCGGAGATCGCTTTGACCGAGCAACCCGTCTCGGACGTCAGTCGCTGAGCTAGCGATTTCAGTTTCTCGCCGCTGCGCGCCACCAAAATGAGGTCATAGCCGCGCTTTGCGAGCCGGTCGGCGTAAACGGCGCCGATGCCAGACGAGGCGCCGGTAATGAGCGCCGTACCAAGGGATCGAGTTCATCCGGGGAACTCCTGCTTTGGTCTTGACATTATGCGTATATGCGCTTAACTAGGCGCATATGCTCCTATTGTCAAGCACGAGGACGATGCGCCTATCATCATGGACGGAAACTTGTCATGTCGACCGACGGATTGCCGCGGCCTGAAGAGTGCACCTGCCTGGCCGTCCGCCAGGCGGCGCGCCACATCACGCAACTCTACGACCAGCATCTGGCCGCGGTAGGGCTGCGCACCACCCAATATTCGATTCTCGTCAAGCTCAAGCGGTTGGGGCCGATGACCATCAACGTTTTGGCGGAGGCGATGGTGATGGATCGAACCACGCTTGGCCGGAACATCCTGCCGCTCGAGCGCGACGGCCTCATCAGCGTCGCGCCGGGAGTTAAGGACCGCCGCAGCAAGGAGCTCAGACTGACGGAGGCGGGCGCCGAAAGGCTCAGAGCCGGCTACGAGGGCTGGAAGAAGGCGCAAAAGGAATTTGCGGCCGCCTTCGGCGACGAGCGGGCCGCCGGACTGCGCGCTCTTCTGCGCGAGGTGACGGCGACCGATCTTCCCGTGGAGTCCTCCACGACCGGCTAAACCGGGCAATCCGAGCTGAGCCGAGCGCCATATAGGCGTATATACGCTCTTATCGCGCCACCGCAAAACCGATGTGAACAAAGGAGACAACGATGACCGCGATCGCCGGCGAACACATTGAGAAAGCGCCAACCAACGCGGTGACAAAAGCGCGGCTCAAATGGCTGGCCTATGCCGCGCTCGGCGGGCTCATTGTGTTCGCCGCAGCGCGGTACGGTTACGACTATTGGACCGTCGGGCGCTTCATCGAGAGCACCGACGACGCCTATGCCGGCGGCAATGTCACGCCGATCTCCCCGCATGTCGCCGGCTTCGTCACGCAGATCCTGGTTGGCGACAACGAATATGTGCGCGCGGGACAGCCGCTGATCCGTCTCGACGACCGCGATTTTCGCGCCGCCGCCGACCGCGCGGCGGCGATCGTCGAGGCGCGCAAGGCGACCCTCGACAGCCTCGAGCGAAAACTGACGATGCAACAAACGACCATCCGCCAGGCGAAGGCGGACCTCGACGCCAAGACAGCGCAGGCGGCGTTCGCCAAGGAAGACGACCAAAGGTATCGGGACTTGGCCCAGACGGCAGCCGGATCACGACAGAACTCGGAGCGGGCGTCGTCTCTGGACCTGGCGGCCGAAGCGAGCGTCGTTTCGTCCGCGGCCGGGCTCGACGCGGCGAAGCAGCAGCTCACGGTTTTGGACGCCGAGATCGCCGTCGCCAAGGCCGACGTCGTTCAGGCCGAGGCCGATCTTCACACGGCCGAGCTCAATCTCGGCTATACCGACATTCGCTCGCCCATCGACGGCTATGTCGGCAACCGCGCCGCCGAGATCGGCGCCTATGTCGCAAGCGGCGCCTATCTCGTCACAATCATCCCGGCGCATGACCTCTGGGTCGACGCCAATTTCAAGGAAAGCCAGCTCGAGCACATGACGTCCGGGACAGGCGGCGACGGTCGTCGCGGATGTCCTGCCGGATCACGTCTTCCGCGGGCATGTCCTGACTATGGCCCCCGCGACAGGCGCCGTCTTCAGCGTGATCCCGCCCGAGAACGCGACCGGCAACTTCACCAAGATCGTTCAGCGCGTCCCGGTCCGCATCAAGCTCGACGACGACCCGATGCTGCGCGCGCTGCGCCCGGGTCTGTCGGCGACTGTCGGCGTGGACACGCGGTCAGGGCCGGGGGAAACACAATGACCGCCGCCACTGCCGCAGCCGTTCCTTCCGCGGCCGGCCCGTCCACTGCGGGCGCTTCCGACGCGAGCTGGGTGTGGAGCCTCGGGCCGTTCGTCGTGATGTGCGTGGGCATGTTCATTGCCCTCCTCGACATCCAGATCGTCGCTTCGTCCCTCCAGGACATCGGCGGCGGCCTCTCCGCGGCGCAGGATGAGATCAGCTGGGTGCAGACCGCCTATCTCATCGCCGAGATCATCATGATCCCGCTCTCGGGCTGGCTCACCCGCGTCTTCTCGACCCGCTGGCTGTTCACCGCCTCGTCTGTCGGCTTCACCATCGCAAGCATGCTGTGCGGGCTCGCCTGGAACATCGAAAGCATGATCGTCTTCCGCGCGCTTCAGGGCATGCTGGGCGCCTCGATGATCCCGATCGTGTTCACGTCGACCTTTCACTATTTCCAGGGTCCGCGGCGCGTCTATTCCGCCGCCGTGGTCGGCGGAATTGCGACGGTCGCGCCGACGCTCGGGCCAGTGATCGGGGGCTTTATCACCGACACGCTCGACTGGCGCTGGCTCTTCTATGTCAACGTCATTCCTGGGCTCGCCATATCGATCCTCGTGCCTCTCCTGGTGAAGATCGACGAGCCCGACCTTTCGCTGCTCAAGGGCGCGGATTATCCGGGCATCATCCTCATGGCCATGGCGCTTGGAACCTTGGAATACGTGCTCGAGGAAGGTTCGCGGTGGAATTGGTTCGACGACGCCACGATCAGGGATTGCGCGGTGATCGCCGCCATCTCGGGCTTCCTGTTTGTCGTCCGCAGCCTCACTTTTCCGCGGCCGGTCGTCGACCTGCGCGCGCTCGGAAACCGGAACTTCACCCTCGGCTGCATCCTCTCGTTCATCACCGGCATCGGCATCTTCTCGACCATCTACCTCACGCCGTTGTTTCTGGGCTACGTGCGCGGATTCAGCGCCTGGCAGACCGGCATGGCCATTTTCTCGACCGGGGTGGCGTCGCTCGTCGGCGTGCCGGCCTATGTGATGCTTGCGAAAAAATTCGACACGCGCTGGCTCATGATGGCCGGGCTCGCATCGTTCGGTCTCTCGATGTGGAGCTTCAGCTTCATCACCCATGACTGGGGCGCGGCGGAGCTGCTCATCCCGCAAGTTTTGCGCGGCTTTCCCCAAGTGTTTGCGGTCGCGCCGAGCGTCAATCTCGGCCTCGGCAGCTTAGCCCCGGAGCGGCTCAAATATGCGAGCGGCCTGTTCAATATGATGCGCAACCTCGGCGGCGCGGTCGGGATCGCGGTCTGCGGCGCGGTGATCAACGACCGCACGAACTTCCATTTTCATGCGATCGCGTCGAACCTGACGCCCGCCAATGGCGCGATGACAAGGCTCGTGAACGAGGTCGCTCAGCGCTACGCCGCGATCCCGGGAAGTCCGCAAGCAGGCTACCAGGCCGCGATCAAGCAGCTCTGGCTGCTCACTTATCGCGAGGCCTCGACCCTCGCTTACGCCGACGCCTTTCTCGCCATCATGGTCTGCTTCATCTTTGCCACGATGCTGGTGCCTTTCCTGCGCAACGTCGGCCCCGCGAAGGTCCCGGCCCAGGCCGCGCACTAGGGAAAGCTGCGTATTGACGGAATCTGTCATCGCGAGGAGGCAGCGACGCGGCGATCCAGGAGTCGCTGGGCGGCCTACGTTCCCCTGGATCGCTTCGCTCCGCTCGCAATGACGACTGCGGTTCGACTCGAATCCAATTTGCTACAATCGCGCGGTTTCGCGGACGGCGGGCTGCGCTCACACCGTCATCCGCGCGCGCACCGCGGTCTCGTCCATCTGCTCGCGCGCGCCGGCCAGCACGACGATTCCGCGATCCATGACGGCATAGTCGTCGCAGATGTCGCGGGCCCATTCGAAATATTGCTCGACGACGAGGATCGCCATCTCGCCCTTGCGGCGCAGGTGGACGAGCGCCCGGCCGATGTCCTTGATGATCGACGGCTGGATGCCCTCGGTCGGCTCGTCGAGGACGAGGAGCTTGGGCTTCGTCACCAGCGCGCGGGCGATGGCGAGCTGCTGCTGCTGGCCGCCCGAAAGGTCGCCGCCACGGCGTCCCAGCATGTCGTTGAGCACGGGAAACAGCGAAAAGATCTCGTCGTCGATCACCCGCTCGTTGCGCGGCCGCGTGGCGTAGCCGGTCATGAGATTTTCGCGCACGGTCAGAAGCGGAAAAATCTCGCGTCCCTGCGGAACATAGCCAAAGCCAGCCTTGGCCCTGAGATACGGGGTCATCCTGGTCATGTCCTGGTCGTTCCAGCGGATCGTGCCGGACGCCGGCATGTGCTGGCCGACGATCGCGCGCAACAGCGATGACTTGCCGACGCCGTTGCGGCCGAGAACGGTCAGGATTTGCCCGGTCTGCGCCTTGATCGACACCGATCGCAACGCCTGCGCCGCGCCGTAGAAAAGATCGATTCTGTCGACGGTCAGCATGCGTTCACCGCCCCAGATAGACTTCGACGACGCGCTGGTCGGCGCTCACTTGATCGAGCGTGCCCTCGGCCAGCACCGAGCCCTCGTGCAGGCACGTCACCTTGACGCCGAGCTCGCGCACGAAATGCATGTCGTGCTCGACCACGATCACCGAATGATCCTGCGCGATTTCGCGCAGGAGATCGGCGGTCGCCACGGTCTCGGCGTCGGTCATGCCAGCGACCGGTTCATCGACGAGCAGGAGCTTCGGGTCCTGGGCGAGCAGCATGCCGATCTCGAGCCATTGCTTCTGCCCGTGGGATAGCGAACCGGCGATGCGCGTGCGATGATCGGCAAGCCGCGTGGTGGCGAGGATGGCGTCGATCGTTTCTCGCGTCTGCGGATCTTCGCGTCCGAACAGCGTCGCGCGCACGCTGCGCGGCGCCTTGGTCGCGAGCAGGAGATTGTCTTCGACCGTGTGGTTCTCGAACACCGTCGGCTTCTGGAACTTGCGCCCCACCCCAAGCGTCGCGATCTCGGCTTCGTCAAGCTTGGTCAGATCATGGCGCCCGTCGAACATCACCTCGCCTTCGTCGGGACGCGTCTTGCCGGTGATGACGTCCATCATCGTCGTCTTGCCAGCGCCGTTCGGGCCGATGATCGCCCGCATCTCGCCGGGCTCGAGCACGAGCGACAGGCTGCGCAGCGCCTTATAGCCGTCGAACGAGACGCTGACCCCGTCGAGATAGAGGAGCGACTGCGTGAGAGTGGGATTAGCCGTCTCGGCGAGGGTCACGGTTCGACGCCTTCCTCGACCGCTTCGGCGGCGACGATGACCTCGCGCGGTTTCGACTCGCGGGTCTTGAGCGCGAGACCCAGGATGCCCTTGGGCAAGAACAAGGTGGTCAGGACGAACAGAAGGCCGAGGCCATAGAGCCAGTATTCTGGGAAGGCGCCGGTGAAATAGGTCTTGGCGAAATTGACCGCGATTGCGCCGACCGCCGCGCCGATCAGCGTTCCGCGGCCGCCGACCGCGACCCAGATCGCCGCTTCGATCGAGTTCGCAGGGGCAAATTCGCTCGGGTTGATGATGCCGACCTGCGGCACGTAGAGCGCGCCGGCGATTCCGGCGATCACGGCCGAGACGACGAAGACGAAGAGCTTATAGTTCTCGACCCGGTAGCCGAGAAAGCGCATGCGGCTCTCCGCGTCGCGCACCGCGACCAGGGCCTTGCCATACTTCGAACCGATGATCGCGCGCGAGACTCCATAAGCGATGATGAGGGCGATGGCGCTGGCCGAGAACAGGGCGGCCTTTGACGAGGCGGTTTGAAGGGAGAAGCCGAGCAGGTCCTTGAAGTCGGTCAGGCCGTTGTTGCCGCCGAAGCCGAAGTCGTTGCGAAAGAACTCCTTGAACAAGGCGAAGGTCATCGCCTGGGTGATGATCGAAAGGTAGACGCCGGTCACGCGCGAGCGGAACGCGAACCAGCCGAAGGCGAGCGCCAAGAGGCCGGGAACCAGCACCACCATCGCCATGGCGTAGGGGAACCAATTGAATCCCCACCAGGCGACCGGCAGCTCCTTCCAGTTCAAGAACACCATGAAATCGGGCAGGATCGGATTGGCGTAGACGCCGCGCGTCCCGATCTGCCGCATCAGATACATGCCCATCGCATAGCCGCCGAGAGCGAAGAACGCGCCATGGCCGAGCGACAGAATCCCGCAATAGCCCCACACCAGATCGAGCGCGACGGCGAGGATCGCATAGCACAGATATTTGCCGAGGAGCTGCACAAGGTAAGGCGGCAGATAGAATGGAGAACTGGTCGACACCCCGAGCGACAGCACCGGCACCAGGATCGCCGCGACGATGAGGATCGCGACGAAAGCCAAGCCAAGCTGGTCAAGCCGAGCGCTCATGCTTCCACCGCGCGTCCGCGCAGAGCAAAAAGCCCTCGCGGCCGTCTCTGGATGAACAGGATGATGAAGACCAGAAGCACGATCTGGCCCTGCACCGCGCCGATCAGCGGCTCGAGCAGCTTGTTGGCAAGCCCGATCAGCAGAGCGCCGAAGGCGGTGCCCCATAAGTTTCCGACGCCGCCGAACACCACCACCATGAAGCTGTCGATGATGTAGCCTTGGCCAAGGTTCGGCGAGACATTGTCGATTTGCGACAGCGCCACGCCGGCAATCCCAGCCACCCCCGATCCGAGCCCGAAGGCCAGCATGTCGACCCGCGCGGTCGAAATGCCCATCGACGCGGCCATGCGTCGGTTCTGCGTCACGGCGCGCATTTGCAAGCCGAATGGGGTGGCGCGCAGCACGAGCTGGAGACCGATGAAGACGACGGCGGATAAGACGATGATCCATAGGCGATTGGTGGTGATCGACAGGCCGCCGAGTTCGAACGCGCCGGACATGAACGGAGGGTTGCTGACCTGACGGTTGTTGGCGCCGAACAGGGTGCGAACCAACTGTTGCAGGATGAGCGAGACGCCCCAGGTGGCGAGCAACGTCTCGAGCGGGCGGGTGTAGAGAAATCGGATAACGAGGCGCTCGATCGCGATGCCGACCAGACCGGCAACGATAAACGCGAGCGGAATGGCGAAAGCGAGCGACCAATTCTGCAACGAAGGCGGCAGAAGCGTCTGAACGACATAGGTCGAATAGGCGCCGAGCATCACCATCTCGCCATGCGCCATGTTGATGACGCCCATGACGCCGAAGGTGATTGCGAGGCCGATCGCCGCCAGAAGCAGAACGGACGAGGCCGAGATTCCGTACCAGAGGTTCTGCACGACGCCCCAGAGAGCGAGCCGCGCATGGATCGCGCTCAACGCGGATGCGGCGGCGCTTTTCACCGCCGGATCAGTCGCCTTCTGCGCGAGCGCGTCGATAAGGCTCTGCGCGTCCTGATCGCCGCGCTCTTTCAGCGTTGCGATTGCGGCGAGCCGGTCCTGAACGGAGGCGCTGTCGCTTGTCGCGAAGATCGAGGCTTGAGCGAGCTTCAACGCGGCGGCGACGCGCGGGTCGCTCTCCTTGGCGAGTTGCGCCTGGAGGGCAGGCAAAGCCTTGGCGTCGCGGGTGTTGAAAACGTCCTGCGCCGCCTTGAGGCGCTTGTCGGGGTCGGGATTGGCGAGGGTGAGCGAGCCCATCGCGCCCTGGATCGCGTTTCTGAGCGCGTTGTTGACGCGCACCTTCTTGAATGCGGCGTCGTCGACCCCTTGAACCGGCGCGCCGGTCTTGGCGTTGATGCAGCGCGCCTGCGGCAGTCTTGTACGCCACGATGTGATCGGCGGGATCGATCATGAGGCGGTTGTCGCCGAGCGCATCCAGGATGGCGGCCGCTTGCGGCGGCGCCTCGGCGGCCAGTTCGCCAATTGCGGCTGCTGTTTGGGGAAACTTGTCGGCGAGGAACTTCGCCAGCGTGTCGTCGACGGCGTCGGCCCGCGCGGCGCCCGGCGACAGCAGCGCTGCGGCCACGGCGAGCGCGCGGAGAATGCGATATGCTTTGTTGGAGGCGCTTGAAAGCGGCATAATCACCATTTCGGTTCGCCGGCCCAGATCCGACGTCATCTGGGCCGACGTCATCCGGCTTTATGATGGAAGGCCCCTCTCCCTCGGGAGGACGAGGGGAGGGGCCCGGGGAGCAACGTCAGCCGCCGCACTTGCCGGTTTTGACGTTGAAGTTGCCGCAAGACATGGGCGGACGCCAATCGGCGATCAGGTCCTTCGAACCCTCGAGGTAGGGCGACCATTCCTGCGCGACCAGCGTTCCCGGCGTCTGCCAGACTGTGTTGAGCTGGCCGTCGGCCTGGATCTCGCCGATATAGACCGGCTTGGTGATGTGGTGGTTCGGCATCATCGTCGAGAGGCCGCCGGTAAGGTTGGGCACCGCGACGCCGATCATCGCCGGGATCACCTTGTCGGCCTCGAAGCTTTGCGCCTTCTCCACGCCCTTCACCCACATGTTGAAGCCAATGAAATGGGCCTCCATCGGGTCGTTGGTGGTGCGTTTCGGCTTTTTGGTGAACTCATGCCACTTGGCGATGAAGTCCTTGTTCGCCGGCGTGTCGATCGACTCAAAGTAGTTCCACGCGGCGAGGTGGCCGACCAGCGGCTTGGTGTCGAGGCCTGCGAGCTCCTCCTCGCCGACCGAGAAGGCGACGACGGGAATATCGGTCGCCTTGATCCCCTGGTTGCCGAGCTCCTTATAGAACGGGACGTTGGCGTCGCCGTTGATCGTCGAGACGACCGCTGTCTTCTTGCCTGCCGAACCGAAGGCCTTGATCTTCGACACCTCGGTCTGCCAGTCGGAGAAGCCGAACGGCGTATAGTTGATCATCACGTCTTCGTCGGGCACGCCTTTCAGTTTCAGGTAAGCCGCGAGGATCTTGTTGGTGGTGCGCGGATAGACGTAGTCGGTGCCTTCGAGCACCCAGCGCTTCACCGAACCGCCGTCCTCGCTCATCAGATAATCGACGGCGGGGATGGCCTGCTGATTGGGCGCGGCGCCGGTATAGAAGACGTTGCGTTCCAATTCTTCCCCTTCGTACTGCACCGGATAAAACAGCATGTTGTTGAGTTCTTTGAACACCGGCAGCACCGACTTGCGCGACACTGAGGTCCAGCAGCCAAAGACGACGGAAACCTTGTCTTTTTCAATGAGTTCTTTGGCCTTCTCGGCGAACAGGGGCCAGTTCGACGCCGGATCGACGACCACCGCCTCGAGCTTTCTGCCGAGCACGCCGCCCTTCGCGTTCTGCTCCTCGATCAGCATCAGCATCACGTCCTTGAGCGTGGTCTCGCTGATCGCCATGGTGCCGGAGAGCGAGTGGAGAATGCCGATTTTGACCGGTTCGCCAGTCGCCGCCATGGCTGTGGTCGAGCCCAGCGCTAAGGCGCCTCCTAGCGCGGTCGCGCCTCCGAGCGCCGCCGCCCCCTCCAGCGCAGGCACGCCACCCAGCGCAGTCGCCCCTCCCAGGGCTGCGCCGGACGCATAAAGAAAAGTCCGTCTCGTCAACGACATGTTTTTAGCCTCGTTGCTTGCGCCCACCCAAGCAGGTCGGCGGGATCCGGCCCCCTCCCGGAGCCGGACTTGGCTTCGCAACGAGCGTGCCAAGGAATCCCCAACGATTCGCAGGGGTAGGCGCCCGTGAATCGAGCGGGGCGCCGAAGAATTGTTCACCGACGTGGAAGAGCGCCCCTCAGGGCTCGGCGGCGCGGTAGCCGACGCCCGGCTCGGTTTTGACGATGGTCGGCGTGGTCGGATCGCGCTCGATCTTGGCCCTGAGCTGGCCGATGAACACCCTGAGGTACTGGGTGTCCTCGTGATGCGCCGGACCCCAGACCGAAGCCAGAATCTGGCGATGCGTCACCACCCGGCCGGCGTTGCGAAAGAGGACCGCGAGCAGGTCGTATTCTTTCGGCGTCAGCTTGATCGGCGTCCCGTCGCGGGTGACGAGACGCTTGTCGAAGTCCATCACGACGCCCTCGACCTCCACCCGCGGGACCGGGTGGACCGATTGCGCCGCGTGTCGCAGCGCGGCTCGAAGCCGCGCGGTCAGTTCGCCGATCCCGAACGGCTTCTCGACATAATCGTCGGCGCCTAGATCGAGCGCCTCGATCTTCTCCGCCTCGCGGTCGCGGGCGGAGAGCACGATCACCGGCGTCGCCGAGAACTGCCGGATGTCGCGCAGCACCTCCTTGCCGTCGCGGTCCGGCAGGCCGAGGTCGAGGACGATGAGATCGGGCGCGCCGGTGGCCGCCAGCCGCAAGGCCTGAGCGCCGGTTTCGGCCGTTTGCACCTGAAAGCCGGCGGCGGCGAGCGCGACGGTGAGAAACCGCTGGATCTGCGGCTCGTCATCGACCACCAACACGCGTGGGCCTGTCATGCCGCTGGACTCGATGCGATCGGCGTCGGCTGGGCGACGGGAAGCCGCACGACAAATCGGGTTCCGCGCCTGCGCACCGCCGGGCTCTGCGCCACGATCGTTCCCCCCATGGCTTCGACAAGGCGACGAGAGATCGAAAGACCGAGACCCGTCCCGGCCTTGCGGCCGTCGGCGCGCCCGCCGCGATAGAATTTTTCGAAGATGCGTTCGAGCTCCGCGGGCTTGATCCCCGGACCCTCGTCGGTGACGGTGAGCATGATCTCGCCGTCCTCCTGGCGGGCGTGAATGGTCGCGCCGGCGTCGCCTGCGTATTTATGCGCGTTGTCGATGAGGTTGAACAAAACCTGCTCGAGCAGCTTGTCGTCCCCGCGCACGAAGGGCAGGCCGGGGGCGAGGCTGACGCGCACCGGTTGGCCCGGAAACGCCTTGCGGCTGCGCTCGACCGCGCCCTGCACGACATCGGCGATGGCGACCAGATCGCGATTGACCTTGAGCCCGCCCGCCTCGATCCGCGACATATCGAGCAAATTGGCGACGAAGCGCGCGAGGCGGCCGGTCTCCTCCTCGATCGACGAGAGAAGGTCGAGCCGTTCGGCCGGGCTCATCTTGTCGCCAAGCGTGCGCAATGAACTCGCCGCCCCGGCGATCGCCGACAATGGCGTGCGCAGATCATGCGAGAGCGAGTCGAGCAGCGCGTCCCGCACCTTCTCGTTTTCCTGCATCGTCGCCGCATGCACCGCCTCGCGCGCGAGCAGCGCCCGGTCGAGCGCGATCGCGGTCAGGTCCAGGATGGCGGTCAGCGCCCGCTCGTCCTCCGCCGTGATCGACTCGTCCGCGGAATGCGGCTCAAAGCCGCAGACCGCGATCGCCCCCCGCGCGGCGAGCAGTGGCCGAAACTGATAAGCGACGCGAGGCAGCGTCCCGGTTCCCCAGCCGGCCGGCTCCTTCTTCTGCTGCGCCCAGTTCGCGGCGCCGAGAGCGGCGGCGTCCAATTGTGCGTCCGGCGGCCAGGCGGCGCGGATCTGCAGTTCGTCCTGATCGGCGACCAGGAGCACGATGCGGCCGCCAAACGTCTCGTGCAAATGCGCCGCAGCCGCCCACAGCACGTCGTCCGGGCGAGAAGCGCCGGAAAGCTTGCGCGAGTAATCGTAAAGCGACTGGGTAACTTCGGCGTTCCTGATCACCGTCTCCCGCTGGTCGCGGATGCGCCCCGTCAGCGATCCGGTGAGCACCGCGACAGCGAGAAAAATGAGGAGCGCGAACAGTTCCTGCGGCTGCGCCACGGTGAACGTGTAGACCGGCTCGATGAAGAAGAAGTTGTAGGCGACGAACGAAGCGAGGGAGGCGATCACCGCGGCGCGGGTTCCAAACCTCACCGCGCAGAACAGAACCGCGGTAAGGAAGATCATCGAAAGATTGGGAAGCTTGAGAACCTCGGAAAGCGCCTCGGCGACTGCGACGGCGGCCGCGACGGAAACGAGCGCGGCGGCGATTTCGAGTCCAAGCCCCCGACGGCCCAGAAGCGGCTTGAGATCCGGCCATAACGAGCGTGGCGCTGCTTCACCCGGAACGATGTGAATCTCGATTCCGTCGGCGTGACGCATGAGCGCGTCCGGCAGCGACCGACCGAGAAGCCGGCGCAAGGCTCCCGCCCGCGACTGGCCAAGCACGATCTGAGTGAAGTTCTCGCGCGCGGCGAGCTTCAAGATTTCCGTTGGATAATCGCCCCCCTGGAGGCGCATCGTCTGGCCGCCCAGGCGCTCGGCGAGAGAAAACACCTTGGCCAGCCGGTTGGCGCGCTTGGCGTCGGCGGCCTGACCGATGGTCTCGACGGTGACTGCGGTCCATTCCGCATTGAGGCCGGTCGCGAGCTGGCTTGCGCGCCTCAACACCCGCTCCGACACTTCGTCCGCCCCGACGCAGGCGAGCAGGCGCTCGGACGCCGCCCACGGACCTTCAATCGCCTTCTCCCGCAGATAGTCGACCATCTGGTCGTCGACGCGATCAGCCGTGCGGCGCAGCGCCAATTCGCGCAACGCGGTCAAATTGCCGGGGGTGAAGAAGTTCTGCGTCGCCCGCCGGGCTGTCTCCGGCACATAGACCTTGCCGTCGTTCAGGCGTTGAATGAGCTCTTCAGGGGTGAGATCGACCAGGACGACGTCGGCGGCCTGCTGCAGGACGCGGTCGGGGACGGTCTCGCGCACGGCGACGCCCGTGATACGGGAAACGACGTCGGCGAGGCTCTCCAGATGCTGGATATTGAGCGCTGTCCAGACGTTGACGCCCGCGTCGAGCAGCTCCTGGACGTCCTGCCAGCGTTTGGGATGCCGGCTGTCGGGCGCGTTGGTGTGGGCGAGTTCGTCGACGACGATCAGCTTGGGCTTGCGCTTGAGCGCCGCGTCCAGGTCGAATTCCTCGAGGGTGCGCCCGTGGTATTCAATCTTGCGCCGGGGCAGGACTTCGAGCCCTTCGACGAGCGCGCTCGTTTCGGCGCGGCCATGCGTCTCGACGAGCCCGATGACGACATCGACGCCTTCGTTCTTCAGCCGCCGCGCGTTCTGCAACATGGCGTAGGTCTTGCCGACGCCGGGCGCGGCGCCGAGAAAGACCTTCAGCCGGCCTGCGCTCTCCCGCCGGAACGCCGCGAGAAGGGCGTCCGGATCAGGGCGTGCGGCGTCGGGTCGGTTGGATGAAGCCATCGGCGCTCATGGGTCGTCATGACGCTTTTAACCCATCCAGCGCCAAATTCAGCCGCAAAACATTGACTCTCGGCTCGCCGATCAATCCTAAAGCCCGACCGTCGATCGCGCCTTCGACCAAAGCCCGCACCTTGTCCTCGGGCAAGCCCCGCGCCTTCGCCACCGAGGCGACCTGGCCCAAGGCCGTCTCCGGCGAGATATCGGGATCGAGCCCGGAAGCTGACGTCGTCACCGCGTCGGCGGGAACCGGGCCTTGGCCCGCCATCGCGCGCCAAGCCTCGACGCCGCCCTTCACGCGGTCGACCAGCTTTTGCGAGGTTGGGCCAAGATTCGAGCCGGATGAATTGGCGGCGTTGTAGGGCGCGTCGATCGTCTTGGTTGAATCGTTGGGATCGGTGTCGGTGGTGGCGGAGGGACGCGGGTGGAAATAGCGGTCGCTCTTGAACCACTGCCCGATCAGCGCCGAGCCGATGACGACGCCGTTCCTTTCGATCAGGCTTCCGTTCGCCTGATAGGGCAGGGCGATCTGAGCGATCCCGGTCACCGCCAACGGATAGACGAGGCCGGTAAGGACGCTGAACAGAACGATGAGGACGAGCGCGGGGCGTATGTGCTGGAGCATGGGTCTGGCCTCATACTTTAAGCGAGGTGGAGGGCGGCGACGACAACGTCGATCGCCTTGATGCCGATGAAGGGCAGGATCAGGCCGCCCAGGCCATAGATGAGGAGATTGCGCCTGAGCAGCGCCGCCGCGCCGATCGGCCGGTAGGCGACGCCCTTCAGAGCCAGCGGGATCAGGGCGATGATGATGAGGGCGTTGAAGATGACGGCGGAGAGGATCGCCGACTGCGACGACGCGAGGCGCATCACATTGAGCGTTCCGAGAACCGGATAGGTCGCGGCGAACATGGCCGGCAGGATGGCGAAATATTTGGCGACGTCATTGGCGATCGAGAAGGTCGTGAGCGAGCCGCGCGTCATCAGGAGCTGCTTCCCGATCTCGACGATTTCGATGAGTTTCGTTGGATTGGAGTCGAGATCGACCATGTTGCCGGCTTCGCGCGCCGCTTGCGTGCCGGTCTGCATAGCGACGCCCACATCGGCTTGAGCGAGCGCCGGCGCATCGTTGGTCCCGTCGCCGCACATGGCGATCAGCCGGCCGCCGGACTGCTCCTTGCGGATATAAGCGAGCTTGTCCTCCGGGGTCGCCTCGGCGAGAAAGTCGTCGACGCCGGCTTCGGACGCGATCGCGGCCGCCGTGACGGGATTGTCGCCCGTCACCATCACGGTCCGGATGCCCATCGCGCGCATGGCCGCGAAACGCTCCTTGATGCCGGGCTTCACGATGTCTTTCAGATGGATGACGCCCATGAGCCGGCCGTCCTCGGCGACCGCGAGCGGCGTGGCGCCAGACATCGCGACGCGCTCGACCGCCTGACGGAACTCGGGCGGCGTTCTCTCAATCGGCAGCTTGAGATGGCGAAGGATCGAGTCAATTGCGCCTTTGCGGATCCAGCCGCCTGCGACGTCGACGCCCGAAATGCGGGTCTGCGCCGTGAAGGGAACGACGACGGTCTTCTGCGGATCGAGCTTCGGCTCCGCAAGGCCGAAGTCGCTCTTGGCGAGAGCGACGATCGACCTTCCCTCGGGGGTATCGTCGGCCAGGCTCGAGGCGAGCGCCGCGGCGGCGAGGTCCTCGGCCCGCACGCCATTGACCGGCAAAAACTCGGTCGCCATGCGATTGCCGAAGGTGATCGTCCCGGTCTTATCGAGCAAGAGCGTATCGACGTCGCCCGCCGCCTCGACCGCGCGGCCGGAAGTCGCAATGACATTGAAACGCACAAGCCGATCCATGCCGGCGATGCCGATCGCCGACAGAAGCCCGCCGATCGTCGTCGGAATGAGGCAGACGAGGAGCGCGATCAAGACGGTCGCGGACAGGACAGTCCCCGAATATTTCGCGATCGGCCATAGGGTGACGCAGACGATCAGAAAGATGATGGTGAGCCCGGCGAGCAGAATGGACAGCGCCAGTTCGTTCGGCGTCTTTTGCCTCTCGGCGCCCTCGACCAGCGCGATCATCCGGTCGATGAAGGTCGAGCCCGGCGCGGCGGTGATCCTGACCTTGATGAAATCGGACAGCACCGTCGTCCCGCCGGTGACGGCCGAACGGTCGCCGCCCGCTTCGCGGATGACGGGCGCCGACTCGCCGGTAATCGCCGATTCATTGACCGATGCGACCCCTTCGACAATGTCGCCGTCGCCGGGAATGACCTCCCCGGCCTCGACCAGCACCACATCGCCCAAGCGAAGATCGAGCGCGTTGACGCCTTCGACGAGGCCGCCGAGATTCGCCGGATCGACATAGCGTTTGGCGCGCGTGTCGCTGCGCGTGCTGCGCAAAGCGTCGGCTTGCGCCTTGCCGCGTCCTTCGGCGACGGCCTCGGCGAAATTGGCGAACAGCACCGTGAACCACAGCCAGGCGGCGATCTGGCCCGAAAACGACGCCATGCCGTTCTGGGTCGACAAGGTCGCGGATGAAGAACAGGGTCACCATCAGCGACACCACTTCGGTGACGAAGATGACCGGGTTCTTCATGAGCGCGCGCGGGTCGAGCTTGCGCAGCGCGTCGACCGCGGCGGCGGCGACGATCTTGCCGTCGAACAGGCCTTGCGGCTTGGCTTTCGAAGCCATTGTCTTCATCTCCGATCAGAAGGTCTTGCCGCCGAGCATCAGGAAGTGCTCGACGATCGGCGCCAGCGAGAGCGCCGGGAAATATTGCAGGAGGTAGAGAATGACGATCACGCCGACCAACAGGCCGACGAACAGCGGCCCGTCGGTCGGGAAGGTCCCCGACGAAGCCGGGATCTTCTTCTTGGCGGCCAGCGATCCGGCCATCGCCAGCACCGGCACGACATAAGCGAAGCGGCCGAGCAGCATCACAATGCCGAGCGTCGAGTTGAACCAGAGCGTATTGCCGTTCAGGCCGGCGAAGGCCGAGCCGTTGTTCGCGTTGGCCGACGCGTAGGCATAGAGGATCTCAGAGAGGCCATGCGGGCCGCTATTGTTCATGCTATCAAGCGCGGTCTGCAGCAGCACGGAAGCGCCCGTGAGGCCGAGCACCGCCAGCGGATAGATCAGCACCGCCAGCATCGCGAATTTCATCTCGCGCACTTCGATCTTCTTGCCGAGATATTCGGGCGTGCGGCCGACCATCAGACCGGCGACGAACACCGCGATGATCGCGAGCACGAGGAAACCATAAAGGCCCGCGCCGACGCCGCCGGGCCAGATGCAGCCGGCGAGCAGGTTGAACATCGGGACCATGCCCGCGAGCGGCGTCAGCGAATCGTGCATCGTGTTGACCGACCCGGTGCTGGTGCCGGAGGTGGCCGTCACGTAAAGAACGGACATCGCCTGACCGTTGCGAATCTCCTTGCCTTCGAGATTGCCCGCCGACGGGTCCACGCCCTGCGCTGTCAGGATCGGATTTCCGGCGGTCTCCGACCAATAGGCGACGCCGACGCCGACGATGAAAAAAATCGCCATCGCCGCTAGAATGGCCCATCCCTGACGCATCTCGCCGACCGCGCGGCCGAAAGCGAGAACCGAGGCGACGGGGATCAAGAGCAGCGCCCAGATCTCGAGAATGTTGGTCCAGGCGTTGGGGTTCTCGAACGGATGAGCGGCGTTGGCGTTGAAGAAGCCGCCGCCGTTGGTCCCGAGCTCCTTGATGATCTCCTGGCTCGCGACCGGCCCGATCGAAATGGTCTGCTTAACGCCCTCGAGCGTCGTCGCGTCCACGGCGCCGGCGAGCGTTTGCGGCATGCCCAAAGCGACGAACACCAGCGCCCCGACGACCGAGATCGGCAGGAGGATGTAAAGCGTGATGCGGGTCACATCGACCCAGAAATTCCCCACGGTGGTCGCAGACGAACGCGCGAAGGCGCGAACCAACGCGAAAGCCATCGCCAGCCCCGTCGCCGCCGACAGGAAGTTATGCACGGTGAGGCCGAGCATCTGGGTGAGATGACTCATCGTCGTCTCGCCGCTGTAGTTCTGCCAGTTGGTGTTGGTGATGAAACTCACCGACGTGTTGAAGGCGAGGTCAGGCGCGACGGCGTCGAAGCCGCGCGGGTTCAGCGGCAGAAAGCTTTGCAGCCTCTGGATGGCGTAGAGCGACAGGAATCCGGCGACGGAAAAGACGACCATCGCGATCGTATAGGCGAACCAGTCCTGCTCGCGGGCCGGGTCCACCCCGGCCAGGCGGTAAAAGCCGCGCTCGACCGGTCCGAGGACGGGAGTGAGGAAGCTTCTCTCGCCCGCGTATACGCCGGCAATGAATTTGCTGAGCGGAATGGCGCAGCCAACGACCAGAACGAGCGTCAGCGCGATCTGCGCCCAGCCTACAAGCGTCATCGCATCACCTTTTTGATCTAGAATTTTTCCGGACGGATCAGCGTGTAGAGGAGGTAGAGGCCGAGCCCGATGGCGACGACCAGTCCGATGATCGGTTCACCCATCTCCCGCCCCTAAAGCTGGCGTAGGGCGTGCGCATAGACGCCCATCAACGCCAAAAAAGCTAAACCGAGCGCCACGAACGCGACGTCGAGCATGATCGTCTCCTTGCTGGCGCGGCTCTTACCGCCGGCCCGCGTAAGCTTTCGATTACGAATTGGGGGGTCGGGCGTAAGGATTTCATAAACCAGTTTAAGCGCTGAAATACTTGATCATGTTTAGGTCATCATTGATTCTAATCAACCTCAACACTTTGCCGCAGAACAGACTAATCTGGTTGATTTTGGCTCCGGTGAGCTGGCTGCCCTTGCCATGGTTGTCCGATAGTTGTACGAACGGAATATCACGTATATTATGTTTATTGCGCGCGCAGGGCCGCTCGACACATTGGTCGGTGCGAAAGCCGGGTAAAATATGCTAGCAGATCCGGGCGTAGGCTCAGGCTTGGCGGCGCGGGGTTCGGTTCGTTGACCGCTGGGGCTTTCGTCACGATTTCGCGATAGTCCCGCGTCCGGGCGTCGTCTCGCTGTAACTCAGGAGAAGAGTTTTGCTGCACATAACGCCAATGTCTCGGCGCCGGTTGCGCATTGCTGCAATCGCATGCGCGCTGCCCGTGGCGATGCTGCTCGCCGGATGCGGCAGGAAGCAAGCGGAGCCCGCCGTGGTCGGCCAGGTCATCGCTCATGTCGGCCCGGACGATGTGACGCAGCAGGAGCTCGACAACGAGCTCCGCCTCGCCAACGTGCCCGTCGATAAGCGTAGCGACGCGATCATCAAGGCGGCGCTGTCGCGCATCGTCGAACGCAAATATCTGGTCCAGCAGGCGGTCGCGGCGAAGCTCGATCGCGAACCGACCGTGCATCTCGATCTTTTGCGCGCCCGTGAGCAGATCCTTGCCGGCGCCTTCGTTCAGCGGGACCTGTCGTCCAAGATGAGCTCGGTTTCGAAGAACGAAATCGACAGCTACATCCAGGGCCATCCGAAGCGGTTCGACCAGCGGGAGCTGTTCCAGGTCGATCAGATTTCTTTCCCGACGCCCAAGGACGTGGAGGCGCTGGCGGCGGCGACGAAGGATTTCAAGTCGCTGGATCAGGTTGAAGGGAAGCTGAACGAAATGAATATCAAGTTCAACCGCGGCACGGCGACCTTGGACAGCGCGACAATGCCGCCCGAGATGCTGAAGGTGCTGGACGCCCGCAAACCCGACGACATTTTCTTCATCCGTTCAAGAGGGAGCGCAAGCTTCTTCAAGGTGGCGTCCGTCGACCAAAAGCCGCTCACCGCCGAGCAGGCCGACGCGTTCGCGAAACGCGAGCTTCGGGTCGACATCGGCAGGAAGGACGCTGAAGAGATCACCAAGGCCGCGCTGGCGGATGCGAAGTTCGAGGGAAACTACGCCCACATCATGTCGGCCGCCGTCACGCCGGCGCCCGCAACGGATGGCGCGGCGACGCCCGGCGCCGCACCGACGCCTGGGACCGAGGGCGCGGCTGCGCCGGGCGCGCCGCCGGCGACCGATACTCCCGGCGGGGAAACCCAAAAAGAGCAGCCGAAGAACTGATCGGCTGACGCTTCGGGCGGCGAAACCGAGGCTCGGCGGGCTTCGCCGCGCAAGGGCAGGTTGAGACGCGTCCCGGGCCCCTCATGTCGAGGGGGCCGGCCGGTCGCCTGCGAGCCCGCCACGTCGGCGCCTCCCGGCCGTCCGTGCGCAGAGCCGCCCCCGATCCCCTGTGGATGTTCGGCCCCTTTCGGGGCTCGCGGCGGGCGGCGAGCGGCGACCTCGCTCGATCTTAAGGCCTCTCCATCAAACCTTCAGGCAAGTGACGTGTCTGCGATTGAGCGTGGCAAAGCAAATATCATGCCGGATCAGCGGTATCAAATCACCAAATCAACGCTATCATACCGCCAATAATGTTAGGCCTTGAAAGTTAAGGAACATCGCGTGTCAACATAGATTGTACATCCCGTCCAGGTCCAGAAGGCGGGAGGATATTATGAAGACTCTTACATGTGCTGCGGTTGTGTTGGTTGCACTTACTGTTCCTGTACGGGCAGCCCAAGTTTATAGTGGCTGCTCTACCCCCTCGCTTATACCTAGACATATCTGGTATCTTGATCCGGTGAACGGCAAGAGCCCGGCCGCAGGGGGCGCCGGTTCGTTGCTCAGTCCGTGGAACAGCATTGCCGGCGTCATCGATGGTCGCTGGGCCACCAGCAACTTTTCGGTTCCGGGCTATACGCGCCCGCTGCTGTCGAGCGTTCCCTACTACCACGTCGTCAACGGCAGGGCCGAAGTCGTCGCGGACCAGGTGGGCAATCCGCCAGTCCAGCCCGGCGACGCGATCTATCTCAAGAGCGGCAATTACGGCGATGTCGTCCTTGGCGAGTACTTAACGCCGACCGTCAACAGCAGTTCCGGCGGCATCCTTAACATCCCGACCCTCAACTCGGACTGGGTGACGGTCCAGGCCGTTCTGGGTCAGGTTCCGGTGTTCACGACCCTCTACATCCGCTCGACCAACAAGTGGGTGTTCAACGGCGTCAAGGTGCAGAGCCTCCTGGGCGCGAACAATAACAATAACCCGCTCGTCATGATCACCGACCAGGGCGCATCGTATCCTACCACCGACATCGTCTTGGAGAACCTGCTGATCAGTTCGGCCGACAGCACCGCCGGATGGTCTCAATCGCAGTGGATCGCGCAGGCCCGCCAGGGCTTCTGGGCGGAGGGTTCGGCCGGCAACGGCGCCAACGGGGTGCCCTATACGACCTGCATCTCTTTGACCGGATCACACATCCAAAACGTGCGCAGCGGCGCGATCTTCGCCGCCAACAACTCGCTGCTCTCGAATAACACGATTGACCACTTCGGCGATGACGGCGTCGACTATGCCGCGAGCAACCTCGCGATCACCCACAACACCCTCCATGACAACGTCGACGTCGGCGACGGCAGTCATGAAGACGCGATGCAAGGACAGAACGGCCCGTTGCCTCCAGGCGTCGCCTACAACGCTTTCTCGAACATCCTGATCGACAGCAACCTGATCGTCCGGGCGCTCGACGCGAGCAATCCGTTCCCGACTTATCTGCAGGGGATCGACGTCTTCGACGAGGACTGGACGAATATGACCGTGACGAACAATGTCGTCATCACCAGCGCTTGCGCCGGAATCTCCTTCTCGAGCATTCATAACAGCCTGATCGCTGGCAATACGGTGGTCGAGGACGGTCTCGTTTCGACGCCAGGTTGCGCGGCCACCATTGGCGTTGGCGGCGCAACACACGAGGGCCCGGTAAGCACCAACACCATTGTACGGGACAATATTTCGAGCCGGCTCAGCGTGGACACCCGCGATGCCGGCGTTGTGCCCGATCACAACATCGCCATGTGCTGCAACGGTCCAGAGATCGTGTGGTACGTCAATGGCGCCGCACAATTTCTCAGCCAACCGGGAACCTATATGAACGGCAACGTTATCGATGCGGGCGGGGCGACGGCCGAATTTGTCAACTTTAGTCCGTCGACCCTGACTTATTACGTGGAGCTCAAGGCGACCGCCCAGGCCGTTGGCGCCGGAGCCACAGGAGGGCCGAGCGTAGACATCGCCGGCTTCCCGCGGACCATTCCTTACACCACGGGAGCCTATGCCTTCCCGTATTGAACCGAAAAATCGCGCCACAGTCCTTCGCGGGCTAGAGCCTCTGGCGGTTCCATCGAATCGCCAGAGCTTTCACGACTTTTGGATTTCCGCGTGTTTTTCGCCGCGGCTCCGCCCCTATACCTTTTGGAGGACGCCGACCCGACCGTCCGCCCCTAAGGGTTTCCATCCCCTCGACGCGAGGCTCGAATATTCCGCCTTGATGTCGGTCCATGCCTCGGAGACGTCGTCAAGCAGAAGCGCGCCGTTTGGGGTCAGGAGGCGCCGCGCGACGTCAACCTCGGAACGGAGATACTCCGCTTCATGATTGCCGTCCATGACAGCGAAGTCGAAGCGCGATTCATAGAGAAGGGCGAGATTGTTCAGCGTATTCTGGCAGGATTGTTCATCGGAAAACTGCGCAAGAGAGTCGTATTCGGAACCGTCCTCGCTGATGAATGACAGCCCATCATTGCTGACGGACTTTTGTCCGGAGTATCCGGTGCATATAATGACATTACTTTGCAGATTGAAATGGTTCAAAAGAGCGATCGTATGTTTCTGCGGATTGTCGATGCCACGATGGGATAGATTGGGATCGATAGAGACAATTATGGATTTGTCGTTTCGCCCTCGCGCATAGGCCGCGAAATAAGCGAGAGATTCCCGACAAAATTGCCCACGTGCAATCCTAGAAGCGGCCGGCCGGTCTCGATTGTTTCATCGAGAATCGCGCCGCAGAAGGCTAGGGAATCTTCTGGAATGCTGCCCGCCACGACGTGGTCGCGAGGAAGTCCGCGCGCGCAGTGAAACTCAATTGCGGATCGATAGCTGTATGTGGCGCCGTTCGGCCTTGGCTGTTGGGAGAGAGCGGACATGCGCGCTCGTCGAACGGCCTTCGACCCAATCGTGGCCATCACGACGCCGTGGGGCAGCACGCTCTTGAGAATCTTTACGGCACGGGTGCTAGAAATCATTCGCCGGCTCCGCTTTTCAGAAGGACCGCGCTCCTATCGCGCTCGGTCCCATAATCGTGTTTAGCGCCTATTGCTATCACGTTTAGGTGAAAGCAATAAGGCTTATTGACGCCCGCTTCCGTAGATTGCAGTTGATCAGCCCCGCTTCCGCGGAGGCGCATCCTCGATGAACGGACGAGACGCCGTTTTCCAACTATCGAGGGTAGACATTATTGATGATTGAAAGCATTGACGGCACATGATATTGCGCACGCAAAAGAATTATACGCGCTATGACTGTCCACGTAACGGGGGTTTTTGTGAAGACACTTGGCTGCGTTGTGGTTATGCTGCTTGCTTTCGCCGTTCCTGTACGGGCGGCCCAAGTCTATAGTGGCTGTAATGCGCCGTCGGCGACATCCAGACATTTCTGGTATATTGATCCGGTGAACGGCAAGTCGCCAGCCGCCGGCGGCAACGGATCTCAAGCCAGTCCATGGAACAGCCTAATCGGCGTTATCGGCGGTAACTGGGGCACCGCCAACTTCTCGGTCCCGGGTTATACGCGCCCATTGCTGTCGACCGTTCCTTACGTCCACCGAGTCAATGGGGGCCCGCTGGTCGACGTCGCGGACCAAATCGGCAGCCCGCCAGTCCAGCCCGGCGACGCGATCTATCTCATGAGCGGCAATTATGGCGACATCATCCTCGGCAATTATAACCTGTCGACCACCAACTCGGACTTTGTGACGGTCGAAGCCGGCCCCACTCCGGGTCAGGTGCCGGTGTTTACGACCCTGTACATCCGCTCGACCAACAAGTGGGTGTTCAACGGCATCAAGGTGCAGAGCCTGGCCGGCGCGAACGGCAACAACAACGGGGCGCTTATCTCGATCTTCGACCAGGGTCCGTCGCACCCGACCACCGACATCCTCCTGGAGAACCTGCTCATCAGCTCGGCCGACAGCACCGCGGGCTGGACCCAGGCGAAGTGGGTCACGCAGGCCCGCAACGGCCTCCAGGTGGAGGGTTTGGCCGGCAACGGCGCGAACGGCGAGCCCTACACAAGCTGCATCACGATGGCCGGTTCGCACATCCAGAATGTGCGCTATGGCGCGATCCTCGCCGGCAACAACATGCTGGTGACGAACAACGTGATCGACCACTTTGGTGACGACGCCATTGACTATGCCGCGAACAACCTGGCGATCACGCACAACACCATCCACGACAACCTGAACATCGGCGATGGCAACCATGAGGACGCGATGCAGGGAATGAACGGCCCGCTCCCCGCGGGCGTCGCCTACGACGCCTTCTCGAACATCCTGATCGACAGCAACCTGATCCTCCGGCAGACGGACCCGGCGCTGCCATTTCCGACTTATCTGCAGGGGATCGATGCGTTCGACGAGGACTGGACGAATATCACGGTGACGAACAACGTCGTCGTGACGAGCGCCTGTCCCGGAATATCCTTCGGAAGCGTCCACAACAGCCTGATCGCTGGCAATACGGTGCTCGAGGACGGTCTCGTTTCGGTGCCGGGTTGCACCGCTGCGATCGACGTTGGCGGCAAAACGAACGAAGGTCCGTTGAGCACCAACACCGTTGTTCGGAACAATCTGACGACTCAGCTCAACGTCGACACTCGCGACGTCGGCGTTACGGCGGATCACAACGTTGTCTTATGTTGCACGGGCCCGGACATCACGTGGTATGTCAATGGCGTCGTACAATTTCTTACCCATCCGGGAACCTATGGCAATGGCAACATCATCGAGACAGAGGGGACGAAGGGCGAATTCGTTAACTTCAACCCTGCGGCGTTGACTTATACGGTCATGCTCAAGTCGGGGGCGACGGCCATTGGCGCAGCAATCGCGGGAGCGCCGACTGTCGATATTCTTGGCGCCACGCGCACGGCGCCCTTCGCGGCGGGCGCCTATTCGTATCCGTATTGAAGGAAAATTGCTGCGCCGACCTCTCGGGAAAACATACGAGTTCCGCGGCCGCATTAGGACGCGGGTCGTCGGTCCCTGCCCGTGAGAGGCAATCTTCTCAATTCCTCGCGCCGTGCGTGGAGGCCGCGAGCTACACGTATCCCGCCCGGACGCGCTCCGGCGCAGCATGTGCTTTGGTGTCCATGAGGTGGTCGGGCGAACCTTGATTTGATGAGGCCGCTGGGCCGAGCGCGGGCTACTTTCTGCGAAAAATGCAGTCGACCTCCACGAGAGACGCCGTGTCGGTCTCATCGTAATGGACTGGAACAATATTACTGATCTCGAAGCCTACATCGCTCATATAAGCAACGGCCTCATGGAACTTCCAGGTTCCTTCATAAAGGTGCATGATGGGGAGTTCCATCTGCACGCCGAGAAAGCTGGACAGGCGCTCCGGCGCCCCCAACAGAACTTGCCGCTCGTAGCCTTGCGTGTCGATCTTCAGAAACGCCGCTTTGCTCGTTGGCAGTTCTGCGAAGATGTCGTCCAATCGCGCAACCCGGACCGATTCGCTCCGCACCACTTGAGCCGCGGAGGAGAACTTTGTAGCGGCCGGCAGTTGCGGGAAAATCGAACTGAACACCGGCGACTGGCTGACATTGATGTTGGCTACTCCCTCCTTATCTCCAAGGGCCATATTGAGAGCCTTCCATCGTGCGTCCTTGTTCGCGAGAGCGGCGAGTTCTTCATAAGCTGCAGCGATAGGTTCAAAGGAAACGATCCAACCCGCATAGGCATCGTTCCTCAGGCTTTGCGCGTACTGGCCAACGTTCGCCCCGACGTCAATAACGAGGTCGATGTTTCGCGAGCGAAGAAAATCAATCGGCCGTTTATGGAAATGCGAACCCGTTCGCCGGATCTCGTATCCAAGATTTAGGGCCAAGGATTTTGCCGCGTCGCGCATATTCATTTTGTCCTCCGGGGAAGGGTCCAAACAGCCGCCTTCTGAGCCAACAAAAGCCTCGGTTCAGGACTTTCCGCCGATGCCGCGCCGGGAAGCCCTCACATTCAATTCCGTCTCCTAGATGAAGCCGCCACCAAAGCGTGAGCCCGCGCCTTTCATTTTTGCGCGTTTGTATTGACTGGCGAAATCGACTTTGCTCGGTTGGTCAGGCTGCCGAGGACAACGCGCGCCCGGTTCGCCTGCCCTAGAATGAGCCTGCGCCACTCTTCCGAAACCAGATAGCCGAGGGCGACCGACGCGGACGCCGCCAATGCCGCGACGAACAGATTCACAAGAATATTTGATCCTAGGAAGCGAGCTATGACCAGGCTGACGACCATGAGCGCGCCTGGGGGCAGCAACGGAAGAAGGTCCCTTTTTTTCATTCCGGAAAGCCAGAGCATGACCAGAGCCTCCGTTATGGACCGCAAGGTCCACGCGACGGCTGCGCCAGCAATCCCGAAAGCCAGGGTTGAGGCCCAAAGAATGGCCACGAACGGCACAAACTCAATGATGTTCAGTTTGCCGGTCACGTCGGCCCGGCCTTGGCTTTGCAGGAGAGTGAAGCCGACCAAGGACAGCGATCCCATCCAAATCCCCGGGAAAAGGAGTTGCGCCACGGGCCCGGCGACGATCGCGAAATCACCGCCGATCCAATACCGAAAGAAAATCGGCGAGAGGATGATCGCCGGAGCGCAAATGGCGCCAAAGCCATAGGCCATCGTTGAGAGAGCGCGCGCCGCCAGCGCGTGAGCCGCATCACCCGGGAGGCTGGACATCCGAGGAAACAGGGTGCGCCCGAGCGCTATCGGGATGGCGACGCTCCTTTGGGCAAGGCCCATCGGCACTGCGTAATGAGCCACCGACGCCACGCCCATCACCGAGCCGATGACAAATTGGTCGGCGGAGGCGAGCGCGGGATAGTATACGTTCGTCGCGAACATCCAGCCGCCATAGCCAAGCAACTTTCGCGCTTCGCCCCAATCCACGGCGCGCAACGAGAACGGCCCTTCCAAACGATAGACGACAGCCAGAACCGCGATCGCGCCCAGCGCTTGCGCCACCGCGGCCGTCGGAATCACAACGGTAAGCGAGGGACTGACGAATATAGCCGCAACGACAGGCGCCACTTGAGCAATCGTCATTGCGAAAATCTGGATCGAATTCACGAGCAGGAAGAGTTCCCGGCTCTCCAGCGCGCCGGCGCCAGCGGCGGAAATAAGCGTCAGCGGCAGAAGACATGCGATCCACGGAAGCGCCCGGGACACCTCCGAACTGATATCGTTGGGCATCGAAACGAAATGTTTGAGCAGAAGCCCGCCGAATACATAGAGGACAAGGCCGCCGGCCAGTCCGATACTCAAGTTGAGGCCGAACGTCGTCAAGAGCACCCGCGCCCGATGCGCCTGCGGCGCGTCGCGCAGCTTCGCCAGCGCGTTGGTGACGGCGCGCGACAGCCCGAGATCAAGAAATCCAAATAAGCCTAGGAGAACCCACACGATCGACATCACGCCGTAGCGCGCGTCGCCGATGTGGTGGAGATAGAGCGGAACGGTCACGAGCGCGACCACGACCCGCATCATCGGAGAGAGAAGATTGACGATAAAATTTACCTTGATAGGTCTTGTCGACATTTTCACCCTGCGATTCGAGATTCGCGGCGAGAACTCGCGCAGCTCCAGGCAACCCCAAACTATAGTACGGACCACTCAATGATAGCGGTCCCCCCTCGCGCACGCGGTTGACCGCTCTCGTCAGAACCTCGCCTTTTCATAATTTTACCGCCTCTGCCGATCAGGTCGGACTAAACCCGCACCCTGTCGTTCTTGGCCGCCCTCAAAGAGGGTCGATTGTCCGCGGCAAAAGAATTCTATGCCCCAATCCCCTCACCGTCAAACGCGCGAGCGGAGCCTCGCCACGATGAGGCGCCGTGCTGACGCGAGCCTTGCAAGGCAAATGCGCCTTTCGGGAGGCGCCGACGTCGAAATCGCCGCCGCGGCCCCTCGCATTCACTTAGCCGCCAAAATTCGCGCGCTTCTTAGGGCGGCGCGCTGCGCGTCATGCTTGACAAGGTGGAAGGCGACATGGTTCATCTCCGCCATGATCCTCGGCCGCGGAAAGAAAAATGCGGCCCTCTGGAACAATTATTTCAAGTCCTCCGTAGTTTAAGGACATGCGCTCGTGATAAGTGTAGCGGCAGTCGTCGTAACGCGGAATCGCCCTGCGCTTCTTAAACGATGTCTCGAGGCGATTGACTCGCAGACTTACCCAGTCCGCCAGCTTGTGGTCGTCGACAATGCTTCCGACGAGCCGACGCGGGAGTTTCTCGCTGGCGAAGTTGCGCGTCGTGGCGCCGATTTCCACTTAGTTCGCCTGGAAGAGAACACGGGCGGCGCCGGCGGCTTTCATGAGGGAATGCGCGCCGCTCTGCCCCTTGCCTGCACGCATATGTGGCTGATGGACGATGATTGCGAACCCGAGCCGGAGGCCATGGCCGAACTGGTTGCGGCGGCGGCGATTGTCGGCGAAGACGCTGTTCTCGGCAGCAATGTTTTCGACCTGAACGGGGAAAGCATCAACGTCCAGCCCATCAGTGAGCGTCGCGGCATGAACAACATGCCGCAATATGCCCGCTACTTGGCGGACGGCCTCATAGAAATGAAGACGCTGACCTTCGTCTCGTTCCTCGTCTCAACCGATCTGGTGCGAAAGGTCGGACTGCCTTTGAAAGAGTTCTTCATCTGGGCCGACGACACCGAATATTGCCTCCGTCTCGCGCGCTTCACAAAACTTTATCAAGTCGGGAAAAGCAAGACGAAGCATCTGAAATCAGGAGACGCGTCACAACGCGTGTTTGTGGAACAGGATCCTCGCAAGATAGCGCAATATCATTGGCTCTACCGAAATAGGCTTTTCGTCAACCTGAAATACGATGGCGTCTCATCGACGGACACAATCCAATTCATCTACAGATCGTTCAGAGACATGGTCATGTCGATCAAGAGCGGTCGTTTCGCGCGGGTGAAGTGCCAAACTATACTGTACGGGCTCTGGTCGGGCATAGCCTTTGCGCGCTCGATGCCAAAGAAAGAAAAGCTCGGCCTTTTGGACTGACCGCCGACCTGTCGTTCTTTCGCCCCCTTCTAATGCCCCTGGAGGGGCGGCGTGAAGAACGCCGGAATATCGGCGCCTTCGGAAATGCGTTTGAGCATCGCGTCGGCGGCGGCGAGCGCCTCGCCGATCGTCACATCCATATCCAGATAGCGGTAGGACCCAAGCCGGCCGACGAATGTCACCCCGCGCGTCGCCATCGCGCGATCGACGTAGGTCTTCAGCATCGCTTCTTCGTCGGTCTGGCGGATTGGATAATAGGGAATGTCGTTCGGACCGCAGGACCGGCTGAACTCGCGGTACAGAATCGTGCCCTCGTGGTCCTTCTCCCAAGGAGCGAAGTGCTTGTGCTCGGTTATGCGGGTGAAGGGGATCGCCTCGTCGCAGTAATTGATGACGGCTGCGCCCTGATAGTCGCCCTTCGCCCGGAAGACCTCGAAGTCGAGCGTGCGGTAGCCCAGCCTGCCCGAGTCGTAGCCGAAATAGCGGTCGATCGGGCCGCTATAGACCACGTGGGCGAAGGGCTCGGTCAAATCCTCGAATCGCGCGCCCAATCTGCAGCTCGAGGCGGGGCGTGTCCAGGATGGCGGCGACCAATTCCGTGTAGCCGCGCTCCGGCATCGCCTGATGGGGGTGAGCGAAATAGGAATCATCGAAGTTGAAGCGAAGCGGCAGGCGTTTGAGGATCGAAGCGGGCAAACGGTTGGGATCGAGGCCCCATTGCTTGCGCGTATAGCCGCGGAAGAAGGCCTCGTAGAGCTCGGGCCCGATCATGCTGAGAGCCTGCTCCTCGAAATTGGCAGGCTCAGCGATTTTCCGGGTCTTCGAGGCGACGAAGGCGGCGGCCTCCTCGGGTCTCATGGTCTTGCGGAAGAACTGGTTGATCGTCAGGAGGTTGACCGGCAGCGAATAGACCAATCCCCCGGCGACCGCCTGCACGCGGTGCCGGTAAGGGCGCATGACGCCGAACCGCTGGACATAGGCCCAGACGCGCTCGTCGGCAGTATGAAATATATGGGGACCATAGACATGGGTCATGACGCCGGTCTCGGGATCGCGCGCCGAATGGCAGTTGCCCGCCACATGCGAGCGTTCATCGACCACGAGCACGTTGTGCCCGGCTTCAGCGAGAGCGCGACCGATGACCGCGCCGCTGAATCCAGCGCCGACGATGCAATATCTCATCCCGTCCGTTTCCGATTATTGTGAGGAGATTGACGCCAACTCTAGCAGGCTCTCGAAGATGTGTCCCGTCTGGCGACTGCCGCGCCGCCTTTGCCAGTTGCAGATGCGGGACAAGCCATTGAAAAAATTGACGCCGTCATCCAATCTAGCGCCGCGGATGACCGAGTCTCGACTCAAATCCCAAAATGGCTGTAGAAGCCCCGCCGCAGCCTTGCGCCGGCGGGCCCCTGAAACAATGTACCCGGCGGGCCGAAAGGTCTCCTATCCGAGCAAATGGAATCCCCCACAAATGAAACGCTCCCCTTTTCGCCTCAGCCTGTCGGCGCCCTTTATCGCGGTCGTGCTTGCCCTTCTCTCCTTGAGCGCGATTGCTTCGCCGGCTGAGGCGGAGAGCGCGGCCGCCCGGCGCATCGAGGCCTATTATCAGCAGCTGATGCCGACGCTCAAGGCGGCCGGATCGCTCAGCGTGAGCGAACGCGACCGGCGCTTCGGGCCCGCCATCACCTCCGCCTTCGACATTGGAACCATGACGAGACTGGCCTCGGGTCCCTACTGGAGCAAGTTCTCAGGCGCTCAGCAGGCTGCGGTTCGCGAGGCCTTCGCCCGGTTCCTCGTCGCCGACTACGCCCATCAGGTGACCGATTATTCCGGCGAGAGCTTTGTTGTCGATCCGCAGACGAGCCCCTCCCAGGGCGGCGGGGAAGTCGTCAAAACCAAGCTGCTCCAGCCCGGCGGCCGGACGGTGCAGATCAACTATCTCGTTCGCGGCGGCCGTGTGATCGACGTCTACCTCAATGGCACGGTGAGCGATCTGGCGACCCGGCGCGACGAATTCGCCTCGATCCTCTCTGGCGGAGGCGGCGCGGACGCCCTCGTCAAGACGTTGCGCGAGCGGACCCAGAGCTTGCTGGCGGGCTAATCCCCCAAACGCCGCAACCCCATTTGCCGCCGTCCGCAAACGTCCTGATCGTCTGCGGACTGAAGCGCGAGGCGGCGATCATGAGCGGCCGCGGGCGCACGACGCTCTGTGGCGACGCGCCAACCTTGCGCGCCGGACTGGCGGAAGCGGCAAGCCTCAGGCCCTCGCTCGTGGTCAGCTGGGGCCTGTGCGGCGGGCTCGATCCGAAGCTTCGTCCAGGCGACCTCATTCTCGGCGCGGAAGTCGTCTCGCATGAGGGCGCCGTCAGGACCGATGAGGCCGTCACGGCGTCGCTTGCTCAGCGCCTTCGCGGCGCCGGAGCGCGCGTCGTCGTCGAGCGCCTGGCCGCGTCCGACGCTCCCGTCGTGACCGCCGCCGCCAAGGCGGACCTCCGCCGCGCTACGGAAGCGGCCGGGGTCGACATGGAAAGCCTGATCGCCGGCCAATATGCGCTGAAACATCGCGCCCCGTTCGCGATTCTGCGCGCGGTCGCCGATCCCGCCGAGCGCGACTTGCCCCCGCTCGCGTTGAGAGCCGTGGATTCCCACGGCGCCATCGACGCTCGAGCGGTGATCAGAGAGCTTATCCGCGCTCCGGTCCAGTTCGCGGGGCTGCGCGCTCTCGCGGCCGACAGCAGGGCCGCGTTCCAGGCGCTAAAGCGCTGTCGCAGCCTTCTTCCGGGCCTTTTCCTCGGCCTCGGAGCGGCGGATCTCTGACAGCTTCTGGGCGACGTTCTTGTCGAACACGTACCGCGCCTCGCGCTGGCTGCCGAGCGGGATGTCCGGCGCCAGGGGACCGTCGGTCTTCACGCCCATGAGCGCGACGCGGGCGGCTTTCCAGGGCTTGGTCACCGTATCGGCGACCGCCGTCGCCTCGAACCCGCTATGGACCATGCAGTCGGCGCATTTCTCATAATTGCCGACTCCGTAGGCGTCCCAGTCGGTCTCCTCCATGAGCTCCTTGAAGGTCTTCGTATAGCCTTCGCCGAGCAAATAGCAGGGCCGCTGCCAGCCGAAGACGGTGCGCGTCGGGTTGCCCCACGGGGTGCAGTGATAGGTCTGGTTCCCGGCGAGGAAGTCGAGGAAGAGGCTCGACTGGTTGAAGGCCCATTTGCGCGCGCCGTCGCCCTTGCGGAACACCGCGCGGAACAGCTCCTTCGTCGTCGAGCGATTGAGGAAATGCTGCTGGTCGGGGGCGCGCTCATAGGCGTAGCCGGGCGAAACGGTGATCCCATCGACGCCGAGCTCCGTCACCGTATCGAAGAAGGCGGCGATGCGCTCAGGGTCCGCATCATTGAAGAAGGTGCAGTTGATGGTGACGCGGAAACCTTTCGCCTTGGCGGTCTTCAGCGCCTTGACCGCGCGGTCGTAGACGCCGGGCTCGCAGACGGACCTGTCATGCATCTCCTGGTCGCCGTCGAGATGGATCGACCAGGTGAAATAGGGGCTTGGGCGGTATTGATCGATCTTCTTTTCAAGCAGAAGCGCATTGGTGCACACGATCGCGAATTTCTTGCGCGCGATGACGCCCTGGACGATCTTTGGCAGGTCTCTGTGCAAGAGCGGCTCGCCGCCCGCCATGACGACCACCGGCGCGCCGCACTCATCGACCGAGGCCAGCGCGTCTTCAACCGAGATCCGTTTATTGAGGATGGCGTCGGGATAGTCGATCTTGCCGCAGCCAGCGCAAGCGAGGTTGCAGCGGAACAGCGGCTCCAGCATCAACACGAGCGGATAGCGCTTGCGGCCGGCCAAGTGCTGCCGGACGATATAGGCGCCAACTCTTGCAATCTGTCTGAACGGTATGCCCACGGACGATCCTTAAGAAAAGCAAACGCGACGGAAGGGCTTAACTTCGGGTCAATTCCGAAGTTCCGCCGGAAGGCGAAAGCTAACCGTCTCGGCCGGACCGTCAAGGACCGACACTTCGGACGGCGCGAGCGCCGACAAAGCTCGAACCACCTCCTCGACGACGACCTCAGGCGCCGAGGCGCCGGCGGTCACGCCGACCACGGCGGCGTTGCGAACCCATTCCGGATCGATTTCGCTGCTGTCCGCCACGAGATAGCTCGGAATTCCGACCTCTTCGCCGATCTCGCGCAGACGGTTGGAGTTGGAGCTGTTGCGGGCGCCGACGACGATGATGACGTCGGCGACCCGGCACAATTCGCGCACAGCGCTCTGTCGGTTCTGTGTCGCATAGCAAATGTCGCGCACATCGGGACCCACGACGTCGCTGAAGCGGCGATGCAAGGCGGCGATGACGCCCCGCGTGTCGTCGACGCTCAATGTCGTCTGCGTGATGTAGGCGACGGGCGTATCGACCGCGATGGGCAGGTTCTCGACGTCTTCCTCGTCCTCGACGAGGTGCACCTCGCCGTCGATCTGCCCGAGCGTCCCTTCGACTTCGGGGTGTCCGTCGTGGCCGATGAACACCAGCACGCGGCCCCGGGCGATATACCCCCGGCCTTGGTTGTGCACCTTGGTGACCAGCGGGCAAGTGGCGTCGATGGTCGGAAGCGACCGCGCCTTGGCTAGGTTCTCGACGGCTCGCGAGACGCCATGCGCGCTGAAGATGGTGACGGCGCCCGCCGGCACGTCCTTCAGCGTCTCGACGAAACGCGCGCCTTTCGCTTTCAGCGATTCGACCACGTGGCGATTGTGAACGATCTCATGGCGCACGTAGACCGGCGCGCCATGCTTGGCCAGCGCCCGCTCCACAATATCGATCGCCCGAACGACGCCCGCACAGAAGCCGCGCGGCTGGGCAAGAATGATCTTCATTTCCCTTGCCTTATTGCCGACGCCTCGACGGGCTGGCCAACACCGCCGACGCCTGGCTCAACGAACCCCCGCGAGCGCGCCATGACGAATTCCGAGACGAAAGCCATACGCCGCAACCTATGTCGAGACAAGAGATGGGGGTCGAATTGGAAATCTTCCAGCCGATGGGCGGACGGGGGCGCGAGGACAGGCCGCGTGATCGGCGGCATCGGGGATCGAGGGAAAGCGTCACCCGCAATTCGCATGAAAGGGCCTCCCGATCGCCGGATGGCTTCAACCGCCAATCCGCGTTTCAGGGGTTAGAAGGCGACGATTTGATCGGGCGCCGGACGACATCGCGGCTTTCGATTCCGCGAAAAGGGTGCTCAGATCGACGAATGTTGGTTCAAAAAAAGCGATCGCTTCCGTCAATCCGGCTCCCGATTCGCAGCCTTACGCGCCCCCTGGAACACCGCCAAGACAACCCGCCGTGCCATCTCCCGACGGGAAAGCGCGGGCTCGCAAAAAGGGATTGGGTAAAGTGTCACCGTAATCCGTCACCGTAATCCCGACCATGCGCCCGCCCACGGCCCTCAGCGCCTCGCGCACGCCTGTCTCGGCCTCGGGCCGTCGGGGCGCTTGACAGAGAGATTAGAACCTTTGATGTTCGCCAAAACAGTTTGGCGGTTATTACGCTAGACGTGCGCGCCTGTAACTCTTGATCGCACAAGCGGCAGTGTTGACCACGCTGAAAATGCGCGCCGGCCATTCGCAGGAAACCGCGATACCTGCGCCAACTTTGTTAGCGAATGACCGCCGTTGATTTAGGATAGATAGTTGGACAGACCCCGCAGTACGTGGCGCTTGGGCAGCAAAATGAAAATCACTCCTCATCTTCTTACAGTAATCTTTGGTCTACTAGTGGCGTCAACATCCGTCGTTGAAGGCGCTGATTTTACTGTTTGTCAAGGGATCGCGGGAGTTGCCGGTACCCTCGTCGACAAACGCGACCATCAAACATGGCAACAAGCGGTGGACTCCGAATTTAAGAATGTATGTAGTGATTCCGGAAAATACGAATCCAACCTGTCGTCTGCAAGTAAATCGACGCAGGCCGCCTTCGGGTACGCAGGTTTCAACCTTGGTTTTGGCCAAAACGCAAGCGACGCCAACGCCACAACGAAACAAGCAATAGATAAGGTTTGTAAAAATGGTCAGAAGTTTGTAAGCCAATACTCTGTGACTGTAGATAACACAGAGTCTGGACGGTACGCTGCGAACCTTGTCGACGATTGCTTGCGCATTGTAGCAAGTACCGGCGCAGAGGCTTTAATTGGACAAACGGAGGTCAGCCCAACGTCGGACTCGTCGTTTTCGGTAGTTATAAAATACGAAGCTGGTCATGACGCACCCAATCGGATTTACAAGGTAGCCAATCTTGTGGTGGACCAGGCAGCGGGCGTAAAGTGCACAGAAGGAACAGGTACCGACGTTGTTGGCAACATGACTATTCTGCCTGGATCGGAACGCGCGTTTATATGTACAAAGGTTGCGAAGGAAGACGTCAGCGGTGCCTTTGAACTAGCTGCGGACGGAAGCAGAGACTCCAACTCGGACCTTGAAGTTCAGCGTGCCCTCTTTATCTGGGCATGAACTCGTTAGACAACAAGTTAAACAGGAAATTGAAGCGGATGTTGACACGAGGATTGCCAGAAGCGCGATCCAAACGAAGGATTCGGTAGATAAAATCAAACAGGAGACTCGTTCTTGGCAGCTTTTAGTTGGCACCGGCCCAAATTCCGTTGGTGACAATGTAAATGGCGACCGCGTGGCTTATTGTCCCTCGGGCACGACTCTTGTCGGTGGGTTTTGTAATTGTTCGGATTCTCAACATGCATTGCCCGGAAATTACGATGCCTCGGGTTGGTATTGTCGGTGTGGAGTTGTTCAGCCACCTGGTAGACAGGTCGCCACTGCTATCTGCCGGCAGCTATAAGAAGGCAACCCGCCCGCCACGCATGTCCCGGTCGCCGCCACCCGAGCGCCCGCCTTCGTGCGGTTCGGCCGCCGCCGCCCTTTGCCCATGCGCCCGCCCTCCGCCCCGCCCCCACGCAGCGTCGCCTTCTCCGTCGCAGGTTCGCAGGGAAGGGCGCCCACGGCCATCTTGCCCCTCGCCCTCGCTTCCGCTTCATGCCCGCCAGCCCAAATGCCCGCCAGCGGCCTCCGCAAGTCCAGCAATGGCCATGCCGAGGAGAGAGCGGACCCATAGGCGCGATCGCGAACGCGGGAACCGAGCAAGGCGAGCGAGTGAGCGCAGCACATCGCTTGCGTTTTGCGCCGCCCTCGCAAAGCCCCGGAATTGCTGTACTTGTAAGGAACACATGGGGCAAATGATATTGGTTTATGTATTAGCGAAAGTATTCATAGCAACACGCCTGTATAATTCCAGCCTCGCGTACACGCCCGCGCGCCGCGCGATTGGCCACATTGTTGACATAGTTGGCGGTATCTCCCTCCCTGTCCCCCGAAATGCAAGCCTCTCGGCTGCGCTGATCAATCTCTGGCGACAGGCGCCGTCCCGTCGCGGCCTCGTGCTGCGCCGTCATTCCCAGTCGAAACTCGTCGGCATGATGGAGCACCTGGTCTCGATCCCGTGAACGCCGATCTCACAGCGTGATGATCCCCGCCGCCGCAAGCGAGGCAACGGTGATGCTCGCCAACAGGACGGCGACCGAGGCCATAAACCAGCGCAGCGTCATCCTGTATTCGGACTCATCGTCGTCCTTGACCTGGAGCGAGCGCCAAAGAGTGTAGAATTCGATGAGGATCGCGACCTGCAGCAGGATACCCGCGGCGACGGATGCGCGCGTGACATGGCCGCTCGCTTCGAACCCCCAATAGCGCATGAAGAGAAGCGAGAAGCTGATCACGACCGTGATCGCCGAGATCACGCCCTGGCGGTAGCCGGCCGGAAGCGTGGGATGTGGCTTGCGAGGCTCGTCCATCGTCTTTACGCTGGCTTTCCTAGTCTAGCGCGCGACGCTCGCCGTCTCGTCCAGCCACACCCTGATGTCGTTCCAGCCTTTGGAATACTCGATGATCGAATGGGCCGGCAGGGATGAAAAGCGCACCGTCACAACGCGCCGGGTGGGATTGATGTACAGCCCCTGGCCAAAGACGCCCAGTCCCATCAGGGCATGATCTTCTCCTCCGAGTTGATACCAATAAGACCGGTAGGACCGGAACACAGGGTTGCTTCTAAAGTTTCCGTTTTTCCAGGCGTCCGCGTCGCCATATTCGAACAGGCGGTCGATAACATTCGCTGGGAAAACCTGCTCGCCATTGACTTTCCCGTGATCGGCGATCATCAGGCCGAGTTTGGCAAGGTCGCGGGCGGAGATCGTCAAACCGGTGCTGCTGTATACTTTGCCTGTCGGATCGACGGGAACGTAAATATCGTCCTGCAAGCCAAGCTTGGACCACAGCAGATCGCTGGCCAGTTGCTCGTAAGGCTCTCTGGCTGCTCTCGTGATCACCCAGCCAGCGACCTCCGTCGTCATCGACGCGTAATGGAAATAGCCGTCATTCGGGCCGTCCGCTTTGACCTTCGCCAGGGTCTCGTAGACGGATTGGCTGCCGTTCAACGCCAAGGTCGACCAGAGAGCGTTGTCTGCGACATCGGATTCGCCCTTCGTTTCTCCGCCTCCAACATTGACTTTCATGTCCAGCACGTCACGCACAGTCGCGTCGCCAAACGGCGAGTGCGTAAGTTCTGGAACGTAAGTTTTGATCAGACGCTTCTCGTCGAGCCTGCCCTGCGCGATCAACAACTCAGCCAGGAGCCCGGTAACTCCCTTTGTCACTGACGAGATATAGTGCGGCTTGCTGGCGCTCATCCCATCGCCATACCATTCTGCGACCAAATTCCCGTCCTTGACCACGACCAAAGCGTCGGTGAACGTTCGGTCTGCATAGTCCGCAATCGTGTGATTGGCGCCGTTTATCGTCAAATTCGTGTTGAGCAGAGCATTGTCCAGTTTTTCCGGAATTGGATCGACTTCCTTATGCTCGGTCAACGCCGAAGCGGTGCGCGTGAAACGCCTAGTGCTCTGAAGCGTCCACCGGTTGAACGGATACAGGAACAGGTTGTCCGGGGTTACCCGCTTGTCGAGTTCGGGCGGAAACCCGACCATTACGCCTGCCTCCTGCCAGGTCAGATGGCATTCTGCCGAATCTTTAACCGCATCCGCCACTCGGACGCCTGCTGCAAGCGCAAGCTTATCGCCGCCGACCAGACAAGATGTCGACGAAGTCAATTGCGCCAGCGCGGGATTGATTGCAAGCATGCCGGCAATCAAAATACATGCTCTCATCGACTTAGCCCCACATCGTCATGGCGCCAGCCCGCATTCTTGCAGTACACCACTTAGGTAACAATACTTAATGGTGTTGGCCGCGTAATGATGCAGATCAAAGACAGTCTTTTGCCGGTTGCGGCGAATCCTGCGGCTTGCGAGTGCGTTCTACGCGGATGCGGGAAACCTTCCTACCCCTATGCGCCTACGACCGCTTTTCCCGCTTTCGCGCCCGGCCAAAACACCGATCTTGCACGTCTGCAATGGGTCGATTGTGTTGAAAAACTCCGATTTTCCGATCGATCACAATTCCTGTGGCCACACGCAGGCTTCGACGAAAATTACTCGGGTTAAGAGGTACTCAAGGGGGTCGGGGGTCGAGGGTCGAGGCTAGCCATCATAATCAGAAATCGATCGCCTCCGAATAGGAAAGTTGACACCCGATTGCCGAAAAAGAGGCCCGCCGCCCGCTGGCCGTATCTCACCGAACCTGTCCGGCGCCTTTGTCCGCGTCGGCTCTTTTTGTGACTTGATGGCATGTATCGATATTGATACATTTGGATCATGAAGCCCATCGTTTTCCTTGGGGAGAGCCGGTCGGTGATTTGCGGCTTCCCCGATGCGGCCCGCTACCGGGCCGGCGTTGAGCTTCGCGCCGTGCAGAGCGGATTCGAACCGGACGATTGGAAGCCGATGAAGGTCGTGGGCCCGGGCGTTCGGGAAATTAGGATCAGGGACGTCTCGGGAGCATTCCGGATCATCTATCTAGCCACGCTGCCGGATTGTATTCTCGTGCTTCATGCATTCCAGAAAAAGACGCAACGGACGTCGCAACGCGATGTGGAGGTGGCGGCGAACCGCCTCAAGGATTGGAGGTCACAACAATGACGGTCGAAACCTACGATAGCGTTTTTGACGCTCTGTCGGATACGCCGGGGAAGCCGCCAACATGACCGCTCGCGCGGATCTGTTGCTCGCCATTCGCGAACGCGTGAGGGCTTGGAAGGTGACGCAGGAAGAGGCTTCCGCACGTCTTGGACTTACCCGGCCGCGTCTGAACGATCTGATGCGCGGGAAGCTGGAGAAATTTTCGCTGGATGCTCTAGTCAATGTGGCTGCAGCCGCTGGCTTCAAGCTGCACATTGAACTTGAGGACACCAAGGCAGCCTGACCGAAGCCCGATCCGCGCATTCCCGATCCGCCGTAAGCGTTGGGTTTTCGCGGTGAGCTTCGCGTCTGCAATTTATTGCGTGAAGCAGAATTTTGTGTTATAGGTTCGTATTCACCGGATCAGGCCGAACGGACCCACGGGTTGGAAAAAGGAGGGTGGGCGGAAAGCGTTTGCGGGCGCCCGGGACGCAACCTCGAAGGCGAGTTGGGCGCGCGCCGGATTTTTTTGTTTTTTTGCCCGCAACCCTTTGAAAAGTCCCGATTTGGCCAAGGAAATAAAAGGAAATGCAAGCCTTGGGGGGGGGGAAAGGGGGGCGTACGGGACACAAATCGTTCCCATCCTCCCCTGATGAGCTCTGCTGATAAATGGAAACGATCGTGGCGACGGCGCACGGAGCCGTGAGTATCAACTATTTGCTCGCAATTCGCCAAGATGAAGCTCGCTAGGATAGACAAACATCGGTGCGATTTCGGGAGGAGGATCCCGACCATTCCTGGGAGTAAATACTACCTGCGCGCCTTTTTCGGATCCGTTCCCTCCCACATCGTCATGCGCCTAGCACCGTTTGGGGGTCCTAAATCGACCCACCACATTCCTTGTATTTGGATACGATCTAAAAGTGCGCGAACTTGCAAGACAATCCTACCTGAACCATCCCTTACTTCAAGAGCGTCATCTGAATAGTTACGATCCCAAGTTTGCGGCGGCGGTGCCACTAGCCACTCGTTTCTAATGATCTCAACGAGTAGGGTACCGGTATCGTTGGCGATCTGGGGTGGATACTTTTACCTTGCCTCCAATCAACTCACCTTGAATTGAGATTCCGAAAGGGCTGGGAAAAGTAACTTACCGAAAGGGGCTGATGGCCCAATAAAGAAGACGCCGACTGTCCAATCTGTAATTTAGGGACTGAACCCGATCCAGAGCGTATTGGACTAAACAACAACTCTCCGTTTGGCGTCAAGACGCCGACGTTTTGCGGCGTGGTCGTCTGCGTCTTCTTGGGAATTGCTGCTTTTAGAAATCGTTTTTCGAGAAAGGAGAGCGCGCGGATCAATTTCTCGACGCCGAAGTCGAAACGGGTATGGGAAATCTTCAATCCATTTCTTGCGGGATAGCCTCTTCAAGGCTTCCGGTAAATCGTTGGACTTGGGCATGGCAGCACTGTCGACGAGGACCGGAAAGACGCGAACGCCACGCTGAAGTGCCGTCTCGATTTCGATCCGCACGAAATCCTGGGGATCATCGAGACGACGCCGGTTGTTCTCGTCGGTGATCCACCGCCTTCCGATGACCGCCACGAGCGCGTCGCAAGCTCCGACGCTCTCCGTCAGCACTTGGACGAAATCCGAGCCAGGCTGGATATTGTCGACGTCAAGAAAGACGTTTTCCGCCCCCATCAGTTTCTCGAGGCGATCGTAAATCCTCCCCGCCCAGGCGGCGGAATCCTCTCGTCGATAGCTGATGAAGACGCCACCCAAAACGTCAATGTCCTTCGCGCGCGAAGGAAATTAGCGCGAGCTAAACAAAGTTCTGCCCTCCAACCCCAACCTAGCGGCGATGTCGAGGATTCAAGAACTCAATAATTTCCTCGTCATTGTCGTCCGTTCCTCTGGCAGCTCAATTCCATACAGGACCGTGAGGGTCTTGCCATATCCGCCTAACCCGATTGCGTCCTCAGAGACCTTGATGCGCAGGTCACCCCCAAACCAGTCTTGAAAGGCCGAACTCACCTTCGGCGCGATCGCTGCGCCTAACGCGTTCCGGATCGATCTTTAATGTCCGGGTGACGCAATCGCGCGGCAAGGGCTGGTCCTTACGAATCCAGTCAATCCCATCGATATCGCGTAACGAGCGCGACATCGCAGCGTACTCGACCTTGTTGCTGGAGCTGATGACGATCGCAGTGGGTCCGGGGTGCATTCAGTGTAACGGATCGCTGCCGCCGTTAATGAGGCGCAACAGGTATCGGCCCAAACTCTCGATTGCCGCGAGGCCATCAGCCACGCCACGAAGGGCGGAATAAAACAGTGCGTTCGGCATAAGCAAACGCGCCGCGAAGTGATCGGCCTCAAGCTCGTAATTGACCGTCGATAGGAAGCCCGCATGAAACTCGTGGACGGGACCATCCGTGAAGATCGCGTCAACGTGCCCCTCCAGGAAATAGTGCCCAAGCTCGTGGGCTACGCTGAAGCGCCTGAACCCTATGCTCTTGATGTGTGTAGCGTATGCGATGCAAAATTGATCGTTGAGGCGAATTAGCATCCCGGATACTCCGGCGTTCGACGCTGGCTTTACTTGCACGTCGATGCCTATGCTTCTGGCGATCGCAACTGGATCGACCGGCAAGCTCGTGATGCCGTGATCCCGAATAACCCGCTCAGCGGCAGCGGCGGCGAAATTATAGGGGTCGGCCTTTCTCATTCATCGGACTTCCGTTGTTTCTCATTGGCGTGAGCGGCTTTGCTTTTGATCCAGCCTTCGATGAACTCTCTGTCGCTGGTCTGGAGCTGCTGAATGTTCCGGTAAAGGCGATCCGCGTTCCCAGTTCCGCCGACGTCGTCTACACGACCGATGAGGTAGTCGGTCGTAACGTCCAGAGCTTGGGCAAGACGGCGCAGATTGTCGAACGACGGCTTTCGGCCCCCGGTTTCGAAATGCGACACCGCCGAAGCCTGCATGCCCGACCGGGCAGCGACCTCGGCCTGGTTAAGCCCCCGTAGCTCGCGCGCCTTCCTTAATCGGCTGGGGAAGATGTCGCTTGGGCGATTTGACTCTGGCATGACGATTACGTATATCCATAAGTGACGAGTTCGTCTTCCGCCCGCGGGCGTCTTTTTTTACCCGCTGACTTGACGCTTTCGTCAAGTTGTAGACGACGTATTCGGTATCATCAAGCGGAAAAGGAATGCACCAGTGGCTAAGTTCATGACCCGCGTCGAGCTCCATGACGCGACCTATAACGACTACCTCCAGCTGCACGGCTTCATGCGGCAAGAGGGGTTTACCCAAACGATCCGTGGCGATGACGGCATTGTGTACCAGTTGCCACCCGCCGAATATCACGTTGAGGCTCCTTGGACCGCGGTCCAGGCGTGCGACGTGGCAAGTCGCGCTGCGCAAAGGACGCAGAAGACCTTCGCCGTGCTGACGGCGGAATACAACGCTGCAGCGTGGCGGGGGCTGAACAAAGTGCAGATGGCTGGAGTGTAATCGGCGAGAAAGGGGGGTCGTCTTGGGACGGCCCTTTTTTCACGTTCGCAATTGCAAGTCGGGAGCGGCCATCAGGCGGGCGTCAGATATTCGATGTGGGGCAACGGTGAGCTATTTTCGGTCACGATGCACTGATCGCGCGACTCGACGCAATTGTGCACACCGCAAGCCCCGCCACGCACCATTCATCGGACTCGCGAAGCGACCGAGCGGTCTTTGAGAAGACTTCGCCTAATTGCAGCGCAAGATCTAACGGGAGGAATTCCTCACCGCGCCCAGCCCAATCAGCCATCGCGAGTGCGAACTGATAAAGCCTGCGGCCCTTCATGAGATGCCCTTCATTGATACCAGCAAAGGCTTCCAATCCACTTTCTCCGATCTCCTCGGGATTTCCAAATAATCCCGCTGTGTCGACATAGGGCTCTATGCTCTTCAAAAAGGTTTCAAGAACTGATTTTCCTCTTTCAGAAAGAAATGGTGACACCAGGTGGTCCAGCGTCTTCAAGAATTGAGAAGGTCCCACTCGGGTCTGAGATCGCTTCCCATATGAGTCTCAGGAGGTCGTCACGGGGCAACTCCAATCCGGCGTCAACAAACGTCGGATCGAGCGGCCCAGCCTTGCGTCGCTCTCCGTCCTTCTCGCGGTCGGAGATATCTTCACCCGACTTCGCGTCATAACGGAGTGGATTTCGGAAGAAGTTTCGGTGGAGCAATCGACTGAACTCAGATTGCAAGTCCTCTGCAATTCGAACGGTTGGAACGAAGAAATCGAGCAGCCACAGCCGAATCCGAACCACTGAATTTCGTCGACTGGGGGTTGAGCTTTTAAGCCGGACTGCCTCTAGCGCCGCCCTGACGCGTCCGGGGTATAGCGCCATTCTGAGCCGCCGCCTGCGAGTCCCTTTTCGATCGGTCGCGGAAGTAGGTCTTCAAAGAACCAATCTTCAAGCGCGCGATCGCTGACCGGCGGCGCGCCAAGAAACCGCGCTTCGGCGTTCAACAGCTCCAACAACGTGCTCCTGAGCAATGCAGCCCCGCGCGAAACCCCACCCGTCTTGTATGACGACTCAGAAACAACTCGGAATCAATGCGTCCGTCTCGAACAAAGACGGGTTGTCCGATGTCTCATGTTGGCTCTCAAGCTGAATATCGCCGGCTTCCAGCTCTCCGCCTTCCGGAACTCGCGGAGAGGCAAGGGCGCGATCCCCGATCGGGCCGGGGGCATGTCATGACCGCCCGGAGTTCCCTTTTCGCGAAGATCCGCGCCGCCGCGCTCGCCCTTGGCAGATCCGAGCAGACAGCGAGCCGTAAGGCTCGCCTCCTGTCAAGCGCATCCTTCTCCGACTTCGTTCGGCTGACGCCAGAGCAAAACGCCAAGCTCGGTCTCTCCCCGAAGGCTCGCCATTACGCCCTCAGGGGCGCGCGCATAACGAAGGCGACGCCAACGATCAGCGCGCGTCAATTCGAGACGAAGCGGGCCGGCGAGCTGTTCGGCCTCACTCCAGAGAAGGCGACACAAGCGCGGCGGCACGGCGCGATTTCGTATGTTTCCGCCGACCAGCGCGAGCGCGTCGCCAAAGCCGCGATTACCCGCGAGGAGAATAAAGTCGTCGCGGCCATCAAGAAGCTGCGGTCGTCCGGCGAGGCCGTTCCTAGCAATTCGCCAGACAAGCGCCGGCACGGAACCTTGCATCCGGTCTCTGAACACGCCGAGGGCCGTTACCGCGCCATCAGGCGTCGCAAGCTCGCGGGCGAACATATTCCTGATGGCGAATGGCAGTGGTTCATCGACTACGCGCGCCGCCTGAAGGACCCGCAATATGAGCTTCTACGCGGTTCGCCCGCGGCGTTCGGCTTCAGCCTGACCGTCTAAACCTTTCGGAGCTTCAAAGTGAGCACTCCGCCCGATCACCCGGGCGGGGAACGGTCTCCTATTGCCTCGACCGTCCCCAGCCCGACCGAGTCGCACTCGGATGAGCCACGCCGTCGCGCCTGACGCGCCCTCACCGACGCCAATCTCGACGCGCGGCAAAAACGGCTGCTCAGCAAAGCCGCCTATCGGGCGCGACGTTCGCCCGACGATGCGTTTCGCGAGAGCGAACGCCAACGGGTCAAGGAATGGCGCCGCAACATGCCCCGACAAGGTCAAGAGCCCAAAAGAAAAAGGCGCGCTCAGAGAACTATCATCGCCCATTCGTCGCGATTGATGCCGAAGGGCAGAATTATCCAGGCGCGGACATCGTTTATGATGGCGTCCGTATCCCGCGGCACGACACCTATTTGTGGGGCGCGGCGGCGGATGATGGTCGGTCTCCTTTGTGGCTCATAGCGTCCGAGACGCTGGGCCTCGACAAGCGCCCGCTGGATGCAATCCAGATCTTGGACTGGCTTCTCAGCCTGTCAGAGCAGTTTGGTCCGGCCGTGTTTGTGATGTTTTCGTTCGGCTACGACATCACACAGATCCTCAAGCACCTTCCCTACGAGAAGGCGTGGCAGATCGAGAAGCGGGAGACCTATCCAGACCGAAACGGCAAATCAAGGCGTATCCGGCACTCGCCGGTACTATGGAGGGGCTACGCCATTAGCTACGTCAAAGGGAAATCCTTTGACGTGTGGCGGCTTGCCGATCCCGATGAGCCCTATCTCGGCAATAAGCTGAACACTTCCGCACACATCAGAATTTATGACGTCTTCGGTTTCTTTCAGTCCTCGTTCAGCGCCGTTGTCAAAAGCATGGTCGACAGCGGACGCGCGACCACGGACGAGGCCGACTTCATCGCAGCGATGAAGGGCCGGCGGGACCAGTTCGCCCACGAGGACATCGAGCAAATCAAAGCCTACACGACCCTTGAGCTGCGCCTCTTGGCGCGGATGATGGGAGATCTCCGAACAGGCTTCGACAAGATGGGCCTGCGCCTTCGGCACTGGCACGGCGCGGGCGCCGCAGCATCGGCATTAATCGAGAGCCAAAAAGCTGAAGAAGCACTATGGTCCCGATATAGCGGCATCAAACATTTCGCCGCAACAGACCGCGGCGCATCACGCCTACTACGGCGCGCGCATTGAGCTGCTGAAGCAGGGTTACGTCGAAGATCGCCCGCTGCACGTCCTCGACGTAGCTTCGGCCTATCCCGCGGCAATGGTCGAGTTTCCGAGCCTCGCCTCAGGTCAGTGGATTCAGAAAGAGGGCAATGGCCTCCCGGCACGATCGATCAGCGAGTTGCGTGCGACGTTGGAAGCGGCCTCTTGCGTCTCGATGTTCAAGATTCGCTACCAGTTCCCAACCTACGAGAGATATCACCCCGACGCTCGAAAGGCTGTGTTTATACCCTTTTATCCGTTGCCGTACCGCGACAAGCGCGGCGGCATCTTGTTCCCCTCAAGCGGCTACGGCTGGTACATGCGCGATGACGTACTTGCAGTCATAGCTTGGTTAGAGCGTTTCGTCCCTTACTTTCCGCGACCGACAAGCAAGCATCATCGGATGACAGCGCTCGAGATCGAAGAGGCTTGGATTTTCGAGCCAGCCCACGAGGGGCGGGCCAACGAAAGGCCCTTCGATTTCGTCGCGATCGCTTCGTTGAACGCCGCCAGATTAAAGAGGCGGCCGAGCGTACCGGCAGGTACGACATTCGTGAGAAGACGATCAAACTCTCTCTGAACTCGATATATGGCAAGCTTGCCCAGTCTGTTGGCGGCGACGGCGAGGCGCCATCCGTCGCGAATCCCTACTACGCCGCCGCCACGACTGCCTCGTGCCGCCGTCGTCTCGTCGAAGCGGCATTGATTGATCCTCACGCAATCGTCTTCTTCGCAACCGATGGCATCGTGTCGACGCGGCCGCTGAATGGTCTGGCGCGGGTGCGCAAGAAAGGCGATGTTGTCGACCTTGGGGACTGGGAGTATTGCGAAGCAGACAGCGGCCTCTTCGTCATGCCTGGCGTCTACACCTATGGCAAAGTCGAGTACGACAAGACTGGTGTGCGAACCATAAAGCCGGTCACAAAAATCCGGGGCGGAGACGCCAAGAAATACGCCGCCAAGGTCAAGGCCAATCAGTGGCTGATTGAAAACGTGCTCGCCGCGTGGCAGACCCCCTTCGACCCGCACAAACCCGAACAGTTCCCGCGCATCGTCGCGCCGTATCAAAAGTACATTACGGCCGGGAATGCGTTGCGTCCCGCCATCGCTGGAAGTTGGCCGGCCGCTGGACGGCTCGGCCAGGCGAACCTCAGGCCGGGAGCCGCGAGATCAACGTGCACAGCGTCGGCAACAAGCGAGACCTGCTCCCCGATGAGGTTTGCTGGCCGGACTATGTGTCCGTACCAGGCCACGCGGCGCGGCGCTGCAACGGCCTCATCCGGACCGTTCCCACGCTCAACAACGACCGCGCGCTATCCCGTCCGCGCATGCCCGAATGGCTCGATGAGCGCATCGGCGAGAAGGTCGAGGACCAGGAAGAGCAGGAGGAGATCAGGGCAGGGTTTGAATAGCGATGTTTGTTGAGAAGCCCTTCAGCTCTCGTCTAATTTCGCTGTGGCATCTGAACGGAAGAATGTACCAAGTTATGAACCTGCTCCGCCCTGGTGACTCACCGCCCAAGGAAGGCGCAAACCATGCGTGATCGAGACCGTAAACGGGAAGCCGATCGGGAACGCCGCGCCCGCATCAAGGCCGGCACCTGGGACTTTCCCAACGGGGGAGCGGCCGAGTTTGCAAAGGCGGGCGCGGTAGTTCACTCGGCGTCAATACGGCGAGACCGTTCTCCGAAATCGCCGCATCTTCTGGCGAAATCTGAAGCTTTTCACGTCCGCGCCCGCGCCGCGCCCCTATCTTCCGCGCCCGCCCGCGCCGTTGCTCCCGCGCCCCTCCGCCATGTCATCACGCCGTCGGCCACCTGCGTTGTTTCGCCAGCGCCCGTTCGCGCCACTTCGACAAGCTCGTCACCGCCGTCAATGGTCGCCATTGGCGGAGTGCCCGGTCGTGGTCTTGTCGCCCAAGGCTACGGCTATCCTGCGCCGCCGGACATTGCCGCTGTCTCGACGTTCACGAAATGGCGTACGAACACTGAAGCCATGCTGGCGGCACTCGCGGCGAAGGCCGACATTCAAGAGCGGCGGATAGCCGCGCTTGAAGCCTCCCAAGCTGATCGTCGCGCAAACGCGCTTGACATTGCTCGCGCTCTTGTCGAGCTTTTCAGTTACGCTGTCCGCGGCCTCGCCGATCCGCCACGCGTAGCGCCGTCGACGGCATCAACGAGGCCCGGCAAGCGATTGGATTGAGCATTGGTCCCGGTGTCTACGCCACCGAGTGTAGCGACGCGGGTGGAAGGCGGCAGGCGTGACGCGTTCGACTCAAACTGACGGGAGACGTGCGCCACGACGGCTACTGTTGTCACGTCAAAGACGTGTCAGCTTGTCGTCGCCGACGGCTAGGGCCAAGTCCAGCACGTCGGGCGTCCGCTCTCGGATGCACCGGAAGAAATAGTTGAGCGTCTCCGGCCAGAGTAGAGCTGCGTTGGTCGGGCTCGCCGGCGGCGGCACCCACGAGCCGTCAAGTTTGCCGTTGTTCACAGATCCAACGAGATAGAGAAACTCGTAGATTGGGCCGTCAATGTCAGCGTCATCGCGTACGAAGTTCTCGCGATCGATCTTTTCCGGGCTTTCGTCCACGAACAAGCCGTCGAGCCGCAAGAGTATCGGAGTCCAATCATGCTCGGACCAGCCCCATACGTCCATGACCTCATACAGCGAGACGTTGGTCTTGTTTTGCTTCGGCTTCAGATCGATGATCAATGTGCCACAACTATAATCCGGCAAGGCATTAAGTTCGGCGAGAACGTCAACGTGCCAACAGTATGGTTCGTTCTGGTTCGACGGAACTTTGAGGCGTAGCAACCACGGTATGAAACCGTTGTTGCAGCCGAAAAGGCTGATGTTCGGTTCCTTCTTATCGCGCTCGTAGCGGGTCGCTGCGTTCCCAATCCTCGTGCGTCGGTAGAGTGCGTACATAGCGTTACCCGCGACCAAATCTTCCTGGCCTGCTACCCAAGGCGCGCGAGCGAGCGGTATTCGTCGGCACCGGCAAGTCGGCTAAATCCGGCGACACCGGCGATCAGAATCGCTGCAAGCTTGAGGGTCTCGCCAATCGCGTCCCTCTGGCTGTCGGCACACAGCACAAAAGGGCCGGAATCTGCCTGCATCAAATTGCGAACGACCGCTCCAGCGCTTTCCCCTCCGTACCGGGACCTGACCCGTTCCGCAAGCCGTCGGCGACCGGTATTTGCGCACCCGTTCGCGGAGGTCAGGTTGCGCGGCGGAGTCGAACGTGCAGGCGAAGCTTCGTCATTCGTCAGAGGTCCTCCAAACGGATGCTGCTGACTTTAATCGCCACCAAGCTCGCGAGGAGAAAATGCGCACTTAACGTTGCTCGAGTTAGCTTGTTCGCGATGCTCGCCTTGGTCTCTCCAAATCCGTACTTTTCAAGCCGCTTCGCCAATTCGTCATAGGTGACATCGGCACGCTTTAGTTCGGCCTTTAGATGCCTAGCGGCGCGCTCCGCCCACTCCTGTTCTGTCTTTGCATATGCCATGCTGTTCTCGGATTCGAATGATCGTTATCATATTCAATAATTTAGTATTGACAATGTGATTATCGATCGCGATAGATTGTTCTCGTATTCGAGAATGAATCTATGGCTGCGCCGCACGATCCCATCCCATATGGCCGAATCGCCGAATTGTTCGACAACACCGAGCCGTCAGAGCAATCCGCGGTCCTTCATGACGCTTGGCGCGAGTACGCGGCGCGGGCCGCGCGTCCCTATGCGTGGAAGACGTTCGCGCTTTATGCGCGTCGCCAACTCATCCAGACCGGTGATTGGTCGCTCGAGCGCAGGGCAGAGAAACTAACACCGTGGCAAGACGGCGCTCGCGCCTCGCCCCGTGTTCTCGTCCTCGGCGCATATGCCGCCTTACGCGTTCGCGGCGGCGCCCTGGAAATCGAGCACGGGCCCCACGACGACCGCCAGACCATTCGAATTGATATCGACGCAGAGCCCAAGCCGCGCGCGATACTTTTCGATAGCCACGGGGAATTCATGACCGGCGAGGCGGTCCGCTGGTGCGCTCGATATTCGATCAATCTCGCATTGCCGGGCGGCCCGGGGCGTCTGATCACAATGGTCGAAAGCGCGCTCGAAACGAAGGCAAAGACGATGACGCGATTGCGCGACATCGATCCTTCGATCATTCGCGCGCAATGCGCGGCCGATCCGGTGAAGATTGCGCGACAGATCGTGCGGGCGAAGATCGGCGTGGAATTGAATGCGACCATTCCCGACGCCGAGACGCGCAAGCGCGAATTCGAGGAATGGGACATCAAATTGAATTCTGCCCGAAGCGTCGCTGAAATCATGATTGTCGAAAGCCGAGCGGCTGCGTCCTATTGGCGGACATTCCGCGACGTCGGATTGCGAGAGCGAAAGAATGGCAATCTGCCGCGCTCATGGCTTCGCTTCGCTCAGAGGAACAAAGGCGCGGCATTCCTCGGAAACCAGCACGCCTCTCACCCGATCAATGCAATGCTGAACTATGCCTACATCGTCGAGGCCGGCCGCCTCGCCAAGGCCCTCGCCGCGCGCGGTCTGGCGCTGCCGATCGGTTATCTGCATAGCGACAAGAAGGGCCGCAACTCGCTTGTGTGGGACGCAATTGAGCCGCTGCGGCCAGCGATCGACACGAAGGTCTTCGCCTTCATCGAGGCGCACCAATTCGCGCGGCGCGACTTTCCGCAATCTGGGTACAATGTGCATCGGTTGTCGCGCGACGTGACGCAGCTGCTTTTGCATTCGGCGTCGCTGGCAGCCCGCGATATCGACGATACGGCGGATTGGATGGTGAGGACCATTAAACGGTTTGGAAAGTGATCAATCGGCTTTGCCTTCAGACACGCACCGGACGAAATGGACATTCCTGTTTGATAGATGAACCTAAAGCACCCCTCCCTTCTCCCGCAACCAATCGCGATATTGCTTATAGTTCGGAAGGGTCCGCCGGACTTGCCGCCAAAATTCTGGTGAATGATCACGGACCCTTAGGTGGGTCAGCTCATGAACTACGATGTAATCGATGACCTGTGGAGGCAGTTGCATGACTTGCCAATGGAAGTTGAGCGTTGCGTCGGCACTGCAAGAGCCCCATCGAAATCCGAGATCCATCACGTTCACGAACAGAGCGGGCTCCGCCCCGACGATCGGCTTCCACCTCGCGACGGCATCGTTGAGGAACGGATGTGCGGCGCGACTGTAATGCTCGGCAATCCGCTGCTCCCCCGATCCCGAGCGATCTCGACGAAAAAGCAACCGGTCCCCAACAAATCGAACCGTCGCAACGGGACCAAAGGCAGGATCAGGGTCTACAAGCTTCAGTCGGTAGTGCCTACCAAGGAAATAGAAGCCCTCTCCGTCAACGAACTCCGGGTGCCTGAAAACGCTTTCGCCAGGCGACCCGGCGTGGGTGGCCAACTTCTGGTAAACCCACACCAACCGAGCCTTGATGAGGCTTGACGCCTCTTCCAATGCGGCGGCTTCAGGGAGGTAAGCCACGAGTGAAGCATCGCGTTCTACACTCAGACCGATAGTTTTCCGACGCTTGCTGCGTCGGACTTCGAATGTCAGGTCGTCAAATTTCAGCGTTTCGTTCACCGCCCGAAGGCCCCCCGGTTCGCCCGCGCAACCCCCATGCAATCAGAAGAGATCGAATCTAACTCGGCGAATGCGAAGAGATCACTGCTGTCCAGTTGCTGAAATATCCAACGTCTCGCTTCTTCCTGTCCAACTGTGTTGTCCCAGAAGCCGGAAATGGCAGCCCCAGCTCTAAGATGTCGAACGATTTCGCCTGCTAATTCCGCGAGCGTCGTGTCGCTGTCGGTATTTCCGTAGCGCATCCGAAGAAGGCCGAAAATCGGAGCTTCCGTGTATGGCTCTAGCCCCTGATGCGCGGAGGCCACGGAGGATGCGACCGTCGCTTCGTTGATCAGTTTTTGAAACTGCTTTGTGATCTCCCGCCAGTCTTCGCGATGGCTGGCCAAAATCGCTTCTAAGCGGTCGCTCAAGCTCTTGTATTTTGCCGGGTCCCGATCGAACGAGATCGAAATGTGATGGCGGAGGGCGTTTTCCATTTCGGCCGCTTTTGCGCGATCCCCCTTTTTTCTGGAAACCTCGGCTGCAAAATTCGGATCCAAAATCTCGATTGGCGGAATTGTTGGATCGATGCCGTTCGCGGCAACGTAGGCATCCAGCATGGCCTGCACCTTATACGCCATGCCTCTAACATCGAGCGACACATCGCGGTACAAGTTCGCGGCAGCCTTCGCGATGAACACGTAAATTTTTACGTCCATCGCGAAAGGACGAGCTTCGGGGCGCGGCATTAGCGTGTCGAAGAGACCGACGAGGGGTTTCATAAGCACCAAGAACCGCGCGCGGAATCTTTTGATCCTTAAGCTGATCGACACAGGCGTGAACATAAGTTTGCAGGTTAATGCCGCGCAAGATACCCGCATCTAAGAAATGCTTGACTACGGCGTCACACGCCTGCCGCAACTCCGGCAGCAATTCTTCGGGCTTGCCGATGCCGCCCGTGAGATCTTCCTTATCGTCGTCGTCATAGAGAGCCAAGGCTTCTGAAAGGTTCTCCCCCACGCCGAAATAATCGACGACAATACCGAAACGCTTCGCTTCGCCAGACGTTCGATTGGTGCGCGCAATTGCCTGTAAGAGCTCTGCGCCCGAGATGGCGCGATCCAGATACATCGCCTGTTCGACTTTGGCGTCGAACCCTGTCAGGAGTTTGCTCTTCACAACGAGAATTGCGAGCGGGTCCTGAGAAAGCGGCATCTTGAATCGTTCAAGACGCAGCTTCGTGTCCGCCACGCCGCCCCAGGCTTTCAAGTGCGGCAGATCGTTGTGGTCGACGGAAATAACAGCGGCGAACTCGAGCGCTCTGATGGCGTCAAGGTGTGGAAGAGCCGACGCCAGGAACGCGACATCTCCGCCGGCATTTTGCGCCGCCTCAGGTTCGATATCCCTCAAGATGTCCGCCGCGCCTTCAATGGCGTTCACAATCTCGTCGCGCGCTTCTTTGAGCTTCTCGACGTACTGGACCGCGAGCTCCCGGCTCGAGGCGACGACCTGCGCCTTGAGATCGTTCGGGAGGATGTTGGTGATGTAGTGCCGCAGCACGTCGATCGCCTTCGCCTTGAGCGGGTCAGCAGCGTTCAAGACCCGCGTACGCGTCGCGTAGCGGTCCTTGATCGCCTCGCGCTCGTCGGACGACCTGCTTGCGAATGTTGCGTCGAACAGCCCGTCAAGCGTGCCCTTATCGATCACGTCAGCCTTAAGCTCTCGTCCCTCATAGAGGATCTTGACAATGGCGCCGTCGGCCTGTGCGTCTCGAAGCAGGTAACGGTCGATGTATTCGCCGAAGATCTCACGCGTCTTCTTCTTGCTCTTCTCCTCGATTGGGGTCCCAGTGAAACCAATGCGAGCTGCGTTTGGGAGAGCGTCGAGGAGGTTCTGGTGAAGACCATTTGTGTGGGATCGATGGGCTTCGTGGACGAGAGCTAGAACATCCTCCCTTTCGTTGAGGACGGGAAAGGCCGGTCGTTCGCTGATCTTTGGAGCACCTATGCGATCGGACCGTGTTTTGTCCCTGGGCACCGGCGGCGAATGCCCAATCTGACCGGCTAGCCTCACCGTCTGGTCCGTGTTTTCGTCATTTCGATTGTGCTCAACCTCACCGGCGAAGACGATCTCCTGCGTCGTCCCCTGAACAGTTCCGATCCAGCATTTTCTGAATCATGACAAACACAAGATCGGGCTCTTGTCGGCTGAGATGAGACTTCGCGGCGTCAGCGTTGTTTGCTACTCGCATCACCTGACCGGCCAATTTCGCCGTGTTCGACAATTGGTCCTCCAGGTCCCGGCCTGACGACTTCCTTCCCTGGCGTGACGTGCAACCTGCGACGATGGAGGAGGTTCGGACCGAACTTGGCAAGCCTCTGGGAGCCGCTCTCACGAAGCAGGAGGTTCTGGCTGCCGGCCTGCTGCGTCCGACGCATTTGCTGGACGCCCTTCGCTCCTTCACGGTGTTCACGACGACCGAGGAAGGCATGCGGATCAAGATTGTGCCTCGCTACCAACAATTTCGCGCCGTGCACCTCGCCTTAAATCGACTGCGTGATGGCAAAACTTCGGCGCGAGGACGGCATGACGGATCGTCGGGGCGGCATCATTTGGCATACCCAAGGCTCGGGTAAAAGCCTGACAATGGTTTTCTTAGTCAAGAAGTTGCGCACCATTCCCGAGTTGCGGCGCTTCAAGGTCGTTGTCGTCACGCGTCGTAATAGTCGGTGGGTACGAGCAGGTAATTCGTCCAAAACAGCTTCTCTGCCCCCTCATTCTTGTCGGGCACTCGCCTGTTAGCGTAGCGGCGAAGTTTGGTCGATCGCGGTCGCGAGCGGGTCGGTAACGGCAGGGCTCTTCGCCTCGATCACCGCCAGCAGGATGCCGTTCACGAACAGCACGACGTCCGGCACGATGAACCCGCTATCGCCGATGACGCCGGGCGGGTTAACGCGGATACTTGATTCGACGGCGATGAAGTCGTTCGGGTCGCCGTCCTCAAAGTCGATGAACCGAACACGGCGCTCGTGCTCGCCATCGGGGCCCGAGACGTTGACACCGCGGACAATCCTGTCGTGCAGTTCCTCGTTGATCGCGATGAAGTCGCGTGCCGTCGGGCGTTCGAGCTGTGAGATCGCCTGGTTGATGCGGCGGTCGTCGAGCCATTCGGAGCCGTCGTCGTTGCGGTTCAGGCGGCGCAGCCCGGCCTCGACCCGATCGCGGAGGAGTGTCTGCTGGAAATCGGCTCGACCAAGCAGAGATAGTCCTTGCGCCCGGTGCTCGGCGTCCTCGTCCGCGCCTTCCACGTGGGTCCAGCCCATCGTCTCAAGCTGGCGAACAGGAGCGGCAGTTCGACGACGTTCAGCTCGTCCAGGCGGTCTTGGATACTCATTCTGCAGCCACTCGACTGGTCGCTGCTGGGCTACGCGACCGGTTAAAGGTCGTCACGAAGGCCGTCACGCAACTTTTCATACTTTTCCTTTTGTGTACTCTCTTCCGATATCCGACTGTCCAATGCGAGCATGTTACGCTTCAAAATTATGCGCGCTGCTCATCTTTTTGAACCGCAAGGGATTTCGATGGCCGCAAGTATCGTGGGAGTTGATGTTGACCGTCGACGCCCGCCGTAGCGATTCACTGATGGCACCGATGGAGCGGCGAACGTCGGCGGTGAGAGGATAGAAGTAATTTGCACATAGTTCAGGATTAACCGCGTGCCCGTCTAACTCCATGCACATCAAATTGGATGACATGATCCAACCGGTTTGGTGGGACTGCACGACGGTACAGCGACTGCCAACATGCTCCAGCTACTCGTCGATTGAATAATATCTTGCTCTAAATTTTTGCAGCAATAAACGATCTTCAGTCGTTCTTCGGCATCGACCAGATCTAACATACGTCCTGAGTTTTTCCTCATCAATTCCAGAATTCACTGAGCGCTGATATCGGAATGACAGGTACACCCGCCTCGCGCCATTACGAAACACCATTTTGAGAGTTGTCCTCGAACGGGCGCTGTCCGTACAAACGGTCTGTCGTGTTCGTTTTAGGGATCCTAGCTTAACCTTGCCGTTTGAAATCGGGACTATGGTCTTCGATCAAGCCCCAGTGAATTTCCCGCAGCTTGTCGATCACCGAATTGGTCTCGATGATAGCGTCATCGACGGCGTCTAGAATGTCCGCGATCAACCCCTGCGGCGACCCTTCGATCCTGGCGATCGTGAACCGCTCAAAGAAGCTTACGGGAACTCGCCGTTGCCCAGCCGACCCAGTCATCGACGCTTCGCCGGCGCGCAGAAGGGCGGGGTGTCGCGTCCAGTGGTAAATGAACCGCGGATCGTGCCCAGGTCTGGCGCGCAGGACATGGAACTCGGTGCTTCCCAGCCCAAATTCGGTGTTTAGGTCCGAAAGCAGCGCAACCTTGCCGTTTTCGAAGCACGGCGTGATCTTGGCGAGGACCACGTCCCCGCGCTGGAAGAGCGAATAGCCCTTCCGGCCCTCGGCGAGCGGTCTGGTTTCAGTCGAAGCCCATCCTCCACCCTCTGCCACCGATGCCATCGGGATGAACGCGACGGACACGTCGGCCGACGCGCCCTTGGTGTCTGTGCTCGGATTGACTAACGCGAACTCGGAGAGCTTTCCCTGATCAGGCATAGCCGAGTTCCTTCAGATAGCCATCGAGCCGCTTCGTCGCCTCCGTCCTACGCCCTTCGATCCGTGTTAGACTGACGTGGTACTTGTCCCAAAGGCGCTCGAGGTCGGCCACCAGCGCGCCGACGCGTCGGACCCGCGCGCGCTCCAGCCGATCCAGCAGGCGCTCCCGGTCGATTTCAAGCACCAGTTCGCGGCACGCGTTGTCATCCAATTCGGCCCGCGCGGCGATCAGCCTTTCGACAAAAGCTGTCTTCAGCCCGCGCAGCGTCGTGAGCGCCACCTTCAGCTCTTCCTTGATCGCCTCGAAAAGGGGCGAGAATGGCGTCGATGGTCTCAGCTTCGTCGACCAGCGGGGCAAGGTGCTGTCCGATGGCGGCAAGTTCCGCCTCAAGCTCTCGAACGTCGATCCCCTGCGCGCGCATCCAGTCGATGGAGCCCTTGGAAGGCTTGCCGGCGCCCGTTGTCTTCACAAGCTCCTTCCGGCGCCTGTCGTCATCGCCCATCTCGGCGCGCAGCTCCTTCCGCCGCTTTTCCAGCACCTTGGTAAGGGTGGAGCCTTCCTCGACGCCATCCAGCCAGTCCTCGACGCCCTCGACGCCGTCGCCCGACTCCCAGGCTTCCTTCTCGGCCTTAATGCGCTCCACTTCGGCCTGGGCCACGGTCAGCTCGGTGACGTAGTCCGTCATGCGATGACGCACCAAGGGGTGGGCGAGCAGTTCCTCAAGCGTCACCTTCTCGGTTTTCTTGGCGTCGCTGTCCTCGTCGTCATCGGCGTCGTCGTCCTCCAACGCCGAACGCAGCGTCTCAACCCATCCGTCAACCAGCTCGGCGAAGCCGTGCTCGACAATCACGCGCAGCTCATATCGGATTTCGTCCCACCAACCGGCGACCGAGCCCATCAACTCATACCGGTCTAGGCAGCCGACCGGCAGCATGGCAGGCTCGAAACTGTCGAGCAGGTCGCGGCGGACCGGCATGAGGCGCTTGGTTTGAGGCAGGTCCGCCAGCCGAGCGAGGCACGAAGACCACCAGGCATCGAAGCCCTGCACCATTTCATTGCTCCGCGCCGCAACGCCTGTATCTGCCTCGGCCAGCGCGCGGATGTCGGTGCGCTTCTGGACGGCGCTCGCGAACTCCGCATATTCGGAATCGTGGTCCTCGAATGGCTGCCAGACACCAATCCCTGTGCCTCGGCATGCGGGCGCAAACCCTCGATCTCCCGCTTTGGCACCCCGCCATGAAGATGCGCGCGAACGTCATGCGGTTCGGGCGGGGGGCTGCTGTCGGCGTAACGCCGGATATTCAGGTTGCCGGACTCGATCATCGATGATGGCCTTGGTGTCGACGACCTTTGCAAAGCCCGGCACATCCGTGAACGCGCTATAGGCGCTAACGATCTTCTCGATGTGCTCCGGGTCAATGAAACTCTGTGCCCGCCCCTCGCGATATTCGCGGTCGGCGTTGATGAACAGGACCTTGCCCGCATGCTCCTCCGGCTTGGCACCCGGATGGCGAATGACGAGGATGGCGGCTGGGATGCCTGTGTTATAAAAGAGGTTCTGCGGCAGGCCGATAACAGCCTCAACGCAGTCCTGCCTCAACAAGCCGATCCTGATCTTCTTCTCCTCGCCGCCACGGAAGAGGACACCATGCGGCATGACCACGGCCATCTTTCCGGTCTGCTTAAGAGTTGCCAGCATGTGCTGGGCGAACATCAGATCAGCCTTTTTGCCGGTGGTCGGACACCAGCCGAAGCGGAAGCGGTCACTGAACTGAATGCCGCGTTTGCTATAATTCTGACTGAACGGAGGATTGGCGATCACGCGATCGAAGCGCATGAGGCGGCCATCCTCAATGTGCTTCGGCTCGAGAAGGGTGTCGCCGTTCCGGATGTCCGCGTCCGGGATGCCGTGCAAGAGCAAGTTCATCCGGCAGATCGCCCACACAGCACCGTTGTCCTCCTGCCCGTAGAGTTGAAGCCCAAGGCCGCCGTGCTGAAGGGCATACTCGTTGCCCTGGTTGAGCATGCCGCCGCTGCCGCAGGTGGGATCGTAGAGCGACCTCCCGCCGGCGGGCGCAAGGACGCGCACAATCAGCTGAACGACGCCCCTTGGCGTATAAAATTCGCCCGCCTTTTTCCCGGCAGAATCCGCGAACTCGCTGATCAGATACTCGTAGGCAGCGCCCAGAAGATCAGGAAACTCGAAATCCTCCTCGAGCAGTCGGTATTTGTTGAAATGACTTATCAATCGGCGCAATCGCTCGTCAGGGATCTCAGACTCCCCGACTTTCTTCGCGAAATTGATGTGCTGGAGCACGCCGCTGAGGGCTTGATGATTTGCGTTTTCCAGGCCAGCCAACGCCTTGTTCAACTCGTTGGCGACGCCCGTGTGAACGTCGTTTAGCAAACGAGCCCATCGGGCGACAGGCGGGACAAAGAAAGATGAGGCGTAAAACGAGGGATGGTCCGCGCGCTGTTGGGATTTGTTTCTCGCTGCGGCCCTGTGCGCGTTGGTCGCGCAAAATCCGCTCTCGCTGCTGATCAAAAACGTCCGAGCAACGCTTGAGAAAAAGGATTCCAAAAATGTACTCCTTGAACTCGGATGCATCCATTTTCCCCCTTAGGATGTCGGCAGCTCCAAGGAGATGTCGTTCGAGCTTCTCTAGGGTGAGCTTGGCCATCGCAGATTGACGCCCCTCTATACCGATTTCTACATTTAATCGGCGCATGGCGCCCGAATCGCAGGGATCTGAGTATAGGGGACAAGACAGCGCGCGCGTCTTGGAAAAATTCTGCGAAGCCTATGATCTCGGGGGTCTTCCGCGACCAAATTGCTCACGCGCGCTGAGGGCTTGTTACCGCTCGATCGCGCTCTAACCATAAGTGAAGACTACGATTTATCAGAATTCGATGACGAGACGAGGGAGCAATTTCGCATCCCGTACGCCCCCCTTTCCCCCCCCGAAATGCAAGCCTTTTTGCTTGGTTTTCCTTGCATGTCCTTGCATCGAACTCGCCTTCCGGTTGTCTTCAGGGATGATGGGATGACCGGATTCGGCCTCACCCCCGCGCCGGCGCAGCCGCCCATTTCCGGTTGAGCGCCAGCACGGCCGCGATGGCGGCGAGGGGGACCAAGGTCGCCCATGAGCCGACCACGGCGGTGGTCGTCGCCACCGCCCACAGGATCGAGACCAGGTGCTCCATCATGCCGACGAGTTTCGACTGGGAATGACGGCGCAGCACGAGGCCGCGACGGGACGGCGCCTGTCGCCAGAGATTGATCAGCGCAGCCGAGCCGATCGCTCCCAGCGCCGAACAGAAGCGCGCAAAGCCCGGCCCAGGGCGAGGCGAAGGCCAATGCGGCGAGCGGCAAAGCGAGGATCAGCGCGATCGGCTGGCCGATGGCCGCGATCTTGGCGCGTTCGATGAGGGCCCGCGTGAGCGGAGCGGTGGTGAGAAAATCCGGCGCGTCCTCAGCCGAGAGCGCGATCCACGACAGCGCGCCCGCGAGTTGCGCGGCGATCACCACCAAGGCCGGCGTGAACGCGACCCCGACCGTGCCCGTCGGGCCGCCGCCGCGCCATAAGATGACGGCGAGCGGCGTCGTATAGGCGGCCTGCAGAAGAAGTTGCGACATGAGCCAAGGATCGCGCCAGACGACGCGCCGCTCCTTGATGCGCAAAGCCGCGCTGGCGCTCGCGCCAAAGCGCGCCTGTCCCTTCGCTGCGGCGCTCGCTTGCGCAGGCGCTCCCGCAGAGGCGATCGCCGCGCGCGCGAAGCGCTCGCCGAACAAAGCGCAGGCGAGGGCGAAGACGGCGGCGCCAAAGGCGGCCCAGATGAGAACCGCTTGCGGCTCGCCCGCCGCCGCGCGCACCGGGGCCATGAGGAGCCCTGGCGCCGCGCCTGCGGCGTTTGCCGCCGGCGCCAGGGCCCCAAGCACCGTCGCCCGCACGCCCTCGGGCAGCATGGCGACGACCTGCGCCCCGAGCACGGCGGACGCGCCGATCGCGGTCGCGGCGATCTGGCCGCAGAGGCGCGCCCGTCGCGGGCCAGCCGCCAGGAAGAGGCCCATCGCCACGATGACCCCCAAGCCGGTCCCCGCGAGCCCCGCCGCAATCAGGGCCGGATAGAGCGCCAGCCAATGCGCATGGCCACGAAGAGCCGCGACGTCGGCGAGCGGCGCCAGCAAGAGGCCGACCGATGCGACGGCCCCGACCGAAATCGACAAAGCGCGGGCGGCGAGCAGAGCGTGAGCGTCCACGGGCGAGGCGAGGATCAACTCAAGATCCGAGCGCCCGAACAGCGTCCGGGTGAAGTCCGCGATCGACTGGCCGACGATCCAGGGAATGACGAGCGCGGCGCCGCCGGCGAGAATCGCCATGACCCGCGCGGCGCCGTCGGGTCCGTCTTCAATGCGGATGAGCCAGCCGGCGACGGGATAGGCCGCGACATGGAGCGCCAGAAAAATAAGGACGATCAGGACCGCCAGTCGCCGAAGCGACAATGCGCCGAACATCGAGGCGAGCGCCCGCGCGCTCAGGCGCAAATCGTGCAGGACGAAACGGGGAAAGGCGGCCAGGGACCGAATCAACCGCCGAATCATGCAGCGCGTCCGGCTCTGGAGGTCAAATCGAGGAACAAAGTCTCCAGCGTCGCCTGGCCTGCGCCCACGTTGGCGCGCAATTCGTCCAGCGTCCCTTCGGCGATCATCCGCCCATGCGCGATGATGCCGATTCGGTCCGCGAGCCGCTCCGCGACCTCGAGAATATGCGTGGTCATGATGATGGTCGCGCCCGCCCGCACGCGATCGGTCAGAATATCCTTCACCTGCCGGGCGGCGGCGGCGTCGAGGCCGGTCAGCGGCTCGTCGAGCATCAGGAGCCGCGGCTCATGGATGAGCGCGCCGGCGAGCGCGAGCTTCTGCCGCATCCCGCGCGAAAATCCCTCGCAGCGATCGCGCCGATGCGGCCAAAGACCTAAGCTTTCCAGCAGGTCCTCCGCCAGCCGCTTCGCCCGGCGCGCCTCGACCGACCAGAGGCCGGCGACGAACTCGAGATATTCGAGCGGGTCGAGCTTGTCGTACAGCATCGGCTCGTCAGGGAGCCAGGCGACGATGCGCTTGGCTTCGATCGGCAAGCGGCGGGCGTCGATTCCGAAGATCTCGATCAGGCCGTCGTCAGCGGGCAGGAGCCCCGCGACCAGGCGCAAGGTCGTCGTCTTTCCGGCGCCGTTCGGGCCGAGCAGAGCGTAGAATTCTCCGGCGGCAATCGTGAGGTCGAGCCGATCGACGGCCGGCCGGCCGAAGCTCTTGGCGAGGCGCCTGAGGACAAGGGCCGGAACGTTCGGGTCAGGCATCAGGGCTGTCTCGGCGGCTTTAGAAATGCAACCGAGAGTAGAAGCCGACGCTTGATCGGGCCTTAAGATCGCCCCTTCAACCTGCAGCGCAATCGTGGGCGTCGAATGAGCCCTGGGCAGCCGCCCATTTGGCCGGGCGAAGTCTTCCCGCCGCCAAGCGGCGTCAGGCGCAAAAAAAAGCCGGAAGAAGGTTCCCCTTCCTCCGGCCAAGATCCCCAGAGTTCGAAGCTACTAAGGCTCAGAACTTGTAGTTTACGCCCGCGCGGAAGATTGACGCATTGTAATCGATTTTGCCGCTGACCGCGACGCCAGGAAAGTTTATGAGCGCCGCAGTATTTCCGAGACTGTTAAAGCTGCTGCTGCCGAGGTCGGCATACAGATATTCGCCCTTGATCGTGATGTTGTTGGTGAGGGCGTATTCGAGGCCACCACCAATGGTCCAGCCGACGCGGGTGGAGCTGGGGTTGCCGCTCCAGAAAGAGCCGGTTGCAGCGTCAAAGACGCTGAAGTTCGAGCTGCCGCCGCCGTAAGCGACACCGCCCGTGGCATAGATCATGAGGCGATTGTCGGGCGTGACGACGAAGCCCACGCGGCCGCGCGTAGTTCCGAGCCAGCTTAGGCTCGACTTGGCGTGAATGGACAATGTATCGCCCAACAGAAGCGCGGGGACGCCCGTTCCAAGGAAGGGAGCGCCGGTGCTGTTGGTCGACTTGCTGAGGGTTGTCCCGTCGAAGTCGGTTTCGACGCCGAGCACGAAGGCGCCGGTCTGCCAGTTGTAGCCCGCCTGGCCGCCGCCGAGGAAGCCGGCGCTCTGCGATCCGAGACCGCCCGGGAAGAACGTCGAAACCGGGAACGGGAAGACCCCAGGGGCGACAAGCGTCGCGCTACGGCTGCCGCTCGGCCAGATGCCGCCGGCGTTCACACCGACGTAGAACCCAGTCCAGGTAAACGGAGGCGGCACGAACACCGGCGCCGGCGCCTCTTTTCTAGTCGGAAGGTCGGCCGCCTGGGCGGCCACTGTCCCCAAAGCCGGTCAGCGCCGCGATCGCGACACCCTTTAGCCAGCCATTTGTCATGTTGTTGTCTCCGTGTATGTTACGCGACGCCTTACGCAACACGCTCGCGCCCCGCCGCCATTAACGATGGCTGGACTATAGGATTCGGCGCCATGTGAGTCTACCCGACTCTCGCCTTCGACCGGCGTTTGTCGTCCAATGTGGCAAAACCGCCACAGATTGGTAATGAGCTATTCATCTTCTGTCCACGACGAGGCTCGCCAAAAGCACCGCGATGACGCCGGTGAGGAAAATTCCGTCGAACGTCCCGGCGCCGCCGATCGAGGCCACGGGGGCGCCGAGGCTTCGCAGCCGCCCAAGATTGAGGAGATCGGCGCCGATCAAGACGCCAAGGCTGCCGCCGATATAGGCGATCGGCGCGGCGAACCGCCGCGACAGAACCAAAGCGGCGCCTGCCGCAAGAAGCGGCGGCGCGATCGTCGGCACCGATATGCCCACCCCGGGAATCGGCGTCGCCATCCGGTGGACCACGAAGCCGACGACGGCCGTCGCCACGGCGCCGGCCGCCCAAAGGTCGTAGCGCATGAGGAGATAGAACGACAGCAGGATCGGGATTACCGCGCCGCCCGACGTTGATCGCCAGGATTGTGCCCGGCCAGTCGACGGCGACAGGGGCCAGGAACGGGACGCCGAAGATCTCCACCACCTCCCGCGAGACGACGCGCTCATCGGGCAGTCGCGCCAGCGGCAGATTGACATACGAGCCGAGAAGGGAGGCGAGCAGCACCAGCATCGCGACGCGGGGATCGAGGCCGAGGGCGGAATAAGCCTGGCCTAGGAGCCGGAGCTGGATGAAAACCAGAAGACCGAGCAGAATCGCGAAGAACAGGGTCGCGACGCCAACGTCGATAGGGAAGTAGTGCATGTGGGGCATAGGCGTCGGCGTCCCGGGTTGGCGCGCCGGCCGGCGACCGGCGACGAGCTTACGCGCCGGCCAGCGCTGCGACGATCTTGTCGGCGTAGGGCTTTAGCTTCTCGGCGCTCTGGAACGGTCCGCCCGGCGGACGGATCGCAACGCCCGTCCAGCAGGGCAGACAATGAAAATGCAGATGGAAGACCTGCTGGCCGCTCGCCGGTTCATTGAACTGCTGGAGCAAAAGCCCCTCGGCCTGCATGCCGGCCATGACCGCGCGTCCGACCTTCTGCACCGCGGGCATGAAACGAGCCAGATCTTTGGGGTCGAGGTCAAAGAGCGTGCGCGCGGGCGTCTTTGGAATGACGAGCGTGTGTCCCTCGGCGCGCGGCATCACGTCCATGAAGGCCAGCGACACGTCGTCCTCGTAGACCTTGACGCTCGGCGCTTCGCCGCGAAGGATCCTGGCGAAGATGTTGTCGTCCTCATACTTCGGCGTCAAAGGCTTCTCCCATTTCTTCCGCCCCTTGCGCGCCGCCGTCGCTTCGGCGGAAGGGCGCGTATTCCTCATAATGGGCGATCGTGCGCTCGACCGCGGCTCGCTCATGTCCGAGATAGTCGGCGATCGCTCGGGCGAGCCGCGCGTCGGCGAACTCATGCGCCGAATAGGTGAGCGTCGGCCGGTAGCCGCGGGCGAGCTTGTGCTCGCCCTGGGCGCCGGCCTCGATGCGGCGCAGTCCGCGTGAGAGCGCGAAGTCGATCGCCTGATAGTAGCAGACCTCGAAATGCAGAAACGGGTGGTGTTCGATCGCGCCCCAGTTGCGGCCGTAGAGCGCGTCGTCGCCGATGAAATTGATCGCGCCGGCGATATAGCGGCCGGCGCGGCGCGCCATCACCAGGAGCACACGGTCGGCGAGGGTTGCGCCGATCAATTCGAAGAAGGCGCGGGTCAGATACGGGCGCCCCCACTTTCGCGAGCCCGTATGCATGTAGAACTTGAAGAAGGCGTCCCAGTGCTCGGATCGAATCGATGGACCGGTCAGCAATTCGACCGCGATTCCGTTGTCCAGGGCGTCGCGCCGCTCGCGCTTGATCGCCTTGCGCTTGCGCGAGGCGAGGGCGCCTAAGAAGTCCTCAAAATTCGCGAAGCCGTTGCAGGAGAAATGGAACTGCTCGCCATTGCGGATCAGAAACCCGGCGCCTGCCAGCCGCTCGGCGTCCTCGGCGGTCGGGAAGGTGAGATGAATGGACGACGTCTTCGTCTGCTTGCGCAATTCGCGTAAACCCCCGATCAGCGCCTCGCGCGCGCCTTGCGGAGCATCGGCGGCGACGAGGAGCCTGCGTCCGGTGACTGGCGTGAACGGGACGGCGACCTGAAGCTTGGGATAATAGCTGCCGCCGGCGCGCTCGTAAGCGTCGGCCCAGGCGTGGTCAAAGACATACTCGCCCTGGCTGTGGCTCTTGAGGTAGCAGGGCGCGGCGGCGACCATGCGCCCTCCCGCGTCTTCAACCGTCAGATGCGCCGGCGCCCAGCCCGTGCGGCCGCCAACCGAGCCCGAGACCTCGAGCGCGTTCAAAAAAGCGTGAGAGAGAAACGGATTGAACCGTTCGCCCTCGGCCTCTTCGAACGCGCGGCCGGGCGGGTTGGCGCAGGCGTCCCAGCTGCCCGCGTCAATGGCGGCGATGGACGGGACGACGCGCGCGGTGAAGGAGGACATGAATCCATCTTAGCACGCTCGGCGCCAGTTTCGTGGCGAAGAGGCGTCAAGGGCTCGCGGATCGCCTCGATCCGCGACCGCCATCGCGCTTGCGCGCAGCTCGTGGCTTCAAGACGCTTTATCGGCGGCCAGGCTGATGTCGCCGATCACGCCGAAATCGGCGGATTTCGTCTTTCCGTTCGAAACGTCAAAGCCTTCCGCCGCCAAACCACGGCGCAACAGCTCGCGAATCGCAGCCGCCCGGCTCGGCATATGACGGCTGAATCGCCATTGATCGAGAGCGGCAAGCTCGTCCGTGGTCAACATGATCTGAAGACGCTCGCCGCGAGGCTCCGCAGACATCGATAGGCTCCTTTCGACCAGCAGCGCTTGCTCACATAGCGTCAATTACTCATAATGAGGTATTTTTGTCAAGGGCGTAAGACGAGTAAATATAGAAAGAAGAGTAAATTGTAGATGCGGCGTATACTGATGAGATACCTAGTTCTGCTTAATTTTATCAGAAAATACTTCTTGACTTAATTCCAGTGATGCTGTACAGAAGAATAGAAAGTGGTCATGCTATTATTGAACGAAGCGGCTATTTCGTCATCCGAAGATTTCAAGGCTTACATAGAAGAAGCCAATCATCGGATTGCTAATAGTCTGCAAATAATCAGCGGGCTGGTTCGCCAGCGAGCAAAGACGCGGGGACGTATCCGATCCCCGGACGTTTCTTCTCGAAATTGCCGATCGCATAGAAACGGTCGGAAAACTTCACCGATTCCTCGCTCGGTCCACGGCGGGAAATGTCGAGCTGCGCGCCTATCTGGAAGAGGTTTGCGTTCGCCTGAGGGGCGCTGTGGCGCCGGCGGCGACATCATTTTTATTTGACTGTCCGCAGGACTGTCATCTGCCGGCGAAAACGGCTTTGCCGTTGGCCCTCATCACCGCGGAACTCGTCTCCAATTCGTTGAAATACGCTCATCCGTCAGGTCTGCCGACACGGATCTCGCTTTCCTGCAGCCATGAGGAAAAGGGGCGCCTTATGATCGCTTATGAGGATGATGGGGTGGGATTTCCCGAGGGTTTTGACGTGACCGAGCCCGGCCATATGGGGATGACCTTCATTCGCCTTCTCAGCGAAGGCCTCGGCGGCCATCATGAATGGCATAGCGACCCGCTCGGAATCCGCTTTGAAATCGCGCTCCCGATAGACGCCTAAGCCTTCTCTTCACGAAGCTCCGTCCAGTTCGCACAGCGACCACGCGCGGCGCACGGACCGAAAGAGCTCGCGATTGAGACGGGATTCTGGCTCCCGTTTTGACGCCCCTGGTGTTAGTGTCCGAGCACAGGCTTGAGCGACAGAGGCCAAGCCTGTTCATGAGACCCGAATATGTATGGGAGCCGAGGAGCGATGCAGCCAGTGACGCGCGCCGATAACCTGCGAGGCCTTTGGACGACGGGGTTCCTGATCGCGATTGGCGGGGCCGCTGCGATCGCGGGCGCGACTTCGGCTTTCGCCGCCGACGCTTGCGCCTCTCTCAAGGACCTCAAGATCGAAGACACGACGATCACGGCGGCGGAAAGCGTCCCGGCGGGGTCGTTCACCGCCGGCGATACGAAGAGCTACGCCAATCTGCCGGCCTTCTGCAGGGTGACCGCCACCGTGTCGCCCGTGCAAGATTCGGCGATCCGCATCGAGATGTGGCTTCCTCAGGACGGATGGAAGGGCGTCTTCGAGGGGACCGGGAACGGGGGTTACGGCGGCGCCTTCAACTATCCCGTCCTGGCCTCGGGCCTGCGCCGGGGCTATGCCGTCATCAATACGGACCAGGGAACGGCGCCCTCGACGGCGCTGAACGGCGACGCCATCGTCGGCCATCCGGTCAAATGGCGCGACTGGGGCTTTCGCGCGAGTCACCTGATGACGGCCGCCGGCAAGGACATGGCGCAGGCCTTCTATGGCAAGGAGCCCGCCCACGCCTATTTCACCGGCTGCTCGACAGGCGGCCAGCAGGCGCTGATCGAAGCCGAGCTCTACCCGTCGGACTATGACGGCATCGTCGCCGGCGCGCCCGTGGTCAACCGCACCCATCTGCATTCGGCGCTTGTCTGGGACCGCCAGGCGGCGGACCGCGCGCCAGGCGCTGCGCTCGGCCATGACAAGCTCATGCTGCTCAAGAAGGCGGTCGTCGCGGCCTGCCCTCCGGGCGCGGGCGGCGCGGCTTCGGACACGTTCGTCGCCGATCCGCCGCATTGCGCCTTCGATCCGGCCTCGCTTGTCTGCAAGGCCGGCGACGCGCCCGACTGCCTCACCCCGGCGCAGGTCGAAACGGCGAAGCGCTTCTATGACGGACCCAAGAATCCGCGCACCGGCGAACAGATCTATCCGGGCTGGCCGCGCGGCAGCGAGGGCCCGGCCTTCGGCTGGGCGCTCGAAGAGGGGGAGCCGCCCATTTCGCTGAAAGAGCCTGGGTTCGACAGCCTGTTCAAATGGGTGTTTGGCCCGAACTGGGACTGGCGCAAGTTCGACTTCGACCGCGACATGGCGGAAGTCGACGCCGTGCTCGGACCCGACGTGAACGGCGCCACCGTCGCCAACATCGACGCTTTCAAGGCGCATGGCGGGAAATTGCTGCTTTATCACGGCTGGGCCGATTCGATCCTCAATCCGCTGGGCACGATCGCCTTCTACGACAAGCTCGCCAAGGTCGCCGGAGGACAGGCGCAGCTCGAGAGCTCCGCGCGCCTCTTCCTCCTGCCCGGCGTCGAGCATTGCGGTCTTGGCGGGGGCGAAGGGCCGGATGCGGTCGGCAGCGAACATGGCCTGCCGGCGCCCGAGGTCGACGCGGACCATGACGTCCTCGCGGCTCTCGCCCAATGGGTCGAGACCGGAACCCCGCCGGAGAAGCTGATCGCCACCAAATACCAGGGTGACGACCCGACGAAGCCGATCGTCATGCAGCGCCCCGCCTGCCCCTATCCGAAGAAGGCGCACTATTCCGGCTCGGGAGATACGAACGCGGCCGCGAGTTTCGTCTGCGAATAGCGGGGAGCCGTTACTCCCGCCCATCGCTTGGCCAGGCGGACATAGCCGCGCTTACGACGCCTTTCAATTCCGCCGGCGTGGCGCCGTCGCGGGCCTGGACGGCCATTCCCTGGTAGATGGCGAGATAAAATCGGCTGAGGCCCTCGATGTCCGTCGCCGGCGGCAGCTCACCGTTGGCTGCTCCGGCTTCCAGCCGCGACCGCAACATGCCCAGCATTTCCATCCGGATTTTTCTGACAACTTCGGCAATTCCCGCCGGCCATTCGTCGCTGACGGCGGCCAGCGTCGCCATGCATCCTGCCGGAATCGTCCCGGATTCTGGCAGGGTCTCAGTCGCCGTGAGCAAAAAACTCTCGACGCCGGCGCGCGCGGTCGGTCCTTCCCCGAGCTTGTCCCAAACCGGGGGGCCAAAGATCTGAACGTAATGCTCGATCGCCTCGAGATAGAGCGCCTCCTTGCTGCCGAAAGCCGCATAAAGGCTCGGCGAGCGGACGCCCATGGCGTCGCACAGATCGTTCATCGAGGTTGCGGCGAAACCCTTGCGCCAAAAGGCGAGCATTGCGGCCTCTAGCGCCGCGCCGCGGTCGAACTCCCTTGGCCTCCCGATTGCCGCCATTCGCCAATCTTTCTGTATCGACCAACACATAATTTCCTTGACGCTGGGAATCAAGCCATTATCTACTTCTGTGTTGATCATTACAAAAGGAGACAACAATGACGCTCACAGGAAAACGGGCTTTGGTGACTGGGGCGAGCCGGGGAATTGGTGCTTCCATCGCCAAGGCGCTGGCCGCCGACGGCGCGGACGTGGCGATCACTTACGAGAAATCGGCCGACCGCGCGGCGGAAGTCGTCGCGGCCATCAAGGCCAAGGGGCGCAAGGCGGTCGCCATCCAGGCTGACAGTGCGGATGTCGCGGCGGTTCAGGCTTCCGTCGAGAAGGCGGTCGCTGAGCTCGGCGGCCTGGACATCCTCGTCAACAATGCGGGGATCCTCCGCGTGGGCGAGCTTAAGGACATCTCGCTCGCCGACATCGACGCGCTCCTCGATGTCAACGTGCGCGCGCCGATCGTCGCCAGCAAGGCGGCTCTCGCCCATCTCGGCAAGGGCGGCCGCATCATCACCATCGGCAGCTATTTCGCCGATCGCGTGCCCGCGCCAATCCTCAGCGTCTATGCGGCGACGAAGTCAGCTTTGGCGGCGTTCACAAAGGGATTGGCCCGCGAGCTTGGGCCCAAAGACGTCACGGTCAATCTGGTGCAGCCGGGCTCCATCGACACCGACATGAACCCGGCTCATGGGCCCTATGGGGATACGCTCCGCCAGTTCATGGCTTTGGGCCATTATGGCGACCCGGAGGACATCGCCAACGCCGTCGCGTTCCTGGCGAGCCCCAAGGCGCAATACATCACCGGCTCGACCCTCACCGTCGACGGCGGCGCCAACGCCTGATCGGCGGGGCCCAGCCCCCCAGAGCGCGCCGGACGTCCTCCTCAGCGCGCGTCGTCATCGTCCTAATCAACCTCGGGCAGGCGGAAGACGCATCAGTCGAACTGTTCCGCCCGAAAGTCTGGAGAAACAGCCATGAAACTTATCCTGTCGTCGCTCGTCCTCATCGCCAGCCTTGGCTTGAGCTACGCCGAGCCCGTTGATCGGCCGCCTTTAAGTCAAACGAGTTCAGTCACGACCGAATATCCAGGGCTTCACCCGTTCCATCACACTGTGGGCGAAACGTCCTACATCGGATACTATTTCAACGATAAGCCGTTAAACTGCTCCGTGCTCATCTGGGCAAAGCCCGACAAAGAAACTCCCTCTGAAAAGACGACGCACCAGAAAGTCAGCATCGACCTGAATGCTAAGCAGGCCATAACATTTTTTGCCGACGACCTTGGCTCGAATTTGAGTTTAGAATGCTCTGCTGACGCCAAGAGCCTGTCGATCCGGCAAACGTCGATTTCCCTCACCCAGTGAGCGGCGAAATCCTCGCCCAGACGGTGCGGCGCAGCTAAAGGATGAACATTGGCCGAATTTGGCCTGACCCCGGAGACAGCGTTCAATGTCCTCTCTCACTGCACATGAGTTGCGCTCTCTCGTCACCTCTGACGGCCGTCTGAAGCTTTCGATTGACGAGGCGCCGGTTCCGGCCCCTGGCGCGGACGAGGTGGTGGTTCGAATCGAAGCCGCGCCCCTCAACCCGTCTGACATCATCAGTCTGCTTGGATCGGCGGATGTGGCGACCCTTCGAGCGAGCGGCAGTCCGGGCCGGCCGGGGGCGGAAGCCGATGTTCCAGTATCGCGCCTGGCCGCCCTGGCTGGGCGGCTCGACCGGCCTATTCCCGTCGGCAACGAAGGCGCGGGCGTCGTGGTTGAGGCCGGAGCGTCCGCGCAAGCCTTGCTCGGGCGCACGGTCGCCATTGCTCCTTTCGGCGGGAGCTACGCGACCTTGAGAACAGTGAAGGCGCGCGACTGCGTGGTGCTGCCCGAGGGAACGTCGGCGCGCGACGGCGCGTCAGCCTTCGTCAATCCTTTGACTGCGCTCGGCATGGTCGAAACCATGCGGCGCGAGGGCCATAAAGCGTTGGTTCACACCGCCGCCGCCTCCAATCTCGGGCAGATGCTCAACCGGCTCTGCCTCGCTGACGGCATTCCGCTTGTGAACGTGGTCCGTAGTCCCGCGCAGGCCGATGTGCTGCGCGCTCAGGGCGCGGCCCACGTCCTCGACAGCTCTGCGCAGGGTTTCAACGACGCCCTGGTCGACGCAATTGCGGAGACGGGCGCAACGCTCGGCTTCGACGCCATCGGCGGCGGTCGAATGGCCGCGACCATCCTGGCGGCCATGGAACAGGTTTTACGCCGGAGGTTGCCCGCTTACAGCCGCTATGGCTCGCCTGTGCACAAGCAGGTCTACATCTATGGCAGACTTGATCCTGGTCCGCGCATCATCGAGGGCGACTTGGGCATGGCCTGGGGCGTCGGCGGCTGGCTATTGACATATTTTCTCGCCAAGCTTTCCGCCGACGAAGTCGCAAGCCTGCGCGCCCGCGTCGCTCGGGAGATGAAGACCATTTTCATGAGCCGCTATACCGCCGAAATCAGCCTTAGCCAAGCCGTCTCCCCGGATGTCATCCGCGCCTACGCCAAACACGCGACGGGCGAGAAATATCTGGTCGTGCCGAATTCGCCCGGCAGTTCGAGATGATCGACGCACCGTTGCCGGGATTGGCAGGTTGGAGAATTTCCGGCTCCAGTCGCCTAGTCGACTAACAATTATTGCTGATAACCAGAAATGGAATTAAGCTCGCCCAATGAACGATCCTGCGCTTCCGCATGGCCTCGACTGTGGGTTCCCTGTTCCCGCGCCTCGAACGCAGGGGAAAAGGCGCGAGAAAATTTCTTCCGGCGAAAATCCCGTGTAACCCATTGATAAGTCTCAGATTCTGACGAGAGAATCCAAGGAAATCCAAGGAAATCCAATAGCGATCGATGGGGGTTTTCGCCGCCAAACGGCCAGGGGCCAAGAAAACCCAAATTGACCGAGGTCGCGACTCCCGGAGCCCGGCCGTCATTGCGAGGAGCATAGCGACGAAGATTCCATGGGGATCGTAAGGCGCCCCGCAACTCCTGGATCGCCGCGTCGGCCTTCGGCCCCCTCGCGATGACGAGCCTTCGGAGCGGGCGGGCGCTCCCGATGCCGGCCGTCTGTCGCCTAGTCCGGCGCCTTGCCGAAGGGGATGCCGTTGACCTTGATCGACCGCCCGGAGTTCGAGCTCCACTAGCCAGCTCGAGACTCCCGTCGCCTTCGCTTTTCGCCAGGCCCTTGGCCAGCGCCAGGCCCGGCATGGTCTTGGCGGCGATCTCGGGGCCGAGGTCTTTGACCGCCGCCATGGTCTTGTCGAAATCCCGCGCGTGGATCGTGAGCGCGCCGGTCGGCTTGGCGCGGTCGAGGCGGATCGAGCCGGTAAAGTCCGCATCGACCGCGGGCGCGACCACATGCGAGGGGGCGAACTCGATCTGGACGGGACCCGAGCTCAAGAAAGCGGCTTCGACCTTCTCCGCGTTATCGTCCGACAGGACGGGGCCCTCGCCCTTAAGGTTGAGGTCCGAGATCCACTCGTTGGCCGCCGCGGCGATGTCGATGCCCTTGAGCGTCGCCGCGACGTCGATCTTCGACGGCGTCAGGGCGTTTGCGTTGGGGGGAAGGAGGCCGACGGGCAGGCTCAATCCGTCGGCTGAAATGCTGAAGTTGATCGAGCTTTGCGGCCCCGCATTCGCCGCGCCAAGCTGGTATTTGACATCCTTGAGAGCGATCGCGCCCAAAGATGCGGTGACGACGGTCTTCTGCGCTTCGATCCCCTCATCGACCTTGAGGCCAGGCGCGGCCAGATCCTTGAGCAGGCCCTTGAGCTCCGCCTCGTGGGCGGCGAGGTCGGCGCGCGTCGGGTTGGCCGCAATGAGGTTCCAGAGATCGAAGGCCTTGCGGCTCTTGAAGCCGTCGACGCCAAAATTGATCACGGCCTTTTCCGCCCTGCCGCTGAAATTGACCGGGGATTCATCGTCGCCGGCGCCGGCCGCTTTGAGGCCGAGCTCGGCAATCTCCTCCTTCACCTGCGTCGACACCGAGCCGTCGCCGGCCACATGGGTCGCGACCGTCTCTTGAGCGGGTCCGAAATCGATTCCCTGATTGAGCTTCGGCCTCTGGATCTCGACGGTTCCTTTGTCCGCGCTTCCCGAGCCGGAGAGAAGCCAGGCGATGGCCGGACTGATCAGCGCCGCCGAGCGAAAATTCGAGAGGTCAACGCTGCCGCTCGCATCCTTGGAATGGAAGGCGATTTTCGGAAGCGAGTCCATGGCGACCCGCCAATTGCCGTCGTCCTGCTCGACCGCCTGGTAGACAATGACCGCCGGATCATAGGAGACGCCCGTTTCAGCAAGGAGCGTGTTGAGCACGCTGAGATCGGCGGAGATGAGATAGTGGGAGCCCTCCGCGGTCACCTTCACCAGCGGAGCGGCGCCGGCCTGCGCGGCGGGAAAGAACTTGGCGATGAAGGCTTTGAGCGCGTCCGCGCCCTCGGGCGTGGCTGGCTTGTCCGCGGCAAGGGCGGGAGACGCGCCGAGCGCCGCGGCCAGCCACAAAGCCGCGAGCTGGCGGGGATCGACGCGGGCGAAATCGGATAGCGGGCATTGGGCGGCCTGTTCGGTTCAGCGAGGACAATCCCTTTGTCTACGCCCAGCCTATTTCAGATTCTTCGACGCCGCGCGACAATTTCGGTGAAAAGCGGCCGCCGGGCGGCGGCCGCCGAGCACGCCTCACCGGGCCGGCAACGCCGCCGGCGGGCGGTTCTTCGGCGCTTGCAGCTTCGCGACGCCAGCCTTCACCGCGGCTTGCACCTTCTCGAAGGCGCGCACTTCGATTTGCCGAACGCGCTCGCGCGAGACGCCGAATTCGGTCGAGAGCTCCTCGAGCGTGATCGGGTCGTCAGCCAGCCGGCGCGCCTCGAAGATGCGCCGCTCGCGGGGATTGAGCACGCTGAGGGCGCCGCGCAGCGCGCCGAGGCGCGCGTCCGATTCCTCACGGTCGGCGAGCAGCGTCTCCTGATCCGCCGTGTCGTCGACGAGCCAGTCCTGCCACTCGCCTTCGCCGCCGTCGCGCAGCGGCGCATTGAGGGAGGCGTCGCCGCCGAGGCGGCGGTTCATGTCGATCACGTCCTGCTTGCCGACACCGAGCCGCTTCGAGATCGAACTCGACCTGATCGTCGCGCAGATCGCCCTCGTCGAGCGCGGAAATCCGGCTCTTGGCCTTGCGCAGATTGAAGAACAGCTTCTTCTGGCTCGCGGTCGTGCCCATCTTCACGAGCGACCACGAGCGCAGGATGTATTCCTGGATCGAGGCGCGAATCCACCACATGGCGTAGGTCGCGAGCTTGAAGCCCTTGTCCGGCTCGAAGCGCTTGACCGCCTGCATGAGGCCGACATTGCCCTCGGAGATCACCTCGCCGATCGGCAGGCCATAGCCGCGATAGCCCATGGCGATCTTGGCCACGAGCCGCAAATGCGAGGTCACGAGCTTGTGCGCCGCCTCGCGATCCCCATGTTCACGCCAGCGCTTGGCGAGCATGTATTCTTCCTGCGGCTCCAGCATTGGGAACCGCTTGATCTCTTGCAGGTAGCGGGCAAGTCCCGACTCGCCCGCAATAATGGGAAGCGATGCGGCCATGTTTTCCTCTGATTGGGAGCCCGGCCGTTGGCCGTCTCCGTCGGCGCTAGGGCCGGTTAGACGTATTGTGGTCGAGCAAGCGTGGCCGAAAAAGGGCCGCGCCCTAGACAGTTATTCGCAGCAGCTATCAAATTGTTTCAGCAGCGTTCCCGCGCTCAAGGCCGTCAGGCGGCTCGATTGGATCGTAATGCTTTGAGCAACCTCGCAAAATCTTTGGGCGGCTGGCGCTCGAAACGGAGCGCTTCCCCGGTCACGGGATGTTCGAACCCCAGGACGGAGGCGTGGAGAGCCTGTCGTCCGAGAGCGTCAAGCGCCGATACGGCTCGGTGGCCGAGCAGCGCCGCCTTGGTCTTGAACCCTGACCCATAAACCGAATCGCCTAACAGCGGATGACCGATGGAGGCCATGTGGACCCGAATTTGATGGGTCCGGCCTGTCTCGAGCTGGCAGGCGACCAGGCTTGCCGGCCCGAGGGCTTCCTCGACCCGCCAGTGGGTCGTGGCATGCCGACCCCGCTCCTCGCTCACGACGGCCATCTTCTCCCGATGGCGCGGATCGCGTCCGATTGATCCGGCGACCTTGCCCGCGGTCGCGTCAAAACCGCCCCAGACGAGCGCCAGATACTCGCGCTTCAAGGAGCCGGTGCGTCCGTGGTCGGCGAAGAGTTCGGCCAGGCCCCGATGCGCGGCGTCCGTCTTGGCGACCACCAGAAGTCCCGACGTGTCCTTGTCGAGTCGGTGCACGATGCCGGGCCGCTTGACGCCGCCGACGCCCGACAAGCTCGCTCCGCAATGCCGGATCAGCGCGTTGACCAGCGTGCCGGCCGCATGGCCGGGGGCCGGATGGACGACGAGCCCGGCCGGCTTGTCGATCACGATCAGATGCTCGTCCTCATAAATCACCGCAAGCTTGATGTCCTCGCCGACGAGGGGCGATTCCTCCGGCGACGGCGCCTCGAAGGCGATGCGCGCGCCCGCCGTGAGCCGTGTCGAAGGATCGCGGGCAACGCTTTCATCGACCCTCACCTCGCCGGCCTCGATCAGCGCCTTGAGCCGGGTGCGCGACAGAGCAAGGCTTCGCGCGGCCGCCGCCTGGCCCAGGAATCGATCCAGCCGCTCGCCCGCGTTCTCGGCGCCGACGTCGAAAACCTGCAGACCTTCGGGCGCAACGAGCGGGAGGCGTGCCGTCGCATCGACCGGGACGCCTTCCAGCTCCACCTGACCGCCCTCGGCTGCATGAACTCCAGGCGCGCCGTTTCGCCTTTGCGTTCACGTCCGTTCCCGCCGGCGCGGCCGACCGGCGCTGCTTGCCGCCGCTGGCGGCGCGACCAGGGGACCGAGCGCCGCGACGATCGCCTCCACATCCGGCCGCGCGCCACCGGCGTGGGCGTCGAGGCCGCGCCGCATCGCCGCGACATGGGCCGGGCTGTTGCCGCAGCAACCGCCGATGATGCGCGCGCCGCAATCCACGGCCAGTCCGGCGTATCTCTCCATCAGCTCCGGGGAGCCGGAATAATGGATTTCCGCCCCATGCCATTGCGGCACGCCGGCGTTGGCCTTGGCGATCAAGGCAGCGCCCGATTTCATGCCAAGGATCGCCGCCAAGAGATCGGAGGCGCCGACGCCGCAATTGGCGCCGAAGGCGATCGGAGCCGGGTCGAAAGCTTCGACAAGCTCGCTGAACGCGGCCGGCGCCACCCCCATCATGGTGCGGCCGGCGGTGTCGAAACTCGCCGTGACCGTATACGGCATGCCGCACTTGCCCGCCGCCACCGCCGCCGCGCGGATTTCTTCCGGCGCGGACATGGTCTCGATCCAGGCAACGTCCGCGCCGCCCTCGCGCAGGCCCTCGATCTGCTCGACGAAGACGTCGACCGCCTCGGTTTCGCCCAGCGGTCCGAGCGGAGCGAGGAGGTCGCCTGTCGGTCCGATCGATCCGGCGACCACAACAGGCCGACCCGCGTTGTCGGCGACCTTGCGCGCGATCTCAGCGGCGAGGCGATTGAGCTCGCGCGCCCGGCCCTCGAGCCTGTGCAGCATCAGGCGGCGACGGTTGGCCCCGAAACTGTTGGTCAAAATGACGTCGGAGCCCGCGTCGACGAAAGCCTGATGCAGGCTCTGGATCCGGTCCGGATGCTCGGCGTTCCAGAGCTCGGGCGCGTCGCCCGACGTCAAGCCCATGGCGAAAAGGTTCGTGCCGGTCGCGCCGTCCGCCAGCAGCGGCCGACCCTCGGCCAGAAGGGATTGCAACATTTTCTTGTTCTCTTCGAAGCCGGCGCCATGCTCCTCCCCATATTTAGCGCCGCCCCAGCGTGGCGCAAGATTTGGCGGATTAGGGCAAGCCGGCGCGCTATTTGTACTCCCAATCGAGCCCGACGCCGGCGCTCGACCCGCCGCTGGCGTCAACTCCCGCCTGAAGCCTCACATGGCGGGTGACATCGAAGTTCAGGTTAACCCCGTTGTCTTGAGCTCTAGCTCCACTCGTTATGCCGACGCTCACCCGGTCGTTGATCGTGCGGGTTGCGCTGACCAGAGCCCCGCCCGTCGCGCTCGAGCTGATGTCGAGGCTGTCGACGCCAAGCGATTTTCGTATGTGCTCGAACGCGTCGGCCTGGCCGGAAAGAGTCCCAACCGCGTTCGCCAATTCAACCGCCTGGAAAGCCGACAGGCTGCCGGACGACTTCTGAAACAGGACGCGGGACAGGATCTCATCCTCCGGCAGGCTGGGGCTAGAGCTGATTTGAAACGTCGGCTGAATCGCGGGGCCGGTTACGTTGATGCGAGCGGTGACGCCGGTCGTGGTCGTCTCTGCGACGAGATCGAGATCGGGCATCACGTCACCGTGGAACCGGACGTCTCCGCGGGTGAAGTCGAGGCGCGAGCTCAGAAGCGTGAACGAGCCGCGCAGCAGATTGAAGCCTCCGGTCACCTGCGGATCGCGGGCCGAGCCGGCGACGTGCAAGTCGCCGCCCAGTTCCGCATACATGCCGCGACCGCGCACGAAAATGCGGCTGGCTGCGGATATCGTGAGCGCGAGCGTCGCATCGAACAGCGGCGCGCGGGCGCCGTGTCGCTTGGCCATGAGCGCCAGCCGCGCCCGCGCTGTCGGGGTCGGATTGAGATGCTTCGTTCCGGGAATGGGCGCCGCGACGCTATTGAAGCGATTGGGCACAGAGATATCCATCCCTACGATCGTAATGCGTCCGTCAACTCTCGGCTTCTGCGCGAGAGGGCCTGAGACAGTGAGCGCCATGTCGGCGGTCGCGGAGAGAATGTCGTTGGCGACGAGTTGGGCGTGCTGGCCGCTCAAGCGAATGGAGCCGGGAAAGCCGGCGCCGGGATCGAGCCTCACTTCGCCGGTCGCGCTTATCGAACCGCCGTTCGGCGTCGACCCTGCGAAATGATCGATTCGAATCGTGTCGCCGTTGGCGACGAATGTCCCAGTGACTGCGGTCAGCTTGAATCCCGTCTGATCGTCCCTGAGTTCGCCGCCGCTCAGCCGGACCGTCCCCTGCGCCTGCGGCTTCGTCATCGTTCCGTGCAGCTGAAACGCAATCGTGAGCGATCCGGCCGCGTGACGGCCGGAGACGGAAAGCATGGAATTGGCGAGACGGGCGTCGAGGGAGCCGTCGACTTTCACATCCAGCGGCCCGTCTGCCGTCGAGCGGAGCGGACCCGGTTACGCGCACGACGTTGCCAGTCCCGGCGTTGATTGCCGCGTCAAGCGACGTTCGGCCGCCCGCGAGCCGGCCGGAGCCAGCGACGTCGAGCGCGGGCAAACCGACGTTGCGCATTTCAAGCGCGCTCACGCGCTGCAGACGCACTCGCCATTCGCCGGTCGGATTGCCTGGCGTTCCGCCGATCGTCGCCTCGCCGTCGGCGACGCCCGATAGGCCGAGGCCGGGCGAGACCAGATCGAGCGCCGTGAGCGGCAGGCTCGCGGCGCTCGCCTTAAGCGCCAGCGTCGATCCGCTATGGCCGGAGAGCGACAACCGGCCCGCGCCGACGAGGAACGTCAGGTTCTTGATGTCGAGACCATCGCTTCCGTAAATCACGGTCGCGGGGCTTAAGAGCGTGATGCGCTGGCCGCCGCCTTGAGCGGCGAAGCTCGCAAGCTCCAAACGCGTCGGCGGCCCGCCGAAAAGCCGCCCGCGCGCGTTTATCGACAAGCCCCGCGCGTTCCCGCTCAATTCGAGGTCGCTGGCCGATGCGCTGCCCGTCGCCGTCAGCTTGACGCCGGTGATCGACTGACCGGCGACCTCCGCCCGAGCAAGCTGCGCAAAGCCCGAGATGATCTTCGCGCCCCACAGGTCAGCGATCTTAAGGTCGACTTTGAGGCCCTCAAGCCTGTTCGCGTCTATGGTCATTCGATCGCTGTTCGCCGTGACCGAGAGCGCTTGCTTGCCATCGGCGACCGTGGCGCTTGCTTTCGCCTCAAGAGCGCCGGTCAGCTTCGTGAGAACGAGCGGCGACAGATCATCGAGATTGGTCGCGCTGAAGCTGAGGTCGCCGGTCGCCAGGCTGTCAGCGCCAACGGCGAGCGCGCCAGCGAGCCGCGCCGAAGCGAGGCTGAGCCCAAGATTGTCGATGACCCAGCCGCCATCGTCGTGTTTCGCCACATGCATCGAGCCTTGCAGAGCATGGCCGTCGACATCGCCGGATAGGGAAGCGTTCGCGTCGATGAGGCCGGTGATATGATTGGCGAGCGCTTCGAGGGCGATGCCCGATGTCTTGCGGTCGAGGAGCCTTCCTTCCCCCAAATTCGCTTTCAGCGCGGCGGTGAGATCGGATGGCGTCCCGCTCAGCGCGGCGGCGATCTCCGCCTTGCCGCTCACGCGCGGGTCGAGGACTTGGGTCTCTCGAATCTCGACGCGCGCCCCGACATCCACCTTGTTGCGCCCGTACTCCCCATTGAGCCGCGCCGAGGCATGTTGTCCGCTCGCCAGAAGATCCGTGAAGGCGAACCCGCCGCCCGGCGTCAGCCGCGCGGCGCCGGTCACGTCGAGGGTTCCACCCGTCGCCCTGTCAAACATGGGAAAGTTGGTCGCAAGTTTCGTCGCATGCGCGTCGATGGTTGCGCTCAGCACGCCATAACGGGGCGCGCCGTCCAAATCGGCGGCGATGCGCGCTTCGCCCTTGAGAGTTCCGCCAGCGAGGAGAGCGAAGCGGCTCAAGTCGCGGGCGACGATATTCGCCTTGCCCCGAATTTTGCTCGGCGAGAGCAGACCGGAATATTGGGCGCTGAAATTGGGCGCCGAGAGATCAAGCGTGTCGAACGTCATTTCGCCCCTCGACGAGGCGGAGCCGCGCATTGTCAGTGTCAGCTCGCGGCCGACCGCTTGGGCGAAAGCGGGATCGGAAAGCGCGAGACCGTTCACTTTCGCCTCGCCCTCGAACAGGATCCGCGTCTTCTCTTCCGTCAGCGGACCATCGGGACTCGCGCGGAAGGTCGCTTGGACGCGGTCGACGGAACCTTGCTCGACGCGGATCTGCCCGGCGTCGAAAGCGCCGTCGATCGTCGGGGTCGAAAGCGGTCCGTTGATCGATGCGTTCAGATCGAGTTTCCCGACCGTTGCGGAGCCCGGAATGGCGCCGGCGTGGACCTTGAGGTCGAGAAGGCCGGTAGCCGACTTCTCGCCTTCGAAGTCGAGCCGCGCCGCGGCCGACACAAGATGCAGGCCGCCCGGCAAAGTGATGCTCGAATCGTCGTTGAACTGGACGTCGCCCTTGAGCGTCGTCTCCCCTGCGAAGACCGCCCGCACAACGCCCGGCGCAAGCCCTTCGAGGCGCGAGTTGAGATCGAGCGTCAGCCGCCGCCCGGCGCCCTGCCGCGCAACGACAACCTCGCCGTTCGCCCAGACATCCGCGCCGGCGGCAAAATCGAGCTTCGCCGTGAAATTGTCCAAGGCGCCTGCGCCATTGAAGGCGAGCTTGACCGGCGGCAGGCCGGGAAGATTGGCGAGATGGGCAAAAATTCCGCCGGCCGGCTCGGCGGAGTTCACGTTGAGCGTCAGCCGATCGGTGGCGGGAACGTAGGTCAAGAGCGCTTTGAAGTCGCCCGGCGCGTCGAGCCGCTGCGAGGTGAGGGTAAGGTCGAGCCCCTCGGACGGCGGTCCGAGGGTCGCCTTGCCGGAAATGCTGAGGCGAGCCGCGACGCCAGCCACCGGCTCGCCAAGCGAAAGCTCCTGCACGCCGAACTGCTTGATGATCACCTTGAGCGGCAGTTCCGGCAGGATCCGCTGCTGCGCCCCCGTATCGGGAGGCGGCGTTTCGGAGGGAAGCGGACGCCGCAGAAACTGCATGTGTCCGATGGTGAGCTGATCGACCTCGAGCCTCCGGCTGAAGAGCGCGAGCCGGTTCCAGACGAGACGAACCTTGTCCACCTTGAGCCAAGGCCCCTGCCGGTCGGAGAGGACAATGTCGCTGATCGACGCGTCGGAGGACAGCACCCCGTCTACCGCGCCGATCGAGACGCTCATCGACGGCGAGGACAAAGCCCGCGAGATGAGGTCGGCGAGCACTCCCTTGTCGCCCTCCGCCGCATAGGCGCTCCCGCCAAGGACGAGGAGGGCGATCAGCGCCAAAGCTTTGAGGGGGGACAAGACCTTTGCCATCAGAATGACTGCCCGATGCTGACATAGACCGCGACCGGCCCGTTGCCGGCGCGCCGCTCCAGGGGAAAGGCGACGTCGAGGCGGATAGGTCCGACGGACGTATAGTATCGCAGCCCAAGACCAACCGCCGCGAACAAAGGCTCGCTGAAGTTCGGGAAGTTCGAGGCGAACGCGTTTCCGATGTCGAAGAATGGAACGACCCCGATCGTGTCGGTCACTTTCACGCGCAATTCGGCCGACGCCTCGATGAGGCTCTTCCCGCCAACCACCGCGCCCCACCACACGGTTGGGCCGAGCTCGTTATAGGCGTAGCCGCGCACCGAGCCGCCGCCGCCCGCGTAAAAGCGCCAGTTAGCCGGAATTGCGTCGAGCTGCGGGCCGGCCATGGCGCCCGCTGCGACCCGCCCGGCCAGGACGTATCGCGAGTTGGCGTCGATGGAATAATAGGCTGACGCGCCCGCCTTCGCCTGCACGAGATCGAGGCTCGAGCCGAGGAATGCGCCAAAGCCCACAGCGGAGACGTTGAGCCGCACGCCGCGCGTCGGGTCGAGCTTGCTGTCGGTCGTGTCGAAATTGGCGGACACGGGGACGCCGACCAGCGTGTAGTTGACCGTGCCCAACGCGTCCGTCGCGTCGCCACTCTGCGCTTCGAGGCCCGCCTGAACCCAGAAGTTCTGATCGAAGCGATGGCGAAGCGAGGCGGTCACGTCCGCGTCCTCGGCCTGATAGCCGACAAACCCCGCGCCGCTCGTGCTCATCTTCTCTGCAAGGGCGTCGATGAGAAGATCGTTGGTCGTGCCCCATAAGGCGGGCTTAAGGAAGCTCGCCGATACGCGCCCGCCGATGTCGTTGGAGGAGAAGTGATTGAGACTTTGCGAGGCGATGTACCATGGCGGTGCATAGAACACGCTGCCCTGCAGGCGCAGGCGCTCGGCGCCGCCGAAGACATTGCGGTCTTCCCAATAGACTTGGCCCTCCGGACCGTTCGTTGTCGAATATTTCACCGACGCGCCGACGGCGTATGGCAGACGATCCTCGACATCGATCTGATAGGGGAGCCGGCCGTAGGCGTCGAGCGTCGTCCCTTCGGCGATGCGCACGCCGCCCACCGCGGGGATTTCGCGGATGCTGTTCCTCGCATCGGCGATCGCCGCCGGCGAGTAGGGGTCGCCCGGATGGATATAGAGAAACGAGCGCACGGTCGCGGGATCGAAAGTCTGAGGCCCGTTGATCGTGGCCTCGCCGAACGGCGCGATGGGGCCCGGGGCCACGGTCACAGTCAGGTCCATAATATCTTGCGCATGGTCTACGATCGGGACGACAGACTGGATTTTGGCGAGCGGGCGTCCTTCTTTACGGAAATAATCGACAATGCGGGCTTGAGCGGCGCGGATCGCGGCCGCGGCCGCCGGATCTCCGGACTTGAGGCCGACGATCCGCTGCGGCAACTCGGCTTCCGAGAATTCCACGCCGAGCGCGTTTAAGATCCGCACCGAGCGGAGCTTGAACAACGGGCCGGGGTCGACCTTGATGACGACCGGAGCAGGCGCTCGGTTGCGATAAGTCTCAGCGGCGCGGGAGAAGGCTGCGATGTCGGTCGAGCCAATAGCGAGGCTCGCGCCGTCGATCGAGATCGTTACCGCGGCGTTATAGTATCCTGCGCCCCACAGCGCGTCGATGACCGGGGCGAAATCGCTCTCTGCGCGTCGCGCCAGGGCTTCGCCATCGGCAGGGGCGTCCTTGCGCAAACTGTAGAGCGAGGAAGCGTCTTTCACGCTGTCTTTGAGCCCGGAGACGTCGCCCGTGACCTCGACGGTGAAGCTGTAGGGAATTGCCGTCCGCGAAACCGCCGGTGGCGTATCGTTCGAGCCAAAAAGACCGAAGAAATCAAAGGCCTGAGCGACAGTCCAATCGCCAATGACGATCACGCCGGCGACCAATGCGACAACAAGACGTATGCCGGAACGATCACGCTCTTTCGCGAAACGCTTGCCAGTCAACTCGAACGCCTTTTCCCTGACTGACCAAGGGGTAACGGCATTGATTTTGAAGCAGACAGCCTCTCGCGTCAAAACACCTCGGTTAACAGGAGACCCATTGCCCGATTGCTTGCCGAAATGAGGAACGTTGCGGCAATCGTGAAAGGTCCTCGGGCGAGGCGCAAATTGAAGCGAATGGTAAAAGCAACGTTACGCGCTCGACCCTATTCCTGCGACTGGCCGCCCGCGAAGCGAGCGACCATCAAAGACCCCAATATGATCGCGCCATAGATCGCCTGGATCCAGAACGACGGCACTTGCGCAAGCGTCAGCAGGTTGCCGACGACGCCGAGCAGCAGCACGCCGGTCAGCGCGCCGAACATCGTCCCCTTGCCGCCATCGAGCGAAATGCCGCCGATCACCGCCGCGGCGAAAACGGTGAAGATCAGGCCATTGCCCTGATTGGCGCTGATCGCACCGACATAGCCGGTGATGGCGAGGCCGCCCAATGCAGCGAGAACCCCCGCCAGCACATAGACGCCCCAGGTGATGCGTTCGACGCGAATTCCGGCGGCGCGAGCGGCTTCGGGATTGCCGCCGATGGCGTAGAGCGCGCGGCCTAGCCGATGGTAGCGCAACATAATTCCGGCGATGGCGAAAGCGAGGGCCGCGAGCCACACCGCGAGCGGGAGGCCGAGGAAGGTGATGACCATCAGGCCGTAGAAGGCGCCGGGCAGGTCGAACAGGGTCCGCCCGTGCGTGGCGCCGACGAGCATGCCGCGCAGGATGATCAGCATCGCGAGCGTCACGATGAAGGCGCTGAGCCTCAGCTTCACCACCATGAATCCATTGATGAAGCCGACCAGCCCGCCGATGACCAACACCGTGAGGATGCCGATCGCAGTCGGCCATTCGAACCCGAAGCCGAAACTCTCGGCGGGCAGCACCACCATCGCGCCGATCGCGGGCGCGATGCCGTAGATCGAACTCGAGCGAGAGATCGAACTTGCCGGTGATGATGACGAGCGATTCCGCCAGGACGACCAGCGCCAACGCGGCCGATGAGGTCAGGATCGTGTTGATGTTTCCCGAGGTGAGGAAAACCGGACTGATGATCGAGCCGATGACGATCAGCACCGCCAGAGCCGGAAGCAGCGCCAGGTCGCGAAGCCGAGCGAGCGCAATAGCGCTGCTTCGTGGCGCTAGGGCGGTTCTCTGAGCGGCAGGCGCAGGAGCCGAACTCTGGTTCAATTCTCAGATCCCCTCGACCGACGCGACGAGTTCGTTATCGCTCCAACCCGCTTCATGCTCGGCGACGACCTTGCCGTGGCGCATCACGAGCACCCTGTCGCAGACCCGCAAATCTTCAAGCTCACCGCTCGCCACCAAGATCGCCCGCCCCTCGCGGCGCGTATTCTCGACCGCGCGCAAGAGCGCTTCCTTCGATTTCACATCGACGCCCGCTGTCGGATCGATGAGGACAAGAACCGACGGCCGGCTCGCGAGCGCTCGCCCCATCACCACCTTCTGCTGGTTGCCGCCGGAGAGGTCGGAAACGAGCTGATCCGGCCCCTCTGTGACGACGCCAAGCGTGTCGATTGCTTGCCTAGCCGCGGAAGCGCGGCGGACCGGCGCGATGAATCCGAGCGGCCCAAGCGCGTTCGCAATGGGCATGGTGACATTGTCGGCGATCGATTGGGTGAGAACGAGGCCTTGGCCGTGCCGGCTTTTCGGCACGCAGCCGACGCCGAGCGCGAGCGCGGAGGGCACGTCGTTTGTCGGCAAAGGGGCGCCGTTGATGCGGATCGCGCCGCCCTTGTATGGCCCTAAGCCCGCCACCGCCTCGGCCACGCCGAGGCGCCCGCTGCTCGTTGCGCCGCAAAGCCCGATGATCTCGCCGGCGCGCACCGAGAAGCTCACGTCCTCGAAATCCTCCCCCCGAGGCCGTTCACTTCGAGCGCGACGGCGCCCTCAGTCGGCGTCTTTCGGTTGGCGGCGTCGGCGAAACCGAAGCTCACCTGCTCCCCGGTCATCGCCTCGATGAGCGCGTCCTTGGGCAAGCTCGCCGCGGGCGCCGTCAGGATGTGCTTAGCGTCGCGCAGCACGGTCACGGTCTGACAGACCTCGTAGACTTCCTGGAGGTGATGGGAGATGAAAAGGAAGGTCACGCCCTGCGCCTGCAGCCGGCGCATTTGCGCGAACAGACGCTTGATCTCCTCTCCGTCCAGTTGGGCGGTCGGCTCGTCGAGAATGATGAATCGGGCGCCGTAGGAAAGCGCCCGCGCGATCTCGACCAGTTGGCGCGCTTCGACCTTGAGATCGCCTGCGCGAGAGCGTTCCGAGACCGCGACGTTCCAGCGATCGAGCACCTCTCGGGCGTCGCGCCAAAGCGCGTTCCAATTGATGAAGCCGCGCCGCAGCGGCTGCCGGTTGATGAACAGGTTTTCGGCGACCGTAAGGTCCGGGATGATCGTCGAATGCTGGTAGACGCAGGCGACGCGCTGGCGCCACCCTTCGCGGTCGGCGACCGCTGGCGCCGGCTCGCCACGGAAGCGAACCTCCCCGCTGTCAGGCTCGCGAAGGCCGGTCAGGATCCCGACAAGAGTCGACTTGCCGGCGCCGTTGCGCCCAACCAGCGCATGCGACTCGCCGGGCAATACGCGCAGGCGCGCGTCGCTCAGCGCGACCGTCGCGCCATAACGCTTCGAGACGCCGATCGCTTCCGCGATCGGAGCCGCCTCGGCCCCAGAGGCCCCGCGCGTCGTCTCGATCATCAGCGACGCTCAAAAGCTATTTGGGATTGTTCCCCCAAAACGACTTGTCGTCGACGTTCGCCTTGGTGACCAACTGCGCCGGAAGCTGATCTTCGAGAACGCCCGGAGCCACTTCGAGAATCGTGCTGTCATGGTCGGTCGGGCCGGCCTTGAACGTCTTTCCCTCGATCGCGTCCTTCAGATACATGATGCCATATTTCGCATAGAGGTCGGCCGGTTGGGAGACGGTGGCGTCGATCTCGCCTTTGCGGATCGCGTCGAACTCTTGCGGAATTCCGTCATTGCTCACGATCACGATGTGGCCTGCTTCTCCGGCGGGATGCAAGAAACCTTTGCGCTTCAGCGTCTGCAAAGTGGGCGCGAGGAAAACGCCGCCAGCGTGCATGTAGATCGCCTTGAGATTGGGGGTCGAGTTGAGAATTGTATCGAGACCAGCCGCTGCATCCTCGCCGGACCAGGCCTTGGTCGGAATTTCAAGCTCCTTAAGCTTCGGATAGTTCTTCTTGATGCAGTCGCGGAAGCCATTGCCGCGATCCCGGCCATTGATCGACGCCTGGTCGCCCATGATCTGCACCACCGGGCCTTCCGCCACGTGCTCCCCGATATATTTGCAGGCCTTCTCGCCATAAGCGATGTTGTTGGCGCGCACGACGATGGCGACGGGACCGGAGTCCGGCGCGACGTCGACCGCGACGACCTTCACATTCGCGGCTGCCGCCGTCTTCAGAATTGTTCCTGCGGCGGAGCTGTCGAATGGCGAGAAAATGAGGCCTTTGGCGCCGAGCGTGATCGCGTTCTTCACCCCGGTGATCTGTTTCGACGTGTCGAATTCCGAGTTGAACGGCTGCAGCAGATCGACGCCCTGAGCCTTCGCTTGGTTCACAATATATTGGTTGTAGGCGGTCCAGAACGGCGAGGTCAGCGTGGTGAGATCGACCGCGATTTTTGGCGCGTCGGCGGCCGAGGCGCCGACGGTAAGCGCGCTAAGCGCGGCGGCCGTCAGCGCGGTCAGGACAAAGGTGCGCTTGGTTTGCATTATGGTGTTTCCTCCCGAATTTTTACGCTGTCTTCGTTAGGCGGCCGTCCGGGGACGGTCAAGCCATCGATCATGGGCCAGAACGCGCTTTACTCGGCTCCGCAAGACGCGGACGAAACCCAAGGCCGCGCGCCAGCCAGCTAACCCTCTCCCCGCCTACGGGGAGAGGGAAGGGTGATGGGCGCGGCGCTGATGAGCCGCCCGCAGCCCATAGCGGAAGCGACCCGGGTGAGGCAGCGCCAGCGCGCCGTCCCAGCCGGAAAAACCGATCCATTGATATTTGCTTGCCAAAGTCAGAAATAGTTGCTATCTTGTCCAGTCGATGGAACTCAGATGGTGGCAAGGAACAGAGAGACTACGAAGGGGCGGTAATACCTCGGTTAGATGTGAGATAAGCCCAAAAATTTTATTTGAATTGACCTGTAACCCATTGAAGAGGCTCGATTTGAAAAAATAAACGCTAGTAAATTTGCTAGCACTTACTAGCACTTACTAGCGCTTACTAGCGTTTACGGGCGTTTAATAGCGTCTATGGACGGCGCTCGAACGCAATTGGACGACGCCAAGCCGGGGCTCTACGCTCCGAACCGCTCCGCCTTGAACGGGGCGGGATCGACGAACGGCGTCTCGCCGGTCACGAGCTCCGCCAGCAGGCGCCCGGTGATGGGGCCGAGCGTCAGTCCGAGGTGGTGGTGACCGAAATCGAGCCAGAGGCCTGGCTTGCCCGGGAACGGCCCGATGATCGGCCGCATGTCCGGCAGGCAGGGGCGCCGGCCGAGCCAGGGCGCGGCGTCCTTTCGTGCGCCGATGGGGAACAGTTCCCGCGCGTAGGGCTCGACACGCTCGAGATGCGCCGGCGAGGGCGGATCGTCGCGCCGGGCGAATTCGGCGCCGGTGGTCAATCTCAAGCCCCGCGCCATCGGGGTGACGAGGTAGCCGCGCTCGAGGTCGAGCACGGGCCGGGTCAAGCCCGCGTTGCCCTTGGCCTCGTAATGCATGTGATAGCCGCGCTTGACGAAGAACGGCAGGCGAAGGCCGAAGCGTCGCGCGAGCTCATCGGACCAGGGCCCGAGCGCGATCACGACGTCGCGCGCCGCGAGCCTGCCCCTCGTCGGTCGTGACCATCCAGCCCAAGCCCGAAGGCTCGAGGCTCAGCGCGTCGCCCCTCTCCATGCGCCCGCCGCGCTTGACGAACAGCGCCGCGTAGCTCTGGATGAGTTTGGCCGGATCGGACGTCGACAGCGGCTCAGAATAGTGGACGCCGCCGATCGCCTTTTCGCCCACATGCGGCTCAAGCTCGGTGAGCCCGGCGCGATCAAGCGACAATCGGCTTGACGCCAAACGGCTTGAGCTCCTCGGCCTCGCGCGTGCGCCAGATCCTGACCGCGCGCGCTGCGATAGGCCTTGATCCAGCCGCCGGAGCGCAAAAGCCCGGACGCGCCCGCGTCCTTCGCGAGCTTCAGGTGCTCGGCCGCAGAGGCGAACAGGAGCGGGGCCATGACCTTGCCCGTCGCGGCCTTTCTCGGTTGTGTCGAGGCTTGGAAATAGCGCCAAATCGAAGGCGCGATCGACGCGAGCGAGCCATGGCGCATGTGAGCGCGCGGATCTCGGTTGGCGGCCGCCCGCGCGACCTCGCGAAACGCCCGCGGGAACAGGTAGGGGAGCACGCCTTCGGTCTGGATGATGCCGCTGTTGCCGAAGCTCGTCTCGCCCGCCGCCTCGGCCAGACGGTCGACGAGCGCCACGGATCGGCCGCGCGCCTGAAGCGCAAGCGCCGCCGAAACGCCGACGATTCCAGCGCCCAGCACAATGACGTCGACCGATTGCGAAGGCATGGGACGGTTGTTTTCCTGACTGGACGCGGCGTCGCAATGGCGTTGCGCGCCTGCTCGCTTCTCGACTGCCGTTCCTATAGACCGCGCCCCGGAAGGAACAAACAGAAAGCGTCGCCAATGATCCCGCGCTATTCCCGCCCCGAGATGACCGCTGTCTGGTCGCCCGAGACGCGTTTCCGCATCTGGTTCGAGATCGAGGCCTACGCGTCGGAAGGAATGGCCGAGATCGGTCTGATCCCAGAGGAGGCGGCCAAGGCGATCTGGGAAAAGGGCTCGAAGGCCAAGTTCGACGTTGCGCGGATCGATGAGATCGAAAGGGTGACGAAGCACGACGTCATCGCGTTTCTTGACTCACCTCGCGGAATTCATTGGCCCCGAAGCGCGCTTCGTCCATTTGGGGCTAACGAGCTCCGATGTGCTCGACACGTGTCTCGCCGTGCAGCTCAGGCGGGCGAGCGACATCCTCATCGCGGACGTCGATGCGCTGCTTGCCGCGCTCAAGCGCCGCGCCTTCGAGCACAAGATGACCCCGACCATCGGCCGCTCGCATGGAATTCATGCGGAGCCCACCACGTTCGGCCTTAAGCTCGCCTACGCCTACGCGGAGTTTGCCCGGGCTCGCGCCCGGCTCGTCGCGGCGCGCGACGAGATCTCGACTTGCGCGATCTCCGGCGCGATTGGCACCTTCGCCAACATCGATCCGAGGGTTGAGACCTATGTCGCGGGGAAACTGGGCTTGAGACCCGAGCCGATTTCGACCCAGGTCATCCCGCGCGATCGCCATGCGGCTTTCTTTGCGGCGCTGGGAATCGTCGCGTCCTCGGTCGAGCGGCTCGCGACCGAAATCCGCCATTTGCAGCGCACCGAGGTGATGGAGGCGGAAGAGTTCTTCTCCGAGGGGCAGAAGGGCTCGTCGGCGATGCCGCACAAGCGCAATCCAGTGCTGGCGGAAAATCTGACGGGACTCGCCCGCATGGTGCGCTCCGCCGTGACGCCCGCGCTTGAGGACGTGGCGCTGTGGCACGAGCGCGACATTTCGCATTCCTCAGTCGAACGAATGATCGGTCCGGATGCGACAATCACGCTCGACTTTGCGCTGGCGCGCCTCGCGGGTGTGATCGACAAGCTGGTGGTTTATCCGGAAGCCATGCGGAAAAACCTGGACCGGCTCGGTGGGCTCATCCATTCGCAGCGCATTTTGCTGGCGTTGGCGCAAAAGGGCGTCGCCCGCGACGACGCCTACGCGCTCGTGCAGCGGAACGCGATGCCCGTCTGGCGCGGCGAGGGCGAGTTTCTCAAGCTTTTGAGGGCGGACAACGATGTCAGCAAGGTCTTGAGCGGCGAGGAGCTCGATGCGCTGTTCGACCTGGGCTATCACCTGAAGCACGTGGATACGATCTTTGACCGGGTGTTCGGAAGCTGATGCAGGGCCCAGCGGCGCTCGAGCCTCGACTTCCCGACGCACGCCGCTCGGTGAGCCGAACGCGTTTGGAGCGGTCGGGCTTCCTTCGAGGCTCCCCGTCAGGAAACGGCGGTGGGCTCTTGTCCGGCGGAGGCCGTTTGTGAGATCGAGCGCGCCTGACGAAGAGGTTGGACGCGCGTCAACCGCACAGCCGCCATCACATCCGAATTGGCCCGCGCATCCGCCGCGTAATCCTGAAGCCGCAGCAGCGAAAGACGAGCGCCGCCCTTGGCGTCGTTCGAGGTCCAGTCGTCAAACATGAGGAACTTGAGATCGGTGACCCCGCCCGCTTCCTTTACCCAAAGAGCCGAGGCGATCTGTATCGCGTCGCTAAGCGACATCATTCGCGGCTTCTCATCCGCCCCACGCACGCCGGCTGGCCTTTGCCATTTTGCGTCGCGAAGGCGCGCCACGCGCAGCATCGTATTCGGGTCGGGCGTCACCAGCGTCGCCAGCGAGCGGATATATCGGGTCAATTCGTGCAGCGCGCCGAACCGTCCGGGAACGAACATCGATGGCCTGAGCTCAGCGAAGAGCATGCTGCTGATCCATACGCGACGTTTCAGAACGGCAGCCTGGGTCAAGATATTATCGATGTGCTCTTCGGCTTCGCCCGACGCGCCACTCGCGTGCCGCAGCAAGACGTTCGTGTGGAGGAAATGATGGCCGCGATCGGATTGATCCGAACGCGCATCCGCCTGGGGAAATGGGTGCATCTCACGTTCCATTGGTCACTTGCGATGGCTGCTTCGCGGGCGGAGCGAGTTGACAAAAGCAGCCTGCGGCAATCTTGTTAACAAGGGCCCACCTCTGCCGCTTTTATTGCGGCTGCAATCAATTAGACATGAATTGGGTATGACGTAACGTGAGCTGCGTCACACAACGACCCAGGCTTTGGTGCCTTCGCAAAGGCGTGCGCCGAACCGATCAAAATGTTGCAATCAAAGGCTTGAGTTGCGACAGCCTGATGAACGCCGAACGTGGGCGACAAGCCAGCGCTCAGCGCACCCGGCGACAGCCCTGGCCTTAATGGGTCTCGGCCTCACGTTGCCGGTTCCGCGCGGCGCGATAGCCGGCTGCGCGCGCGTCAGCCTCGCACATATAGGCGCCCCTGTGGGTTTGCCCGTAATAGCGGGTTCCCGAGTAGTGATAGATGCGCGTCGGCGTGTTGACCCAGACGATGGTGTCCGACGGACATCGGGCGCGGGCGGCCAACTCGGTCGTATACTGGCCAGCCTGCAGGGCCGAAGGCGCGCCAACATTCGACGCCGGCGTCGACGCGGGAGCCGCTGGTTGCCACCATGGGAATAGGGAGCCTGACTGGGTGGCGGGCGCGGGCGATGGGGCAGGCGCCGGAGCCGCAGCGAAACCGCCCGAGGGCGATGCGGCCGCTGAGCGGCTCGCACGGCATTGCGACAGAAACTGCGGCCAGCTCTGGCCGCCGGTCGTTCCAGCCGCCTTGGCCTCTTTCCATTGGCTCGCGCATATCCTCATGACGCTTTGGCCGCCCGAGCGCGCGGCGACATTTGAGGCCGGCGCTGATGGCTGCGACCACGGGAACAGAGAGCCTGATTGAGGGGCAGGCGCGGGAGCGACTGTCGAAGAGGCGCCCGAACCCTGACGTGTGCGACACTGCGCGAGAAACTGCGGCCAGCTCTCGCCGCCCGTCGTGCCAGCCGCCTGAGCCTGCTTCCATTCGGTTGCGCATGTTCTCATGACGCTTTCGGCGTTCGCCACGGTCGGACCACCGAGAACGAGTCCGAAGGCGATCGCCGCCGCCGTCAGCAAGTAAGCGAACGAGTTCCGCATGTTGCTCCCCAACACCACGCCTTGGATCGGGCGCGGCGCCAGCCTATAGCGAGCAGGACCGCTTCGCCAAGCCGCTTTTCTGCCGCGCGGGCCATCGCCTGCTTACGATGCGACAGTTTGCTTGACGCGGTCGCCTGGAGCGGACGCGCTTATCCGCTCGGACGCTCCGCTCGGCGCGGCGCGCAGATATTGCCTCGGCCACTGCGCGGCCTGCCCAAGTTCTTGCGCAGCGTGCACCGGCCAATAGGGGTCGCGCAGCATTTCGCGCGCAAGGAGCACGATATCGGCCTGATCGTTGCGGATGATCTGATCAGCCTGAGCCGGCGCGGTGATCATGCCGACGGCAGCGGTGGCGATATTCGCCTCACGCCGAATCCGCTCGGCGAACGGCGTTTGATATCCAGGCCCAATCGGGATCTCAGCCTTTTCGAGATTGCCGCCCGACGAGCAATCGATCACATCGACGCCGAGAGCGAGCAGAAGGCGGGCAAGCTCCACCGATTGGTCGATGTCCCATCCGCCTTCAACCCAGTCCGTCGAAGAAATTCGCACAAACAGTGGGCAACGCTCAGGCAGTGCGCGACGCACCGCCGTGACGCACTCACGAAGGAATCGCGTCCGATTTTCGAACGAACCCCCGTACGAGTCGACGCGGCGATTGCTGAACGGCGATAGAAACTCGTGAATGAGATACCCGTGGGCGCCGTGAATTTCGATCACGGCGAAACCGGCTGCAGCCGCGCGTTCAGCCGCAACCGCGAACGCAGTTTGCAATGACTTGATCTGGTCGACGGTCAATTCGTCCGGCTTGGCGTAGGCGTCGCTGAACGCAATCGCACTCGGAGCGACAGGGCGCCACCCGCCAGCGCCTTCGGCAATAGCGCCTTGCCCGGCGCCCGGCCGATAAGTGCTGCCTTTTCGACCGGCATGCGCGAGCTGGATGCCTGCGCGGGCGCCTTGCAACTCGATGAAGCGCGCGATCCGTTCGAGAGGCTCGAAATGCCGCTCGCTCCAAGCCCCGAGGTCCTGCGGCGAAATTCGTCCCTCGGGCGAGACCGCGGCGGCCTCCGTAAACACCAGCGCAGCGCCGCCCACCGCCCGCGCGGCAAGATGAGCGAAATGCCAATCGTTGGCGTAGCCGTCGACTGAAGAATATTGGCACATCGGCGAAACGCCGATGCGGTTGGCGAAGTCGACGTCGCGCATGCGAAGCTTACTGAACAGATGCGGCATGGTTCATTGTCTCGATCTGAGAATGACGGGAGATCAATTGTTGGTTGGGCGTTACGCGCAGCTAGGGCAGTCGCAATGGCGGATGCGCCGACGGACCATAGCTTGAGACGGGGCACGGTCAAGCGCGAAGGCCCACGCGCTTTGGGGTTTTGTGGACTCGGCTTGAGTAAGCTCGAGTGGCAACCTCGAGAGACACCGCTCAACGGCTCTAGCGGTCATTTTACCGGCGACCCCTAATGTTTTCAGTCGGTTGAGACCCGGTTTAGTTCCGCCCCTAAAATAAACGCATAACAACAGATACAACATGTTATAAATGACAGTCTGTCCAATGGCAAACTGTACAAGCCTGTCTCGCCGCCACCCCGCTATTGGTAGCCAAGCCGATGCGGCAGCCAGAGCGTCAGACCCGGGACGAACGCGATCACCAAGAGGCACAAGAGAAGCAGGCCAAGATAACCGAGCATCGGCCGCACTGTCGTCTCGATCGGCACGCGGCCAATCAGGCATGCGCCGTAAAGCCCAAGCCCAAGCGGCGGCGCGAACAGGCCAATGCCCATCGCGATCACGAGAACCACGCCGAAGTGCAGCCCGCTGATGCCGATCTGGGCCGCTACCGGGATCAGCAGCGGACCGAAGATGATGAGCGCCGCGGCGCCTTCCAGGATGGAGCCCATGACAATCAAGATGAGGATGGACAGAGCCAGGAACGGCCATTCACCGGCGTTGTGAGAGAGCGCGATCATCGTTTGCGCCAACTTTTGGGGAAACTGTTGCAACGTCAGCACGAAGGCGAGCGACTGGGCCGCGGCGACGATGAACAGCACAAGTCCCGAGCGAGTCGCGGCGTTGATGAAACTTCGAGCCGCGGCGCGCGGTCCAAGCTCACGGAACGCCACGCCGCCTACCGCGAAGGCATAAAGCGCGGCGAAAGCGGAAATCTCGGTCGCGGTCGCGATGCCGAACCTGAAGCCGACAAAAATGATGACCAGAAGCCCGAGGGTAACAATTGCGCCGCGCCACAATTGCGGGAGCGACGCCGTGCTGAGCCTTGCCTCGTCCGGCAATCGGGCATCGCCGCCAAGCAGGATCACGGCCCCGATCAGGGCAAGGGCCATGAGGCCGGCCGGCGCCAATCCCGCCATGAACAGCCCCCCGATTGAGAGATTGGCCACAAAGCCCAGTATGATGAGGTTGATGCACGGCGGAATGGTCTCCGCCATGACGGCGGACGCAGCCAGCAACGCCACCGCGCTCCCCGGGCTTTGCCGCGACCGCCGGGCCGCCGGGATCAGCACCGAGCCCACCGCCGCGACGTCGGCCATCTTCGAACCGGAAATGCCGGAGAAGATCACCATCGACAGCACCATCACGATATTGAGGCCGCCACGGGCTCGTCCGATCAGCCGTTCGAGCAACGCGATCAGGCGGACAGACATGCCGTTCGCCTCCATCAAGTACCCGACCAGGATGAAAAACGGAATCGCCAGCAGGACGAAATTGTCGATGCCGCGCGCCATCTGCTGCGCGAATATGAGGCCGGGCAAGGCGCCTTCGATCCAGATATAAACGAGAGCGGTGAACGCGAGCGCAAAGCCGATCGGCACGCCGCCGACCACGCACGCCACGAAGCCCAACAGCATCGGCGCGCCCGAACGCGCCGCGCCTGCCTCGACGAATCGCCAGCCATACGCCGCGCTAGCCAACGCCAGCGCGACAATGACCGCGAACGCGATGTCGGACAGCTTTCGGCGCCAGAGCTGCGCAAGCGCGAAAACCGCCATGCAAAGCGCGCCCGCGCCCATCGGATAAAACGTCAATTCAAGCGGCAGGCCGGACCCAGTCGTCTGGCCGGTGGTAAACCGTCCCAACGCAGTCGCGTACCAGGCTACCGAGGCGGCGGTGATCAAGACCACCAGCGCCGCAACGGCGTCGACGCGCCTGCGCGCTTGTGGGCCAAATTTCTCCACGAAGAAAGCGACGCCGACGTTTTCATTGCGCGCGAGCGCGCCTGCCGCGCCGAAAAAGCTCATCGCCACCATCAGCCCGCGGGCGACGTCGTCAGCCCATTCGATCGGCGCCGCCAGCACGTAGCGGTAGTACACCGACAGCAACACGACGATCAGGTCCGCCGCCAACAGGACGGCGGCGATCGTGTCGACGAGAGCGAGCAGCGAGGACAGGCCGCCGTCGGCCGCCCGGCGCAAGCTGCTCGTGGATACCGTCGCGGCCGTCGATCGAGTCACGCGCCTGTCAGGCCTTGGTGCTGCGGACGATATCGATGATCGGCTTCGCCTCGGGATGCGCCTTGATGAAGGCGTCCGTCTGCGGCAGCGTCAGTTTGCGGAACGGCTCGCGATCGCAAGCGATGATTTCGACGCCTTTTTGCTTCAGCGTGTCAATCGCCTCCTTTTCCGCCTCGAGCCCGCGCGCTCTTGTGTCCACGGCCGCTTCCGCCGCCGCGTTCAGAAACTGCCCGCGCACCGGCGCCTCCATTCGATTGAGCGTGAGCCCGCTGCAGAATACGCCGAGCGCCGAAAAGTTGTGCTGGGTCAGCGAATAGAATTTGGTCGTCTCGTAGAACTTGCTGGCGACAATCGTTGGCGGATCATGCTCCAGCCCATCCAGCACGCCAGCTTGGAGGGCGGTGTAAATCTCGCCAAACGCCATCGGCGTCGCCGCCGCGCCCATGAGTTTCAGGCATTCGGTGATGATCTTGTTCGGCAAGGTTCGGATTCTCTTGCCGGCCAGGTCCGCAGGCGCGTTGACCGCCGATTTGCACAGCACGCTGCGCGAACCGAAATTGTACGCCCAGCCGACGATGTGCACGTTGGCGCCGGCGCTCAGGGCCAGCTCCAGCGGCTTGGCCGCGCCGGCGTCCAACGCCTTGGTCTGCTGCGGAAAGCTTTCGAACAGATAGCCGAGGTCGAGCAGGCCGATTAGCGGCACGACGTTCGCCCAGATCGAGGTCCCGGTGACCATCAGGTCGATGACGCCGAGGCTTACCGAGTTGACGACGTCGATCTCCTGGCCGAGTTGATTGTCGGGGAAGAATTGCACCTCGATCCGGTCGGCGAGACCGCCTGCCGCAAGATGCTTCACGAAATTGTCGTAGTATACCCGGCCGTTGGCGAACTTCGGATTGTTCGGCAAGGAAGACGAGAGCCTGAGCGTCATCGGAGCGGCGCGCGCGGCGCGGATGATGGCCGGGGCGGCGGCCATGCCAATGAGCAGCGACCGACGATTGACGCGATAGCCCTTCATGGCGAAATCCTCCTGGCCACGCCTCATCGGCGCAGCTCTGACGTTCGAGGTTAGTCCGATCACCGGATGACTCGCAAGGCGACCAAGACCGCCGCCTTCAGATCAGCTGGCGGCGATGGCGGCGCCCGTTTGCGCGTCAAAGAAATGCAGCGGACCTTCAAACGTCAACCCAATGCGATCCCCCGGCCCACCGCTCAAACGCTCGCGGAACACGCAAGTCATGTCCTGCCCAGCCAACTTCGCGATCACCTGCGTTTCATAACCCGTCGGCTCGATGACCACGATCTCGGCCGGCATGGCCTCTGGGCCGCCAAGGGTTACGTGCTCCGGCCGAACGCCCAGGATGATCTCCGAGCCAGGGGCGGCTCGCGGCGCCGCGGCGGCGAGCGGAATCTTGACGCCCGAAAGGGTGATGAGCGTCGGCGGCTGATCACCGTCGACCCGCGCCTTGATGAAGTTCATCGCCGGCGAGCCGATAAAGCCGGCCACAAACAGGTTCGCGGGGCGATCGTAAAGCTCGAGCGGCGAGCCGATCTGCTCGACGACGCCATCGTGCAGAACCACGATCTTGTCGGCCATGGTCATCGCCTCGATCTGGTCATGGGTGACATACAGCGTCGTAGACTCGAGCCGCTGCTGCAACGCCTTGATCTCCGCGCGCATCTGCACGCGCAGCTTCGCGTCGAGATTGGACAAAGGCTCATCGAACAGAAACACCGCCGGATCGCGCACGATCGCCCGTCCCATGGCGACACGCTGCCGCTGTCCGCCTGATAGTTGACGCGGGTAGCGCTCGAGCAGCGGCGTAAGTCCCAGGATGTCGGCCGCCTTGTTGACTTTCTCGGCGATCTCACTCTTCGGCCGGCGCGCGAGCTCGAGCGAGAAGCTCATGTTTTTCGCGACCGTCATTTGCGGGTAGAGCGCATAGTTCTGGAACACCATCGCGATGTCTCGCTCTTTCGGCGCGACATCGTTGACGACGCGTCCGTCGATGCGAAGTTCGCCGCTCGTGACCGACTCGAGCCCTGCGACCATCCTGAGCAGCGTCGACTTGCCGCATCCCGACGGCCCGACCAGAATGACGAATTCGCCGTCTTCGACGTCGATGGAAACCCCGTGAATGATTTCCAGGCTGCCGAAGCTCTTGCGCACATTCGAAATTTCGACGGAGGCCATGTGCGTTCATCCTCTTGCGGCTGGCGCAGGCGCGCGCGTTACAACAGTCGAGAACGGTCGTAGGATTCGTCGGGGCGCGGAACGGCGCCGACCATGACGGTCTCCGGACATCACACCACCTCGTTTCGCAACGTGCTTTCGCCGCGAAGCAGGCGCTCGATATTGTCCATGAGGATGTCGACGACGTTCTTTTCATGGCGCTCGGTTTCGCCTGCCGTGTGCGGCGTAACGAGGACGTTCGGCAGCGCCCAGAAAGCGGATTCGGGTGGGAGCGGCTCCTCGGGGAAACAATCGAGCGCGGCGGCGCGCACCCGTCCGTCGGCGAGCGCGGCGATGAGCGCCGCCTGGTCGACGACCTTCCCGCGCGCGACATTGATCAACAGCGCGCCGGGCTTGAGAGCGGTCAGCGCCGCGGCGCCGATCAGGCCTTCCGTTTCCGCCGTCAGGGGACAGGTCAGCGCTGCGACATCGGCCTCTGCGAGCGCTTGGGCGAGGTCGGCTTGCGCGACGACCTGCTCAGCGAGCCCCGGCTCCGGCCTCGCCGTGCGGCGCACGCCGATCACCCGCATGTCGAAGGCGCGCGCCAGCGCGGCCAGGCGCATGCCGATGCGGCCGAGACCAACGATGACCAGCGTCTTTCCGCCGAGCTCCTGCTCCCGTAAGGCCCGATCTCCGATCATGCCGCGCCACTGCCGCGAGCGCTGGTTGTCGCGCGCGAGGTGAAGCTGGCGCGTGAGCGTGAGAATGAGCGCTATGGCGTGTTCTGCCACCGCGCGTTCGTTGGCGCCCTGAGCGTTGGCGAGCCGAACGCCGTGCTTCCTGAACAGCGCCTTGTCATATTGATCCGTGCCGGCGCTGAAGGATTGGACGAAGCGCAGCTTCGCCGCGGCCGCCAGGAGCGTATTGCGCCACAGGCCCGACACGACGAGCACATCGGCTTCAGGCGCGCGCCGCTCCAGTTCTTCGGACGTCCGCGCCTCAAAGTACGCAACGCCCGTCCGCCGCGCAGCGAATTCCTCCCCTGCGCGATAAGCGACATGCGCGAAGCCGATCGTCAGAACGTCGCGAGACGGGAAAGGCGCGACGTTCATGGTATGGACGAAAACACGAGTCGGCTTGCGCTGCGCTTTGTCATTGCGGCTCCTGGGCCCAGGCAGCGGTCGAGCTCAGGATCATTGCGAACAGGATTTGGCGTAGCAAGTGTTCCTCCCGATCGCTCAACCGGCGTTGATCCCTGGTCGCGGGTCCGCTGACTTGTAGGGTAGTCTGCGGAGCATGAAAAGATTGGCCTGCCTCAGCGCCAGCTTCGCCCGGGATTGCCGACGTTCCCGGCGGGGCGGATTTGGGCGGTGGCGAAAGGGCCCTTGCCAGCCTGAGCCGGTCGCGATAGCGGTCCGACTGATCAATCTCGGCTGGACGACGCGCGTCAAATGTTCTCTACCGCCATGGTCCTTACGTCTTACACGGCCGCGCCGGGACGCGAGTGCGGCGCCTGCACGCTCTGCTGTAAGGTCTACGCGCTGCCCGAATTCGCCAAGCCGCCTGGGGTTTGGTGCAAGCATTGCGCTCCGGGAAAGGGCTGCGCGATCCACGACGCTCCGCCCGACCAATGCCGGCAGTTCTTCTGCTTGTGGATGACGGACGGGACTATGCCCGCCGAATGGAAGCCCGATCGGGCTCGATTCGTGCTCTCCGTCTATCCGACGAACGGCTTCGTCTATGGTCAGGTCGATCCCGGCTCTCCGGGCGCGTGGCGGAAGGCGCCCTACTTCGACGGCTTGCGCGCGATGGCGCAAACGCTGCTTGAGCAGAGGCGGCACGTCATCATGTTCGTTGGCGATCAAGCGACCCTCGTCATGCCCGACGAGGCTTTGCCGCTTGGCGCGATGACGCCTGAGGATAACTTTCGCATCGAACCGGCTTTTGGCCCGAAGGGCCCGACCTGGCGGGCGACGAAGATATGAGGACCAGTGTCCCGGTCTGGGAAAGCGTATTTCCGCCAAAGAGCTGTCCCACCCTCCGGCGAGGAAGCGGACCGAGACCGTACGTTGCCGGGAGTGAGGGGGTGAGCAGGATGATTGCGCGGCTTGGTCTTGGGCTTGCCGTTTCTATAGCCCTTCTCGCGCCGGCGCTCGCGGAATTGGCGATGACGGGAGGGCCGGTTGCGATGCGCGCCGGCCCAAGCGGCAAAGCGGCTCTCGTGCAGCGTGTCCCGCAACGCGCCGAGATCGAGCTGAAGAAATGCACCCGTTCCTGGTGCCGCGCATCGTGGCGCGGCCGATTTGGCTATGTCCCCGCGGAAGCGGTCGTATTCGGATCTCCTCCTATGGCTTTGGCCGGGGATAAAATGCCCCCGCCGGTCGTGAATGCGCCGACGGACGCCCCACGCCCGGCGTGGCGATGGACAGGCCCCTACATTGGCGTCAACGGCGGCTTCGGTTCGAGGTCCTGGTAGCGCCGAGCCTCCTGTCCGGGGCGGCCCTACCCATAAGCGGCTCCGAACACTATATTTGCACTTATTCCCTTTCTGATCGAGGAGATGAAGCGCGTGACCCCGAGCCACGAGCCAGATAAAATTCCCGTCACCGTCCTCACTGGCTATCTGGGCGCCGGCAAGACGACCCTGCTCAACCGCATTTTGAGCGAACCGCACGGCAAACGCTATGCGGTCGTCGTCAACGAGTTCGGCGAGATCGGCATCGACAACGAACTCGTCATCGGCGCGGACGAAGAAGTGTTTGAGATGAACAACGGCTGCATCTGCTGCACCGTGCGCGGCGACCTGATCCGCATCATCGAGGGGTTGATGAAGCGCAAGGGCCGCTTCGACGCCATCATCGTCGAAACGACTGGCCTCGCCGATCCGGCGCCGGTGGCGCAAACCTTCTTCGTCGACGAGGACGTGAAGGAGGCGGCGCGGCTCGACGCGGTGGTGACGGTCGCGGACGCGAAATGGCTCGCCCAGCGCCTGCGCGACGCGCCCGAAGCGAAGAACCAGATCGCCTTTGCCGACGTCATCATCATCAACAAGACCGACTTGGTGAGCCCGGCAGAATTGCGCGAGGTTGAAGGGCGCATCCGCGCCATCAACCCTTACGCGACGCTGCACCGGGCGAAGAAATGCGACGTCGCGCTCGCGGACGTGCTCGAACGCCGCGCCTTCGATCTCGACCGCATCCTCGATATCGAGCCGGACTTCCTGGTCCGCGACGATGACCACGATCATGACCACGGCCACGACCACCATGATCACGACGGCGAGCATCATCATCATGGGCTCAAGCACTATCACGACGAGGACATGCAGTCGGTGGCGGTGAGGCTCGAAGGCGACGTCGATCCGGCGAAGTTCATGCCCTGGATCAACCGGCTTACCCAGGAGCAGGGCCCGAATATCTTGCGCTGCAAGGGCATCGTGGCGATGAAGGGCGATCCCAACCGCTTCGTCTTCCAGGGCGTGCATATGATGCTTGACGGCGATTCGCAGCGCGAGTGGGGGCCGGACGAGAAGCGTGAGTCGAAGGCCGTGTTCATCGGCCGCGATCTTGAGGAAGAGGATATCCGCAACGGATTCCTGGCCTGCGCCGCTTGATGGGCTCCATGCTCCCATGACCGAATCCGAGACCGCGGCCTCTTCGCTGGCTCAACGCGTCGTCTCGTTCGACGCAGGCGCGCATGTCGTGGCGGCGACGTTCCTCGGCGGGGCGCCCGCGCTGGCTTTGGCCGACGGCGTCGTGCTGATCGGCGAGCCCGACGCGCAGAAGCGCCTCGTCGTCCACCCGGACGCCGCGATGCTGACGGCGGTCAGCGACGGCAAGACGCTGCTCACCGGCGGCGACGATGGACGCGTCGTCGCCGCGCGGGCCGACGGCGGCCTTGAAGAGATTGCCGACGAGAAGGGCAAATGGATCGACGCCCTGGCGTTGCGCGGCAGGGCCTACGCCTGGAGCGCGGGAAAACAGGTTCGCGTGCGCGATGAAACCGGCGCCGTCAAGGCCTGGAGCGCGCCGACGACCGCGCGGGGCCTTGCTTTCCAGCCCAAGGGCTTTCGCGTCGCAGCGACCCATTATAATGGCGCGACGCTGTGGTTTCCGAAGGTTGAAGGCGCTCCGCAGACCCTAGAGTGGAAGGGGGCGCATCTCGACGTCACCTTCTCCCCCGACGGGCGTTTTCTCGTGACCTCGATGCAGGAGAACGCGCTGCACGGCTGGCGGCTTCAGGATTCGCGCAACATGCGGATGACCGGATATCCGGCGAAGACGCGCTCGCTCTCCTGGTCGCACGACAGCCAATGGCTTGCGACCTCCGGCGCCGACGCCGCAGTCGTGTGGCCGTTCAAGGACAAGGACGGGCCGATGGGCAAGGCCCCGCGGGAGTGCGGCGTGCGCCAGGCGCGCGTGACGCAGGTCGCCTTTCATCCGAAGGCGCTGGTCATCGCCATCGGCTATTCCGACGGCCTCATCCTGCTCGTCCGCCTTGCGGACGGAGCCGAAATCCTCGCGCGCCACCCCGGTGACGGGTCCGTAAGCGCGCTTGGCTGGAACGCGACGGGCTCTGAGCTCCTGTTCGGCCTTGAGTCCGGCGCGGCCGGCCTTTTGAGCTTGCCCGCCTGACCTGTTGTCGCCGTCGCGCACAAGTTTACGCGACCGAGCGATTCCAACGGGTTGAGTGCGCTTTCGCGCAACTTTCTGCGGCTTCGGCCTCCTCCGCGAAGATCTCGTTCTGACCCGCTGCGAAGGCGAAGCGCCCGTTGCGTTTCGGGCCCGGGAACGTTTCGCCCTGCGAAATGAAAACGCAATCAGGCATCTCGCGGGATCATTTGTTTTCGATGGCTTAGCCATTTTTTTATTTCGCCCTGCGAAACGAATCATTTCGCACCGCAGCTGCTAAGTCATTGAAAATATTATGATCGCTGAATCACGGATTTCGTGTAATCGTTTGTTTTCAATGACTTATCCATCGTTTCGTTTCGCCGTTTTCGCAGCATGCGCTTTTCCGGTTCCAATGCGATGGCGGAGTGTTGCCTTCTTTGTGGAGAGGCGAGTCCGGTGAATATGAAACCTCTTAACACAAGATTCTGACTATCGCAAGAAATTTGCGACTGGCGCCCATTGTCGGGGCGGGGAAAGAGACCTGCGGCGGTTCTGCGATGGCGCGTCGTAACCTCTGCCGTCATGGCCGGGCTTGACCCCCCGCTTGCCACCGGGGCGGGAAACGGAGAAGTCTCCCGGCCTTAAATCGACCCCAGGGATTCCATGCGCGAGGCCTATATCGGAGTGGACGTCGGCACGCTGAGCGCGAGGGCCGGTGTTTTTGATTCTGCCGGGCGGTTGATCGCGAGCGCCCGGCGGCTGATCGCTGTCTGGCGCGAGCCGGGCGATATCGTCGAGCAATCCTCGAACGACATCTGGAGCGCGGTGACTTCCGCTGTGCGGGAGGCTTTTGAGGCGTCGGGGCTCAAGCCCGAGGCGGTTCGCGGCATGGGCTTCGACGCCACCTGCTCGCTGGTCGCGCTCGACCGCAACGCGCGTCCGTTGTCGGTGAGCCCGACCGACGCGCAGGAGCGCGACGTGATCGTCTGGATGGATCATCGCGCCGTCGACGATTCCGAGCGGATCAACGACGGGAACCACAAAGCCCTCCGCTATGTGGGCGGCAAGATCTCGCCCGAGATGCATGCGCCGAAGCTCATCTGGCTCGCCAGGTGCAAGCCCGAGACGATCGCCAAGGCCGGGCATTTTTTCGATCTCACCGATTTCCTGTCGTTTCGCGCAACCGGGTCGCTGACCCGCTCGGCCTGCCCGGCGACTTGCAAGTTCGGCTATCTCGCGCATGAAAAGCGCTGGCCGGACGAATTTTTCGATCAGATCGGGCTCGGATTCCTCAAGGATGACCATCACGCCCGCATCGGCGCGGCAATCGCTGCTCCGGGCGCGCCGTTGGGCCATGGATTGACGGCCGAGGCCGCCGCCGCAATGGGCCTGCGTCCTGGGACTCCCGTCGGCGCGGGGCTCATCGACGCTCACGCCGGGGCCGCGGGCACGCTGGGGGCGCGATCGGTCGGCGGGTCGGCGGATCCGCGCCGGCGGCTGGCGTTGATTCTCGGCACATCGTCGAGCTGCATGGCGCTTGCCGACGAGCCGCGTTTCGTTGACGGGATCTGGGGGCCGCATTTCGGCGCGCTGACCCCCCATCAATGGCTGATCGACGGCGGACAGTCGGCGTTCGGCGGAGCGATCGATCACCTGCTGCGATCGCACCCGGCCTTTGCTGAATTGTCGGCGCGCCTTGGGCCGCAAGCGCTCCACGCGCTCGAGAAAGAGATTGTCGCCCGGGCCGGCGGCCTGTCGGAAGCCGTCTTGATCGCCGAGGGCCTGCATGTTCTGCCCGACTTCATCGGCAGCCGGTCGCCCTCGGCGGACGCTGGCGCGCGCGGGGCCGTGATGGGGATGGATCTCAGCGAAGACCTTGCGAGCCTCGAGGAGCTCCATGTCGCCGGCCTCTGCGGCCTTGCCTATGGTCTCGCCGACATTGTGCGCAAGCTCGAAGAGTTCGGTTATGAATTCGATTCGATCGTCGTCAGCGGCGGCGCGGCGCGCAGTCCGATGGTCCGCCAGATCATTGCCGACGTGTGCGGAAAGACGGTGGAATTGCCGGAGACCCCGGAGCCGGTGCTTCTCGGCTCCGCGATGGTCGGCGCGGTCGCAAGCGGAACGCAGACCATGATCTCGGCCATGTCGTCGATGTCGGCGATCGCGCCGGGCGCAAAGACGCCGGCTGGCGGCGCGATCGCGGCGTTCCATGCGCGAAAGCGGGAGGCCTCCGAGATCCTGCGGCGAGCCGAGCGCGAGATTCGCGAGCTCGATCGCAAATCCCGCTGGCCTCAAGTGGTGATTTTCGATTGCGACGGGGTGCTGGTCGACAGCGAAGTGATCGCGCTCGGCGTCATGCGCCGCAGGCTCAGTGAAGCCGGCCTTCGCCTGACCGATCAGGAAACGCGCGAACGCTTTCTTGGGCGCCGGCTCGATTCGTCGCTGCGCGGAATTGAAACCGAACTCGGAGCCCCGTTGCCCGAGACTTTTCGTGAGGATTTTTCGCGCGAGATTGTTTCTGCCTTCGTGCGCGAGCTGAAGGGGGTCGAAGGCGTGCGGCAAGCGGTCGCGGGTTTGCGGGCTCGCGTGTGTGTCGCCTCCTCCAGCGGGCCCGAGAGAATACGCTTGTCGCTTCGCGTGGCTGGCTACGAGACCCTGTTCGCGCCCAACATTTTCTCCGCCGCCGAGGTCGCGGAAGGAAAGCCAAGTCCAGATCTTTTTCTGCATGCGGCGCGCGCGATGGGCGTCGAGCCCCAGGACTGCCTGGTGATCGAGGACAGCGTCGCGGGCGTCGTCGCCGCGCGCGCTGCGGGCATGACGGTGTTTGGCTTTGTCGGCGCAAGCCATTTCTCGCCTCTCGACGACGGAGCGCATTTGACTGCGGCCGGCGCGGAACTCCTCTTCGACGATATGACGCGACTGCCTGACCTCGTCGCGGCGCACGCCGCGCCGAGCCGCGCGGACTGAAGCCATGGCGCGCAAGTCGGACCACGACGGTTTGCGGCTCGATGAAGCCGCCCGCGCCGGATGGCTCTATTACGTCGCCGGCAACACCCAGGACGAGATCGCGCGCAAGCTCGGCATTTCGCGCCAGGCGGCGCAGCGCCTCGTTTCGCTCGCGATCAGCGAGCGGCTCATCAAGGTGAGAACTCGATCATCCGATCGCGCGCTGCATGGAGCTCGCCGCGGCGCTCAAGCTGCGTTACGACCTGAGGATCTGCGAGGTCTCACCGACCGATCCGGCCTCGACGTCGTCGACGCTCGGCATCGCCCAGGTCGCCGCGGCGGAATTTGAACGCTGGCTGCGCCGGCCCGAGCCCGCGATCATCGGCATCGGCACGGGCCGCACGATGCGCGCCGTCGCCGACCAATTGCCGGCGATGGAATGCCCGCAGCACAAGCTGGTCGCGCTGGTCGGCACCACCAAGACCGACGGCTCGGCTTCGTTCTACGACGTCATCATTCGCGTATCCGACAGCGTGCGCGCGCCGCACTACCCGATGCCGCTGCCGGTTATCGCCCGCTCGGTCGAGGAGCGCAAGCTCCTGACCAGCCTCGCCTCGGTGAAGAGTTTGTTCGACCTCGTCGAGCGCACCGACGTGAGTTTCGTCGGCGTCGGCTCGGTCGGCGATTCCGCGCCCTTGGTGCAGGACGGCATCATCACCCGGCAAGAGGCGGAGGCTTTGCGCCATCTCGGCGCGGTCGGGGAGATCACCGGCTGGGCGTTCGATGCGGCCGGCAAGGTGCTGGCTGAAGGCACGAATGAGCGCGTCGCCTCGGCGCCCTTGCGCCGGGCGGAGAACCGGCTCGTCGTCGGCGTCGCCATGGGGCCCTCGCGGCGGGCGCCGCTGCGCGGAGCGCTCGCCGGCCGGCTCATTTCCGGCCTGGTCACGGACGAAGCGACCGCGGAGCACCTGCTGCAGCGATGATCGGAGCAAAACCGGAACAATTGTCAAATTCCTGAGTTGGCATGCGCCATTTTGTTCCGGCCGACATGGAAATTTAGGGGCGGGCGACGTGGAAATTCGGATTGACTCGGGCTGAAGAATATGGCGAATATTCGCCCGCTAGCTTGGCAAATGCCCGTATCGGCATTGCCTCATGGAGGAAACGCTATGAAGGTTCACACGATGGGCCTGCTCGGGGCGGTCGCGCTCGCGGGCTTCTCGCTCCCAGCCTTTGCCGACACCACCCTGACCATCGCCACCGTCAACAACAGCGATATGGTCCGTATGCAGGGGCTGACCGACGATTTCACCAAGGCCAATCCCGACATCAAGCTCAACTGGGTCACGCTCGAAGAGAACGTGCTGCGCCAGAAGGTGACGACCGACATCGCCACGCACGGCGGTCAGTTCGACATTCTGACCATCGGCACATACGAGGTCCCAATCTGGGCCAAGAAGAAGTGGCTGGTGCCGCTCGACAAACTCGGGGCCGACTACGACGTCAACGACCTCCTGCCGCCGATTCGCGCAGGCCTGTCGGCCGGCGACAAGCTCTACGCCGCCCCGTTCTACGGCGAGAGCTCCTTCGTCATGTACCGCACCGACCTCATGGAGAAGGCCGGCCTCAAGATGCCCGAGAAGCCGACCTGGGACTTCATCAAACAGGCCGCTGACAAGATGTCGGACAAGGCGGCCGGCGTTTACGGAATCTGTCTGCGCGGCAAGCCGGGCTGGGGTGAGAACATGGCTTTCCTGACCGCCATGTCCAATTCCTTCGGGGCGCGGTGGTTCGACGAGAAATGGCAGCCGCAGTTCAACACACCCGAGTGGAAGAAGACGATGGACTTCTACGTCGCGCTGATGAAGGCCGACGGGCCGCCCGGCGCCTCGTCGAATGGCTTTAATGAGAACCTCGCGCTGTTCAGCGACGGCAAGTGCGGCATGTGGATCGACGCCACGGTCGCGGCTGGATTCGTGACCGATCCGAAGCAGTCGAAGGTTTCCGACAAGGTCGGCTTCGCGCTCGCGCCCAACGACGGACTCGGCAAGAACGCCAATTGGCTTTGGGCATGGTCGCTTGCTGTTCCGGCCGGAACGAGCAAGGCTGAGGCGGCCGAGAAGTTCATTTCATGGGCGACCAGCAAGCACTACACCGACCTCGTCGCCTCAAAGGACGGCTGGGCCCGCGTCCCGCCCGGAACCCGCACCTCGCTCTACAAGAACCCCGACTATACGAAGGCGGCGCCGTGGGCGGATCTGACGCTCGAGTTCGATCAACTCGGCCGATCCTAACCATCCGACGGTGAAGCCTGTGCCCTATACCGGCGTGCAGTTCGTCGCGATCCCAGAGTTCCAGGGCATCGCGACTGACACGGGGCAGGACTTCTCCGCCGCGCTCGCGGGATCGATGACCGTCGACCAGGCGCTTGCGAAGGCCCAGGCCAGCACCGAAGCCGCAATGAAGAAGGCCGGCTACATCAAATAAGCTAGGTCGCTGACCCGCCGCTTCGCGTTCCATACCTCGCGCGAGGCGGCAGGAAGGGGCGTGTCCTCCCCGTCCCCCGCCCCCTTCTCCTTCGTGAGAAGGGGGAAGGGAGGAGATGAGAAGACAGTCAAGAAAGCCGCATCGGCGATCCCGCAAGGGCGATCGGCGCGCGGGGAGGAGAGGGCACAAAGATGGCGACGCAGCAAACGGCGACGGCGGGTCGCGCTCTTGTTTCACCGTCGGTCATCCTGCTCTTCATCTGGATGATCGTGCCCTTGGCGATGACGCTCTACTTTTCGACGCTGCGCTATAGCCTGCTCGATCCCGACAACAGCGCCTTTGTCGGGCTGCAGAATTACACGTCGTTCCTCACCGACCCGGATTTCATCGCCGCTCTGATCAATACCCTGGTCCTCGTCATTTCCGTCCTCATCATCAGCGTCGTCGGCGGAATTCTGGTGGCTCTCTTGATGGATCAGCCGGTGTTCGGCCAGAACATTTTGCGGCTCATGGTGATCGCGCCGTTCTTCGTCATGCCGACGGTCAGCGCGCTCGTATGGAAGAACCTTCTGATGAACCCCGATTCCGGCTTGTTCGCCTGGATCGCGCGGTCTCTCGGCTTTCAGCCGATCGTATGGTTCACCAACTGGCCGATGCTCTCGGTGATCATCGTCGTCTCTTGGGAATGGCTGCCGTTCGCGAGTTCTGATCCTCCTGACGGCGCTCCAGTCGCTCGACGAGGAGCAGAAGGAGGCCGCCTCGCTCGACGGCGCGGGGCCCATCTCCTACTTCGGCTATATCGTGCTGCCGCATATCGCGCGCGCGATCACCGTCGTCATCCTGATCGAGACCATCTTTCTCTTAAGCGTGTTCGCCGAAATCTACGTGACCACGTCCGGCGGGCCCGGCACCGCGACGACGAACATACCCTTCCTCGTCTACAAGCAGGCGCTGCTCAATTTCGACGTCGGCAGCGCCTCCGCGGGCGGCATCATCGCGGTCATTCTCGCCAACATCGTCGCGCTCTTCCTCATGCGCATCATCGGCAGGAATCTGGAGGGCTGATAAGATGGCGATCAAGAAAACCGTCGGCGAGCGCATTGGGGTCACGATCCTGGCCTGGGTCGTCGCCTTCCTGATCTTCTTCCCGATCCTGTGGACGTTTCTGACGAGCTTCAAGAGCGAGCTCGACGCAATCGCCATGCCGCCGAAGTTCCTCTTTTTCAACTGGACGCTCGAGAACTACGCCGAGGTGCAGCAGCGCTCGAACTATCTCAAGTTCGCCTTCAATTCGGTCGTGCTGTCGGTCGGCGCGAACCTGATCGGTCTTTTGATCGCCGTTCCGGCGGCCTGGTCGATGGCGTTCGCACCGGGCAAATACACCAAGGACCTCTTGATGTGGATGCTGTCGACCAAGATGATGCCCGCGGTCGGCGTGCTGGTGCCAATCTACCTCCTGTTCAAGAACCTGCATCTGCTTGACAGCCTGATCGGCATTGGCCTCGTCTTGATGCTGCTCAACCTGCCGCTCTTGATCTGGATGCTCTACACCTACTTCAAGGAGATCCCGAACGATATCCTTGAAGCGGCGCGCATGGACGGGGCGTCGCTTTTGAATGAGATCGTGTATGTGCTGACCCCGATGGCTGTGCCGGGCATCGCGTCGACCATGCTGCTTGCGATCATCCTGTCGTGGAACGAGGCGTTCTGGACCCTCAATCTCGACGACGTCGAACGCCGCGCCGCTGACCCAATTCATCGCCTCCTTCTCGGCGCCGGAAGGGTTCTTCTGGGCCAAGCTTTCGGCAGCCTCGACGCTTGCGATCGCGCCGATCCTCATCCTCGGCTGGTTCTCGCAGAAACAGCTTGTCCGAGGCCTGACCTTCGGCGCAGTGAAATGACTTTGGATTGAAGGAACAGCAGCCATGGGCAGCATCCAACTGAAGGACGTGCGCAAGGCGTTCGGCGCCGTCAGCATCATCAACGGCGTCAATCTCGACATCGAGGACGGCCAGTTCGCCGTCTTCGTCGGGCCCTCCGGCTGCGGCAAGTCGACGCTTCTGCGCCTCATCGCCGGCCTCGAGGATGTCACGTCCGGACAAGTGCTGATCGACGCGAAGGACATGACCAATGTGGGTCCGTCGAAGCGCGGGCTCGCCATGGTGTTCCAGTCCTACGCGCTCTATCCGCACATGAGCGTGCGCAACAACATCGCTTTCGCGCTCAAGATGGCGGGGCAGAGCTCGGCTATGATCGAGCAGAAGGTGCGCAAGGCGGCGGCGACGCTGAACCTCACCGATTATCTCGATCGCAAGCCGCGCCAGCTCTCCGGCGGCCAGCGTCAGCGCGTCGCCATCGGACGCGCGATCGTGCGCGAGCCGAAGGCGTTCCTGTTCGACGAGCCGCTGTCCAACCTCGATGCGGCGCTGCGCGTGCAGATGCGGGTCGAGATCGGCGAGCTTCACGAGGCGCTGAAGACAACGATGATCTATGTCACCCACGATCAGGTCGAGGCGATGACGATGGCCGACAAGATCGTGGTGCTCGACCGAGGCTCGGTCGCGCAGATAGGCACCCCGCTCGAGCTCTACAACAAGCCCAATGGGCTGTTCGTCGCCGGCTTCATCGGCTCGCCGACCATGAACCTGATCAAGGGCCCCCCCGCCGCCAAGCGCGGCGCGGAGACGATCGGCATCCGCCCCGAGCACTCGGACATATCGACCACCGCAGGCGAATGGCCGGCGACGGTGCGGCTTGCCGAGCACCTTGGCTCCGACACATTCGTGCATGCTGAGGCGGACGGCATCGGGCAGCTGACCTTGCGCCTGGAAGGCGAGGCGCCGCTGACGCCAGGCATGAACATTTTCGTCACCCCGCGAGAAGCGAACCTGCATCGTTTCGACAAGGACGGCAGACGGATCGACTGACGGCGGACAAGCGACGAACGCGTCAGCTCCAGGTTTGGCTTGATGAGTGGGTTCGAATCATGAGCGTCAAACTCTCGGCGGCGGCGCTCGCGCGTTTGCCCGCAGGCGTTGCGGCTCCGAACTATCGGCGCTCTGACCTTCGCGCCGGCATCGTCCATTTTGGCGTCGGCAATTTTCACCGCGCGCATCAGGCCGTCTATCTCGACGATCTGTTCAACGCCGGCCGCGATCATGACTGGGCGATCGTCGGAACGGGGGTGCGTGATGCGGATGTGACGATCCGCGAGAAGCTTAAGGAACAGGACTGGCTGACGACTGTGGTCGAGCAAGAGGCGGAGACCACCAACATCCGCGTCACCGGCTCGATGATTGATTTCATCCAGCCTTATGACACCGCGGCGCTGCTCGACGCGATCTCTCAGCCCAGCATTCGCATCGTCTCGCTGACCGTCACCGAGGGCGGTTACTACATCTCGCCGGCGACGCAGCATTTCGATACCGCGCATCCCGATATCGTCTACGACAGCCAACATGCGGACGCCCCGAAAACCGCTTTTGGGCTGATCGCGGCTGGGCTCAAGCGCCGCCGCGCCGCGGGGACTGCGCCGTTCACCGTGATGTCGTGTGACAATATTCCGGGCAACGGCCATGTCACTGAGAACGCCGTCGCCGGTCTTGCGGAGCTTGGCGATCCCGAACTCGCGCGCTGGATTCGCTTGAACGTCGCCTTTCCCAATTCCATGGTCGACCGCATCACGCCGGCGACGACCGACCGGGAACGCGCCATTCTGCGCGAACTCTTATGACCTCGAGGACAATTGGCCGGTCTTCTGCGAGGAGTTCCGGCAATGGGTGGTGGAGGACAGGTTCCCAGCCGGGCGTCCCGCGCTGGAGACGGTCGGCGTCACATTCACCTCCGACGTGTCGCCGTACGAATTGATGAAGATCCGCATCCTCAACGGCGGCCACGCCGCGATCGCCTATCCGGCGGGGCTCCTCGACATCCACTTCGTTCACGAGGCGATGGCGGACGAACAGATCCGCGCCTTCCTCGAAAAGCTCACCAAGACCGAGATCCAGCCGGTCGTCCCCCCGCCGCCGAACACCAAGCTCGACGATTATCGAGAACTGATCGCGCGGCGCTTCGCCAATCCGAAGATCGGCGACACGATCCAACGCCTCTGCTTCGACGGCTCGAACCGGCAGCCGAAGTTCATTCTGCCCTCCGTCGCGGATCGGCTGAATGCAGGCGCGCCCTTCCGGGGTCTCGCGCTCGTGTCGGCTCTGTGGTGCCGCTATTGCTACGGCGAGACCGAGAGCGGCAGAGAGGTCGCGCCCAACGATCCGAACTGGGAGCGCATTCAGACCGCCGCGAGGCGAGCGCGCAGCGATCCGCGCGCTTTTCTCGGGCTGCGCGACATCTTCGGCAAGCTTGCGGAAGAACCGGCCTATGTCAGCGCCTTTTCCAGCGCGCTCTCCGCGCTTTGGGCGGATGGCGTTCGCTCGACCCTTGGCGACTATTTGTCGAGGGCGGCTGGTGGGTGAACTGACGACATCGCGGCGGAGGCCTCGGGCCCATGTATCTCGATCGCTTCAACAAGCCGCAGCAGCAGGCCTATTGCAACGCTTCAAAAGCGGGTGTGCATCATCTGATGAAATCGCTTGCGACGCCTCGAGCCTGATGATCGGGTCGATCGTGCTGGCTGACGGCGGCTGTACGTGCTGGTAAGACCAGGCAGATTGCGTCTGGGTCGAACCGTGATCGCGCCTTACGGCCTCCTGGATCGCCACATCCCCCCGGGTCGCTAGAGCCCGGGGGTCCTCGCGGTGACAATTCCTTCCAAATGCAGCGTGCTCTAGGCAACCGTCGATAAGCGGATAAGGGACAACATGGATCTCGGGCTCAAGGGGAAGGTCGCCGTCATCACCGGCGGCAGCGTCGGCATTGGTCTTGCGATCGCCGAGGGCCTCGCGGCGGAGGGCGTCGACATCGTGATCGCGGCCCGGCACGTCGAGCGGGTTCGCGGCGAGGCGAGCCGGATCGCCAAATCCTTCGGTGTAAAGGCCGAAGGGGTGGCCTGCGACGTCGCCAAGCGCGAGGGGACGGAAGACCTCATCGCCGACGTCAAGCGGCTGTTCGGCGGCGCCGACATCCTCATCAACAACGCCGGCACCGGCAGCAACGAGACGGTGATGGAGGCGCCGGACGAGAAATGGCAGGCGTACTGGGACCTGCATGTGATGGCGGCGGTTCGATTGGCGCGCGGACTCGCGCCGCTGATGAAGGAGCGCGGCGGCGGCGTCATTCTGCATAACGCCTCGATCTGCGCCGCCCAGCCGCTGTGGTACGAACCGATCTACAACGTGACCAAGGCGGCGCTGATGATGTTCTCGAAAACACTTTCGACCGAACTCATCGGCGACAACATCCGCGTCGATTGCGTCAATCCGGGCCTCATCCTGACGCCCGATTGGATCAAGACGGCAAAGCAGCTCACCGCCGACAAGGGCGGCGACTATGAGGCCTATCTCGACAGCGTCGCGCGCGAACACGCGCCGATCAAGCGATTCGCGACGCCCGAGGAACTGGCCAACTTCTTCGTCTTCCTCTGCTCGGACCGCGCGAGCTATTCGGTCGGTTCAACCTATTACGTCGACGGGGGTATGTTGAAGTCGGTCTAAGCCGCCATCGCCGCGCCGCCCGAGGCGGCGAATGTCAATGCTGGCTTTGCGCCATCTCTTCGGGTTGCGGGCTCGCCGCTCGAACCTCCGGCAAGCGGATCAGGTTGGTGACGCCGACCACGCCCGCAACGCTTTTCGCGTCAGACTCGGCGCAGGCCCGTTGATAAGGCAGGTCCACCATTCCGGAAACCGTGACCCAGCCGTTCTCGACATCGACGTTCAACCGATCCCGAGGGATCGCCAGATCCCAGTGGATCGCGTTCAAAACGCGCATACGCAGATCTTGGCTCATGAGCTGCATCTCGACCTCCTCCCACGCGCCAACGGATTTTTGATGTTTGGTCGCGAGGCTTTCGGCGATCTCGTTAGCACGAGCGCCAGCCCAGCTCCTTGACGCGGATCAAACTCTAGCGCGTCAGTACAGCAGAAATTTGACAGGATCGCCGATAAAAGAGCCTGACGTGTCTAGTCAGATCTGCGCCCGCGGCTCGGACTCCACGAATACCCCTTCGTCAACATCCATGGCGTTGCCGCGCCAGGTGACGTTGCGGCCCGACCAGCCCCCCGCCCACAGGAACGGCAGGAGGACGTCGCGCGTGAGCCAGGCGGCCGGACTTCGCCACGACAGCGGCCAGCCGGCGGCGAAGGCGAGGATGGCCTCGGCGCCGTAACAGAACACGGCCGCCAACACGGCGCCGACGATCGGGTCCACCCCGAAGACCGGAGCGGCGACCGCCGCGGCGATGAAGGTGAGAAGACTGGTCGTCAAAATCTCGGGAGCGAAAAAGAATGGGAACGTGACGCGTCTCAGTCGCGCCCAGCGAAGCTGGCGCGACCAGACGTCGCGCAGCCGTCGCTTTCCGAGCGGCTGCTGGAACGGCCGATCGACGAGATGGGCGTTGAACCCTTGCGCCCGGATGAGCTTCGTCGCAGCGGCGTCTTCCGCGATTTCCGCCGCCAAAGCTTCGATGCTTCCGCCCGCTTCCAGTATGTCCCGGCGCCACAGCATGGTCTTGCCCTGGGCGAAGCCATAGCCGCAGGATTTGCCCGCATATTGCCAGCGCGCCTGATAGGTGTTGAGAAAGGCGCACTCGATCTCGGCGGCGAAGTTCTCAGGACGCGAGCCGATCGGCGGGGCGCAGACAATGCCGCTGTCGGGGCGCCAGCGCGCGAGCAGGCGCTGAATGTAATCGGCCGGCATCAACACATTGGAATCGGCGATAATCACCCAATCGTAGCGCGCCGCCTTCCATCCCTTGACGACATTGTTGAGTTTGGGGTTGGCGCTGATCCGGTCGTCGCCGATCAACAGGCGCGCCGGGAAGTTTGGGTTGGCCGCGATCGCGCCGCGAACCAGGGGCGCGATCGGGTCGTCGCCGCTGGCGAGGCAGAAGACGATCTCATAGCTCGGATAGTCGAGCGCGAAGATCGACCGCAGCGTCTCGCGCGAAAACGTCTCGACGCCGCATAGGGGTTGTACGATGGTGACGCTCGGAGCGTCCTTGGGCGGAGGCAATAAGCCCCCAGACCGCCGCCTGCACCGCCGCGCGGCGAGCGCAACGCTCAGCCCGTGCATTCCAGCGCTGGTAGCGCAAATCCCCGCCGCCAGGGCGCCTATAGTCATGAGGGCAGATTACCCGAATCACAAGGCCGTGTCACACCATATTGCGGCGGCCGCGCGACGCTTCTATGAAGGCGAATGGCCTCTCTTCCGGTCGTCCGGTTCGCGCCATCGCCGACCGGCCGCATCCATATCGGCAACGCCCGCACCGCTCTGCTCAACTGGCTCTTCGCCCGCCGTCGCGGGGGGACGTTCATCCTGCGCTTCGACGATACGGATCTCGAGCGCTCGAGGAGGGAATACGCCGACGCGATCGAGGCGGATCTGGAGTGGCTCGGAATTCGGCCGGACTTCAAGCGCCGCCAGTCGGAGCGGATGGGGACCTATGACGCGGCGGCCGAGAAGCTCAAGAAGCTCGGCCGGCTGTACCCAGCCTATGAGACCGCGGAGGAGCTTGACCGGCGCCGCAAGCGCCAGCAGGCGCGCGGACTTCCCCCGATCTATGACCGCGCCGCCTTGCGGCTCACGGCGGACGAGCGGGCTCAGCTCGAAGCCTCAGGCCGCAAGCCGCATTGGCGCTTTCGCCTCGAGCCGACGACCGTGCGCTGGGACGACATGGTCCGCGGCGAGAGCCATATCGATTGCGCCTCGCTCTCCGATCCGGTCCTCCGCCGCGAGGATGGGAGCTATCTCTACACGCTGCCCTCTGTGGTCGACGACATCGATTTCGGCGTGACCCATGTCATTCGCGGCGAGGATCACGTCACCAACACCGCCGTGCAGATCCAGATTTTCGAGGCTCTCGCGGGCTCAAGCCCAAGCTTCGGCCACCACAACCTCCTGACCGACGCCGGGGGCGGAGGACTGTCCAAGCGCTCGGGCGCGCTGTCCATCGCCGCGCTGCGTGAAAAAGGAATCGAGCCGCTCGCCGTCGCCGCGCTCGCGGTCATGGTGGGTTCGGCCGAGGCGGTGCGTCCGGTCGCCTCGCTTGACGAACTGGCGAACCTGATCGACCTCTCGCAACTCTCCCACGGCGCGGCCCGGTTTGACGAAGCCGAGCTCGAGGCGCTTTCGGCGCGCATGCTGCACCGGGCGCCGTATGCGGCGGTCGCTGACCGCCTCGCCGCGCTTGGCGTCGCCGGCCCTAACGCGGAGGCGCTTTGGCTGGCGGTTCGGGGCAACCTTTCGCGCCTCGAGGATGCGGTGCAATGGCGACAAGTGGCGGAGGGCGAGGTCGCCCCGATCGTCGAGGATCCCGATTATCTCAAGCTCGCCGCCTCATGCGCTCCGGAAGGCCCCTGGGACCAGTCGACCTGGGGCGCGTGGACGGCGCGCCTGAAGGAGGCGACCGGCCGCAAGGGGCGCGCGTTGTTTCACCCTTTGCGCCTGGCCTTGACCGGCCAGGAGGCGGGGCCGGAGCTTGCGGTTCTCTTGCCGCTGATTGGCCGCGCTAAAGCGCTGGCCCGACTATCCGCACCGTGCGCTTGACTCCGTCGGGGCCGATCGCTTCCACCGTGCGCCCCTGCTTCACGCTGAAGCTCTTCGCGTTGTCCACGTCGCCGCCGGCGATGCCGGAGGCCTCGCGGCTGACCGTGGCGGCTGCGGCGCTGAGTTTGGTGTCGGCGCCGTTTGCGTCGAGGACCGGCGCGGTCGCCGTGTCGAGAGAAGGCGGCGTCGCGCCGGACGGAGCGCCCGGCCCGGCGACGGTGGACGCATTTGGCGCGATGGGCTTGCCCTTCGAATCCGTGAGCGGTTTGGCCTTCGGATCAATGATCGGCCGGGCCATCTCCGCCGACTTCTCCGGCGTCACCAGGATGTCGTGCTTCTCGTGGCCATAGCGCGCTTCCGCACCGGCGAGCGCCTCCGCCCAGCTCTGCCCCTTGCGCCGGCAGGAGCAGTTCGGGTCGAAGGTTTTCTCGAATTTGCCGGCGTTGGGCAGATTCGCATAAGGCTCGCCGGTCGGCGATGCAGCCTCCTCGATCACGCCGCCGAACGGGAACGAATAGAGCGCCATGTCGGCGTTGGGGCATAGGGCCCTGCAGACTTCCTCGAGGCTGTCCGCCCGGCTTCCGGCGCCGGAATAGGAAACAGGGAAAAAGCTGCCGTCGCACGTGCGCACGCAGACCGCATAGGAGCCGGCGTGCGCCTGGACAGGCCCCTTCTCGCCCGAAGGAGCCGACTGCCGCTGTTCATCGCCGTGGTCCTCGAACCGGGCGTCCGTCTGCGGGCCCTGCTCAGGGGGAGCCCCGAGCCTCGCCAAGCCGCCGAACAGAGCTTCGAAGACGTTGCTGGGCCCTGGCGCCCCACGGCCGCATTCGGCGTTGTAGCGCGCGATCAGATCGCCGGCGCCGCCGCCGGCGCGCGCCTGCAGGTCGGCGAGATTGGCCTCCATCCGTGAGATTTGGGCGGTGACCTCGCCGCATTGCGCGGGCGGCTCCGAGCCGAAAAACAGGAACTTGCGGTTCCCGCAGCCGAGCGAATTGGCGTAGGCCCTGGTCCGCCCAAGCTCGGACCGCTGGCGTTCAACCGCCGCCTGCGCGCCGCTCGAGCCGCGGCGGGCGGCGATGGCTTGCTGTAGCCGTGCGCACTCGGCGTTCTGCGCGAACGCAACGTCCGCGCTGAAAGCGACGATCGAAGCCGCTAGCGCAGCCAATGCGCCCACCGGCGCCAGAATCTTGCCGTACCCAAACGCGCTTCGCATGCGTGTGTTCGCCGCCGTCATTTCGTCAATCGTCTCCGCGCGCTTCGCGATCCACCACGCCCACGCCGGCTTCGCTTAAGCGGGCGCCGTTAGAGACCGACTTCGCGGCGCGAGCAAGGCGGTGACGTCAAGGTCGCACCCGGCGGGGTTCATACGTCTTTTGCTCGGAACACGCCATAGGGCTCGAGCCAGCCTCGCCTTCGCGGGTGAATCAAGCATATTAAGGCGATGGCTGAAGCGGACGCGCGCCCTACCAATGCCCCCGAAATCACCGTCAGCGAGCTGGCGAACGCGCTCAAACGCGCTATCGAGGACCGGTTCGGCTATGTGCGGGTCCGGGGCGAGATTTCCGGCTATCGCGGCCGCCATTCCTCTGGCCACGCGTATTTTTGCCTGAAAGACGCCAACGCCCGGCTCGACGCGGTCGTTTGGCGCACCACGTTGCAGCGCATGCCGCTCAAGCCCGAGGAGGGGCTCGAAGTCGTAGCGACTGGGCGGCTGACCACCTTCCCCGGCAAGTCGACCTACCAGATCGTCATCGAGTTGCTCGAACTCGCCGGGATCGGCGCCTTGATGGCGCTCCTCGAGGCGCGGCGCAGGAAACTCGCCGAGGAGGGGCTGTTCGACGCCGCCCGCAAGCGCAAAGCGCCGTTCCTGCCCAGAGTGGTGGGGGTGGTGACCTCGCCGACCGGGGCCGTCATTCGCGATATCCTGCATCGCCTCGCCGACCGCTTTCCTGTCCGAGTCATCGTCTGGCCGGTGCGCGTTCAGGGCGAAACCTCCGCTGCCGAGGTCGTTGCGGCGATCGACGGCTTCAATGCGCTTCCGTTGGACGGGGCGGCGCCGCGGCCGGACGTGCTGATCGTCGCGCGTGGAGGCGGCTCGCTCGAAGACCTGATGAGCTTCAATGACGAGGCCGTGGTGCGCGCGGCCGTCCGCAGCGCGATCCCGCTCATCGCGGCGATCGGCCACGAGACGGACTGGACCCTGATCGATCACGCGGCCGACCTGCGTGCGCCCACGCCGACCGCCGCGGCCGAATTCGCGGCGCCGGTCCGGGTCGAACTCCTCGCCGCGATGGCCGATTTGGACGCCCGCCGCCGCGGCGCGATCCTGCGCCTCTCGCACCGCCTCCGCTCCGACTTGCGCTCGCTCGCTCGCGCCTTGCCGGGAGGCGAGGCGATCATCGCCGGTCCGCGCCAGCGTCTCGACCGCGCCTCGGAGACGCTCGCGCAGCGCATGCGCGCGGCGATCGACCAGCGCGCTTTGCGCACGGCGGGTCTCGCCCGAAGTCTCGCGCGCCATTCGCCGCGCGCCCATCTCGCGGGCTTGCGCGAGCGGCTGAGGGGCTTGAGCGGGCGTTTGGCGAGAACGCGGCCGCTGCTCATCGAACGGCCGCGCCGGTCGGCGGAGGCCGTGGGCCGGACATTCGTGCGCGAGGCGGCGCTCTTGGCCAGGCGGCGCGGCGAACAGGCGGCGGCGGTCGAGCGCCTCGCGGCGCGCATGACGCGCGCCTATGACGAACGGTTGCAGGCGCGACGCGCGCAGCTCTTCTCCGCTGGGCAGTTGCTCGGCGCGATGAGTTATCGCGGCGTGCTGTCGCGCGGCTTCGCGCTCGTTCGGGACGAGAGCCAGAAACCTCTGTGGCGCGCGGAGGATGTCAGGCAGGCGCAGCGCCTGGAGATCGAATTCGCCGATGGAAAGGTCGGCGCGATAGCCGGGGGACGCGTCGGTCCGCCGCTCACTCCGCCCGCCCTGTTGCCGCGCAGACGGACCAAAGCGGACAAAGATGACGGGCAGGGGTCGCTGTTCTGACCGGCGGTTGCTTGGCGCGAGGCGCGACGCCAGACCGTGCGCGCGTTTCGTCCCTAATCCGCGCAATTTGACGCCGCAGCCTGTTCACAGGCGCAAGTTCCGTGCGCGGAGGCAAATTGCGCCGGCGGATCGGAACAAAGACCGAAACCTAGCGTTGGCGCGGCACGGTCCAACATATCGGGAGGATTCCGATGAAAGGTTTCTTGATCGCCGCGCTGTCGGCAACAACGATCTCTGCGCTTACAGCTGCAACGCCCGCCCTCGCCCAGGCGACGGCCCCGGGTTCGCCGAGAGGCTCGGCTCCGGTGACGACCGAAGGATACGGTCCTTCGTCGGCCATCGTCTGCGATCAGGCCGGGACCACCTGCTGGCATTCGGTGGAGCGCTATGACTATCCGCCAAATGCGAGCGTGGTGGTTCATCCGTACGACTGGCAGGCGGATAACGGCGCAAACTTCGCCTGGAGAGAGCACCCCGGCCGCGGCTATTGGCAGGGCGATCAGTGGCAGCCGTTCTGAGCCCATAAAATCTCGGCGATCGCTTTTACGCGCGCCGCAATCCCCCAATTCAGGAATTGTAAGGAGCGAGAACCATGAGTCTCTTTTCCAAAGACATCGAGTTGATGAACGATCTGTTCGTCCATCAGCTGCAGGACATCTATTACGCCGAGAAGCGGATCGTCGGCGCATTGCCCGACATGATCGCCAAGGCGAGTTCTCCGGAGCTGAAGTCAGCGCTGGACGCCCATCTTGGACAGACCAGGAACCATGTGAAGCGCGTCGAGCAGGTCTTCCAGATGCATGGAGTTCAGCCCAAGCAAGTCGACTGTCCCGCGATCGACGGCATCATCGAGGAAGCCGATGAAGTCGGCGGCGAGATTGAGGACAGGAAGGTCTTGGACGCCGCGCTTATCGCCTCGGCGCAAGCGGTCGAGCATTACGAGATGACTCGCTACGGGACATTGATCGCGTGGGCGAAAACGTTGGGCCGCGCGGACTGCGCCCAGGTCCTGCAGCAGAATCTCGCCGAAGAGAAAGCCGCAGACGAGAAGCTGACAACGATTGCGGAAAATAACATCAACCGGGCCGCGGCCTGACGAAGATTGGCTCGAGTTGAACGCTGGCGATGGTGAAGCCATCGCCAGTGTTTTTCGTACGTATTGATGGACGCCAAGCAATCGCCATCCCGAGCGCGGAGTCTCTCGCTCAATAAAGACCGGCGCGACAGTGTTATCGGGAAAATGCTTGACCGCGAAATCCGGGTGAGGAAAGTTCGCCTCCGGAGCTAATCACCTCAATCGTTTTACCCACCCCTGTGCTGGAATTCATCGCGCACGCGCTTATGCTCGGTGCTTCGAACGCGTATTGCGCGCCGGGAGAGCTGAGCTCGTTTCGGCTATAACAAGTGGTTGTTTCAACGAGGAACGATAACGGAGGAAAACGCCATGAAGCTTTTGAGCACGATTGCCTGCGGGATTTTGCTAGGGATTCCGGCGGTTGCGATGGCGACCGATCTTGCGCCCCTCGACGTGCCTGCAAAGGCATTGCCCGCGCCAACGGCCGATATTAGCCCCGGAATGCAGGCGTTCGAGGGAGCGCCGCTCAATCCCAACTGGAACAAGCTGTGGAAGACAGGCGAAGAGGCGCGCGCCTTTGCTGACAAGCAAGCCGCGGACACTGTCAAAACCATTCCCGCCTTGCTCGCGCGCCAGCATGTCAAATCCGAAGCTTCGATGATCGACGGGGTCCACGTTTACATTCTTACGCCGGACGAGATTCCCCCGGAGAATAAAGACAAGGTTCTGATCCACCTTCATGGCGGATGTTACGTGCTGTTCCCGGGGGAGTCGGGCACTCCGGAGGGAATCATCATGGCGGGCGACGGGCATTACAAGGTGATTAGCGTTGACTATCGCATGCCTCCGGACGCGTATTTTCCGGCCGCCGTCGATGACGCCGTCACTGTCTACAAGGCCGTGCTGAAAGATACGCCGGCGAAAAACATCGGCGTCTTCGGGACGTCGGCTGGGGGCGCTTTGACGCTTGAGCTCGTCCTGCGAGCGCGCGAGCTGGGCTTGCCGGCGCCTGGGGCGCTCGGCGCGGGCACGCCAATGTCGGATGCGACCAAGACCGGCGATAGCTTCTATACGAACGAGAAGGTCGATAACATTCTCGTGTCTCGCGATGGGTTCTGCGATGCGGCCACCGTCATTTACGCGCACGGACACGACCTCAAGGATCCGCTCATCTCACCTGTTTACGGCGACATGCACGGGTTCCCGCCCACCATTCTGACCACCGGCACTCGCGACCTCTTGTTGAGCAACACCGTTCGCGTGCATCGCAAGCTGCGACGGGCTGGGGTCGAGGCCTCGCTTCAGGTCTACGAAGGTATGTCGCACGCGCAGTACGAGTTCGACGACACCCTGCCGGAGAGCAAGGAAGCGTTCGGCGAGATCGCGTCCTTCTTCGGCGCGCATCTCGGCAAGTAGCTCAGCGCCTGCTAAGCCGAGATGCGCGCCGCGGCGCGCTTATCGTGGCGCGCGAGACGCGTTAGCAGATAGTCGACTTCAGCCTTGGCGGTGGCGCTAAGACCGGCGCCGGGCTTTCGCTGCGCGTCGGACGCAAGGATGCCGCGCTTCATCATCACATATTTGCGCGTGGCGAGGCCGACGCCCTGTTGCTGCTCGTAGCGGACGAGCGGCAAATGGGCGTCAAAAAGGTCGTGCGCGTCCTCGCGCCGTCCTTCGTTCATGAGCCGCACGACGTCGATCAGCATTTCCGGGAAGGCGTAGCCGGTCATTGCGCCATCCGCTCCGCGCTCCATCTCGAAATCGAGGAACAGGCCGCCGTTGCCGGTGAGAATCGGGACGCGGCGCAGCTGGCCATCTTTCTCGAAGCGTCGGAGAGCGGAGATCTTCTCCAGGCCCGGCCAGTCCTCGTGCTTCAGCATCACGCAGGACGGATTGTCGGTGATGATCCGGCGGATGACGTTCGGCGTCATGATGACGCTGAGCGTCAGCGGATAGTCCTGAATGACGAAGGGGATGTCGGATCCGATCGCCTCGGCGGCTTGGGCGTAATAGGTCACGATCTGATCGTCGGTGCGCAGCGACGGCGGCGGGGCGATCATGACGCCAGCCGCTCCCTTGGCCATGGCGGCGTGCGAAAGAGCGCGCATCGCCGCGAATCCAGGCGCCGAGACGCCGACGATGAACGGCAGCTTTGGCGCACGCGCAACACAGCGGGCGACGAAACCGATCGCCTCGTCGTGATCGAGCTTCGGCGCTTCGCCCATGATGCCCAGAATGGTGCAACCGTCGGCGCCCGCGGCGGCATAATGGTCGATCATGCGGTCGACGCTGGCGTTGTCGACGCCGCCGTCAGCGAGGAACGGCGTCGGAGCGATGGGAAAGACGCCTTTGGCGTCGACCGAGAGCATGAGAATCCGCCTTGGCTAGGCCGTGGTTGGGCGATGATCGGGGATTCGCGGCGCTCTTGGCAAGCCCACGGGAATGGCGACAGTTCCACTTGCTTAGGCTAGATTGAGGCGGCAGTTTCGAGATTACGGGAGAGGAAGTCATGAATGAGAGCCCCGCCGCACAGTCGTTCGCGAAGGCTGAAGCCGCGCCGTCATTTGACGCCGCACGCCTCGACAAGCTCCTCGACGAGGCCGGCATGGACGCCGTCGTGATCTCGTCCAAGCATAACATTCAGTACCTGTTCGGCGGCTACCGGTTCTTCTTCTTCGACCATTTCGACGCGATCGGCGTCAGCCGGTACTTGCCCATGCTCATTTACGTCAAAGGCCGGCCGGACCAATCGACCTATATCGGGCATGGTATGGAATCCTATGAGAAGGAGCTCGGCAAGTTCTGGACTCCCGCCTTCCTGACGTCGAGCACGAGCCTCGATTCGGCGCGGCTCGCGGCAGACCATCTCGCCAAACTCGCCCCGAATTTGAAGCGCGTCGGCGTCGAGCGCGCGTTCCTGCCCGCCGACGCGGCGGAACTCATGGCGCGCGAGCTGCCCGGAGCTCACGTTCGTTGAAGCCCACATGCCGCTCGAACGGTTGCGGGCGCGCAAGACCCGAGAAGAGCTGGACTTGCTTCGCGCAGCCTCCGAGCTTGTGGTCGATTCGATGCTCGCGGTGATCGCCTCGCATGGGCCAGGCGCGACGAAAACGGAGCTGGTCGAAGCGCTTCGGCGAGAGGAAGTGAACCGGGGGCTCACCTTCGAATATTGCCTCCTCACTGCCGGGACGAGCCTCAATCGCGCGCCCTCCGAGCAGGTGTGGGGAGCGGGCGACATCCTGTCGCTCGATTCCGGCGGCAATTACAAAGGCTATATCGGCGACCTCTGCCGCATGGCGATCCAGGGCGAACCCGACAGCGAACTCGAAGACCTGCTCGCCGAAGTGGACGAAATCCAGCTCGCGGCGCGCAAGCCGATCCGTCACGGCGCCAACGGCGAGGAGATCTACGCCAGCGCCGGGGAGGTGCTCGGGCGGTCGCCGCGCGCCAACTCGATCGAGTTCGTGGCCCATGGGATGGGCCTCATCAGCCACGAGGCGCCGCGCCTCACCAGTCACGGCCCAGTTCCCTATCCGGCCTATGACGCCGACCGCCCGCTTGAGTCCGGCATGGTCATCTCGATCGAGACGACGATCGCGCATCCGCGTCGTGGCTTCATCAAACTGGAGGACACGGTTGCGGTGACCGATGCGGGCTGGGAAGCCTTTGGCGATCGCGCGCGCGGCTGGAACCGGGCTGGCGGCCGCGCCTCGTAATCGTCGAGGCGCTATTTCTTGTTCGCGGCGGCTTCGTTCTTGAGCTGCTCGATCGCCGGTCCAAGGTCTTTCAGCGCGGCGGCGTCCTCCGCGCTTAGCGTTTCCGGCGGCTGGCAGCGCGGATCGGTGTGCTGCACGGCGTGAAACATCGCGCGCGTAAGCGGCAGCGGAACGCAGCCATGATCCTCCTCGCAGACGAAATCGAACTCCGCCTGCGCCGCCTTGTGGCATTCGGCGCAATTGAGCCCGAGGAAGTTGTTCACCTCGTCGGCTCCGCGGCTGACGATCTTGGAGCCGTGCTTGTCAGTGTTTAGGGCGAAAAACTCCCAATCGTTGGTTTTGGGGCTGAATCCCTTCTGCTGCTTGATCATGACTTCGTTAGGGATCAGCTGCAGCACGGTTCCCTCGGGATATTCCCCCTTTCCCGCTTGCGCGACCGCGACCGCGCCTTCGAGATTGCCGGAGAGATTGTCAACGAAGAACCCTCTTACCGGAGTCATCTTCAGGATGCATTTGAATGTGGATTCGTCGACCTTGACTTTGCGTTCGCGCAGCTCGTCAGCCTGCGCGTGACCGGGGAAAAGAAGGATCGCCGCCAAACTCGAAATCTTAGTGACCCGAGACAATCGGGTGAATGCGGCCTTCATCGTCCCCTCCGTCGACTACCCGGGGTCAAAATCGCCCATCCTTGCACCCTGAACCATCCAGCGACCTTTCGCAAAGCGGCCCGCTCGATGGGCGCTGGGCAAAACGAACTTCGCCTCAGTTCGCCCTTCGCAGGCCGCTCGTGACCGAGCCGGCGAGCGTGAGCGCGGCAGCGCCCCATAGCGCAATCTCCGTCGCATGCGCAGGCGCCCGTCCGAGCGCGACCGCGACCAGCGCCGTCCCAAACGACTGGCCGATCAGCCGTCCGGAGGATTGCAGGCCGGCGGCCCCGCCGCTTCGCTCGCGCGGCGCGCTGCCGATGATGACCCGGTTGTTCGGCGATTGGAAAAATCCGAAGCCCAAGCCACAGATCAAGAGGCGCCAGGCGAGCGAGACCGGAGTGGAATCGCCGATGCCCAAAGCCACCAGAACGAGCCCTCCTCCCATCACCAATAGTCCAATGCTGCCGAGGAGGCCGGGGATGAAACGATCGGCGAGGCGTCCGGCGATGGGCGCGATCAACGCGGTTCCGATTGGCCAAGGCGAAAGGAGCAGTCCGGAGGTTGACGCCGAGAGGCCGAGCCGGTTCTCGAAGTAAAACGGCAAGGACACGATGGCCAGGCTCTGCGCCCCAAATGAGACGATGGAGGTCGCCAGCGAAAGCGCGAACACCGGCCGGCGCAGAAGGTCGACAGGCAGCAGCGGCGCGGGGAGCTTGAGCTGGCGCCAGACGAGGGCTGCGCCGAACGCTGCGCCGACGGCGATCTCGATCAGCGCCAACGAGGCGGCGCCGCCCTGGCCGATTCCGTTGACGCCGGCGATGACGAGCCCGAAGGTGAGGGCGTTCAGAATGACGCTCCAAAGATCGAGCCGCCCGGCGGCGCGCGGCGTCGCCGGCAGCGTCCGCGCCGCCATGATGAGCGCCAGCACGCCAATCGGCACGTTGATGAGAAACAGCCAATGCCAGGAGGCGACCGAAAGGATCGCCGCCGCAGCGCTCGGGCTTCCGGCCGAGCAAATGGCGACCACCACCGCCAGGTTGCCGACCCCTTGGCCAAGCCGTGCGTGCGGATAGACGAACCGGATGAGCGCGATGTTGACGCTCATGATTCCCGCCGCGCCCAGGCCCTGAACCACGCGCGCGAGCGTGAGCAGGGGAAATGTCGGCGCGAGCGCGCAGGCGAGGGAGGCGGCGGTGAAGAGGGCAAGCCCCCACCAATAGACACGCCGGTAGCCCAGCATGTCGCCAAGCGCCGCCAGCGGCAGAAGCGAGACCGTGACCGCGAGCTGAAACGCGTTGACGATCCAGATCGCGTTCTCAGGCGCGACGGCGAATTGACGCGCCATCGTGGGCAGCGCCACGGTGACGATGGTCCCGTCGAGCACCGCCATGCCGACAGCCATGGCGAGGGTCGAGAACGCCATGAGGCGCTGCGGATTGGGGAGGCCGTCGCAGGGCACTCCCGCATGAGGCGTCGTGATCGGTTCTGGGCGGTTCAAGGCAGTCGTGTCCCTGCGCGCGGGGCGCGTGGCCATCACGCCGCGGTCCCCCATAAATCGTAAGCGTCCGAGCGCTCAATTCTGACCGTGACGATGTCGCCGGCGCGCAAGGGCCGGCGCGTCGCGATGTGGACGGCGCCGTCGATCTGCGGCGAGTCGCCCTTGGTGCGGCCTTTCGCCTCTCGCGTTCCGCCCTCGTCGACGATGACCTCGAGCCGCTTGCCGACCTTGGCCGCGAGTTTCTTCGCGCTGATCGCCTGCGCGCGAGCCATGAAGCGCTTGTAGCGGCTGGCTTTGATGTCGTCCGGCACAGGCTTAAGGCCAAGATCGTTGGCGCCTGCTCCTTTGACCGGCTCGTATTGAAACGCGCCGACGCGGTCGAGCTTGGCCTCGTCCAGCCAGTCGATGAGAAAGCGAAAGTCATCTTCCGTCTCGCCGGGAAAGCCGACGATGAAGGTCGAGCGGATGGTGAGGTCGGGACAGATCGCGCGCCAGGCGCGGATGCGCTCCAGCGTCTTTTCCTGAGCCGCGGGACGGCGCATGGCCTTCAAGACGGCGGGAGAGGCGTGCTGGAACGGCACGTCGATATAGGGCAGCACATTGCCGCCGTTCATGAGCGCAATCGCCTCGTCGACATGCGGATAGGGGTAGACATATTGCAGCCTGACCCAGGCGCCGAGCGAGCCCAGTTCGCGCGTGATGTCGAGAAAGCGCGCGGCGATCTGCCGATCGCGCCAGGGGCTCTCGGCGTATTTGAGGTCGAGGCCGTAAGCGCTCGTATCCTGCGCGATGACGATGAGCTCCTTGACGCCTGCCTTCACGAGCCGCTCGGCTTCGCGCAGCACGTCGCCTGCGGAACGCGAGGCGAGCCGTCCGCGCAAACTCGGGATGATGCAGAAGGTGCAGCGGTGATCGCAGCCTTCGGCGATCTTGAGATAGGCGTAATGGCGCGGCGTCAGGCGCACGCCTTCGCCCGGAATGAGGTCGACGAACGGATCGCGCGGCGCAGGCGCCGCGGCGCGCACGGCCTCCATCACGCTTTCGAAGGCCTGCGGGCCGGTGATCGCCGAGACGTTCGGGAAAGCGTCGCGGATCGCGTCAGGCTTCGCCCCCATGCAGCCGGTCACGATCACTTTACCGTTCTCGTTCATCGCCTGGCCGATTGCCGCGAGCGATTCCGCCTTGGCGCTGTCGAGAAAACCGCAGGTGTTGACGATGACCGCGTCGGCGCCGGCGTGACTGCGCGCGAGCTCGTAGCCCTCGGCGCGCAGGCGCGTGAGGATGCGCTCGCTGTCGACGAGCGCCTTCGGGCAGCCAAGCGAAACGAAAGAAATGCGCGGCGCGGCGCGTTGTTCAGGTTGGACGATGTCGGTCACGCACGGCAATTGCCACGAGCGGAGGGCAGGGGCAAGGCCGCCCTCGGCCGGGCGCCTTGCAGCGTGGGAGACGACAACCTGCCGGTGGCCGGTCCGGTGACGTCCGAGCGCCATTTTGATAGGCTGTGTGCGTGAGCACGCTTGAAGACATCGAAAAGGCCCTGACCGAATTGCCCCCGGATCAGCCGGCGGAGTTCCGCGCGTGGTTCGAAGCTTTTGACGCTGCCCGCTTCGACGACAGGATCGAGCGGGACTCGCCGAACAGGCGCTCGCCGATTTCCGCGCTGGTCGCGCGCGGGAGTTGTGAGGCGCTTCGCCAGTCCGACTTTCTGGGAGGCCTATGAAAAGCTTCCGGCGCGCGTCGGGGGGTTGGCTGACAAGAACTAGGCGCTGCTCAAAGAGAACCCGCGACGCCCGTCCCTGCAATTGAAGAAAGTCGGGCGCTTCTGGTCAGTTCGCGTCGGCAGCCGCTATCGGGCCTTGGCGGTTGAAGACAACCAAAACCTCGTATGGTTTTGGATTGGTTCGCACGCTGAAGCGCCGGTCGCCTGCCTACAGCTTCATCTCTGGCCCGAGCGGCACGATCCCGGTCGGATTGATGCGCCGGTGGCTCTCGTAATAGTGGTGCTTGATGTGGAAGAAGTCGACCGTCTCGGCGATTCCCGGCAGGTGGTAAAGCTCCTTCAGGTAGCGGCTCAGCGCCGGATAGTCCCGGATCTCCCTTAAGTTGCATTTGAAGTGCCCGAAATAAACCGGGTCGAAGCGGATGAGGGTGGTGAAGAGGCGCCAGTCGGCTTCCGTCAGTCGCTGGCCGATGAGGAAGCGCTGGCCTGAGAGCCGCGCCTCGAGCCAGTCGAGCGTCTGGAACAGCTCCCGGAACGCCTCTTCGTAAGCCTCCTGCGAAGTGGCGAAACCGGCCCGATAGACGCCATTGTTGACCGTTCGATAGACGCGCGCGTTCACCTCGTCGATCGCAGGCTGAAGGCCGCTCGGATAATAGTCGCCCTCGGCCGCGCCGATTCCATCGAAGGCATGATTGAACATGCGGATGATTTCCGACAATTCGTTGTTGACGATCGTGTTCGTCTGCCGGTCCCAGAGCACCGGCACAGTGACGCGGCCGCTGTAGTCAGGCCGCGCCTTGGCATAGAACTCGCGCAGCTCCTTCGCGCCGAAGATCGGATCGGGAATGACGCCAGGATCTGGATCGAAGGTCCAGCCGCGCTCGGCGAGCAGCCAGTGGACGACCGAGAGCGAGATCATGCTCTCGAGACCTTTCAGCCGGCGGAAAATGAGGGTGCGATGCGCCCACGGGCAGGCGAGCGAGACGATGAGGTGATAGCGGCCGGCCTCCGCCTTGAAGCCGCCAACGCCGCTCGGTCCCGCGTCTCCGCTCGCCGTGACCCAATCGCGGAACGGCGCATCGGGCCGCACGAAGCGTCCCGTCGTGTCATGCGGGAAATCGCCGTCGCGCCATATTCCGTTGACGAATGCGCCCATGTCTGTCCTCTTCAAGATGCGCTCAAGTCGCGCGGGCGACCTGGAACCCGGCGAACGACTGGCTGACGGGCATGAGCTCCAGCCGGTTGATGTTGAGGTGCGGCGGCAGCTCAGCCACCCACAACATTGTCGCCGCCATATCTTCGCCGGTCATCGGCTTCGCGCCGCGGTAGAGCGCCTCCGACGCTGCTTGGTCGCCGCCGGTGCGCACCAGCGTAAACTCGGTCTCGACCATGCCGGGCTCAATCGACGTCACGCGCACGCCCGTGCCGTGCAGATCGCTGCGCAGCCCGAGCGAAAACTCCTTCACGAACGCCTTCGTTCCAGCATAGACGTTGCCGCCAGTATACGGATAGGTCGCGGCGACCGACGATACATTGATGATCGCGCCACGCCGCGCGATCAGCCCGGGCAGCAATTTGTGGGTGAGCGAAGCAAGCGCCGTCACGTTCGTGTCGATCATCATTTTCCACTGGGCGAGATCGGCGGCTTGCGCAGGATTGCGGCCGAGCGCGAGCCCGGCGTTGTTGATTAGGAGGTCGATGCCGCGAAATGCCTTGGGAAGCGAGGCTAACGCGGCGTCTCGCGCCGCCTCGTCGGCGACGTCGAACGCGGCGGGATGCACCTTGTCGGCGCCGATGGCGTCGACAAGCGCCTTGAGGCGTTCGGACCGGCGTCCAGTTGCGATGACTTGCCACCCGGCGGCCGTGAAGGCGCGGGCGGCGGCTTCGCCGATGCCCGAGGTTGCGCCAGTGATGAGAGCAGTCTTGCTCATGCCGTCCCCTTTTGATCGCCGTCCAAGGCGCAGCGCCGCCAGCGCGCTATATCATGAGGCAGGCGCGCAGCTGAACCGGAAGCCTAGAGTGTGCTGTGATTGGATGGAACCACCGTCGTCATTGCGAGCGCAGCGAAGCTATCCAGCGGAACGTAGGGCGTCCCACGTTCTCTGGATTGCTTCGTCGCTGCGCTCCTCGCAATGACGGTTCCATGTAAGCGCCGCAAGCCCTAGACGCGGCCGCTCACGGGAATGAGCGCCCCGGTCACCGCCCTTGCTTCGTCCGAGGCCAGAAACAGGATGACCGCGGCGAGGTCGCCTGGCGCGACCCAGCGGCTGAAGTCCGCGGTAGGCATGTCGCGCCGGTTCTGGGCCGTGTCGATGATCGACGGCAGCACCGCATTGACCGTCACGCCCTTGAGCTTCAGTTCGTCGGCCAGGCTTTCCGTCAGGCGATGCACCGCGGATTTGCTGGCCGCATAGGGGCCGAACCCAGAAGCGGCGTGCAGCGCCGGCTGGGCGCCGACATTGACGATGCGGCCCGCGCCGCTTTCCATGAGATAGGGAAGCGCGGCCTTGCAGGCGTTGAGCGCGGTCTTCAAGTTCATCGCGTACATCCGGTCCCAGCTGTCGACTTTGCCGTCCGCAATCGTCTCCCATTGAAACCCGCCGGCGATATTGAGGAGCGCGTCGAGCCGGCCGAATTTCGTCTTGATCGAGGCCATCGCCGTCTCGGCCGCCGTCAGCGACGTCAAATCGACGCCGCCGATGATGAGCGTCTTGCCTCCGAGCCGCTCGGCGAAGCCCGCGGGGACGGTCGGCGCATGGTCGAGCAACGCGACCGAGGCGCCGCGCTTCGCCGCCGCCTCGGCGACGGCGCTCCCCAACGCGCCCAAGCCGCCAGTGACGACGATCGTCTTGCCCTGCATTTGCGTCTCGTCCCGATCCCCTAAGCCGCCTTCTCGACCGGCGCCTTGCCAGCCTTGAGCTCATTGAGAGCGTCGGCCCGCGTTTTCGCCGCTTCCTTGGCGTTCGCCTCTTTCACGTGTCCGTACCCACGGATCGTCTCATAGGCGCCGACCACGCGAACAGCGATCGGATGGGAGGCGGGCGTCAGGCGTTGGGTGAGATCCGCGATGTCGGCTTCGAACTCGCCGATGAGGCGCCGCTCGAGCTTGCGTTCGTCGCTCAAGCGGAATGGATCGAGCCAGGTGCCGCGCAGGAATTTCAGTCGCGCCATGGCTCGAAACGCGGTCATCGCCCAAGGGCCGACCTTGCCCTTCTTCATTTTGCCGCTCGCCGGGTCGAGGCGGGCGAACGGCCAGGCGCCGATATGGAAGTGGAGCTGATAGCGGCCTTCGAATTCGTGCGCCAACGCCTTCTGGAAGTCGGGCGAAGCGAACAGCCGCGCCACTTCCCACTCGTCCTTGGCGGCGAGCAGCTTGTGATAGGCGCGCGCGACGGCCGTGGTCAGCGCCTCGCCCAGGCCTGCGTTTCTCTCTGCCGCGCGCACGCGCTCAACGAGCTCGCGATAGCGCGCCGCATAAGCCGCGTCGCGATAGTCCGTCAGATGGGCGACGCGACGTTTGATGAGCGCGTCAAGCGAGGGCGGCTCGGCGGCCGGCTCGTCATAGCCGACCAGCGTCTCGACGCTCATCGGATCATGCCCGGCGCGCCGGCCCCATTCAAACGCCTGTTTGTTGGCGTCGATGGCGACGCCGTTGAGCTCGATTGCGCGATCGATCGCCTCCCGGCGGATCGGAACCAAACCCCTTTGCCAGGCGGCGCCGAGCATGAACATGTTGGAGGCGATCGGGTCGCCCATCAGCGCCGCGGCCAGACGTTGCGCGTCGAGGATGAGCGCCTTCGGCCCGAGCGCATTCTTCAGCCGTTCGATGAGCAAGTCGGCGTCCACGCTCCAGTTGGGATTGCGGGCGAAATCGGCGGTCGGCGTCACGTCCGCCGAGATCACCGCGCCCGTCTTGCCGTGCTTGAGCTTGGAGAGGGATTCGTCGCCCGCGGCGACGATCAGGTCGCAGCCGATCAGCGCGTCCGCTTCGCCGGCGGCGATGCGGGTCGCATGCAGCGCTTGAGGTTCGCGCGCGATGCGGACATGCGCGGTCACCGCGCCATATTTCTGGCTGAGGCCCGTCAGGTCGAGGTTGGAGCTGAAGAGTCCATCGAGATAGGCCGCGACGGCGAGCGTCTGGCTGATGGTGACGACGCCGGAGCCGCCGATGCCGGCGACCAGGACGCTGAAGCGCTCGCCGATCTCGGGCAGGATCGGCTCAGGGACGGGCGGCAGGTACTGGCTCAAAGGCGCTGTCGCCTCGGGCTTGCGCAGGCTTCCGCCGTGCACCGTCACGAAGCTTGGGCAGAAGCCGTCGGTGCAGGAGAAATCCTTGTTGCAGCTCGACTGGTTGATGCGCCGCTTGCGTCCGAATTCGGTTTCCAGCGGCTCGATCGCCATGCAATTCGAGACGCGCCCACAATCGCCGCACCCCTCGCAGACGGCGGAATTGATGAAGGTGCGGATCGCCGGGTCGGCCCATTTGCCGCGCTTGCGCAGGCGCCGGCGCTCGGTCGCGCAAGGTTGGTCGTACAAGATGACGGAGACGCCCTTGTATTCACGGAACTCGCGCTGCGTCGCGTCCATCGCGTCGCGGTGGCGAAGGCTGACGCCCGCCGGCAGCGGCACGCCGGCGTAGCGCTCCGGGTCGTCCGCCACGAGCGCGAGCTTCTTCACGCCCTCCGCAGCGAGTTCGCTCAGGATCTGGACCGGCGTCATAGCGCCCTCGATCGGCTGGCCGCCGGTCATCGAGACGAAGCCGTTGAAGAGGATCTTGTAGGTGATCGGAACATCGGCGGCGATCGCCTGACGGATCGCGAGCGAGCCGGAATGGGCGTAAGTGCCGTCGCCAATATTGGCGAACACATGATCCTGAAGGGTGAACGGCTCTTGTCCGAGCCACATCGCGCCTTCGCCGCCCATGTGCGAGGCGGTCGCGGTCTGATTCGGATTGACCAGCGTCGCCATCCAATGGCAGCCGATGCCGGCGAGCGCCCGGCTGCCCTCGGGAACCGGCGTCGAACGGTTGTGCGGGCACCCGGCGCAGAAGCCGGGGCTGCGCATGGGCGCGGGACGATTGCTAGGCGTCGCGCCGGGCGCGTCCGGGGCGCTTAAGCTGCAGTTCGGATCATGGCGTGAAATCGCCTTGACGAGAACGCCCGCGACGAGTTCGGGCGTGATCTCGCCGAAATTGGGAATGGCGGCCGCGCCCGGCGAGGGGTCGAACGCGGCCCCGTCGAAATATTTGCCGACGATCCGCGGCGCTTTCGAATCGCCATAGAGGATCGAGCGGATCTGGTCCTCGAGAAGAGGGCGCTTCTCCTCGATCACGACGATGAGATCGAGACCGCGAGCGAACTCGCGCACGATCGCGGGATCGAGCGGCCACACCATGCCGACTTTGAGGAGACGCAGGCCAAGCGCGGCGCCGTCGTCCGCGACGCCGAAATTGCCGAGCGTCTGCAAAAGATCCTGCCAGGCCTTCCCCGCGGCGACCACGCCGATCCGCGCGCCCTCGCTGTCGCGGACGATGCGGTTCAGGTTGTTGGCGCGCGCGTAAGCGAGCGCGGCCGGCAGCTTGTGCTGGTAGAGCCGCTCTTCTTGCGCGACTGGCGCGTCAATCGTGCGCGCCCAGAGGCCGCCCGCCGGCGCGCTCGGCCGTGGCGGCAGCACGATCTGAGGCAAGTCGGGCCCGACATAAACGGTACCGCCGCCCTCGGCGACGTCGGTGACCACTTTCATGCCGACCCAACAGCCAGAGAACCGCGACATCGCGAGCCCATGCAGGCCGAAATCCAAGAGCTCCTGGGTGTTGGACGGATAGATGACCGGCATGCCGACGGCGATGAACAGCGTGTCGGAGAAATTGACCGCGGTCGAAGATTTCGCGCCGTGATCGTCGCCCGCGAGCGCGAGCGCGCCGCCCTTGGGCGAGGAGCCGGTGAAATTGGCGTGGCGGAGCGCATCGGCCGATCGATCGACGCCCGGTCCCTTGCCGTACCAGATGCCGAACACGCCATCGACGGTCGCAGCGGGAAAATTGTTCAGTTGCTGGGCGCCCCAAATCGCCGTCGCGGCGAGGTCCTCGTTGAGGCCTGGACGAAATACGACGTTGTGCTGCTTGAGCTCGCGCGCCGCGCGCCATAGCTCGATGTCATAGCGACCGAGAGGCGAGCCGCGATAGCCGGAAATATATCCGCCGGTGTTGAGGCCCGCCGCTTCATCGCGCAGGCGCTGCTGAATGGGCAGGCGCACCAAAGCCTGCGTCCCGGTCATATAGACCCAGCCCTCGGAGGCGGTGTAGCGGGAGTTCGAGAGTCGCCTCCGGCCGGGCGAGGGCGACGTTCATGACAGCATTCCTCCGTGACGGCTACGCCCCGCGCTCCTGCTCGCCGCCAAGGCGGGCGATATAGCCGGGGAGCGCATCGTCGAACTCCGGAAAGTAACGCCGAACGACGTTCGTGTCGAACGCGCTCAAGATCGATTCCTTCGGCTCGCGATCGATGAGAAACCGCATCACGGCCTCGACGCCCCGCGCAGGCTCGGCGCCAAGCTCCGCCCAGCGCCGGCCTTCGTCGGGCCCAATCGCGACCCGATGCCGGCTTTCCCCATGTGCGTCGCGGACGATCACGTCGAAAGTGAGGCCGCCGCCAGGGCGGGGAGTGACGGAAATTGAAGGGTCGCTCATCTCTGATTATCCACTGGGCGGCGCTCCGCAGCTGCGGCGACCTGCTCAAAATAGCGGCGCGCAAGAAGGCGATCGGCCGCGTAGTCCAAATTCTACAGAAGAAGCGGCCGCTCCGCCACGCCCCCCGGGGGGTGTCCCCGAAGATCAGCCGTGGTTGCGCGTTGTCTACCCGTCCAAGTTTTGACAGCCGCGCCGAGCCGATTTCTTACCCCTTACTGGGAACCAACTCGGCGATCACGCGTTTTAGGCTGCGCGATCCAGGGCCTTCCTGGGGAAAGCGAGGGTGGCCGCACGCGCCGCCACATCATGACCACGTTGTCGCCCCAAAACCTGCTTAGGTGGGGCGAAGGGGCGTCAGGAGTTTGCGGTTGGATGAATTGAACGCGCCGGGCAGAGAGGGCGCGGCGGGAAGCGTTGTGGCGCCGTTAGGCGACGCTCCGCTCGCTCTCTTTCTCGATGTCGACGGAACTCTGCTCGACCTGGCGGCGCGCCCCGAGGATGTTGTGACGCCCGCGGGATTGGTTTCAACGCTGGCGGGGGCCGACCGCAAGCTGGCTGGCGCGCTGGCGCTCATCAGCGGCCGCTCCATCGATGATCTCGACCTTCTCTTCGCGCCGTTGCGGCTCAGAGTGAGCGGGGTTCATGGCGCGGAGATCCGTTTCCATCCCGATGCGTCGATAGCCACGACGGTGGCGGCCGATTTACCTCAGTCGCTGCTCGACGCGTTAAGACGCGCGGTCGAGCCGTTTCCCGGCGTGTTCGTTGAAAACAAGCGCTTCAGCTTCACCGTGCACTATCGACTCGCGCCCTCGGCGGAACAGCCCCTGCGCACTATCGTCAAAGAGCTCGTGGACTCGATTCCGATCGGCGTCGATACGATGGATGCGCATTGCGCGATCGAGATCAAAAGTCCGTGTTTCGATAAAGGCGGCGCGATCGCGGCGTTTCTTTCCACCTCGACCTTTCGCGGGCGTACCCCGATCTTCATCGGCGACGATACGACCGATGAAAGCGGTTTCGCCCTCGTCAGCGCGCGCGGAGGGTTCGCCTACTCGGTCGGCCGTCCGCGTCCGGGCGCGATTGGCGCCTTCTCGGGACCGGAAGCCGTGCGCGAATGGCTCGCCGAGTTCGCGGAGCGGGGAACGAGCGTATGACCGAGGGCAGTCAAACCAAAAAGCAGAATCTCGATCTCGCCTTGATCGGCAACAGCTGCGCGGCGGCGTTCGTCGACCAGAACGCCCGGATCGTGTGGTGGTGCTTCCCTCATTTCGATTCCGACCCGGTGTTCTCGCGGCTATTGGCCGGCGACGAGGAGAAAGGGTTCTGCGACGTCACGCTCGCGAACCTTGCCCAAACCGAATCGCAGTACGTGCGCAACACGGCGATTGTGGAAACCGTTCTCACCGACGCGAACGGCGGCAAGGTCCGTGTCTCGGATTTCGCTCCGAATTTCGAGCGGTTCGAGCGCGTATACCGGCCCCCGCAAATCATTCGGCGCATCGAACCGATCGCCGGCTTGCCGCGCATTACGATCCGGGTGCGTCCAACGCATAATTACGGCCGCCCGACCACCAATTTCGTCGTCGGCTCCAATCACATCCGCTACCTTGACGGGAGCCAAGTTCTGCGCCTGAATTCCGATGCGCCGCTTTCCTACATCGTCAACGAAATCGCGTTCCCTCTGACCCGGCCGGTCAACCTCATATTCGGCCAGGACGATCCTTTCCTCAGCGCCATCGAGACGACGTCGCGCGAATTCCTCGACCGCACGCGCGACTATTGGCACGCCTGGGTGCGTTATCTGGCGCTGGCCTATGAGTGGCAAATTGAGGTGGTGCGCGCGGCGATCACGCTCAAGCTTTGCAGCTTCGCCGAGACGGGCGCCATTGTGGCGGCGCATACGACGTCGATCCCGGAGGCGCCCTTCTCGTCGCGAACCTGGGATTACCGCTATTGCTGGTTGCGTGACGCCTATTTTGTCGTCGACGCGCTGAACCGGCTCGGCGCCACGCAGATCATGGAATCCTACATCAACTACATCACGACCATCGCCTCCGTCGATGAGGAGATGCAGCCGCTGCACGGCATTGTGCCGTTTACGCCGCTTGAGGAGCGGATCGCGCCCGACCTTAAAGGCTTTCTCGGCATGGGCCCGGTGCGAGTCGGCAACCAGGCGGCGAGCCAGCGACAGAACGACGTGTATGGCAGCGTCGTCCTGGCTGCGACGCAGATGTTCGTGGACGAGCGTCTGCCCAGGATGGGCGACGAGGCGCTGTTCCGGCTGCTCGAGGGTCTTGGCGAGCGAGCCATCGTGCATGCCTTCGAGCCCGACGCGGGTTTGTGGGAATACCGCACCCGCGCCTCGCCGCACACCTATTCGGCTACGCTGTGCTGGGCGGCCTGCGACAGGCTCGCGGGCATTGCGCGCAGATTGAAAATCGCCGATCGCGCCAAATATTGGGCGGCCAACGCGCGCGCCTTGCGGCAGCGAATTCTCGAAGAAGGATGGGATGAAGCGCGAGGCGCCTTGACCGGCGCTTTCGGCTCGCCGGATCTCGACGCCAGCGTCCTCTTGGTCGCCGAGCTCGGACTCCTGTCCTCGAACGATCCCCGATTCATCAAGACGTGCGACGCCATTGGCCGCGAGCTCAGGCGCAATGGCCGGATCATGCGTTACACCGCGCCAGACGACTTCGGCGCGCCGGAGACCGCCTTTCTGGCGTGCAACTTCTGGTACATCGACGCTCTCTATCAGATCGGCCGGAAGGACGAAGCGCGGGAGTTCTTCGAATCGATTCTCGCGCGCCGCAACGCCTACGGGCTTCTCTCCGAGGACATCCATCCTGACGCGGGAGAGCTGTGGGGGAACTTGCCTCAGACTTACTCCATGGCAGGCATCATCAATAGCGCAACGCGGCTGTCGTCGAGTTGGGAGGAAGCATGGGCGCGCGACTGATCATCGTCTCCAACCGCGTGGCGGTGCCTGAGACTCCCCGCACGCCGCTTGCGGGAGGAATGGCGGTTGCGGTGAAGGCTGCGCTGAAGAATCGCAACGGAATGTGGTTTGGCTGGAGCGGCAAGGTTTCCGAGCAGTCGAACGGACAGCCTCAGGTCGTCGATATCAACAAAATGATGTATGTCCTCATTGATCTGTCGCAAAACGACATCCAGGAATATTACAACGGCCTCGCCAACAGCGTGCTGTGGCCGATCCTGCATTACCGGGTCGATCTGCAAGAGTACTCTCGCGCTGACGCCAGCGGTTACATCCGCGTCAACCGCCTGTTCGCCGACCGCTTGAGCGGGCTGCTCAGGGAGGATGACGTCGTCTGGGTGCACGATTATCATCTGATGTTGCTGGGACGTGAGTTGCGATCGCGCGGGCATCGCAACACGATCGGATTTTTTCTTCACACGCCTTGTGCGCCGCCCGACATTCTGCAGACCCTGCCGCACCATAGGGAGATCCTCGGCGGCCTCGCTTATTACAATCTGGTCGGTTTCCAGACGGAAAACGATCGCGATAACTTCGCTCACTACTTGACTTCCCAAGGCGCCTCCCAGAACCGATCCACTTACGAATTCGAAGGGCAGAAAGTGCGGCTCGGCGCTTTCCCGGTCAGCATCGAAACCAAGGCCTATATGCGCCTCGCGCGCAACGCCGGTCGCTCCGCGATGGTCGCCCTGGTGCGCGAGAGCCTTGGGGGAAACAAGCTCATCCTTGGGGTCGATCGGCTCGACTATTCGAAAGGCATTCCGAACCGGGTGAAGGCGTTCGAACGGCTGCTTGAGAACAATCCCGAGTGGCGCGGCAACGTGACGCTCCTGCAGGTTACGCCGAAGAGCCGCTCCGACATCAAGCAATACGGCGACATCGAAAGCGAATTGACCGGCCTCATCGGCAAGGTGAATGGCCAGTACGGCGACCCCGCCTGGACGCCGATTCGCTATGTCAACCGTTCCCATTCGCGCACGGTTCTGGCGGGGCTTTATCGCGCCGCCGACGTCGCCATGGTGACGCCGCTCCGCGACGGCATGAATCTGGTCGCCAAGGAATATCTGGCGGCTCAGGATCCGGAGGATCCCGGCGTGCTTGTGCTGTCGCAATTCGCCGGCGCGGCGAAAGAGCTCACCGGGGCGCTGATCGTCAATCCGCACGAAGCCGATGCGGTGGCGGCGGCGCTGAAGCGCGCCTTGGAGATGCCGTTGGCCGAGCGCCGCGAGCGTCACGCGCCGATGCTCAAACATCTCATGGAAAACGACGTCAGGAAGTGGGCGGAGGACTATCTCGCGACGCTTGTCGAAGGCGCCCCCACCCGCCGTCTGCTCGAGGGCATACGCGCCCTGTTCGGCGTCTCCTCGGAGAATGGGCCGCTGGCGTTCCGGTAGGAGCAAAATCCGATCGGTTCTTAGGTGGGCTGCCGCTTTGGGCGGAGAGCGCTCCTACGCTAGTCGGCACGGAAAGACCGAAGTCCGGGCGAGAGCCGTCGTTCCGTGGGACGCCCGGAGTTCGCTTCCCGCCTCAAAGGAGAGGTAGGGCAGCGATCTGCCTTTTGGCAAAGCGCTTCTCGAAAGCCCCGCGATCTCAGCCCAGGGGCTCATCACAGATGTTCTCGCTAACAAAAGCCGGAGTGTGATCGCGATCACAGCCTTCCGGTCGGGTTTGTGCATGCTCGAAAAGGTTAGGTGTATTAACCCGAAACATTGCCAATCACGCGACACGCCGCACCTGTTTCGGCTGATGCGGAAACAACGGTACGCGCCCCGGGAGGCTGTGCTAAGCCAAGGAAGGCTTAAGGGAGGACAGGCATGGCGGAGAACGATCGGGTCGCCGAATTCCTCAGGGAATCCGGGCTAGACAAGCTTCTCGACAAGCTTACGCCCGAAGAGGCCCAAAGGGCTCGGCACGAAATAACGGCGCGGCTCAAGGCAATTGCCGAGAACGCTCCCAAGGTCGAGGAGGGCGGGACCAAGGTCGTCATCGGCGACTGGTCTGTCCATCTGACGGGCGCGGTTTGGCCGCTCGCCAAACTCGCCGCCAAGCTCGCGATAGCAGTTCACGATCCTGTCGGCCTCACCTGGGCCTCGGCCGCGGACGGCGTGTTTCAGGCGCTAGACGATCTGGCCAAAGAGGTTCACCGGCTCGACCCCGTTGAGCTCAACGTCTGCGAGGCCGTCAAGGCCAAGCGGCTCGACAACCGGAAGGCGGGCCGGAAGCCGGACGGCGCGACGCTCAAGGACATCGAGGCCTTCTTCACCGAGAAGGGCGAGGAGCCTCCCGCTGACCTGGCCGGGCTTATCAGGGAACTGCGCGAGAAGAAGGTCCTCGTAGCCGACTCGTCCTCGGGGCAGGACTGCTACCGCACCTCTTTCTGAGACGCGTCATGCAACACGAGCAAAGGCGGACGCCCGCACCGCAGCCGCAGCACCAGCAGCTCGCGACCTGTCAGCAGCAGCTCGCCGCGACACAGCAGGAACTCGCCGCGGCACAGCAGCAGCTCGCTATGGCGCAGCAGCAGCTTGCTACGACGGATCCGACGCGAGGCTTGCAATCGAAGAGCCAGGGCCCGACTGCTTCGCCGGTTGGACTCATCTTGACAGTTCCAGCTGACGAGGAGGGGAGCCTTGCCCTAACCGACCTGCTCGAAAACGGTGCTGCCGTCTTCCAGTCTAGCTATGTGGGCGAACTCGCGGACCTCCGTTTGCGTGGACTCGAGCGGGCCTACAGTCGCGCGCGGCATCTTCTCCACTCCTATCATCTGGTCGTCGTTCCTGAGGAGCTGGCGCTGTTTGCGATCAATCAGATCGAGGAGCGTTATGACGGCGAGCACGGCCTTGGGCGGATCGTCGGAGTCGAGCCGAATATTGTCGGCCATGTCACCGCGACTGGCCCTTTGGACACGCCGTTCACGCCGGGGAACGACGATCCCGCCTATCGCCTTCGCATGAAGCTCGACAAGGCGCCGTCCTCGACCACCGGGAGCGGTGTGCATGTCGTCGTCATCGACAATGGCATCGATGGCGCTCATGTCTCATACAGGAAGTTCTTCGACGTCGAGCAAACTCCTCCCGGACCGCTTTCCCCGGCGACCTTCACCGACGGCCACGGCAACGCGATGACGACCCTGATCGCGTCGGTGGCGCCGGGCACCGCCATCAGCGCCGTCAAGGTCGACGATGCGAAGGGAACGATCACGCTCTGGAGTCTCCTGACAGCGGTTCACATCGCCGCGCTCGAGTGCGAGGCCGACATCATCAGCATGAGCATCGGACTGAGGAACATTCCCCTCAAATGTCCCCACTGCGGCGCCTCGAAGACCGTGCGCCTTCGGGCCTACGATCAGCTTTTGACGGACATCGCGGGTCTCGGCGTGAAGGCCTACGGGCCGCCGATCTATCTCGCGGCGACCGGAAACGACAGCAAGACGACAGAGTTCGACTTTCCCGCGTCGCAGGCAGAAACACTCGCCGTGGGCTCCGTCAACGCAGGCGGCGCGCGCTCTTCCTTCACGAATTACGGCGCGGCCAGTCATCGATGGCACGTCATGGCGCCTGGCGGGGAGGAGGCGTCGGGGACGGTCACCGAAAGCGTCGGCCAGAGCGCTAATGGAAATGAATGCTTCGGCACCTCGCCCGCGGCCGCTTATGTCTCGGCGGTTCTCGCCCTGCTCCGGTCGGAAGGGCGATACCAGACGATGGCGACCGACGCCTTTCTCGACACAGTCAAGACGGACCATTGCGATCCGCCTCCGAGCGGCTCTTCGGCGCTCGAATACGGCGCGGGCCAGATCGTTTACGTCAAGACCGCCGCCCAGAGCGGCGGCGACGACGACACGTCCGCCGAAGGCGAGGGAGACAATTCCGTGCTGTCGTGGCGTGCGCCGGAACCTATCGCCGATTTCGGCGACCATATTCTGATCAACGGCCTCAGGGTTCCAAAGTCGTTTTGATAGCGGCCGATTGGGCTGCAGGATCCACTTATCCCTGATGGCGAAGCTCGTCCTTGCGGCCGTCGGGAATGCCATCGATGACAAATATTGTACGGATTGTATGGCTAAATTGTCAGGATGGCGCATTCCGCCGGACCGTAATCAATGTCGATAGCGAATTAAGTTGTCCGGTTTTGGTAGCACATCAAATGTCCGCTTCTTCTGGTTTTGTTCTCCTGTGGGCGGGGTGGGCAAGCCGGAGGCTTGTCCATGCCGTCCACAGGGTTTGCGCCGCCGAGCGGATTTAAGCGGCGCGCTTTTCATCGTGGCTGTCCTTGAGCGCTCCCTTGGCGTCGTAGCGGCCGATGCATCTTGGCCCGTGAAAGAGGGCGTGGGAGCCGTCGGGATAGACGTGCACCTTGACGCGCGCCCTCACGAAATGGGCCCGCATCGGGCTTTCGGGAATCTGCAGTTTGAGCGTGCGGTAGGACACGCAATTGTCCTGGCCGACCTGCCGCTCCTCCTCGACGCACAGGATCTCGTCGAGGTCGACGCCCGGAATGGGGGTGAAGGCCGAGCCCTCGCCGGCCGGCTCGACCGCAAAGCGGGCGTTGTGTTCCGGCAGATAGCGGTCGCGGATGAAGGCGTTGGCCGCCTCCACATCGGTTATGCCGGCGAGCCGGAGCTCCTTGGGCAGCCGGCCCTGAAGCGTGCCGAACATCCGTTCCGAACGGCCACGGGCCTGGGGAGAGAAAGCCCCGATATGCTCGATTCCGAGCTGCTCAAGGGCTCGCCCGACCTGGGTCGGTGAGCCCCGATCGATCTCGCCAGCCTTGGTCGTGCGGAAATAATGCGAGCCGCGGTCCGTATAGAGGCTCATCGGCAGGCCGTGCTGCGAGAAAACCTCGCTTAAACCGCGGAAGGTCGAGGCCGTGCCTTCCTCCTCGATGAGAAACGCCGAATAGATCGCCCCCGTCGCGTCGTCCATCGTGACGATGAGATCGAGCGGCGCCTCGCCCTCGAGCCATTCATGCCGCGAGCCGTCCTGATGCAACATCATGCCCGGCAGCGGACGCCGCTCGCGCTTCCTGCGATGCGCGCCCTTGCGCGGCGCCTTGGGCACGACGACCGACCACTGCAGATGCAGCTTGAGCCACGTGTAGCCCCAGCCGAAGCCGTGGTCCCTGATCAGATGCTCGTGGAAATGCTTGACCGTGAAGCCCTGGTAGCGCTCGCGATAAAGCCGCTCCACCTCCTCGGCCCGGTCCGCCGGAACCCGCCGCCCCGACGCCTTGCCGAGCCGGCCATCCAAGAGCCCGGCCTCGCCTTCCTCCTCGTACCGCCGAGTCCAACGCCGAAATGTCCGCTCGCTCACCCCCAGCAACGCCGCCGCCTCTTCCTGATTGAGCTCCGCCGATTCCCACCGGTGAAGCAGCGTCAAAAACCTCGCCATGCGCACGGCCTCTCGGGCTTCCCTCCGGCGCATCCCAACCCTCCCAAAAAAGGTCGGACTTACCGGACAGATCGTGCGCTACCTAAACCGGACATATCGTCTGCTACGGACACGCCGGACCGTAATCAATTGACGGAAACCAGAAATCAAGCTAGTCTTGGGTCATGAACAATTCTGCGCACCCGCATGGCCTCGGCCGCCGCGCGCCGCGTTCCGGCGGGGCTTCCCGGGCGAGAGGCGCCGAGAAAAATTTTTGTCGCGAAAATCCCGCGCAACCCATTGATAAGTCTCGATTCGGACGAGAGAATCCAAGGAAACCCAAGCTTTTCCAATAGCCCCAATTTGGGATTTTGGCGGGAAAACGGCCAGGTTCAAGAAAATCCAAACGCATCGGCTGTTATAATGAGGCGGGCGCTGTTGGGCGGGTCGCTGACCCGCCGGGCGCGCTCAACGAGCGGGCCCTACAGAGGCGGCCTGTCCGGCGGATGTCAGTACTTCTGGATTCCGACCCATTGGCTGTCGGAATAGCGCTCGCCGGCGGCGAAGCCGAGCGGCAGCGCGCGCTCGATCTCCGCCAGTTGGGCGTCGCTGAGGTCGACCTTTGCCGCTGCGGCGCATTCCTCGAGATGCGCGGCGGAGCGGGTCCCGGGGATCGGCACGACATGCGGGGCTTTGGCGAGCGTCCACGCGATGGCCAAGGTCGCCGGCTTCAAACCCCACGATTCAGCAAGCGCCACAAACGCGTTCAGCCGGTCGCGATTGCGCCGCCAGTTGAGGCCCTGGAACCGCGGATTGGCGTGGCGGAAATCCTTTTCGCCGAAGCTCTCGACGTCCTGCACCACGCCGGCCAAGTAGGCGCGCGCAAGCGGCGAGAAGGCGACCAGAATCGCGCCTAAGTCCGCGCAGGCCTGGACAAGGCCAAGCTCGGGATTGCGCGTCCACAGCGAATATTCCGACTGCACCGCGGCGATCGGATGCACGTCGTGAGCGCGTCTCAGCGTATCGGGCGCGATCTCGGAAAGGCCGATCGCGCCAATCGCGCCCGCTTTGACGAGCCGCGCCAATTCGCCGACCGTATCTTCGATGGGCGTCGATTTGTCGACGCGGTGCACATAATAGAGGTCAATGTGGTCGACGCCGAGCCGCTTCCGCGAGCTGTCGAAAGCGTCGCGAATATGGGCCGCGCTATTGTCGAAGAAGCGCGAGCCGTCGTCGCGTCGGCGAATGGCGAACTTGGTCGCGAGCGTCACCCGGGCGCGGCGGCTTTTGTCTTCGGCCAGGAACTTGCCGATCACCTGTTCGCAAAGCCCATCGCCATAGACGTTGGCGGTGTCCCAGAAATCGACGCCGAGCTCGAGCGCCCTCGCCAGCGTCCGCATCGAGGAGGCCTCGTTCGTCGGGCCGTAGAAGCCGCCGAAGCTCATGGCGCCGAACCCGACGGCCGAGACCGTCCCGCGCCGCCAAACACGCCGTTGCATTGTTGAGATTCCTTAAGAACGCCCTGAAGCGACCTAAAGCTTGGCCTCGGCTCCCCCCTCGATCGCCGCGGCGAGGGCGTGCGCGAGGCATCGGTATCCGAGGTCGCTCATGTGCAGGCCATCGCCGGACAAGAGCAAATCGATCGCCTTCGCGCCTTTGGCGCTCCAGCTTTTCATAAAGGCATAGCGGCTGAGCACCGGCACATGGTCCGCGGCGCCGATGTCGTCGACCATCTTGACGAACCGCTGGTAGCGGACGGGGTCGGGGGTCTTTAGGGTAAATTGTGGGCCAACGAGCATCATTGGAACGCCTGCGGCGCGCGCGGCGGCAATGCCGGCCTGCACCGTGGCGCGAAACAATGTCTCGTCGACCCCGACGATCGCATCGTTGGTGCCGACCTGCCAGATCACCAGTCGAGCCCAGCCGGATTTGAGCGCGCCTTTCAGCCGCTGAAGCGTCTTCGCGGCCAATTCGCCGCCAACCCCAGCGTTCTTGACGTCGAAGTCGACGCCCGTCTGCTTTTCGAGCTCCGCCTCGAGCCGGGCTGGGTAGCTATTGGCTGGCGAACTGGCCCCGATTCCTTCGGTTGAAGACGAGCCTATCGCCAGAATGTCGTTGGGCAGACCCGCCCGCACCTTCGGGAACGCGAGGACGGCGCCATTACGCTCGAACGCCGCCGTTTGGTTTGGGCACGAACCCTCTTCGGCGTGCGCCGCGCTCAGGGGGAAGAGGACGCAGACAGCGCCCGCGAGACGCGCAAGCGCGCTGCCTGCGCGGCGGCAATTGCGATGTCGGCGGGAATCTTTCTGCACTCGATCCAGTGGGCGACGGCGAATAGGGCGGCGATGGACACAATCGTGTACGCGAGTCCGACAAACTGTTCAATCCCTGCCGATGCGTGAGCAGAAGTCGCAGCGAGCGCGGCCTGGCCGCCGGCGCTCAAGATCGAGCCGGCGGCGAAAACGGGCAGACTGTTGCGCCCGAGACTTTGGACCGCGCTGCCGAAGGCGCCTCGGACCACCGGCGCAATGAATCGCCCGAACGCGGTCGTCGCCATCGCGATCAGGTAGGCCAATGCGATGAAGTGAGTTAGGCGCGCAAGCCCGAGATCCTGCTTGGCGACGTCGAGGTGCGCGGTGGCCGTGTCGCGGAGCCCGGGCGCGAGGCCCCCCTCGTTGGTTACGATCAACGCTGCGCCAGCGACCGTCACGGCGCTCAACGTGACCAGCCACGGAGCCGGCCGCGGCAGGCCGTCGCGCCATAAAATCGCTGCTACAACTCCAAGCGTGAACACGAGTTGCCACGCCATCGGATTGAAGAACCAGCCGCCCGGTTCTGGCCAATTCGGGAGATTGAGGCCGAAAGCGCGCGCCGCGGTATAGAGACTCACCGAAACGATCAACGCCAACAGAGGTCCGCGCAGGGCGAGCGCGACCGCGACCGGCGCCCACAGCATCAGCACGATATACAACGGCAGGATATTGAAGTAGCCGAGCTGATGGCTGAGCAGGGCAAGCCCCAAAAGCCCATTGACTGGCGAAGTGAAGACGAAAGCGCGTCCGTGCGCTTGGATCAGGTCGGGGACGCCGCTCGCCCAATAGGCCGCCCCGAACACGGCGAGCGCAGCCAGAGTGAGCGCGATATGCACGCCGTAAAGCTTGAGCGCTCGCTTGAGGCATCCGCCAGCGACCGGCTCGAGGCCGTGCTTGAACGCTCTCGGCAAGTAAATGAGGCCGACCGACAGACCGGATAGAAAGACGAACGCCTCGGCGCTGTCCGAAAGGCCGTAGTTTCTCGGGGTCCAATTCTCGAGCGGGTTGCCCGGAATGTGATCGATCAGGATCGCGATCAGCACGGCCCCGCGCCAAAAGTCGATGTCGCGGACGCGGTTTGCTTTCATGTTAGACGCCTCGGCGCAAAAACCGCGCCACTCCTTGATCGGTTCCAAACATACGGGGAGGTGATTCAGCGACCTCGAAGCACTGTCGCTGCATTGTGTGGCTATATAGCGGGCAGAAGTCATTAAGTCGTTCACAAACATGACATCGGCCGGCTTTTCACCGGGATTTGATCGCCAGGAGGCGCTAGTCTGAACGTCCGTTCATCCGGCCTCGATCAGGCGGGCGGCCTCGTCGCGCTCGAAGAGGTAGAGGAGCAGCCTCAGGCCGCGATTCGCCTCGCCCTTGAGCCGCTCGTCGCGCTTGAGCGCGGCTTCAGCCTCCGCCCGCGCCCGCGCCAAGAGGCCGCTATGGATGTCGAGCCGGGCGAAACGAAAGCCGGGCGCGCCGGCCTGCCGGGCCCCGAGCACGTCGCCTTCGCCGCGTAGCTTCAGATCTTCCTCGGCGATGCGGAATCCGTCCTCGGTCTCGCGCAGGATCTCGAGCCGTGCGCGCGCCGCTTCGCCGAGCGGTCCTCTGTAAAGGAACAGACAGGACGAGCGACCCGCTCCGCGGCCAACGCGTCCGCGCAATTGATGCAATTGCGCGAGCCCGAAGCGTTCGGCGTGCTCGACGATCATGATCGTCGCCTCCGGCACGTCGACGCCGACCTCGACCACCGTGGTCGCGACCAGGATGGTCGTGGTCCCGCGCTGGAACCGCTCCATGGCGGCGTCCCGCTCGGGGCCGGCCATTTGCCATGCGCAAGTCCGACGGCGTCGCCGAACATGGCGCTGAGCGCTTGAGCGCGCTCTTCCGCCGCAGCGACGTCGAGCGTCTCGCTCTCTTCCACCAAGCGGACAAATCCAGTAGGCGCGCGCACCGGAGGCGAGCGCCTGCGAAAGGCGCGCCACCACCTCGTCGATTCGTTCGATCGGCAAGATGCGCGTATCGATGGGCTTACGCCCCGGCGGCTTCTCGCGCAAAGCGGACACATCCATGTCGCCGAAATAGGCGAGCACGAGCGAACGTGGGATCGGCGTCGCCGTCATCACCAGGAGATCGACCGCGGCGCCCTTAGAAGCGAGCGCAAGGCGTTGGCGGACGCCGAACCGATGCTGTTCGTCGACCACCGCGAGCCCGAGATCGGCGAAGGCCACGCTTTCCTGAAACAGAGCATGGGTGCCGACGGCGATGTCGATGGTCCCCCCGGCCAGGGCGGCGAGCGAGGCGCGGCGGGCGGCCGCCTTGTCGCGGCCGGTTAAGAGCGCGACGCGGAGGCCCGCGCTCGCCGCCAGCGGGGCCATGCGCTCGTAGTGCTGGCGGGCGAGAATCTCGGTCGGCGCCATCATCGCCGCCTGTCTGCCCGCGTCGACCACCTCCGCCATCGCCATCAGCGCAACCACGGTCTTGCCTGATCCGACGTCGCCCTGCAGGAGCCTCAGCATGCGCTTTTCGGCTCTGAGATCGGCGCGGATGTCGTCGATCGCCTGGCGTTGCGCGCGCGTCAGAGAAAAGGGCAGGGCGGCCTCGAGGCGTCGCGCCAAAGCGCCTTCCGCCTTGTGCGCGCGGCCGGGAATCACGCGCAGGCGCGCGCGCATGAGCAGAAGCGCGAGCTGGTTGGCCAAGAGCTCGTCATAAGCAAGCCGCGTCGCCGCCGAACTCGCTGGGTCGACATCCTCAGGCGTTGCGGGCCGGTGCATCGCGGTGAGCGCTTGCGTGAAGCTCGGCAAGTTGAGGTCACTTAAGGTCTTCTCGCCGATCCATTCCGGCATCGGCGGCAGGCGCTTGAGCGCGCCCTCCGCGGCGCGGGCGACCCCGCGCTGATAGAGACCTTCGGTCAGCCCATAGACGGGCTCGACCGAGGGGAGGCGATCGAGTTCCTCCGCGTTCATCACTCGATCGGGATGCACCATCTGGCGGCGGCCGTCCCAGAGCTCGAGCTTGCCGGAAATCCAGCGCGTCGCGCCGACCGGCAGCCGCGAGCGCACCCATTCGTGATTGGCGAGGAAGAAGACCAGCTCGACGTCCCCGGTCTCGTCCTCGACCAGCACCTTGAACGGCGCCCGCGAACGCGCGTTCGGCGGTCCGCGATGCTCGGTCACCTTGGCTTCGATGGTGACGATCGTGCCGGGAGCCGCGTCGCGGATCTTGGGTCGCGCGCGGCGATCGACGGTCGCCTGCGGCAGGTGGAAGAGCACGTCGACCACCCGCGCGCCTTGAGGCTTATCGAGCAGGCGGTCGAACAGCTTCGCGTTCTTCGGCCCGATCCCCGGCAGGGCGCCGGCGGGCGCGAACAGCGGATCGAGAGCCGAGGGACGCATCTCGTGCCCTCTAGCGGCGCCCGACACGCGGGGCAAGACGGATAAACGACGCCTTCAGCCCGACCATCGGCCGTAACCCATTGATAAATCTAGGGCCGATTTATTTGTATTTGCTTGCAACAATTTCGCGCCTTGGTTGCATTGATGGCTCCGCAGCGGACTGCACGCCGCCTTGCCGAGACGTCCGGGCGGAGGCTCAGCCGTCGATCGGCTCGACCGCGGCGATCTCGATGCCGAAGCCGGAAAGCCCGACATAGGTGCGGGGATTGTCGGTGCGCAGCCGGATCGAATTCACGCCCAGGTCGCGCAGGATTTGTGCGCCCAGTCCGACCTCGCGCCACTGGGTCTCACGCGCATCGTCGGAGCCCGTCGGGTGGGCCCCGCCGAAGTTCGCCGGCACCCCCGCCGCGCCGTCGCGCAGGTAGACGAGCGCGCCGCGCCCCTCCGCCTTGAAGCGGCTCAACACCTTCGGGATGGGGCCCGAGCCGAAAATGTCGCTCAGAATGTCGGCCCGATGCAGCCGCGCCGGCACGTCGCGCCCGTCGCCGATGCTCCCATGAACGAAGGCAAAATGCAGGACGGGATCGAACGGGGTGCGATAGGCGTAGCCCTGAAGCTCGCCGATCGGCGTCTCGATCGGAAAGCAGGCGACCCGCTCGACCAGCTTCTCGCGCGCCTGCCGGTAGGCGATGAGATCCGCGACTGAAATGCGCTTGATCTTATGCTTTTCGGCGAAGGCCTCGACCTGGCGCCCGACCATCACCGTGCCGTCGTCATTGGCGAGTTCGCAGATGACGGCGACCGGCGACAGACCGGCGAGCTTGCAAAGGTCGACCGCGGCCTCGGTATGGCCGGAGCGCATGAGCACGCCGCCATCCTTGGCGACCAATGGAAACACGTGGCCGGGGCGGACGAAATCGCTTGCGCCCATGTTGCGATTGGCGAGCGCGCGCACGGTGTTGGTGCGCTGTTCGGCCGAAATGCCGGTCGTGAGCCCATGGCGCACGTCGACCGAGACGGTGAAGGCGGTGCCGAGCGGCGCGTCGTTGACCGCCACCATCGGAGCAAGATTGAGCCGGCGCGCGTCGTCGCCGGTCAGGGGCGCGCAGACGATGCCGCAGCAATTGCGGATGATGAACGCCATCTTCTCGGTAGTGCAGAGCGAAGCGGCGACGATCAGGTCGCCCTCGTTTTCGCGATCGTCATCGTCGGTGACCGCGACGATCTCGCCGCGAGCGAAGGCCTCGATGGCGTCTGCGACGGGATTGAGCATATCGAGTCTCCTGGGCGCCGCGGCGAGAAAATCGTTGGGCGTGACGGCCCCTTGCGTCTCGGCGACGATCCGCTCGGCGGTTTCGCGCGAGAGCCAAGACCCGTGTTCACGGCAGATCAGGGTCACCGCGCCGGGCGAAACGCCGATGCGGCGCGCGAAATCCGTGCGCGACACCTGGTTACGCTTAAGCCAATCGCCGAGCTTCATAGGCGGGTAGATAAGCTTTTGGGCTGTTTATCGCAACTCAAGCAAGCCGTGCTGCTTGATTATGGCTCAATAAGCCAGCAGGTTCCCTCGCAAGGCTGAGCCGGTGTAGCGCTTGCGGAAGCAGCTATTGCGAGCCCTCCTTCCCGGAAACCGACGGCATATAATAATATAGTCTAAGTCAATAACATCAGGCCGATTTGCGCCGAGTTCGCATTTGCGCTCAAGCGGCGTCATAAAAAATTGCGCGGCTGCCTCTTCATGCGGCGAGCCCGTTGATGACAATAGGACTGACATAAGGGAAGCAAGGCCATGAACATATTAGAAATGCGCAGACGCGATCTGGTCGCCGGACCCCTGCTGGCGATGGCGGCCATGGCGCTCCGTCCGAAGCCGGTACAAGCCGCGGGCGTCGATCCGACAATGACCATCATCACACGTCCGGACGAAATCCCGTGGAAGCCGCTTTACAACTTCCCGCCGGGAATGGCGGAATCGGCCAACATGTTCAGCGACATCCACGCTCCTGGCCAATATTTCGTGCTCGTTCGGTGGCACCCGGGCTACATGAGCGCTCCGCATTGGTACGAGACCGACCGGCTTTACGTCGTCATGTCGGGCACATGGTACGTTGCGAGTGGCGAGGACTTCGCTCCTGAAGCCACAGTTCCTGTTCCGGCAGGTTCGTTCGTTCGCCGGGTGGCGAAGACCCCTCACTATGATGGGGTCAAGAAAGGCGTGGCCGAGCCGGCGATCATCGCCATCTCCGGCATCGGGCCGATCACTTACCACCTGACCGATCCAACGAAGCCGGGCTGGCGGGAAGTCTGAATTCTCGCCCGTCTAATGGGCGTGGACCCTAGCCGATCGCTGTGGTGCGCCGACGATTGCGGGAAATATTCCCGAAGAATCGCAGACAGCTTCTCGCAAGTCGCTTGCGTCGCTCCTGCCGCCGCGACTAGTCTCGGCTCGCCAAAAAAGATGGCATAGGAGGAAACGTACATGGATCGACGCGATTTTTTGCGTTCGGCAGCGGTTGCGGCTGCGTCATCGGTCGCCGCAGTGCCCGCCCTTGCGCAGAGCAACATGCCCGACCCGGCGGGCACAATGCCCCCGGCCCGTGACTGGAACGATCCCTCGACCGCGATCTATCCCGATCCCGCTTTCGAGGTTTTCGACCCGCGCTTCGCCAAATACAGCGCCGGCACGACCGGCTTGGTGCGCATCTGGACCGGGGGCGTCTGGACCGAGGGGCCGGTATGGTTCGGCGATCAGCAACGGCTCATTTTCAGCGACATCCCGAACGACCGGCTGATGGCCTACGACGTCACGACTGGCAAAACGCAAGTGTTCCGCCAGCCGTCCAATTTCACCAACGGCAACACCCGCGACCGCCAGGGCCGCCTCGTCTCCTGCGAACAGGGCACGCGCCGCGTCACCCGCACCGAGTTTGACGGAACGATCACGACGCTCGCCGACAAGTTCAACGGCAAGCCGCTCAATTCGCCGAACGGCGTGATTGTCAAGTCCGACGGCACCGTCTGGTTCACCGACCCGAGCTATGGCATCGGCGGCGACCACGAGGGGAATCGCGAGGAGGCGGAGCTGCCGCGCAATGTCTATCGGCTCGATCCAAAGAGCGGGAAGATGGATGTCGTGGTCGGCGACTTCAGCATGCCGAACGGCCTTTGCTTCTCGCCCGACGAGAAGAAGTTCTATGTGACCGACACCGGTGCGCTGGGCGGCCCCTTCAAGCAAACCATTATCCGCGTTTACGACGTTGAGCGACGACGGCAAGCTCTCAAACGGAAAGCTCTTGCACGATTTCAAGGACGTGCCTCAGCCTTACATTGCCGATGATATCCGCGCCGACGAGGATGGCAACATCTGGGCGGCCGGCGGCTGGTCGCCGAACCATGCGCTGAACGGGGTGCGCGTGTTCGCCCCCGACGGCACGCCGCTCGGTGCGATCGTGGTGCCAGAAGTGGCCGCCAACCTGTGCTTCGGCGGCCACCATCACAATCGGCTATTCATCTGCGCCAGCACGTCGGTCTATGCGATAGACGTCGGCACACGCGGCGTCGAAATGTAAAGGCCGGGGAACAACTCATCGCTTTCCCTCGGGCCAAGTCCGGGGGAAAGCGATCGAGACATGACGAGGCGCGGCGCCGCTATTGAACACTCGCCGCCGTCACCAGCACAAAGCCGCGGGTCTTGTTGTCGTTGGCGGCGTCGGGCGTGTTCATCGCTGCGAACATGTCGGCCGTCTTCACCCAGACCGGCGGGTATTTGTAGCGCGCCACGTCGAGGATGAGAAAGCGGTCGGCTTTTCCGTCATAGGCGGCGAGCGGCGATATATGGCCGCCGATCTGCTCGCCCATCGCCTTGCGCAGGTAGTTGACGATCACGAAATGGCCCGGCTCGCGAAGATAGGCGCTGGCCAGCTTGCGGAACTCGTCGACCGAGCTGTCCGACGCATGATGGACTTCCGCATGAACCGGCTGTGTGACGAGAATCCCGCCGAGCTGATCGAGAGTCATGCCCTGCCGCGCCAAGGTCTCGCGCGGCAGGACAGCGTCCGTTCGTTCGCTCAAGACGTTGTCCTGGGTGAAGGTGCGGTAAGGCGCATATTCGGGAACCGCCGGCGCGGGCAGCCCAAGCGCGTTCAACACCATGACGATGCTGGCGACGCCGCAATAGGACTGGGTCTTCTGGGTCAGGAAGTTGTCCGCGAGCGGAAAATAGGCCTCGCGCGCGTCGCTCTCGGCGAAATAGACTTCGCCGTCGCGGGTGCTGAATCCGGTCAGGTTGTCGGGCAGCGGCAGGGTATCGGCGTGGGCTCCCGCCGAGCGAAAGCCCGAGCGATCAACGCCACGCATGCGACGAGTCGTTTCGACATGGATCGAACTGCTCCACTCACTGGATGCGCAGCTTCAGATTGGCGCCCTCACGGCGTCAAAGCAACGGTCGTGCCGCTCCTCACAACGTTCCGAACAGCTTGTCGAGCAGCCCCTTGTCGCGTGGAGCAGAGCCGCGGCCGCCATTCGGAATCTCGGCCGGGGGAAGCAGGCCCCCGTCTTCCGCGGGGCGGGCCCCGCGGGGGCCAGCGACTCTTGGCTGCGGCGCGAAGGCCTCGGGCGGGGGCGCTGGCTGCGGTGGACGCCCTCCGCGTCCGCCAGTCCCCATCTGGGAGCCTGTGAGATTGAGCGGAGGCGAGGGCGAAGCGTCCGGATTCTGCGCCTCGGCGCTGCGCCATGTCCCGACCGGCAGGCCGACGACGGGCACGCCCTCATGCGCGGCCTTCATGAACCGGCTCCAGATTTCGACCGGCAAATTGCCGCCCGACACTTTCTTGGTCGGTGAAGAGTTGTCGTTGCCGAGCCACACTCCGGCGACAAGATAGCTTGTGTAGCCGAGGAACCAGGCGTCGCGCCAATCCTGGCTCGTTCCGGTTTTGCCCGCGGCCTGCCAACCCGGCAGCTCGGCTTTGCGGGCGGTCCCAGTCAAGAGCGTCTCCTCCATCATCTGGTTCATCATCGCGACGTATTGCGGCTCGATCACGCGGCCAAAATTCGCATTGCGCCGTGCATAGAGCTGCTTTCCGTTCGCCGTGCGCACCCGCGCGATCACATGCGGTTGGACGCCCAGGCCGCCATTGGCGAAGGCCGCATAGGCGGAAACCATTTCGAGCGGCGTCACGTCCGAGGAGCCGAGCGCGATCGAGGGGACAGGGTCGAGGTCGGACGTGATGCCAAGTCGATGCGCGACCGCGACCACCGTCTTCGGCCCGACTTCCAGTCCAAGGCGCACCGCGACCGTATTGAGCGAGAGCGCCAGCGCCTTGGTTAGCGTCACCGGCCCGAAATATTCGCGCGAGTAATTTTCTGGGCTCCAGCCTTTGACCGTGATCGGCGCGTCCTCCCGCACCGTGTCGGGAGTGAGGCCCTTCTCCAGCGCCGCCAGATAGACGAAGGGCTTGAACGACGAGCCGGGCTGGCGCTTGGCCGCGACCGCACGATTGAACTGGCTGTCGGCATAGTTGCGCCCGCCGACCATCGCCTTGATCGCGCCATTGGGATCGAGCGCCACCAGCGCCCCTTGCTCGACCCCGAACTTCGCGCCTTTCGCATTGAGTTCCTCAGTCAGCGCCCGCTCGGCCTCGCCCTGCATCTTGAGATTGATCGTGGTCGTCACCACGATGTCCTCATCGATCGCGCCGACCGTGTCGGCGAGCGCGTCCATCACATAGTCGGCGGCATAGTTGATCGAGCCTGCGCTCTTGTCATGCTTGACTTGCGCCGGATTGGCGAGCGCGGCCTTGGCCATCGCCTCGGTGATATGGCCCTGCTCGGCCATCGCCGTAATGACCTGTGCGGCGCGCTCGTTGGCCCCCGCAAGGTTTCGGTTGGGCGCAAGCTTGGTCGGCGATTTCATGAGGCCGGCAAGCACCGCAGCTTCCGACAGCGTCACGAACCGGGCGCTCTTGCCGAAATATTTCTGCGCCGCCGCTTCGACCCCGTAGGCGCCCGAGCCGAAATAGACGCGGTTGAGATAGAGTTCGAGGATCTGGTCCTTCGAGTAGCGGCGCTCGAGCCAGAATGCGAGGATCGCCTCCTGGATTTTGCGCGACAGGGTGCGCTCCTGGGTCAGGAACAGATTCTTGGCGAGTTGCTGGGTCAGCGTCGAGCCGCCCTCAACGCTGCCGCCGCCGGCGATGTCGCGCAGAAGGGCGCGCGACATGCCGATCGGATCGACGCCATTGTGCTCGTAGAACCGCTTGTCTTCGATGGCCACGAACGCCTTGGGCAGATAGGGCGGCAGGTCGATGAGCCTGACCGCTGGGCCGCCGGTGTCGCCGCGATTGGCGATGAGCGAGCCGTCATCGGAGAGAATGGCGATATTGGGCGGCCGTTTGGGCACCGCGAGCTGATCAATCGGCGGCAACTGGCTCGCGTAATAGGCGAAGAGCCCGGCGAGGAAGATGGCGCCCCAAACTGAGAGCACTGCGCCCCAATAGGCGAGGTGGCCGATGAGGGAACGGCGCCGCTTGCCGCGCTTCACGCTCGAGGCGGATCGCGATGGGGCGTTCTTTCTCTTGCGGCTCGTGGGCGGGCGGTCGGCGGGATCGGCGCGAAGATCGCCTCCGGCGCCGCTGCCGCCGCCGCGCCAATCGAGGCGCGGCTCGATCCGCGTCCGGGTTTTCTTGCCGCCTCGGCCGAACATCGCTGATCCCGCTCGCGGCGTCTCCCCCATGAGGGAGCCTCGGGCGAAACGCGCCCCGCCAGGTCCAGGAGCGTAAGGCCCGCGGTTTAAGGCCCGGTAAAGCTTACGCCGGAATTGACGAAGCGGCGAAAATCCTTGAGGACACGGGGTTCGGTCGGCTTTATCGCCCTTGCGCGGCCGGACGCGGCTTGGCAAAGTCCGCGGCCCTTCTGGGGCGCGTCGGGCCTCAGCAAATCTCAGGATTTCAAGCGATGAAGGTCACCATCGAGCGTTCGGTCCTGCTGAAAGCGCTGGGACACGTGCATCGCATCGTCGAGCGGCGCAACACCATTCCGATCCTCGCCAATGTGCTGATCGAAGCGGGCGACGGCAAACTGGCCCTGAAGAGCACCGATCTCGACCTCGAGGCGTCCGAGTCAGTTCTCCGCCGAGGTCGCCCAGAAAGGCGCGACGACCGTTCCGGCGCATGTGATCTACGACATTGTGCGCAAGCTCCCGGAGGGGGCGCAGGCAGGCCTTGAGACGACCGGCGACACGGGCCAGCTCGTCCTGCGCGCCGGCCGGTCGCGGTTCACCCTGCAGGCCTTGCCGGCTTCCGACTTTCCTGATCTGACCTCGGGCGAATTCTCGCACCGGTTCGCGCTGCCCGCAGCCGAGCTCAAACGCCTGATCGAGAACACCCAATTCGCGATTTCGACCGAGGAGACGCGCTATTACCTGAACGGCATCTATCTCCACACCGTCGACATTGCGGGAGCGCCGATGCTGCGCGCCGTCGCGACCGACGGCCATCGCCTGGCGCGGGTCGAAGCGCCCGCGCCCGAAGGCTCGATCGGCATTCCAGGCGTCATCGTGCCGCGCAAGGCGGTCAATGAAGTGCTAAAGCTGCTCGAGGATTTGAGCCAGGACGTAACGATCGAGATTTCGACCGCCAAAGCGCGCTTTCAATTCGGCGACGTGGTGCTGACGACGAAGCTGATCGACGGCACTTTCCCCGACTACGCGCGGGTGATCCCGACCGGCAACGACAAGCGGCTCGTTGTCGACAAGGAGCCGTTCGAGAAGGCGGTCGACCGGGTGTCGACGCTCTCGTCGGAGCGCGGACGCGCGATCAAGCTTGCGATCGCGGAGGGCAAGATGACCCTTTCCGTCAACAATCCGGACTCGGGCTCAGCCAGCGAGGAGATCGAGGCCGATTACGATTCCGCGCCGATCGATATCGGTTTCAACGCGCGCTATCTGCTCGACATTGTCGGTCAGTTGTCGTCCGACACCGCGTTGATCCGGCTTGCCGATCCAGGCTCCCCCACCGTCATTCAGGATCGCGAGGGGGCGCCGGCGCTGTTCGTGCTGATGCCGCTCCGGGTGTGACGGCTTCGCCCGCCGAGGCTCCGCTCCCAGCGCTGGCGGGCGCGCACAATAATGTTACGCGACTCAACGATTCCAGTAGCTTAAGTGCGCTTTTGCGCAACTTCTTTCAAATCGTACCCCAACCGCGCAGGCGCCATTTCCGAGTCCGTTTTGAGCGATTTCAATGACTTGCGGCGCCATTTCCGAGTCGCTTCCCTTCCTGCCCTTGGCGGCCGAAGCCCTGCCCATGCGGCCCCCCGAAAAGAGCGAGCCCGGCTTATCTATTTTTCTGAAAAACAATATCCCATCCAAGCCAAGCCTGTCAAGAAATTGTCGGTTTTCCAGTCGAGGCCGGCCTCTCGACCCGGCTCCTTCAAGAGGGTGCGTGCGCTTTATTTGCCGATGCCGGACACCGGGGCAAGATCATCGAGTTCCGGCGAAGCGCCCTTGAAGTGTCGCTCGGGCTCCCGCCATCTCTACGTGGACGAGTTCACGGATGAGTGTTGGGAGCGCCATTGGTCGAGCGCAGACGCCGTCCGGACGCAACCCACGCTACACTTGTCGCTGCAGGCTTTCTCCGAATAGAAATGTTGCCGAAGATCCTCCAAGGCGTACGCGGACAGCCTCTTTCCAAACGCCATGCGGGTCTGCGCGCACCATCGCACCATTCCAAACTCATCGATATAGAGGTACCGCGCCCCCGCTCGACAACGGAAAGGAGCTTCGCCATTCTGGATCAGCCGCTCACGGTAGCCGTGCGCTTCCTGGGTCACTCGGCGTCCAAACAGTTGTTTGACCTCCGCGTAGACGGCGAGCTCGTCGGAGGACAACCCCATCTGGCCTTGTTCATTGTGAAGGACCAGAAGACGGGGTGTGAACCCGCGCGACTTCGCAAACTCGACGACCTCCAGAACTTCCTCGCGAGGCGCAGTCCCAATTACGGCGCTGACGACCACGTCGAATTGTGCACGTTCAGCCAGTATGTCGAGCTTCCGTCTCAACACGTTAAGGACCTTGCGGGTTGTCGCGTTCCGTTTCACCCCATCGAGGCTCAGACTCATATCGGTCATGCCACTGTTGTTGAGGCCGTCAACAATCTCCTTGGTGAGGAGGAGCCCATTCGTCGTCATCATGCGGCGATGGAACCCCAAGACGCGCATGGTGGAGAAGATTCTGAGGAGATCGGGATGAAGGGTTGGCTCGCCACCCATCAGGGAGACGGCCCAGGTGCGAAGGTCGCGGAGCAGCCCGAGCCGCTGCCGCAGGACGTCAAAGGGAACGGGTTCAGACGTTTTGTCGTATTCTGTGCAATAGCCGCAGCTAAGATTGCATCGCCGCGTGACGATCACCTGCGCCAAGAACGGCCCATAGCGGAGCCAATCCAGCCAGGAAATGAGTCGGGGGCTCGTTCCGGGCGCGATACTGGCCGACTGGGGCGCCGCGAGATCCAGACCTTCCGCGCTCACGCGGCATCCCTGGATTGGCGCGGCGAGCGTTCGAACGGTGGGAGCATGCGATCGACGCGCATCCCCCAGGCATAATTTCCCTCGACCAGGCGCGCGCACCAGCATTGGCCACAGCCCGTTCGGGACAGATTGGCGAATGCCGTCGCCGCCCCGAGCCGTGTGACGCTGTTGGATCGGTCGCTCCGGTTGAGCTGGGGGCAGGAAAAGAGAACGCCTTCGGGGTCCATGGTCGCCTGCACCCAGCCGGCCGCGCACGGGGGTCGCGTGTCATCTGGGAAGCGCCGAAAATGCCTGAGGCTGGACCAGCCATTGCCGACCGCGTTGCTCCGCCGTTTTATCCGCTCAATCCGAGCGAACGCGGCGCGAATGGACTGGACATCCATCTGCCAGGATGATCCATCGCGATCGGTATCAAGAAATAAACTGTTCAACGCTGGTTGAAAGACCACCGGGATACTGACGGCGGATGCGATGTCGATCAGCGGCTCAATCGTGTGAGCATTATGCTGGCCCACCGTACATGTGAACTCCACCTTCACACCAGCGTCTCGCGCAGCGGTGGCGCCGGCGAGGGCTTTCTCAAAGCTCCCCGTTCCCCGCATCGCATCGTGACTCTCAGGGGGGCCGTCGAGGCTAATCTTCAGCACGGATAACTTTTAAATCGTGTGAAGTTTCTTTGGTACGAGAATACCGTTGCTGTTCAGCGATACGGTGACCCCTCGTTGCGTGAGCCAGTCGACGATCTCGTCGATGTGCCGATGGGTCAGGGGATCGCCGCCGTCAAGGTGGGTGTGGAGCATTCCAAGCATATGGAACTCGTCCAGCGCCCGAAAGATCTCCTTCTGCGTCAACTCATGGCGCATCGGTGTATGGCGGTCGCAATAACCGCAGGATAGATTGCACAGCCATGTGACTTCGTAGGTCAGGGACAGAGGGAAGGGCCTTATGCCCGTCCGGGCGATGGCTCCTCGTAGAACCATCTGTGGCGTCACCATTGTCCCACTCCTCAACAAGATTGAAAGAGCCTTGGCACAGAGGCCAGAGGGTCGTAAAGGGTCGATTCCGGCTGTCTGACGGGCCGATCGGCGGGGCGCCAGCGTAAGATTTACACTGCTATCCGATGCGGGGGCTTTCTCGAAGGACCTGCTCGCGCACACCTACGCGGACCTTCGAGAGCAGTTCGACACGCCGAAGAACTGCAGCACGCACTTGTACCATCGGCCGCACCCGAACCCCCTCCGCGATGGACGAGTGGGCTCCCAGCGGGGCCTTTCTGGCGCCCTCCGTCCGGCGACTGCATGAGATCGTTCTGGTCGGACGACTGACGACGAGGTCGCTGGGGGTGACGAAAGTGAAGCCGCGCGAGTTGGCGAATTTGCGCTCGGCTGTTCACGCGGCCGCGTCGACCTCGTTGAGCCGGCGTCCGCCTGTCCATATCTCCGCCACCTTAAGATCGTCGGTCAGATGCACGAGATCGGCGCGATGCCCAGGCTCGAGCCGCCCGATCCGGTCATCGACCCGCAGCAGTCGCGCCGGAGTCAACGTCGCCATCATCAGCGCGTCCGCAAGTGGGACCTTAAGCACACAGACGACATAGTCGACGGCGTCGCGCATGGTGATCGCGGCGCCGGCGAGCGTTCCATCTTCGGCGACCAGTTTATTTCCGACGCGCGTCATCCGCCGCCCTTGCAATTCGAAGACGTCCGGACCGCCGGCGGCTGGCGGCATGGCGTCGGACACGAGCGCGACGCCGCGCGGTCCCTTGGCGGCTAGAGCCACGCGATACGCGAGGGCATGGGCATGCTCGCCGTCGGCGATCAGGCCGCAGATGATGCGCGGATCGGACAGCGTCGCGCCCACGACGCCCGGCGCGCGTGAGGAAAGCTGGCTCATTGCGTTATAAAGGTGGGTGACGGCGCTCGCGCCGGCGTCGAAGACGGCTTGCGCTTCCTCCGCGCTCGCGTCCGAATGGCCGAGGCTGACAATGATTCCGGCTTTCGCCAAGCGACTTATGAAGTCCAAAGGGACCGACGCGGGCGCAAGCGTCACGACCATGACGCCCGCGCGCCCGGCGATGAGGGCTTTGGCGTCTTGGTCCTTCATCGGACGGATGAATTCGGGCGGATGCACGCCCTTGCGCCTCACATCGATGAACGGCCCTTCGACATGGATTCCGAGCGCGCCGGGAATGCGCTCGCGCGCGTCTCGCGCAGCCGCGAGCGCTTGCGTCAACACGCGCGGCGCGTCGGTCACGACCGTCGGCAGAAAGGCGGTGACACCAGCGCGACGATGCGCGGCGCCGATCGCGGCGATTCCCTCGACGGTCGGATTGGCGTTGAACAGCACGCCGCCGCCGCCGTTGATCTGCCAATCGATGAAGCCCGGCGAGAGAACGCCGCCGCCGAGATCCAGTTGCTCGCCGCCGCGTGGCCGGTCTCCAACGCGGGTGAGCGTCTGGATCGAGCAGCCCTCAATAACGAGAGCACTGTCATCGTGCAGCCTTTCGCCGTCGAAGATGCGCGCCCCGTAGAAAACCTTCATTGCGCGGCTTCCCTTTGCGACGTGACGGCGCCGCCGACGAACAGGATCGCCCCGTCGGTTGGATCGTAGAGCGGCGGCTTGAGGCGCGCGGCGATATCGGGTTCGAAATAGGGGCGCAAGGCTTCGCCCACGCCACCGACCAATGCAACCCGGTCGGCGCCAAGCGTGACCACGCCGCGCGTCAGCACGCCGATAGCGCGCGCCGCAGTCCGAACGATCTCGAGCGCGATCGGATCATGGCTCGCCGCGTGTTCAAAGACGCGTGGCGCGAAGCCGCCGAAATCGCCTGGCTTCGCAGAAAGCGCCCAATTCATCATCGCGACCGGATCACTGTTGAACTGGCTGATGAGGTCGTTCAGTCAGCGCACTACCTGGCGCCGATCCGATCAAACGCGCGCATCGTGGAGCGCAACGCATCGAGGCCGATATGCGAGCCTGACCCGTCATCGCCAAGGGCGAAACCGCGCCCGCCGATGATGGTCTCCTTGCTCCGAACGCGAGCGACCGCCGCCGACCCGGTGCCGGCGATGATGAGCCCGCCATCCGCGCCCGCATGGGCGCCGATGCAGGCGGTCGTCGCATCGTTCCCAGCCCGGACGCGCCCAAAGCCGGGAAAAGCCGCGGCGACGCGCGTCTGGTCGGCCTCGCCCTTGAACCCGGCCAGCCCTAAGCCCACGGCGATTGATCCGGCGCCGGCTTGATTGAGCCCGGCGTTGATCAGGGTCGCATCGACAAGCGCCTGCAAGGCGGCTGTCGCCGCAGCGAAATCGACATGGATATTCGCCGCTGATCCGGTCGCCTCCGCGAGGAGCTTTCCGTCGGCGTCGCGTAGTCGCGCCCTGGAACGGGTGGCGCCGCCGTCGACGCCCAGGTAGAGCGCACGACTCACGCCGTCGCGACCGACTTCGATAAGTCCGTCATCGCGGCCGCTGCGACACGGAGCGCCTCTGCCGCCTTGGCCGATGTCATCCGCTTCGCGCTCGCGCCGGGCGTTTGCTCAGGCGTCACTGGCAAATGGACAAAGACTGCGGGGATCGCCAACCTCTTGTCGCTTAGATATTGCAAGGCGCCGAAATAGAGATGGTTGCAGACAAACCCTCCGGCGTTCCTCGACACCCGCGCCGGAATTCCAGCTTCTTTAATGGCTCTCGCCATGGCGCTGACCGGAGCCGCCGCCTCCAGCCATTCTGGCGCGGTGCGGGAGATCCTGAGCGCCGTTCGCAGGGCGCCGTCATTGTCCGCCGCGGCGGCGTCGTCGAGGTTGCGCGCGAACCGCTCGACGCAGACGACGCCGCGCCGCGCCGCCTGGCCGGTCATCAATATCGCCTCCGGCCGAACCGTCTCAATCGCGTGGATGAGTTTCTTGACCGAGCTTCATAGGCGCAGGGCAAGAGGCGCGCGACGGCCAGTATGGTCGCCATGACGCCAACCCTCGAGCTTCTTCGCTGCTTCCCATGAAGCATTGACCGTCTCGCCGCCGAACGGCTCGAATCCGGTGACGAGGATTGTGCGCGCGGCGCTCGACAAGGTCAGGCGAACAGGCTGCCGCGATCGGCCAGACGGCGTATGTGAACGTCCGCATCGCCGTAGGCCGCGTCGATCATCGTCAGGCGCTTGAACAGGTGGCCGACTTTGTATTCGTAGGTCATTGCGATGCCGCCATGCATCTGCACCGCCTGCTGGCCGATGAACTTGGCGGAGCGGCCGATTTGCGCTTTCACCGCCGACATAGTCTTGGCGCGCTCGGCGGCGTCCTCCTCGCCCGCCGCCATCGCCGCCAGATACATCATGCTGCGCGCCTGTTCGAGCGCGACTGTCATGTCGGAGGCGCGATGCTGGAGCGCCTGGAAGGAGCCGATCGTGACGCCGAACTGTTTGCGCGTCTTGAGATAGTCGACCGTCATGGCCAGCGCCTCGGACATGGCGCCGACGGCCTCCGCGGCGAGCGCGGCGATCGTTTCGTCGACCGCGCGCTCGATCACCGGCAGCGCGTCGCCGGGGGAACCCAGAACGTCGTGCGGCGGGACGCGGACGTCGGCGAAGCCGATCTCCGCCGCCCGCTGTCCGTCCTGGGTTGGATAGCCACGGCGGGTCACGCCGGGCGCGTCGGCGTCGACAAGGAAGAGGCCGATCCCGTCGCGGTCGCGGCGCTCGCCCTTCACCCGCGCCGAAACGATAAGCTTATCGGCGCTGTCGCCCTGGCCGACGAGCGTTTTCTCTCCGTTCAGCACGAATCCGCCGCCGCCATCCTTGACTGCGGTCAGGGCCACATCGTGAAGATCGAAGCCCGACTGCTTCTCCATATGCGCGAAACTCAACCTAAGGTCGCCCGCGGCGATCGCGCCGATGAGCTCGGCGCGCTGCTTGTCGCTCGCCCCGTGCTTCAATAAGGCGCCGCACAGGACGACAGTTTGAAGGTAGGGCTCGAGCGCCAGCGCCTTGCCGAATTGCTCCATCACGATCATCGTCTCGACCGCGCCGCCGCCGAAGCCGCCGTCCGCTTCATTAAAGGGCGCGCCGAGCAGGCCCATCTCGGCGTAGTCGCGCCACAGGGCTTTGCTCCAACCTTCAGGGCTCGCTTGATAGGTCTTGCGAGCTTCGAATTCGTAACGGTCCTTCATCAGGCGCGCGATATTGTCGCGCAGAAGCTCCTGTTCGGGGCTGAGCTCGAAGTCCATGTGTATCAGAGCCCCAGTATCGCCTTGGCGATGATGCCGCGCTGGATCTCGTTCGATCCGCCGTAGATCGAGACCTTGCGGTTGTTGAAGTAGATCGGCGCCAGCGGCGCCGCCCAGTCCGGACCCACCGGAGGCTCGTTGCTCATGTCGTCGGGGTCTCGATAGGGCAAAGCGTAAGGCCCCACGACCTCCATCAGGAGATCGGTGGTCGCCTGCTGGATCTCCGAGCCCTTGATTTTAAGCACCGAAGAGGCGGGATCGGGCTTCCCCGCGTTCTGGCGGTTGGAGATGACGCGCATCTGGGTCATTTCGAGCGCCTTCAGCTCCACTTCGATCTCGGCGAGCTTGGCGCGGAAGAATGGGTCGTCGATCTTCGGCCCAGAGCCATAGACTGGAATCGAGGCGAGCTGGCGCACCCGATCGAGGCGCGCCTTCGACACGCCAACGCGAGCAATGCCATTGCGCTCATTGGCGAGCAGGAACTTGGCGTAGTCCCAGCCCTTGTTCTCTTGGCCGACAAGCGCGTCGTGCGGAACGCGCACGTCGTCAAGAAAGACCTCGTTCACCTCGTGGCCGCCGTCGATCGTCTGGATCGGCTTCACCGTAATTCCCGGGGTCTTCATGTCGACGAGGAAGAACGAAATGCCCTCCTGCTTTTTCGCCTGGGCGTTGGTGCGGGCGAGAACGAAAATCCAGTCGGCATACTGAGCCATGGTGGTCCAGGTCTTCTGGCCTGAGATCACCCAGCCGTCGGCGTCGTTCCGAGCGCTGGTCCTCAAGCTCGCAAGGTCGGAGCCCGCGCCGGGCTCCGAGAAGCCCTGGCACCACCAGTCGCTAAGGTCGATGATGCGGGGCAAGAATCGCTGCTTCTGCGCCTTGGAGCCAAAAGTGTAGATCACCGGACCCACCATGTTGACGCCGAACGCCACCAATTCGGGCGCATTGCCGCGCTGCGTTTCATCGAGAAAGATCGAGAGTTTGACCGGGCTCCATCCGGCGCCCCCCCATTCCTGCGGCCAATGCGGGGCTCCCCAGCCTTTGGCCGCGAGGATGCGTGTCCAGCGCACATAGTCGTCTTTGGAGACCTTCCGGCCAGCGACTGTCTTCTCGCGGATCGAGGCTGGCAGGTTGTCACGCACGAAGGCGCGCACCTCGGCGCGAAATGCGAGTTCGTCCTCGGTCAATCGAAGGTCCATGGGGATCGCCTCCCGTATCGCAGCGCGCCCGACCCGGGGTTTGCGCCTTGGCGGCCAATGTCAAGCCTTCGGCCCGCGCCGTCAACACGTTCGACGTTGGTCGATACGGCCTGCGCCCTGCGCCAGAATAGGGCCGCCAAAACATAAGCTCATGGAACATATAGGCTGTGGACTATGCGACATGTCGGAGGGTTGGCCACCCAAATCGCAAGGCCAATCCTCGCTGGCCTGTGCGGTAGCGCAAACCCCATGACGCCGCTTTTATTGTCATGGTCATACTTTCGCGGCATTTTTAACCGCGAAGCACGCCGAATCGTTGCCGCGGCAGCTCGTCGAGGCGAAGTGGAAGTCGTTTCCTAGTGCGCACTATCCTGACCATCGTCGCGGTCGCGCTTGTCGCCGTGATGTCGGTTGCGCTGGTGGCGCCGTATCTCATCGACTGGTCCTCGCAGCGCGGTGAGATCGAGTCGCGGCTCAGCGCCGTCACGGGCGCGAACGTCTCCCTGAACGGGCCGGTTGAACTCAGGCTGCTGCCGACGCCCTATCTCGCGCTGGGCGAGGGCATGGTCAGCGCGCCGGGCCGGGATGGGGCGAAGCTCTCGTTCGCCTCGGCGCGGCTGGAGCTGGAGCTGGTCAAGCTTCCGAGCGGGCAGATCCGGTTTTCCGACATTCGTCTCGAGAAGCCCGTTCTGACCCTGACGCGCGGACCGGACGGCGCGCTCAAGCTGCCGCCTCTTCGGATGGCGGGGCTCCACTCGACCGGGTTCGACCGTCTGAGCGTGCGGGCTGGGCGGGTGAGGATCGTCGGCGCAACCGCCGGCGCCGAGATATCCGGCGTCGAGATCGATGCGGCTGCGCCGTCGCTCGGCGGACCCACGCGCCTAAGCGGCAAATTCGACGGCCCGGACAATGCTCCCGTTGTCTTCAGGCTCGCCTCGGAAAAACCTGGGCCGGATGGGACGCCCCTCCGGCTCGGGGTTGACGCGGGGCCAGGTTGGCCGGCCGCGGAATTCGACGGCACGCTCGAGGGCGACCCGTCCGCCGGGCTTGGCGGCCTTCGGTTCGCCGGCGCCGCCACGTTGACCGGCGCGGCGCCTGGCGAGGATGGGCCGATCCCTTGGCGGATCGCAGGGCCCCTGACTGCCGATTTGGGCCAGGCGGCCCTTCGCCAGGCGGAATTTCGTTTAGGACCTGAGGAGCGAGGGATCAGGGCGGATGGGGACGCCAAACTCGTCTTCGGCTCGCCCGCCCAAGTCAGCGTGGCGCTGAGGGCCAAACAGGTCAATGTCGATTCGCTCATGCGCCGCAAGGGCGAGGACGGGGTCGCGCCCGCGCGCGCCGTGACCCTGATCACTCGCATTGTATCGACCGCGCTCCAGGGCCGTGAGAATGAGGCGGTGATCGACGCTGAGGCCACCGCCCAGCAGATCATCCTTGGGGCGCAGACGCTGCCCGACGCCAGCGCGAAGCTGAAGGCTGCTCCAGGCGCGCCGCTTAATCTCAGTTTCAACCTCGGCCTTCCGGAGCAAAGCCGCCTGCGCGTGGACGGCGACCTGGAGACCGGCGCAGGGGCCAAGTTCCGTGGCGATGTTGCTTTTTCAAGCGCGGACTTCGCGCTCCTGCGCGATTGGGCGGCTCTGGGCGCGCCGCCGGCTATGGCCAATGTCGCCGCTTTTGCCGATGCGCTCCCTTATCGTAACGTGTCGCTATCGGGGGCGGTGGAAGCGTCGCCAGCCGGATTTTCGGGCCGCAATCTCAAGCTGGCGCTGGACCGCTCGACGCTGACGGGCGCGCTTGCCTTCAAAGGGCCCGGCGGTGGCGGTCTACCGGGCCGGCTCGATGTGGATCTCGCCAGCGATTCGCTCGACGTTGACGGGTTGCCGAGCCTCGCGGCGGGGAACCTGATCGGCGATCTTGACCTCTCGCTGTCGCTGAGAGCCGGCTCGCTGCATATCGCTCGCGTCGGCGAAGCGCAGATCGACAGCGGCTCGTTGGCGCTGAACGTGACAAAGACCGGGCCGAACGTCGCGCTCAAACGCCTGAGCGTCGCCGGCCTGGATGGAGCCTCTTTCGATATCGAGGGCGCGATCGGCCCCGACTCCACTGCGGCGACGGGCCACTTGCGAGCTGACCGGCTGCACAATTTCGCGGTGCTGGTTTCGCGTGTGGCGCCCAGCGACTGGAGCCGGATGCTGGTCGAGCGGGCGGCCGAGCTGTCGCCGGCGGCGCTGACCTTCGGCGCGCATGGCGGGGCGGCGGACGCGAACGGGGTTCCGGCCATCGATTCGCTCAGGGCCAATGGATCGGCGGGTGAAACGCAATTCTCGGTGACTCTCGATCCTCGGCCGAACGATTCCGGGCGCGCTCTGACCGTCAGTCTCGATTCCCCAAACTCCGGCGCGCTGCTGCGCCAGCTTGGGGTGCACACGCCAACCTCCGGAGGGGGCCATGCCCGAATCTCAGTCAATGCGAACGGGGGCTGGGAGAAGGGCTACGACGTCGACGCGACCTCGCAGCTTGCAGGCGCCGAGCTCGCGTGGCGCGGCCGCTTCCTGCCTGACGCGGCGAGCGACGACGCGAAGCTGTTTGGCTCCGCCAAGGCCAAGTCGCCGAACCTCGCCCCGCTTGCCGTCGCTCTTGGCCTTGCGCCCGCCAATGGCGGCGCGCTCGGTCCCGCCGATATCGGATTTGACGCTACCCTGCGCGGCGAGCGATGGAGTTTCTCGCGGCTCGCCGCGACAATTGCCGGGGTCAAGGCGAGCGGCGATCTTACGTTTCAGCCCGTGAAGCCGCTTGAGATCGCGCCCGAGGCGAGCGCCGAGATTGCTCGCGCAGAGGAAGCGGTCGGCTCGGGGGCCGCGCCTGCGAAGCCGCCGGCGTCCGCGCCGGCGGCGATCGAGGGCCAGCTGACGGTCGAACGGATGCCGCTCGGCGGCGCTCTGGCGCTTGCGCTCGGACCGCCCCAGCCGGGACGGACCGCGGCGCGCTGGTCAGACGTGAGGTTCGCGCCCCCGCCGCTGCGCCCTCCGTCCGCCGCCATAAAGCTCAGGGTCGGAACCCTCGACTTGGCCGAGGCCCTGACGGCGCGCGATTTCACGACGACGCTTCGCGTTGATAGAGGCAGGCTCGATCTTGACGACTTCGCGATGCGGATCGCAGGCGGGGACGCGTCTGGCCATGCGACGCTGCGTCGCGACGCGGACAATGTCACGCTGGCCGGCGCCCTCGCGCTCGAACTCGGTCGCGCTCGACCGAACCGGATTCTCGGGCCGCATCGGCGCTGCGCTCGATTTCGCTTCGACCGGGCGAAGCCCCGCGGCGCTGATCAACGGGCTTGCCGGCTCCGGGACCGTGACCTTCGCCGGCGCGGCGCTCGCGCGAAACGATCCCGCCGCCCTCGATCGCGTCGTCGCCAAGTCGCAGATCCCTGACGCGCCCTTGGATGAGACCAATATCGCCTTCGCCTTCGGCAAGGAGCTCAATCGGGCGCCGCTGGCGATCCCCGACGGATCGGCGCCGCTCTCGCTCAGCGCGGGGGTTATGAAGATCGGCCCGATCAAGATTCCTGAGGGACAAGGGACGCTGAGCGCCGATCTCGATCTGCGCACGCTCACGACCCAGGCGCGCTTTACGCTCACCTCATCGGCCAGCGATTTGAAGTTCTGGTCGGGACCGCCGCCGAGCGCGGCGGTGACGGTCGACAATGCTTTGGACGCGCCGAAGCGACAGATCGACGTCAGCTCCCTTTCCGCGGCGCTCGCCGCCCAGGCGATCGCGCGGGAGAGCGATCGCATTTCCACGCTGGAAGCCGACATTCGCGAGCGCGCCTTCTTCAACCGGCGCCTCAAGGGCGAGCGGTTCATGGATCGAAGGCAGCAAGAGATCCAGGATTGGGAAAGCGAACAATCGCGCCTGAAGAGCCAAGCCGATCATTTGCGCGCGCTCGAGGAAGCGGACAAGGCGGCCGCGGCCGAGGCGGCGAAGAGGGCGGCGGAAGACGCCGCGGCGCCGAAAGCCGAGGAGGAGAAGGGCGCAGCGGACGGCGCCGACGGGGCGAAGGGCGGGGAAGGCGGGCAAGCGACAACGGCGCCGTTCGGGCCCGCTCCCGCGCCAAAGAGCGACCAAGTCGGCGCCAATGGGCCGAGCCCTGCTGCCCCCACGCCCCCGCCGAGGCCCAAGGCGCGCCCGACGCAAGTCGACCCGGAGCCAGGCAAGCTCTACTGATTGGAATGCGCCGTCGCCCCCCGGGCGGGGCGACCTCGCGCCTTCGGCCTCGAGCACGAACACCCGGATGGCCGATGACAGATTGGCGCCGCCGCGCGAGGCGTCGATCATCGCCGCGAGGCGATTGAGGGACAGGCCACGCTCGGCCGCGATACGGCGCAGCCGCCGCCAAAACGCATCCTCGAGGGAAACGCTCGTTCGATGTCCGGCGATGACGAGCGAGCGCTTGATGACGCGCGCGTCAGGGCTCTCGATCGCCATCGGGCTTTGCGAGGCGGCGGGCGTCGAGGTTGGCCTCGGCGAGCGCGCGCTCGCTCTCGATGAGACGCTTCTCGGCCTTCGAGCGGCCAAAGACAGCGCGATTTTGAGCGGCTTCCGCTTGCTGACGCTCGCGCTCCTTCAACTTTCGCGCTCGACGCAGATTGACGATCTCGGGCACGCGAACGCCCCTATTTTTTGCGGAAGGCGTCGATCGACACGACCTTCGTTTCGCCCGCGGGCTCCGGCGGCTTTTCCGGATCTCGAGCGGACTTCGGAGCGGGAGCGCGCTCAGCGGACGGCTTAACTGGCGTTGGCTTGGTCGGGGCTGAGCTCCGGATCCCCTTTTCCTCCTCGGCTGCCGGCGCCCGCCCGGCTGGCTCCGACACGCGCGGCTCGAGCTTGAATCCGAAGGGAACAGACGGGTCGGTGAAGCCGGTGATCGAATCGAACGGCACGGTCAACCGCTCGGGCTTGCGGGAGAAGTTCAGGCTGACCTCGAATGCGTCATGGGTGACGATGAGGTCCCAGAACTCATGTTGCAGGATGATCGACATCTCATCGGGGAAGCGCTGTTTGACCGCGGGCGGCGCGACCACGCCCGGCGCCTGGGTTTTGAACGCGATATTGAAATGGTGGTCGCCGACGAGCCCGTTGCGCGCCGTGTCAGCAAGAACTTTGCGCACCACGGAGCGCAGCGCGTCCTGCACCAGAAGATCGTAGCGGATGAGATCGGTCGCCATGAACAAGCTCGAAGCCTTACATTTAGCCGAGGGTTTCCGGCCTTGCAACGGATCGCCCTTTGCTCCGACGCGGTTTCCGCGGCCGCTTAGCCTTCACGGGCGGCGGGATCAAGCGCGGCGAGAAGCCGGTCGGCCAGAACACGATAGTCGGCGGCCTCGGCCGCGCTCGTCCGCAAACCGAGTTCGCCAATCGCCTGTTGCCAGTCGACGCAGGCGCGCGACATCTCGCCCTTGAGGCCGAGGAGATCGACGGTCAGCGCGACCTCGCGCATTTCCGCCGCCCGCCTGAGCCCGTGGGTCATCACCCGCTCCAGCATATAGGCCGAGCGCTTCCTCCAGTCGAAGCCGGGATAGGTGTCGTCGAGCGAATCGAGCACGGTTTCGATGACGCCCGCTTTTCGTCCGGCCAGCACACATTCGCAGACCAGCGCCTCAAGCCCCTTCATCATGACGGAGCGGATCATCTTGACGGCTGAAGCGGCGCCGACCGGACCCTCGTGGATCTTCGCCGACATGCCGAGAGACGCAAGCGCCGCGGCAGCAGCTTCGGCATGCGGGCCGCTGATCAAGAAGCGGCGTCCGGTGCAGGCGCGGATGGACCGGCGCCATCACCGCGACGTCGACATAACGCCCGCCCGCGGCCTCGACCTCTTGAGCGGTGCGGGACTTGGTTTGCGGCGCGCAGGAATCGCAGTCGAAGAAGAACGCGCCTTTGGCGAGGCCGGGCAGAGCCGCGATCGCCGCTTCGTGCGCCTGGTCGGCGGTGACGACGGAAAAGACCGCTTCGGCCCCCGTCACCGCCTCGGCCGCGGTCGAAGCGCCGAGCACCTTCGCTGCCGCATAATCGGCCCGCTTCGCAGTCCGCACTTCGGAATCGGGCGAGTTGGTCTTGATGTCATAGGCGCAAATGCGCGCCTTGAAGTCCGCGTTGCTGCGCCAGCCGGCGAGAAAGGCTTGCGCAGCCTCGCCGAAGCCGAGAAAGGCGATGGAGCCAGAACTTATTGTTGAATCCGGCATTGGTCGCTCGGCGCGTCAGCGCGACCGTGAAAACGGCGCGCATCTCAATAGTGATTGATCGGCGCGGGCGCCAGCGTGCGATTCGCAACCTTGTCGGCCCGCTCGGCTGGACATTTGCTGCAGGCTCGCCCCCGGCTCATATCGCTCGCGACAGAACTTGCCCGCCACGGGTCAGGGAGCGAGCCGCCTCCAAATGAATTGCGCGTTCCAAACGACCGTTTTACCCCTCGATGTCCTGCCTTGGCTGCGCCCATGAGCGCGCGGCTCACCGGTCTCTCTTCGATGGCGACCCGGCGCATTTTGGCGGACTTGGCGCAGGCCTACGAGTCGCAGACCGGCGCGCGGGTCGAAATCCGTTCGATGGGCGGCGTGGAGGCGGCGAAATTGGTGCGGGCCGGCGAGGCGACGGATATCGTCGTCCTGGCGTCCAAAATCATGAGCGCCTTGGAGGCGGAAGGCCATCTCGCGAAGGGCGATACGAGAGACTTCGCGCGATCGGAGATCGGCATTGCGGTCCGGACGGGCTCAGCCCCGCCCAGCGTCGCGGATGAGCAGGCGGTCAAGCAGGCGATGCTGGGTGCGCGAAAGATCTGCTACTCGACCGGCCCGAGCGGCGACCACCTGAAGGCTTTGTGCGAGAAATGGGGCGTGCCGCTGACGCGCGCGCTCGTGGCTCCGCCGGGCATGCCGGTGGCGACGCTGGTCGCGAATGGCGAAGCCGATCTCGGCTTTCAGCAACTCAGCGAGCTCATCGACCAACCGGGAATTGAGATCGCGGGGTCCTCTCCCGCCAGAAATTCAGGCCGTGACCGTGTTCTCGGCTGGAATATCGATAAATTCGCAAAATCGAGAGGCCGCCCGCGCGTTCGTCGCCTATCTGGCGTCTCTTGAAACTGGCGATGCTAAGCGGCGTCATGGGATGGAGCCCGCATAAGCCCGGGCGCGGGGTTTTCGGCTTTGACCCCGGAACAAAGATCCGATCACGAAGTTGTGAACGGGACGCGCGCCGGTCTCCCACCCCACGGCGCCGTTGGCCCCGTGCGGAATTCCTGCGCGGGGCCGTTCGCCTCTTTAGCGCTCCTCGACCGACCTCACACTATGCAGAGACGAGGCGCGCCGGCCGCTCACCCCAGATATTTGTTGATGATCGAGAGGCCTTCGTTGCGGACGTCGTCGGGCGTCATTTCATCGACGATGGCGCCGTGGGTCATCACGTAAAGGCGGTCGCAAACGCGCACCGCGACGTCGATCCGCTGTTCGACCAACAGAAGCGAGGCCCCGCGCTGCCGCAGTTTGAGCAGCGCATCCACCATGACGCCGACAGCGACCGGCGACAGCGCCACCGAGGGCTCATCGAGCAGCATCACCTTCGGATCGCTCATCAACATGCGCCCGATCGCAACCATCTGCTGCTCGCCGCCGCTGAGGTAAGACGAGAGGCGCCGGCGGTACTCGTAAAGGACCGGGAACAGGTCGTAGACCGATTTCAACAAAGCTTGCAGGCGTCCGCGGTCGCGACGCAGATGCAGACCTCCAAGCAAGAGATTGTCCTCGACGGTCTGGTCGAGAAAAAGACGGCGCCCCTCAGGCGCAATCGCGGCGAAGCCGCGCGCCACTTGATGCGCCGGAAAGGCCGAAACATCTTCGCCAGCCACCCGGATCGAACCGCGCCGTTGACTGACCAGGCCCATGATCGCCTTGAGCACGGTCGTCTTGCCGGCGCCGTTGGGTCCAAGCAGGGCGACGGCTTCGCCTGCGCCGACTTTCAGCGCAATGTCGTGCACGACGTCGAAGCGGCCATAGCCCGCGGAGAGAGCCGTGACCTCGAGCGCTAGACTTTGGCTGTTCATCATTGGTCGAGCCCTCATTCGCCCAAATAGACCTGCCGGACGACCGGATGCGCGCGGACTTCATCCGCCGTCCCGGTGAGGATCACTTCGCCGGCGTTGAGCACGGTAACCCGATCGCAGAGGGGAAACAGGAACCGCGTCTGGTGCTCGATGATGATCATTGTGACGCCGTGCCCTTTGAGATGGGTGAGGATATCGGCGAGATGATCGACCTCGCGCGCGGAGAGGCCCGTCGCCGGCTCGTCAAGGATAATGATGTCAGGGCCCGCGACGCAGACGGAGGCGAGCTGGGTCAATTGCTCGACGCCATGCGGAACATCGCCGACCGCCCGTCCGACCCACGCGCCCGCGCCGACCATTTCAAGAGCTTCGCGCGATCGCCCCTCCATCCAAGCGAGGTCGCGCCGGCCGGACGGCAGAAGCGGCCAGAACGCCGCCCGCTCAATAATGCGCGGCTTGAGGTTGAACAGACCGACCATCACGTTCTGGATCGGAGTCAACTCACGCACGAGCTCGGCCGCCTGAAATGTCCTACGCATGCCGAGCGCGGCGCGCTTGCTCGGCGAAGCGCCGTCGACGCGCACTCCCTTGATCAGCGTCGCGCCGGCGAGCGGCTGCAGACGGCCAGCGATCACGTTGGCGAGCGTGCTCTTGCCTGATCCGTTCGGCCCGATGAGCCCATGAATGTCGCCGCGCTTCACCTTAAGGTCGACGTTGCGCAGCACCATGAGGCCGGTCCCGTAACTGAACTGGACCCCGCGGCACTCGACCGCGTATTCAGCCTCGGCGCCGGGTACTTCCGCCGCGCCCGCGCTTTCGCGGGCGAACTTGCGGAAGAGGCCGGCCTCCACGGGCGCCGCTGCGCGATCGACGTCCGACGCGGCAAACTCCGCTTGCCCCGGCGCGCCTCCCACGAGCGCCGCGACGCGCTTCACGAAACTCATCACGCCGCCCGGAAGCAGGGTCACCGCCAGGATCGAGAGCGCCCCATAGACCATCTCCTGCAGCCAGGGGTTGATGTTGACGAGCGCAGGGAACATCGAAACGAAGGCCGCGCCAATCACCGGCCCCAGGGTCGTGTTGATGCCGCCGATCAGCACCATGACCAGAATGTTTAGCGACACCGACCAATCAAATTGCCCGGGCGAAACGACGCCGAGAAACGAGAACAGCCATCCCGCGCCGCCAGCCATGGCGGCGGAGACTCCGAAGACCCCGATTTTGATGAGCGAAGTGCGCGCGCCCGCCGCCTCCGCGAAGCGCTCCGCGTCACGAATTGACAGGAGCACCGGATAGAGCGGCGAACGGCGAATATTCCAGGCAAAGCCGATGCACAGCAGCAGAGCGAGCATAACGCACCAGGCCACGGGTGTTCCAAGCGCCTCGAGGCTCGGCGGAAAGTCAGGAAAGGCGGGGCCGAGCAGTCCCTGCAATCCGCCCGTGATCTTGAGATCGGTAGCAAGAACGGTCAGCACGAGGGTGAAAATGAAGGTGGTGATGGCGAAATAGAGGCCACTGACCCTCAGCGACATCGCGCCGACCGCGAGCCCGATGAGGCCTGCGATCAGAAGCACGATCGGAAGGATGAGGAAGGCGTTCCACCCGAGATTGTTGACGACGATCGTCGTGAAATAGGCGCCGATCGCGAAGAAGCCTCCCTGGCCGAGTGAGTAGAGGCCCAGCATGCCGGCGACGAGGTCAAGGCTGATGGCGAGAATGCCGAACACCGCCGCGACCAGCACAAGGCTTTGGACGCCGAGGTCCGAGCGCGCGACGAGCGCGGTTGCCGCGACATAGGCGACGACAAACAAAGCGAGGCCGATCGTCCTGAACCGGGGCATAAATCCCGCGCCCGCAAGGGAAGCGGCGGGCGGCGCCTCCATGCGCTCCGTTTCCACGGTCCCCTTAGGCCCCCGCCGACGCAGCGGCGCGCGGGCGCGAGCGGAATAGATTTCCTGCACTGAACAGACCGCGCGGCGAGACAATCAGGACGACGACGAGGATAACGAAAGGAAACCAGTCGGAGGCCTGCGAATTGATCATGGCGTTCGCCCCTTCGGCGCAGACGCCGAGCAACAGGCCGCCGAACATCGCCGCGATGGGTTTCTCGGTCCCGCCGCCAATCATCATGGCGATGAAACCGAACGTGCCGAAGGTGTCCCCGAGATAGGGGTTGGCGAAGGTCGTCGGCCCGATCAGGAGGCCGCTCACGCCTGCGTAAAAGGCCGAGGCGGCGAAGGCGATGATCGCGACCACCGTCGTATTGACGCCGACGGCGGTCGCCATCTCCGGATCGGCGGCCGTCGCCATGCCGATCTTGCCGAACAGCGTGCCGCGCCGCACCAGCTCGAAGCCTACGGTCAAGACCGCGGCGGTTAAGATCGCGATGAGCTGCTGGGCCGTCACCACTGCGCCGAAGCCGTGAAAGCTCGTCTCCTGGAACATTTCCGGAAAGTGCTGGGACGTCGGCCCCCAAATATAAGCGGCCGCGTTCTCGACGATCACCGCAAAGCCCAATGTGCTCACCAGCCATCCAAAACTGAAGCGGTTGAGCGCCAGGATTGGGCGAACGGCGATGAGATAGGAAAGGATCCCGAGGACACAGGCGCAAGCCAGGCCGAGAAGCGCCGCAAGCCACGTTGGGTAGCCGGCGGCGGAGACTTCCGCCGTTATCATCACCGTCGCCATCATCATCTGCCCTTGGGCGAAGTTGATGATGCGGGTGACGTAGAAGGTGATGGCCAGCGCCATTCCGATGAGCCCGTAGACGGCCCCAATGGCGACGCCGCTCACCAAGAACTGAAGCACTGACCTGTTCCCTGGCGTCCCGCGAAACGATAGGCGCCGGCGCGCTCTCGCGGCGCTTCGCCGGACGCGATCGGGACAGCGACAAGCTCCGGCCCGGACGCGCGGCGCAAAGCCTATCACGTTTCCCCAGCCGGGCGAGTGGCGCCCGTCTGGCGCAAAGTAGCTAGCCGCGACGTCACCGCCGCAGCAATGAATAGGTCCGACATAACAGGTATGTGCGCCGCCGGAGACGCGCTGACTGGATCCGTGGCCTTGCGAGACAGACGTTTCATTCGCGCCGCCCCGTCGGAGCTAGCTGCGGTGGCGGTGTGTCACCCCTAACCACAATACCATAGTCATTACTGTGGCTTAGGAGGGATCATCGAGCACACAGCACTTGGCGCGTCATGCTTGTCGCCACCTTCATCGAGGGCGGTTGGTCGATGAGGGGGGAATACGGAGCCGCTTGTTTTCCAACCGTCGTTGCTTTGACAACACCCCCGATCTGGGCGAGGAATTGCACGGCTGACGGACGGCGGCGTCAGGCGTTTTCGCGCCCGAAGCAGACCGCTCACGTTCAAGGGAGGAATAAGGCTCATGAAAGCCATCATCTTGGCGACGCTTGCCGCCACGACCGCGTTATCCGCTGCACAGACTTCAGCCCGCGCTGCCGGAGAGCCCTATCTGATCGGCCTCATCGCCGGAACGACCGGCGCATACGGGTCGACGGGCGTCGCGACCGTCAACGGCGCGCAGATGGCGGTCGACAAGATCAACGCCTCGGGCGGCGTGCTGGGCCGCCAGCTCAAGCTCGATCCGCACAACGACGACGCGTCCGCGACAGTCTCGGGGCAATTGTACGAGAAGCTCATCGCCGCCGGAGCGATCGCGATCGCCGGCTCCCCCGACACCGGCCCGGTCACTGCGCAGCTCGCCGTCCGGCACAAGTTCCCGACCATCGGCGTCGTCGACGACGGCGGCCTCACCGTCAACACCCAAGGGCCGAACGGTCCGCCGAACCCTTGGGTGTTCGACTTCGGGCTCAACACCTTCGCCTGGGGCGAGAAGATCGGCGAATACGCGCTGAAGCATTGCCCCGACGGCATCGCCGTCCTGCATGATCCCTCGACCTATGGGCAAGGCGGGCTCTATGGCATCCAGCTTGCCTATGAGAAAGCCGGCAAGAAGATCGGAATCGACCACACGATCACCGAGAACTGGTCGACCGGCGCGACCACCGGCCTCATGCCCGAGGTCAACGCCGCCAAGGCGGCGGGCATCAAATGCATCGACGCATGGCTTACTCCGCAGGACCAGGCGGCCTTCGTACAGGACCTGCATTCGGCCGGCTACAACGCCATGGTCTTCGGCAATGACGAGACCAACTCCGACGACACCTTTTCGAAGCTCGCCGGCGACATCGCCAACGGCACGATCAGCGCTGTGCTCACCTCGGACCTCCATCCGAGCCCTGAGCTCACAGCGTTCCGCGAGGAATACAAGAAGAAGTTCAACATCGACCCGACGCCGTTCGCCGAAACGAGCTACGACAGCATTATGATGCTGGCGCAGGTGGTGAAGGACGCGAAGTCGACGAAGCCCGCGGACCTGCAGAAGGGGTTCAACGCGGTCAAGGGCTTCAAGGGCATCACCGGCGATCTCGGCTTCTCGGAGAAGAACCACATCACGATCAACGCCGACCAGCTGACGCTCGTCAAATATGACGCCGCGAGTAAGCAGTGGGTCGAGGTGAAGGATTGAGGTTCCCGCGCGGGCGGAAGTGGGCCCGCGCTAACTCTTTCGCGTCTGTCAGAACCGTCATTGCGAGGAGCGCAGCGACGAAGCAATCCAGAGAACGGGGGCGCGCCTACGTTCCCCTAGATTGCTTCGCTCCGCTCGCAATGACGACTGCGGTTCGAACTCAAGCGCAAAAGCTTTAGATCACGACCATCCAGGCTTCTGGCACGAGCTGGTATCCCCGCCCGTTCGGGATGATGTGGGCGAAGCCGGGCAGGTGCACATGACCGCCGGTCACCAGATGGCGCTCCTTCGCGACATAGTCGAAGATCTTGAAGCGGTTTTCCGCAGCGAGCGGTTCGCTGATGTCGTACTCGCTCGTGACTTCGGGTCGGGGAATCTGGATCTCCGGCACGTGCACGGTGTCCCCCCACATCACCAAAGTTTCGCCCGCCGAATCGAGCCGGTAGCCGCAATGTCCGGGGGTATGGCCCGGAAGGGGTAGCTGCGTCACGCCGGGGAGAATTGTTCCGCCCTGGCTCGGACGGAACCTTTCGCGATAGGCCTCGAGGACCCGGTCGGCGGAATTGAGATAGGGCGTCGCCGCGGCGGACCGGCCGTCGCGGAGGCTCTTGTCCGACCAGAATGCAATCTCGTCCTGGTGAACGACCACGTCCGCGCGTGGAAAGGCGGGCTTTCCCTCCGTATCCAGAAGACCGCTCGTATGGTCAGGATGGATGTGGGTCACGAGCACCGTGTCGAAGTCGTCCGGCTTGAAGCCCGCGGCGCGCAGATTCTCCGGAAGCCGACCCATCGAATAGACGGTCGTCGAGCCGCCGCCCGAATCGACGAGAATTGTATTGTGGTCAGTCTGGATGACGAAGGCGTTGACGGTCAGTCGCGGCGGCCCGTCGCGGAATGCGCTGCGCATCAACCCTTGGAAGTCCTCGAGGCTCGCGCCGCGCAAAAGCTCGAAGTCGATGTCGAGGAAGCCGTCGTTGATCGTCGTGACCAGCGCGTCGCCGATGCGCCGCCTGTAGACGCCCGGCGTCTGCTTGTCGTTCTTGTCCGTTGGATTGGCCATCGTCGTCTCCTCCCGGTCCAGAGACTATCAGGTCCTTGGTCTACCCGCGCATTTTGCCATTGCTGGCCGCGAAGTGAAATGTACTGGCGGCCCAAAATCGCTATAACTGTTATCCGTCAGGTTCGAATGTCTGACGAAGCTCGTCGTTGCTAGCCTACGACGGCCGGCGCCGGGTCCGTGAGTCCCGGCGTCGGGCGAGGGGCGCGACGCGGACAAGGTGGAGGTTCGCGCCCGGCCATGGAGGAAAGTGCGCTTGAGTCTCGGCCGACCCGCTCGCGCGCTATCTGTGCGAGGCTCAGCCTCCGCACGATCTCCTCCGTCGGGGCCTGATCCAGCTCTCGGGCTTCCTCTTGAAGCGCACGATCGCCAGCCGCCTGACGGTTGTCGACTACGAGCCCATAGAGGCGGCCCGCGAACGCATTTGCGAAGCCGCCGAAGCTTTGAACGGCCTGCGCGCGCCGACAGGGGCGGCCCACCACCGAGGTCACCTGGTCGCCGCGCTTTCCGCGCTCGAAAGCGCGCTCGCCGCGGGCCTGTCCACGACCGACCGGGAGGGCGACGTATTGTTCCGCTTCGTTGAGGAGGCCGAGCGGCATCTTCGCGCCGCGGGACGGGCTATGCCTGGATTCGAAAAGGTCGATTTCAGACAGGCATGCTGCGCGATGCACGACGTCCGCGTTCCCTTCGAAGCGCGGTTTGCCGGCTAACGGCGACGAACAGGCGAGGAAGCGTGATGGGCAAATATTCGATCTGGGTGCTCGACTACGCCGCGGTGAACCAGTTTCCCCAGAGCGTCATGCTCTACGGTCCGCAATATGTCGGCATCCGCAACCTGCCTTATGCCTATGTGCTGATGAAAGGGGAGGGGCAGGTGATCCTGGTCGACACCGGCTACGACCACAAGGAATACGGCAAGTATTTCGCCGATCTCTACGGCGTCTCGAACTGGCGTCCCCCCTCGGAGGTTCTGGCCGAATGCGGGGTTACGCCCGCCGACGTCACGACGGTTCTGATCACGCACGGGCACTTCGATCATATGGGCGGGCTCGACCTCTTTCCCAACGCCAAGTTCTACGTGCAGAAGCGCGAAATCGATAAGTGGGTCTGGGCGCTGACGCTCGGACCGGAATTCCGCTTTCTCGTCGGCGCCGTCGACCCGGCGGACATCGTCAAGGCTACTCGGCTCGCTCGCGAGGGCCGCCTGATCGCGGTCGACGGAGACCTCGAGGATGTTCTGCCGGGCGTCGATCTCCATCTCGCGGCAGACACGCACACCTATGGCTCGATGTACGTGACCGTGCGCAACGACGGCGCGCGAGCGAGCGCGGACACATTCATCCTAGCGGGCGACCTCATCTACACCTACGACAACCTCACTGGGCTCGATAAGAACGATCCTCAGCTGGTGCCGATCGGCTTGGCGGTGGGCAGCCAGTCGAACCTTTTGTTCACGAGCGCGGACATGTTGAAAGCGGTCGGCGGCGATCACAAGCGCGTGATTCCCGTGCACGAGGATCGGCTCAAGAGCACCTTTCCTTCGCGCGCGACGGCGGCGGGCCTGCACGTTGTGGAGCTTGCTCTCGCCGACGGCGAGGCGAGCCGTGTCGCGTGAGATGAGAACCGTCGCGACCGGCGCCAGGCGCCCTCCATGCTGCGGCCAAGATATTTCTGTTATGTCGAGGCTGGCGATGCGGCCCCTGGGCCGACTGCGCTAGGCTTTCTGAAGCAATGACAAGGGTCGGGCAATTCACCCGAGCGTAACGGCGCAAGGATCATCCGGGATGGCGACGCCAAAAATCGGTTTCATCGGACTTGGCCGAATGGGCGGCCCAATGAGTCTGCGATTGATCAACGCCGGCTTCGACCTCGTCGTCTTCGACACCAGCCCGGACGCCTCGGCGCCTCAGAAGAGCGCAGGCGCGGCGGTCGCCTCGTCGTCCAAGGAGGTCTTCGATTCCGTCGATCTCGCCTTTGTGAGCCTGCCTACGCCCGACATTGTCGAAAAGGTGGTCCTCGGCGGCGTCTCTCAGGGCTCGCGCGTGAAGACTGTCGTCGACCTGTCCACGAGCGGGCCCGGCATGGCGACGCGCGTATCGAAGGGCCTCGAGCCTTACGGCGTCGGATGGGTCGACGCGCCGGTGTCAGGCGGCGTCGCCGGCGCCAAGAACGGGACGCTCGCCGTGATGGCCTCGGGTCCGCGCGCGACGTTCGAGATCGCCGAGCCGCTGCTCAAGAATTTCGGCAAGGTTTTCTTTGTCGGCGAGAAGGCCGGCCTCGCTCAGGTCGCAAAGCTCGGCAACAATCTGCTGGCTGCGGCCGCGCTGGTCGTTTCCTCCGAAGCTCTGGTGATGGGGGTCAAGGCCGGGATCGACCCGAAGGTCATGCTCGACATCATCAATGCCGGCAGCGGCCGCAACAGCGCGACGCAGGACAAGTTTCCCAAAGTCGATCCTGCCGGGCACCTTTGATTTCGGCTTCGCAACCGGACTCTCCTACAAGGATGTCCGTCTGTGCGTCGATGAAGCGGAAAGTCTCGGCGTGCCGATGGTGGCCGGCGCGGCGGTGCGCCAGATGCTGGCCGTCACCAACGCGAAGTTTGGACCGACGTCGGACTTCACCTCGATCATCCGCGTCGTGGAGGAATGGGCCGGCGTCGAGGTCCGGGGCTAAAGCCAGCCGTACGCGCGGGCGAAGTCGCCCCGCGCTTAATCGAGCTTGAGACACTGGAGAAACTGAAATGAACAAGGAAATGTTCGACCGCGGCCTTGCAATTCGCAAGAAGGTGCTCGGCGCCGAATTTGTTGAAAAATCGCTGGCCTCGGCGGACGAGTTCAACATGCCGATGCAGGAGCTGACGACCGAATATTGCTGGGGCGCGGTATGGGGACGCGAGGGTCTGCCGCACAAGACGCGCAGCATGCTCAACCTTGCGATGATCAGCTGCCTTAACCGGCCGCACGAGCTCAAGATGCATGTCAAGGGCGCGCTGAAGAACGGCGTCACCAAGGACGAAATCCGCGAAGTTCTGCTGCAGGTCGCGATCTACGCCGGCATTCCCGGCCGGCGTCGATGCGTTCCGCATCGCGCGCGAGGCATTTGCCGAGGTCGAGAAGAGCGCCTGACGCGACAAGCTCGAGGCGCGGAGACGGGTTCATGAAGCGCTATCAGATGTTGATCGGCGGCGAATGGGTCGACGCCGAGGCGCGCGAGACATTCGAGACCGAAAATCCCTATCTCGGCGCGGCCTGGGCGTTCGTGCCGAGAGCGAAAGCGGCCGATGTCGACCGCGCAGTGGAAGCCGCGCGGCAGGCGTTCCGCGCGCCGTCGTGGGCCAGGATCAGCGCGACCGCGCGGGGCGCGCTTCTGCGCAAGCTCGCTGACCTGATCGCCGCGGAAGCCGACCGGCTGGCGGAGATCGAGACGCGCGACAACGGCAAGCTGATCACCGAGATGCGGACGCAACTGCGCTACATACCGCAGTGGTTCAACTATTTCGGTGGGCTTGCGGACAAGATCGAGGGGCGGGTCATCCCGATCGACAAGCCCGGCATGATCAACTTCACCCGTGAGGAGCCGCTTGGCGTCGTGGCGGCGATCACGCCGTGGAATTCCCCCCTGATGCTCGCGACCTGGAAGCTCGCGCCGGCCCTCGCCGCGGGCAATACGGTCGTCTGGAAACCATCGGAGTTCTCGTCCGTCTCCGCGCTCGAATTTGGCCGCCTGTTCGAGAAGGCGGGCTTTCCGCCCGGCGTCGTGAACATCGTGACCGGGTTCGGCTCCGAGATCGGCGAGCGCCTCGTCACCCATCCGCATGTGGCGAAGATCGCCTTCACCGGCGGCGACCGCACCGGACAGGGGGTCTATGAGCTGGCTGCGAAGTCCATCAAGCCGGTCACGCTCGAGCTTGGCGGCAAGTCGGCCAATATCGTGTTCAAGGACGCCGCGATCGACAACGCCGTCAAGGGCGTCGTCTCAGGGATTTTCGCCGCGACCGGGCAGACTTGCATTGCAGGCTCCCGCGCCCTCATCCATCGTTCGATCCACAACGAGTTCGTCGACAAGCTCGTTGCGCTCGGCGAGACCGCGCGCATGGGCGATCCGCTCCTCGACACGACCCAGGTCGGCCCGATAACGACCCGGCCGCAGTTCAAGAAGGTGCTCGACTATATCGAGATCGCCAAGAGCGAGGGGGCGTCCTGTGTGCTTGGCGGCGCCAAGGCTGCGCGCCCCGAATGCGGAGAAGGCTGGTTCGTCGAGCCGACCGTGTTTACCGAGGTGAAACCGTCCATGCGGATCGCCCAGGAGGAGGTGTTCGGGCCGGTCCTCTCGGTGATCACCTTCGAGGACGAGGAAGAGGCGATTGAGATCGCCAACAACACGCAATACGGCCTTGCGGCTGGCGTCTGGACCCAAAGCATCGGGACCGCTTTCACCATGGCTCGAGCGCCTTGAGGCCGGAACGGTCTGGGTCAACACCTACCGGGCGACAAGCTATCTTTCCCCCTTCGGCGGCTACAAGCGTTCTGGCATTGGGCGTGAGAGCGGTCTGACCGCGATCCGGGAATACCTGCAGGAAAAGAGCGTCTGGATCGATACGATCGGCGAGGTTGCGAATCCCTTCGTTCAGCGCTAGGGGCGGACGGCATTGCGTAGCGAGATTGTGCTTGCTAATTTCGCTCTTTCCGGCGCTCGGGCGCCGAGCGCCGTCGGTTCGAAACTCTTTTCGATGGAATTGAAGCAGCTCGACTACTTTCTCGGAGTCGCGGAATCGGGGAGTTTCTCCAAGGCAGCCATCCGTTTGTCGGTCGCCCAGCCGATCCTGAGCCGCCAGATCAAGCTCCTTGAGTTGGAGCTCGGGGTCGAGCTCCTCTATCGGAACGGGCGCGGCGTGGTCGTGTCCGAGGCCGGAAAGGTGCTCGAGACCTACGCCCGCAGCGTCGTCGGCCTCGTCGAAAAGGCCCAGTCCGAAATCGGGTCGCTCAAGGCGGAGCCGAGAGGCCGCGTCGCCATCGCCATGCCGCCCTCGATCGGCTGGATGCTGACCGGCCCGCTCGTGGTGCGCTGCCGCGAGGCTTTCCCCCAGATCCTTCTCCATCTCGCGGAAGGCTTCAGCGGCCACGTCGCCGAATGGCTCTCCACCGGCCGGGTGGACATTGGCGTGGTCTACCAGGCGCCGCGGCTGTCGACCCTCCAGACCGAACCTTTGCTAACCGACGAGCTCATCCTCCTTGGAGCCGTCGATGATCCGGCCGGCCTTGGCGGCGACCGCGTGCCGACCAAGCGGCTCGCCGACATTCCTATGATTTTGCCGGCGCGGCCGCATGGGCTTCGCGTCCTCATCGACAACGAGCTTGAGAAGCTTGGAGTGGTCGCCAATGTCGTGTTCGAGGTCGACGCCATGCCGTCGACCTTGAGCCTTGTCGAGCGAGGCGTAGGATATACCGTATTGTCGGAGGGCGCGGTGAAGCACCTCTTGAACGCCGGCCGCATTCGGAGCTGGTCGCTGACAAATCCGACCCTGATGCGCGAGCTTTTGCTTGCGACCTCGACGCAGCGGCCAATGAGCGTCGCCACCCGTCTTGTCGCCCGTCTCATTCGTGACGAAGTTCAGGTGATTCTTCGCGGCGGCAATCAGCAGGCGGAGCGGGCGCCCGCCCAAACGAAGCTCGCGCCGAGCCTGCGTATGTAAGCCTGCTGGCCAATAGCAGGCGAGCGAAACCAAGACCCGGGAGGTCTCGATGTCGAGTTCCGTCGCACTAGCAGAAGCGCCCGCAACCCGCAGCGCCCCGCTTTCCGTCCTCATGGCGTCCGCGATCGCAGCCAAGCGGGACGGCGACATTTCCGCCGCCGCGCGCGAAAAGCTCAAGATCTGCCTGCTCGACTTTCTTGCCTGCGCTTTTGAAGCGCACGGGCTGCCATGGGCCCGGCAGGCGCAGGGGCTGGCCACCGACGGCGCCGGTCCCTGCTCGATCGTAGGGACGGGCATCAAGGCCTCGGCGATCGACGCCGTCTTCGCCAACAGCGTCGCTGGACACGGCCTTGTGCGTGAGGACATGCATACCGGCAGCGTCAGCCATCTCGGCATAGTCGTTCTGCCGCCTCTGCTGGCCCTTGCGCAGCAGCGCCGCGTAGATGGGCGCAGCTTCGCCGCCGCCGCCATCGTCGGATACGAGGTCGGCGGTCGCATCGGCCGCGCGATCGTGACGCCGGAGTTCGCCCGAACCTTCCGGCCGACCGGGTTCACCGGGCCCTTAGCCGCAGCCGCCGCTTGCAGCCGGTTGCTCGGTCTCGATCAGGCCGCGACGGCGAGCGCGCTTTCGCTCGCGGCCAACTTTGTCGGCGGGCAGAACCAATGGCCTCACACCGGCGCGGACGAAATGTTTTTCGAGGCCGGGGTGGCGGCGCGCAATGGTTGGACCGCGGCCCAACTCGCGGCGCTTGGCGCCTATGGCTCGGAGAAAGCGCTCGACGGGGAAGCGGGACTGCTCACCGCCTACCGGCCCGACCATAAGGCGCCCAATGTTCGCCTGTTCGACGGCGAGCCGGAGATCATGTCGGTCTTCTTCAAGCCGGTCCCGGTCTGCAATTTCGCGCAAACCCCTTGCCTTGCCGCGGTCGCGTTGGCCAAGGAGAACCGTATCGATCCCTCGGAGATCGTCTCGGTCGAGGTCAGCGCGTCGCGCGCCGCCAAGGCTTATCCTGGCTGCGACTATCCTGGCCCCTTCGCGCGTGTCCTTCAGGCGAAGATGAGCATCCATTATGCGGTCGCGAGCGCGCTTCTGCGCGGATCGGTCGATGAAGCGAGCTATCTCAAGCTTGATGATCCGGCGCTGCTCGCTCTGGCGGCGAAAGTGACGGTCAAGGCGGGCGACGAGTTCACCGCCGCTTTCCCTGGCAAGCAGGGAGCTGAAGTCACGGTCCGCCTCAAGGATGGTCGCGTCCTCTCGCATCGGCTTCAGGACGTCATTCCGGCGGATCTCGACCTCATCCGCCGTCGCTTCCGCGCCGCTGCCTCCAAGGCGATCGGCGCGGACGCGGCCAAGGCGCTTGAAGCCGCGGTCGACGACCTGGACCGCAGCCCGGATGTGGGCGCCCTGATGCAACTCGCTTCTGCGCCGGTCGCCAAAGCCGGCGCGGCCTAACCTTGGCGCCCGCGCCAGCAGATCGACCTGACCGCTAGAGGCGCGGAGCATGGCCGACGATAAGGATCTTCCGCGCTATCAGGTCTATGCGCTGCGCTATGCGACCCGCGAGGGCCGCCGGCAGGAGAATTTCATCGGCGGCGATCCGCATGACGGGCCGATGCCGATGGATTATTTCTGCTGGCTCGCGGTCAGCGATGAGCGCCGCTTCGTCATCGATTGTGGCTTCACCGAGGAAGTGTCGGCTCAGCGCAAACGCACCTATCTGCGCAATCCGGTCGATGCGCTCGAGCTCTTAGGCGTGCGCGCCGCGGACGTCGAGGACGTCATCATCACCCACCTCCACTACGATCACGTCGGCAATTTCGATCGCTTTCCCAAGGCGCGCTTTCATCTCCAGGAGGCGGAGCTCAATTTCGCGACCGGAAAGTACATGCGGCACCCGTTCCTGTCGCACGCGTTCGAGGTCGAGGATGTGGTCGGCATGGTCCGGCTGAACTATCGCGGGCGGGTGATCTTCCACAATGGCGATGCAGAGCTGGCGCCGGGCCTGCGCCTGCATCTGGCAGGCGGACATTCCGCCGGCCTGCAGTTTGTGAGCGTGCACACTGAGCGTGGTTGGCTGGTGCTGGCGTCGGACGTGACGCACTATTATGAGCACATGGACAGCGGCCGGCCTTTCACGACGACCTTCAATGTCGGCGACACGCTCGAGGGTTACGGCCGGCTCAGAGCCATTGCGCCGAGCCCGGACCATATCGTACCGGGGCACGATCCCCTTGTGATGCGCCTCTATCCGCCGCCATCTTCAGAACTGAAGGGCGTGGCGGTGCGGCTCGACACGCCGCCCGAGCATTGGCCCTCAAACACGTGAATTTAGTTGTCGGCGGCGCCCGCCGCCGGAACGCTTTCACCCGAGGGCGCGGAACGGGACCGCGATCTTGCGCCACACGAACGGAGAGGACTTGAACCTATGACCCCAGGGTTAGGAAGATAGCGTCGTACACGGCTGAGGCCGGCGCCGCTCCAATCGGTGAAGTAGCCCTTCGAGCAGACGTGACCGATATAGGCGTAGCCGTTTCGCACCATGATCTGCTGGCCGTCGGAGCGGCCGGCCTGATCGGAATCCCCGATCAGGCGAATGTTGCTGGCGTAGCTCGGTTTGAGCCGTTCACCCCCGGGGTCATCGGCGCGGTCAGCCCTTGTATTCGACGATGTAGAGGCCGGCGTTGAAGTCGGTGACGTAGCAGAGCGCATTCTTGTCGACGAAGACGTCGGCCGAATGCAGAACAATCGGGCGGTTCGGCCGCGGATCGACCCACTGGGCGGGCGGCGGCGGCACGAAGGCGGCGACCTCCTTCGGCCGGAACTGGTCCTTGATGTCGTACACGCGCAAGCCCGCATTCTGGTAGGTGGAGAAGATCAGCTCCTCGCTGACGAAGCTGCCCGGCCGATTCTCGTGGATGTTGTGCGGGCCGAAATGGCCGCCGACTTTGAGATAGTCCTTGTCCGACGGTGGAGGGAAGGTCGAGACGCTGATCGGGTTCGCCTTCACCTGATTGTCGAAGATCCAGATCGGCTTGAACCCGTCCTCCTGATTGTCGAGCACGGTCTCATCGACGATGACGAGCAGGTTGCGCTTGTCGAGCGGCAGCGCGTTATGCGTTCCTCCGCCGAACGGCGGCGCCCAGACCTTATGAACGAGGAGTTTCGGATTGGCCTTGTCCTTCACGTCGACGACGGCGAGGCAGGCGTCGCGCCAGCTGCAATAGGCGATGTCGTCGTGGATGATGGCGTGATGGAGCCCGAAACGGCCGTTTTTTGTCGGCCAGTTCGCTTTCTCGCCGGCCGCGACGTTCATGCCCGGCAGCCAGTACTTACCCGCTAGGACCGGTTTCTTCGGGTCCGCGAGGTCGATGGTGATGAGGATATAGTCGGAGAAGCCGTCGATCAGCGCCGATGCATAGGCCCAGCGCCCGCCGATATACCACAGGCGATGCAGACCCGTTCCCTCGACGGGCATGAAACCGATCTGTTTGGGATCGTCGGGCTTCGAGAGATCGTAGACCGCCATTCCGGCCGACCAGTTGCGCGCCTCGGCTTCCGGCTTGGCTTGATGATCGACCGAGCCTTTGTAATAGGCCTTCTCGTCGGCCAGTTCGGCCTGAGCGAACATGTCCTTGTTGTGGATGACCAGCAGAAGATCGTCGTGAGCCTGCAGGTGAAGCGTCCAGGTGTTGGGCGGAGCGGCGACGTGCTTCACATATTTGGGATGGGCGGGATCGCGGACGTCGACGACGGAGAAGCCCTTGGAGAAGATTTGGCCGATATAGGCGTAGCCGCGGTGCACCATGATTTGCACGCCGTCAGACTTTCCGCCCTGATCGCTATAGCCAACGAGACGCATGTTTGGGGTCGCGTAATCGGGTCTGGGAAGCGTCGTCTCGGCCATCGTTCGGTCTCCGTGTCGTACTTGTTGATGAACTCAGCCGCATTCAGCGCTGCGGGGAGCGAATCGCGAAACTATCAGGGGCGACGCGCGAGGCGACGCCCCCGTCACTGGAAGATGCCGGTCCGGCGACTACTTCACGCCCCAGATCGCCTTGTAGTGTTCTTGGTAACCGTTGTCGGGGTCGTAAATATTCTTCGCGCCGCCGTCCTTGTCGATGTTGGCGTTGATGAACAGGTGGACGTGCGACACGTAACCGCTAGGGGGCTGCCCGGCGAAAGCGCGGTTCATTTCGTCGATCGTCTGCCAGCCCTGGAGATGAAGAGGCTCGGCGACGGTCGCGAGCTGGTACTGCTTGCCGCGAATGCGCTCGAAGGCCGGCACGGACCCGTCGCCCGCGGAAATTTGGCGCGGATAGCCGGTCGCCGGATCAACACCCGCCGATTGCAGCGAAGGAGCGGAGAAGTCGAAGTAGAGGTCGTTGACGGCGATCGAATAGGTCCACGCCTTGCCATATTTCGACAGAAGCGAGGTCGTGAGCTGCGGCATGCGGTTGGCTAGATCGCCGATCGGAGTGTCCTCGATCGCCAGCACCTTGCAGCCGGAGCATCCCTCGATCGCGGCCTTTTCCGCGTTCGTTTTCGCGGTGGCGATCCCGTAGATGCTGTCTGTGAACAGGATCACCCCAGCCTTGCCGTTTGAGTTGACCACGGCGTAAAGGGCGGAAGCCTTGGCGACTTCATTCGGGTCCGTGGTGATATTGGTGAAGACGTTGGGATTGGCTTCGATTTTGCCCGGCCCCGGACCCGAGTGCCAGCCGACGACCTTGATCCCGGCTTTGACCGCCTGTTCGATCGTCGGCGCCTGCTCGACAGCGTCAGGGCTGCCGAGAATGATGCCGTCGGGCTTGAGCGCGATGGCTTGGGTCATCGCTGACGTGCGTCCCGGGACGGACCCTTGCCCGTCGAGGATACGGAAATCCCAGCCGATCGCCTTGGCCGCTTCGGCCGCGCCGTCGCCGACGCCTTGCGCGCCGCCATTGCGCTGATCGGTGGAGACATAGATCACCAGCTTCTTGCCCTGCGCCTTCGGGCCCGTTGTCGGGCCGTCCCACTGCGTCACCGGCGCGGTCGCCTTGGCGATGTAGTCCTTTGCCGCTTTCATGTAGGCGTCGTCGTCCGCCCGCGCCCCGGTGACGCTCAGTCCTATCAGCGCCGCGGAAGCCATTAGGCCTCCCGCCATAATGTGTGATTTCGACATGTATTCCTTCCTCCCTAGATGACCGCGGGCTCAAGGCCCGTCAGCTTGGTTGCTCTGGCGTTTCCCATGACGGCGCGATGCGCCGTCCATCCGAAAGGCGAACTCATCGTTCAACGCAAAACCCTTTCGGAATCCTCTTTGGCGCTACGATCTTGGGCTCGCGTCGGACGCACGACGCTGCGCTGCCGCTGAGCGAAGGCGGCGAGCGCGATCGAGATGACCAGCGTGGCGCCATTGAAAAGAGGTTCGACAAAGAACGCGCCGCCGAGCTGCTGAATGCCGGAGATTCCGACGGCGAGAATCAACACGCCGCAGATCGTGCCCCAGATATTGACTCGGCCGGGCTTGATCGTGGTCGAGCCCAGAAACGCGCCGACGAGCGCGGGCAACAGATAGTCAAGCCCGACATTCGCCTGGCCGATCCTGAGCTTTGCCCCTAGCACGCAGCCGGCGAACCCAGTGATCACTCCGGCAGCCACAAACACGCCAATGACATAGGCCCTTACAGGAATGCCGTTCAGCGCGGCGGCCTTCTCGTTGGCGCCGATCGCATAGATGTGGCGGCCGATCGGCAGGCGCTCGCTGACGATCCAGAGGATGATCGCCAGGATGAGGACATAAATCGCCGGAATCGGGATTCCGAAGATCGCGGTCGAGTTGATTGCGAGGAAGCCGGGCGAAAGCGATCCCACGACCTGGCGTCCGTCCGTGTGCCAGAGCGCGAGCGCGTAGAGGATGGTGCCGATGCCGAGCGTGGCGATGAACGAGTTGATCTGCGCCACTTCGACCAGCAAGCCGTTGATCAGGCCAGTCAAGCCGCCGCAGGCTATGACGATTATCATCGCGAGCGGCCAGGGAACGCCATACCACACCTGAAGGCTGATGGCGAGAATGTGCCACATGACGATGCCGAAGCCGACGGTGAGATCGATGCGGCCAGCCATCATCGGTAGGGTCGCGGCCAGCGACAGCATGGCGATGATCGCCTTGTCCGCGAGGATCGACCGCGCGTTGAGCCATGTCGGAAAGGTGTCGGGCAGGAGCAGCGAGAAAAAGATGATCAACAGGAGCGTCAGGATCGGCAAGCCATAGACCGAAGCGATGCGCACGATCGCCTGCCCGCGCGAGAGCGTCGCCCACTCCGAACGGGTCGGCTCGAGCGCGTTCGACTTAATGGACTGCATGGGCGCCGCCGCGGCCGCTTACTGAAGCGTCAAAGAGCGGCTCCGAGCGCCGAACGCTCGCCGAAGCCGCGGCGAGCAGATTCTCGACCGAAAGATCGTCGGCGGCCAGCTCCGCGACCACCCGGCCGCGATTGAAGATCAGCGCGCGGTGGCAGACCTTCGCCACCTCCTCGAAATCCGTCGATACGATGATGATCGCCGCTCCGCCCTGCAGTGCGACATCGAACAGGCGGTAGATTTCGGCTTTGGCGCCGACGTCGACGCCCGCGGTCGGGTCCTCGAAGACGTAGATCTTCGCGTCAAGATGCAGCCAGCGCCCGACGACGACCTTCTGCTGGTTGCCGCCAGACAAGAACTCGATCGGTAGCGCCGGATCGTTCGGCCGCAATCCGACCTGGGCGCCGCGCTCCTTCGCAGCGCGACTCTCGCGGGCAGGCGAGATGAACGAAAACGGGCTCAAACCGGCCGCAACCGGATTGAGGAACAGGTTCTCGCGCACCGACAAATTCGGCATGATGGATTCGCCGACGCGGTCGGCGCAGACGAGATTGATCCCTTGCGCCATCGCTTGGCGCGGCGACGAGACAGCCACATGGCGTCCGTCGAGCAGGACGCGTCCGCCTGTCATCGTCGAGACACCGAACAACGCCCGTCCAATGCTTTCCTGCCCCGCGCCGCGCAGTCCGACCAGGCCGACGATCTCGCCAGAGTGGATCTCGCACTCGATGGGTCCGACCTCGCCCACCATGACCGACTGCAGCGCAAGCCGCGGAGAACCATGGCGCTCGGGTGGACGACGGAAGACCTGCGACGGCTCACGCCCCACGATGAGGAGGATCGTCTCGTCCGCGGTCGTCTTCGCAACCTCTCGCTCCCCCGCGACGCGCCCGTCGCGCAGCACGGTCATGCGATCGGCAATCTCGAACACCTCATCGAGACGGTGCGAGACGTAGATCATCGCGACGCCGCGAGCGCGCAGTCGGCGCAACGCCGAGAACAGCCGCGCCACCTCGTCAGCGGGCAAGCTCGCGGTCGGCTCGTCGAGGACAAGGATCTCGGGTTCTGCCGCGAGCGCGCGGGCGATCGCCACCAGCGATTTTTCGGTGCGACTCAGGTTCTGGATGCGGGTGTCGGGATCGATGTCGGCGCCGAGAGCGTCCAGCGCGACCGCCGCGCGCCGCCGCGCCGCCTCCTGGTCGATCATGCCGAGGCGGCGCGGAAAGCCGAGCGTCATGCAGATGTTTTCGGCGACTGTCATCCAGTCGATCAGGCCGAGGTCCTGATGGATGAAGGCGATCGGCAGTCGACGCAGCGCATGAGTGACGTCGACGCCGCGAAAGCTGACTTGGCCCGCGTCGAGCGTGTAGACGCCGGCCAAGATCTTGATCAGTGTCGACTTGCCGGCGCCGTTCTCGCCCAAGAGCGCAAGAATCTCGCCGGCCTTGAGGGTCATGCCGACGTCCGCCAGCGCTTCCGTGCCACCGAAGCTCTTGAAGACCCCGCGCACCTGCAACAGCTCGCTCGCGTCTGCCGCCTGCGGCCGCTCGTCCCCTGAACCGATCGCGCCGACGGCGCGCCCGCCAGCCTCCATCGACTCGCTCCTCCCGCGAAGCGTTTCCGCCTCGGCTGATTATAGCGCCCGCGGTGGACGCGGGCTTCGTTAACGCGGTCGAAGCGATTCCGATCTCCGCAACAGGCCACTATGGCCGTAGGGCGGCGTTGGAAGTTCGCTCCGTGCTTGCGCTAGCTGCGTTGAGCTAAGGGCAATTCAATAAAGCTGTCAATCTTGCTTGCAGAGGCAGCAGACGTCACCTGCGCGCATGTCTGGGTTTGAGAGTCGAGCCGCAAAAACGGCGCCCGCCTGAGGTTTGAAACCTTGCGCGGCGTCTCAGACGATGTCGCGCTGAAAAACGCGGCTTCGGCGGATGTCCTCCGCGTCGATGGTCGTGATCGCTTCCAGCGTCAACTCCTGATCGCGCTCGGCGAACAGCCGATTGGCTTGGCGCAAGCGCGCCCGGTCGAGCGCGTTGCGAAGCGAACGCGCGTTGGCGAAGAGCGGCTGAGCGCGTCTGAGAGGAATGTATTCGACGAGCGCCTCTCTAGCGCTTTCAGACAACCGGTAGTTGAGCGAGGCCAGCATCCTTTCGCCAATTGCGATGAGGTCGGCGTCCGTATAGTCGGGAAAGTCGATGTGATGGGCGACGCGCGAGCGGAAGCCGGGGTTGGAGCGGAAGAAGCGATCCATTTTGTCGGCGTAGCCCGCGAGAATGACGACGAGGTCGTCGCGGTTGTTCTCCATCACTTGCAACAGGATTTCGATCGCCTCCTGGCCGTAGTCGCGCTCGTTCTCCTGGCGATAGAGGTAATAGGCCTCGTCGATGAACAAGACGCCGCCCATCGCCTTCTTTAGCACCTCCTTGGTCTTCGGCGCGGTGTGCCCGATGTACTGGCCGACGAGGTCGTCGCGCGTGACGGCGATCAGATGCCCGCGACGGACGTAGCCAAGTTTATGGAGGATCTCGGCCATGCGCATGGCGACCGTGGTCTTGCCCGTCCCGGGATTGCCGGTGAAGCTCATGTGCAGGGTCGGCGCCTGCGAGGCGAGGCCGAACCGCGAGCGCACACGGTCGACGAGCAGGAGCGCCGCGATTTCGCGAATGCGCTGCTTGACGGGGGCGAGGCCGATCAGCTCGTCGTCGAGCTGCTTGAGAACGGGGCCCACGCCCGACTCGTCGAACTCGTCGGCTAGCCGGACGGTCGCGGGAGCGTTCGAGGCGACGTCGACGCTCACGCGTAGCGCTTCCCTTCGGGCCTGTCGGTCGCATAGGCGCGCGTCGCGTAGCGCTGAACGCGGCCGTGGGCGCCTGTCCGATCGAGACGGAATCCGTCCTCGTTCTTCGGCCGGTTGACGATGAAGGAAATGCGCACCGACTCCCAGCCGTGCGAGGAATCGAAGGCCGAGAGGCGGACGTAGCGGTCGCCATAGACTTTGCGGCAGGCGTCGAGCTCCATGAGCACGCCCTTGGCGTCGCTGAGATCGAACATCGGCAGCCCCCACATGTCCCAGTAGGTGTTGCGGGGATGCGGGTCGTCGGTGAACTCGATGTTCAACGCCCACCCGTTGTCGAGGCAATATTGAACCTGGGTCAGAATCTCGTCGTCGGTGAGATCGGGCAGGAATGAAAAGCAACCTTGAGTGACGCGCATGGGAATTCTCCTGAAGATCAATTGGGCCGGCGTCCCCTCGCCCCGCCTTTCGGCCTCTAGGGAGGAAGCGGCGCCGCAGGGTGGAGAAGAACACCGGCCCTTCGGCGCGCTCAGGCGCCGAATGAGGTCACGCGACCGCCGGCGTCGGAACGAAGTCGAGCTGATCGGTCGAGGCATAGTTGAAGGTCACATCGCCCCAGACGTCGAGCGCCTGGCGCAACGGCGTGCAGGTCTTGGCCGCCTCGGCAAGTATGGTCGGGCCCTCGTGGAGGTAATCGCGGCCCGCATTGCGCGCGAAGATCATGGCTTCGAGCGCGACGCGGTTGGCGGTCGCTCCGGCCTGAATGCCCATCGGGTGGCCAATCGTCCCGCCTCCGAACTGCAACACGACGTCCTCGCCGAGCAGGCTCAGGAGCTGATGCATCTGCCCGGCGTGGATGCCGCCCGAGGCGACCGGCATGAGCTTGTTGAGCGAGGCCCAGGGCTGGTCGAAGAAGACGCCATGCTCGAGCCGCATCGGGTTGAAGTCCTCGCGGCAGATGTCGTAGTAGCCCTTCGTCGTCGCCGGGTCGCCCTCGAGCTTGCCGACGACGGTGCCCGCGTGAATGTGGTCGACGCCCGCGAGGCGCATCCACTTCGCGATCACCCGGAACGACACGCCGTGTGATTTCTGTCGCGTGTAGGTGGAATGCCCGGCGCGGTGCAGGTGCAGGATCATGTCGTTCCTGCGCGCCCATTTGGCCATCGACTGGATGGCGGTGTAGCCGATCACGAGGTCGATCATGACGATGACCGAGCCAAGCTCCTTGGCGAACTCGGCGCGCTCGTACATATCCTCCATCGTCGCCGCAGTGACGTTGAGATAGCTGCCCTTGATCTCGCCGGTCGCGGCCTCCGCCTTGTTGACCGCCTCCATGCAGTAGAGAAAGCGGTCGCGCCAATGCATGAAGGGCTGCGAGTTGATGTTCTCGTCGTCCTTGGTGAAGTCGAGGCCGCCCTTGAGCGCCTCGTAAACGACGCGTCCATAGTTGCGGCCCGAGAGCCCGAGCTTTGGCTTGACCGTCGCGCCGAGCAGAGGCCTGCCAAACTTGTCGAGCCGCTCGCGCTCGACGACGATCCCGGTCGCCGGCCCCTGGAACGTCTTCACGTAGGCCACGGGCAGGCGCATGTCCTCGAGTTCTGAGCGCCTTCAAGGGCTTGAAGCCAAAGACGTTGCCGATGATGGAGGCGGAGAGATTGGCGATCGAGCCTGGCTCGAAGAGATCGAGATCGTAGGCGATATGGGCGAAATACTGCCCTTCCGTTCCGGGAACCGGGTCGACGCGGAAGCACTTGCCGCGATATTTTTCTGTTGCCGTGAGGCGATCGGTCCAAACGACCGTCCAGGTCGCGGTTGACGACTCGCCGGCGACCGCCGCCGAAGCTTCGATCGGGTCGACGCCCTCTTGAGGCGTGACGCGGAAGCACGCGATAACGTCGGTGTCCTTGGGCTCGTAGTCGGGCTCGTAATAGCCCATCTTTCTGTATTCCATGACGCCCGCTTTGTAGCGGTCCTTGCCCTTGACGGTCTGCGACGGTTGAACATTCATTTGCGGTCTCCTCCGTGGGGTCGGGCTTTGCCCGCCGCGATCGAGCTTGAGAGAATTTGGGGGCGATAGTCCGTCGCGTTCATGCTGCGCGGCTTTCGTTCGTGACGCTGGCGCGGATCGCCGCGATGTTCGCGGCGTAGGCCGAAGGCCCGCCCTTGAACACGGCCGAGCCTGCGACGAGCACGTCCGCGCCCGCGTCGACGACCAAGGGCGCTGTTGCGGGCGCGATCCCGCCGTCGATCTCGATGCGAATGTCGCGGGCGCCGATCATTCTTCTCACGCGCCTGACCTTCTCGACGACGGCCGGAATGAACGCCTGTCCGCCGAAGCCGGGATTGACCGTCATGAGCAGGATGAGATCGAGTCGGTCCAACACGTATTCGATGGCGCTTTCGGGCGTTGCGGGATTGAGCGACACGCCGGCTTTCTTGCCGAGCGCACGGATCGCCTGCAGCGATCGGTCGAGATGCTTCGTCGCCTCGGCGTGCACCGTGATGATGTCGCAACCCGCCTTTGCGAAAGCTTCCACGTAGGGGTCGCAAGGCTCGATCATCAGGTGGCAGTCGAAGGTCTTGTCGACATGCGGGCGCAGCGCCGCGACCACCTGCGGCCCGAAGGTGATGTTGGGCGCGAAATGTCCGTCCATCACGTCGAGGTGGATCCAATCGGCGCCGGCCGCGGCGACGTCGCGCACTTCCTGGCCGAGCTTGGAGAAGTCGGCCGACAGAATCGAGGGCGCGATGACTACGGACGCGCTCATGTTCAGGCTCCTCGCTCGCTTCATGAACTTCGTGGCCCTACCTTCGCAGGACTCAGGTTCGAAGAGCGCGCCGGCCGCGCTCCACCAGTTTGAGAATCATCGGCGTCAGGATGAGCTGCATCGCGATGTCGAGCTTTCCCCCTGGGATCACGATCGAGTTGGCGCGGCTCATGAAGCTCGAGTGGATCATCGAGAGGAGATAGGGAAAATCGATGCCATGCGGATCGCGGAAGCGGATGACGACCATCGATTCGTCGGGTGTCGGGATCCAGCGCGCGATGAACGGATTGGATGTGTCGACGGTCGGCACGCGCTGGAAGTTGATGTCCGTGTGAGTGAATTGCGGACAGATGTAGTTGATGTAGTCGGGCATGCGGCGCAGGATCGTGTCGGTGACCGCTTCGGTCGTGTAGCCGCGCGACGCCTTGTCGCGATGCAGCTTCTGAATCCATTCGAGATTGATGACCGGCACGACGCCGATCTTGAGATCGACATATTGGGCGAGGTTGATCGTGTCCGTCACGACCGCTCCGTGCAGGCCTTCGTAGAAGAGCAGGTCTGAGCCGGGCTCGAAGTCGCGCCATGGCGTGAACGTTCCCGGCGGGGCGCGATGAATCTCGGCCTCGTCCGCGTCGTGGACGTAAGTACGGGCGCGGCAGACGCCGGTCTCGGAATAGTCGCGAAACGTCTTTTCGAGCTCGTGGAACAAGTTGGCCGCTTCGCCGAAGTGGCTATAGTGGTGGTCGCCTCTCGCCGCCGCCTCCTTCATCTGCTCGCGCATTTCGGCGCGATTCCAGCGGTGGAAGGCGTCGCCCTCGATGTAGACCGCGTTGATCTTCTCGCGCCGGAAGATCTGCTCGAACGTCTTCTTGACCGATGTCGTGCCGGCCCCCGAAGAGCCGGTGATCGCGATGATCGGATGCTTGATCGACATGGCGCTGCAAAATTCCGGAAAGTTCACACGCTTAGCGGCGCAAGAGGCCACGCCTGGCGAACAACGGGGCGATGCGAGTGTCGCTGCCTTCGGCGTAGTAGCGCGCAACCCGCTCGACCTTGTCCTTCGAGCCGAATATGAGCGGCGTTCTCGCATGCAGGGAGGCCGGAGCCAGGTTGAGGATGCGATCAAAGCCGTCGATCGCCGCGCCGCCGGCCTGTTCGATGAGGAAGGCGATTGGGTTCGCCTCATAGAGGAGCCGCAAGCGCCCGCGCTCATAGCCAGGGCGCGAATCTTCCGGATAAAGATAGACGCCGCCGCGAACGAGGATTCGGTAGGCTTCGGCCACGGCCGCGCCGGTCCAGCGCATGTTGAAGTTGCGTCCGCGCGGCCCTTCCTCGCCTTCGAGGCAGTCCTCGATATAGGCGCGAACCGGTCCCGGCCAGTGACGGGAGTTCGACGCGTTGATTGCGAATTCGCGCGTTTCCGCAGGAATGCACCGCGGCCGTCCGCGTGATGCGAAACCGGTTCGCGTCCGGCTCGAGCGCGGCCATGTGAACGCCTTCGCCGCAGGTGAAGACAAAATCGACATGCGGACCGTAGAGGACAAATCCAGCCGCCCGCTGCTTCGCTCCCCGCTGCAGGAAATGCGAGGGTCGGAAAGGATCGGAGGGCGCATCGAGCACGGAGAAGAACGTGCCCATGGAGCCGTTGGCGTCGATATTGTTCGAGCCGTCAAGCGGGTCGATCGCGACGAGCAAAGCTCCGTCCGGATCGAGCACGACAGGGTCCTGCCGCTCTTCCGACAGCATCGCCCGGACGCCGGCGCGCTTCAGCCAATTCATGAAAGCTTCGTCGGCAAAGACGTCGAGCGCCGTCTGGGCGACGCCGTCGTGAGCCGGGCCGACCTGGGCGTCCATAGCTCCGGCGAGGGGGCCGCGGCGGATCCGATAGGCGACCGCGAGAGCTCCGCCCGCGATCGCGCGCAGAACCCGCGCTAACGACGGAGGAACATCGGCGTCCAAGAACGCGTCGAGTTCCGCGCCTATCCGGGCCACGTCCAGCACGAGCGCCTCCCGCTTTTCATCGCCGCCCCTCGGAAGGAGCGCCAGAGAACAATAGGAATCTTTGCGAGCAAAAGAAAACTGATTTAAATTTGCTCAAGCATTCAATTTTATTGAATAGGCGCCGGCCATGCGGAACGTGTCCTTTCGCCACATCGAGACGCTTCAGGCGATCGCGGAGGCGGGCTCGCTGGTCCAGGCGGCCGCGGCGCTGAACATGACGCCTGCGGCGCTGACCGCGCGCGTCAAGGGCCTCGAGGAAACGGTGGGGCTGAAGCTGTTTGACCGGGCGCCTACCGGCATGCGCCTCACTCCCGCCGGCGAAGCCGCGCTCGAGGCTTCACGCGGCGTGGGGCGGGCGATGCGCGATTTCGCTGACGCGATGCATGCGATTGCGACGGGAGAGGGCGGTCGGCTCTCTGTCGGCGCAACGTCGACTGCGAAGTACTTCGCGCCCCGCCTGATCGCCGGTTTCGTCGCCTCCCGGCCCAAGGTCGACCTGCGCTTCCTGATCGGCAACCGCGACGCGACCGTCGAGTTTTTTCGCGCTGGCGAGATCGAAGTGGCTTTGTCCGGACGGCCGCCGCGCGACATGCCGGTCGAGACCTTCCCTATTGGCCCGCATCCCTACGTGCTCATCGCCCCGCCGGATCATCGGCTCGCGGGCGCGAAGGGGCTGACAAAGGCCGATCTTGCGGGCGAAGCTTTCCTCTTTCGCGAGATCGGGTCCGGCACACGCTCGTTGTTCGACGGCTTCATGGGCGATACGGCGATCAGACCGGTTCAGATGAGGATGGAGCTGGGTTCGAACGAAACGATAAAGCAGGCCGTGATGGCGGGGCTCGGAATCGCGCTAATCTCGGCGCACACAATCGCGGCCGAGGTCGTCGATGGGCGACTGGTGTGCCTCGACGTCGAGGGACACCCAATCGTTCGCCGCTGGTTCGTGATCAATCGCACTGACCGCGCTCTCTCCCCGACCGCGCGCGCCTTTCGGGATTTCGCCGTCACCGAAGGGGCAAAATTCCTGCCCGACCCGTTAAATCGAGCCTGACGTTCTGATGGAGTGAACGGCGACTGGGCATGAGCCCAAGATCCCGCTTTCGTTTCGGCAACCGGAAGGCTAGCGTCGAGGAATACGACGACCGCAGGTCGGCCAACGCAAGGCCGAACGGGAGGAGAGGGTTGTGTTGAAATTGTCGACATTCGGGACTGCGTTGGCCGCGGTGCTGCTCGCATGTCCCGCTCACGCGGACGACAACAATGTCACGGTCGGCGTGATCCTGCCGATGACCGGCCAGCAGGCGTCGACCGGCAAGCAGGAGCGCGCCGGCGCCGAGCTTTACATGCAGCAGCATGGCGACACGGTCGCTGGAAAAAAGATCGTCCTCGAGGTCAAGGACGACACCGGCGCGGCCGAGGTCACCAAGCGCCTCGCGGAAGAGCTGATCGGCAACGACCACGCCAAGGTGCTGATGGGTTTCGGGTTGACGCCGCTCGCGCTTGCCACGGCGCCGGTGGCCACGGAAGCGAAGGTTCCCGAGATCGTCAGCGCCGCCGCGACGGCCATGATCACCGAGAAGTCGCCCTATATCGTCCGCACCTCGTTCACGCTTCCCCAAGCCTCGACGCCGATGGCCGACTGGGCAGCCAAGAACGGGATCAAGAAGGTCGTCACCATCGTCGCCGACTACGGACCGGGAATCGACGCTGAGAAATGGTTCTCCGACACGTTCGAGAAGGACGGCGGAACGATCACGCAAAAGATTCGCGTGCCGCTCAAGAACCCGGACTTCGCCCCCTTCCTGCAACGGGTGAAGGACGACGCGCCCGATGCGGTGTTTGTGTTCGTGCCCTCGGGTCAGGGCGCGATTTTCATGAAGGAATTCGTCGAGCGCGGCCTCGACAAGTCGGGGATTAAGCTCATCGGCACCGGCGACGTGACCGACGACGACCTGCTCGCCGACATCGGCGATGCGGCGCTCGGCGCGGTGACGACGCACCATTATTCGGCGGCGCACGACTCGCCCGAGAACAAAGCCTTCGTGGCCGCATTCGAGAAAGCCAATAACGGCATGCGGCCGAACTTCATGGCGGTCGGCGCCTATGACGGCATGGCGCTCGTCTACAAGGCGCTCGAGAAGACCAAGGGCGATGCAAGCGGCGATGCGCTGATCGCTGCGATGAAAGGGATGAGCTGGATGAGCCCGCGCGGGCCAGTGTCGATCGATCCGGAGACCCGCGACATGGTGCAGAACATCTATGTCCGCAAGGTCGAGAAGAAGGACGGCGCGCTGTACAACGTCGAGTTCGAGACCATCCCCAATGTGAAGGATCCCTACAAGGCCGCGAAGCACTGACCGCGGGGCCCGCCGGGAGACGATAAAGGCCCAATGCTGACCATCCTGCTCGACGGCGTGGCCTATGGGATGCTGCTGTTCGTGCTGGCGAGCGGATTGTCGGTGACGCTGGGGCTGATGAACTTCATCAACCTCGCCCACGGCGCTTTTGCAATGGTGGGCGGCTACGTAACGGCGCTGCTCATGAACCGCGCCGGCGTTCCGTTCCTCGCTCACCCTCCTGTAGCCTTCCTCATCCCGGCGATCCTCGGCGTCCTGCTCGAGCGCACGCTCTATCGGCGGCTCTACGGCGCAAGCCCGCTCGATCAGGTGCTGTTCACGATCGGGCTCGTGCTGATGGCGATGCCGATCGCCGCCTACCTCATTGGCGACGAGCCCCAGCAGGTTCATCTCCCCGCCTGGCTCAACGGGCGCATCGAGATCCACGGCGTCGGCATCGGCGTCTATCGGCTGTTCATCATCGCCATATGCGGCGCCATCGCGGCGGCGCTGCAAATCTTCCTGATCAAGACCCGGTTCGGCGCGCAGTTGAGGGCGGCGGTCGATGACCCGCGGGTCGCTCAGGGTCTGGGCGTCAATGTCGACCGCATCTTCGCCATCGCCTTCGCGGTCGGCAGCGGGCTGGCCGGCCTTGGCGGAGCGCTCGCCGCCGATGTCGTCGGCGGCATCGACCCTTCGTTTCCGGTCAAGTTCCTGGTGACTTTCCTGATCGTCGTCACCATCGGCGGCTCGAACGGCGTCATCGGGGCGCTGTTCGGCTCGCTCCTGCTCGGCGTGCTCGATGTTGCGGGGAAATATTACGCGCCCTCGATCGGCGCCTTCATCATCTACGGCGTGATGGTCATCACCCTCATCGTGCGTCCGGAAGGGCTGTTTGCGCGCGGCGACGCGCGATGACCACTCCCGCCGAAACCGCGACGATGGACCGCCTCGCCGCGCATCTGCATCGGCGCGCGCGCTGGCGGTGGCCGGAATTCGTCTTCTGGCTGACGGTGCTGGCTTTGATCTTCGCTTTGCCGGCGCGCGCGGCGATCATCAACGAAGCGCTCATCGCCGGCCTGTTTGCTTTATCACTCGACCTTATTCTCGGATTGGCCGGAATCGTCTCGCTTGGACACGCGGCGTTCCTTGGCCTCGGCGCTTACGCCGCGGCCATTCTCGCAAGCAATGGCTTCGCCGGCCCGCTCCTCGGGCTCGCCTTTGGCGCAGGCGTCGCCGCCCTCGTCGGCCTCCTCACTGCGCCGCTCTTGCTCCGAGGCGGCGACTTGACTCGGCTCATGGTGACGCTCGGCGTCTCGCTTGTGCTGGGGGAGGTCGCAAACCGCAACGGCTGGCTCACCGGTGGGGCGGACGGGCTCAATTTCTCGATGGCGCCGGTGCTCGGACTGTTTCCGATCGGCTTCACCGGGCAGCGCAATGCGGCGCTCTACAGCTTCGCGGTCCTGTTCATTTTATTCGCGACCGCGCGCCGCCTTGCGCATTCGCCGTTTGGACTGGCGCTGGCCGCAACCCGCGAAAATCGCTTGCGCGCAGGCGCGCTTGGCATCGACACCAGCCGACGCATCGTCGCGATTTATACGGTTGCGGCGGCCTACGCGGGCGCTGCTGGCGCGCTGCTGGCGCAGACAACGCAGATCGTGTCGCTCGACCTGTTCGACTTCCATCGATCGGCCGACGTCATGCTGATGCTGATTATCGGCGGCGCGGGATATCTCTATGGGGGACTTATCGGCGCGGCGGCGTTCATCGTGCTGAGGGACGTGATTTCCGCGGCGACGCCCGAATACTGGGAATTCTGGATCGGGCTCGCTTTGGTCATCCTCGTGTTGGCCGGCCGCGAGCGAATTGCGGCGGCGCCGCGGCGCCTCATCGCCCTCGTCGCGCCGCGTGCAACGCGTCGAGGCGTGGCGTGAGCGCTCCGGCGCTGGAAGCGCGCGGCCTCCTACGTCATTTCGGCGCTCTGATCGCGACCGACGACGTGTCGTTCGCGGTTCAGCCTGGCGCCAGGCAGGCGTTGATCGGACCGAACGGCGCCGGCAAGACGACGCTGATCAATCTCCTCACGGGGGTCCTCAAGCCGACCGCCGGCCAGGTCTGGCTAGCGGGGCGCGACGTCACGCATCTCACGTCAAGCGCGCGCGTGCGGATGGGCCTATCGCGCACGTTCCAGATCAATCAGCTCTTTCCCGATCTGACGCCAGCCGAGTCGCTCGGGCTGGCGATCTCGGAGCGCAACGGATCCGGCGCCGATTTCTGGCGCGTCGCGGGCTCACGGCGGGAAATCGTCGCTGAAATCGAAGGCCTGCTCACGCGCTTCGGCCTCGAGTCCGACTTCGACCGGCCCACGCACAAGCTTCCGTACGGCAAGCAGCGGCTCCTGGAGATCGCCCTCGCGCTGGCGACGCGTCCGCAAGTGCTGCTGCTCGACGAACCCGCCGCCGGCGTGCCGGAGGAGGAGCGGCAGGATATCCTCGCCGCCCTCGCGGCTCTGCCGTCCGACGTCGCGATCCTCTTGATCGAGCACGACATGGACCTGGTATTCAATTTCGCCGAGCGTATTTCGGTGTTGGTTGCGGGGAAGCTTCTGACTGAAGGCGCGCCGGAGGCGATCGCCGCTGATGAGCGCGTTCGCGCCGTCTATCTCGGCGAAGACATGCATGACTGAGCTCCTGCGGGTCGAGAATTTAACCGCGGGCTACGGCGAGGCGCGGGTCGTCCACGGCGTCAGTTTCGCCCTCGAGAACGGCCGGTCGCTGGCGCTTCTCGGACGCAACGGCGTCGGCAAGACGACCCTTGTCGATTCGCTGATCGGCGTCACCAGGCGCTTTGGCGGCCGAATCGTCCTGGGCGGCGAGAATATCGCGCCTCTTCCACCTTATCTCCGCGCTCGGCGCGGAATTGGCTGGACGCCGCAGGAGCGCAACATATTTCGTTCGCTCACTGTCGAAGAGAACCTGACCGCGGTCGCGATTCCAGGACCTTGGACGGTCAAGCGCGTCTACGGGCTCTTTCCCCGACTCGAGGCGCGGCGCCAAGCCATGGGCCGGCAATTGTCCGGCGGGGAGCAGCAAATGCTCGCCATCGGCCGCGCGCTAGTCCTCAACCCGCGCCTCTTGCTGCTCGACGAGCCGACCGAGGGACTGGCGCCGATCGTCGTCGGCGAACTCCTGGCCGCTCTGCGCGAACTCAGCCGCACGGGCCTGTCGATGATCATCGTCGAACAGAAGCCGAAGAAAATATTGCCCTTCACGGACCAGGCGATTTTGCTCGATCGCGGCGCGATCGCCCATGCCGCGCCGAGCGCCGAACTCCTCGCAGATCCAGCCGCGCTCGATGCGCATCTCACAGCGAAGAAAGCGAGACGGTCAGACTGGCAGAGCCCTGTTGCGACGGCTGATCCAACGACGATGGCGCGCCGATCCGAATGAGCCGCGAGAAGAGGCGTCCGCCGCTCTGGCCGTTCCGTCGCGACAATCGGGCCCTGGACGACCGCAGTCAGGTCGGCGCCGCTTGCTATCCGCCGCCGCGTTACAGACGTAACCGAATAGCCAATTCCTGAAATTTTTCCGTAGCGGGGCTCGCTCACCGTCTCCGGTGCACGGCCGATTCGAAATTGCCGTGGCCCGAGATCACGCAGAGGAGTTGCACGCAATGACGAAATCATTTCAAGCTGTCTTATTGACTGCCGTCGCCTCCGGCGCGGTGTGCGCAGGCGCCGGACCTGCCCGGGCGACGACTTATATGCAGACCGACCTGGTCTCGGATCTCTCCGCGCTCGGCGCTGAAGTCACGGATCCCAGTCTCAAGAATCCCTGGGGTCTCTCGTTCCAACCCAACGGCCCCCTTTGGGTTTCAGATCAGGGGACTCAGAACGCGACCCTCTATGGGGTGAGCGGCGCGAGCGTAACCAAGGAGAGCCTCACCGTCGCCGTCCCGCCATCTGGCGTCGGCGTCGGCCCGACCGGCCAGGTCGCCAACACCAACACTTCAGCGTTCGGCGTCAGCGGAACCGGCAAATCCGCCCTCTTCATCTTCGCCAACTTGAACGGGTCGATCTCCGCCTGGAACGGCTCCGCGGGGACCACAGCGGTCACCGAAACCACCACCTCGGGCGCAACCTACACCGGGCTCGCCATCAACCAAGCCGGGACCATGCTCTACGCCGCCAATGACGCGGGGAGCGGCAGCGTCAACGTGTTCAACAGCGCCTTTGCGCCGGTGACCCTCCCCGCCGGAGAGTTCGCGACTCCGGCTGCGATCAAGACCGCTGGACTTGTGCCGTTCGACGTCAAGGACATTAACGGCAAGGTCTATGTGACCTATGCGCCGTCCGGTCATCTCAATCAGACAGGCGCTGCCAAGGGAATGGGGGCAGTGGCTGTTTTCAACGAGAATGGAACACTGGAGAGCAGCTCCTTTGTCGGCGACCAACTCGCTTCGCCCTGGGGCCTCGCGCTCGCCCCTTCCAACTGGGGCCAGTTCGGCAGCGACCTGCTGGTCGGCAATTTCGCCTTCGGCGACAGCGTCATCGACGCTCTCAACCCCACGACCTTCGCGCTCGAAGGCACGATTGCGATCAACGACGGCGGCCAATCGCCGGGCGGCCTCTGGACGCTCGCGTTCGGCGGCGGAGGCGCCGATGGAAACCCGGACACGTTGTTCATCACCGACGGCCTCAACGGCGAAACGGATGGCCTCCTGGCGTCGATAACCGCCGTTCCCGAACCGTCGACCTGGGCCATGGCGCTCATCGGATTTGGCGGGCTTGCGCTCTTCGCCGCGCGCCGTCGGCGCGCAGCCGTTGCCAACGGCTAAAGGTCGGGAAAAAGGAACCGCCCGAAATCGGGCGGTTCTTGTTTCCTGCGGCCGGCCGCGGTGGAACTGCGACGGATGCCTGCTCTGCCGCAGCTATGAGTGTTGAACTGCTGGCCGCGCCCCGCAAGAACTCGAATGCATCGAGCGTCGCTCCGAGCCCTCAGTCGGTCACCATGAACTCTCTAGGCCCGGCGCTCTCGCTGTCAGCTCGATCTCAGTAACGTTCGACTTGCACGGCGAACACATATCCGACCCCTCGCTGGGTCTGGATGATCTGCGGTGCGCTTGGATCTTGCTCCAGCCTGCGACGAAGGCGCAGAATCTGCACATCGATGCTGCGATCGAACACATCTTCGTGGACTCGAGTTCGCTTGCAGAAGGTGCTCTCTGCTCAGCGGGCGCTGCGGAGCGTCGAGGAAGGCGACAAGCAACGCGTACTCGCCTTTGGTCAACGCGACATCCGCGCCATTCGGATCCGTGAGCTTTCGGGTGCGCAGATTGAGTCGCCAGCCAGAAAACCGATAGCCGCCGCGTTCTGGCTCGCGTGCGGCCGAGGCGCGCGCTCTATCGAGCCTCCGGATGATCGCGCGCACCCGCGCAAGAAGCTCGCGCAGGTTAAAGGGCTTCGTCACATAATCGTCGGCGCCGAGCTCGAGCCCGACGACGCGGTCGATCTCGTCGCGGCGGTGGCCCGTGACGATAATGACCGGCACATCAGATCTCGACCGAAGCTCCCTCAGAACGTCGAGCCCGTCCACGAGTCCGAGACGAAGATCCAGGATCACGACGCTGACTTCATGCGAGTCAAGCTGGCGAAGCATCTCGTCGCGACCGGACGCCAGCAGCGTGCGGATGTTATTGTCGACGAAGTAGTCGACGATCATCGTTTGCAGGGTTGGATCGTCGTCGACGACGAGGACCGTCGCCTGACGGGCGCTGCCGTTTTGCTGGGGATCGTCCGATGGCGAATTGGCCATGCCGGCCTCTAGCCATAGATCGGCGCTCGCGGCAATCGCTTGCGGAGCCACTGGCGCAGTATATCGCGCCTGCTCGGGGTCGGAGCGACCCTTTGCGCCGGAAGATGGTGGATTGGGCAAGCGCCGCCCCTCAGAACCGCGCGGACCACGAGGCGGTCACGGCAGTCCTCACTTTCCCTGATCCAACATCCGCGCGGGAAATGGCGCTCGCCGATCGCCGATCCCATGACCCGGCGCATGAGAACATTGCCTGTTCTACCGTTTGAGAGGAGACGATCGCACGATCAGTCGATCTCGCGCGTTGAAGGGTGCGGACTGACCCGTTGCTCGCGTTAGCTCAGCAGCTTGGGCAGATTTCGATCACCCGATCAAGCCGGATCTTGTCTTGCTCGATCCTCTTCGTCAGAGCGTCTTCGTTGAGGTGGACTGGGTCAGCGCCAATCTTGTCCGGGCTCGCTTGTACAGGCTCACGGTGGCTGATGAGAGCCTGCGCATAATTATGTTTCTCGGCCTGAGCAGTGGCTGCAACAGACGTCGACGCTGATAACATGATAACTCCAGCAACAATCGAGCGCATGGTTTAATTCCTTCCGATCAAATCGTTGAGAACCTTAGGTAAGGCTTCAACGTTGACGGCTTATCGGAGACTCGCTTGTTGAAGCCTAGGCTCACGACCGTCACTGAAAGGAGGATGCTCGCCAGGGGCTACATAAGAATTTCAGCGGGGCTGCTATTGAGTTACGTTTGCAACAATCGGCGTGAAGCGGCGCGAGAGGACCGCACAGCCTCCATCTCGAGAGGCGCCGTCTCCGCTGCGCTCGCCGCGAGGCGCTTATCTGATCCGGGGCCGGATGACGCTTGTCGACCGCCGCGATCGCGTCCTTGAGCGCCCCGCTGTCCATCACCGGCACGCGGAGCGCCATGTGCCCGTCGCCGGGCAACGCGCCCAGCCTCGCTTCCGCCTTCTCGCCCGAGAAGTTATACCCGACGCCCACCGCTGCGCCCGCTTCGGCGAGGGTCTTGCAGATCGCCAATGCCTCTCGCCCCGCCGGTTACGACAGCGACCTGGCCCGCGAGAGGCTGAGACGACATGCGGGGCGCTCGCCGCTATTCCGAGGGTTGCGAGCGGCGATGCGCAACGAGGGCCATCAGCCGCCTGTCGCGCCACGCCGACCGTTCGGCAAGTTTATCCTTCGCCAGCGCGGCGCGCCGTTCCGATCTCGCCCGCTCGATCAGTTCCGGCGACCACGGGCGCGGATTGGACCTTGATTGCGCGATGGACTGGTAGAGCGGCCCAAGCCGGCGGGCGTAGTCGTCGACGCCGCCCGGCGCGTTCAAGTCGATCGTCTCGAACGGCCCCATGAACGACCAGCGCAAGCCCAGCCCTTGCGAAACACAGAGGTCGATGTCGGCGGCGCTCGCGTAGCCCTCCTCGAACAACGCCCAGGCTTCCTTGAGGAGCACGCCCTGCAGGCGATTGAGGATGAAGCCCTCGATCTCGCGATTGACCACGATCGGCGCCTGGCCGACCGCCTGCATCATGGCCGCGAAGCCAGGGCAGGATCGCTGGGTCGGTCCAGGGCGCCGGAACGAGTTCGACCAGCGGCACGAGATGGGGCGGGTTGACCGGATGGGCGATGAGAAACCGCTGCCTGCGCGGCGCATGTTCGGTGAAGGCCGAAGCGGGAATGCCGGAGCTCGAACTTCCAACGACCGCGTCGTCCCGGATCAAGGCGCCGATGGCCTCCGAGACCTCGCGCTTCTCGGGCATGCGCTCGAACACGGATTCCTGAACGTAGTCGACGTCGGCGACCGCGGCGCGCAGGTCGTCAACGACCGTCACGCGGGCGCATATCGCGTCGACGCCGTCAACCAGGCCGGCTTTCGCCATGTCCTCGAGGCTGGCGCGTATCCTCGCGGCGGTAGTCCGCCTTATGTCCTCGCTGGCGTCGAACGCGCGGACAGTGACGCCCGCGCGCGCGAAGACAATGGCCCAGGCTGAGCCGACGAGGCCCGCGCCGACGATTCCGACCGATCGTATCGAAGGTCCCGCCATCAACGCACCCGCGATTTTTCGCCGTCGGCGAGGCAGATCTCGCTGATCCGCAAGCCATCCGCCGTGATCCGGGACGGGAACCGGTCCTTGAGACGTTCCTCATGGATCGGAATGACCCGTCGCGCCTCGTAGCCCACAGACTTCATCATCGACTCCGTCGCCATTACGAGATTCTCCTGGCTTCCGACGGCGAGGCCGACCGGCACATACATCTGGTCGACGTCCACCACCGCTCCGGGGCCCTCGATATTCTCGAACACATACACGAGATCGCCGGCAAGCGCCCAGGCGTCGCTCGATTGCGCCTTTCCATCGTTGCGGACATGCACCCACATCGAGCCATAGGTGTGGCTGTCGTAAGCGACGTGCAGGTCGACGTTCGGAAGGACATTCTCGAGCGAACCGTCGATGCAGACGAGTCGCCTCTGGCGGGCGAGGTCCACCCCGCGAATGACGTCGCCGGGATCGATGGCGACCATCATCCAGCGCAGCCGGTCGGGCAGCGACATGGCCCACACCCATTTCGCGATCTCGCGTTCCTGGATGTAGAAGGTCGCCTTCGGGAAGTCCTCGACATTGCCGAAATGATCGAAATGCGCGTGACTGATGAACACGGTGTCGACATCCGTCGGTGTCAGTCCGACGCCTGCCAGGACGTCTTTCGGCGTGCGCCAGTTCTCGACCCCGAACTTATCGCCCAGCGCCTTGCCGTATTCCTTATTGTTGAAGCCCACATCGACCATCGCGACATGGTTCTTTCCTTTGATCAGCGCGTAGCAATAAGGGAGTTTGACGTATCCCTGATTGTGCGCGCCGTAGAGAACGCCGCTCTTGTGGTAGTTGGCGACGTACGAATACTCCAGAACCCAAATCGAGTAGTCGGCCATGCGTTCCCTCCTTCTTTGTTTATGACCCGCGCGCCATGAGCGGCGCGCAATTGCAGCAGGATTGCCGGAAGTCGACCATCGTCATGCCGAGCTTGTCGCTGGAAGAGTTCTGAACAAGCCGATAGGCTGCGGCGATCCGCTCGAGAGCGAGCGATGCGTCTACCCTTTCCTTCGTCGCCGAGGCTTCCAGCGCGTCGAGGCAGGCGCCGACAAGGCGAGCGGCGCGAATGAGATTTTCCACTTGGCGCTCGTGGCCGCGCGGCGCTTTCAGGTCAGCAAGCGTGCTGGTCGCTTCCCGCCACTGCTCGCGCGCAACGGCGACGGCGGGAAGATCGACGATCTCCCGCCTTTGGCTCGCTTGCGCGAGAACGAGCAGCCCTGCCGCCTGCCCGATAAGCCGGCGTAGCGCGTCATAGGGTCGCCGCAAGGCCGCCGCCGCGGCGGCGTCGACTTCCGTGACATCGGGCTCTGGAAGCGCTGGCTTGGCGACCGCCGGGCAATCCCAGCGATGGACCAGGGCCGCGCGATCGAGCATGTCCCTGCCGCTACTCGGCATGATGGATCTCACGGGTGGAAGCGCGTTCGACAAGCTCTCCGGGGATGCATTCTATGCGTGGTTTTAGGTGCGCGGAGTCGAACAGCTTCTCGATGAGTTGCATCGTCACATCGATCATCTTGCCGACCGGCTGGCGCACAGTCGTGAGCGCGTGGGAGGGCCAGCGAGCCATGGCGATGTCGTCGAAGCCGACGACGGACATATCGCCTGGAATGTCGAGTCCAAATTCGCGGCGCACCGCATCCATGAAGCCGATGGCGAGAATATCGTTGGCGCAGAACACCCCGTCCGGACGGGCGCTCCCGGAGCCGAGCAGGCGGAAGGCGGCCTTGTATCCGGGCTCATAGGCGAAGGCGCCGGCCCCGATGCAGACGGGTTCCTTCAATCCGTGGTCGAGGCATCCGCGCCGAAAGCCTTCCCATCGGTCGACATTGGTGGAGGCGTCCGGCCGGCCCGCGACGAAGGCCAGCCGGCGATGTCCGAGCTTGATCAAATGATCGGCGACGAGCCGCCCGCCGCCGACATTGTCGCAGGTCACGCCGAAGGCGTGGACGTTCAGGGGCCGCCGGTTGAAGAACAGGACCGGCGTGCCCGCCTGCCCGCACGCGTCCGCCGCCTCAGACGACAAGGTCGCTGCGAGAACGATGACCACGTCGGGCTGATAGGACAACAGGAGCTTCACCGCGTCATCGAGCGAATCGCTCGAGCCGGCAGCAGACAGCATCACGTTGAGGTCGATCTCGCGCAGCTTTTCCGTAAGCCGCGTCAGGACCTCCGGATAGAAAGGGTTCGTGATGTCTGAGGTCACCACGCCCGCGATCCGGGTCCGCTTGGTGATCAGGCTGCGCGCCAGCGGATTGGGCGCGTAGCCGATCTCGGCGGCGCGGCTGAGGACCGCTTTCCGTGTGCTCGGCGCGATCACCGCGTCGTCATAGAACGCGCGCGATATCGTCGAGGTCGACAGGCTCAGATCGCGCGCCAAGTCCTTCACCGTCACGCGGGCCTTGCGAACGCGATGCCTGTCTTCCCCGCTCATGGTTTCGAGACCCTCACGGCGCCGTCTCAGGCGGCTGGGCCCGCTCAGGCATTGCGTCCGCCATATCGGCGCACACGGATGTTGGCCTGTTCGGCGTGAGCGTAGAAGCCTTCGAGCATGCAAAGCCGCGAACAATATTCGCCGACCATGGCGCTCGCTTCGTCGGTCAGCACTTTCTGATAGGTGCAGGTCTTCAGGAACTTGCCCACCCATAAGCCCCCCGTGTAGCGCGCGGCCTTCTTGGTGGGCAATGTGTGGTTGGTGCCGATCACCTTGTCCCCGTAGGCGACGTTCGTGCGGGGCCCGAGGAACAGCGCGCCATAGTTGGTCATGCCATTCAGGAACACGTCGGGATCCCGCGTCATCACCTGGACGTGCTCGGAAGCGATCCGGTCGGCCTCGCGGATCATCTCGGCCTCGCCATCGCAGACGATGACTTCGCCGTAAGCCTCCCACGCCTGGCCCGCGGTCTCGCCGGTCGGCAGGATCGCCAACTGGCGTTTCACTTCGTTCATCGTGTCCCGCGCGAGCTTTTCCGAATTGGTCAAAAGAATCGCAGGCGAGGTTGGACCGTGCTCCGCCTGACCGAGGAGATCGGTCGCGCAAATCTCGCCGTCGACCGTGTCGTCGGCGATGATGAGCGTTTCGGTCGGACCGGCGAAAAGGTCGATGCCGACGCGGCCGTAGAGCTGACGCTTGGCCTCGGCGACAAAGGCGTTGCCGGGCCCCACCAGCATGTCGACCGGCGCGATCGTTTCGGTTCCGAGCGCCATGGCGGCGACGGCCTGCACGCCGCCCAGGACATAAATCTCGTCCGCGCCGCCCATATGCATGGCCGCCACGATGGCCGGATGCGGTCCGCCCTGGAAAGGCGGCGCACAAGCGATGATGCGCTCGACGCCCGCGACTTTCGCGGTCACGACGCTCATATGCGCCGACGCGACCATGGGATATTTGCCGCCCGGGACGTAGCAGCCGATGGAATTCACGGGGATGTTCTTGTGACCGAGAATGACGCCCGGCAGGGTCTCGACTTCGAGGTCCTTGATGCACTCGCGCTGCTTCTGCGCGAAGTTTCGGACCTGCGCTTGCGCGAAGCGGATGTCCTCGATGTCCCGCGGCGCGACCTTCGCCATCGCCGCTTCGATTTCGCTTGGAGACAGCCGAAAGGCTGGGGGCGACCATTTGTCGAACTTCTCCGACAGCTCGCGAACAGCCGCGTCGCCGCGCGTCTCGACATCGCTCAAAATGCCTTCGACCGTGGCGCGCACTTTCGCGTCGTTGGCGGCCACTTCTTTGGCGTCGCGGCCCCGCTTCAGGTGTCTGGCCATATCTCGTCCTTTGTTGGAAAAAGCGTCCCGAGCGCATGGCGCGCCCGGGACGATTGACGTTTACGGCTTCACTGTCGGCTCGACTTTGGTCAGCTTGTACAAGTCGGCTGGCGGCTCGCACTTCTGGCAGTTGATGCCCGGCTCGTTGGGAGCCTTCACGACCTCGGCCGGCAGCGGCTGGATCGTCTTGCCGGGAGTCGGCACGCCATCGAGAGCGGACTTGAGGCTGAGCTCCGGCAGGAACTCGGGACTGAACACCTCGGTCACGAAGGAACTTGGCACTTTGCCTTCAGGAAAGGTGTTGCATCCGTCTTCAAAGGTATCCCCCTTGCAGATCTTGACCTTGTCGGCGGGAACCCAGGGCAGCGGATACTGAATGTTCATCGGCTTCAGGTCCCGCTTCTTCGTCAGGATCTCCATCATCAGCTTGAACGCATAGCCGGACGTGGCCGGGGGAGAGCCAGCGGAGACACCCTTGAGGCCCTCCTTCTGGGCCGTAGGATCGGCGAGCGCCAGGCGGAAGCCGTTCGAGTTTTCACCCGTCATCGGCACGAGGCGGGTTCCCTTGTCGCGCAGAGCCTGGATGGCGCCGAATTCGCCGGCCTGCGCCCAGATGCCGTCGACATCGGGATGCGCGGCAAGCGCCTTGGCGGTCTCCTGCTGCGTCGTGCGGTCGTCCCAGAAGGAATAATATTCGGCGACGACCTGGATGCCCGGATATTCCTTGAAGATGTGCATGGCGCCGTCGGTGTGGCGCTTGTCGACGGAATTTCCGGGAACGCCGCGGCTTAGGAAGATCTTGCCCTTGCCGTTGAGCGCGTTCACCAGCGCCTGCGCGGTGTTCTCTCCGAAGCCTGCCGTGATGTAGCTCACGTTATAAGCGCAAGGCTCGGTCACGGTCGCATCGTACATGAAGAAGAGCACGCCCTTATCGCAGCCCTTCTTGACCGTACGGTTGAGCGCGGTCGATGAGATCGGGAAGCTGATGATGCCATCGGCCTTCGCGTCGATCATGCTCTCGTACGCGGCAATCTGAGCCTGCGGGTCCGTGCCGGAGATCACCTCCTTGAGTTCGACCAGCTTATCGTAGGGCGGCGTCTGCGCGAGCGCCTTCACGATATTGGCGGCCTCCGACTGCCAGGAGTTGCCGCTGTAGCTCAGGCTGAGGAATATCTTGAACTTCTTAGGTTCGTCGGCCGACGCCGAACTCGTCGCAAGCGCGAACGCGGATGCGAGCGCGCCGGCGGCGACGCAGGTCGTTGTGAACAGCTTTCTAAGAGTTCTCATGCGTATAACCTCCCTCATGGCGCCACGTTTGGCCGTGAGAACGTTCCCACACCCAATTGCAGGAACGCCTTCGGCCAGACCCGCTCGTGGCTTAGCGGGCCGGCCTGTTTCTCAATCTCGCTATCAAATCCTCTCGAAGCAGGAGCAGCGCTCCAACGATGATTGCCCCCTCGATGACCGTGCGCCATCCCTCTTCCATGCCAAGCGCGGAGATGACCGTGCCGAGCGTGGTGAGAAGGATCGCGCCGCCCACTGTTCCCGCGAAGCTGCCGCGGCCGCCGAGAATCGACGATCCGCCGATCACGACGGCAGCGATGCTCGGCAAGAGGTAGGAATCCCCCATCCGCAAAGTCGCCCCATTCGCGTAACCGACCAGCATCATTCCAACGAAGCCCGCGCAAACAGCGCTGATCGCATAGGCAGCCATGATCGGCCGCCAGGTGGCGACGCCCGCGATGCGCGCGGCTTCACGGTTGGCGCCGACCGCATAGAGCCGCCGCCCGAAGGCGGTCGCGCTTTGCAGCGCGCAAGCGAGGAGGACGAAGATGAGCACGAAGATCAGAACCGCCGACACGGGGCCGACCGACCCCTTCATGAGGTCAAGGAAGGCTTCGGGCGAGGCGCCGCGAGGCGTCCCGCTCGTATAGCCTAGCGCGGCGGACGCGACGATGATGCCGCTCGCCATCGTCATGATGAAGGGCGGAATGTTGAGCCAGATCACGCCGACCGCATTGAGCGCGCCGACGCAGGCGCAGATGAGGAGAACCGCGGGGATCAACACCCATTCCGATCCGAGCGAGCCGTTCCAGGTGGTCGCGAGGACGCCCCCCAGCGTGATCATCGAGGCGACCGAGAGGTCGAGCCCGCCAACCAGGATGACGAGGCCCTGACCGAAAGCCACAACGATCAGGAACGAAGCGAGCGTGATGATCGTATCGACCTGATCCCACGAGCCGAGCGCCGGGCTCACGAAGCGGGAGGCGAAGATGAGGAGGATCGCGAGAGCGAAAATCGCCGCGGTGCTGATCGTCTCGGAGCGAATGCGCCCTGTCCGCCGCGTATCCGTGGGCGGCTGCAAGGCGGCTGACGGGCGGGCGCTGGTCACGTACGCGCTCCGGTCGAGGCGAGGCGCGAGATGACGGAGCCGAACACGATGGCGAGCACCATGACGACGCCCTGGAAGATCCCGGTGTAGAACGACGACACGCCGCCCGAGAACAGCACCTTCTGCAAGAGCATCAGCGTCGCCGCGCCGATGATGGCGCCGATGAGGCTGCCTCTCCCGCCTGTCAACGAGACGCCTCCGAGCGCGACGGCGGCGAAGGTCAACATGAGGAACGGCGTTCCCGCGGTCGGATTGCCGGTCGCGGTCTGCACGCTCAGCATGAAGCCCGCGAGTCCGTAGAGCAGACCGGCCCCGACGAAAGCGACAAAGCGCGCGCGCACGACCGATATCCCCGACAGCGAAGCCGCCGTTTCATCCGCGCCGACCGCAAAAAGGCCAATGCAACTGTCCGTGCGGCGGAAAAGAAGCCATAAGGCCACGACCGCGAGCACGATGAGTCCCGAGATCGGTATCACGCCGAACAGCACATCGGTGAGGGTGTAGCTCACCCAATCCGCGACCGTGCCGCCCGGCGCATCCATGATGACGAGCGCAAGCCCCTGGCCCATAATCATGGTTCCCAAGGTCGCGGCGATCGACTGCAAGCGCAGGATGGCGACGAGGATTCCGTTGACCACGCCGATCGCGCCGCCAACGCCAAGGCAGATCAGGAGGCTGACGAGCGCCCCGCCGGGCCCATCGACCGGATAGCTCGCCATGAGCACATTCGACAGGGACACGACGCCGGCGACGGAGAGGTCGAAGCCTTTTGAAATGACGACGAGGCTTTCGCCGGCGGCGGCGATGGCGAGCGGCGCCGCGTTGTTCGAAAGATCGGTCACCCCCGACACGCTGAGCGCGCTTCGATCCCACAGCGCATAGAGCGCAAAGAGGATGACATAGAGAATAGCGACGATGCCGGCGCCATCGGTCAGACCGCGCCGGATCGCGACGCCCAGACCCGAACCCGGCGCGCTCGGGGCCGCGGCGTCGAGATGCGCGCTCATGCGGCGGCTTCTTTGATGGAATGGCCGGTCAGCGCGGCGACAAGAATGCGCTCGTTGATGTCCGCGCCGGTGAGTTCTGCGAAGATCCGTCCGCCATAGACGACCAGGCAGCGGTCCGCGAGGTGAACCAGTTCGGGCAGTTCCGAGGAATAGAGCAGGACCGCGCCGCCGGCTTCCGCGAAACTTCGGATGGCCGCATAGATCGACTGCTTCGTTCCGACGTCGACGCCGCGGGTCGGATCATAAAGCAAAAGGATCTTTGCGCCGGTCTGCATCGCCCGAGCCAGCAGGGCCTTCTGCTGGTTGCCGCCGGAAAGTTCGCCGATCCGGAAATCGAGATAGCGCGGACTGAGGTCGACCTGGGAAGAGGACCCGGCCGCGGCCTCACGCTCCAGGCGCTCCGACACGAGGCCCGCTCGCCCAATTCGGCCGATGACGGGAAGAACGATGTTGGACGCCGTCGCGAGAGCGGGGAAGATCCCCTCGGTCTTGCGCTCCTCGGGAAGAAAAGCAATCCCGCGACCCGTCTTGAGCGCGACATCGGGACCCGAGAGCCGAACCGATGCGCCGTCCACCTTGACCGAACCGGAGCTAAGCGGAGCGAGCCCGACGAGGGCGCGGAAGAGCGCGCGCTGTCCCTGTCCCTCGAGCCCCGCGACGCCAAGAATTTCGCCCTCGCGCAGCGTGAACGAAATGGCCTTGAGGCTCCCTCCCGCCAATCCCTCGGCTTCGAGGACGGCGGGACGCGTCGACTGTCCAGCGGCCGCGCGGCGCTGCATTTCCTCTGCCTGGCTTCGGCCGACCATCATCTCGAAAATATTGTGATCCGTGGCGTCCTCGAGCCCGACCGTCCCGATGCTGCGGCCATTGCGAAGCACCGTCGCGCGCTGACAGAGCTCGCGGACCTCGGCCAGCCGATGCGAGATATAAAGGACGGCCGCGCCCGCGGCGGTCGCTTGACGAACGAGACCGAAAAGCCAGTCGGTCTCGGCCAGGGCGGCGGTCGGTTCGTCCAGGATGAGCACCTTCGGGTCGCAAGCGAAGGCTCGCGTGATTTCGAGCCGCTGGCGCTCGGCGAGCGTCAGGCTTGCGACGACGGCGTTCGGCGAAAGCCGCAGGCCGAAGCGCTCGAGGATGGCTGCGCCGCGCTTTTGGGTCGCCGCGCCTGACACCAGCCCGAGGCCTCCCTTCGGCTGACGCGGCAGGGATAGGTTCTGTCCGACCGTGAGGTTGGGGACGAGACTGAGCTCCTGAAAGGCTGTCGCCACGCCGCGTCGGCGCGCATCGACGATCGAATGCGGTCCGTAGGGCTCGCCGCCCATCCGCATCGTCCCGACGTCCGGCTTGACGACCCCGCTCAGGATCTTGACGAGCGTCGACTTGCCCGCCCCGTTCTCACCTAAGAGGGCGTGCACCTCGCCGGGCTGAAGCTCGATCGAAACATCCTGAAGCGCGACGGTCGCGCCATAGGACTTCGATACGGAACGCACATCGAGTGCGCAGACCGCTCCTGACACGTCTCACTCCGAATCCGGCCATCTTTGGGGCCGATGGGAACGTTTGCAGGGAACGATTGCATCGCGTCACTTTTCAGTCAACCGTGAATTTCACGGGTGATGGAAAAGGACGTCAAAGATGGGGCTGTGCGGTCCGTCTCGTCGAGCCTCAGCTCGTCATCTTCCAGCTTCCGTCGGCCTGTTTGCAGCCGACGCCGCGGCCGTGGTTGGGCCGGCCGGCGATATAGATCGTCTGCGAATAGGCGCGGCAGCCATCGCTCGACGCGGCCCCCGGCTCGACAAAGCCGAATACGCCCTTAGCCCCCCGCCACGAGCGCTTCTGACCGGAGTCGAGCGCTCCGACCTGCGCCTGCCACGCCGCCTCGCGGTCGTCGTCCGTCAGCGACGCCCCGATCGGCCCGCCAAGGGCGCCGCCGAGCGCGGCGCCGGTCGGAATCGCGGGCGCAGGCATCCCGCCTGGGGCAGGCGCGACCGTCGATGTCGCGGCCCCGGCTGGCGTCGTGGAGCCGGTGACTGGCGGCGCGCCGTTCGAGCTGACGCTTTGACAGCCAGCAAGCGCCATCGATCCGAGCGCGATTATGGAAAGTCTCGACCGCATCGATAGCGTGCTCCTGGGCTTGTCATTCGACATCGTAAAAGGCGGAATCGAAGGCGCGGCCCACATGCATGGAGCCGCATAATCGCCTAACGAGCCTTCGATAAGGCAATCGTCAAGCCCGCGCGAGCCGCGGCCCAGGAGAGGGCCGTTGGAAACCGCCGGCTTTCTCGTCGGAGCGGTGGAGCGCCGTCGCTCAGCTATCGCAGCCAGGGCGCTTCATCGCCGCCTTCATCGCCGTAGCGCGCGATGGCTTCCACGACGGTCTCCTGACGAACGCTTCCCTCTGTTGCAAGCGCGGCAAGCGCCGCGACCGCGATATGGCTGGCATCAACTTCAAAGAAGCTGCGAAGCGCGGCGCGCGTGTCGCTGCGGCCAAACCCGTCGGTGCCGAGCACGGTGAACGGCGCCTCGACATAGGTCGCGATCAATTGCGGATAGGCGCGCACATAATCGGTCGCAGCAATGATGGGACTTGGCCCTGGAAGACAGCGGGCGACGTGGCTCGTCTCGCGTCGCGAAAGCGGGTTCAGCCGGTTTCGCCGCTCGACGTCACGCGCGTCGCGCGCAAGCTCGGAGAAGCTGGTCGCGCTCCACACTTCGGAAGCGACACCCCAGTCCGCCTCGAGCCGACGCGCGGCCTCCAGCACTTGCGACAGAATCGCGCCCGAGCCGAGGAGCCGGATGCGGACCGACGATCCCTCAGGGACGCGCGCCTCGACGCGGTACAAACCCTTGATGATGTCACCCTCAACTCCCTCCGGCATCGAAGGCTGGGCGTAGTTCTCGTTCATGGCGGTGACGTAGTAGAACTCGTCCTTGCCCTCCTCCATCATCGCGCGCGCGCCATGGTCGAAGATCACCGCCACTTCATAGGCGAAGGCTGGATCATAGGCGCGGCAGTTGGGAATGGTCGCGGCGATCACCTGGCTCGATCCGTCCTGGTGCTGAAGCCCTTCGCCGCCGAGCGTTGTCCGCCCGGCGGTTGCGCCGATAAGGAAGCCGCGCGACCTTTGGTCGGCGGCCGCCCAGATCAGGTCGCCGACCCGCTGGAACCCGAACATCGAATAGAAAATATAGAAGGGAAGCATCGCGACATTGTGGACGCTGTAGGACGTGGCGGCGGAAACCCAGGACGAGATCGCGCCGGCCTCAGTGATGCCCTCTTCCAGCAATTGTCCGTCGCGCGCTTCGCGATAATAGAGCATGGAGCCCGCATCTTCGGGTTCATAGAGCTGACCAAGCGGCGAATAGATGCCGACCTGCCGAAAGAGATTCGCCATGCCGAACGTGCGCGCTTCGTCCGCGACGATGGGCACGATCCGCGGGCCGAGCGCTTTGTCTTTAATGAGATTGCTGAATAGCCGCACCGCGGCCATGGTCGTAGACATCTCCTTGCCCGCGGCGCGAAGCGCGAATTCCGCGTAAGCCTTGAGCGGAGGAACGGCCACACTTTCAGCGTTCCTTCGTCGCGCGGGCAGATAACCGCCGAGAGCCTCGCGGCGCGCGCGAAGATAGCGAAGCTCGGCGCTGTTTTCGGCGGGCCTGTAAAATTCGAGCGCGGCCGCTTGTTCGTCGCTCAGAGGAAGGGCGAAACGGTCGCGGAAAGCGATCAGCGCGTCGATATCGAGCTTCTTGGCCTGATGCGACGTCATACGGGATTCGCCCGCCCCGCCCATACCGTAACCCTTCTTCGTTTTGGCGAGGATAACGGTCGGCCTGTCCTTGGTCGCCCGCGCGGCTTCGAAAGCGGCGAAGAGCTTGCGAAAATCGTGGCCGCCCCGTTTCAAACCGTCGATGTCCTCGTTCGACATATCCGCGACGAGCGCGTGCACCTCGGGGTCCTCGTCAAAGAAGTGAACGAGGTTGTAGCCGCCGTCTCGCGCGCCCAGCGTCTGGTACTTGCCGTCGACCGTCGCGGCGAAACGGCGAAGCAGCGCATGCTTCTTGTCGCGTGCGAAGAGAGCGTCCCATTCCGAGCCCCACAGCACCTTGATGACGTTCCAGCCCGCGCCGCGAAAAAGGCTCTCCAATTCCGGAATGATCTGCCCGTTGCCGCGCACCGGCCCGTCGAGGCGCTGCAGATTGCAGTTGATAACGAAGGTTAGGTTGTCGAGCCTTTCGCGCGCCGCAAGCGAAAGACCCGCAATCGATTCCGGCTCGTCCATTTCGCCATCGCCGAAGACACCCCAGACATGTCGCGCCTCAGTATTGGCGAGACCGCGATGTTGGAGATAGCGGAGGAAACGAGCCTGATAGATCGCTGTGATCGGCCCGATGCCCATCGAGCCAGTTGGCGTCTGCCAGAAATCGGGCATGAGCCAGGGATGGGGATAGGAGCTTAAGCCCCCGCCGCGCACTTCCTGGCGGTATCGCTTCAATTGCTCTTCCGACAATCTCCCTTCGAGAAAAGCGCGCGCATAGACGCCCGGCGCGGAATGCGGTTGGAAGAAGACCAGGTCGCCAACGTCAGCGCCTGTGTCGGCCTGAAAGAAATGATTGAAGCCAATTTCAAAGATCTCGGCGGCCGAGGCGTAGCTCGCGATATGGCCGCCCAGTTCGCCATAGGCCTTGTTCGCGCGAACGACCATGGCCAGCGCGTTCCACCGGATGATGGCCGTGATCCGCTCCTCGATGGCGATGTCGCCTGGAAATGGAGCTTGCCGTTCGAGCGGGATTGAATTTCGGTAAGGCAAGTAGGGAGCGAGCTCTGTTCCGACGCCGAGCTCTTTGGCTTTGCGGTCGAGGGCCGACAGAAGGAACTCGGCCCGATCCTCTCCAGCAGCCTGGACAACTGACTCGAGCGCGGCCAGCCATTCGGCCGTCTCCTCCGGATCGGCGTCTCCGGGGCGGTTTGGTTGTCCGACTTTGACGAAGTTCATGGGCGGGACCAATTCTCAACGGCGCTGCGTTGAGCTTAAGACTCGCCGCGCCGCATACGGCGCCAAAGATGGCTTGATCTGCAGAAAAATCAGTTCAAAATGCTGACATACCCCACGTTAGAGGCATAATCTGCTGAAAAAGGCTCTCGATCCAACAGACATTCGGATCCTCTCCGAGATCCAGGAGGACGCCAGCCTCACGAATCTCGCGCTCGCGGAACGCGTCGGTTTGTCCCCCTCGCCCTGTCTTGCTCGCGTCAGAGCGCTTGAGGAAGCGGGCGTCATCGCACGCCGCGTGACCCTTCTCGACGCCAGCAAGCTGGGTCCGAGTCTTAGCGTTTTCATCCAAGTAACGCTCGAAAAGCAGATCGAGGAGATGCTGGAGAGTTTCGAGCAGTCCGTCAGCCGCTTTCCCGAGGTGATGGAATGTTACCTGATGACGGGCGATTCGGACTATCTCTTGCGCGTGGTTGTTCGCGACACCATCGAACTTCAGCATTTCATCATTGAGCGGCTGACGAAAGCGCGGGGCGTCGCCAACATCCGATCGAGCTTTGCCTTGAAGCAGGTCAAATACAAGACTGCGCTTCCGGAGAGCGTGCTGGTCCGTCTTCCGGGCTGAGGCTTCAGGCGCCGATACGGAAGCCCATTGGTGAGATCGCCCGGTGTTTCCAAAGGCAGGGTGATCGGGCCCGGCCCCCGACGCTGCCTGAAATTGAAAATCGACAATCTCTTGTCAGGCCGGCTGCGTTGTGTTATTGTTTTTCAGAAATAACAATGAGCTGGTTTGGGTATTTTTGGCCGGAGTGCGGACAAGACTTCGGCGCCGAGAGCGGCGAACAACTCGCTAAATGGGACGTAAACCTCTGAGAAGGCTCAAAACGGACTCGTTAACCCGCAGCAATCTGGATCGTCGAAGGCCTCAAACGCATGGCAAGCGCAGGACCGCGCGCAAACCCCCGAGCGGACTTTCGTCGAGCTCAAGCGAGCCGCCGTAGATCGAAGCGAGTTCGACGACGATTGAGAGGCCGAGGCCGGAGCCGGGGCGTGACTCATCGAGCCGCTTGCCGCGCTCGAGCGCAGCCGCGCGCGCGCTCTTGTCGAGCCCAGGGCCGTCGTCGTCGATCTCGGCCACCAGAAAACGGCCGGCGTCCTTGTTCTCCGCCGTGGCCGCGCGCTCGGCGTGGATCGACACCTTTTCGCGTGCCCATTTCCCCGCATTGTCGAGCAGGTTGCCAATCAGGTCTGTGAGATCCTGAGCCTCGCCTCGGAACTTGAGGCCCGGCTGCATCTCGACGTCGAAGGTCAAGGCCCGGTCGCCGTGCAGTTTTTCGTAAGTCCGGACGAGCCCCTCGACCACCGGCTTCACTTCCGTCGCCGCGCCGAAGGTTCGGGCGCGGGCGGCGGCGCGGGCCCGGTCGAGATAGAACGTTACCTGCCGGCGCATGACGTCGGTCTGCTCGCGCACCTTTTCGGGCAGACTCGCGCTCTCTGAATCAGCCTCGTTCATCAAAACGCTGAGCGGCGTCTTGAGCGCGTGGGCGAGGTTGCCGACCTGGGTGCGCGCGCGCTCGACGATCTCGCGGTTGGCGTCGATCAGCTGATTGACCTCAGCCGCCAGCGGAGCGACGTCCTGCGGAAACTCGCCTGCGACATGTTCGGCCTCGCCGCGGCGGATCGCGGCCACGCCTTCACGCAGAACCCTCAGCGGGCGCAGGCCGAATCGAACCGCAAGCGCGGTCGAGCCGATCAGCGCGAGCGCCAGCGTCCAGAACGTCGCTGCGAGCCCCAATTCGAAGCTGCGCTCCTGCGCCTGGATCACGTCGGCGTTGGCGGCGACCTGCACCAGAAAGCGACCATCGTCGCCGGCGTCGATCTGGCGCTGGATCATCCTGAGTTGATGCCCCCCCGGGCCGACCGCGTAGCCGCTCAGAATGGCGCCGTGATCGTTCCTCACCGCGACCAGCTGGGGCAATTGTGTCGCGAACAGCGACTTCGAGGCGCGGATTTCCGGCGGGTTCACGTCGGTGCGGGTGATCTGCCAGTACCAGCCCGAGAACGCGAGCTCGAATTGCGGCGCGATCGCTGCCTGCTGGGCGCCCGCCTTGCCCTCTTCACTCGGAACCGCGACATTGGCGACCAGCGCTTTGAGATAGACGCCAAGCTGATCGTCGAAGTTGGCCTCGCTCCATTGCTTGTTGAGCGCGCTTAAGCCCAACCCCGCGAGCGCGAGGATGAGGATGCTCCAGAACGCCGCAGAGAGAAAAAGGCGCGAAGCGATCGAGCGCGCGCTGAGCGCCTTCAACATGAAAAGCTTACGGCACTTCCCGGACCGCTCCGCGCGCTGCGCTGGTCGCGAACGCGGCGTAGGCGCGCAAAGCTGTTGACACCGCCCGCTTGCGCGGCTTGGCCGGTTTCCAGGCGCTCGCGCCCTTGCGCTCCATCTCCGCCCGGCGGTGGCTCAGCGTCACCTCGTCGACGAGGAGGCTGATCGAGCGGGCGGGAATGTCGATTGCGATCATGTCGCCTTCTTCAACGAGGCCAATCGCGCCGCCCTCGGCGGCTTCCGGCGAGACATGGCCGATCGAAAGGCCGGCGGTGCCGCCCGAGAAGCGGCCGTCGGTGATGAGCGCACAGGCCTTGCCGAGCCCGCGCGACTTCAAATAGCTCGTCGGATAGAGCATCTCCTGCATGCCCGGGCCGCCCCGCGGCCCCTCGTAACGGATGACCACGACGTCGCCGGCCACGATCTTGCCGCCGAGAATCCCCTGCACCGCGTCGTCCTGGCTCTCGAAGATGCGCGCCGGGCCTTGAAATTTGAGACTGCCGGCGTCGACCCCCGCCGTCTTCACGATCGACCCGTCGAGCGCGATGTTGCCGTAGAGCACCGCGAGGCCGCCGTCCTTGGAGAAGGCGTGCTCGACGTCGCGGATGACGCCCTTGGCGCGATCCTCGTCGAGCGAGGGATAGCGAGCCTGCTGGCTGAACGCGACTTGGGTCGGCACGCCGCCGGGTCCAGCCAAGAAGAATTCGCGCGTCGCCTTGCTCTTCGCGCGCATGATGTCGTTGCGCGACAAAGCGTGCTCGAGCGACTCGGCATGCACCATCCGCACTTCGCGATTGAGCAGGCCGGCGCGGTCGAGCTCGCCCAGAATTCCCATCACTCCGCCGGCGCGATGGACGTCCTCGACATGCACGTTGGGCACGGAGGGGGCGACCTTGCACAGGCACGGCACGCGCCGCGAAAGCCGGTCGATGTCGGCCATGGTGAAGTCGACCTCCGCCTCATGCGCGGCAGCGAGCAGGTGCAGGACGGTATTGGTCGAGCCGCCCATGGCGATGTCGAGCGTGATCGCGTTCTCGAACGCCTGAAACGTTGCGATCCCGCGCGGCAGAGCGCCTTCGTCGCCCTCTTCGTACCAACGGCGCGCGAGGTCGACGACGAGATGGCCGGCCTCGACGAACAGGCGCTTGCGGTCGGCGTGAGTCGCGACCACCGTGCCGTTGCCTGGCAGCGACAGGCCCAGCGCCTCGGTGAGGCAGTTCATCGAATTGGCGGTGAACATGCCCGAGCAGGAGCCGCAGGTCGGGCAGGCGGAGCGCTCGATCACCGCGACGTCAGCGTCGGAGACTTTCGAGTCAGCCGCGGCGACCATCGCGTCGATGAGGTCGACGCTGCGCGCTCCCGTGGAGAGCTTGACCTTGCCCGCTTCCATCGGGCCGCCGGAGACGAAGACGGCCGGGATGTTGAGGCGCATCGCCGCCATCAGCATGCCGGGCGTGATCTTGTCGCAGTTCGAGATGCACACGAGCGCATCGGCGCAATGGGCGTTGGCCATATATTCGACGCTGTCGGCGATGAGCTCGCGCGAAGGCAGCGAATAAAGCATGCCGTCGTGGCCCATGGCGATGCCGTCGTCCACGGCGATGGTGTTGAACTCCTTGGCGACGCCGCCTGCAGCCTCGACCTCGCGGGCCACCAGTTGGCCAAGGTCCTTCAGGTGCACGTGCCCGGGCACGAACTGGGTGAAGGAATTTGCGATGGCGATGATCGGCTTGCCGAAATCGCCATCCTTCATGCCAGTTGCCCGCCAAAGGCCCCGGGCGCCGGCCATGTTGCGGCCATGGGTCGAAGTTCGTGAACGATAGGAAGGCATGTGTCGCCTATGGAGTGGGAAAGGGGGCGCTAGCGCCAATCAATTGTCATATTCGCATTTTTTCGCGGCCGCCAGCAAGGGCGGCGCGCGCTCCCTCCAGGGCGGAGTCCTAAATCGTTAAGGGTGGGTTAACCAAGTTGGATTCGATGGGGCGCGAGCCATGTCGTTTGGGTTCCTGGATCATAGGCGGGTTGTGCCGGACCACCGGATTGCGGGGATGGTGACCTATCCGTTGGACGAGGTGCTGCTGGCGACGCTTGTCGGGGTGGTTTGCGGAGCGGACCGTGATCCGGCCTTCGGCCATATGAGCGAGGACCGTGGATACAACCATGGCGCGAGCGCACGCCAAGCAAATCCAAATAATTCCAAATGAAATCCAAGCAAAACCCTTGGATTTGCTTGGATTCCTTTGGCCGATTCGAGACTTTTCAATGTGTTGTGGGCGAAAAAAAATAAAAAAATTCCCTCCGGCTCAACTCGCGTCTCGGGTTGCGGCCGACCGCCTCATGCTTCCCTTTCTCTCCTCTCGCTCGCCTCTCCGGAGCCCGGCAGCCAGGCGCGGCTCGGATTCTGCCAGTTGAGATCTATAGCACGATATTCTGCTTTGCACAATGAATTGCTTCGGCGCCAAATTGCGTATGGCCCCAAACACACAATCCGTTGGACCAGTTTCAGACCCTTTGCTGTCGACGCCAAAATGCATGCGGAGGACCCAATACGGTCGGATTTTCACCGTCCTACACCGCTGTTTCGCTCGATTTTCACGCATCCCCACCGCTAGCGTTGCGCCTGCGTCGGCATCAGGACTATGAAGTCGACGGGTCGATCCACGCCTTCGCGAGGCGCGGCGCGCGGGGACGGGAGGAGAGATGATGACCGAACTCGGCGTCGTCAGACGCAAGGTCGCACGAGCCGACCGCGCCGCTGTCGAGGCGCTCGGGCGCTATGGCGTTGCGACCGTGCACGAGGCGATGGGGCGCCTCGGCCTCATGAAGCCCTATATGCGGCCGATCTCTCCGGGCGCGCTCGTCTCCGGAACGGCGGTGACGGTCCTCCTGCACCCGGGCGACAATTGGATGATGCATGTCGTCGCGGAACAGATCGAGCCCGGCGACATCGTCGTCGCCGCGATCACCGCCGAATGCACCGACGGATATTTCGGCGATCTTCTGGCGACGAGCTTCATGGCCCGTGGCGCCAAGGGCCTCATCATCGACGCGGGCGTGCGCGACGTGAAGGCTCTGACCGAGATGGGTTTTCCCGTCTGGAGCAAATGCGTCAGCGCCAAGGGCACGGTGAAGGCGACGCTGGGCTCGGTCAATATCCCGATCGTCTGCGCCGGCGCGGCGGTGAACCCCGGCGATGCGATCGTCGCCGACGACGACGGGGTGGTCGTCGTGCCGGCCGAATGGGCGGGAAAGACGGCGGAAGCGGCGAAAGCCCGCGAGGCCAACGAGGGCGACAAGCGCGCGAAGCTTGCGGCCGGCGTGCTCGGTCTCGACATGTACAAGATGCGCGAGCCGCTCGAAAAGGCGGGGCTCAAATATGTCGACTGAGGGCGCCGTGAACGTCGCCGGCAAGCCCGTCACCGGGCCGTTCGAGAAGACCAAGGGGTGGCTCGACTGGTTCGACGGCCCGAGCAAACCCAGCTTTGCGCTTCCGCCCGGCAGCGTCGATGCCCATTGCCATGTGTTCGGGCCGGGCGCTGAGTTCCCTTACGCGCCCGAGCGCAAATACACCCCCTGCGACGCCAGCAAGGCGCAATTGTTCGCGCTGCGCGACCGTCTCGGCTTCGACCGCAACGTGATCGTCCAGGCGACCTGTCACGGCGCCGACAACAGCGCGATGGTCGACGCCCTGCTAGCAAGCGACGGCCGAGCGCGGGGCGTCGCGACCGTCAAGCGCGACGTGACCGATGCGGAATTGAAGCGGCTGCATGAGGCGGGCGTGCGTGGCGTGCAATTCAATTTCATCAAAAGGCTGGTCGACTTCACGCCGCTCGACGAACTCAAGGCAATCACCGAGCGCATCGTCGAGCACGATTGGCACATCGTCGTCTATTTCGAGGCGGCGGACTTGGCCGAACTGGCCGGATTCCTCTCCGAGCTGCCGGTGACGATCGTCGTGGACCATATGGGCCGCCCGGACGTGACGAAGCCGGTCGACGGCCCGGAATTCGCACGCTTCCTCAAATTCATGGACGATTACGAGAACGTCTGGTGCAAGGTGACCGGCGCCGAGCGCCTTTCGGTTTCCGGCCCGCCGGCGCTGAACGGCGAACGGAACTCCTATCGCGACGTGGTCCCGTTCGCGCGCAAGGTGGTCGAGGAATTTCCGGACCGGGTGCTGTGGGGCACCGATTGGCCCCATCCCAACCTCAAGGACCACATGCCCGACGACGGGCTCATGGTCGACATCATCCCCCATATCGCTCCCGCAGCCGATCTTCAGGACCTGCTCCTGGTCGACAATCCGATGCGGCTCTATTGGCCGGACGAGAGGAAACGCTGAACCATGGCGCTCGAAAAGCCCTATTCCGACATTCCCGGCACGACCGTCTTCGACGCCGAGCAGTCGCGCAAGGGCTATTGGCTGAACCAGTTCTGCATGTCGCTGATGAAGCCCGAGAACCGCGCCCGCTTCAAGGCCGACGAACGGCTTTATCTCGACGAATGGAAGATGAGCGAGGAGCAGAAGCAAGCGGTCCTTGCGCGCGACCTCAACCGCTGCATCGAGCTCGGCGGCAACATCTATTTCCTGGCCAAGATCGGCGCGACGGACGGCAAGAGCTTTCAGCAGATGGCGGGCTCCATGACCGGCATGACCGAGCAGGAATATCGCGAGATGATGATCAAGGGCGGCCGGACAATCGAGGGAAATCGCAGGATCGGAGAGCACGGCGACGCCCAGCGCCCGCGCGAAGGCGTGACGGCGCTGATGACGCTTCGGACAAGAGATTTAAACATGGCCCGCATCACCGCCTCCCTTTACACCTCGCACATCCCCGCCGTCGGCGCCGCCTTCGACCTCGGCAAGACAAAGGAAGATTATTGGAAGCCGGTCTTCGCCGGATACGATTTCGACAAGCAATGGATGAAGACGCATAAGCCCGACGTAATCGTCGCCGTCTATAACGATCACGCGACCGCCTTCAGTCTCGCCATGATCCCGACCTTCGCGATCATGACCGGGCCGGAATTCAATCCCGCCGACGAAGGCTATGGCGCGCGCCCGGTGCCGAAAGTCGTCGGCGACCCGGAACTGGCCTCGCATATCGCCTCGGAAGTGATCCAGCAGGATTTCGATCTGACCATGGTCAACGAGATTGACGTCGACCATGGGCTGACCGTGCCGCTCTCCTGCGTCTTCGGCGAGGTGAAAGAATGGCCATGCAGGATCATCCCCTTCGCGGTCAATGTCGTGCAGCACCCGGTGCCCTCGGGCGCGCGCTGCCTTGCGCTCGGCCGCGCGATCGGCAAGGCGATTGATGAGCTACCCGGAGGACATCAACGTTCATGTCTGGGGCACGGGCGGCATGAGCCATCAGCTTCAAGGGCCGCGCGCCGGGCTTATCAACAAGGAGTGGGACAAGAAATTCCTCGACCGGCTGATCGACGATCCCCAAGGCCTATCGAAAACGCCTAATATCGAATACATCCGCGAGGCGGGATCCGAAGGCATCGAGCTTGTGATGTGGCTGGTTGCGCGAGGAGCGATGTCGGATGTCGTCAGCGGCGGCCCCAAGCCGAAAGTCGCTCACCGGTTCTATCATGTCCCGGCGTCCAACACCGCTGTCGGCCATCTCATCCTGGAGAATGCGGCGTAAGCTTTGATCCGTTCAGGGAAGGGCTGGCTTGATGTCGCCGACGGGCTCCTTCGGAGGCTCCGATCCGCGAAGAACGATTTTCAATAGCCGACATAGACGCACCCGAGTTGTAGCGTGTAACGTTACGTGTTATCCTGCTGTGATTGAAAAGCTTCAAACACAAAGGCCAGAAACGCCTTTTCGAGGAGGACGACCGCAGCAAGAGCGCCGCTGACTTAGTTGAGAAAATCGACTCACCTCTCCGCTCTTGAAGCGGCAGGCTCGATTGACGACCTCAACCAGCCATCGTTTCGACTGCACCAGCTGAAGGGAGACCTCAAAGGCTATTGGGCTCTGACGGTCCGTGCGAACTGGCGGATTATCATCCGGTTTGAGGGGGCGAGGCGTCGAACGTCGACCTTGTCGACTACCACTGATGAGGAGGACTAAAATGGCGCCGCGCATGAAGAACCCACCCCATCCGGGGGGGTTGGTAAAGGACAACATCGAGGAGTATGGCCTTTCCGTCGCCGAAGCCGCTGAAGGGCTTGGCGTGACGAGACAACAACTCTATCGCGTCCTTCGTGGGGAGAACGGCATCTCTCCGGAAATGGCTGTACGCTCGAAAAGGCATTCGGAGGCGCGGCCGACTTCTGGCTCAGGATGCAGATGAGTTTCGACCTGGCGCAGGTTCGGTTGCGCGCCGAAAAAATCAAAGTGAAGCCCCTAGAGCCGAAAGTCGCCTGACGGGACCCTGATAGAATCCGAGGAGCCTCATGGCCAACCCGATCAAAGTCGCGCTCGCCGGCGCCGGCGCCTTCGGCTTGAGGCATCTCGACGCGATCAAGCTGATCGATGGGGTCGAGGTCATCTCGGTCGTCGGCCGCGAGCTCGACAAGACCAAGGAGGCGGCGGCGAAATATGGCGTCGGCCACGCTGCGACCGATCTCGCCGAGACGCTCAAACTGCCCGGACTCGACGCGGTCATCCTGGCGACGCCGACCCAAATGCACGCCGCGCAGGCTCTGCAGTGCCTCAGGGCCGGCAAGCATGTGCAGATCGAGATTCCGCTCGCCGATGCTCTCAAGGACGCCGAAGCGGTGGTCGCGGAGCAGAAGAGAAGCGGGCTCGTCGCCATGGTCGGCCATACGCGCCGCTTCAACCCGAGCCATCAGTTCGTGCGCCAGCGAATTTTGAAGGACGAGCTCCATATCCAGCAGATGGACGTGCAGACCTTCTTCTTCCGCCGCACCAACATGAACGCGCTTGGCCAGCCGCGCTCCTGGACCGACCATCTGCTCTGGCATCACGCCGCGCACACGGTCGACCTCTTCGCGTATCAATGCCGCTCGCCAATCGTCAAAGCCAACGCGTTGCAAGGGCCCATCCACCCCACCCTTGGCATCGCGATGGACATGAGCATCCAATTGAAGGCCGAGAACGGCGCGATCTGCACGCTCTCGCTCTCGTTCAACAATGAAGGCCCGCTCGGCACGTTCTTTCGCTACATCGGCGACACGGCGACCTATATCGCCCGCTACGACGATCTCTATAACGGCAAGGACGAAAAGATCGACGTTGCACATGTCGACGTCAGCATGAACGGCATCGAATTGCAGGACCGCGAATTCTTCGCCGCTATCCGCGAGGGCCGCGAGCCCAACGCAAGCGTCGAGCAGGTCATGCCCTGTTACAGGGTATTGGATCAGCTGGAGAGGCAACTCGCGGCAGGCTGACATTTCGTCCACCTCGGCCTTCGCTACCCTAGAGTTTCTCTGGCAGTCCTGCTGCGACGTCGATGACCGGTGACGCCAGAACCGCCTTCGAATGAGTGCGGCGCTCGGCGGAACGGGCGACAAGGACATATCCGATCAGCGCGAGCAGCGAGCAGGCGGCGATCACCGCCGCCATCGAAAGCGCCGACCGCCCGTCAAACAGCACGGCGACCAGGCCGCTCGCCGCCGCGCCAGCCGTCATCTGAATGCTCCCGGCCGCGGCGCTTACGGCGCCGGCGATGTCCGGCAGCGGCGCCATCGTTGCATTCATGATATTGGGCATGGTCATGCCGAAAGCGAGCGCCACCGCCATCAAGAGCATGGCGACGACGGCCGGTTGCGCCCAGCCGGCCAAGGTTATGGCGAGCAGCCCGGCGGCGGCGGCGGCCGAGAGCGTAAAGCCGATCGTCAATACGGAAGCCCCCGATACGCCGAGGCGGCCAAGCCGGCCGTCGAGCAGCGCGCCGCCCATGACCGCCGCCGAACAGGCGCTGAAAATCAGACCATATTGGTCCGGCCGCAATCCCACGACGCCAATGAAGAACAGCGAGGAGCCAGTGACATAGGCAAAAACCGTCGCGCCGCTTGCAGCGCCAACCAGGATGTATGCGAGCGAAACCGGATGCGTGAGGACGCGAACATAGCTTCGGATCACAATCTGTGGCGCGAGCCGTTTGGCGGCATCGAGCCTGGCGCTCTCGGCAAATCCAAGCATCACAGCCAGCAAGAGAAGAGCGCCGATCCCAGCCTGGATCGCATAGATCGACCGCCAGCCGCCGATCGTCAAGAGCGCGGCGCCCGCGGTCGGCGCGATCACCGTCACGACATTGACGGCGACGGCCATGTTGGCGATCTTGCCGCGTGCGGTCGCTTCGTCGAACAAGTCGCGAATGATGGCGAAGGTCATCATGGTGCTGGCGGCGCCGATCCCCTGAACGAAGCGGAAAACCAATAAAGCGGACAACGACTGCGCGACGGCGCAGGCGAGGCTCGCGGCCACGAACAGCGTGACGCCGAACGCGATGACGGGCTTGCGGCCAAACCGGTCGGAGATGGGCCCATAGATGAGCGGGGCCACAGCGAGGCTGAGCATGAAGGCGCTCATCGTCAGGCCGACTTCCGAGGGGCTCACGCCAAGCGTGGCGCCAGTGGCCGCCAGCGCTGGCAAATTGATGTCGATGCCGGAATACGGCACGGCGGCCAGAAAGCCGAGCATGAGCATGAAGGCAAAGGAGGATGGCCGAATTTGCATGGACGCCAAATCTTCGAAGTCTCGGATCTTGCTGAAGGAGGGGAGATCGACTCCCCCTCCTTCGCTACGGGCTTAGGTTCGATTCACCGCTGGCGAACCGCGCGCTGGGCCCCGCTTGTCCCCATCGTCTCCGCCAACAACTCGAGCTTCTGATTGACGACCACCTGTTTGATGATCGACAGAACCTCGGATCGCGTGTCGATGCGGGCGAATTCGTCAGCCATTTGCGACGCGCGCATGCGGTAAGCCGGGCGATCGAGCACGGTGCGGACGGCGGCGTGCAGCGCTTCTTGCGTCGGCTCGTTGGTGGCGAGATTGACGCCCACGCCGGACCACGCCACTCGTGCGTTGACGTCGGCCTTGTCCTCGGTCATTCCCGCAGTGACCAGCGGAACGCCAAAGCTCATAGCCTGGTTGACGCTGCCATAGCCGCCATTGGTGACGAGCGCGTTCACGCGGGGCAGCAACCATTCGAACGGCAGGAAGCTGGCGACCCGCGCATTCGACGGGATGGCGCACGGAATGGCATCGACCGGGCGTCCGCCCGTCGTCGCAACGACGAGCACATCAGGCTCGTTGGCAAGCGCGGCGAACGTCGGGGCGATCAATAACCCGAAATTGTGGTTGGCCACCGTCCCTTGCGTCACCAACACGACCTTGCGCGAACCATCGAGCTCGTGCGCCCAGGGCGGCAGCGGAGCCTGGCCCGGGATGATTGGAGGCGTGCCGACGAAATGCACCGAGGACGGGATCTGGCGCGGAAATTCGAAGCGCGGCGCTGACAACTGCATATAGGCGTCGGCGAGTTCGACGACAGAATGGAAAATCGGCGTTGACAGCGGGCCAACACCCAGGGTCTTCAATATCTCGTTCAGACGAACTAGCGCGGGCTGATCGACGGTTTCGTCAAACTCCCGCGCCTTCTCCGCATATTGACGACGCTGCTCCTCTGTCGTCGCAGGCGGCAAGCCAAGGAAGTTCGGCGCGCCGTCCTCCCGCGCCAAATGCAGAAACGAGGTGCCGCAGAGAACGATGGGTGGTCGGTTTGACCGCGATCCGAGCAACATCGGCAGCGCGCCAAAGAACATGTCATCGCCAACGATAACGTCAGCCTGACATTCCTGCACCGCCTGCACTAAACTCTCGTGCTGCGCCGGGAGGCGATCGAGGAAGAAGCGCTCGATAGCAACCCGGAACCATTCGAGTCCCGGCGGAATGTCTTTCAGTTCGGGAGCCACGGAGAGAAGGTTCCGCCCATCGAAATCTGCGGCGCCCTGAAGCGAAACGAATTTCGCTCCGCTGTTTTCGATGCGGTCGCGGAACACGCTGCCGGTCAGGAAGGTGATGTCGTGGCCTTCGGCGCGCAGCATATGCACGATCGCAAGCAGCGGATTGATATGGCCCGTCGCCGGCGTCGAAGCGAAAAGAATTTTCATCATTTTGGTCCTCTGTTGCCGGGCGAGGCGCGCATCCCGTGTATCTTTCACGGACGCGGCGCCCTTCGGCGCAATCTCCGGCCGGCGCGAGCCAACCTGACGGTCCGCACGTTGAGGGAGCCCGGCTACGGGAGAGTTTCAGAGATCGGATATTGCGTTACGTCTGTAACGCAGCGCCGGATGGCGGGACGTCGAGCAAGCTTCCGCTCGCTTGGCCGGCGCCCGCGGCGTCAGTGATCCTCTGGGCTTTCGCCTTAGCGGGCGATGCCGTGCGCCGCGCCCGATGTCTTCGCCGAGGCGAGGCAGCGAGCAAGCACGGACGCGAGTTCGGCGCCAACCAGAGGCCGGCGGACGAGATCCGCAACGCCTGCCCGAGCGAGGGCGTCGACGCCAATGTCGAGAGCGGATCTAGCAAGAAGAATCGGCCGCGGCGGACCGATTGCGTGAAGCGTGTGCGCCAGACGGAGCGCGTCCCCGACGGACGCCACGCAAATCAAAACGGCGTCAAAACGAGCCGGATCGCCACGGATCGCCGCGACGGCGTCGGCGGGGCGATCGAAGCCGATCGGCTCGTACCCAAGCGCCGCCAGGATCTCCTCGTCGCCGAGAAGACTGTCGCGGTCGTCGTGAACGACGGCCACGGTTTCGCCGTGGCCGAGCGGGGGCGGAGCGGCCGGCTTCCCTCTCGCCGCCGTTGATGCGTCAGTCGTAGCCGCAGGCAGCCAGACCTCGAAGCGGCTCCCCTTGCCTGGCGCGCTTGCAACATCGACGGCGCCATCGTGATCGCGAACGATCTTGCGGACCGTCGCGAGCCCCAGCCCGGTTCCTGCGGGGCGCGTGGTGAAAAACGGCTCGAACAGGCGCTTCGCGACCTCTTCGCCAAAGCCGGGGCCTGCATCGCTGACGGCGATGCGAACATAGGCGCCCGGCTCCAGTTCTCCGCTGCTGAAGACGCGGGCGGCTCTAAGATCTTGCGCATCCGCCGAGACGTCGACGCGCCCCGCTTCCCCCATCGCCTGCGCCGCATTCCTGCATAGGTTGACTATGACCTGCTGCAACTGCGCTCGCTCGCCGAACACCGCGAGGCCTTGGGGCGCGTTCGCAACGACCAGCTCAACGCTGGAGGGCAGCGACGCTCGCAAGAGCGAGGCCGTCTCGTTGAGCAATTCAATGATCGAAACGAGGGACGAACGCGGCTGAGGCCTCCGTCCGAAAGTGAGGATGCTGTCGACAAGGTCACGCCCGCGCTCCGCGGCCCTCTCGATCTCGGCAATGCGCCGCGCCGCCTTGCCGCCCCGCTCCACGTCAGAACTCGCCATTTCGGAGTAGCCAAGGATCGCGGAGATGATGTTGTTGAAATTGTGAGCGACGCCGCTCGCAAGCTGGCCGACCACCTGCATGCGCAAAGCTCGCTCGAGCCGCTCGTTCAATTTGGCTTTTTCGCGCTCGCGAATTTCGCGCTCGAGAGCGTCGGCGATGACGTCTCCGGCAAGACGCATGGTTGCGAGCGGGAGATACAGCCCGCGACCGGGGCGAAGCTTATCGAACCCCAGGACGCCTCGATAGCCTGGTCGCTGCAGAACGATGCAGGCCCAAGCAAAAACCCCGACGGCAAGAAGCGCCTTCTTACCGGCGCCGGGCGGGAGCAGCGCGACGTCCGGCGCAGTGATTATGTTGAGGCCGATCTGTTTGAACTCGCCAGGCAGCGAAAAAGCAGCCTCCGGCCACTCGGGGGGATAGGGCGCGTTGTCCTCGGACCAAGAGTAAATCTGCACAGGGCTTTCGCCGAGCACGACGTAGGCGCGATCAGCCCCGACCATTCTTCCAAATTCCGCCAAGGCCTGCTCGAGCCTCGTCTTCGTCTCGTCAGGGGGGCAGCTGATCAGGCGCGCGGACTGCTCTGCGATCAGATGCTCGAACGCCATCTGCTTTCGCAGCGCCACCACGCGGCCCCTGAGCCGTCTCCCGAGATCGATGAGGGTGAGCGCAAGGAGAACGGATGTCGCATAGAGAAGCAGGCGAAACTTCTGCGCCGAGGACTCCGAGGCCGCGTGTGAGCGCGCGAACTGCGCGCGCGTCTCTTCCAACGGTTCTCCGGTCTGAACCGCGAGCAGGCCCCTGAGCGTGTCGTCAACCGAGGGAAGAATAATTTCCAGGAGGCGAGCGTGGGAAGCGAGAGCCTGAGCGGTTCCCTGGTCCGCCCCGACCGGCGGCTGCACTGCAAGATCAAGAAGACCCTCTTCGACGGCCTGCTGGGAGCGCGCCGAAGGATCGAGAGCGAGCTGGAGAACGGCCGTGGCCAGCGCGCGGAGGTGTAAATCCCGGTCGTGCCAGCCAGGACTTGCGCTCAGCAGAGTCACGTAGGAGAGCGAGTTGCGCAAGAGCGCATTGTCGGTCTTGAAACGCTCGGTCAAATTCTCTTCAATTTTGACGGCGGCGGCTAGGCGATCGATCGGCCCCGCGTCCAGCCCTTCTGAGGCAGCCTGCGCGCGAAGTTGCGCGACCGCGGCGTCTATCTGCTCGGACGAGCCCACGAGCGGATCATAGTCCGTGAGCAACCCCGCCCGAGCCCGCAGTACGTCGCGGTGAAGCGAAGCCTCGGCGAGCGCGAAATCGTCCAAGACCCGCAGCGTCCTCGAATAGGCGGCTGCGTCGGTCACTATGCCGCGCACCAACAGCCAGGTCAGGAGCGCGAGCAGCAGGCACACCACGCCGACGGCGGCGGCGATCTCACTTGGGCGCATCGTTTTGCCGCAATCCCGCCGCTGGGTGACAGGCTTGCCGAGATAGGTCCCGGTCAGAGTGTTGAGGAAGGCGACGATCGCCTCCGTCTGGTCGTCGGTCAATGTGCGGTCGAGCTGGGCATAACCCATCGCCTTGACCGCCTTTGACAGGGTGGCCGCGCTTCCGTCGTGAAAATAGGGCGGCGTGACCGCGACGTTCCGCAAGCTCGGGACACGAACGATCTCGGGATTGGGAGAGGCAAGCGGATGAAATATCCCATGACGCTGATACATGTTGCCGCCGACATTCACGCCTTGATGGCACGAGATGCAGCCAAACGACTTGAACATCTGATACCCGGCGAACTCCTTGGCGGTGATGGCGTTGACGTCGCCCTTGAGCCACCGATCAAATCGGCTTCCGGGCGTGAGGAGGGTCCGCTCGTAGGCGGCGATGGCCTCGACGAGTCCGGCATCATCCGGCTCGCGGCCAAAGGCTTCGCGAAACTGACGAGCGACATTCGGGTCGGCCCGCAGTCTTCGCAACGCCTCCTCCTCGTTCGACCCCATCATCTGCGGTTTGCTCAGGGTTTGCTCGGCCTGGGCTTCAAGCGTGCGAACATCGCCTTCCCAGTTCAGGCGGAAGTTCAGGGCAGCGTTGAACACGGTCGGGATGTTCAGCGCGCCGCCGCCGGGCATTGCGCCGGGGCCGGTCGCGCCGTTTGTCGATGTGTCATGACATGAATTGCAGCTGTGGGTGTTCTCATACGAAAGACGCGGGTCGTGGAACAGGCGATCGCCGAGCGCTACCTGCCGCGGATCCTCGACCGATGAAGATGGGATCGGGGTGATCGGCTCTTGATCGGCGCGGGGCTGAGGGGCCGGCGCTTGCGCAATTGACGGCCCTGACGCCCAAACGGTCAGAACAACGAGGATCAGGCGCCTTATTCTGGCGCCTCTGGGGAGCGCGCTCACTCGAAGGTCGCGTTTTGGGGCCGGCGTGGCCAATTCACTATTCCGTGACGCCCAGCGATGGGGTGGCGATTGTCAGGCAAGAGCCCTCGTCCTCGACCACGATCCATCCTGCAAGCAATGATCCTAGACCTCCTGGTGGAGAATGACATCTGGATGACCCGCGCGTCCGGCCGGACGCCTATGCGCAGGCTGGCCGACCCCGAGGAAGTCGCCCGCGCCGTGCTCGCGGCGGGAACGAGCCTGACCTTCACCAGCGGGGCCATCCTGTCGGTGGACAGTGGTAGGCCCCTGGCCCGATGCGATCGCCGCCCGCCGGATCTCCCGCGCGAGGCGCCGCCGGGGCAAGGCCTAAATCAAATTGCATTTGCGTCGAACCGTTCGTCATTGCGAGCGAAGCGAAATCCAGGGAACGTACGGCGCCTCATGGCTCCTGGATCGCCGCGTCGCCTTCGGCCTCCTCGCGATGACGATTCCAAGAATGCGCAGCCTGGCCTAATATAAATCATAGGCCGGCCGCGGATCGTTCCATTTTGACAAGACCTAAACCTCGCTTTGCGATAACAGAGCCCGGACTTTTGCCCCGGCCCCTCAGAGGGGCCGCCTTGAGGCTCGTGAATGGTGTGGTTCATCCTGGCGGGAATGGCGGCTCTGGCCGTTCTCGCGGCGCTTTTGCCGCTGCTTCGCCCCTCGCCGGCCGCGAAAGCGGATTCCGGCGAGAACGAGGCAGCGTTCTATAAGGCGCAACTGGAGGAAATCCGGCGCGACGTCGAGCGCGGGCTCCTGCCGCAAGGGGAGGCGGAGAGCGCCCGCGCCGAGGCCGCGCGCCGCCTGATCGCGGCGTCCAGCCCCCCCGCCGCGCCCGCGCCGGCGCGCCCCTATCGCCTCGCCGCGGCGGCGCTGATCGCGGTCGGGCTGCCGGCCATCGCTTTTCCGCTCTATGCCCGCCTCGGCCAGCCGATGATGCCTGATGAGCCATTGGCGAGCCGCAAGGTCGCGCCGCAGTCCAATGGCGAGATCGAGGCGGCGGTGGCCGCGGTCGAGGCGAGGCTCACCGCCAAGCCCGACGACGGCAAGGGCTGGGCGGTGATCGCGCCCGTCTACATGCGCCTCGAGCGCTATAGCGACGCCGCGCACGCCTATGCCGAGGCGCTGCGCATTCTCGGCGAAGACCCTTTGCGTCGGGCCGCTTACGGCGAAGCCCTGGTCGCCGCTGCCGGCGGCGTGGTCACCGACGAAGCCCGTGAGGCGTTCGACCGGGCGCTCGCCGAGCAGCCCGGCCAGCCGCAGGCGCGCTATTATGTCGCGCTCGCCGCCGAGCAGGACGGCAAGAAGGCGGACGCCATTCGCGATTACGAGCAGCTTGCGGCCGATTCCCCGCCCGACGCCCCTTGGCTGAGCCTGGTGAAGGCGCGGCTCGCGACGCTCAAGGGGGAGCCCGCACCCGCGCCAGCAACGGAGACCGCCGCCATTCCCGCGGCGCAACGGCCGATGATCGAGGGCATGGTGTCGAAACTCGCGACGCGGCTCGCCAGCAACGGCGGCGGCGTCGACGAATGGAGCCGCCTTATTCGCGCCTATACCGTGCTGCATGAGGCCGACAAGGCCAAGGCGGCGCTCATGAGCGCCCGCAAGGCGCTCGCGCCCGACGCCAACGCGGTCGCGAGCCTCGATGCGCTGGCGCGCGATCTTGGCCTCGGAGACGCCAATTGACCCGCCGCGGCCGCCGCCTTGCCCTGATCGCTGCAGCCCTCGCCGTCGTCGGCGCAGCGGCCGGCCTTTCGCTTTACGCGCTGAGCGACAGCATCGTGTTCTTCTTGAGTCCCTCCGAGGTCGTTCAGAAATCCGTTGCGCCTGGCGCGCGGCTGCGCATCGGGGGCCTGGTGAAGACGGGCTCGGTCGTCAAGTCCGCCGACCAGAACGTCGCTTTCGTCCTCACCGACGGCGCGCATGATCTTAAAGTGGCCTATCGGGGCCTCTTGCCGGACCTGTTCCGCGAAGGCCAGGGCGTGGTCGCCGAGGGGGTCCTGGAGGCGGGAGGCGAGATGCGCGCCGACACGATCCTCGCCAAGCACGACGAACGATACATGCCCCGCGAGGTCGTCGACGCGCTCAAGAAACAGGGGCGCTGGCGGGAAGGAATGACGGCGGCTGCGCAATGATTGTCGAGATCGGCCATTTCGCCCTTGTGCTGGCGCTCGCGGCTTCGCTCGCCCAGACAATCGTCCCGTTCTGGGGCGCGCGGGTCGGCGACATCGCACTCATGAATGTCGGGCGCAACGCGGCGCTCATCCAGCTCACGCTGATCGCGGTCGCTTTCGCCGCGCTCGTCAACGCGCACCTGACTTCGGACTTTTCCGTGCTCAACGTCGCCGAGAATTCGAACGTGGCGATGCCCGCGATCTACAAGATCTCCGGCGTCTGGGGAAACCACGAAGGCTCGATGCTCTTGTGGGTCTTTATCCTCGCGATCTTCGGCGCGCTCGTCGCTCTGTTCGGCCGCGCGCTGCCGGTTAAGCTTCGCGCCGACGCGCTCGCCGTTCAGGGCCTGATCAGCCTCGCCTTCCTCGCCTTCATTCTCTTGACCTCGAACCCGTTCGAGCGCCTCGCGCCGGCGCCGTTCGAGGGACGCGACCTCAATCCAATCCTGCAGGACCCCGGCCTCGCCATCCATCCGCCGATGCTCTACCTCGGCTATGTCGGCTTCTCGATCGTCTATTCGTTCGCCGCCGCGGCGCTGATCGAGGGCCGGATCGACGCGGCCTGGGCGCGTTTCGTGCGGCCCTTCACGCTCGTCGCTTGGAGCTTCCTCACGCTCGGCATCGCGGCCGGGTCCTTCTGGGCCTATTACACGCTCGGCTGGGGCGGCTTCTGGTTCTGGGACCCGGTGGAGAACGCCTCCCTCATGCCGTGGCTCGCGGGCACGGCCTTCCTCCATTCGGTCGCGGTGATGGAGAAGCGCGACGCTCTGAAAGTCTGGACGATCTTTCTCGCCATTCTCGCCTTCTCCTTTTCGCTGCTCGGCACCTTTCTCGTGCGGTCGGGCGTGCTCACCTCCGTGCACGCCTTCGCCAACGATCCGCGGCGCGGCGTCTTCATCCTCGCGATTCTGGCGATGTTCATTTGCGGCTCGTTCGCCCTCTTCGCCTGGCGCGCGCCGATGCTCAAGCAGGGCGGATTGTTCGCGCCGATCTCGCGCGAGGGCGCGCTCGTCGTCAACAATCTGCTTTTGACGACCGCATGCGCGACCGTGCTGTTCGGAACCCTCTACCCGCTCGCGCTCGAGCAATTGACCGGCGAGAAGATCACCGTCGGCGCGCCCTTCTTCAACCTGACCTGCGGGACGCTCTTGCTCGCCGCCTGCTTCGCCGCGCCATTCGGCTTCTCGCTCGCCTGGAAGCGCGGCGACCTATTGGGCGTCGCGCAAAGGCTCGCCTTCGCCATCATCGTCGGCGCCGTGACGGCGATCGTTGGCATGGCCTGGCTCAGCGGCGCGCCGATCTTTGCGCCGCTGGCGATGGGACTCGCGGTCTTCGTTATTCTCGGCACCCTGATCGAAGTCGTCATGCGGGCGTGGCGTCCGGGGCTCACGGCTGGCGTGGCGCTCAAGCGCTCATTCGGCTTGCCGCTGTCGTTCTTCGGCGGCGCGCTCGCGCATCTGGGCCTCGGCGTGACGCTGCTCGGCCTCTCGGGACTCGGCTTCGGCGCCGAGACGATTGCGACGCTGCACAAGGGCGTCCCGGCTCAGGTCGGCCCCTATTCGGTGACGCTCAATTCGGTCGGCGAGCGCGTCGGCCCGAATTACAAGGAGACGGTCGCGTCGGTCACCGTGCGCTCGGGCGACCGGGTCGTCGCCGAGATCGAGCCGGCGCGCCGGCAGTTCGCCTCCCGCGAGATGACGACGACCCAGGCGGGCTTGAAGACGCTCAATTTCGGCCAGGTCTATGTCTGCGATCGCGGACCCGGCGCCGGACGGCAGCGTGCCCGCGCGCCTCTACTGGAAGCCTCTGGTGACGCTGATCTGGATCGGCGCCGGCGCCATGGCGCTCGGCGGCGCGCTGTCGCTCGCCGACCGGCGGCTCCGCTTCGGCGTCGCTGCAAGGGCGAATGCGCGGGCGCTCGCGCAGCCGGCGGAATAGGCCGGTGCTCCGCGTGACGGCCAGAGTGAGGCGCGCGCTCCCCCCTCCGGGAGAAGGTGGCGCGCGCAGCGCGACGGATGAGGGAACCGTGGCAAAGCCACGGGCGCGCTTCGCGCGCGAACCCTGACCCCTACCCCTCTCCCGTAGGAGAGGGGTACAGCGCATCCACCTGGAGGGCGCTAGGGTCGCGAGCAAAGCTTCTCCTCCTGCTCCCCCTGCTCGCCGCCCTCGCCGGTCCTGCGCTCGCCGTGCAGCCGGACGAAGTGATGAAGGACCCGGCGCTGGAGGCGCGCGCTCGCGCGCTGTCGAGCGAGTTGCGTTGCCTCGTCTGTCAGAACGAATCGATCGACGATTCCGAGGCGCCGCTGGCCCGCGACATCCGCATTCTTATCCGCGAGCGCATCGGCAAAGGCGAAAGCAACGACGCGGTGCGCGCCTATCTCGTCTCGCGCTATGGCGATTTCATTCTCTTGAAGCCTCCGTTCAAGCCGGAGACCGTGCTCTTGTGGCTGAGCCCCGTGCTCGTTCTCGGCCTTGGCGCGGGCGCGGCGCTCTTCGCCCACCGCCGCGCGCCGAGCCTAACGCCGCGCCTGACCGCCGAGGAGGAAGCGCGGCTCGCCGCGCTGACCAACAGCGATGCAAGCGGCGGCTGACGCCCCGAGGCGGCTCGTCTCCCGGCGCCCCGCCGACGCGGAGCGCCTTGAGACATGAGGGAGTGGCGTCAGCCAATCGCTCTCGCCGCGGCCGTTTTTGTCTCGGCGCTGTCGACTTCGGCCTTGGCGACGTCATGCAGCCGGGAGGTCGTCGCGCAAATCCAATTCACCGGACGTCAGGCCTGCTGGGCCTATCGCGGCGCCGCCACCCTGTTCATCGGCAAATTCTCGAGCGGGCAGACCGTCTCGGCGCGCATGACCGGCGAGGCGACCGACTACGACCCGCGCAACGGGAGCGCCGCGACCGTCTCGCGGCCGCGCGATCCGAATGTCGAGGGCCCCGGCGGTTACTTCTATGGCGTTCCGGACGCGCCAGGAGTCATGACCTTTGTCGCGCCGGCGACCGGAACCTATCGCTTCAGTTTCTCGCCTTGCGCGATGTGGGGCGCGCCCGGGGTCGTCAGGATTTGCGCGCGCTGAGGCTTCCAAGCGCCGCCGACCCGCGTGTTGTCATTCCCGCGAACGCGCGTGTGAGGGAATCGCATTTTTGTGTTTGGAGGGGGCTAGTCCCTGTCGCTCGCCGATGCGGTGAGGGGCGGTTCGGGTGGCGAAAGGGAGAAGGGGGATGACGTTTGTGAGCGCCTCACGGGGTTTCGATCCTCAGACGGTGGGCGGCCATGAGATTGTTGGCAAGCGCATGCCAGAGCGCGTGGGCCTTCGCCTTGATGAGCCCGCGAACGGGGAGAAAACCAAAGTTTTTCGCCCGTCCTGAACGACTTCTTGCTGGCGCTGGCGCGGATCTTCGTGCCGTCGCCTGGCCTATTCCAGCCTGTCGGCCTTGCGCAGGGCCGGGAAGATCCCGGCCCACAGCAAGGTTACGAGAATCGCCCCGCAGCCGCCGAAAATCGCCGAGCCGACGGGCCCGAGCAGGCGCGCCATGCCGCCGGATTCGAACTCGCCCAATTCGTTGGACGCGCCGATGAACAGGCTGGAGACCGCCGAGACGCGCCCGCGCATGGAATCGGGCGTCACGATTTGCACCAGGCTCTGGCGCACGAACACCGAGACCATGTCGGCCGCCCCGAGCGTCGCGAGCGCAAGCACGCTCAAGACCATCGAGCGCGACAAAGCGAACACCAGTGTGGAGAGCCCGTAGATGCCGACGGCTGCGAACATCTTTAAGCCCACATGCGACTTCGGCGGCCGCGCGGCCAAGAGGAAGCCGAGAGCGATAGCGCCGGCCGATGGAGCGGCGCGGAGGATTCCGAAGCCTTCCGGACCGACGTGCAGGATGTCGCGGGCATAGACCGGCAGGAGGGCCGTGACGCCGCCGAGCAGAACCGCGAACAGGTCAAGGCTGATCGCGCCGAGGACGACCTTGGTCGTCCACACATAGTTCAAGCCCTCGGCGATCAGCGCCCAGCGCGAGGCGGTCGGACGAGGCCCACGCGGCGGCGACGCCACCAGCGCAAGCGAGACGAGCGAAACCAGGCAAAGCACGCCCGACGCCACGAAAGCGGCGACGGGCGAGAGCGCCACCAGGAGCCCGCCGATGGCGGGACCGACGATGGTCGCCATCTGATTGCCCGCCGAATTGACTACGATCGCGCGCGGGATCAGCCGCCGCTCGACCAGGGTCGGCGCCAGAGCCGCGCTCGCCGGCGTATAGAAGGCCCGGGCGGCGCCGAACAAAGCCGCGACGCCGTAGATCGGCCAGAGGATTGTCAGCCCGCCATAAGCCATCGCGCCGAACAGAGCGGACGTGCAGAGCTGCGCGCCAAGCCCCGCAATCATGATCTTGCGCCGGTCATAAATGTCCGCGGCGTGGCCGGCGAACAGGGTAAGAGCGAACATCGGCAGGAACTGGGCCAAGCCCAGCATGCCGACCGCCAGCGCGGCCTGGTTGACCGACGCGGTATGGCGCGCGACCGCATAGACCTGCCACGCGAGCGCGATCGCCTGGACCTGCACGCTGAGGCTGTTGCAGACCCGGCCGATCCAGAACCAGACATAGGACCGCACGCCCAGAAGGTCGCTGAGCGTGGCCGGATTTTGCAGGACGGCTTCCGCGGCGACGACGCCTGCGGGACTGGTGTCAGGAGAGGAGGTGGACATGGAGGGCTTTCTCTTGGCCGCGAGAGCCGCCTCATGGCAAGGCCGCCAGGTCCCAAGAATTTGTGATGGCCGGGCCCAACCCTCCTCAAAGGCTTGAATCCCGCGCCCAATCGAGAGCAGACCCTGGTCCCGGCCTCAGACGGAATCCGAGCGAGCAGAAAGTTGGCAAAATCAGAACTCTGTTGGTGTAGGATTGGTGCTGGCGGAGCGATCCGGCTTGGCGGGCGGGCGCATGCGCCCGAGACGTTCGAATACAACCTAGCCCGCGAGCTGGGACGGAAGGCGAATTTCTTTATTTTCGAGCGAGAAAACCTGCGCGTGGGAAATGGACCACGATCTCGCCGATCCGCTCTGCTTTTGATGGCCCGTCGATGTGGCTTAAGGTTGCGTGCAGAAAATCGCTTGGCGCATGCAAGACGCCCTCGAGCGGCGAATCGCGCCGTTAGAAGCCGGGCGCGGCTCCATCACGAGCCGCGGCTTCAAATCGTCTCGAGAGAATTCAAAACTTGAGCCCGAGATTTCAGGCTCAAGTCGATCGCCATAACGACGGGTCACCGGTGCCAGTGCGCGCCGCCGCCGTGCCAGTGGGCGCCGCCGCCATGCCAGTGGGCGCCGCCGCCGTGCCAACCCCCGCCGTGCCAGCCCCCGCCGTGCCAGCCCCCGCCGTGGTAATAACCGCCGTGCCAGCCGCCGCCGTGATAATAGCCCCCATGCCAACCGCCACCGCCGTAATACCCGCCGCCATAAAATCCGGGAGCCACGACGACCCCGCCGTAGCCATTCGGAACACACGCGCCGTAGATATTGCGATGGTAATAAACTCCGCAGCCGCCCGCGGCCAGCGTAATCCCCGAATCCGCGTGGTACGGCGCAGGGGTCGGCATCGCCGCCGCTGATCCGGCCACCAATGTCGAAATGGCGGCTATCGAAGCCCAGGAAGCAATTCGCATCAAAATCCTCCGCTAGAAGTCCTTGTGTTCATTTCGAAAAACGTTGATTTACCGGGATTGTTCCTGCAATCACCCAAGAATCCGGCCGCAATCTTAGGGACGTCAGGGTTTATAAAACGTGTATCGACCGTCGAGGCCGGGTTCGAGCAGCGGATCGAGCGTCAAACGTCAAAGGTTTCGCTTTGTCTCCTGTGAGGCCAAGAGGTGTTTTCAATCGATCGTGATCTTCAGTCGACTCGAGCCTATTGCGCCGCGACGCCGACCTTCAGCAGCCGATAGGTGATCGCGTCGACCAGCGCCTGGAACGAGGCGTCGATGATGTTGCCGGACACCCCGACGGTCGACCACGTGTCTCCGTTGCCGTCGCCAAACTCGATCAGAACGCGCGTCACCGCATCGGTGCCGCCTTGGAAGACGCGCACGCGATAGTCGCGCAATTCCAGGTTCTCGATGTATTTCTGATAGACGCCGAGGTCCTTGCGCAAAGCGAGATCGAGCGCGTTGACCGGGCCGTTGCCTTCGGCGACGGAAATGAGCCGCTCCTCGCCGATGCGGATCTTCACCACCGCTTGCGAAGCCGCATACGTGATGGCGGGCGCGAGCACCTTGCGCTCGACGCCGACCTGAAAGCTCTCGACAACGAAATATTCCGGAAGACCGCCGAGCAGTCTGCGCGCCAGAAGTTCGAACGATGCGCCGGCCGCCTCATAGGTGAAGCCTTGCGCCTCACGCGACTTGACCTCATCGAGCAGTCGCGTGAGGCGCGGATCGGCCGGATCCGCTTCGACCCCCATCCGCTTGAGCTCGGCGAGGAGATTCGAGCGCCCCGCCTGATTGGAGATAAGCACGGCGCGCGTGTTGCCTACGCTGTCGGGCGGCACATGCTCGTAAGTGCGGGAGTCCTTGGCGAGCGCGGAAGCGTGAATGCCCGCCTTGGTGGCGAAGGCGGACGCGCCAACATAGGGCGCATGCCGGTTCGGCGGGCGATTGAGCAGTTCATCGAACGCGCGCGAGAGGTGGGCGATCTCGCGCAAAGCCTCCGCCGTCACGCCGGTCTCGAAACGCTCCGCAAGCTGCGGCTTCAAAGTTAACGTCGGGATAAGGCTGACAAGATTGGCGTTGCCGCAGCGCTCGCCCAGGCCATTCAGCGTGCCCTGCACTTGCCGCACGCCGGCGCGGATAGCGGCGAGCGAATTGGCGACCGCGTTGCCGGTGTCGTTATGCGCATGGATGCCGAGACTCTCGCCGGGAATGACGCGCGCGACCTCGCGGACGATCTGCTCGATCTCGTCGGGCAATGTTCCGCCGTTGGTGTCGCAGAGCACCGCCCAGCGCGCCCCCGCGTCGATCGCGGCGCGAGCGCAGGCAAGCGCATATTTTGGATTGGCCCTGTAGCCGTCGAAGAAATGTTCGCAATCGACCATCGCCTCGCGTCCCGCGGCGATCGCGGCCTTCACACTGTCAACGATGGCCTCAAGGTTCTCGTCGAGCGTGCAGCCGAGCGCCACATGGACGTGATAGTCCCACGACTTGGCGACATAGACGATCGCGTCGGCGTCCGCGGCGAGGAGACCTGCGAGGCCTGGATCATTGGCGGCCGAGCGGCCCGGCCGCTTGGTCATGCCGAAGGCGCAGAAGCGGGCGCGATTGGTGGGCTTGAGCTTGAAGAATTCGGTGTCGAGCGGATTTGCGCCCGGATAGCCGCCCTCGACATAATCGACGCCGAGCCGGTCGAGCATCGCCGCGATGCGGCGCTTGTCGTCGAGCGAGAAGTCGACGCCGGTGGTGAGCGCGCCGTCGCGCATCGTGGTGTCGAACAGATAGAGGCGTTCTTTGGCCATCGGGGCTTCTCAGTGCCGGGTCGGGGGCTGCGGATTCGCCGGCCGAGCGTCTTGGTCATGGTGGTGTTGGCGAGCCATTGGTCGCCGACGCGGACGAGATTGCGCTGTTGAGAGGTGAAGCCCTGGCGCTCGAAGAGGGGCTTCGCGACATCGCTCGCTTCGACGGTCAGGCGTTTCGCGCCGCGCGCTTGCGCGAGCTTCGTGAGCGCTTCGATGAGCGCGCGCCCCGCGCCCTGGCGGGCGAATTTCGGATCGACGAACAGCATGTCGATTTGATCCGCGCCTTTGAGACTGGCGAAGCCAACGACCGCGCCGTCGATCATTGCGAGTAAGGTCAAGGCCTCCTTGAGCCTGGCGCCGAATGCGTGTTCGTCGTCGGCGCGCGCCGCCCAGGCTTCGCGCTGATCCTCGTCGTAGTCTTCCGCGGCGAGCTCGTCGATGCTCGAGCGAAAGATTTCGGCGCAGCGGCGCGCGTCGGCCGGCAGATAGGGACGAAGCGAGACGGCGCTCATCGTTTGAGCTCCCAGGTCGTGGCGCCATCCTTGTTGTCTTTGATGGCGACGCCGAGCTCGGCAAGACGGTCGCGCAGCCGGTCGGACTCGGCCCAGTTCTTAGCGGCTGCGCGCTTGAGCGCGTTCCGCGACGATCGCGTTGATCTCGGCGGCGTCGATCTTCGCTTCGCTCAGCGCCGTCGCCTGACGCTCGGACTGCGTTTGCTGCAGGAGGCCGAGAAGATTGGCGCTCGCCTTGAGAAGTTGGGCCACTTGAGGGTGCGGCAATTCGGTCGAATCATCGCCGTCATTGCGAGCGGAGCGAAGCAATCCAGCGATGAAGGGCTGCGGCGGCTCCCGTGGATCGCCGCGTCGGCCTTCGGCCTCCTCGCGATGACGATTCTGGCGAAAAGCAGCGTTTTCTGGACGTTCGAGACGATAGAGCTCGGATAGAGCAGCCGGCGTATTCAGGTCATCGTTCACAGCGTCTAGCACAGCGTCGGAAACCTGTTCGCCTGGTTCAACGTCGCCGGCCGCCTCGTACCAGCGATCCAGCGTCGCCTCCGCCTCCTCGAGCGCCTTCACCGTCCAGTCGATCGGCTGACGGTAATGCGTCCGCAACATCGCGAGCCGAAGCGCCTCGCCGGACCATTTGCGTCCGCCGAACTTCGTCGTGTGCAGCAATTCGTGAATGGTGACGAAGTTGCCGAGGCTCTTCGACATCTTCTCGCCTTCGACCTGCAGGAAGCCGTTGTGCATCCAGATGTTGGCCATGGCGGTGGAATGAAAGGCTGAGCAGGATTGCGCGATCTCGTTCTCGTGGTGGGGAAAGACGAGGTCGATTCCGCCCCCGTGAATGTCAAAGGTATTGCGGCTCGGGTCGTCGCATTGGAGGCCGCCGCCGAACGGTTCGAGCAGCGTCGCCATCGACATTGCCGAGCACTCGATATGCCAGCCGGGCCGCCCCGGCGCGACGATCCCGGCCGGGCTCGGCCAGCTCGGCTCGTTCGGCTTCGAGGGCTTCCACAAGACGAAGTCCATCGGATCGCGCTTATAAGGGGCGACATCGACGCGCGCGCCGGCCAGCATCTCGTCGAGCGAGCGATGCGCGAGCGTCCCATAGCGCGGCGCCCAGGGAAGCGCGTCCATCGCGTTCGGCGAGAACAGCACGTGATCTTCGGCGACATAGGCGACGCCACGGGCGATCAGCCGCTCGATCATCGCGCGCATCGTGTCGATATATTGCGTGGCGCGCGGCTCGTGCGTCGGCGGCAACGCGCCGAGCGCGGCCACGTCTTCGTGAAATTGCCGCTTCGTGGCTTCCGTCACTTTGGCGATCGCCTCGTTGAGCGGCAGGTTTGGAAAGTCGCGGGCGGCGCGCGCGTTGATCTTGTCGTCGACGTCCGTGATGTTACGGACATAATTCACACTTTCTTCCCCGTAAATATAACGCAAGAGCCGGAATAGCACGTCGAACACGATGATTGGCCGGGCGTTGCCGATATGGGCGAAATCGTAGACGGTGGGGCCGCAGACATAGAGACGCACCGCGTTGCGGTCGATCGGCTCGAAATCCTCCTTGCGCCGGGTGAGCGTGTTGTGGAGACGCAGCCGCGCCTCCGTCGCCTCCGCGGGCGTCTCGTCTTGGGATCGGGGCGGCGACTTCATCGGCGATTCTCGTCGGCGTCATTCAGGAAAGGCGAACGGACAGGCGTCGCCCGGCTGGCCGGATGATCGCTTCTCGATGGCTTTGACGAATAGGGAGACGCGAACCAGCCAGCCGGAAGCTAGCGGCTAATGATGCAAATCCGAATAATGCGGAGCGCGGGCGTCATGCCGGATGCAATGGAGAGGCGGGGGCGCATTGTCAAGACTTCGGTAGTGGATCAGTCTGAATTTTGCGCGAATTCATCCGCCACCGCTGCGAGTTTTACCGCTCGGCTCGGCCGAAGCGCTTCCAGATGTCGCTTCTCATTAAAAGCAGCAATAATGGCCTCGACATCGGCCCAATTGAGCGAAACCGCTGGCATGCGGCTCTTCGACGGAGCCGCCCTTGAACACCCAGCGGAGGCGCAGGAATCGACTAGACTGGGCGGCGGCGCTTCAGGGAAGGGTAAAACCGTGAGCCGGAAGAGGATTGCCGGGGATGCTCTCGAGGCCGGGACGCCTTTGCCGCTCCCGCGGGCGATCGCCATCCTCGGCGCGCCGGTCGAGGCGGGGGCAGGCGTGCCGGGCACGGCGATGGGGCCGGCCATGCTGCGCACGGCCGGGATCGTGGAGACGCTGAGGGACCTTGGTCACGACGTCGAGGACCGGGGCGACCTCGCGCCTCCCCATCCGCTTGTCCACACGGCCGCGCCGGAAGGCAAGGCGCATCGGTTCGCCCATGTGGCGGCCTGGGCGCGGTCGCTGGCTCGCGAAACCTATGCAATCGCGCGGTCCGGACGCACGCCGATCGTACTCGGCGGCGATCACAGCCTGGCGATGGGGTCCATCGGCGGCGTCGCCCGCCATGCGGTTGAGGCGGGGCGCGAACTGTTCGTTCTGTGGCTCGACGCTCATACGGACTTCAACACGCCATTGACCTCGCCGTCGGGCAATATGCACGGCATGCCCGCGGCGATGCTCGCCCGCGAGCCGGGTCTGGAAGCCGTGTTCGGGGACGAGCCGCATGGGCTTATCGATCCGGCCCGGTTGCATCTGTTCGGCATTCGCTCGATCGACTCGGGCGAAAGGCGGCTCCTGCAGGACCGCGGCGTCGACGTGGTCGACATGCGCAGGCTGGATGAAGACGGCTTCGCGATCTCGATCCGCCGCATCATCGACCGCGTTAAAGCCCGCAACGGCCTTTTGCATGTCAGCTTCGACGTCGACTTTCTCGATCCCGCGATTGCCCCGGGCGTCGGCACCGCCGTCCCGGGAGGGGTGACCTACCGCGAGGCGCATCTTGTCATGGAGCTGTTGTACGAATCCGGTCTCAAGCCCTCGCTCGATCTCGTCGAGCTCAATCCATTCCTGGACGAGCGGGGCAAAAGCGCGCTTCTGCTAGTTGACCTGACCGCGAGCCTCTTGGGACGGCAGGTCTATCCAGTCATGCGCGGGGCTGGGCAGGCCTCGGCCGGGGGACCACTGGAGGCGGAGGCGGGCTAGAATTTTCGACTATGTTCATAAGGTATTGATTTGGCGCGGTCTCATGGGCTCGCTAATGTCCAGGGCGGGCGAGTTTTCACGGCCTGCGCCAAAAGTTTGGCTTGATCGCGTGCATCGATAGGTCGATAGCACCGGCGAAGCGACCGCAGTGCGGAAATGCATGACGGTCGCGCAATGCGGAAGAAAAGATCCTATGGCGCGTAAGAAGATTGGTCTGATCGGAGCCGGGCAGATTGGCGGAACGCTGGCGTTCCTGGCCGCGATGAAGGAGCTCGGCGATATCGTGCTCTTCGACATCATCGATGGCGTGCCGCAAGGCAAGGCGCTTGATCTGGCGGAATCGACCCCGGTCGAGAGCGTGAACGCGCGGCTGGCCGGCGCGAGCGACTATTCCGCGATCGCCGGCGCCGACGTCGTCATCGTCACCGCCGGCGTCCCCCGGAAGCCCGGCATGAGCCGCGATGACCTGCTCGGCATCAACCTCAAGGTCATGGACGCGGTCGGGGCGGGCATCAAGACACATGCCCCGGAAGCGTTTGTCATCTGCATCACCAACCCGCTCGACGCCATGGTGTGGGCCCTGCAAAAGTTTTGCGGTCTCCCTACCCATAAGGTCGTGGGGATGGCGGGCGTGCTCGACTCGGCGCGCTTTCGTTATTTTCTGGCGGAGGAGCTGCAGGTGTCGGTTGAAGACGTGACCGCCTTCGTCCTCGGCGGCCACGGCGACGATATGGTTCCCTCCGTTCGCTATTCGACGGTCGCGGGCATTCCGCTGCCTGATCTCGTCAAAATGGGTTGGACGACACAGGCGAGGCTCGACGCCATCGTCGAGCGGACACGCAAGGGCGGGGGCGAAATCGTCAACCTGCTCAAGACCGGTTCAGCGTTTTACGCGCCGGCCGCTTCGGCGATCGCGATGGCGGAATCCTATCTCAAGGATCAGCGCCGCGTCTTGCCCTGTGCGGCCCATTTGAGCGGCCAATACGGAGTGAACGGCGCCTATGTGGGGGTGCCGGTGGTGGTCGGCGCGAACGGCGTCGAGCGCATTATCGAGATCACGTTCGATGAGAATGAAAAAGCGATGTTCGCCAGGTCGCTCGCCGCGGTTCAAGGTCTGATGGAGGCCTGCAAGGGGATCAATCCCGCTCTCGCCGCCTGATCGCCGTTAGCGCCCGCCGCCGGCGGGCGTTCTTTTCTTTGAGGTCCTCGCCGCCCATGAACATTCACGAATATCAGGCCAAGGCGGTGCTGAGAGCGTTCGGCGTGCCGATTGCCTCCGGCACTCCCGCCTTCACGCCGGCGGAGGCGGTGGAGGGCGCCAACAAGCTCGCCGGGCCGATCTGGGTGGTGAAGAGCCAGATCCACGCCGGCGGGCGCGGCAAGGGCCGCTTCAAGGAGGCCGCCGCCGGCGACAAAGGCGGCGTGCGGCTCGCTCGCTCGGTCCAAGAGGTTGAGACGTTCGCAAAGCAGATGCTGGGGTCGACGCTGGTGACGGCGCAGACCGGCCCGAACGGCAAGCAGGTCAATCGCTTGTACATCGAGGACGGCGCAACGATTGACCGAGAGCTCTATCTTTCGGCGCTTGTCGACCGGCAGAAGAGCCGGGTGGCCTTCGTCCTCTCGACCGAAGGCGGCGTCAATATCGAGGACGTCGCGCACAAGACGCCGGAGAAGATTCACACTTTCAGCGTCGATCCGGCGACCGGGATCATGCCCCATCACGGGCGCGCGGCGGCGCATGCGCTCGAACTGACGGGCGATCTCGCCAAGCAGGCGGAGAGCCTCCTCGCCAAGCTCTACGCCGCCTTTCTGGCGAAAGACATGGCGATGCTGGAAATCAACCCGCTCGTCGTGCTGTCGAACGGGCAATTGCGCGTCCTCGACGCCAAAGTGTCGTTCGACGACAATGCGCTTTACCGGCATCCCGACATCGCCGCCTTGCGCGACGAAAGCGAAGAGGACGCCAAGGAGATCGAGGCCTCCAAGCACGATCTCAACTATGTCACGCTCGAGGGCTCGATCGGCTGCATGGTCAATGGGGCCGGGCTCGCCATGGCGACGATGGACATCATCAAGCTCTACGGCGAAAGCCCGGCGAACTTTCTCGACGTCGGCGGGGGCGCCTCCAAGGACAAGGTCGCTGCGGCGTTCAAGATCATCACTGCCGACCCGAACGTGAAGGGCATTCTGGTCAATATTTTTGGCGGCATCATGCGCTGCGACATCATCGCCGAGGGCGTCATCGCGGCAGTAAAGGAAGTGGGCCTCAAGGTTCCGCTGGTCGTGCGCCTCGAGGGCACCAACGTCGACCTTGGCAAGAAAATCCTCCGCGAATCCGGTCTCGACGTCATCCCGGCGGACGACCTCGACGATGCGGCGCAGAAAATCGTGAACGCGGTGAGGGCGCGGGCGTAAGGACGCAAGCGCATATCGCAACGAGGAAGACACGCCGATGCCCCCATCCAAGATCAACGTTCTCGAGGCGGTCGACCGCAAGGTCAGGCAAGTCTTTCACCCGTTCATCGTCGGTGACGTCAACGAGGCCCAAGTCAAGGTGGCGAAATTCGGCGATAAGTTCGATTGGCACGCGCACGAACACGAGGACGAGGCTTTCTTCGTGCTGCGCGGACGGATCGCGATTGATTTTCGCGATGGCGTCTCAGAAATGGGCGAAGGTGATTTTGTCGTCGTTCCGCGGGGCGTCGAACACCGGCCCCGGTCGCTCTCGCCGGAGCCGGTTGTCTTGATGTTCGAGCCGAGCGCCACGCTCAATACCGGCGACGCGGTCAGCGCGTTGACGGTTCGCGAACTGGACCGGCTTTAGGGTGCATGAGAGGGGATTGGAAAACGGGACACAGTTACACATATACTGTGTGCCGGAGGTTCGCATGAAGAACATCACGCTCGCGATCGATAAGGATATTCTCGACAGGGTCCGTATCGTCGCGGCCGAGAAGAAAACGACTGTTAACGCCCTCGTCCGCGAATTTCTGGCTGACCTCGCCAGCCGCGATGAAAGGCTTGCGGAGGCTCGAAAGCAGCTTCTGCGGCTGATGGATACCTCCAAGGGCCGCATGGCGCCCGATTGGAAGTTCGACCGCGAGGAAACCCATGAGCGGTAAGGTCTTCCTCGACACGAACGTTCTCATCTACGCAGCCGCGGGGCGGGAGGCGCATCCGCCAAAATTTCGCCGTGCTCGAGAAATCGTCGCGAGCGCTGATGTCGGCATCTCGACCCAAGTTATCGGAGAGTTTGTCGATAGCGTTCAGCGGGCGCGCAAGATGCCGCGTCCGCTGACGGTTGACGAGGTGGCGGAATGGGTGGAGTGGCTCTTCCGTTTCCCGCTTGTGGAAGTGGATCGCGAAGTTGTCGAGTCAGCGCTGATCGTGCAACGGCGGTATCAACTGCGCTACTGGGATAGCCAAATCGTCGCTGCTGCGGAGCGGTTGGGCGCCGATGTCCTCTATACCGAAGACCTCAGCCACGGCCAGATGTATGGCTCCGTCCGCTGCGAAAATCCGTTCCGATCGAACTGAACCGCCAATCGCCGAAAGCCTCTCATGTCCATTCTCGTCGACGCCGACACAAAGGTCATCACCCAGGGCTTCACCGGCAAGAACGGCACGTTCCATTCCGAGCAGGCGATGGCTTACGGGACCAAGCTCGTGGGCGGCGTTTCGCCCGGCAAGGGCGGTTCGATCCATCTGGGGCTGCCGGTCTTCGACACAGTCCTCGAAGCGCGCGAGAAAACCGGCGCCGACGCGAGCGTGATCTATGTGCCGCCGGCGGGCGCCGCGGACGCGATCTGCGAAGCGATCGACGCCGAGACGCCCCTCATCGTCTGCATCACCGAGGGCATTCCGGTCCTCGACATGGCGCGGGTCAAGCGGGCGCTGCAGGGCTCGAAGTCGACCTTGATCGGGCCGAATTGCCCCGGCGTCATGACCGCGGGCGAATGCAAGATCGGCATCATGCCGGGCAATATCTTTACGCGCGGCAGCATCGGCGTCGTCTCGCGCTCGGGCACGCTGACCTACGAAGCGGTGTTTCAGACGACCCGCGAAGGTCTCGGGCAGACGACAGCAGTCGGGATCGGCGGCGACCCGATCAAGGGCTTGGAATTTGTCGACGTGCTCGCCATGTTTATGGGCGATCCCAAGACCCAGGCGATCGTGATGATCGGGGAAATCGGCGGCCAGGCCGAAGAGGACGCCGCCGAGTTTCTGAAGGACGAGGCCAAGCGCGGCCGTTCAAAGCCGGTCGTTGGCTTCATCGCCGGGCGCACCGCCCCATCCGGGCGTCGCATGGGGCATGCAGGCGCGATCATCGCTGGCGGCAAAGGGGGCGCCGAGGACAAGATCGCGGCGATGGAGGCGGCCGGCGTCCGTGTCTCGCCCTCTCCCGCCCGGCTCGGCAAGACATTGGCCGATCTGTTGCACGGCAAGTAAAAAGGAGTCCGTTCCGGTGGCTCGTCAGGACGTCAATCAAGCGCTGCTGCAAACCTCGTTTCTGTACGGCGCGAACAGCGCCTACATCGAAGCCTTGCAGGCGCAATACGAGAAAGACCCACAGTCGGTCGAACCCGGCTGGCGCGAATTCTTTGCAGCCCTCGGCGATGACCCGGCGAGCGTAGCCAAGACCGAGCGCGGCGCGTCATGGCGCAAGCCCAATTGGCCCGCGACCCCCAAGGGCGATCTCATCAACGCGCTGGACGGCGATTGGCCCGCGACGGAAAAGGCGGTGGCCGAGAAGTTGCGCGCGAAGGCTGAGGAGACCGCGCCCAAAATAGCGCCGAGCGAGGACGACATTCGCCGGGCGACCCGCGACTCGGTGCGCGCGCTCATGATGATCCGCGCTTACCGCATGCGCGGCCATCTCTACGCCAATCTCGATCCGCTTGGTCTTGAGTTGCAACGGGACCATGAGGAGCTCCATCCCTCGACCTACGGGTTCCAGGAGTCCGACTACGATCGCAAGATCTTCATCGACCATGTGCTCGGGCTCGAATATGCGACCGTGCGCGAAATGCTTGCGATCCTCCGGCGGACCTATTGCGGGACGATCGGTTTCGAATTCGTCCATATTTCTGACCCGGCGGAGAAGGCCTGGATTCAGGAGCGCGTCGAGGGGCCCGATAAGGAAATCCAGTTCACGCGCGAGGGCAAGCGGGCGATCCTTGGCAAGCTGATCGAAACAGAGGGCTTCGAGAACTTTCTTCGACGTCAAATTTACCGGCGCCAAGCGCTTCGGGCTCGACGGCGCGGAGGCGATGGTTCCGGCGCTCGAGCAGATCATCAAGCGCGGCGGCCAGCTCGGCTTGAAAGAGATCGCTCTCGGCATGGCCCATCGTGGCCGCCTCAATGTGCTGAGCCAGGTGATGGGCAAGCCGCACCGCGTCATATTCCACGAGTTCAAGGGCGGTTCGGCTTCGCCCGATGAAGTCGAGGGCTCAGGCGACGTCAAATATCACCTTGGCGCGTCTTCGGACCGCGAATTCGACGGCAACACCGTTCACCTCTCGCTGACCGCCAACCCATCGCATCTCGAGATCGTCGATCCGGTCGTTCTCGGCAAGGTGCGCGCCAAGCAGGATCAGCTCAACGACGTCATCGAGCGGTCCAAGGCGCTCCCGCTCCTCATCCATGGCGACGCCGCTTTCGCCGGACAAGGCGTGGTGGCCGAATGCTTTGGCCTCTCGGGGCTGCGCGGCCACAGGACCGGCGGCTCGCTGCATTTCATCGTCAACAACCAGATCGGCTTCACCACCTACCCGCGCTATTCGCGTTCCTCGCCCTATCCATCGGATGTCGCCAAGCTTGTCGAGGCGCCGATCTTTCACGTCAACGGCGATGATCCGGAGGCGGTCGTCTTCTGCGCCAAGGTTGCGACCGAATACCGGCAGAAGTTCCATAAGCCGGTCGTCATCGACATGTTCTGCTATCGGCGCTTCGGCCACAACGAAGGCGACGAGCCCTCGTTCACCCAGCCGATCATGTACCGACTCATCCGCGCGCACCCGACGACGCAGCAGATCTACGCCCAGAAGCTTATCGCCGAAGGCGTCGTCACTCAGGGCGAGGTCGACAAGATGCGCTCCGACTGGCGGCAACGGCTGGAGGCGGAATTCGAGGCCGGCCAATCCTATTCCGCCAATAAGGCCGATTGGCTCGACGGCCGCTGGGCGGGCGTCAAAGCGTCGCGGGAGATCGCCGACGACGATCGCCGCGGCAAGACCGGCGTCAACCTTGATCGCCTGCGCGCGATCGGCGAGCGCATCACCGTGGCGCCGGAAGGCTTCAAGGTTCATAAAACCATTGGCCGCTTCCTCGAGAACCGCCGCGCGGTCATCAAGGTCGGCGAGGGGATCGACTGGTCGACCGCCGAGGCGCTCGCCTTCGGCACGCTTCTGGACGAGGGCTTTCCGGTTCGCTTGTCAGGTCAGGACAGCGAGCGGGGCACGTTCTCGCAGCGCCATTCGGTGCTGATCGATCAGGAGACCGAAGCGCGCTACATCCCGCTGAACCACATCCGCGACGGACAGGCGCGCTACGAAGTCATCAACTCGATGCTGTCGGAAGAGGCGGTGCTCGGCTTCGAGTACGGCTATTCGCTTGCTGAGCCGAATGCGCTCGTCCTATGGGAGGCGCAATTCGGCGATTTCGCCAACGGCGCTCAGGTCGTGTTCGACCAGTTCATCTCGGGCGGCGAAAAGAAGTGGCTGCGCATGTCGGGGCTCGTGTGCCTGCTGCCGCATGGCTACGAGGGGCAGGGGCCGGAGCATTCATCCGCTCGCCTCGAGCGCTACCTTCAGCTCTGCGCCGAAGACAATATGCAGGTCGTGGTTTGCACGACGCCGGCCAATTTCTTCCATGCGCTGAGGCGCCAGCTCAAGCGCGAGTTCCGCAAGCCGCTGATCGCGATGACGCCGAAGTCGATGCTGCGCAACAAGCGCGCGGTCTCGAACCTCGAAGCCTTCGGCGCGGGAACGAGCTTTCATCGCTTGTTGTGGGATCACGCCGAAACGCATAAGGGCGAAAAGATCAAGCTCGCCAAGGACGACAAGATCCGCCGCGTCGTCGTCTGCTCGGGCAAGGTCTATTACGATCTTTACGATGAGCGCGAGAAGCGCGGCGTCGACGACGTGTACCTGCTCAGGGTGGAGCAGCTCTATCCCTTCCCGGTCAAGGCGCTGGTGAAGGAGCTCTCCCGTTTCAAGACGGCGGAGGTCGTGTGGTGTCAGGAGGAGCCTAAGAACATGGGCGCCTGGGGCTTCGTCGAGCCTTATCTTGAATGGGTGCTGGGCCAGATCGGCGGCAAGTCGAAGCGCGCCCGCTACTCCGGCCGTCCCGCGTCGGCGGCGACCGCGACCGGACTCATGTCGAAGCACCTCTCCCAGCTCAAGGCTTTCCTCGACGAATGCCTGGCGTGAGCGAAGCCAGTTCGACATGCCCCACTTCCTTTGCAAGCTGAGGCCGCCGCGGACGAGCTTCATCTCGGACATGACCTCAGACGAAGCCAAGCTCATGCGCGCCCACCGCGAGTACTGGACGCCCCAGGTCGAGACCGGCGTGGTGATCGCGATGGGGCCGGTCGCCGATCCGGCGGGCGGCTATGGCGTCGCCATCATCGAAGCCGCCTCCGAGGCGGCGCTGGAGGCGATGCAAGGGGCCGATCCAGTCATTGCGGCCGGACGCGGCTTTGCCTACGAAAACTGCCGCATGTTGGGCATCGCTGTGCGCCCCAGCCAGCCGCTTGCGCCCATCACTTCCGTCTCTCCCTAACGACAAGAAGGGCGCCTCGCGGCGCGATCGAAATGGCGATTGAGATTCGTGTTCCGACGCTCGGCGAGTTGATCACCGAAGCGACCGTCGGCAAATGGTTCAAAAAGGCCGGCGACCCGGTGCAAGCCGACGAACCCCTAGTCGAGTTGGAAACCGATAAAGTGACGCTCGAGGTCAATGCTCCGAGCGCGGGGGTTTTGAGCGAGATCGTGGCCGAGACCGGCCAGACGGTCGCGATCGGCGCGCTGCTTGGCCAGGTCGCGCCCGGAGCGGCGACCGCGGCCGCAGTGGCTGCGCCGGCTGCCGCCGCCAAATCCACGCCCGCGCCTGCGGCGCAGCGAGATGCGCCCGCCAAAGCCGCGCCCGCCGCAACGACAATGCCGCCGGCGCCGGCAGCGGCCAAGATCGCAGCCGAGGACAAGATCGACCTCGCATCGATCGCCGGCAGCGGCAAGCGCGGCCAGGTGCTGAAGGGCGACGTGCTCGCGGCCGTTTCGGCCGCTCAAGCGCCGGCGACTGTCGTCGCGCTCGCGCCGTTGCAAGCGCCCGCGGCGGCGCCGATGCCCGCCTCCGCTCCGGCGCCAATGCCCGCGCCGCGGACCACCACCCCCGATGACAGCGCCCGCGAAGAGCGGGTGCGCATGACCAAGCTGCGTCAGACCATCGCTCGGCGGCTCAAGGACGCGCAAAACACTGCGGCGATGCTCACGACCTTCAACGAGGTCGACATGAGCGAAGTGATGGCGCTGCGCGCCCGCTACAAGGACGCCTTTGAGAAAAAGCATGGCGCCAAGCTTGGCTTCATGGGCTTTTTCGTCAAGGCCTGCGTCCAGGCGCTGAAAGAAATCCCCGCCGTCAACGCTGAAATCGACGGCGCCGACCTTGTCTACAAGAACTACTACCACATCGGCATCGCCGTCGGCACCGACAAGGGTCTCATCGTGCCGGTGGTGCGTGACGCGGACAAGCTCAGCATCGCCGACATCGAGAAGGCGATCGCCGCGCTCGGCAAGCGCGCCCGCGATGGCCGGCTCACGCTTGAGGAGTTGCAGGGCGGAACCTTCACCATCACCAACGGCGGCATTTACGGCTCGCTGATGTCGACGCCGATTCTCAACGCGCCGCAGTCGGGCATCCTCGGCATGCACAAGATCCAGGACCGTCCCGTCGCCGTCGGCGGCAAGGTCGAAATCCGGCCGATGATGTATCTGGCGTTGAGCTACGACCACCGCATCGTCGACGGCCGGGAGGCGGTCACCTTCCTCGTCCGCGTGAAGGAGGCGCTCGAAGACCCGGCGCGGCTCGTGCTAGACCTCTGAGGAAGGCCCCATGGAGGGCCAGCGGGGAGGACGCCATGAGCGAGCTGACGTGTCTCGAATTGAGCGTGGCGCTGTGGTTGGTGCATATCCTCGTCCAGGCGACCGTCGGCAACATCGAGCTGCCGATCGGCTATTTGTTCACTTCGCGCGACAAGCCCGCCGCGGCGCGCGGCTTGCTCTTTGGCCGAGCCACGCGAGCGCTGGCGAACTATGTCGAGAACCTCACGCCGTTCGTCGCTGTGGCGCTTGCGCTCATTGTCACGCAGCGGACAGGAGGTTCGGGCGCGCTTGGCGCGACGATCTGGATTCTGGCTCGCATCGTCTATATCCCGATTTATCTGTTCGACGTCATCTACGCCCGCACCGCCGTTTGGGCGCTTTCGCTTGTCGGCCTGGTGATGATGCTGGGCGCTCTCACGATTGGTCGGTTGGTAGTTGGCGCGAACTCGGCATCCTATCGGCGCGTAAGAAAGATCGGTAATGACATATGACCTAGTGGTCATCGGCTCCGGCCCGGGCGGTTATGTCTGCGCCATCCGCGCAGCCCAGCTCGGCATGAAGGTCGCGGTGGTCGAGAAGATGAAGACGCTCGGCGGGACCTGCCTCAACATCGGCTGCATCCCGTCGAAGGCGCTCCTGTACGCCTCCGAAATGTTCGACGAGGCGGGACATGGTCTTGCGGCCCTCGGCGCCATCGTCCCTCCGCCGAAGCTCGATCTCGCGGCGATGATGAAGCACAAGGACGTGACCGTCGCGGCGAACGTCAACGGCGTCGCCTACCTCTTCAAGAAGAACAAGATCGACTGGGTGAGCGGCGAGGGACGCATCGCCGCGCCAGGGCGCGTGGTCGTCAAGGGCGCCGACGGCAATGTGGCCACGCACGAAACCAAGGCGATCGTCATCGCGACCGGGTCTGACTTCGCGCGGCTGCCGGGGGTGGAGATCGACGAGAAGACGATTGTCTCCTCGACTGGCGCCTTAAGCCTGCCGACCCCGCCGAAGAAGCTGATCGTCGTCGGCGCCGGCGTCATCGGACTCGAACTTGGCTCGGTCTGGCGGCGGCTGGGCTCCGAGGTGACGGTGGTGGAGTTTCTCGACCACGTCCTGACGGGGATCGACGGCGAGGCCGGCAAGTTCATGCAGCGCACGCTGGAAAAGCAGGGCTTCGCCTTTCAGCTTGGCCACAAGCTGGCCAAGGTCGAGACGGCGGGAGGCGAAGTCAAGGCGACGATCGAGCCGTCGGCGGGCGGCGCGGCCAAGACGCTCGACGCCGACGTTGTGCTCGTCGCGGTCGGACGGCGTCCTTATACTCAAGGCCTGGGATTGGAGGCGCTGGGGGTCAAAACGGAGCGCGGCCAGGTCGTTGTCGACGCGCACTTCGCCACCAACGTTTCTGGGATCTATGCGATCGGCGACGTGATCCGCGGGCCGATGCTCGCGCATAAGGCGCAGGAAGAAGGAGTCGCGGTCGCGGAACTGCTGGCGGGGCAGGCGGGCCACGTCAATTACGGCGTCATTCCCAACGTCGTTTACACGAGCCCCGAAGTCGCCTCGATCGGCAAGAGCGAGGAAGAGCTCAAGGCGGAGGGCGTCGCCTACGCGGTCGGCAAATTCCCGTTCACCGCCAACGGGCGCGCGCGGGCGATGCGCCATACGGACGGCTTCGTGAAGATCCTGGCTGACGCCGCCAGCGATCGTGTGCTCGGAGGGCACATTGTCGGATTCGGCGCGGGCGAGATGATCCACGAGATCGCGGTTCTGATGGAGTTCGGCGGCTCGTCGGAAGACCTCGCGCGCACCTGCCACGCGCATCCGACGATGTCGGAAGCCGTCAAGGAGGCCGCGCTGGCGGTGGCGAAGCGGGCGATTCACATTTGACGGCGCTCGGGGCGAAAGCGCTCCGATTGACGGGGAGGTCGACGCCAAAATCGACAATTTCTTGCCAAGTCAGCCGAATCGTGATACTGTTTTATAGAAAAATTATGCGCAGATTCTGACTTACTGAGAGCGACGGCCGTCGGGTCGTTAAGCGCGGGAAGCAACTCGTTAATTGCGCTGCAAGCCGTTGAAAAGGCTCAAAATGGACTCGTAAACATCGGGGCGCCCGGCGGATCGAGAAGCGACCGGGCGAACTTCGCATCGGTGGGGGACCGTCGCTTGGAAAATTGGCTTCTGGCTATTGGTGAAGAAGGCGGGCTCGCGCATGCCCCGCGCGCGAGGCGCATGACAATGCTGCGCCAAAGCGCACGGCAGATGGCCGGCGTGACGCTCGCCCTCATTCTCTCGGTTTGGTCGCCAGCGTTCAGCGCTCCGGCCCGCGCCGATCCGATGGCCTTATGGCGCATCGTTCATGACGCGTGCGTGCCCCATTTCCAGGCGGGGTTGGGGCCGAAGCCGTGCGAGCGCGTCGATCTCGATGGCGGCGTCGACCAGGGCGTGGCGATCCTGAAGGACCTGGTCGGCGTCGCTCAGATGCTTGCCATTCCAACTCGGCGCATCACGGGCATCGAAGATCCGCAGATGCTCGCGCCTGACGCGCCTCCTGTATTTGCCGTGGCTTGGGGCGCTAAGACATTGGTCGAGGCGCGCCTCGGCCGTGCGCTGCCGCGAGAAGCCGTTGGGCTGGCGATCAACTCGAAATGGGCGCGCAGCCAGGACCAATTGCATGTCCATGTCGATTGCATGGCCGTGTCCGTCATGAAGGTCCTGGCCGACTACGCCCCCGCTCTCGACAGCCAATGGCGCGCGATGACGGTTCCGCTCCAGGGCCGGGTCTACTTAGCCCGCCGGGTCAACTCGGCAGATCTGGTCGACGTCGCGCCCCTCAAGCTTCTCGCGGATGGGGTTGAGGGCGCTCGCGCTAATATGGGCGCATATAGCCTCGCAGCGGTGGGCGCGACCTTCGACGGGAAGCCTGGCTTCGTGCTGTTGGCCGACCAGTTCTCCTTGGAGGGCGGCGGCCACGCCGAAGACGTTGAGGATCACGATTGCGCGATCGCTCATTCGACGCCATGATTTGAACTGGACCCTTTGCGGGCCAGGGGACACATTCAAACGCGTGGGTGCGTGTATTGATCTTAAATGCCGCGGGGCTGCGCGCCGATTGCGAGAGCTGGGTAAGCGAGGCGGCGACTTCAGAGGGGAGCGGGGCAAATGGGGAGTCTATTCGCGCGCCTTCTCGCGCTTGCGATTCTGATCGCGGCGCCGACCTACGCCTACGCCCACGTCGAGATCAACATCGACCTCACGTCGCAGAGAATGACCGTCCATTCGGGCTCGGGCGAAACCTATGTCTGGCCGATATCGTCGGGCAAGGCCGGTCATGCGACGCCGAACGGCGTCTTCCGGCCGAGAGCGATGTACGTCATGGTCCACTCCGCCAAGTACGACAACGCCCCGATGCCGCACTCCATTTTCTTCTACGGCCAGTACGCAATCCACGGCACGACCGCGGTTGGCCATCTCGGCCGGCCGGCGTCGCACGGCTGCGTACGCATCTCCCCCGCCAACGCGGCGATGCTATTCGCCATGGTGCAAAAGCAGGGGGCGGAAATCCGCATTGTCGGATCGCCGTTCAGCGATATCGCGCGCAGCGGACATCGGTCCGGATCGGCGCTTGGGTACGCGCCGGTCCATCGTGCGCGGACCCTCAAGGAATGGGCGCGCGATCCGCTCGCTCAGTGAGCGGCGGACGACCGCGACCATTAAGCGCGCATTAATAACGCGTCATCCGCGCCGAATTTTGCCCGCCCGGGTGTCGCGTTTTCTTTCTATTTAGGATATCAGGCCACCGTGAATCGAACCGGCGGAGGCCGTTTGAGGAGGCCATTGGTGCACAGACGTCAGTTTATTGCCGGCGCCGCCGGTCTGATTGCAGGCTCACTCGCTCCGCGCCTGGCGATGGCCGACGTGCCGACGGCGTTCACGTTCGATATGGCCCCGCCGATGAACAATCGCGAGAAGTTCATCGCCTGGGGAGTGGCGCAACGGGGCGAGGATCCGAAATTCCTCGGCGAACGGTTCGATCGCTTCGGCGCGATGGTCCGCAATGAGGACCTGGTCAACGACCGCAACAAACATGCCTTCCTTTTGACGCCCCGCGAAAAATTCGTGTTGAAGCAGAATCTCGCCCGCGCCTACGACCACGCCTTCCTCGACATCGGCTACGGCGTCACGATTTCCGGCCCCCATATCGTCGGCCGGATGACTTCGAACATTGATCCCAAGGAGGGGGAGAAAGTGCTGGAGATCGGCACCGGCTCCGGCTACCAGTCGGCCTACCTCTCGCATCTGACCGACCAGGTCCACACCATCGAGATCATCAAGCCGCTCGCCGACCGCACGCGGTCGATCTACGACCAGCTCATCAAGGACGGCTACAAGGAGTTCGAGGCGATCAAGACCAAGGCCGCGGACGGCTACTATGGGTGGGAAGAGGCGGCGCCGTTTGACAAGATCATTGTCACCTGCGGCATCGACCACGTTCCTCCGCCGCTCTTGCAGCAATTGAAGCCGGGCGGGATCATGGTCATTCCCGTCGGACCGCCGGGAGCGCAGCGCGTGTTGAGGGTGGTCAAGACGCAACAGCCCGATGGCCAGCTGACGGTCGCTCGATCCGACATCTACGGAGGCCGGATCGTTCCGTTCGTTCCATTCACGAAGCTTGAAGGCGACCAGATCGTCGGCACGCACAACAACTAGCGTCCTTTTCGCATAAGAATCGCTTCGGCCGCGGGGGCGCCCTCAAGCTAATGGCTTAGCCTGTCACTCCTGACCGGCTGCTGCTCCGAGACGCAATGAACGAAGCCAGCAAAGTTCCAATTGCCGATATCCTCGAAGCCCAGGCTGAGCCGGGCGCAGAGGTCGCTCCGGGCCCGAGACTTGGACTCTATATCGCTGTGGGCCTTGCCGCCGGCTCGGTGATCGCGCTGCAGATCGATATCATGCGGGTCTTCGCGGTCGGCAGCTGGGCGCATTTCGGCTCGCTGGTGGTGAGCCTGGCGATGCTAGGCTTTGGCCTGGCGAGCGCGGTGATGACCGTCGCCAAGGACTGGTTCGCCCGCAATTGGCGCTCGGCCGCCACCGTTTCGCTCGCCCTGTTCGGCCCGCTCGCGGTTGGCGCCAACCTTTATGTGCAGCATCTCGGTTTCAACGCAATCTTCCTCGTCTCGGACCCGGCGCAGAAGTGGAAGCTCTTGGCGATTTTCCTGGCGGAGCTGACGCCATTCCTGGCCGGCGCCTTCTTCCTTGGATGTGTCTTTCTCAGGAGCAACCGCATTTTCGGTCGCGTCTATTTCGCCGACTTGGCCGGGGCTGGACTGTGCGGGCTCGTCTTCCTCTTGGCGATGTACGTGTTTCCGCCCGCCAATTTGATCGCCGCGCCATTGGCGCTTTGGTTCGCCGCCTGCTTGGCCTGGTCGTTCGGACCGGGAGGGCGCATGACCCTCATTCCGTTTTTGGTCGCCGGCGTTGCCGCCTTTGCCGGCCATTTCGTCCTGCCGCAGGCCTTTGGGCTGAAGACGCTTGCGACCAACGACTACAAAGGCGTGGCCTACGCGCGCAAATTTCCGGACGCGAAAAAGGTTTACGAGAGCGCCTCGCCGTTCGGCTTCCTCGAGGCCTATTCGAGCTCCTACCTGCATTTTGCGCCGGGCCTATCCGACAACGCCGGCTTCAATCTGCCGACCATGCCGGCCAACGCCTATCTCGGCCTCTATATCGACGGCGACGGCCCGATCGGCATCATGCGCGATCTGACCGACAAGGAAACGGCGTATTTTCACTATCTACCGATGGTGTATCCTTACATCATCAAGTCCGCGCCGAAAACATTCATCGTCCAGTTTGGCGGCGGCATCTCGACCGAGGTCGCGCTCCACTCCGGCGCTAAGGAGGTGACGGTCGCCGAAGGCAATCGCGCCGTGCTCGAGGCGTTTCACTCGGACGTAATACGCAAGTTCACCGGCGACATCCTCTCCAAGGTTCGCGTCATCGACTACGAGGGCCGGCACTTCCTTGCCCATACCAAGGACCGCTTCGACGTCATCGACCTAAGCCTCGCGGATTCGGTCGGCCTGTCGAATCCCGGCGGCTTCGCGATCACCGAGAAGTTCTCCTACACCAAGGAGGCGATGGAGACCTACATGCGCGCGCTGGCCCCCGGCGGTGTGCTGTCGGTCACTCTGTGGAACAAGGAGGAGCCGCCCAAATCGGTCTTGAAGCTCTACGCGACGATGGCGGGGGCGGCGCGCGAGGTCGACCCCGCGCACATGGCCAATTCCTTTTTCGTCGCCTCGATGTACCTTTCGACTGCGACCGTGCTCTACAAGAACGGCGGCTTCACGCCGGAGGAGGTCGACAAGCTGCGCGCCCATACCCGCGCCATGTCGTTTGACGAAATCTACTCGCCGGGCTTCTTCTACGATCCGTCGCAAACGGACAGCACGCTCGCCGGCTACGTCGAACAGATTTTCGCCGGCGCCGCCGGCGGTCCGCCCGCCGCGCAGCCAGCGGAATCCACTGGGACCGCGGCGGACGCAGACGCTGGCGCAGACGCCGCTCCCGGCAAGGCGGACGACGCCCCGCCGTCTGGCAAGGCCGATGACGGCGTTCTGCCGGCGACCGTCATGGGTCGACTCGCCTGGCATGCGCTGATCGCCGGACAATGGCCCGAAGTCGCCGATCGCTATGTATTCAATACGCGGGCGCTCACCAACGATGCGCCGTACTTCGCCGCCTACGTCAAGACTGCCGACCTGCCCCGCGTGCTCGACAGACTGGAACTCCTGCAGGACGAGTGGGGCTATCTCCTGATCTGGGCGACGCTCGGCGTCGCTTGCCTGACGGCGACCGTGCTGCTCGTCATACCGCTGATCTGGGGTTGGCGCGCCGTCTTCTCACGCTCGCCCGGCAAGGCGCTGACCGTGCTCTACTTTGCTTGCCTTGGCGCAGGCTATATCATGGTCGAGGTGGGGCTCATCGCCCATTTCGTGATGGCGCTTGGAAACGCGACAATTTCAGCCTCGGTGCTGATCACCGGCATGCTGGTGTTCTCGGGTCTCGGCGCCCTGACCTCGGAGCGCGCCTTGCCCTACATGCGGACAGTCATGCCGGTTCTGTTCGTCGCCGTCGGGGCCATGCTGATCCTGTACGGGCTGTTCCTCGGTCAGGCGCTCGACGCAATCGGCGCCTTTCCCTATCCGGCGCGCCTCGTCATCTGCTTCCTTTTGATCTCGCCGCCCGCCTTCTTGATGGGCTTCCCGATGCCGGTCGCGATGACGACGCTCGGACGTCTCGGCAAAGACCACATGTTCGTCTGGGCATGGGGCGTGAACGGTTGCTTTTCGGTGATTGGGGCCGCCGCGGCGCCGGTTATTGCCACCAATTTCGGCCTTGCAGCGGTGATCGAAGTCGCGGGTCTTGCCTACCTTCTGGCGATTCCGGCCTTTTACGGCGTCATCGCTTCAGACCAGGGACGAGGTCGTGGCTCGGTCCATGCGCGGACCTGATTCAATCTTCGCGCGCAAGTCTTTGCCGCCGCGATGGTGACGCCAATTTGACGTCGAGACGACACATAACAATTTTGCAACGAATTGACGACGCTTGGGACGCTCGTTAGTCGCTCACAAAAAATTCATAATTGCCAAACCTTTACTTGCCAAGCCGAGTCGGGTGCACGTCGACGCTCGATCCGGTCGCGCTGATCCGCCCGGCGCCATTTTGCGTCAGCGCCGCAATTTGGCGGCGGCCGATTACAACCGGGCCGCGATCTTGTCTCTTGAATCAAGCCTTTGCATAAAATCATAATAAAACTGTTCAATAATTGTCCACTCTCGGCGTCCCAGTGGAGCTTCGTGGTCTCCGGATCAAGGTTGCGCCGTCGCCAGACCCGTGCCATAATCTTGGCAACAGCAAGAAACGAGAGAAAATGCGGGCGTGTATGGCGTGTATGAGCAGGGGATCGTGAGTAGACAAAAAGAATAGACGGCCAGGGAAAGAGCTGAATACAAGGGTGGCCGCGTCTGGCTTAGGCGCGAAATTGGGGCCGGTGCTTTTATAGGCCCATTTTCAAGAAGAGATTGAACCCAAGGTAAATCCGCAGCGTGGGCTGCGGAGGGAGAGGCAATGTCTTATCAGAACTTCCTTGGATATGCTGGAGATATTCTCGCAGTCGATGCATACGCATTGCTCGAGGGCGACTCCCGGTCGGTTCTTATCGATGTCCGAACCCAGCCGGAATGGACCTACGTGGGGACACCGGACATTCAGGCGCTCGGCAAGACCCCATTGTTCTTGGAATGGCAAAGCTATCCTTCGATGGCGATCGACGCCAGCTTCACCGTTCGGCTTGAAGCGCTGCTCCAGTCGGAGGGCGTCGAGCGGGGCGCTTCGCTCGTGTTCTTGTGCCGTTCGGGCGCGCGGTCGCGCCAGGCCGCAACAGCGATGACCAACGCAGGGTGGTCGCCTTGTTTCAATGTGTCGGATGGGTTCGAAGGCGCGCTCAGCGAGTCACGCCGGAGAGGGATGGCCGGCGGGTGGAAGGCGGGCGGATTGCCCTGGACGCAGACATAAAGCGTCGAGGAAATCCCGTTCCCCGGCAACGCCGCAACGTCGGCTGTCCACCAACGCCCGAGACACGATCATGGATATGTATGACGAACCCAATCCGGATCGCTTTGACCATGGCGGTTCCGGCGGTCCTCCTTTTGGCGAAGCGTGGCGGCGCTGCTGCGACCGTTTGCGCGCCGAGGTCGGCGATGCCGTCTTCAACAGCTGGTTTGGGAGCCTCACTCTGGAGTCGGTCGGATCGGGGCAGGCCCGGCTTTCCGTTCCGACACGCTTCCTCAAGAGTTGGATCGTCACCCACTATGCGGGGCATGTCGCTTCGGCGCTCAACGCCGAAGTTGGCCCGGTCGGGCAAATCCTTATCTCCGTGCGCTCATCGCCCTCGCTCGCGCCGTTGATCAAAAGTCCGCCGCCCGACTGCGCTGCATCCGGTAAGACCCCGTCCAAGCCACTGGAATTGCCGGTCGATCGCGGCGTGCCCGATCGTCGCCCGCCCAGCCGAACGCCGGCGACGGTCCCTGTTGGCGACTCCTTGACCGGGTCCCCCCTTGATCGGCGACTGACCTTCGCCACTTTTCAGGTTGGGCGGTCGAATGAGCTTGCCTTTAACGCCGTGCAGCGCGTAGCCAATCCCAACCGGGGCGGGACGCCCGCCTTTTGCCCGCTCTACCTGCATTCGGCCGTCGGCCTTGGCAAGACCCACCTCTTGCAGGCCGTCGCCCATACCGCAGCCCAGCAAGGGCGTTCGGTCATCTATCTGACCGCCGAGAAATTCATGTACGGATTTGTCGCAGCGCTTCAGTCTCAGACGGCGATCGCCTTCAAGGAGCGGCTGCGCGCGATCGACCTTCTCATCTTTGACGATGCGCAGTTCCTGCAGGGGAAAAACATTCAGGCCGAATTCGGTCATGCGCTCAACGCCTTGCTTGACGCGCGGCGCGAGGTGATCGTGGCCGCCGACCGCCCTCCGAACGATTTGGAATCGCTCGACGAGCGCATACGCTCGCGCCTGAGCGTCGGCCTTTGCGTCGAGGTCGGCGCGCTTGACGAGCCGTTGCGGCTGAAGATCCTGGAGGCGCGGGTCGCCGCAGCGCGCGCGGAGGAGCCTCATTTCGACGTTTCGCCGAGCGTTCTCGCCTTTGTCGCCCGCGCCATTCGCTCGAACGGCCGAGATCTGGAAGGCGCCGTCAATCGCCTCAGGGCTCATTATACGCCGACGGGTCCAGCGCTGACGGTCGAAACGGCGGAAACCGCCATCCGCGATCTCATCCGCACGCACGAACTCAAACGGGTGAAGATCGAGGATATCCAGAAGCTGGTCGCGAGCCACTATAGCGTCTCGCGCGCCGACATCCTCTCCTCGCGCCGCACCGCCGCCGTCGTGAAGCCGCGCCAGGTCGCGATGTTCCTGGCGAAGATGCTGACCCTGCGATCGCTGCCGGAAATCGGCCGACGGTTCGGCGGCCGTGACCACACGACGGTCCTGCATGCCGTGCGCAAGATCGAGGGGCTGTTGCAGACCGACACGATCCTGCGTGAAGAGCTTGAGCTTTTGAAACGGATGCTCCAAGAGTGAGGAAATTTGGTTCGCCCGCGGGCAGTTGAAGCTAGGGAGGGCTCGTCTCTCCAATCGCGGGCGCCGTCCATCGTGACGCGCGACGCGCTTTTGCGACCCCTGTTGAGAATGGTTGTCTATAAAATCGTCGCCACTGAGGAATGGGCCGAGGCCGAGGCGGCCGGCTCTTTCATGGGCGCGTCCGTCGACCGCGCCGACGGCTTCATCCATTTCTCGACTGCGGAGCAGGCGCCAGAGACGGCGGCCAAATGGTTCGCCGGCCGGGGCGATTTGACCCTGGCCGCGGTCGACGCGAAAGCGCTGGGCGGGGACCTGCGCTGGGAGCCGTCGCGCGGGGGAGCGCTCTTCCCTCATCTTTACGCCGCCCTGCCGATGAGCGCCGTGGTCTGGTCGCGTCCACTGCCGCTGGGAGCGGACGGCGCCCATGTTTTCGGGAACCTTGACGCGTGAAGTTGGCAAAAGTCGCGGGTCGAGTTCTGAAACGGTTGCCGCCGGAAACGGCCCATCGAGCGGCGATCAACGCCTTGAAGATCGCGCCGCCCGCGAACGCGGCCTCTCCCGATCCGCGCCTCTCGGTCGAGGTTTTGGGCCTCAAGTTCCCCAATCCGCTTGGGCTCGCCGCCGGCTTTGACAAGAACGCCGAGGTTCCGGGCGCGATGCTGAGACTCGGTTTCGGCTTCGTCGAGGTCGGCACGCTGACGCCGCGGCCCCAGCCCGGGAACGGCCGTCCGCGGTTGTTCCGATTGCAGGAGGACGGCGCGGTGATCAACCGCTTCGGCTTCAACAATGAAGGCTTCGAGCGGGCGCGGGCGCGGCTCGAGCGGCGGCCGCCCGGCATCATCGGAGTCAACCTCGGCGCCAACAAGGATGCGGCCGATCGCGTCGAGGACTATGCGCTTGGCGTCAGGACGTTTGCCGGAGTGGCCGACTACCTGACCATCAACGTCTCGTCGCCCAATACGCCGGGATTGCGCGACCTGCAGCGGCGCGAGGCGCTTGACGACCTGATCGCGCGGGTGGTCGAGGCCCGCGACGAGACCGAGCCGCACCGCCCGCTGATGCTCAAGATCGCGCCGGACCTCGACGCCCGCGGCCTCGAGGACATTGTCGCCACCGCGCTCATCCGTCGCATCGACGGCCTCATTGTGTCGAACACCACGGTCGCGCGGCCCACGACCCTGACCTCCCGGAACCGCGGCGAAAGCGGCGGCTTGTCCGGGCGGCCGCTGTTCGAGCCGTCCACACGGCTTCTTGCCCGCGCTTACCTGCTGACCGGCGGGGCGATGCCGCTCATTGGTTGCGGCGGGGTCGAGGATTCCGAGACCGCGCTGGCGAAGATCGAGGCGGGCGCGAACCTGGTGCAGCTCTATACCGGCCTCGTCATCAAAGGGCATGGCGTCGTCGAAGAGATCCTCAAGGGCCTCAGCCGTTCGGTCGAAGCGCGCGGGCTGAACCGGATCGGCGAACTGGTCGGCGCTCGGGCGAGCTTCTGGGCCGGGCGGGAACGGACGACGGCCGACGAGAACGCCTACGCGAGCTAGACCGCGCGGTGGCTTTGCGCCTAGAGAGTCCATGGGCGCGTCGACTGGCGGCAAAATCCACCGAAATAAAAGCGAATAAACGCTAGTAAACGCTAGCAAATTTACTAGCGTTTACTAGCGTTTAATTTTGCGAAACGAGACTTTTCAGTCACTTACAGTCGATAAAAATAAAAAAATCCCAGCTTTTCTTATCTCTTGCGCGAACCATCTTCACGCCATCCTCGCCTCTCGCTCGACCCAGCGAGAGACGCCCGTCCAGCGGCTTGGGTCGCCTTGGTCGGACCTATCTGAAATCAATAGCACAGATTTCTCTTTTTGAAAATAAATTGCACCGCGCGCGATCCGGCTCGGCGACCGCGCCGCCGCGCCGCCCAATTGCATTCGCCTCTGCGAGGATAACACGCGCCATAGGCTCAATCTCTCCACAGGCGCTTTTTGGCTAGACATATTTGTTTGAGAGTTATCCACAGGCTGTGGACTGCGCCATTCGTTTCCAGGCGTGGACGCACGGTTGCGGTTGTGGGGCGCGCCGTCGCGATGACAGCAGGCTCGCAAAGAGCGCTTGTTAAGCCCCCTTCGAGCGGCGCGACCCGTTGGGCTTGGGCGCCTTGGCCAGTTCAGCGCTTTCCTCGATCCCGGCGATGAACTCGCGGATGCGCGGGGCGATCTCCTTGCGGAAGCGGGAGCCGTTGAAGACGCCGTAATGGCCGACCCCCTTGGCCAGATAATATTGCTTTCTCGATTTCGGGAATGTTGGCGCACAATTCTATGGCGGCGTAGGTCTGACCGACGCCCGAGATGTCGTCCTTTTCTCCCTCCACGGCCAGAAGCCCGCTGCTGCGAATTGCCTTCAGATCGACCAGCTTACCGCGATGGGTCATCTCGCCCTTGGGCAGCGCGTGGCGCACGAACACGGTCTCGACCGTCTGCATGTAATATTCGGCGGCAAGGTCCATCACCGCCAGATATTCGTCATAGAACTCGCGGTGCTTCTCGGCCGGATCCTCATCGCCCGAGACGAGATGATTGAACATTTCGAGGTGAGCGGTGACGTGGCGGTCGATGTTCATCGCCATGAAGCCGCTGAGTTGAAGAAAGCCAGGATAGACCTCCCGGCCGAAGCCGGGATAGGGGAAGGGCACCGTATGCAGGCAGTGGCGGCGGAACCATTCGACGCCGCGCTTTTCAGCGAGCTTGTTGACCTCGGTCGGGCTGCGGCGGGTGTCGACCGGGCCGCCCATGAGCGTCATGCTGGCGGGGGCGGCGGGGTCGTGGTCGGCCTCCATCAGCGCCGCCGCGGCGAGCAGCGGCACCGAAGGCTGGCAGACGCCGATCGTGTGCACGCCCGGGCCAAGGTGAGCCAGAATCCCGCGCAGGTAGTCGATATAGTCGTCGAGGTCGAAGGGTCCGAGCGCCAGGGGAACCATGCGCGCATCGGTCCAGTCGGTAATGTAGACGTCGTAATGGGGCAAAAACGCCTCGACCGTGCCGCGAAGCAGGGTCGCGTAATGGCCCGACATCGGCGCGACGATCAGAAGCTTCGGCTGATTGGCCCCGCCGGGAAAGCCGGGCCGGACGAAACGGATGAGATTGCAGAAGGGCCTCGTCCAGACGATGTCCTGGACGACAGGATACAGATCGCCGTCGAGAGGGATTTCGTTCAAGCCAAAAGCCGGCTTGCCGTAGCGGCGCGTCAAGCGCTCGAACATCTCGGCGCTGGCGGAGATGTTCTTGCCGAATAGCGTGTTGGAGAACGGGTTCAGGGGATTGCTGAACACGAAATGCGTGGCGTCGGAAACCGCGCGCGCCGGCGCCAGCGCGGCGTGGGCCATCTCGTAGAATTGGTAAGGATAGGTTGGGGACATGAAGAAAGACCAGTCTGGCGCGAGCGAGCGGGCTGAGATGTCAGCCTAGCTTTTGCGGTTCAACATAGCAATTAAGCCTTAAGGATTAGGTGACAACCCTTCGCCGACTCGACGCGGCGGCTCAATTGTACGTGAGACGTCATCCGCAACCACTTCCGGAGCAGAGAGATTATTGAGGAAAGCGCATGGAATCCGTGCGCTTGAGCCGAGGCAATCGCGCCCCCACGCCTGGTGGAGCGCGATGGCTGTCGCAGCAGCGGGTCAGGCCCCGGCGGCGCTCTTCAACCGAACGCCGGCGTCCGTCAGAACGGCGGCCAGTTCGCCAGACTGGAACATCTCGCGCACAATATCGCACCCACCGACAAACTCGCCCTTGACGTAAAGCTGGGGAATCGTCGGCCAATTGGCGTATTCCTTCACGCCCTGACGAATATCCGCATCCTCGAGCACGTTCACGCTGGCGATCGGCGCGCCGACGTATTCCAAGATCTGCACGACTTGGCTGGAAAACCCGCATTGCGGAAACTCAGGCGTCCCCTTCATGAACAGGACAACCGGATTTTCCGAGATGATCTTCTCGATACGTTCGTGAGCAGTCGCCATGGGGTAAGGTCCTCATCCGAGCAGAGAGTCAAGGTCTCGCCCTTCGCCCATAGGATATAGCGCGGAGAGCCCGCTCGCCGCCAGCGGAGCCCGAGAAAAATAGGGGCGTCAGCCGCCGGTCGCGTTCATGTGGCGATGAACGGCGGGCGCGGCCGACCGGGCGATGACGAAATCATGGCCTTTGGGCTTGCGCTTGATCCCGGCGCGGATCGCCTCGATGAGCGGGTGATCGGACGCGGAGCGGCGCAGCGGCTCGCGCAAGTCGACCGCATCCTCTTGGCCGAGACACATGTAGAGCGTGCCCGTGCAGGTGACGCGCACGCGGTTGCAGCTTTCGCAGAAATTGTGCGTGAGCGGGGTGATGAATCCAACACGCCCTCCGGTTTCCTGGGCGTCGTAATAGCGCGCCGGGCCGCCGGTGACGTAAGCCGAAGGGATCAAGGTCAGCGATTCTTCGAGGCGGCCGCGCAATTCGGTGAGCGGCAGGAATTGATCCGCCCGATCGCGCTCCATGTCCCCGAGCGGCATCACCTCGATGAAGGTCAGGTCGAAACCGCGCCCGTGCGCCCACTTGACGAGATCCAAGGCTTCGTCCTCGTTGAAGCCCTTCAAGGCGACGGTGTTGATCTTGATTTTCAGCCCCGCGGCGGACGCGGCGTCAACGCCGGCTAGAACGGTCTTCAAATCGCCCCAGCGCGTGACTTGGCGAAACTTGTCCGGGTCGAGCGTATCGAGCGAGACGTTGACGCGACGAACCCCGCAATCCGCGAGCTCCGAGGCGACGCGAGCGAGCTGAGAGCCGTTGGTCGTTACTGTCACCTCATCCAGCGCGCCGGCGCTCAGGTGACGCGAGAGGCCATGGAAGAGCGACATCACATTGCGCCTGACCAGCGGCTCGCCGCCAGTGATGCGAATTTTTCGCGCGCCTAAGCTAACGAAAGTCGCGCACAATCGGTCGAGCTCTTCGAGCGACAAGATGTCCCGCTTCGGCAGGAAATTCATGTCCTCGGACATGCAGTAGACGCACCGATAGTCGCACCGGTCGGTGACGGAAACCCGCACATAGGCGATCGCGCGCCCAAATGGGTCGATGAGCGGCTGCACGGCCGCAGGCGCGTGGATGTTCATCGCCTAAGGATATAGGCCCGCATCCGCTTGAAGGAAAGGCGCGGCTTGGCCCGTCGAAGCGCCGACGCGCAAACTTTTCAATGCGTTATATGCATTAGGGAATAACGAGAATCCTCTACCAGTTCCGCTTCGCGGCGCCTGAGAACGAGGTCTTCGAAACGGCGACAGAAAGCGCGAAAAAGTTGCGCAAAAGCGCACTTAAGTCGCTGAGATCACTGGGGCGCGTAAACTTGTGCGCGAGCCTGGTAGGCGGCCGAACAATGGCCTTCCCGGAACTCGTGGCCGGAAGGAAAAAACGGCTTCCGCCGACTAGCGCGTCACCATCCCGCGCGCCAAGCCTCGCGCGCCCGTAAAGGTCAGCATCTGTGGCGGTGGCGTCCAATCGGGCCATTCTCGCTTGTAGCCGATATGAGTGACGCCGTTCCCGGCAATGGGAACGGCGCGGGACCTTGACCCCATCCTCAACGAGGACTTCAATGACCTGAGGCCCCCCACATGGACTGCGGCGATGAAAACTGGCTTGACCCTTACGGAAGTCGATGAGCGAATTGCCGCGATCCGGGAGAATCTCGAGGAGCTGGTTGAACAGGCCGCGGCGGACTCGAGCGCAGGCAACGATGATTTGAATGCGGCGCGAATCGCCGAGCAGGAGAAGGAGCTCGCCGAATTGACCGAACTTCGGGAGGCGTTGTTGCGAAAGTAAAGGCTCGTCCGTTTGAGCGTTAGGCCCGGTCGTCAAGCGCTGCCAGCCGCTCAGCCTCGGCGAGATCCTGCAGGGTGTTGGCGTTGAAGAAGGGATCGAGCGGCTCGGCCGGCCAGGCGACCGTCGCAACCCGGTAGCGCTGGGTCCAGGCTTCGACCTTACGGACACCTTCGTCGACGAGGGCCTGGCGCAACGCGTCGCGCAACCCGACCTTCCATAGCCCGATTACAGGATGAGATCGTCCCTGGGAGGCGGTCACTGCAAGCTCAGCGTTTTGAGCGGACACGGCTTCGCGCAACCGTACGACCAGATCTCGGGGCAGAAAAGGGGAGTCCCCCGGAGCGCTGAGAATCCATTGCGCATTGGGCCGGTGGGCCGCCGCCCAGTCGAGTCCAGCGAGGATTCCGGCGAGCGGTCCTGGATGATGCTTCACCGCATCGGCAATGACGGGCAGGCCAAATGGCGCAAAGCGCAGGGGATCGCCATTGGCGCTGAGAAGCAGGCATTCGCATTGCGGCTTAAGCCGCGCAGTGACGCGGGCCAAAATCGTCCGGCCGCCAATTTCGCGCAGCGGCTTGTCCCCGCCGCCCATTCGGCGCGCCAAGCCGCCCGCGAGCACCACCCCCGGTACGCCGAAAGCTTCAGTCACCGCAGTCGCCATTCGGGTGTGGCAGGCGGACCCGACAGGACTCTTGGACGCCGCGATTGGACGACGGTTCCGCTTGCATCGTTTCGCCCAGCTGGCGCAGATGTCGAATCATGACCGTCACCAAGTTGGATCTCAGTGGACTGAAATGCCCCCTTCCGGCGCTCAAAACGCGCAAAGCCTTGAAATCCTTGGCGCCTGGCGATCGGTTGGAAGTCCGCTGCACCGATCCGCTTGCGGTGATCGACATTCCCCATTTGGTCGGAGTGGTCGGCGACCGCTTGGAGATCATCGAGCGCGGCGAGCGCGAGACCGTGTTCCGCATCGAAAAGTCCGCTCCGAAGCCTGTATCAAAGCCGCCGACTTGTTGAGTGCGCCGGGCGCGCAGTGCGTGGGTCAATTATCCTACGCCGAGGCTGGGCTCACTCGTCCAAAGACAGCGAATACACTTCAACTTAAGAGGATCACGCTTTGGATCTTAAAGTCTGCTTGGGCCGGCGGAAATGGGTTCATTCAGCCCGCGCTTCCCGTGACAAAATCTATAGCATTGCCGGCGCTGCTTTTCCGGCCCTAACTTCGCCACGTACTTTGGGTTCTTCGCAGAGTTTGGCGCCCGAACAGGAAACCGATGCCAGCGGTTCGCGATGACGCAATCCCGACGGAGGTCGAAGGGAGTGAGCGGGCAGCGTCTTTTGCGCCCCGCTCCGCGCCGCGCCGCATCGGCGTCGCGCCGCCTCGTGACCGGGAACAGGCGTTCGTCAAGGCCCAGCGCCATTCGGCGCGCGTCAGACTGGCGCGGCGTGCGATTTTGTTTGTGGCTCTTGGCGCGATTGTAGCGGTGCTGGCGATCACCTTTTTCAACCCATTTGCGACAAAACTGGGTTCGCTAAGTTTTGGGGCCCTCTCGGTGGAGGGAACCAAAATTGTCATGGACCGGCCGAAGCTCGCTGGCTTTAGGAGCGACGGACAAGCCTATTCTGTAACCGCCGAGCGAGCGCTGCAGGACGTTAAACAGCCGACCATGGTGCAGCTACGAAAGGTTGACGGTGAAATGGGCATGACCGGCGGGGAACCGACCCATTTGAGCGCGGACGCGGGCGTTTACGACAGCGTGGCCGAGCACATGGAGCTATCGGGGAACGTACGGATCAGGAACACCCACTTTACCGTGCTATTGCGCAGCGCGAGATTCGATTTTAAGTCCGGAGTTTATGGAAGCGACGAGAATGTCGAAGTTCAAGCGGGCGACGGCACAACTATATTTGCCGATCGAGCCGCAGCGATCAACCACGGTCAAGAATTGACCTTCGAGGGTCATGTTCGAACACGTATCGTCCCGCAGACCAACCAACAGCCCACAGCGGAAATAAAAAAGGACTAATCAATGACGTTGCCATCTCGGGTTCCTGGATGGTTCGTGGCGATGATTGGTGCACTGCTTTGTTCAAGCGGCGCGGACGCCGCAGCCGAGAAGCCGTCTGGATCGAGCGAGTCCGTCGCGATCTTCCCTGGGACATCTTCAAAAGAGCCGATCTCGATCGACGCCAACAAGCTCGTCTACTACGACAAGGAGCGTAAGGCAGTCTATTCCGGCAATGTCGTTGTCATTCAGGGCGACACAAAAATGACATGCTCAGCCATGAGCGTGTTTCTCGAGCGGGCTCCGACTCAGGGCGCTGCTCCTCAGTCAGCGAACGCTCAATCATCGAATGGCCAATCCACCCCCACCGCGGACTCGGGTGTGAAGCACCTGGATGTGACAGGGCCGGTGACCGTCGTGTCCAAAACTCAAGTCGCCACTGGCGATAACGGCAGCTACGACAAGGCCGAGGACAAAGTATGGCTTATCGGCCATGTAACGCTCAGCGATGGCCAAAACGTCACCAAGGGCGACAAGCTGACCTACGACCTTAAGAATGGCCAGGCGACCGTCGACACCAGCACCAGGTCTGGCCGGGTCCACGGACAGTTCGTCCCGAAATCGAATACGGACGCCGCGAAATCGGGCGCCGGCTCCGCTAAGGCTGACGCTGGGAGGACGAAATAGGAGCCGGTCATCGTCGATGTTTGGCTCACTCGCAGTAAGCTGTCGTCAATGAGCGATGAAGCCGTGCGTGAGCGCATTCGCGTGCCTCGCTGGCGCAAATGGTTGCGCAGCGACAGCAGCGCGTCGGCTTCCGAATCATGGGCTCCGCCTGCTGGTCAGGGCGTTCTCGCCGTGCATCATCTCGGTAAGGGCTACGGTGGCCGAATGGTCGTGCAGGACGTCAGCCTTTCGGTGCGACAGGGCGAGGCGGTCGGCTTGTTGGGGCCGAACGGGGCCGGCAAGACCACTGTTTTCTACATGATCACCGGTCTGGTCAAACCCGACAAGGGCGAAATCGAATTGGACGGCCATAACGTCACCGGGCTGCCAATGTTTCAAAGAGCCCGGCTAGGGGTCGGCTATTTGCCCCAGGAGGCCTCGATCTTCCGCGGACTTAACGTCGAGAACAATATTCGCGCAGTGCTCGAGGTCAATGAACCTAATCGTCGCGCGCGCGAGGCGATGTTGGAATCGCTGCTCGAGGAGTTTGATATCGCGCGCGTGCGCACGGCGCCCTCAATTTCGCTGTCGGGCGGCGAACGGCGTCGTTGCGAGATCGCCCGCGCCCTCGCAGGCAAACCATCTTTCATGCTCCTCGACGAGCCTTTCGCGGGCATTGACCCGATCGCGGTCGGCGACATCCAGGACCTCGTGCGTCACCTCAAAGGGCGGGGCATCGGCGTCCTGATTACCGATCACAATGTGCGCGAAACCCTTGGGCTGATCGATCGAGCCTATATCATTCATAGCGGCCACGTTTTGACTGAGGGTCCGCCGGACGAGATTATCGCCCACCCGGACGTGCGACGCTTCTATTTGGGCGAGGACTTTCGGATGTAGCGCCAGGCGCGAACGGCAAGCGTCACTCGTCTTCGCCGAACCGGCTGGAGACCAGAGCCGCAAGCGCGTCCAACGCCTCTCGTGCTTCCGCGCCTGAGGCCGATACCGTAATCGTTGTTCCCGGGCCCGCGCCGAGCGTCAGGATGCCCATGATTGAATCGCCGCCGACGGTCTCACCGCAGCGGGTGACCCTGACGTCGGCGTCAAACCGGTCGACGCACTGCACAAATTTCGCGGTAGCGCGCGCGTGCAAACCCTTTCGGTTGACGATATTCAACTCGCGCGACAACGCCCCGGCGAACGAAGGCGCCGGTGGGCATTCTTCTTCGGAGCCGGCCTGGGTCATTTCCCCTCCAGCACCTTGCTTGCGATGGTGATGTATTTGCGGCCAGCATCACGGGCCTCCACCACGGCGTGGTCGAGATCGGCTCCTTCGCGCATGGTCGCGAGCTTGATCAGCATCGGCAGGTTGACACCGCAGATGACCTCGATGCGCCCTCCGTCCATCACCGAAATCGCTAGATTGGACGGAGTGCCGCCGAACATGTCCGTTAGAATTACGACCCCGCCTCCGTCCTGAACGCGGGCCGCCGCGCTCAGGATATCCGATCGGCGCTGTTCCATGTCGTCTTCCGGACCGATTGTTATCGTCTCGAGCTGGGATTGAGGCCCGACAACATGTTCTAGCGCTGCCCGAAAACCAGTGGCGAGCTGGCCGTGGGTCACGAGGACCATTCCGATCATCAATTATCCATCAGTCGATCGGCTCACATTCCGGCGCCAATCAGGCCGGCGGCGAATTTTTTGGTCACCCACTTTTGTGCACTGCGGCGCAATGTTCAAGCGAAATTCCCAATCTCGTCGGCTTCCTCCGACGTCAAGACAGCCAATCGCTCATCGACAGCGAGCGCCTGATCGCAAACGCTCAGGTCGGAATCAAGCGCCAGACGCGGAAGCGTGACCTCGCCAACGATAAGGCCGTGGTCGTCATCGGGCATTCTCGGCCATCGCCGCCCGCGCTCGCAGAGTTCGACCGCCAGCCGCACGACGACGGCCGGCTCGTGTCGGACTGTGATCAGACCCGCCGTTCGGCGCTCGATGACGCCTGCCATATTGGCCGCTCCCCGAGCGATAAGGCGACCGTGAGCCTCGTTCACAAAAATCCGGTCGTCCCCGATCAGCGCGCTGAACGCGCCCGTCGTGTTCGCGCGCGACATAAGCGCCAGCGCCAGCGCGCTTTTGCCTGAGCCTGACGGCCCAAGAATCAGAACACCGCTTTCGCCATGGACCACGGCCGTCGCATGAAGGCTTCTTTCCCCGGCCAAAGTGGCGCCACTCATGCCGAAAACGCGGGCAGTTCGACGACAAACCGTGCGCCCGCGCCATGCCGCGCCATCTCATCCGAATTGTCGCATTCCCGGCGCCCCGACGCGAACGCTGGCCAATTCGGCCGGCCGGTTGCAGGCCCAAATGCGACCGCCGTGAGCTTCAACGATCTGGCGCGAAATCGACAGACCCAAGCCCGAATTCTGGCCGAACCCCTGGCTTGGGCCGATCCGTATAAAATCGCTCGAAAATGCGTTCGAGCGCATGCGGCGGGATTCCAGGTCCGTCATCGTCGACGGTAATCACAACGCGATCGACGGGCTTCTCTTCCGGCTCGCTTCGAGCAGTCGTCCGCTCGAGCGCAACGCGCACAAGTGCGCCGGGTTCGGAAAATGAGCAAGCATTGTCTATGAGATTGGTGACGACCTGAGCAAGACGGGAATCGTGCCCCAGGACAAAATAGTCGGCGCTCGCATTCTTGCCACGCCGGACCGGGATAGACAACTCGACCCGGATCCCACGCGGGGAATCCTGGACCATCGACACGACCGCGCGCAGAAGAGCGGCGACGTCGACCGGGCCCGCTTCTCCTCGCGCCAGCTCCGCATCGAGGCGGGAGGCGTCCGAGATGTCGCTGATCAACCGGTCGAGCCGTCGCACGTCATGCTGCATGATGGCGATAAGGCGATCGCGCGAATGACCGGTGCTCACTCTCGGCAAAGTTTCGAGCGCACTGCGCAGCGACGTCAACGGATTCTTGAGCTCGTGCGCGACATCGGCGGCGAAACTCTCAATCGCGTCCAGACGATTATAAAGCGCTCGCGTCATATCGCGCAGCGCGCGAGACAAATGACCGATCTCGTCCGATCGCGCAGTGAAATCTGGAATCTGCTGGCGCGATCTGATGCCGCGCCTCACGCGTTCCGCCGCGTCGGCAAGCCGCCGCACAGGCTCCGCGATTGTGTTGGCGAGCGAAAGGGACAGAACCAACATCACGACAGCGAGCACCAAAAAGAAGCGCAGTTGGGCCAAACGCGCAGAGGTGATCACACGGTCGATGTCACCGCCCTGGGTGGAAAGCAGCAGCGCGCCCCGGGTCGCCATCATGTGCTGGATCGGCACTCCGACCGACACGATCGTTTCACCCGCGTGGTTGACGCGCACTAGAGATTGCGTTTTGCCCTGCAGCGCGCCGGCGACCTCCGGCATAGTCTGGCCATTGGTCGCCCACGGGTCTTCGGCTCGCGGCGCGGTGGAAGCCAGAAACAAACCGCGCAGATGGGCGACGATCCAATCCGCAAATCCGCGGTGCTCCGAAACATCCGGCAAATCTGAGCGCACGACCGCGCCTCGCGCTGAATACGATCGCGAATCGAGGAGAAGCCGGCCGTCGCTGTCGTAGATGCGCGCGCGTGTATGCGTCGGCGTCACCAGCCGATGCAGGAAAGGCCCAACAAGAGCCGGATTGATGGAGAATTGCGTCGCGTCCTCATCGCTTGGCGATGGCTCCACGCTTTCGCCCGGCGCCAGTTGCAAGAGCTTGTCCGGATCGATCGTGATCGAATCGGTGTCGCCTGTCGCCGAAGCTGAGATCGCGGCGGCGATGATGTCGGCCTGAATTGTGAGGCTTTGGATCCGCGCCGCGATCAGATCGGCGCGAAACTGGTCGAGGAGCAGAAAGCCGACGACGAGCACGACGAGGCCGCCGAGATTGAGGACGACGATGCGCCGGGTGAGCGACGACGAAAACCGCGCCGTCAGAAATCGCCAAGCGACGCGCGAGCGCGCTCGCAGCCAACGGAGTCTCCCGCGCGCCGCATGAGCCGAAAGGCGATGTTGAACCTGCGTTTCGGCGCTCATTGTGCCGGCCGAGCCGCTTACCCTTCCTTAAATCGGTAGCCTACGCCGTAGAGGGTCTCGATCATTTCGAAATCCGGTTCGACCACCTTGAACTTCTTGCGCAGCCGCTTGATGTGGCTGTCGATGGTGCGGTCGTCGACATAGACCTGATCGTCATAAGCCGCATCCATCAGAGCATTGCGGCTCTTGACGACGCCCGGCCTCGTCGCCAGCGCTTGGAGAATGAGGAACTCGGTGACCGTCAGGGTCACCGCAGTGTTGTCCCAAGTGCAGGTATGACGCTCGGGATCCATCTTCAACCGGCCGCGTTCAAGGATCTTAGCTTCAGTCTCCTTTTGCGTCGCCGCATCCTTTGGATTGGAGCGTCGAAGGATCGCCTTCACCCGCTCGACGAGAAGGCGCTGCGAGAAAGGCTTTCGGATGAAATCGTCGGCGCCCATCTTGAGGCCGAACAACTCGTCAATCTCCTCGTCCTTCGAAGTCAGGAAAATGACGGGCAGATCGGACTTCTGTCGCAGGCGTCGCAGGAGCTCCATTCCGTCCATGCGCGGCATCTTGATGTCGAAAATGGCGAGATCGGGCGGATTGGCTTTTACGCCCTCCAGCGCGCTGGCGCCGTCGGTGTAAGTCTGCACCCGATACCCCTCCGCCTCGAGCGACAATGAGACGGAAGTCAGTATGTTACGGTCGTCGTCGACCAGCGCGATCGTGGGCATGAAGCTCCCGTTTTTGTCTGTTGCGGCCTCTTGGGCTGGCTGGCTCAAAGTGGAAACCATTGATCGACTGAATGTGTTCCGAGGAGGGCGATCCTCCCATCCGGTCGACCACAGATGGGACGCCCGGCGAATTGTGCAAGATTACCATGACGTTGCAGGCATTGGCCAGCAATCGGAATAGGGCGCAATCCGGGCGCCGAATCGCTCTTGACCGCTCGACCCCGCATAGGTCTCACTCCAATCCGTCCGAAGCGTCAAGGCCGCCATGGCGAACGCCCCCGTTGATCCCAATGAAGCCCAGGCCGCGGCCGTCGCCGACGCGAAGCGTCTGATGCGGCTCGCCCGCACCGGCGCATTGGCGACGCTCGAGGCGACGGGAGGCGCGCCTCTCACCACGCTCGTCGGCGTCGCCAGCGATTTCGACGGCGCGCCCCTGTTCCTCATGTCGACGCTGTCGCGCCATACAAGGAACCTCGCCAATGACCCGCGCGCCTCTCTCCTGTTGACCGGCGCCCATGAACGCGGCGACCCGCTCAACCATCCGCGCGTGACATTAAGCGGACGGGTCGAGCAAACGCGCCGCGCCGCGCGCCAAGGTCCGGTATTTGCAGCGCAATCCCAAGGCCGGGCTCTATGCCGGTTTCGCCGATTTCGCCCTTTACCAGCTCCGGATCGATGACGTGCATTTCAACGGCGGCTTCGGCAGGGCCGCCCCGCTTACCGTGGCCGAGGTCCTCGTCCCGCGCGACGGCGAGGCCGCGTTGGCCGAGGCCGAGGAGCGGCTCCTCGCCGAGGCGAATGCGCTCGGCGCGCCCTTGCTCGCGCGCCTCGCGGGACACAAAGCCGCCCCCCGGGCTCCGGGTCCCGGGGGCTGGCGGGCGATCGGGCTCGACGCCGAGGGCCTCGACCTCGCCGCAGGCGGCCGCGCCGCCCGCGCCCAGTTCGCCGCGCCGGCGCATGACCCGGAGGCTTGGCGGGCGCATCTCGAAGAGCTGCTCGCGGCAGGCTAGCGCGCGCTGGACGCGTTCGGTCCGTGGGGGTTTAAGCGCCAATAGGCGCCACTAAACGCTAGTAAATTTGTTAGCGTTTACTAACGTTTACTGTTCCAAATCGAGACTTTTCAATGGGTTACAGCGGAGTCAAATAAAATTTTCTCCTGCCTGGGCACTCTTTGTAGAAACCGTCTCCGCTCTTTTCGCTTCTCCCGTCTGCTGGCCTCTCGAAGCGCGCCCAAGTCGGTTTAGTAGGCAAAGAAATCCGTAGCATAGATTTCTGTTTTGTGCAAGCGATTAAGCGCGCCTTGTCCGTAGCAGACGATATGTCCGGTTTAGGTAGCGCACGATCTGTCCGGTAAGTCCGACCTTTTTTGGGAGGGTTGGGATGCGCTGGAGGGAAGCCCGAGCGGCCGTGCGCATGGCGAGGTTTTTGACAGCTGCTTCACCGGTGGGAATCGGCGGAGCTCAATCAGGAAGAGGCGGCGGCGTTGCTGGGGGTGAGCCAGCGGACATTTCTGCGTTGGACTCGGCGGTACGAGGAGGAAGGCGAGGCCGGGCTCTTGGATGGCCGGCTCGGCAAGGCGTCGGGGCGGCGGGTTCCGGCGGACCGGGCCGAGGCGGTGGAGCGGCTTTATCGCGAGCGCTACCAGGGCTTCACGGTCAAGCATTTCCACGAGCATCTGATCAGGGACCACGGCTTCGGCTGGGGCTACACGTGGCTCAAGCTGCATCTGCAGTGGTCGGTCGTCGTGCCCAAGGCGCCGCGCAAGGGCGCGCATCGCAGGAAGCGCGAGCGGCGTCCGCTGCCGGGCATGATGTTGCATCAGGACGGCTCGCGGCATGAATGGCTCGAGGCGAGGCGCCGCTCGATCTCATCGTCACGATGGACGACGCGACGGGGGCGATCTATTCGCGTTTCTCATCGAGGAGGAAGGCACGGCCTCGACCTTCCGCGCGTTTAAGCGAGGTTTTCTCGCAGCACGGCCTGCCGATGAGCCTCTATACGGACCGCGGCTCGCATTATTTCCGCACGACCAAGGCTGGCGAGATCGATCGGGGCTCACCGACCCAGGTCGGGCGAGCCCTTGAGCAGCTCGGAATCGAGCATATCGGGGCTTTCTCTCCCCAGGCCCGTGGCCGTTCGGAACGGATGTTCGGCACGCTTCAGGGCCGGCTGCCCAAGGAGCTCCGGCTCGCCGGCATAACCGATGTGGAGGCGGCCAACGCCTTCATCCGCGACCGCTATCTGCCGGAACACAACGCCCGCTTTGCGGTCGAGCCGGCCGGCGAGGGCTCGGCCTTCACCCCCATTCCGGGCGTCGACCTCGACGAGATCCTGTGCGTCGAGGAGGAGCGGCAGGTCGGCCAGGACAATTGCGTGTCCTACCGCACGCTCAAACTGCAGATTCCCGAAAGCCCGATGCGGGCCCATTTCGTGAGGGCGCGCGTCAAGGTGCACGTCTATCCCGACGGCTCCCACGCCCTCTTTCACGGGCCAAGATGCATCGGCCGCTACGACGCCAAGGGAGCGCTCAAGGACAGCCACGATGAAACAGCGCGCCGCTTAAATCCGCTCGGCGGCGCAAACCCCTGTGGACGGCATGGACAAGCCTCCGGCTTGCCCACCCCGCCCACAGGAGAACAAAACCAGAAGAAGCGGACATTTGATGTGCTACCAAAACCGGACAACTTAATTCGCTATCGACAGCGATTAAGCGCGCCTGGGTTCCCCTGGATGGCTTCCCCCCGGACTTGATCCGGGGGGCGCGATTACGAGCCTTGTTCGACCTGATAGCGTTATGCCGGAGGCCTCAGTACCGGTAGGTTTCCGCCTTGAATGGGCCGGCCTGCGGGACGCCAAGATATTTCGATTGCTCGGGCGTCATCTTGGTGAGCTTGGCGCCGATCTTGGCGAGATGCAGCGAAGCGACCTTCTCGTCGAGATGCTTGGGCAGCGTGTAGACCTGCTTGTCGTACTGGCCGGGCTTGGTGAAGAGCTCGATCTGCGCCAGGGTCTGGTTGGTGAACGAGGCCGACATCACGAAAGAGGGATGGCCCATCGCGTTGCCGAGATTGACGAGGCGCCCCTCCGACAAAAGGATGATCTTCTTGCCGTCCGGGAACTCGATCTCGTCGACCTGCGGCTTGACGTTGCTCCATTTCATGTTGCGGAGCGCGCCGACCTGGATCTCCGAATCGAAGTGGCCGATGTTGCAGACGATGGCGCGGTCGTGCATGGCGCGCATGTGGTCGAGCGTAATGACGTCGACATTGCCGGTGGCGGTGACGAAGATGTCGGCGCGCGGCGCGGCGTCGTCCATTGTCGTGACCTCGTAGCCCTCCATTGCGGCCTGAAGCGCGCAGATCGGATCGACCTCGGAAACCATCACCCGGCAGCCGGCGTTGCGAAGGCTCGCCGCCGACCCCTTGCCGACGTCGCCGAAGCCCGCGACCATGGCGACCTTGCCCGCCATCATCACGTCGGTGCCGCGGCGGATGCCGTCGACCAGTGACTCACGGCAGCCATAGAGATTATCGAACTTCGACTTGGTCACGCTGTCATTGACGTTGATCGCCGGCCAAAGGAGCTTGCCCTCCTTGGCCATGATGTAGAGGCGATGGACGCCGGTCGTCGTCTCTTCGGTCACGCCGCGGATCGACTTGGCGTTCTGGCCGTACCAGCCGGGATGGCTCTTCAGCCGCGCCTTGATCGCCGCGTAGAGCACTTCCTCTTCCTCGTTCGAGGCGGTGTCGAGGAATTTCGTATCGCCCTTCTCGGCGCGTGACCCCAAGTGGATGAGGAGCGTCGCGTCGCCGCCATCGTCGAGGATCATGTTGGGCGAGCCGCCGTCGGCCCACTCGAAAATGCGATGCGTATAGTCCCAATAATCCTTGAGGCTCTCGCCCTTGACCGCGAACACCGGCGTGCCGCCGGCGGCGATCGCCGCCGCGGCGTGATCCTGAGTCGAATAGATGTTGCACGACGCCCAGCGTACGTCGGCGCCGAGCGCCTTCAGGGTTTCAATGAGAACCGCGGTCTGAATGGTCATGTGCAGCGAGCCGGCGATGCGCGCGCCTTTCAGCGGCTGGCTTTTGGCGTATTCGGCGCGCGTCGCCATGAGCCCCGGCATTTCGGTCTCGGCGATCGCAATCTCCTTGCGGCCGTAATCCGCGAGCTTGATGTCGGCGATGACGTAGTCGTGCGGGTTGCTCACGAGCGTGGTGGCGGTCTTGGTCATGGGCGGCGAATGTCCTTTTTCGTAAACGGCCCGTCTCTTATCAGCGTGACTGGAAACGTGCAATAAACATATAAGCAAATCTTTATATCAATTTTTGACCCATCGCCTTTTCCCGCCGCTGTGGTTACTCGGTTAATCCACGTATGCAATATGATACTAATGGCCGCCGCCTCACAGGCTGTTGAAAAAGTCCCTCGCGCAGAGTTGAAACCGTGAACGCAGCGGAATCCAACGAGTCCGGAACTGAATCGAACTGCGGCGGAAATGAGTTTTTCAGCAGCCTGCTAAGAGCGTCGGGTCGTCAAATGAAGGCGGCGGCGCGATTCTTGCATTCGACAACCGTCGAGAACGTGCTATGAGACGCCCGCTGTAAGCAAAAGAAACGAACCGGGACCGCGAATGCGGCCCAGGTGGATGCGGTGAATGGGGCTGGCGGTACGTATGGCGCTCTCGGCCAAGTTGGCGTTGCGGCAGAGTCAGGCGATGGTCCTGACGCCGCAGCTTCTGCAGGCGATCAAGCTGTTGCAGATGCCGAATCTGGAGCTGACCCAGTTCATCGAGAACGAATTGGCCAGCAATCCGTTGCTCGAGCGGGCGGAGGAGCGCGAGGAACCCAGCCTCGAGCGGGGCGAGTCCGAAAGCGGCGGCTTTGCCGAAGCGCCCACCGAACCCGGCGATTGGGCGGCGGAAACCTTGGAGACGGACGCAGGCCGCCTCGCCGCCAATCTCGGCACGGAAGTCGACAATGCCTTTGATGCGGACCGGACCGCGCCGCCGTCCCAATCCGCGCCCGCCGACGCCTTGAGCGCGCATTCCTGGACGGGACTCGGCGCGGGACACGAGGGTGGCGAGGCCCCGGACCTTGAGGCCTATGTCGCCGAATCCATGTCGCTCCGCGACTATCTTGAACGTCAGGCCGCGATCCTGCTTCCCGATCCGGCCGAACGCATGATCGGCGCCGCGCTGATCGATGGGCTGGACGAGGCCGGATATTTCGTCGGCTCGCTTGCCGAAATCGCCGAACGGCTCGGCGACGACGTCCAGCGTGTCGAGGCGGTGCTCCTGCGGATGCAGACCCTGGAGCCGACAGGCGTCTTCGCGCGGTCGCTCGCCGAGTGCCTGGCCATTCAACTCAAGGAGCGCGACCGGTTCGATCCGGCGATGCAGGCGTTCATCGAAAATCTGCCGGCCCTCGCGAGGCGGGATTTTCCGTTGTTGCGCCGCGCCTGCGGGGTCGACGATGAGGATCTGCGCGACATGCTGGCCGAAATCCGGCGGCTCGAGCCTAAGCCCGGCCGCGCCTTCGGCGATCCGCCCGCGGCGCCGGCGATCCCCGACGTCCATGTCACGGCGGCGCCCGATTTCGGTTGGCGCGTTGAGCTTAACACCCGCGCCTTGCCGCGGGTGCTCGTCAACGAGGTCTATGCGACCGAGATCCGGCGTGGCGCGAAACGGGACGAGGACCGTCAATATGTCTCCACCCAACTGCAGGCGGCCAATTGGCTGACCAAGAGCCTCGAACAGCGCGCGCGCACCATCCTCAACGTGGCGAGCGAGATCGTGCGCCGGCAGGACTCCTTCCTCCTCCAGGGCGTGTCGGCCTTAAGGCCGCTGAACCTGAAGATGATCGGCGAGGCGATCGGTGTGCACGAATTGACGGTCTCGCGCGCCACCGCGCATAAATTCATTCAGACGCCGCGCGGCCTGTTCGAGATGAAATATTTCTTCACCGCGGCGATCGCGTCGAGCGAAGCGGGGCAGTCCCACTCGGCTGAATCCGTACGCCAGCGCATCCGGCAGATGATCGATGACGAGGACCCTGACGAGGTGTTGTCGGACGACGTGATCGTAGAACGCCTGCGCAAGATGGATGTCCTTGTGGCGCGCCGCACCGTCGCTAAATATCGCGACAGCTTGAGAATCCCTTCATCGGTCGAAAGGCGCAAAATAAAGATGGCGACGGCGCGCGTCCGCGTTCGCCGTCATAATTCCCTAGCGGTCGATGCATAATATTGATTTTAGTATTAAAATGAACGATTTAACATGACGATTGACATGGCCTAAGCAGGCTCCTAACCCTAGCTGCGACTCGGTCGGTGGGGAACCGCTCGAGGCCAAAGGGAAGGGGAAGACACTAACGCGGGGGCAGCGCGAAGGAGCGGCGCGGGCCAGAGGCTCCGTTGCGCTTGAAAGGTAAGGCCAGCGTTCGATGAGCTTGAGGGTATCGGGTAAGAACCTCGACATCGGGGAAGCTTTGCGCCAGCATGTCCTGGAAAAAGTTGAGGCGACGGTTGCTCGCTACTTCAGCGGCTCCGTCGGCGGCCACGTGGTGATGACGCGCGAAGGCTCCGGCTATCGTTCGGACTGCACCTTGCGTTTGAGCTCGGGCATGAGCTTGCACGCGGAGGGCCGGGCGCAGGAACCCTACCGTTGCTTCGACCAGGCGGCTGACAAGATCGAAAGCCGCTTGCGGCGCTACAAGACCCGCCTCAAGGGTCACGCCGCAGCCTCCGCCGCGAATGCGCGGGGCAAGGTTGCCAATTATCTTATCGAGCAGCCGGTCGAGGAAGAAGAAGAACCCTTAGGTGGCTTCGATCCTGTCGTTGTGGCGGAAGGAACAGAAGATCTCAAATCGCTTTCGGTCGCCTCGGCCGTCGCCGAACTCGATCTCACCGGCGCTCCAGTCATTGTTTTTCAGCATGCCGGCAGCGGCCGGGTGAACGTTGTCTACCGTCGCCGCGACGGCGCGATCGGCTGGCTCGATCCCCAGGCCCGTCACGAATCGCCGGGCGCTTTATAATCAGGACGAACATGTCATTATCGCACCTCCTCAGGCCGGACGCCGTGCTGGCTGCTCTGAGAGTGAACGGCAAGAAGCAGGCGCTGCAGGAGATGAGCGAGCGCGCCGCGCTGGTCTCAGGCCTGTCGGCGCGCGAGATCCTGGATGCGATCTTGCAACGCGAGCGGCTCGGCTCGACCGGGGTCGGCGACGGCGTCGCCATTCCGCACGGCAAGCCGGCAAAGTGCCAGCAGATTTTCGGCGTCTTCGCCAGACTCGAGCGCCCGATCGATTTTGAGGCTCCGGATGGCCTCCCGGTCGATCTCATTTTGATGCTGATCGCTCCGGAAGCAGCGGGAGCAGACCACCTCAAGGCGCTGGCGATGACCGCCCGCTTGCTGCGCAACGGCGCCGTCGCCGCCCAATTGCGCGCGACCAAGGACCCAGCGGCGCTTTACGCGCTTCTGACGATGGCGCCGACCTCGAATGCGGCATGAACGGCCCGGGGGCCCCATGAAGGCGCGTGTGATCGTGATGTTGAAGTCGGGCGTGCTGGATCCGCAGGGCAAGGCGATTGAGGGCGCGCTCAAGGGGCTGGCCGTCGACGGGGTCACCAGCGTGCGTCAGGGCAAGGTTTTTGACATCGAGCTCGAAGGCGACGATCAGGCGGCCGCGCGCAGGAGCCTAAGCGAAGCGTGCGAGCGTCTGCTCGCCAACACGATTGTCGAGAACTACGCCATCGAGATTGCGTGAGCGCCATGCGCGCAGCGATCATCCTCTTTCCCGGAGTGAATCGCGAAGGCGACGTCGCGCGCGCTCTTCGGCAAGCCACTGGCGCCGAGCCCGCGATCATCTGGCACGCTGAACGGGAATTGCCGCCGGGCCTGGATCTGGTCGTCTTGCCCGGCGGATTCTCCTATGGAGATTACCTGCGCTGCGGCGCCATCGCCGCGAGGGCGCCGATCATGGGGGCGGTCGGCGATCACGCAGCGCGCGGCGGACTGGTGCTGGGTGTCTGCAATGGCTTCCAGATCCTATGCGAGGCCGGCCTTTTGCCCGGGGTTTTGATGCGCAACGCTGAGCTGCGCTTCATCTGCAAAATGCAGCATGTCCGGGTAGAGAATGCGCAAACGCCATTCACGCGTCGTTACGCGCCCGGACAGGTGGTCAAGTTCGCCATCGCGCATGGCGAGGGAAACTTCGTCGCCGATGACGACACGATCCGCCGAATCGAGGGGGAGGGCCGCGTCGCCTTCCGCTATTGTGACGCCGAGGGCAGGGTCGGGAGCGACTCGAACCCCAACGGAGCCATCAATTCCATAGCCGGCGTGTTCAACGATCGGTTCAATGTGCTGGGCTTGATGCCGCATCCGGAAAACCTGATCGACCCTTTGGTCGGCGGCACGCACGGCCGTGCGCTTTTCGCGTCTCTGGCAGCCTGAACGGCCGTTGGCGCCTCTTTTCGTCCTTGTCTTGTCTCGGGCTTGACCCCAGAATACAAAGCAGTCCCAAGGGATTGGCGCGGTCACGACCCATCCCCTCCCGCCGCCGGCCCGATTGCGACTCAAGCCGGCGGCGTCCAATCCTGCCGGACCAGACGCCGCAAATCATGAGACAAGACGCGGTCGCTGGCCCGTCGATAGACGGGCGTCCTCATGGACGCCCTATGCGCCGCTCCCCGCGCTCCACAAGCGCAGTCTGCTACGACCGATTGACGTCGCCTCCCCTCATTCGGTCACCCGCTTTGGGATCGAAACCGGTCCGACTGATTGGCTTCCGGACTCCTAGCGCACCCGCCCCCAACGCCTGTCCATTGGACGGGCTTTCTTTGGCCGCCTGCGTCGAATGCCGCGCTCGCTTCCTACTCCGCCGCCTCGCGCAGCGCGGCGTAGCGGGTGAGCTGCGCCCGCAACGGCGCGGGCTTGAGCGGCTTGTTCATGACCACGACGTCCTCGCGCTCCGCCGCGTCGCGCACCTCGGGGCTTCGGTCGGCGGTGGCGAGGATGGCGGCGATGTTGCGGCCGAAGCGCTCGCGCAAAGCCCGGATCGCGTCGACGCCGTCGCTGGAATCGAGGTGGTAGTCGGCGATGATGACGTCCGGCGCGCCGAACGCGTCCAGCGCCGCGCTCGCCTCGTCGAGGCCATGGGCGGTCGCGACCACGCAGCCCCAGCGTTGCAGGAGGACGCTGAGGCCATCGAGCACGCGCGGCTCGTTGTCGATGGCCAGCACCTTGAGCCCGTCGAGCGGCTCGCCGGCCGCCACCGGCTCCGGCGCGCCAGGCTCCGCGCGCGCCTTGAGCGCCGCGCGCGCGAGCGGCGCCGTGACGAAGAACACCGAGCCCTTGCCCGGACGCGAGCGCAAGCCCACGGCATGTTCGAGCACGCGTCCCAGGCGCTCGACGATCGACAGGCCGAGCCCCAGGCCGCTCGCCACCCGCGCGCCCTGGTCGAGCCGCTTGAACTCGGCGAACACGGCGCGCTCATGCTCGGGCGGAATGCCTAAGCCGGTGTCCCAGACCTCGATGCGGACTGCGCCCGGAACGCGGCGGCAACCGACCAGCACCCGGCCGCTCAGCGTATATTTGAGCGCGTTCGAAATGAGGTTCTGCATGAGGCGCCGCATGAGACGCCGATCGCTGCGAATGGCGAGGCTTGTGGGCACGAAAACGAGATCGAGCCCCTTCGCCCTGGCGAAGGCCCCGAACTCGATCTCGAGCATGCGCATGAGGTCGGCGACCGAAACGTCGGAAATCTCCGGGCGCGTCGCGCCGGCGTCGAGGCGCGAAATGTCGAGGAGCGCCCCGATGATCTCCTCGACCGCCTCGAGCGAGACGTCGACATTGCGCGCGAGGTTCTTGCGCTCCTCGGGGTCGATCTGATTGACGCCTTCGGTCAGCGAACTCGCGTAGAGCCGCGCGGCGTTGAGCGGCTGCAGAATGTCGTGGCTGGCCGCGGCGAGGAAACGCGTCTTGGAGAGGTTGGCGGCGTCGGCTTCGTTCTTCGCCCGCTTAAGCTCCGCGTTGAGCCGCTGCAATTCCGCCGTGCGCTCATCGACGCGCCGCTCCAGCATCTCGTTCGAGGCGGCAAGCGCCTCTTCGGCCTGAACGCTTTGCGTGACGTCGGTATAGGTGGTGACGATCCCGCCATCCGGCAGCCGAGCCGAGCGCAGCTCGATGACGCGGTTGGTCGAGAGCACGCGTAAGCGATTCGGCTGATCGTCATAGAGCAGGCGGGCGACCCGCTCGGCCACGAAGTCCTCCGAATCTCCCGGCCCATAGACGCCGCGGCCGGCGTTGAAGCGCACGATCTCGTCAAGCCCGACGCCCTGATGCAGGATAGCCGGCGGCAGGCCGAAAAGCTCGGCGAACTCCCGGTTCCAGGCGGTCAGCGCCAGATTGGCGTCAAAAACTGTGATGCCCTGCCTCGCGTGGTCGAGCGCGTGCTGCAACTGGTCTCGGCTCGACTGGATCGCCGCCGAGGCTTCGTCGATGAGCTTGAGCGCCGATTGGCCGGATACGGTTCTCGGCCTCAAGAGCAGCGACAGCACCTGGCGCGAGGTCGAGGCGCCGATTGCGGGCGAGAGCAGAAATTCCGCGTGTCGAATGAGTTGCGCGCCGGCCTCGAGCGCGGGGTCGTAAACGAGGCCGCGCTCGCGCATGAAGGTTGAGAACGCGCGCCGCGCCCGCCCTGCGCCGAGATAGCGCGCGACCGCCGCCTCGAGCTCGCCCGCGGTCGTCGACGACCGCCAGAGGCGGAACGCCTGCGGCTTGCCGCCGACGCCCAGTCCGGCAAAGGCGCTCGCCTGCGCGCGTTCGAGCGCGCTTGGGCGCCGCGTCAGCGAAAAGGCGACAAACGCCGCGATATTCGCCGTGAGCGACAGGACCGCGCCGCCTACGAGCGCGTTCGGCGCGAAGGCGACGAGCGCCGCCGGGCGCAGCCAAGCGATCGCCATGGGCCCGTGGGTGAGAAGGCTCGAAAGCGCCTGGTCCGGCCGGATCGACGGCAACAGCAGCAGGTAAAACCAGATCAGCGACCCTGCGGTCATGCCGGCAATTGCGCCCCGCGCGGTCCCGCGGCGCCAGAAGAGGCCGCCAAGAAAGGCCGGCGCGATCTGCGCCACCGCCGCGAACGACAAGAGGCCGATCGACACGAGGCCCGCTTCGCCCGCCATGCGCTCGTAGGCGAAGCCCAGCGCCAGAACCCCGACAATGGCGATCCGGCGCACCCATAAGACCATCGCGCCGATGTCGCCCTCGGCTGCGGGCGCCTGCGCGTTCCGCCGGAGCAGGAGCGGCATCACGAGGTCATTGGAAATGGTGATGGCAAGCGCGACGCTCTCGACCACAACCATTCCGGTCGCGGCCGAGATGCCGCCCACCATCGTGAGCAGCGCCACGCCGCGCGCGCCCGCGCTGAGCGGCAGCGCCAGAACCGTCAGGTCGCGATTGAAAGACGCGTCCGGGAAAATCTTGAGGCCGGCGATGGCGAGGGGGAGAACGAACAGATTGATCAGCACCAGATAAGTCGGGAACAGCCAGGCCGCGGTGCGGATGTCGCGCTGGTCATGGTTCTCGACCACCGCGACGTGAAACTGGCGCGGCAGAAGCACGATCGCGAACGCCGACAACAGCGTCGTCACAACCCAAACCGCCGGATCGGGAGGCGTCTGGATCACTGAGGCGATCCTAGGATCGGACCCAGCGACCTCGGTCAGCGCGATGAGCCCGTTGTTGAGCCTCCAGACGACGAAAGCGCCGAGGCCAAGAAACGCAATGAGCTTGACGATCGATTCGACCGCGATCGCGAGAATGAGGCCGTCCTGATGCTCCTTGGGGTTGATGCGCCTGGTGCCAAACGCCATCGCGAAGAGCGCGAGCATGAGCGACACGGCGAGATAGAACGAGGCCGAAGGCGCGCCCGGCGTGAGGCGGCCGCGATCGAACGAATCGACCACCATGAGCACGGTTGGCGCGACCGCCTTGAGCTGGAGCGCCACATAGGGCGCGGAGCCAATCAGCGCGATGAGCGCGGCGACCGCGGCCACGCCTTGAGATTTCCCGTATCGCGCCGAGACGAAATCGGCGACCGTGGTGACGTTCTGGGCGCGGGCGAGATTGGCGATGCGGGCGATGAACGGCGCGCCGAGCCCGATGACGAGAATGGGGCCGATATAGATCGGCAGGAAATCAAGCCCGTGCTCGGAAGCGAGCCCGACCGAGCCGTAATAGGTCCAGGAGGTGCAATAAACGGCGAGGCTCAGCGCGTAGACGACGGGACGCGAGCGGCCGGACGCAAAGCGCCGCCCGGCGCCGTCGCCCCACCACGCGATGAGGAACAGGAAGGAGACATAGCCGATGGCGGTCAGAAAAACCGTCGTGCCGTTCATCAGAGGCGGGTGTCGCTCCTTGCTGAGGGAACGGGCACACTAAACCATGACGGCGCTCTGTGGAATTCGGCGCGCTTGCCGAGATGGCGGGCTAGAGCGCGCTGCGCGCTTGGGTCGAAATCGGAGCGGATTCCCGAATCAGCGAGATTTTGATTCAACCTGTTGGCTGGGCGGAGGCCAGGAGGAGATGGCAAAGGCTTATTCGCAAGACTTGCGTGACCGCGTGATTGATGCGGTGAAAAGGGGGGAGATGAGCCGCCGCGCGGCGGCTCGGCGCTACGAGATCAGCGAATCCGTGGCGATCAAATGGCTTGAGCGAGTTGAACGGGATGGCTCGCGTGAACCTGTTGGACATGGCGGCCATCGCGCCTCCAAGCTGATGCCGCATCGGGACTTTCTGGAGGCGGTGCGGGCCGAGAAACCGGACGTCACGCTTCAGGCTCTGTGCGATCGCCTGTCGGCGGAGCGAGGGGTCAAAGCCGACACCTCGATGATGAGCCGCTTCTTTCGCCGGATCGGCGTCACGGTCAAAAAAAGACCCTTGTCGCACGCGAGCAGGATCGCCCCGACATAAGTCGCCACCGCAAACGATGGCGAACCTATCAGGGGCTCATCGATCCCGGGCGGCTGGTCTTCATCGATGAAACCTGGACCAAGACCAATATGACCCGCGTGCGCGGCTGGGCGCCAAGGGGCCAGCGGCTCGTCGACAAGGTCCCGCAGGGCAAGTGGAAGACCGCCACTTTCCTCGCCGCCTTGCGCAACGACCGCATCGACGCGCCCTGCCTGTTCGACGGACCCATCAACGGCGAGCGCTTCCACGCCTATGTCGAACAGTTCCTCGTGCCGACGCTGAAGCCGGGCGACATCGTGATCCTCGACAATCTCGGCTCCCACAAGGGAAGGGCGGTGCGGAAGGCGATCCGGGATGTCGGAGCACGCCTCGTCTTCCTGCCGAAATACTCCCCCGACCTCAACCCCATCGAGCAGGTCTTCGCCAAGTTCAAACCTCTGCTGCGAAAGGCGGAAGGGCCAACCTACGAAGCGATCTCCGACGCCTGCGGTAAAATCCTCGCCCAGTACCCGCCCGCCGAATGCGCCGCATACCTCAAGAACGCAGGATATGCGCAGACCTAAAAGCAGAACGGATACGTCCTAGGGCGAAGCTCAATCAGCGTGGCGTTTGTGACACCGCTTCACTGAGCGCTTGCCAACCGATCAGCATCTCCCCCAAGCGCCGCCCTCAAGTTGGCGGCATCTGCGACGGGGCAACCCACTTTTTCTGAAGCAGCCGGCGGACCATCGGCTCGAAGGTCGATAGCGGCTCGTTCTTGTAGTCGGGGTCGAAGGATATCTCGTCGTATTTGGCGCAGAACTCGACCGTCCGCTCATACGCCGGATCTGATTTGTAGATGTCGCGCGCGTTGGGATCGAGGCCCATGTGCCGGGCGTAGAAATAGGTCTGGAAGAGGCCATGCTGCACCAACATCCAGTGATTGTCGCGGCTGATGAAGGGCCGCAGGATCCCAGCGACAACTTCGCCGTGATTGAACGGGCCAAGCGGCTCGCAGACGTCGTGCAGCAGCGCCACCGCGACGTATTCCTCGTCCTTGTTGTCGTGCAACGCCCGCGTGGCGGCCTGCAGGCAATGATCGTAGCGCGTGATGTTGTAGGCGGTGTCCTGCCTCAGGTCGCCCAGCATCGCAAACAGCCGGTCGGGTACGGCGCGCAGCGTCTGCTCATGCACATGCCGCAGGACGGCGAAGTCCTCGTCCGTGCCCTCGTCCATTCGCCTGTAATGCATCTTTTCCATGGAACATCCCTTCACCATTCCGGAACCGAGGCTAATCGGGCGAACTCAGTGCGTTTAAGCCTCGACCATCGCCCGGTCGCGAAGTGAGAATGCGATCGCCGCAACTACGGCATAGGCCGCCATGAGTACATGGCGTCGCCGGCCGCGTTAAGCAGCGCATGCGTGCCCGGCCGCCGGGCAAATCCCGCCTTTTGCCCTGCTTGATCGGAATGACGGCTCCCCGCCCTGCTGCGACGATCGCTATTCCCTCGGCGACCGACCGCGCTCGACCCTGAGCACCCTCTTGGTTTGACCCCAGCGCAAGCCGCTTTTGGATTGAGGTGGCCGAAAGGCGCTGGCGCGGACGACAATTCTTTGCAAAAAATCAGAAACGAGGTTAAGCCCGGCCCATGAACAATTCTGCGCTTCCGCCGCATGTCCGCATCGCCCCTGACCACCGCCTTGACCTGTCCTCCAGCGCCGCGATCGCCGGCGTCAGTCTGTCGATCTGGGCGAGAACGATCCGCAACGCGGCGATGAGCGTCTCCGGGAGCCCCGGGTCGTCGCTCGTCAGGCGCGCCGGTAGCTCGGCGAAGCCGCGAGCGCCCTGCGCCGGCACCACCCCGAACTCGGCCAGCATCGCCCGCAGGCTGTTCATTGCTTGCGTGCGTTGCTTGACCATGAGCTCGCGCGACCGCTCCAAAGCCCGCGAAGCCTGCTGCTCCTCGCTCTTGATCGCAACCTCCCGCATGTCCGGCCGCCGCGCCGCCACGCAAATCACCGGCCGGACCTTATGCCCCAGAGCCCGCGAGCCGTGCGGCCCCAATAATGCGAGGTCCCGCAAGCCTCGAGCGCCACGACGCATGGCGGAAGCTTGGCGAGAAACGTCATCATCCCCTTTCGCCCGAGCCGCTTCTGAACCACGAATTTGCCTTCGGCGTCCTCCCTCCCCGTAAACCTCGGCCGGTCCGGGTCGGCGACCGATGGATTGCTTGGCTTCAAACGCCGCAGCGAAGAATGGTTCCGCCTCCTAAGCCCCGCCGCCGAAAGCGGAAATCAAGGTGCAGTCGCTCGACGCTCGACGACCGAATGTGAGGTTGGTCCGGCGTCACGCCGGATCTCGCAAACGGGCTCGAACCTCGGATCGTAACCAGCGCCAAAGGACGTCGCCCATGGCAAAAGCCGACTCTTGACCAACCAAACCCCATGTAAGCAATCCAGCGAACGAAAGGGAACCCCGTGTTCCCCCGGATCGCCGCGTCGCCCTTCGGGCTCCTCGCGATTGTCTCTTGGAGTTTGGGTAGGGAGGTTTGTCCCTGAGAATGGGATGCGCCGATTCGGGCGGCCGCCCGAATCGGCGCGCGGGGAGATTGGCCGTCTCGCGATGGGGCTTGGAAAGCCCGCCGTCATCTGGGCCGTCTTCCCGCTTCCCTTGAACGCTTGATGAGTTGAATGGGCCGCCATCGCCCGATGCACGCCCGCAGACAATCCCAAGCTCATGAGAGGATAACCGCAAATGTCTCACCTCGCCACGCCCTCGCGGTTCATCGGATGCGACGTCGGCAAAACGGCGATTGTCATCCACGACGCCGCCTACGGCCGCACCCGGACGATCGCCAACGAGCCGCAGGCGCTCGCCGCCTTCGCCGCCTCGCTCAACCCGACCTGCTTTGTCGTTTGCGAGGCCACCGGCGGCTATGAACGGGATCTGCTGGCCGCCCTCATCGCGGGGAGCGTGCCGGCCCACCGGGCCGACGCCCGCAAGGTCAAGGCCTTCATCCGTTCGTTTGGCGTGCTCGGCAAATCCGACGCCATCGACGCCGCCGCGCTCGCCCGATATGGCCGGGACCGGTACGCCGAACTCCCGCTTTGGAGCGCCCGCGAACCCGAACGGCTGCGCTTGCAGGCGTTGGTCCTCGCCAGACGCGACCTCGTCAAGGATCGCCTCGCCTACGCCAATCGTCGCGCCGCCCCCGCCGCCGAGCCCGTCCACCCTTATCTCGCGGCGCTCGTCGAAAGCTTCGAGGCGCAAATCAAGGCGATCGAAGCCGATATCAACGCCCTCTGCGCCGCATGCGAGGGGATCGCCAAGGCCGTCCAAACCCTGGTCACGATCCAGGGCGTCGGTCAGAAAACCGCCGCAGCCCTCATCGCCCTCATGCCCGAGCTCGGTTCGCTCCCCCGACGCCAGGCCGCCGCCCTCGCAGGCCTTGCGCCCCATCCCAATCAAAGCGGCCACACCGACCCCTATCGCCGAACCCGTGGCGGAAGACCCGAAATCAAACGCCTCCTCTTCATGGCCGCAATCTCCGCCGCAAAACACAATCCCACCCTCAGCGCCTTCTACAAACGCCTCCTCAGCGCAGGCAAAAAGCCCCTCGTCGCCATCACCGCGATCATGCCAAAACTCGTCGTCATCGCAAACGCCAAACTCAGACCACAGCATATCGCCGCCATCTGAGTTGATGACGATTCCGCCTGAACGCGCCATGCCCTACACGACAGTCCAGGCCCCAACATCGACCTCTCGATCATTCGCTTGGTTTAGTGCGGTCGGCGTTTCCTGCCGGATTCAACGGGAGCCCGGAACAGCAATTCGACATAGCGCTTCAGGTGCTCGAGGCTTTCGGCGGCGGCAGCCGCGCTTCCTTTCGCCTTTGCGAGGATGAAGCTGCCCTGGATCACCGCCTGGAGATGCAAGGCGAGGCTCTCCGCCGTCCAGCCGGAAGCCCCGTGCTCGCGCATCGCCGCGCGAATGTCGGCCTCGAGCGTCTTGGCGTGGCCGCTGATGTTCCCCGCGGCGGCGGCGCTCACCTCAGGATGCGTCTGATAGGTCTCCTGGACGATCGTGCCGACAAAGCAGGTGAAGTCGGGCAGGTCGCCCGTCAGCATGGCCTTGCGGAACTCGATATAGGCGATGAGGCGGCTGAGCGCGTCCGCGGCCCCATGGTATGGCGCGGTGGCGAACAGGTCGGACGTCGTCGCATCCCAATGCGCGACCGCCGACAACGCCAGATCTTCCTTGCTCTTGAAATGATGGAAGAAGCTGCCCTTGGTCAGCCCGGCCTCGGCGCAGACGTCCTCGATCCGGGTCGCAGTATATCCTTTGGCGCGCACGACCTTGAGCGTCGCGTCGAGGAGTTTCGTCTTGGATTCGTGTTGATGTTGCATGATCGTATCGGTTTGCGGGTATCTGCCATACCAACCACTTGGTATGGATGTCAAGCGAGTCGAGCTTCCAACTTCGTCCGGACGCGTTGCCGTCACGCCGAGGCTCTGTCATGGGAAACGCGGTTCTTTTGAATGGGAAGGGGAGTCCATGAAGCGGCTCACGGGCAAGGTTGCTTGGGTCACCGGCGCGGGAAGCGGCATCGGGGAAGCTGGAGCGCTCGCGCTCGCCGAGGAAGGCGCGAGCGTGATGCTGACGGGACGGCGAAAAGAGCCGCTCGAGGCGGTTGCGGCCCGGATCGCAAAAAGCGGCGGAACGGCGCGCGTCCATGTCGGGGACATGACACGCCCTGAAGATGCGTCCCAGATTGCGGAAGCGATCGAAAAGGAATTCGGCCGTCTCGACATTCTCGTGAACAATGCGGGGTCGAACATCCCGGATCGAAGTTGGAAGAAGCTTACAGCCGCGGGCGCCGATGAGCTCATCCGCGCGAACCTGTCGAGCGCCTTTCATGGCGCGATCGCGGTCCTGCCGATCATGCGCAAGCAGAAGGACGGCGTGATCATCAACATCGCCTCGATCGCCGGGCGGTTCGTGAGCACGCAACCCGGCGTCGGCTATATCGCGGCAAAGCACGGCGTCGTCGCTCTGAGCCATAGCATCAACATGGAGGAGTGCCGGAACGGCATTCGCTCGACCGCGCTCTCACCGGGCGAAGTGGCGACGCCGATCCTCGCTAAGCGTCCGGTTCCCGTCAGCGACGAGGACAAGGCGCGGATGCTGCAATCAGAGGACCTCGGCGATCTCATCCGCTACATCGCCTGCCTGCCGCCGCGCGTGTGCCTCAACGACGTCTTGATCACGCCGACCTGGAACCGGGCCTACATCTCGGCGCAGGACCAGGGGTTCTAGTTTGGCGCGTGACGCGTACGGATGGAACAGTCATCAACTCAGATGGCGGCGATATGCTGTGGTCTGAGTTTGGCGTTTGCGATGACGACGAGTTTTGGCATGATCGCGGTGATGGCGACGAGGGGCTTTTTGCCTGCGCTGAGGAGGCGTTTGTAGAAGGCGCTGAGGGTGGGATTGTGTTTTGCGGCGGAGATTGCGGCCATGAAGAGGAGGCGTTTGATTTCGGGTCTTCCGCCACGGGTTCGGCGATAGGGGTCGGTGTGGCCGCTTTGATTGGGATGGGGCGCAAGGCCTGCGAGGGCGGCGGCCTGGCGTCGGGGGAGCGAACCGAGCTCGGGCATGAGGGCGATGAGGGCTGCGGCGGTTTTCTGACCGACGCCCTGGATCGTGACCAGGGTTTGGACGGCCTTGGCGATCCCCTCGCATGCGGCGCAGAGGGCGTTGATATCGGCTTCGATCGCCTTGATTTGCGCCTCGAAGCTTTCGACGAGCGCCGCGAGATAAGGGTGGACGGGCTCGGCGGCGGGGGCGGCGCGACGATTGGCGTAGGCGAGGCGATCCTTGACGAGGTCGCGTCTGGCGAGGACCAACGCCTGCAAGCGCAGCCGTTCGGGTTCGCGGGCGCTCCAAAGCGGGAGTTCGGCGTACCGGTCCCGGCCATATCGGGCGAGTGCGGCGGCGTCGATGGCGTCGGATTTGCCGAGCACGCCAAACGAACGGATGAAGGCCTTGACCTTGCGGGCGTCGGCCCGGTGGGCCGGCACGCTCCCCGCGATGAGGGCGGCCAGCAGATCCCGTTCATAGCCGCCGGTGGCCTCGCAAACGACAAAGCAGGTCGGGTTGAGCGAGGCGGCGAAGGCGGCGAGCGCCTGCGGCTCGTTGGCGATCGTCCGGGTGCGGCCGTAGGCGGCGTCGTGGATGACAATCGCCGTTTTGCCGACGTCGCATCCGATGAACCGCGAGGGCGTGGCGAGGTGAGACATTTGCGGTTATCCTCTCATGAGCTTGGGATTGTCTGCGGGCGTGCATCGGGCGATGGCGGCCCATTCAACTCATCAAGCGTTCAAGGGAAGCGGGAAGACGGCCCAGATGACGGCGGGCTTTCCAAGCCCCATCGCGAGACGGCCAATCTCCCCGCGCGCCGATTCGGGCGGCCGCCCGAATCGGCGCATCCCATTCTCAGGGACAAACCTCCCTACCCAAACTCCAAGAGACAATCGCGAGGAGGCCCATAGGGCGTCGTGAGACGCCCGTCTGTCAACGGGCTATGGGCCGACGCGGCGATCCAGGAGTCGCGGGCGCCCTACGTTCTCCTGGATTGCTTCGCTTCGCTCGCAATGACGGCCACCGAATCCGATCATCACGAAAGGGGGTGGCTGTCGGCTCCCGAGGGCCGCGCGACACCCCTCGGTTCGATCAGTGGATTTCGCGAGATTGGCTCAGCGCCTCGCGCATGTCGCGGCTCGTGAAGCCGGGAGCGCGCGCCCGATCAAGGATCACCTTTTCGCGCCGGGTCAGAAGGTCGATCGCCTTGGGCAAAGCGCGCACCGCCTCCGCCGGGATGACGACCGCGCCGTGCACGTCGGCGTGGATGACGTCGTCGTGGCGCGCAAGCATGCCGAAAATGTTCACCTCGCACTTCATCTGCGTCATGTGCACATGCGCGTGGCTCGGCCCGATGCGGCCGCCGACGATTTGGAAGCCGGGGGCGAGCATGTCGATGTCGCGGAACGAGCCGTTGGTCACGCAGCCCTTAACGCCGAGCGCGGCGTGCACGGCCGTCTGCACTTCGCCCCAGAAGGCGCCGAAGCCCGGCCGGTCGTCCACGTCCTGGATGATGGCGATCGTCGGCATGGCCCCCGCGGCCACGTAGTCGTACCAGTCTTCTCGCGGAGGGATGGGTCCGCGCGGCGGCTCCTTCGCCCGGATCATGCCGGTCCGGGCGAGGCCGACAATCGGCGGCAGCTTGCGGTCGACCACGACCACCGGCTCGACGGTGAAACCTATGGCGCGCCTCTCCGGCGCGACGATTTCGAGCCCGTTGCAGATCGTCGGCGTGTCCCAGGCCTTAAGCGCCTCGAGGTCTTGGGCGGTGAAAGGATATTCGGTCATTCATGTTTCCTGAGGACGACGAAGGTTGAGTTATAGCCCGGACTTGATCGCTTGGAGGATCTCGAAGCGCGTCTCGTCATTGCTCGCGAGCGAGATGACGAAACGGACCCGCCCGTGGGTAGAGGTGTCGGCATAGCCGGCGAGCGTGCGGATTCCCGCCATGGTTCCGCTCTTGTCCAAGCCGCCGTCATGGCCATGGAGCAGGGCGGCATGGGGCGCGAAGAGCTCGAGCACCTTGGCGAGACCGCGCGCCGTGAACCGGGTGTCGCGGCTGATGCCGGAGCCCTCCTCGAGATGGATGGCGTCAGCGAGGCCGTGCGTCGCGAGCATTGTGTTTGCGACCTCGAGCGACTTCGCGAGACTGACCGGCCCGCCCAGCTCATAGGCGCCGATCTCTAAGAAGACCTGGTTGGCGGTATAATTGTTTGAGTCGAGGAGGAGTTCGGCCAGAATCTTCGAAAGAGGGCGCGACTGCCGGTGAACATAGATCGGCTCCAGGCCCTTGGGCACGGCTCCAATCGAGATTTCGCCCTTCACGCTGCCGCCGGCCTGCCGGATGAAGGCGGCGATCAGCTCGCCGGCATAATCGAGGCCGACCGTAGGGTCGGAGCCCAGACTGATGCGGCCCTCTCCGTCCGGGGGGCCCTTCGCGCGGAACCGGGCGATCGCGATGGGAGTGATCGGGGTCTGCTCCTCCGCGGAGCGCACCTCATTGCCGATGCGCTCCGCGTCGATCGTGTTGAAATTCACCCCCAGCGCCGAATTCAGCGCGTCGTAAGCCGTGCCATCATCCTCGATGCCTGGGATGTGCAAGTTTGAAGGATAGTAGCTGGCGTCGACGACGAGGCCCGTGATCGGCGCCTTGCCGATTTTGGCGACGAGCGCGGCCGCAAGCGACGCCAATTCCTCCGAGATCAGGTAAGGATCGCCGCCGCCCTTAACATAGAGCACCCGTTTGTCGTCGAGATAGAAGCGCGTGTCGAAACGGTAGTCGGCGCCTAGCACCTCCAGCGCGAGCCAGGCCGTGACGATCTTGGTGACCGAGGCCGGGACGAAGGGCTTGTCGGCGTTTTGGGCGATGAGCTCGTTGCCCTTGGAATCCACCACGAGCACGGTCGCCGAGGGAGCGAGCGCCGCGATCGTCTCCTTGACGCCGGCAAGCGCGGGCGCGGGCAAGAGGAGCAACACGAGAGCGAGCAGGCGAGACCGCATGGCGACTCCGGCGCGGGAAAGAGCGCCGCAATAAGCGGGCTCGTCCTCCACGGACGCTTGAAGCGCCGAATCGAGCGCTTCGAGGGTCACTTTATACGTTCCTTACGGCGAACCCCCGCAACCGATATCGAACCCTTACGGTCGCTCAGGATAAAGCTTGCCCATCAACGGCGACGGCGAGCGTTCAGGCAGTCGCCGGACCAGCGCCCGCGAAGACGCTGCTGCGCGGTCGATCGCAGCCGATTCCGCGCTAAAAAATCAAGGATTTCCGGGATGAAAAATCTCACGCCAATTCTATTGGCGACGGCTGTCTTCGCCATGAGCGCCGGCGCGGACGCCACAAGCCAGGCTTCAGCCGCGTCCCGCCCCAATTCTCTCACCATGACCTGCGCCCAGGTCCAGGATTATGTCAGGAAGCACGGCCAGACTCTGCTGAGAACCGGCAGGGAATCGGGAAACTACAGCTTCGACTATGCTGATTGCGGCGGAACCGTTCCAGGGTTCGCTTGCACCACAGACGAGGCTTATTGCTATGTCGGATGGTGGTGCGACTATAACTATCCGGTTGCAGTGAACCCCAACGTGCATGATCAAGGGACTGAATTTTGTCCAGCACTGAGATCAGGCGCGCGGCGATAGCCGCACGCCTCTCCTCCTGCGCATTCCCGGCGCAGAGGCACAACAAGTTGGATGCTTTGCTCCCAGTTGCTGATCGGGCCTAAATGCGCAAGCGTGAGCCGCGAGATTGCCTCAAACGGAGCGCGGCTGATGAATGGCGCCGAACTCATGGTGGCTGCGCTCGAGAACGAGGGCGTGCGGCAGATCTTCGGGGTTCCCGGCGAAGAGAACCTCGACGTGGTCGAAGCTCTGCGCCGCTCGAAGATTAAGCTTCAGTTGACCCGCCACGAGCAGGCGGCGGCTTTCATGGCGGCGACGCACGGGCGGCTCACCGGCAGGCCCGGCGTGTGCATCACGACGCTTGGCCCTGGCGCGCTCAACCTGACAACCGGCGCGGCTTACGCGCTGCTCGGCGCCATGCCGATGGTGATGATCACAGGACAGAAGGGGATCTTGAGCCGCAAGCAGGCTGGCTTCCAGGTGGTCGACATCGTTTCGGCCATGACGCCGCTCACCAAGATGGCCGATCAGATCGTGAGCGCCGTGACCATCCCGACAATGGTGCGGGAAGCGTTCCGCGTCGCGCAGCTCGAACGGCCGGGGCCGGTTCATCTTGAATTGCCGGAAGACATCGCGCACGCGGCGGCGCCCCAGATGGCGCCGATCCCGCCTCACCGAATTGATTTGCCGATCGCCTCCAGCGCCGCGCTCGATCGGGCGGCTCAGCTTATCCTTGGCGCGAAACGGCCGCTGATCATGCTCGGCGCCGCGGCGAGCCGGCCGCGGCTTTCCGACGCCCTTTCAGAGTTCGTCAGGCGGATGCAGATTCCGTTCTTCAACACGCAAATGGGGAAGGGCGCCGTCACCGGGGGTTCGGATCTCTATATGGGCACCGCTGCGCTGTCGGAGCGCGACTACGTTCATCGCGCAATCGACCGGGCGGACCTGATTATCGCCATCGGCCATGACACGGTGGAGAAGCCGCCCTTCTTCATGGGGCCGAACGGGCCGACGGTGCTGCACGTCGGCTATCTGCCAGCGACGGTCGAGGAAGTGTACTTTCCGCAAGCCGAACTCATCGGCGATGTCGGCCCCAGCCTGACGCTCCTGGCCGACCGCCTTCATGATCGATTGCCGAGAGCGCAGGCGCTCCTCCCTCTTCGCGAGGATATTCTCGCCCACATCGCCGACCGGGCGGAGGAAAGCCGCTACCCGCCGACGCCGCAGCGGATCGTCCACGATGTGCGCGAAGTCATGCCGGAGGACGGCATCGTCTGCCTCGACAACGGCATGTACAAGATCTGGTTTGCGCGCAACTACCGCACCCATGTCGCGAACACGCTTCTGCTCGACAACGCGCTCGCCACCATGGGCGCTGGCCTTCCCTCGGCGATCATGGCCGCGTGTCTCAACCCCGACCGACGCGTTCTCGCCGTGTGCGGCGACGGCGGCTTCATGATGAATTCGCAGGAGCTCGAAACTGCGGTGCGGCTCAAGCTTAATCTCGTCGTGTTGGTGCTGGAGGACAACGCCTACGGCATGATCCGCTGGAAGCAGGCCGTGGACGGGTTCCCGGACTACGGCATGACCTTCGGCAATCCGGACTTTACGGCTTACGCAAAGGCATATGGCGCCAAAGGCGCCCGAGTGGAGAGAGTTGACGGGCTCGCGCCTGCGCTTGAGGCCGCCTTCGCGAGCGGCGGCGTGCATCTGGTGTCGACGCCGATCGACTACTCCGAGAACGAGCGGGTGCTGGTCGACGAATTGCGCGATCGACAAGCGAGCGGCGCCGATCTCGCGTAATTTCCGCGACCGCGTCCACGCAATCGGCGTCCAACCTCAGAACTCGACTTCCAGCCTCAACTTGGCGAGCTGGCGCGGGAATTCGTCGAAGTCGAGCCGGCCGAAGGGCGTTTGCGCGAGGAAGGCGGCTGAAAGATCGATCCTTTCGTTGATCTGATAGTGGAACGTCGGCCCGAAATAGAAAGCCTGCCCCTCGAATCCGCGCGGGACGAGGCCGCCATAGGCGCGATCATAGTCCGCCTCCGCGCCGAACATCAGCGCTGGCGTCGGGCGATAGGAGAGCGCGGCGGAGGCGGAAAGCACGCCCGTGTCCTGCAATGACTGACCCGGAAACCGCGCGCCGTCCGGCGCGTAGACGAGATTGATCGCGCCATAAAGGCGCTGATCCATGGAGATGACATCGGCAATGGCGCGGAACGCCGTACTGAAATCATTGGTCTGCCGCCCGGCGTCGGCGATGGAATTGTATTCCGGCTCCGCCGTCAGCGTCACCTGGATCGGAAGGTCGGCGGTCCGGTGCATCACCACGTAGCGGAGCTCAACCGAGGCGCCCATGAAATTGACTCCGGCGAAATCGGGCAGGCCGGGCACGCCGTGGATGTTCTGGCCGAGCACATGTGCTCCGAACTCGACTCCAAGCGAATCGGTCAGCGTGGGTTCGAAGATGATTTCCTGTTCGATCGAATTGTAGACGCCCTGCTGCCTGCCGAAGGACCCGGTGGTCTCGAATTCGAGCGACCGATCGCCTTGCTCGCCCACGTCCGCTCCCTCGAGGAAGCCGAATAGGTTCTTGGTGTCGAGCGTATAGAAGGGATTGGTTGGCGTCGTCGTCTTCGAAAGCTCATCGTCGTCGGCTGCCGCCAGCGAAGGGCCGACGGCAATCGCAAGGGCGACGCTCAGCCAATGGAGCGCGCCGCGCACACGAGGGCGGCGAACCGCCGGCATCATCGCTCCTCACAACGGCGTTTCTAAGCCCCTTAGCCGATATGCCGCTTGAGGAAGGCCAAGGTCTCTTCGTTGAACTTGCTGACGTTCTCGTAGATCGGGGCGTGGGCGCACATTTCGAAGATGACAAGCTCGCTATTCTTGATGCCGCTCCGGAAAGGCTCGACGAAGCGGGTCGAGGTCACGATATCATGCTGGCCGAACGTGATCTGCGTCGGCGCCGCGATCTTGCCGAGCTGCCCCAGCGCGTCATGTGCGATGACGGCGTCCGACTGGCGAAGGAATGCGTCGACCGGCTGTTTCGGCCGGCTGCGCACGAAGGCGGCGAGCTCATTGATATATTCTGGCTTGGCCGCGTAAAGCTCGGGCGTGAAGCAGAATGGAAAGATCCCCTGGATGATCATCTCCTGAACGCTGCCGAGCGCCTTGGCGATGATTTGCCAGTCGCCGACGATGACCTTCAGAAACGGATCGCTTTTCGGCCAGCACGAGTGCAGCGACAGCGTCTTGACCCGCTCGGGGTATTTGCTGGCGAGCCACAGGCCAACCGCTCCGCCCAATGACAGGCCGCTCACATGCGCTTTTTCGACGCCGATCGCCTGCATGAAGGCAGCGACGTCGTCGGCGAACAATTGGGTCGAATAGGGTCCGTCCGGCTTGTCGGTATCGCCCGCGCCGCGGGGATCGAGCGAAATGCAGGTGAAATGCTTGGCGTAGTCGGCGACCTGGAAGGCGTAGCAGGCGTTGTCGGCGGCGAGGTAGGGGATGAGCACGAGCGGCTCGCCCGATCCTTGGCTCTCATAGTTGATCGTGATGTCGTTGACCTTCACCTTGGGCATGGACGTCTCCCCAGACCGCCTATGCTCGCGACGCTACGCCCTGGCGCCGATTGAGGTCAACGGAGAGTCCGTTAACGTCTCCGAGCCGGCGGCCCAACTGATCGAAATAAACCGCGCCGATGTGAGGAGGCTCAGCTAGCGGCCCCGCCCGCCTTCTTCCACGCCGACATGCCGCCCTCGAGATGCCGGGTTGAGGCGAGGCCGTGGTCCTGGGCCGCCTGCACCGCCATCGCCGAGCGTTCGCCGAAGGCGCAGTAGAAGACGATCGTCTTGTCCGACCGCGCGAGCTCGTGGATGAGGCCGCCCTCGCCGATATGGTCCTGAAGCTCGCCATAGGGCGCGTGGAGCGAACCGGGAATGGCGCCGGTGCGCTCGCGTTCCGCCTTCTCGCGCAGGTCGATCAGCGTGACATCCGGCCGCCCGACGAGCCTCTTCGCTTGTTCAGCCGAAACGGCCCAGCCCTTGCGCGCCACATCCTCCTGATGCAGTCCCTGATGGATGTTGGCGGGAACGGCGACGTCCATCATCTTCGGATTGGGCAGATGCAGGCTTTCCATCAGCTTCGCGTATTCGTCGGCGTCGCGAGTCTGAAGGCGCGGATTGAAGCGCCGTTCCTCGCCAATCGTGCTGACGGTGTCGCCTTTGTAATCGTGCGCAGGAAACACCAGCGTCTCCTCCGGAAACCGCATCAGGCGCTGCAGGCTCTCGTATTGGGCGCGGGAATCGCCGTTCTGGAAATCGGTGCGGCCCGTGCCGCGGATGAGCAAAGTGTCGCCGGTGAACACCCGGTCGCCGAAATGGAAGCTGTAGGAATCGTCGGTGTGGCCGGGCGTGTAGAGCACGTCGAGGCTCAAGCCTTCGACGCCAAGCTTGTCGCCGTCGGCGATCCGCATTGATACGACATCGACCTTGCTCTGCTCGCCCATGACCGTGATGCAGCGCGTACGGTCACGCAGCGCGCCTAAGCCGGTGATGTGGTCGGCGTGCAGATGGGTGTCGACCGCCTTGACGAGCTTGAGATCGAGCTCCTCCATCAGCTTGAGATAGCGGTCGACCTTCTCCAGCACCGGGTCGATGATGAGCGCCTCGCCGCCGTGCCGGCTGGCGAGCACGTAGCTATAGGTGCTCGAGACGCTGTCGAACAATTGCCGGAAGATCATCGTGGGCTCCCAAGAAAGGAGAGATCGAGGGCTCTTTGCCGCTATCCTCGCGCAGTCCACCGTTCGGCCAGTTTGGCGCCAAAGCACTGCCGCGTCGAGTGGTTACCGGCGCTGCCGCGCAGAGGTCGGCGTCGCGAGGACGCCGGAGTTCAAGCGGGCTGCTTGACGATGCGGATGTAAGGCTTCGGTGATCGCCAGCCTTCCGGGAACAATTTCCTCGCGTCGTCGTCGTTGACCGAGCCGGCGATGATGACGTCGTCGCCGTGCTTCCAGTTCACGGGCGTCGCGACCTTGTGCTTGGCCGTGAGCTGCATGGAATCGAGCACGCGCAGGATCTCATCGAAATTGCGGCCCGTGGTCATCGGATAGGTGAGCGTAAGCTTGATCTTCTTGTCGGGGCCGATGACGAACACCGAACGCACGGCCTGGTTGGTCGACGCCGTGCGCCCCTCCGACGTGCCCGGCTCTTCCGCCGGCAACATGTTGTAGAGCTTCGAGACCTGGAGATCGCTGTCGGCGATGATCGGGTAATTGACCTTCGCGCCTTGCGTCTCCTCGATGTCTTTGAGCCAACGTCCGTGGGCCTCGCTCGGATCGACGCTGAGGCCGATGAGCTTGGCGCCGCGCTTGGTGAACTCGGGCTCGATCCTCGCCATATAGCCAAGCTCAGTCGTGCAGACGGGCGTGAAGTCCTTGGGATGCGAAAACAGGATCGCCCATTTGTCGCCGATCCACTCGTGAAAATCGATCTTGCCGTGTGTCGTTTCGGCGGTGAAGTTTGGCGCCGTGTCATTGATTCGAACCGACATCGCGAAGCGTCCTCTTGCTTGAGTGCGCCTCCCATATCGCCGGTCGCTCAGCGGTGTCTGTGACGAAAGTTACAGAGCGAATAAACTCACAACGCGCCCTCCGCCAGCCGCTTGAGTCCGGCGGGATCGACCAACTCGATATGCTCGCGCGCCAGGCGGACCCAGCCGCGGTCGGCAAAGGATTTCAAGAGGCGGCTGACGATCTCGCGCAGGCTGCCCAGTTCATCGGCGAGCGCCTGATGCGTCGTGCGAATCGGGCTGCCCTTCGCGATCAGCGCGGCGGCCAGCCGCTGGTCGAGCCGCTGGAAAGCGACTTCGGACACGAGTTGCAACATTTCGGCCATGCGCTCCGAGAACCGGGCGAAGATCTGATCGCGGAAGGCCTCGATTCGGGTGAAGGCGTGGAGAAAGGCGGCAGGCGTCAGCATCACCATCTCGACATCGGAGCCCGCCGTTCCTCGAGCGCTGTAATGAGACCGCCCGAGAATGCAGGCGCTCGTGAGGATGCAGCTGTCGCCCGGCGCCACGTCGTAGAGATGGAGCTCGCGTCCGCTCGGGGCAGCCTTGGCGATGCGCATAACCCCTGAAAGCAGGAGGCCGAAGCCGCGGCAATCTTCGTCCTCGTCGAACATCACGGCGCCAGCCGGCGCCTTGACGAGTATCGCCGAGGCGAGCAGGAGGTCGAGTTCGTTCGGCGGCAGCGATCCCAAGATTGGGTAACGCGAGAGAACGCGCTCCCGGATAGCCGCGTCGAGCATCGTTTCCTTTCCTTTCGTCGCCTTGCCGCGATGTCCTATTCGGACCGAACACGGGTCCGATTGCTCTTGAAGATAGGACTTATGTCATTTCTTGTCGGAGGTCCCGGATGTTTCGATCAGATGAGCTTCACGCAAGGCCATGAAGGCTCTGCCGATCACGGCGGGACCGAATTTGTCCTCGCCGTTCGGCGGCCGGCTGTTGACCGCTCCGGTGATGAGAACATCGTCTTGCGGCCAGTAGGCGAAGATCGTTCGGAAGCCCATCGTCTCGCCCTCGTAGAACCAATAGGCGCCGCCCAGCTCCTTTCGATGGAAGCGGCCGAGGCCAAGGCCGAAGCCGACCGGCTCATCGGCGGAGACCTCGGAGAGAGGCGCGCCCGTCTTGTTTGAGACGAGCGTGGTCATCTCCTTGAATTGCTGTGCAGGAATGACGCGCGTTCCGAAGAGAGCGCGGATCCATGAGCCGAGATCGCGCGGATTCGAGATGATGGCGCCCGCCGCCGCCGCCCAGGACAGGTTCTGCGTCCGCATGTCCTTGCCGACGAGCGGCGCGAGCGTCGATACGTGGCATGGCTCCGGCTGGTACATGAGGCAGTCCTGGAGCAGGAAGAGGGCGCGGGGCACGCGAGCGAGAACGGGGCCGGCGGCCGCGGGCCCGGGATGCGGTCCGTCGGCGTAGAACGTCTCGTTGAGCCCGAGCGGCTCGAGGATCATCGTTGTTAGCGCCTGCTCGTAATTCATGCCGGACGCCGCCTCGATGATGAGGCCCGCGAGAATATAGTTGGTGTTGGAATAGAACCATCCCGACGCCGGCGGGAAATGGTGGCCGGCGCCGGGATCGACAAAGCCGATCAGGTCTTTGGCGCTGAACTGATGGTGGATGTCGGCGACCTGGATCTCTCCGATGGCTACCGTCTCCGAATAGTTGGGGATCGGGCTCGTCATCTGGAGCAATGACGCGGATCGTCACATCCTTCCACGCGGGATATTGCGGCAGCCATTTTCCGATCGTGTCGTCGAGCTTGAGCTTGCCTGCCGCTTCGAGCTTGAGGATCAGCGCGGCGGTGAATTCCTTGGTGTTGCTGCCGATCTGGAACAAAGTATCGGCGCCGATCGGCTTTGCGTCGGCGAGCCCATCGTCGCCGGCGAAGACCGAGATGACCGGGCGCCCTGCGCCGCGGTCCACCTGCAACGCGACGCCCGAGAGCCCTTCGATCGATGCGCGATCCTTGACATAGGCGTCGACGACCCGCTGCAATTGGGCCGTCAGCGCCGCCTCATCGGCCTTCGACGTAGCAGGGAAAATAAGAACGGCGCTGAAGAGCGCGAGAACGAGGACAGTCTTGGCCAACCTCACGTAAGCCACTCCAGGTCTCGCGCAACACGGGCGCGCCGCCGCCGAAGCCCCTCTATTTTTCGTTGCGTCCGCGCTCAGCCCGGCTGCTTGGCGATGCGGATATAGGGTTTCGGCGACCGCCAGCCTTCCGGCCACACCTTCTTGGCCTCGTCGTCGCTGACCGCGCCGGAAATGATGATGTCTTCCCCCGGCTTCCAGTTCACGGGCGTGGCGACCTTGTGCTTGACGGTGAGCTGCAGCGAATCGATCACCCGCAGGATCTCGTCGAAGTTGCGGCCCGTGGTCATTGGATAGGCGAGCAGGAGCTTGATCTTCTTGTCGGGCCCGACGACGTAGACCGTGCGCACCGTCTGATTGGTCGCGGGCGTCCGGCCCTCGGACGTGCCCGGCTCCTCGGCGGGCAGCATCTCGTAATGCTTGGCGACCTTGAGGTCGTGATCGGCGATGATCGGGTAGTTGACCTTGGCGCCTTGAGTCTCCTCGATGTCGTCGAGCCAGCGCGCATGGGACTCGCTCGGGTCCACGCTCAAGCCGATGAGCTTGACGCCGCGCTTGGTGAACTCGGGCTCGATCTTGGCCATGTAGCCGAGCTCGGTCGTGCAAACGGGAGTGAAGTCCTTGGGGTGGGAGAACAGGATCGCCCACTTGTCGCCGATCCATTGATGGAAATCGATTGGCCCCTGCGTCGTCTCGGCGGTGAAGTTGGGCGCGGTGTCGTTGATGCGAAGAGCCATGGAATCCTCCTTGAGCCGCCTTAATTCCAGTAGGCTTATATAACTTGTCAAACTAAAAGCACAGCACCCAGGCGGCCGAGCGCAGACGATGACCGTGCGCTCCTTTCCGGCGGGCGACCGTTACGGCGCCCGATGCACAGGCGCAAGCGCCGGCCGCCCCCACGTTGGCCTGGCGTTCCGGACGATTTAAGATCGCTCCCATGACCGAGGCCGAAATCGCCAAGCTTGCGACCTGGCTCGCGAAAGCGGGCCTGGAAGGACGGACGGAGACCGCTCTGGTCGAGGGCTTTTGCAACCGCGCGGTCGCGGGCGGACTGCCGCTCGCGCGCGTCATGCTGCTCGTCGACACGCTCCACCCCATTCACGAGGGGCGGGCGTTCCGCTGGGAAAAGGAAAAGCCGGAAGCGACGCTGACCGAGTACGGGCGGACCGCGGAAGGCGAGGCGGCCGAACGCTGGCGGACAAGCCCTCTTTATCGACTTTTGAACAGCGACGAATCGATATTACGCCTCCGCGTAAACGCGGAAACCGAAGCTGAGTTTCCTTCCTTTGCCGAGTTTCGCGAAGCGAAGTTCACAGACTATGTCGCGATCATCAACCGCTTCGCAGAGGACGGGGTGATCGGCGAAATGGACTGCGTGTATTCGTACTGGACGACGAATCGAGCCGCAGGTTTTTCGGATGATGAGATCGGGGCGTTGAAGCGCCTCACCCCTTTCCTCGGGCTCGCGATCAAAGCGGCGTCCCTCGCGCGCATCGCGGAGACGTTGGTCGAAACCTATCTCGGACGCGACGCCGGCCGGCGGGTGTTGAGAGGCCGCATCGAACGAGGGGTGACGGACCGGATCGAGACCGTTCTGTGGTTCAGCGACTTGCGCAATTACACCCGCATCTCGGAGACCTCCGCCCCGGAAGAAATTATTCCGCTTCTCAATGACTACGCCGAGGCCGTCGTCTCCTCGATCCACCAGAACGCCGGCGACGTCCTCAAGCTGATCGGCGACGGCGTGCTCGCCATTTTCCCCGCCGAGGAACGGAGCCGCGCCTGCGCCGCGGCGCTCGACGCCGCAAGGTCCGCGCAGGAGGCCGTAGCGGCTCTCAATACGCGCCGGCTCGAGAAGGGTCTGCCGGCGACCGAGATGTACCTCGGGCTCCATATCGGCGAGGTGTTCTACGGCAACATCGGCAGCAAGGAGCGGCTCGATTTCACCGTCGTCGGGCCGGCGGTCAACGAGGTGAGCCGGATCGCGGCGATGTGCCGGTCGGTGGACCAGCCCGTCCTCATCTCCGCGGCATTCGCCGAATCCTGCGCACAGCAGCGACGCGCGTTCGCCTCGGTCGGACGCTTCGCGCTGCGCGGCGTCGGCAGGCCGCAGGAACTGTTCACGCTCGATCCTCTCGAGAGCCCGGTAGCCGGTTAACGCCGTCGATTGATCGCGGCAGGCGCACCCGCAACAAACGACGGAAGTGGGCGTTCTCCCGGAAATCGTGGAGATCGCACATGAGTTCAGACGAACGCTTCCCCTATTCCCGGCGCGCAATCGTGGGGGTCGGAGGCATGGGCCTCGTGGCCGCCGCCGCGCCGGCTTTTGCCCAAAGCTCGAAGAAGGCTCCCCTCTCGAAGCAAAACGAGGCGCCGGAGCCTGAAGCTCTGCAGGATCCACGCACCAAATATCCCAAACCGCCGTTTCGTCGACAGTAGCAGCCTTGGCCCGGACTTGCGAGCCGAATGGATCCGCGTCCGGATCACGGCGAGACGTCCTACCGCGGGTCGGGCCGCCTTGCTGGCCGTAAAGCGCTGGTGACAGGCGGGGCTCCGGCATGGGACGCGCCGCCGCGATCGCCTTTGCGCGCGAGGGCGCCGATGTGGCGATCAATCATTTGCCGGCGGAGGAGCCGGACGCGCGTGAGGTCATCGATTTGATGAAAGCGGAAGGGCGAAAGGCTCTGGCGATTCCCGGAGACATTCGTGACGAAGCTTTCTGCAAGCGCCTCGTCGAAGAGGCTTTTCGCGGTTTGGGCGGCCTCGACATCCTGGTCAGCAACGCGGGACGCCAGCAGAGCCGGCCCTCGATCCTCGATGTTTCGACCGAGGATTTCGACGCGACGATGAAGACGAACATCTACGCGCCCTTCTGGATCATCAAGGCTGCGGTGCCGCATATGCCCCCGGCCTCGGCCATCATAGGAACGGCTTCCGAACAGGCTTATGACCCTTCGCCCGATCTCTATGATTATGCGCAGACGAAGGCCGCGACCATGAACTACGTGAAGTCACTGGCGAAGCAGCTCGCGTCGAAGGGCATTCGGGTGAACGCGGTCGCTCCGGGGCCGATCTGGACGCCGCTGCAAATCAGCGGCGGCGCGACGCAGGAAAAGGTGGAGAAGTTCGGCGGCCAGACGCCCCTCGGCCGGCCTGGCCAGCCTGCGGAACTCGGGTCCATCTGTGTCCAACTGGCGATGGCGGATGCGAGTTTTGCGACTGGCCAAGTCTATGGCTCCGCCGGATGAAGCGGGCAGCCGTGATGGCCGGCGCTTGACGCGCCTACCGGCCAACCTGATAGGACGGGCGGATGATTCCGCCCGCCCCTTGCGTGCTTAAGGTCGAGCGTCTCGAAAAGTCATTCGGCGACGTGCGAGCAGTCGACGGCGTAAGCTTCCACGTCGCGCCTGGCGAGATCGTCGGCCTGCTTGGCCCGAACGGGGCGGGCAAAACGACGACGATCAACATGATCTTGGGCGTTCTCGAGCCGAGCGCCGGGCGGATCGAGATCGAGGGGATCGACCTCGCCGCCGACCGCAGCAAGGCTTTGTCCTGCACCAACTTTGCCGCCGTCTATGCGCCGCTGCCCGGTAATCTCACCGTCGAGCAGAACCTGCGCGTGTTCGGCATGCTCTATGCGGTCCAAGATCTCTCGGCTCGCATCGAGAAGCTGCTCGAGGTCTATGATCTCGTGCGTTACCGGCGGACGAAGGCGGGCGTTCTGTCGTCCGGCGAACAGACACGTCTCTCCCTCGCCAAGGCGATGCTCAATCGCCCGCGGCTGCTTCTTCTCGATGAGCCGACAGCGTCGATCGATCCTTCGAACGCACGCGACATTCGCGCCGGTATCGCCAAATTCGTCGACAACGGACTTTGCGGCGTGTTGTGGACGAGCCACAACATGTACGAGGTGCAGGCGGTCTGTGATCGCGTGCTGTTCCTGTCGCACGGGCGGATCGTGCTCGAGGGCGATCCGAAAACGCTGCCAAAGGAACACGGCGCGGAGAGCCTCGACGATCTCTTCGTCAATGTCGCGCAAGAGGCGCTGCATAACGGCTCCGCGCGATGAACGCCTCGCGCATCGGCGCCGTCGTGCTCAGGATGTTCTATCTCTATCGCGGCAGCCCGCAGCGCGTCTTTCCCATCTTCATCTTTGTCGCGATCGATATTTTGGTCTGGGGCTTTCTCACCCGCTACCTCAATACCGTCTCGCACGCGGACTTCAATTTTGTGCCGGCGCTGCTCGGCGCGGTGCTCCTGTGGGATTTCCTGACGCGCGTTATGCAGCAAATCACGATGACGTTGTTCGAGGATGTCTGGACGCGAAACTTCCTTAATTTTTTCGCTTCCCCCTTGAGAACATCCGAATATCTGATCGGCCTCCTCATCGTCGCGATCATCACCAGCGGGTTGAGCCTTGTCGCGATGATCGTTCTTGCGCAGATCGCTTTCGGACTGTCCTTTTTCTCTTACGGATTGGCGATCGCTCCTTTTCTCATGGTGCTGTTCGTCACCGGCATTGCGCTCGGCGTCGCCGCCTCCGCCTTGGTGCTGAGGCTCGGGCCCGCCTCCGAATGGCTCATCTGGCCGATCCCGATGCTAATCTCGCCCTTCGCGGGCGTATTCTATCCCGTTACGGTCCTGCCGGCATGGATGCGGGCGATCGCGCTGATCCTGCCCCCGTCCTATGTCTTTGAGGGCATGCGGTCGGTCGTCGCCGGACAGGGTCTTCCCTGGGATCGCCTGGCGATCGGCGGCTCGCTCGCAGTGGCCTACCTTGTGCTCGCCTGCCTCTTCTTCTTCTCCGTTTACCGCTCCGTGATCCGCAACGGCCTCATCGCCCGTTACAGCGCCGAAACTGTGACATGAGGCACGCGGGCGGGCGGCTTTGCGCACCCAAGCGCGTTGCGCTACTAGCGTCCTCCTTGCGGCGCGGCCGCGCGGTAGGGAACATCGGCATGATCAAGTTCTATTATCACCCGTCGCCAAACCCGGCGAAGGTCGCCTTGTTCCTCGAGGAAGCCGGCCTCGAATACGAACTCATGCCCGTCGACACGCGCAAGGGCGAACAGCACTCGCCAAGTTTCCGGGCGATCAATCCGAATGGAAAGACGCCAGCGATCGTGGACGGCGAATCGACCGTCTTCGACTCGAGCGCGATCCTGCTTTATCTCGCCGAGAAGACGAAGCGCTTCCTCCCAGAGAATACGCCCAAAGCGCGGGGCGAACTCCTGTCGTGGCTTTTCTTCGTCTCCAGCGGAATTGGCCCTTTCTCCGGCCAGTCCTTCCACTTCAACGTCGCGACCCCCGAGAAGATCGAATACGCAATCAATCGATACAATTTCGAAACCCACCGGCACTGGAAGATCCTCGACGACCGGTTGGCCGGACGGAAATACGTGCTCGGCGATGACTATACAATCGTGGATATGTCGGTTTGGGGCTGGAGCTCGGCTGCTCCTTTCCTGTTGGGCGCCGAGACGTGGTCAAAGATGGCCAATGTCAAGCGGCTCATCGATGAGATCAACCGGCGCCCGGCCGTCGCTCGGGTCAACAAACTGAAGGAAAAGCACGCCTTCAAGCAAGAGTTCGACGACGAGGCCAAGCGGCACCTGTTTCCGCATCAGACGCAAAAGGCAGGCTAACTTCGCGCTGGCGTCGGCGAGCTAGTGGATCAAATCTGACATTTGAATCCGATCAGGGATTTCGACCGGACTTGGGGCGTGCGAGTTTGGGGGATGCGAGCTGGCGTCACCCTTTCCGTCTCTTCGGCTGACCTCGATCGGCTCCGCGCGCTGGTCAGCGACCGGAACGCCCCGCAGAAGCACGTCTGGCGAGCACGGATCGTCATGCTGACCGCGAAAGGAGTCGGCACGAGCGCGATCATGCGCGAGACGAGCAAGTCCAAGACCTGCGTCTGGCGCTGGCAGGAACGCTTTGCCGACGAGGGCTTTGAAGGGCTGCTGCGCGACAAGACGAGGCCGTCGCGCATCCCGAAGCTTGATCCCGCTGTCGCCGAACGCGTCGTGACGCTGACGATGGAGCCGCCGGTGGCCGAAGCCACGCATTGGACGGGCGCAGCGATGGCGGAGGCAGCCGGCGTCAGCGTCTCTTCCGTGCAGCGCATCTGGCGCTCCCACGGACTTCAGCCACACCGCATCCGGCAGTTCAAGCTCTCCAAAGACCCCGCGTTCGTCGACAAGTTGCGCGACGTGGTCGGGCTCTATGTCGATCCGCCGGCGCACGCTGTTGTCCTTTCCGTCGACGAGAAGAGCCAGATCCAGGCGCTCGACCGAACCCAGCCCGGCCTGCCGATGAAGAAGGGCCGGGCGGGAACGATGACTCATGATTACAAGCGCAATGGCACGACGACGCTGTTCGCCGCGATGAACGTTCTCGACGGCAAGGTGATCGGCCGCAACATGCAGCGCCATCGGCATCAGGAGTTCATCCGTTTCCTAAACGCCGTCGAGCGCGAGGTCCCCGCCGGCAAGACCGTCCATGCGATCCTCGACAACTACGCCGCCCACAAGCACCCCGAGGTCCGAAAATGGCTGGCGCGCCATCCGCGCTGGACATTCCACTTCACGCCGACCTCGGCCTCCTGGCTCAACGCCGTCGAGGGCTTCTTCGCGACCCTCACCAAGCGCCGCCTCAAGCGCGGCGTCTTCCAATCCGTGGTTGATCTGCAGGCCGCCATCAACCGCTTCCTCGATGATCACAACGCCAAGTCAAAGCCCTTCCGATGGGTCGCTGACCCCGAAAAAATCATCGAAGCCGTCAGACGACGGCACCAAGCGTTAGATTCAATCCACTAGACCGCCCTGCCGATCAAGGCGCCGATTCCTGCCGTGACCGCCATGGCGAGCGCGCCCCAGAAGCCGACTCTCAGCGACGGTTTCATCATTGGGGCGCCGCCCGCCCAGGCGCCGAGAGCGCCGAGAGCGACGAGAAAAATTAGCGCGGCGGCGGGCACGACTTTGACGACGGCGCCTTGTGGAGCGAGAAACGCCGCCAGGGTGGGCAGAGCGGCCCCGACCGAGAAGGCGAGCGCCGACGCGAAGGCGGCCTGAATCGGTTTGGGCTGTGCGCTTTCGGTGATGCCGAGCTCGTCCCGTGCGTGAGCGTCGAGCGCATCCTTGGCCATGAGTTGACCCGCGACCTGTTCTGCGAGCTTCGGCTTCAGTCCTCGCTCTTGGTAAATCTGGGCAAGCTCCTCCTTTTCCTCGGCCGGCCGCTCCCGAAGCGCGCGCCGTTCGCGCGCCAGATCAGCCGTCTCGGAGTCGGCCTGTGAGCTGACGGACACATACTCGCCCGCCGCCATCGACATTGCGCCCGCCGCCCATCCCGCGACCGCCGCGGTGAGGATTTCGGCCCGCGACCCAGGAGCCGCCGCGACGCCCAAGATGAGGCTCGCGGTCGAAATGATCCCGTCGTTGGCGCCGAGCACGGCCGCCCGCAGCCAAGCCGTGCGGTGGACGTAGTGCGATTCCGCTCCCGGCATTGCGCCGCCCGTTAAATGGCCCTTTGCGCAGCGAAATACCACAGCCATGTTGCAACCGGCCAGTTGGGCGCTTGCGCCACGTGAGGCTTATGGGCCAGGCCCCGACTCACCACAGAAGCCGCGCGCCATAGGCGCCGAAAGCGCGGTCGTTGGAAACTAGGACGAGGTCATCGAGCATTGCCTGCGCGATCAGCATGCGATCGAACGGATCGCGATGGGGCCCTGGCAATGCGCCGGCAGCCTGTCCATGGCGTACCGAAATCGGCAGACCAACGAATCCTTGGCTCTCAATCACGCCGGCGAGCTCACCGACGATCGCACTCACTCCGGGGAGTTTGCCCAAGCGATGCTTCGTCGTAATTTCCCAAACTGAGGCCGCGCTGACGAAAATAAAATCCTGCTCCTCGCCGATGGCTTCACGCGCGCCGACGCTCAGCCTTTCGTCCCCTGCGAGCCACCAGAGAAAGGCATGGGTGTCGAGGAGGAACTGCGGCACTCCTATTCCCATTCGACCAATTCGGCGTCCGTCATTGGCTCGAAAAACTCTCGGCCCACGCTCACAACGCCCTTGAATGCGCCAAATCGGCGATTGGCCGGCAATCCATGAATGGGCGTCAACCGTGCGATCGGAGTCTTGCCGCGAGCGATGACGATTTCCTCGCCGGCCTCCACTCTCGCCAGAAGCTTCGAAAGATTTGTCTTCGCATCGTGGATGGTGACGGTGGACATCGCAGGACCTCGCAGTTAGCCCACAGATTAGCTAAGCCGCGCGAGCGCGTCCACCGCCCTTGCGAACAAAGCGCGAAACATGATTGCGTCGCGCCATGTCGCTCGCCTTGATTTGCTCGAGCCCGGCCGTCGATCTCAATCCCGGGCAACAGCTCGCGGTCGAGTATGGGATCGGCGAACCGCAAGCTTCCGGGCCCTTACTCGTCATCGCAGGCGCGGGCTCGGGCAAGACTGCGATGCTGGCCCATCGGGTGGCGGCGCTCATCCTCGCGGGCGCCGATCCGAAGCGCATCATGCTCGCGACCTTTTCACGTCGGGCGGCGGCGGAGCTTGGACGACGCGTCGAACGCCTGCTCGCTCGCCGTCTCGCGCCTGAGGCCGCCGCCGCGGCGACGCCGGCCTACGCGGGGACGTTTCACGCCATCGGCGCTCGAACTCTTGCGCGAATACGCGACCCGGCTTGGCCTCGATCCGCAATTCACCATCCACGACCGCGAGGATTCGGCGGACCTCATGAACTGGGCGCGCCATGAAATGGGCGTCGGCGATGTGAAGCTGCGCTTCCCAACCAAAGCGACGTGCTTGGCGATCTATTCGCGCGTCGTCAACGCGCGAGGCGAGCTTAAAGAGACGCTCGGCAAATGGTTCCCTTGGGTCGCAGCGCACGAGGATGCGCTGCGTGGGCTGTTCGCGTCTTACGTCGAGATGAAGCAGCGCCAGAACGTGCTCGATTACGATGACCTTCTGCTTTACTTTGCCCAGATGCTGACCGAGCCCGCGATCGCAGCCGAGATCGCCGCGCGCTTCGATCATCTGCTCGTCGACGAGTACCAGGACACCAACGCGCTGCAGGGCGAAATCGTGTTGGCGCTCAGGCCGTATGGGCGCGGCCTGACCGTGGTCGGCGACGACGCGCAGGCGATCTATTCGTTCCGAGCCGCGACCGTGCGCAACATCCTCGACTTTCCGCGGGCCTTCGATCCGCCGGCGCATGTGGCGACGCTCGAGCGCAACTATCGTTCAAGCGGCGCTATCCTTGCCGCCACCAATGCAATGATCGCACTCGCGCCCGAGCGATTCGCCAAGTCCCTTTGGACCGAAAGGCCGCATGGGTCCCTTCCCCAGCTCGTCGCCGTCCTCGACGACACCGACCAGGCGCGCTTTGTCGCAACCCGCGTGCTCGCAAATCGCGAAGGGGGCGCATCGCTCAAGGCTCAGGCGGTGCTGTTTCGCGCCTCCCACCATAGCGCCGCGCTCGAGCTCGAACTCACCCGCCGCAACGTGCCCTTCGTCAAATACGGCGGCTTGAAGTTCCTTGACGCGGCGCATGTCAAGGACGCGGTCGCGCTCATGCGCTTCGCCGAGAATCCGCGCGATCGAATCGCGGGCTTTCGCGTCGCCCAGCTCATGCCGGGCGTCGGGCCGAAGGTCGCCGAGACCATCGTCGCCGCGGCGGCGGCTGACGACGGCTTTGCGACAATGGCGGCGCTATCGACTCCCGCCCGAGCGCGCGACGGCTTTCCCGCCTTCGCCGATCTCATGCGCCGGCTCGCGTCGCGCGCTGCGCCGTGGCCGGCGGAGATCGCCGACGCCGTCGCGTGGCTCATGCCCCTCATAGAGGCCCGCTACGACGACGCGCGGGTCCGGATGGGCGATCTCGAGGCGCTGGAGCGCATCGCCGCTTCGTTCCCATCGCGCGAGCGTTTCCTGAGCGACCTCGCGCTCGATCCGCCGGACGCGACCAGCGACGAAGCGGGGCCGCCGCTCAGGGACGAGGACTTTCTCATTCTTTCGACCATTCATTCGGCCAAGGGGCAGGAATGGCGCTCGGTGTTCGTGCTGAATTGCGTCGACGGCTGCATTCCCTCCGACCTCGCCACCGGCTCGTCTGAGGAGATCGAGGAGGAGCGTCGTCTGCTCTATGTCGCGATGACGCGGGCCAAAGACGAGCTTGCGCTCGTCGTGCCGCAGCGCTTCTATGTCCACGGGCAGCCGAGGAATGGCGACCGCAGCGTGTACGCGAGCCGCACCCGTTTCATTCCGCCGCCGCTGTTGAAGCACTTCGACCGACAGACTTGGCCGGAAGCCGAGTCCGCCCCGCGCCGCACAACGACCGATGGTCCGAGGGTCGATCTGCAGGCCCGCATGCGGGCGATGTGGCGATAAGGGGCGGTGCGCTCTTCGCCAGCGCCTATCGGTGTTGACCCTGTGTCTCTTTTTGTGTACACATGAGCACGTTCGATTGGGATGACGGCAATCGGGAAAAGTGCGTCCGTCGCGTTCCACTGGGTGAAATCGAAGCCCTGATCGATGATTCACGGACGCTTGTCGCGGGCGATCCATACGAGGGGGAGACCCGCTTTCGCGCGATCGGTGGTAATTTGGAGGGCCGCCCGTTGTTCGTGGTCTTCACGATGCGCGAGAAGAATGGCGAACTCTGCGTTCGGCCGATCAGCGCCCGCTACATACACAGAAACGAGGGGCGATGAAGAAACCGTTCCCGAAATTCGATAGCGACGAGACATTGGAGGCGTTCCTCGAAACGGCGGACCTGGACGAGTATGATCTGACTGCGGGCGCGTTGCCTCGCGACGAGTGGTTCGCGCGCTACGAACGGTTCGCCAAGGACGCGTCAATCCACCTGCGGCTGCCGGGCCGTTTGCTTGACGCGGTGCGAGCTCGCGCGACGAAGGAAGGGATCCCGGCGCAGCGGCTGATCAGGGAATATATCGAACGCGGGCTTCGGAGCCGAAGCCGGACTCAACCCGAACGAGAGCTTCGCGCCAAGAGACGATGATTTGCGGCAAGCGTCGCCTTTGTCGGTGGTTGCTGAGCAGCCTCGTGGCAGGGCATAGTGCTCTCGCTGAGTTTTTGATGCGCCCCTACATCATCTGCCATATGGGCACGTCCATAGACGGTCGCCTTCATCCGAGCCGTTTCACCCGGCCTGCCGTCGGCGTGTCTGCCGAGGCGCTGCGCCGGCACTATGAGGCCGTTCACGACCGCTTTGAGGCCGAGGGCTGGATCGTCGGCCGGGTGACGATGGCGGAAATGGCCAAGGGGCGCGAACGAGCTGTCGCCGCCAACTCACCAATTGCGCGCGAGCCTCATCTCGGCCATCGGAATGGCAGGAACCTTGCCGTCGCGATCGATCCCTTCGGCCGCGTTCGCTACGGCCAGGACAATATTGGCGGCGACCACGTCGTCGCGGTGCTGGGGGAGCAGGTATCGGACGCTTATCTGGCTGAACTGCGCGAGGATGGCGGGTCCGACTGGCGATGACCTCCATGGCGCGATGGCGCGGCTCGCCAATGTTTTCGGCCTCAAGAGGCTCCTTTTTGAGGGCGGCGGCAGGATCAACGGCGCGTTTCTCAAGCATCGCCTGATCGATGAGTTCAGCACTTTGATTTACCCGGCGGTCGATGGCTTGGCCGGCGGGCAAAGCATCGTCGACTATGACGGCGCAGACGCCGAACGCCCGGGCGTCGGACAGTCGCTTCGACTGATTGGCTGCGAAACTCTGGAAGGGGGCATGGTCTGGCTGCGCCATCGCGTCGAAGAGGCGCCAGCCCCGATCCCGCAAGGCTGACAGCAAACGCGACGCGTTTGAAGCGCGTGCGCGGCGAGGCTAAGGTCGATGGCTGGGTCATCTGACCAGTCGCCCTCGACCCGCTCCCCCTTGCGCTTCGGCCAGATCTGTGATGGTGACATATTAGAAGAAGAACATGCGGACGAGCGAAACGTCAGCATTAACCGGGTCGAGCGCAGAGGAAGCAAGGCTTGCCGATTCTTGAACTGAATGCGGTGTCGAAATATTTCGGCGCGATTCATGCGCTGAACGAAGTCGACATGGCGCTCGAGGCCGGCGAGGTGTTGGGCCTGATGGGCGACAATGGCGCCGGCAAGTCGACCCTGGTCAAGGTCATAGCCGGCAATTTTCCCCCGACCCACGGCGAGATTCGCCTCAACGGCGAGGCGGTCCACTTTCATAAGCCCGTCGAAGCGCGCGAGAAGGGGATCGAGGTCGTCTACCAGGACCTGGCGCTGTGCAACAATCTATCGGCCGCGGCCAATGTTTTTCTCGGGCGCGAGATTAAGCGCGGCGCGGGTCCATTTCGCTGGCTCGACCACAAGGCGATGGCCAAGCGCGCCGGCGAATTGTTCAGTGAGCTCAAGTCCGAGACAAGGCCCCGCGACCTCGTGCGTCAGATGTCTGGCGGGCAGCGCCAGGCTGTCGCCATCGCCCGCACCCGGCTCTCGAAGGCGCGGCTCGTCTTGATGGACGAGCCGACCGCCGCGATCTCGGTGAGACAGGTGGCCGAGGTGCTGGAGCTTATCCGCCGGCTGAAGGACGCCGGCATGGCGATTATCCTCATCAGCCATCGCATGCCGGACGTGTTCGCCGTCTGCGATCGGGTCATGGTGATGCGGCGCGGCAACAAGGTCGCCGACAAGGCGATTCATGCGACGAGCCCGGAAGAAGTGACCGGGTTGATCACCGGCGCGATCCACGCGGCTTGAGGAGCTCCCCAATGGCAAGCGAAGCGCCGCAGGCCAATGTCTCGATTGAATCGGTGCTGGGCGTCCAGCAGCACACCTTTTTGCAACGCTTCACGAGTTCCCAGGCGTTCTGGGTGACGATGGCGCTCATCATCATTTGCATCGTGATGAGTTGGCTGCAGCCGGAGTCCTTCGCCACGACCGAGAATTTCTATAACACCACGCGCAATTTCTCCTTCATTGGCATCATGGCGCTCGGCATGACTGCTGTGATCGCGACTGGCGGCATCGACCTCTCGGTCGGCTCGATCATGGGTCTGACCGCCGTCTCGTGCGGCCTCGTTCTCGATGCTGGTTATCCGGCCTGGGCCGCCGTGATAGTCGGCCTGCTCGCGGGAGGCGTCGCGGGGCTCATCAACGGAATTATCATCGCCTACTTGGGCCTCTCGCCCTTCGTCACGACGCTTGGGATGCTGGCGATCGCGCGGTCGTGTGCGGTGGTGCTCTCGGGAAACCGCATGCTCTACAATTTCGGCCCTGGCGGCCCGGCCTTCAAAGCGCTGGGCAGCGGCGCCTGGCACATCACGCCGCATTTCGAACTGAGTTATCCGCTCCTGTTCCTCATCGTCTTCACGTTTTTTCTGGGCGTGGTCTACAAGATGACAAGCTGGGGTCGTCATGTGCTGGCGATCGGCGGGAACGAACAGGCGGCGCTCTTGACCGGCGTCCCCGTCAATCGCATCAAGGTGCAAGTCTATGTGTTCTCCGGCCTAACGGCGGCGTTCGCCGCCATTCTCTCCGTTGGCTGGGCGGGCTCGGCGATCAACGCCCTTGGCGCCACCTATGAGCTCCTCGCCATCTCCGCCGCGGTAATCGGCGGCGCAAACTTGATGGGCGGCGAGGCCAGCGCCTATGGCGCGTTCATCGGCGCGGCGCTGATCTTTGTCATCCGCAATTCGCTTCTGATGGCGGGCGTCGATTCGAATTGGCAAGGCACGTTCGTCGGCTTGTTCTTGATCGGAGCGGTTTACCTCGGGAAACTTCGAGGCGCGAAACGCGAGTGACCCCATCGTGGGGCCGCGTCTAACTGGCCGCAGGGCCTTGTTCAACTGGGAGGAAGACAATGTTGAAGCTGATGTTGACCGGCGCGGTCGCCGCCGGGGCGTTGCTTGCGATCTCGGCTTCGGCGCGAGCCGCCGATCCCTATACCTTCGCGCTCGTGCCGAAGAACACTAACAACCCGTTCTTCGATCAGGCGCTCGCCGGCTGCAAGAAGGCCGAGAAGGAGCTTAAGGGCGCGGTCAAGTGCCTCTACATCGGGCCTGGCGAACATGGCGGCGGCGATGAGCAAGCGCAGATCGTAGCCGACCTCGTCACCAAGAAGGTCGACGGCATTGCGGTCTCGGCCGCCAACGCGCCGGCGATCGCCAATGCGCTCAAGGACGCCGCCGCCAACAAGATCCCGGTCCTGACTTGGGATTCGGACCTGCTGCCGCAGGACAAAGGCCTGCGCGTCGCTTATGTCGGCACCCACAATTATGACATTGGCGTCAACATCGCCAAGCTCGTCATGGCGATCAAGCCCAAGGGCGGAACGATCTGCATCCAATCCGGCGGCGCCGCGGCGTCTAATCATAACGAGCGCATGCAGGGGATTCGCGACACCCTTGCGGGTAAGAAGAGCGCTGAATCACCCGGCGTTCGCCTGACGGGCCAGAATGGCTGGAAGGAAGCCGAAGGCTGCCCGCTTTACACAAATGACGACTTCACGGTCGCCAATCAGCAGCTGGAGGACATTCTCAACAAGTATCCCGACCTTGATGCTTTCACGCCTACAGGCGGCTTCCCGCAGTTCCTGCCGGACGCATATGCGAAGACGGCCATGAAGTACAAGGACAAGATCGCCTCCGGCAAACTCGCGCTCGTTGTCGCGGATACGCTGCCGGTCCAGATCGATCTGTTGAAGAAGGGCCTCTCCTCCGGCCAGGTCGGCCAGCGGCCGTTCGAGATGGGTTATAAGGCGATGTACTTCCTCAAGGACATCAAGGACGGCAAGGCCCCTCCAGCCGACCCGACCTATACCGGCCTCGACGTTTGCACGCCGAAGACGGCCGACACTTGCGTTGGCGGCGGCAGCTAAGCCCGCACGAAGAACAGCGAACTGGGGGCCGGCCTCGCGCCGGCCCCCTTTTTCAGGCGAACGTCTCCGCAATCAGCGCCCCAATCTCCTTGTGGATCGCGTTGCGCGCGTCCATCGGCGCGGACGATTTGGTGTAATAGACCGTGGCGATGATCGCCGCGCGTTCGGGTGGCCACAGGATCCCGATCGTGTTGGTCGATCCGCGATCGCCGCTGCCGGTCTTGTCGCCGATGCGCCAGGAAGACGGCAGTCCGGCGCGGAGCCTTTTGTCGCCGACCTTGTCGTTGATCAGCCAAGTCTCAAGCTGGCGACGCGACGAAACCGACAGCACATCGCCCAACAAGACCTTCCGCATGTCCTCAGCCATGGCGGCGGGACTTGTCGTATCGCGCTCGTCCCCAGGCGCCGCTTCGTTGAGAGTGGACTCATTGCGGTCGAGCCGCGTCACATTGTCGCCGAGCGAGCGCACGAATTGCGTGAACCCGGCGGGGCCGCCGATCGTCTGCAAAACCAGGTTTGCGGCCGTGTTGTCGCTCCAATCGATCGCAGCGGCGCAGAGATCGGCGAGCGTCATGCCTCCTTGCGCGACATGCGCCTTGGCGACTGGCGCATAGTTGAGCAGATCGTTTGCCCCAAAGGGGATGGTTCGGTCGAGGCGCTCGGCGCCCTCGTCCACGCGCTTGAGCGTCGCGGCGGCAGCGAGAAGCTTGAACGTGCTGCACATCGGGAACCGTTCGTCGGCGCGATGCTCGATCATCGCGCCGGTTCCGGTGTCGCGCACAAAAACGCCGAGCCTGCCCCCCTCGCGCGCTTCGATCTCGGCGAGCCGCTTGTTGGCAAGGCTCAGGCGCTCTTCGGCTGAGGGTGCTGCGCGCGCGCCAACGCACGCGGCCGTAACCGCGAGGCCGGCAAGGAATGAACGACGGCTCAGACGACGCATGTTTTGACCTCAATCGCGCTGCGCGCGATCCGCCGGATGATTGAGGCGCTTGGATGGCGCGGTCCGTCGGAGCTTGAGGAATGCGTGCGCGCCTCTGAAAACGCGCGGCGCTAAGTTCGTTCCAAAACAGAATAGAAAGCCTTGGCTCTGGCGCAACGCGGCGCGTCTCGTCTACACATGCCGATTACGATCCGGGGCCAACGCTGTCTTAGAGGCTGGAAGGCGCCTCATGAGGGGGAGAAGCGAATGCGCTTGACTATCGTCGGCGTCGCTCTTGCGGCGCTGCTCGCGGTTTCGGCATGCTCCAAGGGCGACAGGGGCGAACAAGGATCGGCCGGGCCTCAGGGCCAGGAAGGTCCCGCCGGGCCAGCCGGGCCGAAGGGCGAGCCGGGCGCGGTCGGCGCCATCGGACCGCAGGGGCCGAAGGGCGACACCGGCGCCGACGGTCCGCCCGGCGCGAGAGGCGAACCCGGGCCGGCCGGGCCGCCAGGACCTCCCGGTCCCCCGGGTCCCGACGGGCCGCCGGGGCCGAAGGGCGATGTCGGCGCCGCCGGACCGCCCGGTTTGCAGGGACCGAAGGGCGAGCCGGGGCTCGAGGGGTCGGCCGGGCCTCAAGGACCCAAAGGCGATTCTGGCGCGATCGGACCGGCGGGACCGCCTGGACGAGCTGGGCCCAAGGGTGAAGCGGGGGTTGTGGGCGCAGTCGGTCCGCGGGGGCCGGCGGGATCTCCCGGGCCCAAGGGCGATGTCGGCGCGGGGGGACCGAAGGGAGAGGTCGGCGCGATCGGATCGCCTGGGCTTCCAGGACCTTCTGGGCCTAAGGGCCAGGCTGGAGCGGCAGGACCGAAAGGCGAAATTGGCGCGACTGGACCTCAGGGACCAGCCGGCCCGCCTGGTCCGAAAGGCGAAGTCGGTGCAGCCGGGGCGAAGGGAGAAGTTGGCGCCAGAGGCCCCGCGGGACCTGCTGGGCCGATAGGCGAGGTCGGCGAGGCTGGGCCCAAGGGCGAAGTTGGAGCGGCTGGCCCGAAGGGTGAGATTGGCGCGGTCGGCCCAGCGGGACCCGTGGGACTTCCCGGACCCAAGGGCGAAGTCGGTGCGGCCGGGCCAAAGGGCGAGGCTGGCGCGGCCGGAACGCCGGGGTCGGTTGGACCGGTAGGGCCAAAGGGGGAGGCCGGGATCGCCGGCGTGATTGGTCCGCAGGGGCCCGCAGGCCGTATCGGTCCGGCAGGCCCCGCCGGTCCTCCTGGCGCGGTCGGAGTTCAGGGGCAGATGGGGCCGGCCGGTCCGCAAGGCCCGGCGGGACCGCCCGGACCGCAAGGCCAGCCCGGCGCCGGTGCGAGCCTCAGGGTGGTCAGCGACGCCGGCCAAGCGACGTGCGGCGCGGGCGAGATCATGGCCAGCGCCTATTGCGCGGGCGGCGTCAACATGCGTATCGACGGAACGACGGGCGCAAGCTGCGACGGCGGAGCGAAGGCGGTGATCGTCTGCGCGAAGCAATGAGTTGCGTTGGCGATGCGTCGCGCGCTATGGTTCGGCGAAGGGCTTACGGCGAAAAAGGCGATCCCCTGCGGGTCCGATCGCTTAAACTTAAGGGAGGAAACGATGCATCGACTGACGGTTCTTTATCCGGCGAAGGACGGCGAAGCCTTCAACTACGATTACTATATCAACAATCATCACAAGCTCGTGGTCTCCCGGTTAAAGCCGGAAGGGTTGGTGAGCTGCGAATTCGATAAGGGCGTGTCCGATCCCGCCGGCGGCAAGGCGCCCTATCTCGCCATCGCCTATCTCAAGTTCAACTCGGTCGATGAACTTCAAAAAGCGCTCGCCAAGCATGGCGCGGAGATCGTGGGCGACATCGTGAACTACACGAAGATCGAGCCGATCATGCAAGTGAACGAGGTGATCGCGAGCTGATCGTTCAACGAGTTGGGTACCAGTAGGCGGCCTGTGGTTTCGTTCGGTCGATGACCACGAACTGATTGGCGAACACGCGATAGGACGGGCTCTGGTCGCCGTCAGGCCATTGCACCCGGATCTCCGCTCGCTCGGCCGTGCCGAGGCCGACATGGATGAAGCCCGAATGGCCCGAGGCGTCGCCGCCGCCCGCGTCGACAAAGCGGGTCTGGGTGCGGGTTCCTGTCCTGATTGAAATCCTCGCCCCGACCGCGTTGCGGTTGGGATTCGGCTCAATGAGCTTGATCTCGCTCCAGTTGCCCATGGGCAGCGGCGGGCCGTCGCCATGCTCTCCAGGATTCTTGGCGCCCATGTTGCGCCAGAGCAGAACATTCGAGCCGCGGTTGATCTGCAGGATGTCGAGCCGCCCGTCGAGGTTGAAGTCGGCGATCAGCGCGCCGCGCCCCTTGGCGTTGCAGGCGATGCCAGCCTCGTCCCCTGCTTCGGCGAATTTGCCGTTCCATTGGCCTAGAAGCAGATTGCTTGGATCGTATGCGGCGAAGTCCGGCATCTGCTCGAGGTTGCCCTTGGAGACGAAGATGTCGCTGAGCCCGTCATTGTTGAAGTCGGCGAATTCGGCGTGCCAGGCGGTCGAGGGCCGTTTGTCGCCGCCGGCATAGGGAATATGCGCGGTGACGCCGACTTCGCCGGCGATATCGCGATAGACGGGCGCTTCGCCGCGCTCGCCCGCTTCGGGATCGAGCTTCTGCAACTTCTCGTCGCCCATCGATGTGAGGAAATATTGCGGGTAGCCGGAGCCGTCGAGATCGCCCTCGGCGATGCCCATGCCATAGATCGACAAATGCCTCCAACCGTCCGCGCGGGCGTAAAGGCGGGGCGTCTTGCCCGGCTCGATGCGCCACATCTGCTCCTCGCCGCCGCGGTAATATTGCCGATCGTTGGAGACGCGCAGCGACGGCTGACCCGATTTGTTCCAGTCGGTGAACAGCATCGAGAGCGCGCAGAAGCCGGGCGCGAGCGGCGTGCGCACCGAATAGTCTGGCTTGTCGCCGCCTTGAGGGCGATAGAGCGAATTGTCCGCGCATGTGCCCCACGGCGAGCCGGGCGCGTCACGGTCGACGTAGTGGCCGATCGCGAGCGTCGGGAATTTCTGCCCGGGCTCCCATTCGGCGGCGAACGAGGTCGTCCAGCCTGTATCGCCGTCGAAATCCCATTCGTGGTTGGCGAGCGTGAAGGTGCAGTCGGGACCGCCCTTGAGCAGGAGGCTGGCGCCGACCCTGAGCACGAACAGATCCATGTGGCCGTCGCCGTCGATGTCGATCGGATAGGCGCCGATGACATTGGTGAGCAGCTTCGGATCGGCGCCGATGTCGAGCGCCTTCTCCTCGAATTTGAGAGGCCCGCCCGCCTTGGATTTGTTGACGAAGAGTTGCGCCGGATTCTTGCCGCCAGCCAGGAATACAGAGGGAAAGCCCGAGCCGTCGCAATCAAACGCCGCTCCGCCGCCGCCGACGAAGAACTCCCACGGGCCGTCGTAGACGCTGCGCACGCCAGCGGCTTCCGCCTCTTCATGCATGAGGGGCACGTCGCCCAGCGGCTTTTGCCGCTCCTCGCCGGCGCGCGCTCCCGCGAGGCCGATGAGAAGTGCGAGGATGCAGACGACGATCCGCATCATTGCGCCTCGATGACGAGCGACCGCAGGAAGGCGATGACGTCGTCGCGCTTGTCGGGATCGAGCGCCATGTACGCGTCGCGGGCAAACCGCGCGTCTCCGCCATGCGCCACGATGATTTCGTCGAGCATCCGGAAAGCGCCGTTATGGCCGTAAGGAGCGGTCGAGCCGACGCCCCAGAGCCGCGGCGTGAGGAACACGTCGCGCTCCACGAATCGCTGCGCCTGCAATTCGTTGCCGAGCGCGTTGACCGTCTCGTCGACGATGAGATGGCGCTTGAGATCGCTATAGAGGGGGACCAGCCACTCGCCTTTGTCGTTCTTCTTGAGCGTCTTGGCGAAGGGCAGGGCGCCAAGATCGATGCGGATCGGTTGCTTGACCTCGCCGGAGCGCAGCGTGCCCGCCATGTCGTAAGGCGCGGGATCGGTGAACACGAGCGACTTCAAGGGCAAGGTCTCCATGTGGCAGGAGGCGCAGCCGATCTCGTTGAATGTCTTGGCGCCGTCCTTGGCCGCCTGCCGCCAATCGTCGGGCAGATCGGCCTTCACCGTGGGCGGCGGCAACGTCGCCTGGAACGCCACCAGGGCCGAGACGTCGCCGGCGGTGATGGCGTCGGGCACGCCGCTTTCGGCGAAGTCGTGGCTGCCCGTCCAGCGCACGCCGTAGCGCTCGACCGCCTCCATGCCGTGATGGACATTGAGCGCGTTGATGGTGAATTGCCTCAGCGACGTGAACACGCCCTTGCGGCTGAAGGGTCTCACGATGAGGTCGGCGTCGACGCCGTCGATGGCGTCGAGATCGACGATGCCGTCGGGATGGGCGACGATCGATCCGAAGCGTACGCCTTTGGTCACCAGGTCGGCGCGCGCGTCCTTGCCCGAAGCGCAGGCCTCGGCGATCGCCGCGGCGCGGGTCGCCTGCAAATCCGCAGTCATCTCGCGCGCCAGAAGCTCGACAAGGCCTGCGCCCATCAGCGCTATGGTGTGGCGCTCGCTCGAGAATGATGGATCGGTTGAGTCGAACTGGGCGCTTTCAAAGCCTTCCGACACGAACACGTTGGCGACATCGTCGGCCGAGCCGCCCATGACCGGATCATTGTGGCAGCCGAAGCAGGAATTCGAATCCGGCCCGCTGGTGCGGCTGAACGGCGGATTGGTTCCGTTCTTGCGCTTGGTCGGGATGATCGCCTGGGTCGCCTTCGGCCGTCCGGCGCCATCGACGGTGGTGAATTTCGCTTTGAACAGCTCGCGCCCACGCTCGATCAGGGTGGGGAGAGCCGCGGGGCCCGCCGCGGCGACCGTGTCGAAATCGAGATGGGAGCCCGGGGGAAAGACGCGCTCGTCCCAGCTTGCGCCCAATGCTGCCGCGACGACGAGACGAGCCGACGCGCCAAACGCGAAAGCCGCCGCTCCCCGGCTCCGTTTCATTTCCCTCGCGCCTCGCCGCTGACAGCAGGAGATCGTTGACTTGGCCATTTGTCACGATCGAAGCCCTCGTTGCAAGCGCGAAACCCAGGCCGGAACGTCATCGCCCTCAAAATTTGAGTTGCGCCCCTCAGTATTGATTGCTACGCAAGCCGGCAATGTGTAGCGATATGGCCGCGAGCCATCTCACTCTGAAAGACATTGCTCGGGAGGTAGGCGTCAGCGTGGCGACCCTCGATCGCGTGCTGCATGGCCGGGCCGGGGTCCGGGAAGAGACCGCGCGTCGAGTCCGGGAGGCGATCGACCGACACGGATTTCGCCCCTTCGCGGCGGGCGCCGAGTTGGCGAGGAGCCGGACCCTTAAGATCGCCTTCGTGATGCCGGAGGGCTCCAACGTCTTCATGTCGATGATTCTCGACAATATCGCCGACATGTCAGGCTGGCTGACGGCCCGACGGGCGGTCGTCGAGACGACCAAGACCAATGTGTTCAACCCCGCGGCGCTCGCCGAAACCCTGGAATCCCTAGCCGGCCGCTACGACGGCGTCGCGGTCGTGGCGCTCGATCATCAGAGCGTTCGCGCCGCAATCGACGATCTGGTCGCCAGCGGCGTGTATGTCGTGACGCTCGTTTCCGACGTGCCCGGCTCGCGCCGCCATCATTACATCGGCGTCGACAATGTCGCCGCCGGGCGAACGGCCGGATCGCTGATGGGACGGTTCGTTCAGACGCAGGGCGGCAAGATCGGAATCATCGCAGGATCGCAGTCGTTGCGCGATCACGCGGAGCGGATTTTCGGCTTCAATCAGGTAATGAGCCTGGAGTATCCGCACCTCGACATCCTGAGCCCGGTTGAGGGAAGCGATCACGACGGGGAGAGCGAAGCCCTCATGGCAAGATTGATGGTCGATCATCCGGACCTGATCGGCGTCTACAATGTCGGCGCGGGCGTTCCCGGAGTTGCCAAGGCGATCACCGACGCGGGCCGCGAGCAGACGATGACCTTCATCGGCCACGATTTGAGCAGCGTCACCCGCAAGTGCCTCATTCGCGGCGTGATGGATGCTGTCATCGCTCAGGACCCCGGCCATGAGACGAGGTCCGCGATGCGCGTTCTCTTATCCTTGATGCGCGGCGAACCGATTCTCGCCGAGCAGGAAAAGATCAACATCGATATTGTCATGAGGGACAATTTGCCCTGAAGCTGAAGTCTTGCGCTGGCGCTCGATCGACGAATTGGCTCGCTTTGCCGTGCGAGCGCCCTGTTAGACAGCAGTCCAATTGAGTTTTTAGTCGGTCCTTGTTGGACCTCAGGTGGAGGAAAACAATGAAAACTGCAAAAACACTGGTGTTGGGCGCGGCGCTGCTCGCGTCCGTCGGCCTGACATCGCTCGCCGCGATGGCGAAAGACCTGACGGTCGGCGTCTCGTGGTCGAACTTCCAGGAAGAGCGCTGGAAGACCGACGAGGCCGCCATCAAGAAGGCGCTTGCGGCGCATGGCGCCAAATACATCTCGGCCGACGCTCAGGCCTCGCCGACCAAACAGCTCACCGACGTCGAGGACCTGATCTCCAAGGGCGCCAATGTGCTCATCATCCTCGCGATGGATTTGGAAGCGATCCTGCCGGCGGTCAAGAAGGCCTCGGACGAAGGCATTCCCGTCATCGCTTATGATCGTCTGATCGAGAGCCCGAACGTGCTCTACGTCACCTTCGACAACGTCGGCGTCGGCCGGATGATGGCCAAGGCGATTGAGGCTGCGAAGCCGGCCGGCAACTACGCCTTCATCAAGGGCGACAAGGGCGATCCGAACGCCGACTTTCTGTTCTCTGGCATCAAGGAAGTGCTCGAGCCCGCGATAAAGGCCGGCAAGATCAAGAACGTCGGCGAATCCTATACCGACGGTTGGAAACCGGACAACGCGCAGAAGAACATGGAGCAGATCCTCACCAAGAACAACAACAAGGTCGACGCGGTGGTGGCCGAGAACGACGGCATGGCCGGCGGCGTCGTCGCCGCGCTCTCGGCGCAGGGCATGGCAGGGTCCGTTCCGGTGTCGGGGCAGGACGGCGACCACGCGGCGATCAACCGCATTGCGCTCGGCACCCAAACCGTGTCGATCTGGAAGGACGCGCGTGATCTCGGCAAGACGGCGGGCGAGGCCGCTGTCGCGCTTGGCGACGGCAAGAAGATGACCGCCATTCCGGACGTGAAGCCGTTCACCGGCGGCGCCAAGGGGATCAAGGTCAACGGCATTCTCTTGACCCCGCTCCCAATCACCCGGGACAACCTCAACGTGATCGTCGACAAGGGCTGGATCACCAAGGCGGAAGTCTGCGCCGGCGTGAAGCCGGGCACGGTCAAGTTCTGCGGCTGAGTTGACCCCTCAAGCACAGAGTGAAACAAAAGAGGGCCGCGCCGTTATCAAAGGCGGCGCGGTTTTCTGTTGCAGGCCGCCCAAATGGCGGCCCGGCGTCAAGGCCAAGGATCGGGAGGGAGCATGACCTCTGCGGCGCCGAGCGCGACCGGCGCGGCTCCCAATGAGCCGACTGTTCGACGGCTCCTCAGAGCCACCGAGGTCGACACCCGCATGCTCGGCATGATCGGCGCGCTCGCGCTCATCTGGGTCGGCTTCAACATTATCACCTGGGCTCAAACCGGCGAGGGCCTGTTCCTGTCGCCGCGCAACTTATGGAATTTGACCGTCCAGACGTCGTCGATCGCCATCATGGCGACGGGCATGGTGCTCGTCATCGTCATGCGCCACATCGACCTTTCGGTCGGATCGATCATTGGCTTCGTCTCGACAATCATTGGCGTGGCGCAGGTCCATATCCTGCCGGCCTATCTCGGCCTCGATAATCCGGCGATCTGGGTTATCGCCGTGGTCATCGCCTTGGCGGTCGGGGCGGCGATCGGCGCCTTTCAAGGCTCGCTGGTCGCCTATATCGGCATTCCGTCCTTCATCGTCACCCTCGGCGGGCAATTGTTCTGGCGCGGCGCCGCTTGGTGGGTGACGACGGGTCAGACGATCGCGCCGCTCGACGACCGCTTCGCGCTGATGGGCGGGGGGCCGCATGGCTCGATCGGCGCCAAGGCAAGCTGGGCGCTGGCGGCGATCTGCTGCTTGGGCATCGTGTTCGGTCTATACGCCGGCCGCCAGCGCCGCGCCCGGTTCCGTTTCCCGCAGCGGCCGATGTGGGCTGAGTATGTGATCGCGGTCGTCGGCTGCTTCTTCGTTCTCGGCGCGACGGGAATTGTCAACGCCTATCCCTGGCCGGAGCGGGTCGCTGCGGCCTATGCGAAGGCCAACAACATTCCCGTGCCCGAAGGCGGGCTGTTCATCTCCACTGGCTACGCCATTCCGGTGCTGATCGCGCTCGTCACTGGCGTCGTCATGACCTTCCTCGCAAGGCGGACCCGGTTTGGCCGCTACGTCTACGCCACCGGCGGCAACCCGGAAGCCGCCGAGCTTGCTGGCGTCAACACCAGGAAGATCACCATCATGGTCTTTGCGCTCATGGGCGCGCTGGCGGGGATCGCGGCCTGCATCGATTCGGCGCGGCTCGACTCGGCGACCAACGTGCTCGGGCAGTTCGACGAGCTTTACGTGATCGCGGCAGCGGTGATCGGCGGCACCTCGCTCGCCGGCGGCGTCGGCACCATCTACGGCGCGCTCATCGGTGCGCTGGTCATCCAGTCGCTGCAATCGGGCATGGTGCTGCTCGGCCTCGACTTCGGCCTTCCAGCAGATGGTGGTCGGCCTGGTGCTCGTCGGCGCGGTCGGCATCGACACTTTCTACCGCCGCAGAACCGCCAAGGGTTGAGCCCATGGAAACGAACGCCCAATCGCCCTTGGTCGAGATGAAGGACATCTCGATCGCCTTCGGCGGCGTCAAGGCCGTCGACCACGCCTATATCGACCTTTACCCCGGCGAGGTGGTCGGCCTGCTCGGCCACAACGGCGCGGGCAAGTCCTGCCTGATCAAGATCCTCAGCGGCGCATACAAGCGCGACTAGCGGACAAATCCTTATCAACGGGCAGGAAGCCAAGATCGATAACCCGCGCGACGCCAAGCACTTTGGCATCGAGACGGTGTATCAGGCGCTCGCGCTGGCCGACAATGTCGACGCGGCGTCGAACCTCTATCTCGGCCGCGAACTGCTCACCCGCTGGGGCACGCTCGACGACGCCTCGATGGAGGCGGAGGCCCGCAAGGTGATGGGTCGGCTCAATCCGAACTTCCGCCGCTTCAAGGAGCCGGTGGTCGCGCTCTCCGGCGGGCAGCGCCAGTCGGTCGCCATCGCGCGGGCGATTTATTTCGACGCCAAGGTCCTTATCATGGACGAGCCGACGGCGGCGCTGGGGCCGGCCGAGACCGCGCAGGTCGGCGAGCTCATCAAACAGCTCAAGTCCGAGGGCCTCGGCATCTTCCTCATCAGCCACGACATCCACGACGTGTTCGACCTCGCCGACCGCGTGACCGTGATGAAGAACGGCCAAGTTGTCGGCACCGGCCGCGTCGAGGACATGACCAAGGACGAAGTGCTCGGCATGATCATCCTCGGCAAATGCCCGCCCGGCGCGATTCCAGGCCCGGGCGCGATGGCGAACTGAGCGGGAGGCTTGAGAGGGCGGAGGGGCGTTAGTTTCGTTATAGTTTCGCGGCCCCTGCGTTTTCAGTGGCTTAGGATTCCGTTTAGGTTCGCCCGTAACTGCCAAGCAACTCTGGCGGCGCAACCCCCTCCACCGCCCTTCGGGCGGTCCCCCTTGTATGAGGCCGGCAGCGGCACTTTCCTCCCATGCCGCGAAGCGGCGGGGGAGGGGGACCATGCGCAGCGTGGTGGAGGGGGTGCACCCGCAACCTGACACCCTCCAGCTTGGCAGTTACTTTCGTCCTTCGCCTTTGTTTGTCGCTCGCCGCGGCCGCGGCGACGCTGCGGAGCCTGACCTAATTAACATATTGGCGAGGCGACCAGTTCGTCGAGCTGATCGAGCGTCACCCGCATGCCGCGCTCCATGCCCGACTTGAGCGCGCCTTCCAAGGCTTCCTTGCTTGGGAAGTGCTGGCTGAGCGTGAGACGGGTCCGGCCCTGGCTCTCCTCGAATGTGGCTGTCACCACGGCCTCGCCGACATGGGCCATCCGCTCATAAACTTGCGTGAGGACGAGCCGCGAAGGCGGATCGACCTCCAGATATCGCCCCGAGAACACTTCCGGGTTCTCCGGGTCGCGGCCGAATGCGAAGCGGTAGGCGCCGCCTGCGCGCACGTCCTGTTCGCATTCAAAGAGCGACACGCCGAAGGACTTGGGCGTCCACCATCGTTTCAAAAGCTCGGGCTTCGTCCAGGCGTCAAAAACGATATGCGCCGGCGCATTGAACGTGCGGGTGACGACGAGCTCACAATCGCCTCTGCGTTCGACGATCGTTTCGTTTCTTGCGGCGTCGACTGTCCTCGCCTGCTGCATCCGATTGCTCCTTCTGCTTGAGTTCCTCGACGATTGTGTCCAGCTCCTCGAAACGCGCTTCCCAGACGTGCCGATAACGATCGAGCCACTCGTGAAGCTGTTTCAGGGGCCCGGCGCGCAGTTTGTAGATCCGCTGCTGCGCGCGCGGCTCCATCTCCACCAAGCCCGCATCCTTGAGAACTTTCAGGTGCTGCGACGCCTGCGATTGTCGGAGCCCGAGCCGGGTGTGGATGTCGTTCACCGGCCGAGGGCTTGAGCGAAGCAGTTCGACGATCCGAAGCCGATTGGGTTCGCCCAGCGCGGCAAGCGTTTGCGGGTTCATGCCACTATATCAGCACATCCGAATATACGTGTCAACGTATATTCGTGACAACGAAAATTACCGCGCCGCGGACGCGGTCATGCGAAGGGAAGACGTGCTGATCCCAAAACGGCCTTCCCGGGCTGAGGCTGCTTTTTGCAGAGACAGGTCCTAATCGGCCTTGCTCGGGCGACCTAACGGACAGCGGATGACGAGAGCGATTCACCACCACCAAGATCACTTCACGCCCTCCTTCGTGCGCTTCCATGTCCTTGGTGGTGAATTGATCCCGCCGCGATCCGTTGGCTGTCCAAAGAAACTCGGCTTAGACTGGCCGGGTACATGTCCAGCGATCGCCGATGAATTGGTCTAGGCCGGGCCTCCCATGTCGGACTTGGCGTTATCCATTGTTCTCGGCATTGCCCTCGCCGCCGCGACCGGCTTCCGGGTGTTCTTGCCGATGCTCATTGTCAGCGGCGCGGCCTACACGGGACACCTTCATTTGGACGATAGCTTCGCCTGGCTTGGCACGCTGGCGGCGCTGCATCATGCTCAGCGTGGCGGCCCTCGTGGAGGTCCTCGCTTATTACATTCCGGTTGTCGACAACCTGCTTGACGTTGTGGCCGCGCCGGCCGCGTTCATCGCCGGGACGATTCTGTCAGCCGCGGTCATGACCGACATGCCGCCGATGGTGAAATGGACAGCGGCCGTGATCGCTGGAGGCGGCGTCGCCGGGATCACGCGAGGACTGACCGGGGTTCTCAGGGCGCACTCCACCGTTTTGACGGGTGGGCTGGGGAACTTCGTCATCGCGACTGCCGAGCTTGGCGCCGCTGTCCTGATATCCTTTTTGGCGCTGGCGGCGCCGTTGGCCGCGATCGCGCTGGTCGTACTGTTCCTATACATCGCGATGCGATTGCTCCGCCGGCTGCTTCGAGGCGCCAAACCATCGGACGGTCGAACCTAGGCGATCCCGTCGCTTGACCCGCTCTCCCGCGCCGGCGCTTCCGCGCCGATTTTTCTGAAATTCCTTGCGGAAGGAGGGTGCCGGTTCTATATTCTGGATTCGTCGAATGCAAACGGCGCCTCGCCATGCCGCCCGACCTCGAGAAGAAGAGACAGAAAGGCCGCGTGAAACATTTTGCGCCGAGCTTGAGGCACCGACCGGATTTCTTTATTTGAATTGGCTGTAACCCATTGAAAAGCCTCGATTCGGAAAAATAAACGTTAGTAAACGCTAGTAAATTTACTACCGCTTACTAGCGTTTATAAGTGTTTTACTAGCGCTTGCTTGCGTTATTTGGCCCCGGGGGGTATTTCGCGGCGCGGCTCAGTCATTCCAGGTGGCGAACATGCCGATGGCCGCCGCGGCCATGACCGCGGTCGCGATCCAGCCGAGCGTCTTGAGCCAGGGGTGGAGCGCGAATTCGCCCATCACCCTCCGCTGCGAGGCCATGTGCATGATCATCGCCATGACCGGAACCGCGACCACCCCATTGACGACGGCGCTGAAGATCAGCGCCTTGATCGGATCGAGCGAGGAAAAGTTGAGGGCCGCGCCGAGGAAGATCGCCCCCACAATCGTCCAGTAGAAGCGTGGCGCGGCGCCCGGCCGCTCGTCCAGCCCGATGTTCCAGCGGAGCGTTTCGCCCAGCGCGTAAGCCGCGCTCCCGGCCAGGACGGGCACGGCCAGCAGCCCTGTGCCGACGATGCCGAGCGCGAAGACCGCAAAGGCGAAGTCGCCGGCGATTGGCCTCAGCGCCTTCGCGGCGTCAGCCGAGGTCTCGATGTTGGTCACGCCATGCGCGTTGAGGGTCGCCGCGGTCGTCAGCACGATGAAAAGGGCGACCAGATTGGACACGCCCATGCCAACGATCGTGTCGAGCTCGATGCGCTGAAGCTGCCGCGGCGCCTGATCCGGCGCTTCGAGAACGGGCCGAGCGGCGGGGTCGTCCTTGACCTCCTCGGCCTCCTCCGAAGCCTGCCAGAAGAAGAGATAGGGGCTGATGGTCGTGCCGAAGATGGCGACGACGATGGTGAAATAGGCCGTCGTCCACTCGACATGCGGAACGACAAGATTAAAGGCGACCGTTCCCCACGGCACGCCGACGACGAACACGGTGGCGACATAAGCGAAGAGCGACAGCGTGAGCCAGCGCAACACGGAAGCATAATTCGCGTAGCGCATGAACACTTCCAGAAGCGCGATGACAATGGCGAACGCCGCGACATAGAGCCATTGCGGGCCGGGCAGAATGAGCTCGAGCGCCGCGCCCATTGCTCCAAGATCAGCGCCGATGTTGATGACATTGGCGACGATGAGAAGGCTCACCAGCGCATAGAGCAGAAACGGGGAATAGCAGCGCCGCATATTGGCGGCGATCCCTTTTCCCGTCACGCGCCCGACCTCGGCGCTGATCATCTGGATCGCGCACATGAGCGGATAGGTAAGAAGAAGCGTCCAGGAGAGGGCGAAGCCGAACGCCGCGCCCGCCTGCGCGTATGTGGCGATGCCGCTCGGGTCGTCGTCCGAAGCGCCCGTTATCAGACCCGGACCGAGAACGTCGGCAAGCTTCGGGCGGTCAGGCCCCTTGATCTGACCCGCGCCCGGAACGTCTGCGATTGCCAATGCTGGATCCCCTTCCACGCGAGGTTAACGGCTGAAAATCCGTTTCGTTCCCTAGCTGTTCGCCAGCTTCCGCGCGTCGAGGACCGCGCGCGCCCATTCCTCCGGCCGCTCCTGCGGCAGGTTGTGGCCGGCGCCTCTGAATATACGATGCTCGTGGGGACCCGCGAACTTCCTCGCATGATGCGCCGTGCCGGAATTCACCCCGTCAACGTCGCCGTCGATCGTGATGGCCGGAACGGCGATCTGCGGCTGCTTCGCCAGCGCAGCCTCGATCGACGCATAGGCCGGATCGCCAGCAACGAGCCCGTAGCGGTGACGATAGGAGTGAATGACGACCTCGACGAAGTCGGGATTGTCGAACGCCTTCGCCGTGCGCTCGAACGTCGCGTCGTCGAACGCCCAGTTCGGCGACCACATGCGCCAGAGCAAGCGGGCGATCCCTCGCCGGTCCTTATCGAGACCGCGCCGGCCGCGCTCGCTATGGAAATAATATTGGTACCAGAGCGCCGCCTCCTCCGGCGGGCTCGCCGGCGCCATTGCGTCGGCGATGTTTTGAATGTTGTACGAATTGCCGGAGACGAGCGCAATCACGCGCTCAGGGCTCAGCACAGAGACGACGCAGGCCGCGCGGCCGCCCCAGTCGTAGCCGCCGAGCACGGCGCGCTCAATCTTAAGCGCGTCCATCAGCGCCAGAAGGTCGGCGCCGAGCGCGGCTTGCTCGCCCGAGCGGAGCGTCTCGGCCCTGAGGAACCGCGTCGGCCCGTAACCGCGCAGATAGGGAACGATGATCCGCGCCCCCGCTTCGGCCAGCCTTGGCGCCGTGTCCGAATAGGCGTGGACGTCGTAAGGAAAGCCGTGGCCGAGAATGCACGGCCAGCCGGATGCGGGTCCGCTCTCTTCGTAGGCGATGTCGAGAGGGCCGGCTTTGATCGTGCGAAGGGTCGCGGGCATGTCGGCTTATCCTTTATCAACAGCTCTGGGGATAACCGAAACGCCGACCGATTCTCGGCGGTCTCAAGCCTCTCGTGGTTTGCGGCCAGGCAGAATCTTCACAAGCCCGGAACGGACCCGGGTTGCGCGGGCTCTTGCGCCCTCTCCGAGACGGCCTCCGCATTCGGCCATGGCGGGAGCGGCGGCAGGCCGAGGACGGTGCGGACCGGCGCGAAAGACCGGCGATGAACCGGCGAGGCGCCGAGCCGTTCAAGAGCGGCCAAATGCTCGCGGACGGGATAACCCTTGTGCTTCGAAAAACCGTACCCCGGATATTTCGCATCCAACTTGCACATGAGGGCGTCGCGGGCGGTCTTGGCCAGGATCGAGGCGGCGGCGATGGTCAAGCTTTTGCCGTCGCCGTTCACGATCGCCTGCTGAGGCGTCGTCAGTTCCTTGAGGCGGCGCGCGTCGATGAGGATGTGCTGGGGGCTGGGGAAAAGCGCTTCGACGGCGCGGCGCATGGCCAAAAGGCCGGCCCAGTAGATATTGACGCGGTCGATCTCCTCGACCTCAGCGAAAGCCACCGACCACGCCACAGCGCGCCCCTTGATCTCGATTGCGAGCTTGTCCCGGGTCCCCGCATCGAGCTTCTTCGAATCGTCCACTCCTGGAATCCGCGCCCCTGGCTCAAATATGACCGCGGCGGCCGCCACCGGCCCCGCGAGCGGGCTCATGCCGGCTTCATCGACGCCGGCGACGTGCAGCACGCCGGCGCCCCAAAGCGCGTTCTCGAATTGCAGCAGCTTGCGCAACCGCTGCCCCTCCGAGCGGTTTCCGGCGCGCCGCCGCGCGATGGCGTCCAGAATCGTCTTTGCGCCGGGGCGCGGATCAGCCCTCAACGCGGCTTCCGTCTCCGCATCGAGCCTTCGGGCCTTGATGACGTAATCGCGACGGATCTGAGCCAGCATGAGGCGTGTCACGGGCGACAATCTAACCGGGATTGCGTCAGAAACAATCGGGAAACCAGGGCGGTCGCCGCTCAACTCAAAGCGTGGGCGCGTTCGGCGACAAAATGTCGTGAGCGGCGGCCTTGACGCCGCCGCCCGCTTTCTCTACTCTCACCACGTTTTTGAATTCGAGGCGACACATCTTGGCGAAGCTTATCGTAATTTTGGCGCTGGAGGGCGGGCAGACATAGGATCTGCATCCGTTCTGCTAGCGCTTACCCGAAGGCCCCTCAGAGGGCCTTTTTTGTTGCCTCGGATTCAAAGCAGACGAGAACAAGGCGGAGAGTTGGGATTATGGCCAAGCAAATGACCGGCGCGGAGATGGTCGTCGAGGCGCTGAAGGACCAGGGCGTCGAGATGGTCTTCGGCTATCCGGGCGGCGCGGTGCTGCCGATCTACGACGCCATTTTCCACCAGAACAAGCTTCGCCACATCCTCGTCCGCCACGAGCAGGGCGCGGCCCACGCCGCTGAAGGCTACGCGCGGTCGACCGGCAAGGTCGGCGTTCTCCTCGTCACCTCGGGCCCCGGAGCGACCAACGCCATCACGGGGCTCACCGACGCGCTCATGGACTCGATTCCGCTGGTCTGCATCACCGGCCAAGTGCCGACCCATCTCATCGGCTCCGACGCCTTCCAGGAATGCGATACGACCGGCATCACCCGCAGCTGCACCAAGCACAATTATCTCGTGCGCCGGGTCGAAGACCTGCCGCGCATCCTGCATGAGGCCTTCTATATCGCGTCGCACGGGCGACCCGGTCCGGTGGTCGTCGACATTCCGAAGGACGTGCAATTCGCGAGCGGCGCCTACACGTTCCAGAAGAACGCGCAGCACAAGACCTATCAGCCGCAGCTCAAGGGCGACCTCGAGCGCGTCCGGCACGCGGTCGAGATGATGGCGGCGGCCAAAAAACCAATCTTCTACACGGGCGGCGGCGTCATCAACTCTGGGCCCCACGCGTCCGCCCTACTGCGTGAGCTCGTCCGCGCGACCGGATTTCCGATCACATCGACGCTGATGGGGCTTGGCGCCTATCCCGCGTCCGACAGGCAATGGCTGGGGATGCTCGGCATGCACGGTTCCTTCGAAGCGAACAACGCCATGCATGATTGCGATCTCATGGTCTGCGTCGGCGCGCGCTTCGACGATCGCATCACGGGCCGCCTTGACGCCTTCTCGCCGAAATCGAGGAAGATTCACATCGACATCGATCCGTCCTCGATCAACAAGAATGTCAAGGTCGATCTCAGCATCGTTGGCGACTGCGCGCATGTGCTGGAGGACATGGTGCGGTTGTGGCGGGCGGACCCGCGCCAAACCGAGCCGGCCGCGCTTGCCAAATGGTGGGACGCGATCGACGGTTGGCGGGCGCGCAACTCGTTCGGCTTCCGCAATTCCGAGAAGATCATCAAGCCGCAGCACGCGGTCAAGAGACTTTACGAGCTGACCAAGGGACGCGACGTCTATATCACCACGGAGGTTGGCCAGCACCAGATGTGGGCCGCGCAGCATTTCGCTTTCGAGGAGCCGAACCGGTGGATGACCTCCGGGGGCCTCGGGACCATGGGCTATGGATTGCCGGCGGCGATCGGCGCCCAGCTCGCGCATCCGAAGTCGCTCGTCGTCGACATCGCGGGCGAAGCCTCGATCCTCATGAACATGCAGGAGATGTCGACGGCGGTTCAGTATCGGCTGCCGGTCAAGATCTTCATTCTCAACAATCAGTATATGGGCATGGTGCGCCAATGGCAGGAGCTTCTGCACGGCGGGCGCTATTCGGAGAGCTACACCGACTCGCTGCCCGATTTCGTCAAGCTCGCCGACGCTTATGGTGCGCATGGAATCCGCTGCGCCGACCCCGCGAAGCTCGATGCGGCGATCATGGAGATGATCGAAACGCCGAGGCCGGTCATCTTCGACTGCCTCGTCGATCAAAAAGAGAATTGCTTCCCGATGATTCCGTCAGGCAAGGCGCATAACGAAATGATCCTGGCCGAGCTCGAGGATGATGCTGGCGTCGAGCTCGACAACATCATCGACGAGAAGGGCAAGATGCTGGTCTGAGGCCCTCATCCGGCGGGCTTGCGCCCGCCACCTTCTCCCAGTGGGAGAAGGGGAGAGAGGGCAGGGGTGAGGGACTCGCGATGTTCGATTTACAGGAGCTGCGTCGGGCGCATGAGGTGGTGCTTCATGCCTTGCAGCCAACGCCGGCGCTCGATTGGCCGCTGCTCAACCAGCGGCTCGGCGCCGAGGTCGTTGTCAAGCACGAGAACCATCTGCCGACCGGCGCCTTCAAGGTTCGCGGCGGCCTCACATACGTCGATGCGCTGATCAAGCGCGAGCCGGCGATTCGCGGGCTGATTTCCGCGACGCGCGGCAATCATGGGGCAAGTCTCGCCTTCGCCGGGAGGCGCGCCGGCCTTGAGGTGACGATCCTCGTCCCCCAGGGCAATTCGAGCGAGAAGAACGCCGCGATGCGCGCGCTCGGCGCCGAATTGATCGAATTCGGGCGCGACTTTCAGGCCGCCCGCGAGGAGGCGATGCGGCTTGCCGGGAGCCGCGGCCTGCACATGGTCCCATCCTTCCACCGCGATCTGGCGCTTGGCGTCGGAACTTACGCGCTCGAGCTCCTGAGCGAGCGATCGGACCTCGACGTGCTTTACGTTCCGATCGGCCAAGGTTCCGGGACTCTGCGGCTGCATCTCGGCGCGCGACGCTCTGGGTCTCAAGACCGAGATCGTCGGCGTGCAATCGTCCGAAGCGCCGGCCTATGCGCTGTCGTTCGCCGCCGGCCGCGTCGTGCCCACCAACAGCGCCGATACGCTTGCTGACGGCTTGGCGACCCGCGTTCCCGACCAGGAGGCGGTTGAGGTCATCCTCAAGGGCGCGGCGCGGATCGCGCTTGTGAGCGACGACGAGATTGCTGCGGCCGTGCGCGCCTATTGGACCGACACACATAACCTCGCCGAGGGCGCGGGCGCGGCGGCGCTCGCGGCGGCGGTCAAGGAGCGATCGCGTCTCAAGGGACGCAGGGTCGGGCTCGTGCTGTCGGGCGGAAACATCGACTTCGACCTCTTCCGGCGGTGGGTCGTGGCCGCGCCGAACGCCGTCGCCGCCTGAATGAAAGACGATCGCCGCCGCTCAAGGTCGGCGCGAACAAGGACATGACGCGCATGAGCAAGACCTCGATCCTTCAACCGCTTTCCCCCTATTCGTCGCCGACGGCGAAATCCAATGTCGAGACCCACACGCTCTCTGTTCTGGTCGACAACGAACCGGGCGTGCTTGCGCGGGTCGTCGGCATGTTCGCAGGACGCGGCTACAACATCGAGAGCCTGACGGTCGCCGAGGTGGCGCACGAGGCGCATCTCTCGCGCATCACCATCGTCACCTCCGGCACGCCGGAGATTATCGAGCAGATCCGCCATCAGCTCGAGCGTCTGGTTCCGATCCACTCGGTGAAGGACTTGACCCTGACCGTGCGCGCGATCGAGCGCGAGCTTGCGATGATCAAGGTCCGGGGCAAGGGCGAGAACCGGGTCGAGGCGATGCGGCTTGCCGACGCCTTCCGCGCCAAGGTGATCGACGCAACCACGGAGAGCTTCATCTTCGAACTGACCGGCGCGCCGCGCAAGATCGACGACTTCGTCGAGCTCATGCGCCCGCTCGGGCTGGTTGAGGTCTCGCGCACCGGCGTCGCCGCCATCTCGCGCGGGCCCGAGCCGATCTAAGCGCCCGCATTGACAGGTCCAGTCCGCAAGACATACAGGGTTTCCAGCGGGAAGCGCGGATCGCCCGGCTATGAGGGCGATTGTGCCGCGTTAACGATGTGCATTAACGAAGCGTTACGGGGATCTGTCTAATTCAGTCGTTCGGCGTAAATTCGGTTTGCGGGACGATTGGGGCAGGGTGACGATGCCGGGCGGCAAGACTTATATTTCGCGCTCCGTTCCGTTTCTTGCCCTCGCGCTTGCGGCGGCGCTCTCGGGTTGCGGCGGCGCCGGGCCCATTGATGTCGCCGACCTTCCTCGAGGCATGGTCAACTCAAAGTTTCCCAAGCCGCACGACTATCCGATCCACGGGATCGACGTCTCCAAGTTCCAGGGCGACATCGATTGGAACGCAGTCGCCAGCAGTGGCGTCAAGTTCGCCTGGATCAAGGCGACCGAGGGTGGCGATCGCGCCGACGCGCGCTTCCAGGCCAACTGGACCGGGGCGAAAAGCGCGGGGGTGCCGCACGGCGCCTATCATTTCGTCTATTGGTGCCGGTCGCCGATGGAGGAAATGGCCTTTTTCGAGCAGAACGCGCCGGTCGAGGACGACGCCCTGCCGCCGGTGCTCGACGTCGAGGCCACGCCGACCTCGCCGACCTGCCATCGTCATCTCACCCCGGAAAGCGCCGCAGCCGACATGAGGGTGATGCTGGAGGAAATGGAGCGCCACTACGGGAAACGGCCGATCATCTATACGACCGTCGACTTCTATGAGGCGATCCTGTCGGACGGCGCTTTCTCCGACTATCCGATCTGGGTCCGGTCGACGAAATACCATCCCGCGGTGAAATATGGATCGCGCGCCTGGGCGTTCTGGCAATATCAGTCCGACGGGCAGACCCCCGGGATCAACGGCGCCGTCGATCGCGACGTGTTCTACGGCACGAAGGTGCAGTGGGACGCTTTCCTCCGGGAACAGCCCTCAGGCGCCCGCCAGCCGACCATAGTCCAGGCGGCGACCCAGCAACTGGCGGAACCCGGCAAGCCGCCGTCGCCTCCCCCTGAGCAGCAAGCCGTCGTGCAACCGGCGGACGAGCAGCAGCCGGACTTGGCTGCGTCGAATCAATCGGAGTAGAGGATACGCGGGCCTCTTGCGCGCGTACTTGTTGTCAACGGCGCGACGCGGCTGCAGTCCCAACATCGAAATCGACGGGAGGCGTTGATGCCCTTGGAAGGCGAGGCCGATCTCAAGGCGGACGCTCTGTATTTTCATAGCACGCCCCGTCCGGGGAAGCTTGAGATCGTCGCCACCAAGCCGCTCGCCAACCAGCGCGACCTCGCGCTTGCCTATTCGCCGGGGGTCGCCTTTCCCTGCGAGGCGATCGCGGCCGATCCTCATACCGCGGCGATCTACACCTCGCGCCAGAACCTCGTCGCGGTGCTCAGCAACGGCACTGCGGTCTTGGGCCTCGGCGCGATCGGCCCCCTTGCGGCCAAGCCCGTCATGGAAGGCAAGGCGGTTCTGTTCAAGAAGTTCGCCGGCATCGACGTCTTCGACATAGAGGTGGCGGAACTGAACGTCGACAAGCTCGTCGACATCATTGTCGCGCTCGAGCCGACGTTCGGGGGAATCAATCTCGAGGACATCAAGGGTCCGGAATGTTTCGAGGTCGAGGAGAAGGCGAAGGCCCGCATGGGCATTCCCGTGTTCCACGACGATCAGCACGGGACGGCGATCATTGTTTCCGCGGCAATTGTCAACGCGCTCGAGCTCACGGGCAAGACAATCGGCGAGGTCAAGATCGTCTGCTCGGGCGCGGGCGCAGCCGCGCTCGCGTCGCTCAATCTTCTCGTCTCGCTGGGAGCGAGCCCAGACAACATCATCGTCTGCGACATCGAGGGGGTCGTATACAAAGGCCGCAACAAGCTGATGGACCGCTGGAAGGAGGTTTATGCCCGCGACACGAGCGCGCGCACGCTCAAGGACGCCATTCTCGGGGCCGACATCTTCCTTGGGCTTTCGGCAGGCAATGTGCTGAAGCCCGAGATGCTGAAGCAGATGGCGAGCGACCCGCTGGTGATGGCGCTCGCCAATCCGACGCCGGAAATCATGCCGGAGCTTGCGCTCGAGACGCGGCCGGACGCCATGATCTGCACCGGCCGGTCCGACTATCCCAACCAGGTCAACAATGTTCTGTGCTTTCCCTATATTTTTCGCGGCGCCCTCGATGTCGGCGCGAGAGAAATCAATGAAGCGATGAAGAAAGCCGCGGTTGCGGCGATCGCGGCGCTGGCGCGCGAGACTCCCTCCGAGATCGCGGCGCAAGCGTACAACGGCCAGTCGGTTCTGTTCGGGAAAACTTCGCTCATTCCAAGCCCATTTGATCCGCGGCTCATGCTGCGCATCGCGCCGGCGGTCGCCCGCGCCGCGATGCAGAGCGGCGTAGCCGGCCGGCCGATCGCCGATTTCGACGCCTACGCCGATCAGCTCAACCGCTTCGTGTTCCGTTCCGGCTTCATCATGAAGCCGCTGTTCGCCAAGGCGCGCGCGGCGATGAAGACGGTTATCTATTCTGAAGGCGAGGACGAACGCGTTCTGCGGGCGACCCAGGTGGTGCTGGAGGAGCGGCTCGCCAAACCTATCCTGATCGGCCGGCCAGAGGTGATCAAGGATCGCATCAAGCGCTTCGGCCTGACGATCAAGCCGGGCGATGATTTCGAGATCATCAATCCAGAGGACGATCCCCGCTATCGCGACTATGTGGCGACCTATCTCGAAGCCGCGGGCCGTAAGGGCGTGACGCCGGACGTCGCGCGCACCGTAGTTCGCACCTCGCCGAGCGTGATCGGCGCGCTCGCCTTGCGACGTGGCGAAGCGGACGCGCTGATCTGCGGACTCGAAGGACGCTTCACATCGCGTCTCGATCATATTCGCGACATTGTCGGGCTCGCGCCCGGCGTCAAGGACCTGTCGGCGCTGTCGCTCGTCATCGCTTCGACCGGCGTCTATTTCCTCGCCGACACGCATGTGCGTTACGACCCGAGCGCGGACGAGATCGCCGAGACGGCGGTGGCCTGCGCCGTGCATGTGCGCCGCTTCGGTTTGGTCCCTAAGATCGCGCTCATCTCGCATTCCGACTTCGGCTCCGCCGACACGCCGTCCGCGTTGAAAATGCGGAAGGCTCTGCGCCTGTTGCAGGAGCGTGCGCCCGACCTCGACGTTGATGGGGAAATGCAGGCCGACACCGCTCTGTCCCTAGTCGCTCGCCAGCGCGTGATCAGCCACTCGCGCCTTGAAGGCGAGGCCAATGTGCTCATCTTTCCGAACCTCGATGCGGGAAGCACGGCGCTGCAGCTGACCCGAGTCATCGCGGATGCCCTGCCGGTCGGGCCGATCCTCATTGGCCCGGCCAAGCCGGCGCACGTGCTGACGCCCACGGTGACAGCGCGCGGCATCGTCAACATGACGGCGATCGCCGCGGCCGAAGCTGCGAGCCAACAGGCAATATTTCCGCGGATCTCGGATCGGGTGGGGCGCGAATTGTGATTTGACAGCCAGCGCCTTGCCGGCACACACTCATCGCGTCGTCATGAACAGGCAACGTGAAGGCGACCAAACGTCGCCCTGCCTAAAGGGCGGTAGAAAGACGGGGTAGCCATGACTCCGCCGGACCAGGGATGACCCTGGCGCCACCAGGGTCGAAACGCCGTCGCCGCTCGACATGCCAGAGCGGAAAAGCGTTCTGAACATCATTGACCAACATCCGCGGTGCCGGACCGCGAAGGCCAAGCGGTTCCCCAGCCGAAATATCATCTGCAGCATCCCAGAAGTTTCGCTGACCGCGAAACAGGGCCCCGTTTCCGCCTTAAGCGCGCCGGGGCCCATACTTCTCTAAGCTAGGCCGTTGCCGCGCTCCGGCGCTCAAAGTTACGCCGCTCAATCATTGCAAAAGCTTAGCTGCGCCTTTGCGCACTTTTTCATCTCCTACCGTCTCGTCTAAATTCCGCAAAAGCGGGCGGAATGCTTGTGGGGCGAAACGAGCGGTTTTTGCGACGCCGGCCGCAACTCATCAAAATCATAATAGTTCGGCTGATCACAGGTGCTTAGTAGGGCCCACACAGGCAGGTGGACGATGAAGGCAATCGTTGTCACGGACCAGGCGGCGCGAAGGGCCGGGATGAAGCTGGTGGAGCGGCCCGAGCCGCCGGCAGCGTAAACGACGTCATCGTTCAGGTTCATGCGTCGGATTCGTCCCGATGAGCTGGAGTGGCCCTCGACCTGGACCGTTCGCCGCGATCGTTACCGAACACCGTCGATCCTCGGCCACGAGCTGGCCGGAGTGGTCACCGCTCTCGGCTACGGCACGACGGGATTGTCGGTAGGACAGCGAGTGTTCGGCCTCGCCGACTGGCATCGCGACGGCACGCTGGCCGAGTATTTGGCGATCGAGGCACGCAACCTTACGCCGCTGCCGGGCGACGTCGACTTCACAGTGGGCGCGAGCCTGCCAATCTCGGGCCTCACCGCGTGGCAGGGACTGTTCCAGCACGGCCGCCTTCAGGCGGGGCAGAGCCTCCTCGCGCACGGCGCGGCCGGCGCAGTCGGTTCGATGGTGACGCAACTCGCGCGCGAGGCCGGCGCCTACGTCATCGGCGCCGGACGCGCGGCCGACCGTCAGAAGGCGTTCGACTTCGGCGCGCAGGAGTTCGTCGACCTCGACAACGACGCGTTGGAAGACGTCGGCAAAGTCGATCTGGTGTTTGATGTCATTGGCGGTGACATCCAGAAGCGGTCCGCGCGCCTGATTCGAGCTGGAGGAACACTGGTGTCCGTCGTGGGGCCGGCCGAGGCGCGGCCCGCCGACGGCCTGGCGGTCGACTTCGTTGTCGAGTCCGATCGCGCCCAACTGAGTGAGATCGTGCAGCGGGTGCGGGACGGACGACTGCGGACGAACATTGGCGCCGTCGCGACCCTCGATGATGCCGTCGCCGCCTTAAACCCGACCGAGCGTATCAGCGGGAAGACGATCATTCGCATTCGTCCGTGAGCGACACGCGCCCTATCGATGCGCGCGGCCGGCCGGCTGAGGCCGACGGAAGGAGGCTTGCAACGTTCAGGGCCGCTCGGGAGCTACTGCATTTCGTCGCATACGCTCTGCCTTTTCAAAATACCCAACCCAGTGCGCTGCCGCGCCCGTCTTGATCTCGGCTTTGATGACAGACTGGACCGACGGTCTTACCCGCGCAGGCGGGTGATCTTGTCGCGCGCGCTCTCGTTGGGCGGGGTTGGCGGCTCTTTCGGCGGCGGGGCGGCGCCCTCGACGTCGTGGCGCCGCGCGCCGCGTTCCTGGCGCGCGGCCTGCAACGCGCCTTCGGCGAAGGAGCGCGCCGCCTGTTCGGCCTCGAGCTGTTCCTTGAGCTTCGCGAGCCTCGCCTGGAGCTCCTCCCGTTCCGCCTCGATCGCCTTGTCCTGCTCGGCGATGCGGCTCTCGACCGAAACGATCTTCTGCTCGGCGCGCTGCAGCGCAGCCCCCTTCGCCTCCAGCGTCTTGGCGAGCTCGGCCGATCGCTGTTCGAGCGTCGCACGGACGGCGTCGACTTCCGCGTGCGACGCGCGCGCGGAGGCTAGATCCTTCTCCATATCGGCAAGCGTCGCATCCTTGGATTTTGCCGCGAGCGCACTTTCGACCGCCCGCTGCTCGAATCCTCTAATTTCAGCTTCGCGCTCGCGTAAGCTCCCGCGCGCCTCCGCCAGAAGCTTCTCGGCTGCTTCCGAACGCGAAGCCATTGCGCTCAGCTCTTCTCGCAGGTTCGACGCGGTCAGCCGGTGCGATTCGGCGGCGTCGAGGTGCGCGGTTTTGAGCTTGGCGTGGGCGGCTCTCTCCTGAGCCAGCGTCGCCTCAAGCTCCTCCACCCGCCGGGTCAGGTCGTCGCGCCGGCCCTCGAGGTCGCTCAGTTGCCGATTGAGCTTCGAGCCATTGGCAACGAACTCCTCGCTCCTTGCCCGCAGCGTCCGGTTCTCCTGCGCCATGAGAGCATTTTGGTCAGCCAAGGCGGCCCGCTGCTGCTCGACCTCTTGGAGGCGCTTCTCCTTGGCGCCGAACTCCGCCCGAATCGCCGGCAGTTGTTCGCTCACCGTATGGAGGCGCCGTTTGTTGTCCTCAAGCTCCCGCTCGGTGCGCTCCAGTTTCGCCTTCCGTTCGTTGAGCGCAGCGCGAGCCTCCGAGGCGCCGGCCTCGGCGACGGCAAGCGCCTTCTCGATATCCCTGACGCGCTCCGACAGTTCCTGGTGTCGAACGCCGAGCGCGTTCCGGTCGAGCGTGAGGACGGCATGGTCAGCCCGCAGACGGTCGTGCGCTTCGCTCAACCCCTCGAATTTGCGCTCGGTTTCGAGGTGGGCGACTTTCGTTCGCTCGATCTCGATGAGCGTTTGATCAATCGGACCCAAGGCCTCGTAGAACTGGGAACGAATGGTCTCGATATTTCGAAACGAGAGCTCGATGCCGTCGAGATGCGTGCGCAGACCTTCGTTGCGCCGGCCAATCGAGTCGAACGTGCGCGCGACTTTCAACGACTTCGGGGTGGCGTCGCCGCTGCGGGCCTGATCGTTGGGAGCGAGCGCGCCCAAATTCGCGACGCCGGGAGGAGCGGCGGAAGGCGCTTCCTCTCCGGGCTCGTAGCGAACGACGAGAGCTCGGGAGTCGTTTGCGGGCTCAGCATTGTTCTTAAACAACTTCTCCCAAACCGTACTCATCGGCCGCGTCCCCTGAGGCAGAAGCGATATTGAAATGGTCGCACCGAATACAACCGACCACGCGAATGTATCGCCGTCATGACAGGAAGGTCAAACCGAGGGCTCTACAATTTTCCTTTACGTCAGCGATGGCGAAGATCGTGAAAATCCCGGCTTCGCTGGAAAAAGCTGGTCGCGAAGGGCAAAAACCTTGGGAATTCTGGAGCTTGCCGTGAGCGCTGGAGTCAACCGCTCACGTGCTTCCGCCAGTTGTGGGCCTCCTTGAAGCCGAGCACTTCGCGGATCTTGCGGTTCGACAAAGGCGCCTCGAATTCGCCCATCTCGCGCGTGACCGGCGTCTTCGGCGCAAGCTCTTTCAGCGCTTCCTTGGTGGACATGTTGAGGGTGATCGTATCGTTGGTCGCGTTGAACACCTGGAAGCCCAGTCCGTCCTTTTCGAGGCACAGGCGCACGATCTCGCCGAGGTCGCGCGCGTCGATATAGCTCCAGGCGTTGCGCTTGCGGACCGGCGGATTGGCGGCATAGCCCTTGAACGGCCCATATTCATGCGGCTCGATCACGTTGCCGATACGCAACGCGTAAATATCCGCCTTGTAGCGCATGGCGAAGGCGCGGGCGGTCTTCTCGTTGCAGACTTTCGACAGGCCATAGGAATCCATCGGGTCGACGTCGTAATCCTCTTCGAGCGGGAACGAGTGGAAGTCCTTGTCGCCCTCCGCGAAGCAGACGCCGTAGGTGGTCTCGCTCGAGGCGATGACGACTTTGCGCACGCCGAGTTTCATCGCCGCCTCGATCACGTTGTAGGTGCTGATGACGTTGGTCGCGAAGGTGACGTTGTCCGGCTCGATCAGGACGCGCGGGATCGCGGCGAAATGCACGACCGCGTCGGGCGGGCGGGCGGCATGGCCATCGTTGAAGCCGGCGAAGGTGGGATGGGTGGTGAGCGCATTGAACGCCTGGCCGCTGTCGGTGAGGTCGGCGATCAGCGTCGGCACGCCGGGCAGATCGAGCGGCTTCAAGTCGACATTGAGGACCGAATAGCCGTGAGCGACGAGATGGGGAACGGCGTGCCGGCCAGCCTTGCCGGTTCCGCCGGTGAATACGATGCGCTTGCCGGACATGGACTTTGGCCCCTGATTGTTGCGGCGCCTTCTTAAAGCCCGCGCCCGAGGTCGTCGATAGCAGTGTACGCGGTTTAAGGAGGCTTGCTCGGACGACCCAACGGACGGCGGATGACCGGATCGACGCCCCACCACCAAGATCACGAAGATCACCAAGCTTCTCGTTCGTGCTCTTTCCACGTCCTTGGTGGTGAATCGATCCCGTCCTGATCCGTCGGCCGGCCAAAGAAACTCAGCTTATGCGCGCGGATGGGCCGAGCGATAGGCGGCGAGGAGGCGCGCGCTGTCGACCCCCGTATAGACCTGCGTCGTCGACAGCGAGGCGTGGCCGAGCAGGTCCTGGATGGTTCTGAGATCCCCGCCGCGCGCCAGAAGATGGGTGGCGAACGAATGGCGGAGCGCGTGCGGCGTCGCGCTTTCAGGCAGGCCGAGCGCGCCGCGCATCCTCGCCATCGCCAGTTGCACGATGCGCGGCGACAACGGGCCCCCCTTCGCGCCGACGAACAACGGGCCGGCGGATTTAAGGGCGTAGGGGCACAGCTTGAGGTAGTCCTCGACCGCCGTGCGGACCGGGGCAATGATCGGCGCCGAGCGGGTCTTCCCCCCCTTGCCGACGATCGTGACGGCGTCCGTTTCGCCGGTCGGCGCGTCGGCGCGCCGGATCGAAAGCGCTTCCGAGATGCGCAAGCCCGCGCCGTAGCAGAGCGCCAGCACAGCAGCGTCGCGCGCCAGGACCCAGGGCTCGCGCTCTTCGCCCTCGCGCAAGGCGGTCGTCGTCATCGCCTTGGCGTCCGGCGGGCTCAAGGGCCGGGGCAGGCGCCGTCCGGCCTTAGGCGCGCGGATCGCGCCGAGCGCAGCGGCTGTTTGCCCCGTTTCGCGCGCGATATGGCGGGCGAGCGATTTCAAGGCGGAGAGCGCGCGCTGCAGTGAACGGGCCTCGATCCCTTCGGCGCGCCTTCGGGCGAGAAAGGCGCGCAAATCGCCCGGGGCCAAGTCGGCGAAATCGGCCATTCCGGGCGGCGCGCCGAACCGCGTCTCGAGAAAGGCGAGAAATTGCCTGGCGTCGCGGCCATAAGCTTCGATCGTCCGCGCCGACAGGCGCCGCTCGTGGGCGAGATGGACGAGCCAGGCGGCCGCCGCCGCCGCGAGGTCGGGCGCGGCGGGGAGGGCGGGGCGTCGATGGGTTCGGGCATGTCAGGAGAATGAGCGCGATGCTTAAAAGGTTATTGCGTTTCGGGCAACGACCTGCCCGCGCAGCAACGAGCGCTGATGCAAACATCCGCTTGAGCTTTGCAGAAAAGATCGGCGAAGCGCCGTTCGCGGGCGAATAGGAGACACCCCTCATGTGTTCTCTGGTTGCGCTGGCACAGGCTGGCCGTCAGCACTTGGGAGAACGCCATGAATGTCAGCAGATTTTTGACGTCTTGCGGCGCAGTCTTGATAATTTCCGCGAGCGTTGTTCCGGCGACAGCTCAGTTGAGGGTCGACCAAACCAATCTGGTCTCCGATCTCCCTGGCGTGGCCCAGATCCAAGATCCCAATCTTGTCAATGCGTGGGGCATCTCTTTTGGTCCCACGTCCCCGTTCTGGATTTCCGACAACGGCGCCGGCCTTGCGACCCTTTATTCGGTTCCCGGCTCGGGCCCTCCCAGCGTCTCGAAGCTTGGCCTGACTGTAACCATTCCTCCGACCGCCGGAGGGACAACCTCGGCGCCCACGGGCCAGGTCTTCAATGGAGGTGTCGGCTTCGGCGGCGCAAAGTTCCTGTTCGACTCTGAGGATGGCGTAATTTCCGGATGGAAAGGGCCAGGCGGGACCGACACGGTCATCGGCGTCGATAAGGGGTCGGCGGCCGTGTACAAGGGTCTTGCGATCTCGGACCCCGGCGCCAGCAGCGCGGTATTATACGCAACGAATTTCCGCGCCGGCACGATCGAAGCATACGATCCCAGCTTCGCATCGGCCAGCCTACCCGGGAACTTTACAGACCCGAACCTGCCGGCGGGCTATGCCCCCTTCAATGACAAAGTCATCAACGGCGAGCTCTACGTCACCTACGCCGTTCAGGACGGCGCCAAGCACGACGATATGAAAGGCCTGGGCAACGGCCTTGTCGACGTGTTCAACCTTGACGGCACGTTCGACCAGCGCCTGATCTCGCACGGAGCGCTGGACTCGCCATGGGGCCTGCAGATCGCGCCGTCGAGCTTTGGACCGCTCGCCGGTGACCTTCTGGTCGGGAATTTCGGCAATGGAATGATCAACGCTTTCGACCCGACCACCGGCGCGTTCGTCGGCACGATTGATGGAGCCGACGGCAAGCCACTGGTCATCGATGGGCTCTGGGGCCTGTCTGTCGGCAATGGCTCGGCAATGGGCGGAAGCCTCAACACCCTCTTTTTCACCGCCGGGCCCAACGACGAAAGTGACGGCCTGTTCGGCAGTCTAGCGGTCCCCGAGCCATCAACCTGGGCGATGCTGCTGCTCGGTTTCGCCGGGCTTGGATTTGCGGCCTATCGCCGTCGCGGGAAGTCGTTCGCCGCTGCGTGAGGCGCGAACGCCAGGAGAGCCGCGAATTCGGGATGACTCCACGCTCCGTAGCGCCATTCTCGATTTGCGGCCAGGCGTCCGCCGCGCGAACTCAAGCGGGGGTTGCCGGGCTGCGGCGCGGGCCATTGGCGGGCAGCGCTAAAGCGCTAATTTTGACCGTCAAACGGACTGGTCAAAAAATGGCAGACGTTCTCGAATATCAAGCCTCCGAAGCCAAGGCTAATTGGGCGGAGCTTCTGGATGAAGTCGAGCGCGGCCGCACCGTCCGCATCACCCGGCGCGGCAAGACGATCGCCCGGGTGGTCCCTGAGGCGAACCGACGCGCGGCCGAGATCGCCGAGGCGATCAAGGAACTGAAGGCTCTGCGGGAGAAAACTCGCAAGGTGCCGCTTGACGAAATTCTGGCGAGCCGTCACGAGGGGCACAAATATTAAGCTTGGTGATCGATGCGTCGATTCTGGCTGCATGGTTCCTCTACGAGAAATCCGATCCACGCGTCGAAATGGCATTCGATACAGTGGCGCGCATCGTGACGCGCGCTCCTAGTCACCTCTACTATGAGATTCGCAACGCGCTTCTCGTGAGCGAGCGGCGAAACCGCATGACCGTTCCTTCGCAATCTTGCGCTGCTGCCTATACGATTGGAGCGGGCAAGAGAGGACGCGAGCCTTATGCGCTCGCCCGTAAGCGGAAGCTCACAGTTTACGACGCCGCCTATCTCGAACCGGCCAAGCGCGAAGGGATTGCCCTTGGCGACCCTTGATCGCGGCCTCGAAAAGGCGGCGATCACCGAGGGCGTTGCTCTGTTCGGGGCTTGACCGCCCGCCGGCGCCCGGGCTGATGGTGAAGGTTGCGATTGCCAAGCGCGCCGGGCATTGGCGAACTTGCAATGGCGGTCGACACGGGCTGGAGGCGGTTCGATGCGGTTCCTTGCCTTGATTGGGGCGCTTGCGATCATCGCCGCGATTGCTGGGGCGATCTATTTCTTCGGCGGCTTCTACAATGTCGGTGAGACCGCCGATAATCCCGCGATCGTCGATTGGGCGCTAGCCAGCGTGCGGGGAGCGTCAGTCGTCGCGCGCGGGACCGAGACCCCGCCGGCCAATCTCGACGACCCTGAGACGGTCAAAGCCGGCGCTCGCATCTATTCGACGATCGGCTGTGTGAACTGTCATGGCGGACCGCCGGACGCCAATTGGGCCAAATGGTCGGAAGGGCTGAAGCCGGTGCCAGCCGATCTCAAGGTCATGGCGAAAGAGCGGACCGCGTCGCAACTGTTTTGGGCGATCAAGAACGGGATCAAGTTCACCGGCATGCCGAGCTTCGGCCTCGCCGGGGCCTCCGATAAGGACCTCTGGTCGGTGGTGGCCTTCGTCAAGAAATCGCCGTCCGTATCTGACGACGAATACAAGGCCTGGACCGCGCCCCCTTGAGCTGCGCGGGATTGCATTCGATTGAAGCGGCTAAAAGCGAACGGCTGGGACGACAATCTCTTGCAGGAAATCAGAAACGAGATTAAGCTTGGCCCATGAACAATCCTGCGCTTCCGAATGGCTTCGGCCGTAAGCTTCCGTCCCGCCGCTCCTCTCAGCCGGGGGGAAGGGCGCGCGAAAAATACTCCCGCAAAAATCCATCGTAACCCATTGATAAGTCACGATTCGGACGAGAGAATCCAAGGAAATCCAAGGAAATCCAATGCTCCAAATCGGGACTCTTGCGGCGAAACGGCCGCGAACCTAGAAAACCCAAATGGATCGATGGGCTCACCCTAGGAGCTCCTCCAGGTGCGGGATGAGCGGCGGGTCTGCCGGCGGCATGGGGTAGGTCCGCAGGTCCTTCGGGCGCACCCACTTCAGCGCCTGTCCGTCGAGCGGCTGGACGAAGCCCTGCCAGCGGCGGCAGACGTAAAGCGGCATCAAGAGATGGAAGTCGTCATAAGGATGGCTGGCGAAGGTGAGCGGCGCGAGGCAATCGGCTTTGACGGTGATCCCGAGCTCTTCCTTCAGCTCGCGGATGAGCGCGTCCTCGGGCCCTTCGCCCGCATCGATCTTGCCGCCAGGAAACTCCCACAGGCCTTCGAGCGCCTTGCCCTTCGGCCTTTGCGCGAGCAGCACCCGTCCGTCGGCGTCGATCAGCGCCGCCGCGACGACGAGCACCAGCCTCACGAGCGATAGTCGCCGTTGATCGCGACATATTCCTTGGTGAGGTCGCAGGTCCAGACCGTCGCGCGCCCGCGGCCGATGCCAAGATTGGCGGTGATCTCGATCGAGTTCGCGTTTCATATAGGCCGAGGTCTCCGCTTCGTCGTAGACGGGGTCGCGCAGACCCTGGTGCGCGACGCGGATCTTGCCGAAGAAAATGTCGAGCTTGTCGCGCTCGGCCTTCTCGCCGGCCTTGCCGACCGCCATGACCACGCGGCCCCAATTGGCGTCCTCGCCGCCGCAAGCCGTCTTGACCAAGGGCGAGTTGGCGATCGAGAGCGCGATGCGCTTGGCCGCCTTGCGGGTCGCCGCGCCCTCGACCTTGACGGTGATGAACTTGCGCGCGCCTTCGCCGTCGCGCACCACCTGTTGCGCCAGATTGCGCAGAAGCTTGTCGAGCGCGCGCTTGAATTCGGCGGCGCGCGGATCGGCGGCGTCCTCAATTCGAGGCGTGCGCTCCGCCGCGCCGGTGGCGAAGATCATGAGCGTGTCGGAGGTCGAGGTGTCGCTGTCGACGGTGATCGCGTTGAACGAGCTTTCGACCGACTTCGACAGCATCGCCTGCAGCGCTTGAGGCGCGACCGCTGCGTCCGTGAACACGTAGGCGAGCATCGTCGCCATGTCAGGGGCGATCATGCCTGCGCCCTTGGCGATGCCGTTGATCACGACTTCGCCGTCGCCGAGCTTGACGCGGGCGGTCGCAATCTTCGGATAGGTGTCGGTGGTCATGATCGCCTTGGCGGCGGCGAGGAGCGCGTCGTCACGCGCTTCCGCAACCAGCGTGTCGATCACCCGCGTGATGCGCTGAGCGTCCAGCGGCTCGCCGATGACGCCGGTCGAGGCCATGAAGATTTCGTTTGGGCCTGCGCCGACCGCCTTGGCGACGGCCTCGGCGACTTCGGACACCGCAGCTGCGCCGACCCCTCCAGTGAAGGCGTTGGCGTTGCCGGAGTTGACGATGAGCGCGCGAGCCTTCCCGCCCCGCAGATGCTCACGGCACCAGTCGACCGGCGCCGAGGGACACTTGGAGCGCGTGAAGACGCCGGCGACCGCGGCCGGCCGGTCGAACAGCGCCATCATGACGTCCGTTCGGCCAGAATAGCGCACACCCGCCGCGATCGTCGCAAAACGAACGCCGGCGATCGGCGGCAAAGCGGGGTAGGTCTTCGGCGCGAGCGGCGAAAGGGGCGCGGGAGCGGCCATGAGGGTTCCGAGGCAGGAAAGAGAGCGGGCGAGTCCGCTCCCCACGATGACCTGTTCAGGTCAGGGCGTTTTTGGCTTGTCGGCGCCGGCGGGAGCAGCCTTGGCCGGGTCGGTCGCGGGGGCCTGCGGCAACGGCTTGCCGTCGGCGTCGAACAGCTCGATTTTGGCGGCGTTATGAAGCTGGAGGACGGCGTCCTGCTCCGCCTTCTGCGAGACGTAGCGGGCCGCTTGGTCTTTCACCTGCTCGAAGGGGGGAAGGTCTTGGTCCGGACGCCCTCGACCTTGATGATGTGCCAGCCGAACTGCGTCTTGACCGGCTCGGAAATCTCGCCCTCCTTCAGCTTGAAGGCGGCGTCGGAGAATTCCGGAACCATGCGGTCCTTGGTGAACCAGCCGAGATCGCCGCCATTCCCGGACGGGTCCTTCGACAGCTCGGTCGCGACCTTGGCGAAGTCCTCGCCGCCCTTGACCCGCGCGAGCGCCTTCTTGGCCTCGTCCTCGGTCGGCAGCAGGATGTGGCGGGCGTGGATCTCCTCCTGCGGCGGCTCAGCCTTGGCGGCTTCGTCGTAGGCCTTCCGCTCGGCCTCCTCGGTCGTGGCGGCTTTGCCGACGGAGCTGAGCAGCTGCTCCATCGCCAGTTTCTCGCGATAATAGGCGAGCTTGCGGTCGAACTCGGGCGTCGAGGTCAGCTTGTCGGCCTCGGCTTTCTTGGCCGCGAGCTTGAGGTCGATGAGATAGTCGAGCACGTACTTTTCCCGCGCCGCTCCTTCAAGCTTCTGCGGCAGGCCGGGGCCGATGTCGACCAGCGCGTCGGCGACGTCTTCATCGGTGATTGGTTGGCCATCGACCTTGGCCACCACCTTCGGATCGGCTTGGGCGTGACCTGCGAAGCCTAGCGCTGCGGCTAGGCCGAGCGCGAACGCAGCGACAGCCGCGCGCGAGCGCCCGGAAAAGATGGTTGTCATGGGGGACTCCTTTGAGGCGAGCGAAACGCTATCGCCCGTGATTGTTGTCTACTTGGGGCGCGGCTATAGAGGGAATTGGGCGATATTGCGAGGGATAACGAGGCGGCGGCGCCGCAAAAAAAGCGGCCGCGAAAGATCCTGGCGAAACCTTGGTGATCGGTTTCGCCCGAACGCCAAACCCGGGGCCGCAATGAGTTTGCTGTGGCTCGCGGCTGGCGAACGCTACTTTTCCCTTGACAGGAGAAAATTACCCTCTACATCCCGCCCATCCTGAAGTCGTTCTGGGTCCCGGCGCCGTTTTCGAGCGCGTGGGATTTTTTGCGTTCCCACGGATTCTTGGCAAGGGCCGGCCTCCACCGGACGTCGAGACAATTCCCGCAGCTTGTCGACTTTGTGCGTCGAGGGCTCCAAAATGGAGATGGGTGAATGGCTCGCATTGCAGGCGTTAATATTCCCACCAACAAGCGCGTGGTCATCGCGCTTCAGTATATCCACGGCATCGGGCCGAAGAAGGCCGAAGAGATCGTCGAGAAGGTGCATATTCCGCCGGAGCGGCGCGTCGCTCAGCTGACGGATGCGGAAGTGCTTCAGATCCGTGAGACGATCGATCGCGACTACATGGTCGAGGGCGATCTCCGCCGCGATGTCGCCATCAACATCAAGCGGTTGATGGATCTGGGCGCCTATCGGGGCTTGCGCCATCGCAAGCAATTGCCGGTGCGTGGTCAGCGCACCCACACCAACGCCCGCACCCGCAAGGGCAAGGCGAAGCCCATCGCCGGCAAGAAGAAGTGACCGTCGCATCGTTTCAACGCATTTCGGATCAGGACGCGCTTCGAAGCGCGATTGAAGGATAGTCTAAAATGTCAAAAGATGCGACCCGTGTCCGCCGTCGCGAACGAAAGAACATCGTGTCAGGCGTCGCCCATGTGAATTCGACGTTCAACAACACGATGATCACCATCACCGACGCGCAGGGCAACACGATCTCGTGGTCCTCCGCCGGCACTATGGGGTTCAAGGGCTCGCGCAAGTCGACCCCGTTCGCCGCCCAGACCGCCGCCGAGGACGCCGTGCGCAAAGCCTCCGAGCACGGCATGCGGACGCTTGAGGTCGAGGTTTCAGGTCCGGGATCGGGCCGGGAATCGGCCCTGCGGGCGATTCAGGCGGCCGGCTTCAACGTCACTTCGATTCGCGACGTCACGCCGATCCCCCACAACGGCTGCCGGCCGCGCAAGCGTCGCCGGGTCTAGCCGCGTTTTGCGCGCCGGTCGGTTCAAGGCGCGCGTATTGCCGATGGGAGTGTCTTCGACCAGCGCTCCAGCGCGTCCGCCTATGGTCGAGAAAGAAGGCTAACCGCCGTGATTCAGAAGAATTGGCAAGAACTCATCAAGCCGAAGAAGCTCGATATCGTTCTGAGCGAAGCCTCGCGTAAGGTGGCGACGGTCGTCGCCGAGCCGCTCGAGCGCGGTTTTGGCCAGACGCTCGGCAACTCGCTGCGCCGGGTGCTGCTGTCGTCGCTGCAGGGCGCGGCGATCACCTCGATTCATATCGACGGCGTGCTGCACGAATTCTCGTCCATCCCGGGCGTGCGCGAGGACGTCGTCGACATCGTGCTCAATGTCAAAGACATCGCGGTCAAGATGCAGGGCGATGGCGTCAAGCGCCTTGTCCTCAAGCGTCGCGGCCCGGGCGCGGTCACCGCCGGCGACATCCAGACGACCGGCGACATCCAGATCCTCAACCCGAACCTCGTCATCTGCACGCTCGACGAGGGCGCGGACTTGCGCATCGAGTTCACGGTGATGGCCGGCAAGGGCTATGTGCCGGCTGACCGCAATCGGGCGGAAGACGCCCCGATCGGGCTCCTGCCGATCGACAGCATGTTCTCGCCGGTGAAGAAGGTCTCGTACCGTGTCGAGGCCACGCGTGAAGGCCAGGACCTCGACAAGGATAAGCTGACGATGACGATCGAGACCAACGGCGCGATGTCGCCCGAGGACGCGCTCGCCTACGCCGCCCGCATCCTGCAGGACCAACTCGCCGTGTTCGTCAACTTCGAGGAGCCGCGCCGCGAGGAGGCTCAGCACGCGATCCCGGAGCTCGCCTTCAACCCGGCGCTGCTCAAGAAGGTCGACGAGCTCGAGCTGTCCGTCCGCTCCGCAAATTGCCTCAAGAACGACAACATCACCTATATCGGCGATCTCATCCAGAAGACCGAAGGCGAGATGCTGCGGACGCCGAACTTCGGCCGCAAGTCGCTCAACGAGATCAAGGAAGTGCTGGCGCAGATGGGCCTTCACCTCGGCATGGAGGTGACGGGCTGGCCGCCGGAGAACATCGAGGATCTCGCCAAGCGGTTCGAGGAGCATTACTAGCCCTTCTCCCCATAGGGCGTCTGGAAGGACGCCCGTCTTTCGACGGGCGATGTGGAAAAGGTGGCCGACGAAGTCGGTCGGATGAGGGGTTCCGGGGCATATCGCCCTTACCCCGACCCCTCTCCCGGCGGGAGCGGGGAGAAAAGAGCGGCCGTTCCGTGGCGCGGCGGCCGCAGACCCGAATAGGAGACAAGCCAAATGTATCACGGACACGCCAAACGGCGCTTCAATCGCACCGCCGAGCATCGCCAGGCGATGTTCGCCAATATGGCGCAGGCGCTCATCAAGCACGAGCAGATCACGACCACCTTGCCAAAGGCCAAGGACCTCCGCCCTGTGGTCGAGAAGCTGGTGACGCTGGGCAAGCGCGGCGATCTGCACGCGCGCCGGATTGCGATCTCCCGGTTGCGCGACGCCGATCTGGTCAAAAAGCTGATCGACGTGCTGGGTCCGCGCTACAAGGATCGCAATGGCGGATATACGCGAATCATGAAGGCGGGATTTCGCCCCGGCGACAACGCCGCCATGGCGGTGATCGAATTCGTCGATCGCGACGTCGAGGCCAAGGGCAAGGATTCGGGCCCGGTCCAGCCCGCAGCCGCCGAGAGCTGAGCGCGCAGGGACGAAGGGCGAGGCCGCGCATCCACGCGGCCTCGGGCTCGAAGGCAATAACTCTTCGACCGTGCCTAATTTCCCTGCTTTTTTTAGCGGCCTGATCTCGCGCTCTTTCCCCCAGTTGGCCGGATGAGATGTGAGCGAAGGCGCACAGCGTCTTCTCGCGCGTCCCTCCCCGTAATGGCCAGGCCGATCCGCCGGATGAGCTAAAGTCGGATCGCGCCGAGCCGCGCGCCTTGCGCCACGGCTTCCGCCCGACCCTGCGCGTCGAGTTTGTCGAGCAGCGAGGCGATATGAAACTTCACCGTGTGAACCGAGATCGCGAGGCGCCGCGCGATCGCCTTGTTCGATGCTCCCTCGGCGATGAGCGCCAGCACGTCGATTTCGCGAGGCGTCAAAGCGACGTCAGGCCCCGGCTCAGGCTCGTCGGGGATGACGAGCGCCGCGTCGGCCGGCTCGCCGGGCGCCGCGAGCCTCACCCCCGGAACATCGGCCAGCAGCGCGGAGAGCCGATCGGCAAGCTCCGGCTTGCCGATCGCAATCGCGATCACCACCGGCGCCTCGCCGGTCATTGGCTCTCAGGCCGTTCGCCGATTGTGAGGGTCGTCTCGATCGGTTCGCCGCCTCGGTGCAGCGTGAGCCTGACGCTCGCGCCGACGCTGTCGGGTCCAAGCTTGCGCACGAGCTGATGGACGCCACGGATCGGCGCGCCGTCCCAGGCTACGATAATGTCGCCCTGCCGGACGCCCGCAGCGGCGCCGGGTCCCTTGGGATCGACGCTGGTCGCCATCGCCCCGATCCCCCCGGCGTCGAGCTTGACCGGCTGCAGGCTGAGGCCGAGGTAGCCGCGGGCGATCCTGCCCTTTGTCGCCAGCACGTCCGCGACGCGGTCGATCGTCGTCATCGGAATGACCAGCGTGCGCCGCCGTGGGCCAAAAACGGCCATGCCCAAGGCTTGGCCTGAGGCATCGAGCGCAAGGCCGCCTTCGCTTGAGCGTGCAAGCGCAGCGTCGAGTTCGATGCGCGCGTCAATGAGGCCGCCGCGGAGGCTTCGCCACTGCGGACCGACGAACGACACGACGCCCATGGCCGCGGCCGCTGCGCCCTCGCGCGCGCCGGCGACAAGGGCGAGCGCCCCGGCCGCCGGCGCTCCGGCCGCAGACGGCGCCCTCGGCAGATCGTTCCGCTCGAGCCGCAGGAGGGCGACATCGGTCGATGGATCGCGGCCGACGACGCGGGCCGGCGTTGACGCGCCGTCATGCGCGACGATCGAATGCTCCTCGTCGTCGGGGAGCGCGTTCTCGGCCGCGACGATGAGGCCTGGGCGCCAGGAAAAGCCGCTCAGCCGCGAGCGTGCGGACTGGATGGAGACGAGGCTCGGCGCGACGTCGCGGACGAGAGCGGCGAGCCCCGTCGATAAGGCGAGCAGCACGGAAGATGCGGGTTGGTCTGACATGGGGAATCTCCTTTGCCGCCTAAGATGTCCGTCAACGGAGCCGGCGCCCACCTCGCCAGATGGTCAGGACGGGTTTCGCCCCGCGACGTCGCGATGCTTTGCACTGCGACGGACGGCCGCCTATATCAGCGGCCCGCAGGAAAGATCGGAGGTTCAGGTTGATCAGGCTGGCGCTCGTTTTCGCCCTGACGTTCATATGGGGAGCCGCGTTCGCCGAGACAGCGCTCAAAGCACCGCCGCAGAGTCCAGGCCAGGTGCGCCTCTCCTTCGCGCCCGTGGTGAAGAAGGTCACTCCCGCGGTCGTCAACGTCTACGCTTCGCGGGTCGAGACGGCCCCGCGCAACCCGCTGTTCGACGATCCGATCTTTCGCCGGTTTTTCGGCGGCGGCGACGAGTCCAGGGTGTCAAAAGCGCTCGGCTCGGGCGTCATTGTGGACCCATCGGGTCTTGTCGTCACCAACTACCACGTCATCGAAGGCATGACACAGGTGAAGGTCGCGCTGTCGGACAAGCGCGAATTTGAAGCCGAGATCGTGCTGCGAGATCCGCGCACGGATCTCGCCGTGCTAAAACTCAAGGGAGGCAAAGATTTCCCAGTGCTCGAACTTGGCGACTTCGGACGCGCTCGAAGTCGGCGATTTTGTCATCGCCGTGGGCGATCCGTTCGGCGTCGGGCAAACGGTGACCCAGGGCATCGTCTCGGCGCTCGCGCGCACGCAGGTTGGGATCAGCGATTACGGCTTTTTCATTCAAACCGACGCCGCCATCAATCCCGGCAATTCGGGCGGAGCTCTGGTCGATCTCGACGGCAAGCTGGTCGGCATCAATTCCGCCATCTACTCGCGCACGGGCGGCAGCATCGGGATCGGTTTCGCCATTCCCGTCAACATGGTCAAAAGCGTCATCGCCGCGGCGCTGCATGGCGGCGCGACCGTCAAACGCCCGTGGCTCGGCGCTACGCTGCAGAGTTTAACCAAGGATATCGCCGACAACCTCGGCATCGACCGCCCCACGGGCGCGCTGGTCGTGACGGTCGCCCCGGTTGGTCCAGCGGCGGACGCGGGTCTCAAGCGCGGCGACCTCATCACCGCGGTCGACGACCAAAGCGTTGATGATGCCGAGGGCGTCGGCTTCCGGCTCGCGGTCAAGCCCCTCGGTGGCTCGGCTCGGCTATCGATCCTGCGGAACGGGCGCTCGCTGACCTTGCCGCTCAAACTCGCCGCCGCGCCGGAGATTCCGCCTCGCGACGCCTTGACTATCCGCAGCCGCTCGCCATTCGAGGGCGCGGAGGTCATGAACATGTCGCCCGCGGTCGCCGAGGAGCTGTCGCTCGAAGGCGCTTCCCAGGGCGTTGTGGTCGCCGCGGTGCGCGACAATTCGACCGCCGCGGCAGTTGGGGTGCAAAAAGGGGACATCGTCGTCGCCGTCAACGGCCAGAAAATTGCGACGACCCGCGATCTGGAGAAAGCGTGCGCGGAACGCGCGCGGCTGTGGGATCTGACCATCCAGCGCGGAGGGGAGACAATCCGCACCCAACTCGGCGGCTAGAGGCAACCTAATATAACTTAGATAGGATTGCAGCCGGCGGTCCGGACTAGCCTCCCTGATGGGTGACTGACGCTAGCGCGATTAGTCCCACTTTCGGTGCGCCCACATCCACTGTTCGGGCGCCTCGCGGATGAAAGCCTCGTACTGCCGCTGCAGTGCTTGCGTCGCGACGAGCGCGTCCGCCGCACTGTTGTTCGTCTGCGGCATTGAAATGCGAGCGATGCGGATGATGAAACGCGAGCCCGGCCGGCGGAATGCCGCGCCCGCATAAAGAGGCACACCTGTCGTGCGGGCAAGGAGCGCGGGAAAGACCGTTGACCGCGCGGGCTGCCCGAAGAAAGGTACAAACGGCCCGTTGTCGTCTCTGAGGTCGGCGAGGAAGCACGGGCAGGCCCCATCCTTGATGGCGCGCAAGAGGGCGCGTGCGGCCACTGGAGTCTTGGGCGTCAGACCCGCCTTGTAGAGCGGCGCGCGAATGCTGTGCAGCAGGGCCTCGATATGGGGGTTCGATAAACGTTGGTAGACGCCGATGAGGGAAACGCCGAGCCGCTGGCCGCCATGCGCCAGGATCTCCCAGTTTCCCAGGTGAAGTCCGCAGACGATGAAGGGCTTCGCGCCGCGCGCAGCTTCGTCGAAACCCTCTGCTGGTTCGAAGACGATTCGGTCGCTCTCCGTCAGCGTTTTGATGCGAAGGCTTTCGGCGAAGGTCCGCCCAAGATTTTCCCACATCGCCGCGGCGATCGCCTTACGCTCGCTAAGCGACTTTTCGGGGAACGCCAGCTCAAGATTGGCAAGCGCACGCTTTTGTCGCCTGAGGCTCGGAGCGATGAGGCGCCAGATATTCCCGGAAAGCCAAGACGCCGTCTCCACCGGCATCGCGCGCGCAAGGACGATTGCCACCCACAACGCGGCAAACTCCAAGCGAAGACGCAATCCTTTGGGGAATGTCATGAGAGCCGGCGATCTCAAAAGACGGCCGACTTAGACCCAACGGGTTATTTCCTATTCTGTTCCCGGGTTTTTCGCAACCGCGAGCGCTTTCAGCCGTTGTGCGCGAGGAAAGGGAGGATTGCCTCTCGGATGCCTTCGCCAGCGCGAGCCTGCTCGATTGGCTCGGAACTACGCCGCCTCCCGGGCGACCCGCCCAAGTTTGGCGCGGCCCAGCCTGTTGTCGATGGACTGCCAAAGGCCGCGCATCTCCTCAGCGGCTGCGCTCAATGGGTTGAGCTCGGTCACGCCCGAGCCATGGCGCGCGGCTTCCTGGTAGTCGACGCGCGCGACGATCAGAGGCGAGATCAGCTTGCCCATTTCTTCGAGCGCCTCGGCGCCGTCTTGAACCCGGGCGACTTGCTGGCCGAGCGGACATTGGTTGAGCAGAAAGACGAACTCGCCGCCGATCTCCTCGAGCGCGGCGCGCGTTCGAGCGCTCGCCCGCAAGTCGAACAGGCTTGGGCGCGACGGGACGATGTTTAGGTCGGCGGCTTGCATTGCGGCCGAAGACGCCGCTCCTTCCGCGCCAGGCGTGTCGAGGAGCGCAAGCGTCACGCCCCGGCGCTCGAGCGAGGTGAGCAAGGCCGGCAGCCGCGCCGCTCCAGACGCGAGGACCTCGATATCGCCGGCGCCGCGGACCCTCGCCCAGTTCATGAGCGAGCCCTGCGGGTCCATGTCGATGACGCAGACTTTCTCATTCATTTCGTGCGCCGCGACGGCCAGGGACGAGGCAATCGTGCTCTTGCCCGAGCCGCCTTTCTGACTCACAAACGCTATCGTCCGCATGGGCTTTCGCGCGTTCACACCTGAGAGCACCGCCTCGGTTTTGCGATGAAAGCCGGGGCTGGAATTAAGGAATGCTCAACAAGTTGAAGCGAAAGGCGTTAACAAGCCGTTTAGCAGGACGCGCCGTTCGGCGTGTTGGGGCCAAGCCCTTCAGCCGCGCGATGCGATCGACCCTCCGGTCAATCTTCGTCGAGGGGGATCACTCCCTTGAACGCCCCATCGGCGCCAAGCGTGATCTTCTCGATGCGCATTTCGGCGTTCTTGAGCAGTTCGTCGCAGCGCTTCTTGAGCGCTTCGCCGCGTTCATAGAGCCGGATCGACTCGTCCAGCGCGACCGCGCCTTTCTCCAGCTGATCGACGATCTGCTCGAGCTCCGCCAGCGCCGCTTCGAACGGCAATGTCGCGATGTCCGGATTGCCCTCGGTCACGACGCCGCCTTTCGACCCTTGAGATATCGCATCAATCGGGTAAAGCCGCGATGGAATAAAGGGTCTTCAAGACGTCGCTTGGCTGCACTGCGTTGCCGAAGGTGTGAGCGAAAATGATCGCGATCTCGCCCGAGCGATAGATGTGGCTCAGCGCCCGGTCGACCGCGAGCCGGAAATCCTCGTCGCCATGGGGCAGCGCCAGAGCATAGGGTTCGAGAGAGAAATAGTTGTCGGCGAGACGCAGCTTGCTCGAGTCGCTGCTCTTGGAGGCGAGATAGGAGAGGATCGCCCGATCGGCGAAATAGGCGACGATCTCGCCTTTGTCGAGCATGGCGAGCCCCTCTTCGTGGGTCTTCGCCGGCGTGATTTCCGCCACGAGACCCGCGCTCGCCAGCGTGTTGCGCAGGCTCTGTTCGGTCGTCGTGCCGGCCAGAACCCCGATCTTCTTGCCGGCGAGCGCCGCGAAGTTGCTGGGCCCGTCGGCGCCGACAAGCAGGCTCGCCCCGTCGACGAAGGTCGGAATCGAGAAGTCGACACGCTCGCGGCGGGCAAGCGTCTCCGAAGTCGGTTCGCAGAGAAGATCGGCCTTGCCGTTTACGATCGCATCGAAGCGGTTCTCGGCCGTCACCAGCACATAAGCGACCTTGAGATCGTTGATGTTGAGTTGTTCGCCGATGTGCTTGGCGACCGAACGGCAGAGATCGATCATGAAGCCGGCAGGCACGCCCGCCTCGTCGGTGAACGAGAAGGGCGGCGCGTCGTCGCGGAAGGCGAGGCGGAGGGTCTTGTCCTGCCGCGCCTTGTCAAGAGCTCCGGCGTCCGCTGATCCCAGAGCCAGCGCCGCGCCGATTACGAAGGACAACGCCTTGAGCCGTCCGATCGAACGCATACGCTTCCCTCTCCGATTTGCCTCGCGGATTCATGGGGGCCACACCGCCGCGAGCCGAGGCGAAAGCCGCTTATAGCAGAGAGAAATCCGCGGAGCCAAAGCGAGTGTCCCGCCGGCGAATTTCCTGCGATAACCTCCTCGAGATGGTTTCAAAGCGCGCTTTCGGAGGTATTCCCATGCTCGTCGGCGTTCCCAAGGAGATCAAGGACAACGAGTTCCGCGTCGGCATGACCCCGGCCGCGGTCGCCGAGCTCGTCCATCACGGGCATGGCGTCATCGTCGAGACTTCCGCCGGCCTCGGCTCCGGGTCTCCGGATGAGGAATATGTCCGCGCGGGAGCGAAGATTGCGCCCACCGGCGCCGATGTGTTCGCTCAAGCGGAGATGGTCGTGAAGGTCAAGGAGCCGCTCAGGCAAGAGCGCAAGCTCCTCAAACGCGGGCAGATCCTGTTCACCTACCTGCATCTCGCGCCGGATCTCGAGCAGACGCGAGACCTGATCGCCTCGGGCGCGACCTGCATCGCCTATGAGACGGTGACCGGCGCGCATGGCGGCCTCCCGCTGCTGACGCCGATGTCGGAGGTCGCGGGGCGGCTCGCGCCGCAGGTCGGGGCGCACGCGCTCGAGAAGGCGCAAGGCGGGCGCGGCGTGCTGCTCGGCGGCGTGCCCGGCGTGGCGGCGGCCAACGTGCTGGTGCTCGGCGGCGGCGTCTCGGGCACGCATGCGGCGACCATCGCGGTCGGCATGGGGGCGTCCGTCACCGTCGTCGACCGCTCGCACGAGGCCCTGAAGCGCCTTTCGGCCGAGTTCGGCTCGGCTCTGCGCACCATCTATTCGACCCGCGCCTCGATCGCCGATCTCGTCAGGAACGCCGATCTCGTCATCGGCGCGGTGCTGCTGCCGGGGGCGGCCGCGCCCAAGCTCATCACCCGCGACATGCTGAAAACCATGCGTCCGGGCGCCGTCATCGTCGACATCGCGATCGACCAGGGGGGCTGCGTCGAGACGTCGAAGCCGACCACCCACTCGCACCCGACCTATGTCGTGGACGGCATCGTCCACTATTGCGTCGCCAACATGCCGGGCGCCGTCGCCCGCACCTCGACCTTTGCGCTTAACCACGCCACCCTGCCGTTCGCCCTGGCGCTAGCCGACAAGGGCTGGCGCAAGGCGCTCAAGGACGACCCGCACCTGCGCGCGGGGCTCAACGTGCACGATGGCAAGCTGACCTGCGAGCCGGTCGCGGCGGCCCATGGCCTCGCCTACACCCCGGCCGAGACCGTGCTCGCGGCGTGAGCCCGCTGATCCTGGGCGAAGCCAGGGGATACAACCTGGGCCCGCGAGCCCGCGCAAACAGGCGCTGACGTCGGGCGCATGTCTCGGCGTAAGCGACGAGGTCGCGGCGTCCCGCGTCCCTTCCGGGATTCGGGCGAGGTCAAGGATGTTGCGAGAGGAGTGCGGTCCATGCTCTCGCGGTCTTCATCTCGCCCGAATCCGCCATGTGACAGTCGTCGTAGCGATCCTCGGCCAAGAGGAGCTTGTCGGTGTCGACCCCGGCCTCGAAGTCTGGTCGGCTCGCGGCAAGCTCGCGTTGGGCCGCCTGGATGGCGTTGGGTTCGGACCATCCGGGCAGGCACCGGGTCGCGGTCGAGACGAAAATCTTCGCTTCGACCGCATTGGCGCGCAGCGTGTCCGCGAACGACAGGAACTCTTGCCTTGTATCGGACGGGATCGGTCTTCAGCGCGAAGTCGGATTCGCCCTGGTGCCAGAGAACGTGGGTCACCCGATAATGCGTGACGAGGTCCTGGACGAGGGGGATCATCGATGCATTGAGCGCCCCGCCTTTCGCCCATTGCGCGACCGTCGAGCCGCCGACGGCGACGGGAGCGAGGATCACGCGGTCGAAGGCGCGAGCGTCGATGAGCTCGTCCGCCATCAGCGTCCAAGGCTCCCCCGCAAAACCGTTCGAGCCCAGAAGCGGAGAAGCCGCCACGTAACAGCGGCCGCCGATGAAATTGAGAACACGGTCGGGATGGCGGGTCTCATGCCGCTGCGCGGCGCTGTTCGCGGCGTTGGACTGTCCGGCGATGAGGATGACGGCCGTCCTTGGCGTCTGCTTCGGGCAGTGGACCTCGATCTTGCCGTCGTATTTCATGAGGCGCCCGGCGGAGTCGAGCGCGAGAGGCGGCGACTCCGTGCGCGTACACAAATGGCTTCGGCAGTCCCTCGAGGAGCTGAAGCGAATAGCGCACCGGCCAGATCCGCACGACGCCGGCCCACGCGCCGACTATCGCGCCCACGAGGAAAAGGCTCGACCGCAATAACAGCCAATCCGCCGAATGATCGCGGTTCTGCCGCCTGACGTCATTTCCGAGGACAAGTGTCGACATGAAGCGCTCCTTCAATCTGAAGAAACGAGACAGCAATTCCGGAGATCAGAGCGGCGGCGCTCCCCAGGGCGGCGCCGAGTCGTGGGGTCCGGGCCGCGCTCACCGCAAGTCTGCGTCACATCTCCGTGGCGCAGCCGACAAACCCGGGAGGAGAACGCGCGGAGAGGTGGAACGATGTTGCGCGACAGGATGTCGCGTTGAGCGGTTGTCAGATTGGGCGCGATCGCTTCATAGGCGTTCGCCATTGCGCCGAACATCGCTTGCATGGCGGCCGCATGCCTCTCCATCCGCTTCAGCCGTTCGCCCGCATCAACCGAAAGCGGCGCGCGGAGGGTCCTCGGCGCAAGCGCGGTCAAGCCTCTCCGGTCGATGCGCGCATGGCCTCCGCGAACCGTCGCCAGGCGTCCTCCTGGCTGGGTTCGGGCGAGATGCGCGCCTCGAGATAGGCGAGCTTCGCGGCGAACAAGGCGCGCCCTTCGGCGCAAGGCGCGAACTGTCGTCCTGAGGCTGGCGGGTCAGCCCGCGCGTCCATCGCGTGGAGGGCCCAAAGCCCGGCGCCGGAAAGGGCGACAACAATAAGTGCGGTTCGCGTCGCCCGGGCGGATAGGAACGGCATGAGAAACTCCGGTTGGCAACGAGGTGGTGCGACCGTGACTAGAAGCGCGATGTTTCCGGCAAATCTCCTTATTGTTGCGGACGATGACAAAAGGCGCTGCGCGCGCGGGCGGATGAAATGTTCGGTTACAAATTCCTTCTGGCCTCAATGTTGGGCATCGATTAATTGCGGCCGCGAATTTGTTCGGTTCGGAGCGCTTTCTTGAGCACAGGCGCGGCCTGTCACATCCTGGTTGTCGACGACGATCGCGAGCTGCGCGCGCTTGTCGGCAAGTACCTCGGCGAGCACGGCTTCAGGGTCACCCAGGCGGCCAACGGGCGCGAGATGATGAACGCGCTCGAGGTCGGCCGTTTCGACCTCGTCGTCCTCGATCTCATGATGCCGGGCGACAGCGGGCTCGTGCTGTGCCAGAAGCTGCGCGCGCAGAACGGGCCTCCGGTCATCATGCTGACCGCGATGGGCGCGGAGGTCGACCGCGTCATCGGGCTTGAGATTGGCGCGGACGATTACGTCGTGAAGCCGTTCAGTCCGCGCGAGCTGGTCGCAAGGATCAAGGCGGTGCTGCGTCGCGCGGCCAAGGCGCCGCCGGACGCGGACGACACGCCGTTCGCCTACGAGTTCGATGGATGGCGGTTGGAGACGGCCGGTCGCGTCCTGCGCGACCCGACGGGCGCGGTCGTCGACGTTACGAGCGGCGAGTTCGACCTGCTCATGGCCTTCGTCGAGCGGCCCCAGCGCGTGCTGACGCGAGATCAATTGCTCGATCTCGCGAAGGGGCGGTCGAGCGCCGCCTTCGACCGGAGCATCGACGTGCAGATCAGCCGCTTAAGGCGAAAAATCGAGGCCGATCCGCGCGACCCCGCGATCATCAAGACGATCCGCAGCGGCGGCTATGTCTTCACGAGCCAGGTGCAATCGATAAGGCGGCCGGCGTGATCAAAGAGGCGCTTGCGCGGCTTGGTCTTGCCGCACGGATCGGCGCCGCGATTGTGGCGGCGGTCGTCGCGACTCAGGCTCTTGTGACGCTTGTGTTCGTCTTGAACCCGCCGAATTTCCACGCCCTTTACAGCGCGCGTTGGCTGAGCGGCGCGGTGACTGACGTCATCAAGAATGCGATGGCGGGGGCGACAGAGCCAGCAGGCGCGTTGAAAGATCTGCCGAACGGCGAATCGCTCACGGTTCGCTTCGACCGCGCGCCGCCCCATCGCGCGTCGAGGGACCCTCCCTGGCCTTTGAACAGGGTGCTGGCGACCGTTCGAAGCGAACTCGGCGGACCCGCCGCTCCCGCCGTGGAGGCTGTCGGGATGGGGCCGCCGGACGAGGCCATTCCCGTTGTGCCGGCTGACGCGTCAGCAACCCTGCCGAGCGGACCTCTGCAGTCCGGAGAGGACTTGCTCACGCCTCCGTTTTTCCTCATCGCCGCCGATCTGCACGACGGGCGCTGGCTCATGATTGAGCCGAGCTTCAGGACTCAGCGCAGACGATTGATGCTGTCGCTTGCTTTCATATTCGCCGGCGCGCTCCTTGTCGCCGCAATCGCGGTTCTCACCGCGCGGAGCCTCATCGCGCCTCTGTCGCAGCTGGCGAGGGCGGCGGACGCGCTTGGGCGGTCGGCTGAAATTGTTGAAACGCCGCGGCCGGCGATCCGCGAGTTTGCAGCCATTCAAACCGCGTTCGATACGATGCAGAAGCGGCTGAAGCGTTTCGTGAGCGAGCGCACCCAGATGCTCGCTTCAATCTCGCACGATCTTCGCACGCCCCTCACCCGGCTTCGGCTTCAGGCGGAGTACATTCTCGATGACGCGCTGCGCGAGGGCATGCTCGCCAATATCGATGCGATGCGGGACATGTTGACCGAGACGCTGAGCTTCGCCGAAGGCGACGCCAGCGCCGTTGCGTCGGCGCCGTTCGACCTCGCCTCCATCCTCATCAGTCTCTGCGACGAGGCGTCCGACGCGGGGGCCAAGGCCGAATATGATGGGCCGAACCATGTGACGGCTTTCGGCAAGCGGACGGCGATCCGGCGGATGGTCTCGAACCTGATCGACAATGCGGTGCGCTACGGCGGCGCGGCGCGGGTGTCGCTTCGCGAGGATGCGACCGACTGGATCGTCACCGTCGCTGACGATGGACCCGGGATCCCCCCGGAATTGTTCGATTCTGCCTTCGAGCCGTTCCAACGGCTCGAGTTCCTCGCGCAATCGGGAGACCGGCGGCGCCGGGCTTGGCTTATCGATCGCTCGGGACATTGTGCTCGCTCATGGCGGACGGATTTCGCTCGCCAACGCTCCCCAGCGTTCGGGCGGACTGATCGTCAGCGTTTTCTTGCCAAAAGCCCTCGCCGCCGCGAGCTAGACGCGTGCGTCGACACAGATCCACGCCTTGAGGGTCGAGGCGAGCGGCGCTTTCACCCGCAGGTGAGCTGCGACCTCGGATGCGCCGGCGCACCCTCCGAAGCAATTGGCGTCAATAGCGCCCGCGTTTGTTGAAGCCGTCCTTCACGGTTTCGAAATCGGGGCGGGCTAGAACCAGCGCAGGTCGGACTTTAGGCAAGGGCCATTCCATGCGCAGTTTCGTCATCACGTCCCTTCTATTCGGATTGACCGCCGTCACGGGCGCGGCGGGCGCTCAAGCGGCGGACCGGGTTTCCGTGCCGGTTTCAGGGCTTCGCAGCGACGATGGCGTCGTGCGCTGCGGCCTCTACGCCAGCGCGCAAGCCTTCCCCAAAGCCGGACAGGAAAGCCGCGGAGTCATCGCCAAGATCAAAGGGGGACAAGCGGTCTGCGTCTTCAATGGCGTGAAGCCGGGAACCTATGCGGTCGCCGCGTTCCATGCCGAGAACAACGAGACTGAGATGCAGTACGGCCTATTCGGCAAGCCGAAGGAAGGCTACGGATTCTCACGCAATCCGCCCGCTCGCATGGGCGCGCCGGCCTTCGCTTCGGCCGCCTTCGACTATGCCGGCGGAGCCCAGTCGGTCCCGATCAGGCTTACATATTGAGCCGTGGGCGCGCGTCTCGCCTTATCCAGAGGAGCCCGCAAAGCGGGCGTCTCGAAGGATGATCCACTGAGCGCGCCTGTTGCTGGACGCGTCCTTCGAGACGCCGCGCTCCGCGCGGCCCTCAGGCGCGAGGTCTCAGGCTTTAGCTCCGTTGTTCGCAATTCGTTAGCCATATTTGCAAATTCTTAAACCTCCGGTCCATAACTTGGGCGCGAGAGGGATTCCGATGCTCCGCATATTCACCGCCGCTTTGTCGCTGCTTGCGCTCGGGGGCGCCGCGGCCGCAGCCGATTTGCCGCCGGCGCCGCAACTGCCGCCCCTTGAAGCGCAACCGGCCTGGACTGGATTTTACGCCGGGCTCAATGTCGGCGGCGGCTTCGGCACGAGCCACAACGCCTTCAATATCGCCGGATTTGGGCTTCCCGCCTTCGACACGTCGCTTGCGGGCGTCGTCGGGGGCGGCGAGGCCGGCTACAATTGGCAGACGGGCCCCTGGGTCCTCGGGCTCGAGGCGAGCTTCGACGGGAGCGCGCTCAGCGGCGGGCGCACGGCGCCCTGTCCTGCGCCTCTCTGCCCAGCCCTGACGGCGAGCTACACGCAGAGACTTTCCTGGTTCGGAACGCTGCGGCCGCGGATCGGCTACGCGTTCGGCAACTGGCTCTTTTACGCCACCGGCGGCGGCGCCCTCGGCGAGGTCGGCACGAACGCGACCGCGACGGTAGGACCCTTAGTCGCCACGGACAATCGCAGCCATACGCGAGACGGCTGGACGCTCGGCGGCGGCGTCGAAGTCGAGATTGCGCGCGGCTGGAGCGCGAAGATCGAATATCTCTATCTCGATCTCGGCAACCGCACGCGGAGCTATCTTCTGGACCCGCCGATCTCGGACACGTCGCATTTCAGCGCCAACGTGTTCACCGCCGGCCTCAACTACCACTTCTGACCCCAATCGGCGGCCCGCCTAGCGCTCGGACTCAGCCGGAGGCTTGCCGCGGGCGTCGACATAGACCCACGCGCTCTCGCCCGAGGCGAGCGGCGCCTTGACCCGCACGTAAGCCGCGACCTCGTATGCGTCGGCGTGCGCGAGTTCGGCGTCCGTGATTTCGAACAATGCGCCCGGCACGCGATCTTGCGCGCGCCCCGTGAAGGCGACGATCGGATGATGCGTCTTGCCGCTTGTGCGGACGACCTCTGGGTCGTCGATCGCCGCCATCGATTGCGAAAAGCCGACGAGAGCGTCGCTGACGCCTTTGAGGCGGCGGCCGAAGGTCGCGAGCTGCACGTCCTCCTGCTGCAGGGTCCCGTAGGAGAAAAGCTTCGGCATGGACGTTCCGCGCTCGTTTCGTCCGCCACCATAGGGGTATGATCCGGCTCGCCAAGGCGGGCCGTATTTGTCCGGCCTCCACGGACGCCAGGCTCGCCCACGGGGCTTGCGGCCCGCGCCGGAGCTGTGCATCGCTTCGCTTGGCTAGAGGGAGGATCCCATGACCAGCACCGCGTCGGAGCTCGAAGCGCTCCTGATCGAGCGATCGCTCAGCGATCCCGACCTTCAGGCGAAGGCAAACGCGGCGGCGGATTTTCGAATCCTGCCGGACGCAAACGTCGTCAAGATCGGCGGGCAGAGCGTCATCGATCGCGGCCGCGCGGCCGTCTATCCGCTGGTCGATGAGATCGTCGCCGCGCGCAAGACGCACAAAATGCTGATCGGGACCGGCGCCGGCACGCGCGCACGTCATCTCTACTCGATCGCAGCGGGCTTGAGCCTGCCGGCTGGCGTGTTGTCGCAGCTGGGGAGTTCGGTCGCCGATCAAAACGCCGAGATGTTGGGCCAGCTCATGGCGAAACACGGCATCTCGTCGGTGAGCGGCGCCGGGCTGTCGGCTGTTCCGCTCTATCTCGCCGAAGTGAACGCGGTCGTCTTCAGCGGCATGCCGCCCTATGGACTATGGACACGGCTCGCGCCCGAGGGGGTGATCCCCCCTTATCGCACGGACGCTGGATGCTTCCTTGTCGCCGAGCAGTTCGGTTGCAAAGCGATGATCTTCGTCAAGGACGAGAACGGCCTCTACACGGCGAACCCGAAAACTTCGAAGACCGCGAAATTCATACCCAAGATCACGGTCGACGAGATGAAGGCGAAGGGCCTGCACGATTCGATCCTCGAATTCCCGATGCTCGATCTCCTCATGGCCGCGCGGCACATCCACGAGGTGCAAGTCGTGAACGGCCTCGTCGCGGGCAACCTGACCCGCGCGCTCGCCGGCGAGCATGTGGGCACCATCATCAGCGCGAAGTGAGGCCGAGATGCCCGAACGCTCTAACTCGGCCAAGCATGTCGCCTCGCCGCTCGCGCGCCAGACCCTGCTCGATTCCAATCTGACCCGTCCCGTCGCGGGCGGACGTCCCATCCGGCTCCTGCCCTGGGTTCAGGTGGTGAAGATTGGCGGACGCTCGATCATGGATCGCGGCGCGGACGCGATTCTCCCCATCGTCGACGAACTGCGCAAGCTTCTGCAGGAGCATCGCTTGCTCATCCTGACGGGCGCAGGCATCCGCGCGCGTCACCTCTATAGCGTCGCCCTCGACCTCGGCCTTCCGGTTGGCTCGCTTGCGCCGCTGGCCGCGAGCGAGGCGGGGCAGAACGGCCACATCCTTGCCGCCCTGCTGGCGCCGGAAGGCGTCTCTTACATCGAGCATGGCGCGATCGCGAACCAGCTTGCGATCCACCTTTCCGCCGCCCGCGCCGTCGTGGGCAGCGCCTTTCCTCCCTATCATCATCATGAGTTCCCGGGCTCGCGGCTCCCGCCTGCATCGCGCCGACGCGGGCGCCTTTCTGCTCGCCGACGCGCTCGGCGCGGCGGGCCTCACGATCGTCGAGGACGTCGACGGGGTGTACGATTCCGATCCGAAGGGCGCCGACGGGAAGAAGGCGAAGCTCATGCGCGAGACGAGCGCAGCCGACCTCGCAAAGCATAAGGGGTCGCTGCCGTTCGATCGCGCGCTCGTCGAAATCATGGGCCTTGCGCGCCATATCGAGCGGGTGCAGGTGGTGAATGGCCTCGTTCCGGGCCGGCTCACGGCCGCGCTGCGCGGCGAGCATGTCGGCACGATCATCAAGACGGGGGCCAAGCCGAAATAGCCGCTCCGCCGAGCGCTTATGCGTACTGCCGGACGGTCAGGGCAGACCATTCGGGAGGCACGTGTTCACCGCGCCATTCGTCATGCCGCAGACCAGCATTTCCATCACGGTCTGATTGTCCAAATAGCCGTTGTGCGCGGTTGTCGGCTCGGAAAATAAAGACGGGATGCTGAATTCGTCGTTGGACAGGTAAACGTTCGTGAGTTTGACCGAGGGCCAGTCAGGACGCGGGAACCCGAGATTTTTTCGCTCGACCTGCCAGCTTAGGATATCGTTCGGATCGCTGAATGCGACAATCTGCTCCTTCTGCTGCTGCTGATCGCTGTTCGATTTGAGAAGCATCGGCGACTTGAGTTTCGCGCGAGTCCAACATTCGGCGAAGCGCTGCCGGACCTCTTCCGGCGGCGACCCTCCGAGTTGGCGCGGATAATTGCGCAGCGTGGACAGATCGAGGAAAGCGACCTGGTTCGCCATCATGTAGATGTAGTCGGTGTTCGCCAAAATTCGGCCGGCGGCGGTCTCTTTGAGCGCTTTGTCGCAATTACCATGCTGCTCGCGGCTGAGTTCGTGACCGATCGTGTCGATCAGCATGTAGCCGCCAAGGCTGTGGGTTATGATGATGGTCGGATCATTGTAGGGGCCGGGCGTGCAGCTTTTGCCGTCATCGCTAGGCTTTCCGCGGGTTAGGACGCAGAGCGCCTTTTGAACGGAGGGCCGCATGACGTTGTCGCGGTAAGCGCCTCCGTACAGAACGACATCGCCGAGATAGCCATTAGTGAAGCCTTTCGCGAGGTCGGCGAACTTCTGCCGAGGCGGCGCGCCGCTCTCCTGGAGAGCATCGTTTTTGACGTCCTTGGTCAGCGGCGCCCAAAGAAGAAAACTGACGGTGAGCGCGGGCCTGCATGAATCGCCCGTAACGGCTGCAAAGTTGTAGCTGTAGAGCTGCGCCCACGCGCCTGACGGGATGCCCGTGATCGTTATTGGAGTCGGAAAAGGACGCACAAGCGTCGAGGGCGCGGCGATGGCCCCTCGGCAGTGAGGATACTCCGATTCCGGAAATGGCCCCAGAACCTGAACAAGATGCAATCGGTTTGCGAGCGCGAGGATGAAGCCCTCGAACTGGTCGGGCGCCGTCGTTCCCATGCCGTGCACCGCCAAGATGTGCAGCGGTCGAGGGGGAGCGCCGCCTTCGACGAGCGCGTTCATTCCGTTGAAGGATCTTTCGTCGAGAACAAGTGGAGTTGGCAGCGCGCTGCAGGCCGCAAGGAGGAAGAGCGAGAGAGCCGCCAAGATCGGAAGTGGTATCCGGGAGAGCGCCGCGCCACGAGCGGCGCGCCGCGCATAAGAGTCGCCTTCCGCAGAGAAATCAGTCGACATGCCAGCTCCCCAGCGCCGGCGCGTCAGCCGCAAGCTTCCGCCGCTATTGCGGGATTCGGTCCTGGCGACACGAGTGGGAGGCGACTCGTTGGATTACGAAACTAGAGGAATATAAGTTTTACCGCGAAGACTTGAGCGCACAAGCGCAAAAACGAATGCTTGACCTGAACGACTTGCCGCCCACGCAGCCTTGACTGGTCTCGCCGAGAATACGAATCAACTGACGACGCCCTCTATAGGTGAGATTTTCACAAATCTTTGCGTCAGACAATGGTCTCGGGTGTGAGGAATAAGAAATTTTCGCCTTCCGACGGCCCCTACCGCCCGGCGAATCGTTGGAGCGCTAGCTGCTGAACCGGTCGAACCAGTCGCGGTAGGGCCGCGGATCGCGCCAGATCCATTGTTGGGAGGATCCTCGTATAGCGAAGCGTATCGGGGGTCTGATGCTCCTCGCCAGTCGAGCGCCTGCGAACCGCTGATGAACCACTGCGTCGGACGCCTCGTTCGCACCCGTCAGCATGAGCGAGACGCTATGGCGAGATGAGCATACGCATGCCTGGGCTCTAGGAAAAGCGTGTGGCTGCGTGGATCAGTTGGCGAGGGGCGGCCGGTCGCCGCGTCCGTTGAGCGCGCCGGGCGCCCAGTTCACGCCGTCGCGCATGGCGTAGAAGATATGGGCGCCGATGCGGTCGACCCGCTTCAGGTAGCCGACCCAGAAGGGCGAGACGTAATTGGCGTGATAGTTCACCGCGACGCCGACCTTGGGATTGTAGTTCGCGCCGCTCACCACGTCGCGGGCGATGCGGGTCGCCACCGCCCATGGGCCGGGCTCTTCGACGCGCAGCGACTTGCCCTCGCAGGCGAAGGTGAACTGGCAGGCGAACGGGCGGTTGCGGTCCTGATAGACGACGCCGCAGACGGTCGCGGGATAAATGCCGCTGCGCACCCGGTTGAGCACCACCTGGGCCACGGCGGCCTGGCCGTCTTCGGGCTCGCTGCGGGACTCGAAATAGATCGCTTCGGCGAGGCAGCGCATCTGGCGTGCGCTGTCCTTCGGGTCGATGAGCGCGGCGTAGTTCGGCTTGCCGTCGGCGTCGGAGATCTGCGGAACTGTCGTTAAGCCCGAGCCATCGGCCTCGACGACGACCACGACGCCGTCGCTGGACGTCGGCGAAGCGGAGTTGAGCGCGAATTCGAGCGGCGCGGCCGGCGTCGCGCCGTCCTCGAACGTGGTCGCCGCCGGTTCCAACTCGTCGCCATCGGCGGGCCGGGGCGGGCTCATCGTATGGCCGGGATCGAATTCATCGTCGCGCGGATCCTCGAGCTCGTGCGGCCAGGAATTGAGCGCGTAGGGCTCGGCTTGAGCTCGCCTCTCGTTGAGGCGTTTGGCGTTAAGGCTCGGAGGACCGATGACCGGATTGCCCTTGGCGCCGCGATCGACGGCGGGAAACGCGCCTCCGGTCCCCTTCAGCGCCGCGTTGGGCTCGATCTCGTCGGGATCGGCTGTGAGCGCGTCGCGATCGCGGATCTCGCGGCCGGCCTGAACGATCGGCTGAGGCTCGCCGTCTTCGTCCACCGCTCGCAGAGCGCGCCTCGCGATCGGCCGCTCGAGAATGGCGGAGGCGCGGGTCAACTGGCCCCGCGCGAAGACGCTCGTGAATTCGGTCGGCTCCTGCTCGGCTTCCGCGGTGATGGAGACAAGCACCGCGAAGGCCACGCACCAGGGCGCGGCGACCGAAACAGCCCATCCGATACGCGAACGACCCATACCCGAAACGAGCGCCCGTGCGTTGGCTTCACATCCCCGCGCTGCGGCTTAATGAAAAGCCCACAATGCGAACCATTTCCTTTATCGGCGCTTAAGGTTGCCGGGGGGTTACCAAGGGTGAGGGCAGGGCGTCCCGGTTTGGGGCAACGAGCGGCGTTCAATCTGATATGACAGCACATCGGAGAGCATCGGAGCGCGCTTGATCTTCAAGGGCCAATGTCACTGCGGCGCGATCGGCGTCGAGCTCATGTCCGACCGGCCGCCAGGCGAGCAGGCGCTCGGCGCCTGCCAATGCTCGTTCTGCCGCAAGCATAACGCGCGGGCGTTTTCCGATCCCAAGGCGCGTGTGACGCTGACCGCGACCGACCCCGATGAGCTTCAACGATACACATTCGGTCTGCGAACGTCAGAACAGATCATCTGCCGACGATGCGGCGTCTATGTCGCAATGACTCTGATTGATGGCGATCGGGTGTGGAGCGTCATCAATGTCGACACGCTTGACGATCGGGCGCTCTTCACGCGCATGCCCGAGGCGCGAGACTATAGCGCTGAGGATCGCGAGAGCCGCATCGAGAGAAGAAAGGCCCGTTGGTGTCCGACGATCGCTGGTCGGCTGGCCTGCGCTTTCCACGAGATAGGCGCCTGCCCGACCTAAGGTCTGACTATCGCCAGCGCTCGCTCCAACAGCCGCGCTCGCGGCCGAAGAACAGGTCCTTGATCTCGCCAATGATCCTCGCCCCGTCCAGCGAACCGTGAACAGTGGGGGCGTTGACGAGCGAGCTTTGAGCCGTCTTCAGGACCGCCTGCACGTCGTCGAGGCTGAGCACGTTCTTTTGGACAAGGACCTCGAGCGTCGCCATGGCGACCGCCCCGCCGACCATGGCCGTTCCAAGCGGGCGGCTGAAGGAGGCGTTCGACATGATGGAGCTCCTGAAAAAACGCCCGGTGGCGATCATAGAACAAGGCGGGTTTAGACGGCGCCATCGCCGTCATCATCGCGAGCGATAGGGCGTCGAGAGACGCCCGTCCTTCCGGACGGGCTACGGCGACGCGATCCAGGGGAACGCAAGGCTCCCTTCGTTCCCTGGATTGCTTCGTCGCTCCGCTCCTCGCAATGACGGTTCCGCCTGAAGACTGCGCCGCTCGCGCGGGGCGCGGCGCGCTCGCGTCGATCGGCGCTGAAATGAACCCGCGGTCGCGGCTTCAGGCGGCCATGGACTCAAGCGCGACGTAGCGCTCGCCGTCCCAGACCCGCGAATTCGGCGGCTTATAGGCCATCCGGCAATGGCCGGCGCAGTAGGAGCGGCCCTTCGCCGTCTGAATGCCGCAATAGACAAACTCCTCGCTCGCCGGGTCGCCAATTGGCCATCGGCAGGCGTCCTCGCGAATGTCCTCAAACCCAACCTTCAGCATCTCGCCGACCTGCGCTTCGGCGAAGAGCCATGCGGGCTTCCGCTCGCGCGGGACGGCCGCAACAAGTGCGCGCCTCCCCAACAATTCGGTGCGCGCGATCGCGGGACGGCGCGGCCGCTCGGCGACCGATCGCGGCGGGCGGGTCGCGGAGCAATGGATATTGCCGGTGAGCTTGACGCCGATCCGGTTCGCCTTGCCGATCACGGCGTTGCGCGACGGCGCGCCGAGCGCCACAGCAATGCTGCTCGCGCTTTTTCCTTCGAGCGCCATCTGCCTCAGAGTTTCAATCGCCGCATCCGTCCACATGTCCACGCCCTCTGTTACTGTTGTTGCAGCTCGACCTGGCGAAAGCGCTGCTTCCCCTGCGTCCGAGAGCCCCGTAAGACCCTCGCTCCATCATCGTCGTCGGATATCTCCAGGTTGCATAACATGGTTAATACAACCAAACGTTGCGTCTGGCAACAGGGAATTTGTCAGGATTTGTCACGAGCGACGGAGCGGACTGGCGGCGGGCGCCCCGCAAATCGGGGCCGCCTCATTTCTTTAAGTCGAGGACCTGGAACGGCGCTGGCTTTGATGAAAAAGTAGGCGACTGATCACGGAAAACTGGACAAAGAGGAGCGCCGCCGCCATTGTCCGCGCCAATAAACGCGTCCAGGAGACCGAGCGCATGAATACCGTCGCCGCCGTGAAGCCCGCCCCGCGCGCGGACGTTCCCAACGACTTGCCCAACGACTTGAGCGCGTTCTGGCTGCCCTTCACGCCCAATCGGGCCTTCAAGAAGAAGCCGCGGCTCATCTCCCGCGCCAAGGACATGCACTATTTCACCCCCGAGGGGCGCGCGATCCTCGACGGCACGGCGGGCCTATGGTGCTGCAACGCCGGGCACAACCGGCCGTCGATTGTCGCCGCCATCCAGCGCCAGGCGTCGGAGCTCGACTTCTCACCGACCTTCTCGTTCGCCCATCCGCTCGCGTTCCAGCTGGCGTCCCGCCTGGCCGAGCTCGCGCCGGGCGATCTCGACCATGCGTTCTTCTGCAATTCGGGCTCCGAGGCCTGCGATACGGCGCTCAAGATCGCGCTCGCCTATCACAATGTGCGCGGACAAGGCTCGCGCCAGCGTCTGATCGGCCGGGAGCGCGCCTATCACGGCGTCGGCTTCGGCGGCATTTCGGTCGGCGGCATGGTCAACAACCGCAAATTCTTCGGCTCGCTGCTCGCCGGCGTCGATCATCTGCCCGCGACCTACAATCGCGAGCATCAGGCCTTCACCAAGGGCGAGCCGGAATGGGGCGCCCATTTCGCCGACGCGCTCGAGGGCATCGTCGCGCTGCATGACGCCTCGACCATCGCCGCGGTGATCGTCGAGCCGATGGCGGGTTCGACCGGTGTGTTGCCCGCGCCCAAGGGCTATCTCAAGCGCTTACGCGAGATCTGCGACAAATACGGCATTCTGCTCATCTTCGACGAGGTCATCACCGGGTTCGGCCGTCTCGGCGCGCCGTTCGCCGCGGAGCGTTATGGCGTACAGCCCGACATGATCACCTTCGCCAAGGGGGTGACGTCCGGAACGGTGCCCATGGGCGGCGTGATGGTGCGTAAGGGAATCTACGACGCCTTCATGAACGGCCCGGAGCAGGCGATCGAGCTCTTCCATGGCTATACCTATTCGGGCCATCCGCTCGCTTGCGCCGCGGCGCTGGCGGCGATCGACGTCTATCGCGACGAGCGCCTGTTCGAGCGCGCCAAGGCGATCGAACCCAAGTGGTACGACGCGATCATGAGCCTGAAAGGCCTGCCCAACGTGCTCGACATCCGCTGCGTTGGCTTGACCGGGGCGATCGATCTCGCGCCGGTTCGAGGGCAGCCCGGGAGAGCGCGTCATCCGCGCGCTCGACCATGCGTTCTTCGATGCGGGCGTCATGATCCGCCCGGCCGGCGACACGATCGAGCTCACCCCGCCCTTGATCGTGAGCGAGGATGAGATCGGCGAGATCATGGAGAAGGTCGGCGCGTCGATCAAGGCGGCGGCTTAAGGCTAGGGTCGTCAACCCATGTTGGATGGGCCGCCGACGCGGTGGCCCTCCACGAGAAGCTTGATTAGGCGAGCGCGCCGCGGCGGCTGACAAGTCCCAGCCCTGCGAAGCCTAGCGCCATCAAGGCCCAGGTCGAGGGTTCCGGCACCGCGGTTGTAGGGACCAGCGTGATGATCGGGGCGACGGTCGTGTAGGCTGTGACGTCCAGGCCGGAAATCGGACTGCGACAGGTTGGTCCAGGAATAGTGGAACATGGCGATCGGGTTCGGCGAGGTAATGGCGCAGTCCGGATCGGCGACAGTGGGCAAGCCCATGCAGGCGATTCCCGAAATGTTCGGACTTGAATGGCTGCCCTTGACGAACAGGGAGGCCGGGCCGCCCTCGGTGTTGTAGCTGAACAGCGAGAGATCGCTCAAATCGAGCGGCGCGGATACCGAGTCGACATTGTTGAAATAGACGGTCGCCTCGAAGGACACGAGGTCGCCGATCCTGATATAGCCGTCGCTTTCGACATTGCCCGAGAAGTTCCCGTGATGCCCGCGTCGATATACGGGGGCCCGCTTTCGCCATTGATGGAATAGGATCCGCTCACGAACGAAAAGGTCTCAACGGCCGCATGAGCGGGCGCCGCAAGCAAGGCGACGCCGATCAATCCCGAAAGTTGGCTCGCAACAGAACGCGCTCTCATTCCCCCAATCCTCCCAGCGATGGGCACCGGATGGGGATATACCGCGTCGCCGACTTTGGTTTCAACCGCTGATAGCTTCAAGGCGCCGGCGCTGCAACGGCGATCGCCGCCCGATCGGCGAGCTCATGGACAAGGCGCTTGATCGAAATCAACGCGTTCTTCGCCGCAAAGGATAGACGAGAGGAGCTTTCGCGAGGGCTTTTCCGATGTGCGACGGCGACAACGCAAGAGCGGCGGCGTGAGCGGCCTGTTTCGGGACTGAAACGGCGATCGTAGGAGCTGTTGGCTTGTCTCTTAGGCGCCCACAGAGGGCGCTAGACTCGGCTAAATCAACGGCAGAGGAAAGACTCCATGAAGGCGCTCGTCTATAACGGCCCTGGCAAGAAGGCGCTCGAGGAGCGACCGATCCCCAAGATCAGGGATGCAACCGACGCGATCGTCAAGATCACCCACACCACGATCTGCGGCACCGATCTCCATATCCTCAAGGGCGACGTTCCCACCTGCGAGCCGGGGCGAATCCTCGGACATGAGGGCGTGGGCGTCGTGTACGAAGCCGGATCGGCCGTGACGGCGTTCAAAGCGGGCGACCGGGTGCTCGTCTCCTGCATCTCCTCCTGCGGCAAATGCGAATATTGCCGGCGGGGCATGTATTCCCATTGCACGACCGGCGGCTGGATCCTCGGCAACCGGATCGACGGCGCGCAAGCCGAATATGTTCGCACGCCCCACGCCGACACGAGCCTCTATCATATCCCGGACGGCGCCGACGAAGAGGCGCTCGTCATGTTGAGCGACATCCTGCCGACCGGCTTCGAATGCGGCGTGCTCAACGGCAAGGTCGAGCCCGGCGGGGTCGTCGCGATCGTGGGCGCGGGACCGATCGGCCTCGCGGCGCTCTTGACCGCGCAGTTTTACGCGCCGGCCGAGATCATCATGATCGATCCCGACGAGAACCGGCTCAAGGCGGCGCTGAGCTTTGGCGCGACGAAGACCGTGCAGGCCGTGGGCGACGAGGCGGCTCAAGAGGTGATGAAGCTGACGCAAGGCCGTGGGGTGGACACCGCGATCGAGGCGGTCGGCGTGCCCGCCTCGTTCATCACCTGCGAGGACATCGTGGCGCCGGGCGGAACAATCGCCAATGTCGGCGTGCATGGGCGGAAGGTGGACCTGCATCTCGAGAAGCTGTGGGACCGCAACATCGCCATCACCACCCGCCTCGTCGACACGGTCACGACTCCGATGCTTCTGAAGACCGTGCAGTCGAAGAAGATCGACCCGAAGCTGCTCATCACCCACCGGTTCAAGTTCGACCAGATCCTCGAGGCTTATGATGTCTTCTCCCGCGCGGCGGAGACGCAGGCGCTCAAGGTGGTGATCGCCGCCTGACCGGATTGCGCGCTGAGCGGGCGGGCGCAGCCTCCCTTTTGGGCGCCGGCTGAGCTTCCCTTTCGCGGTTGCGCCTGTATGATTTCCGGCGAGCGCCGCAGAAGGAGCGGCGCAGAAGGCGATTGGGAGGTGGACTGATGGCGACGAAATTCGTGAACGCGCTGGGTCTCGGCGCAACGCTTGCAGCGAGCCTTGTAATCGCCCATGGGGCGCTCGCCAAGGACTGGAAGACTGTCGTCATCGGCATGGAGGGGGCCTACGAGCCCTGGAACCTGACCAACTCGAGCGGCAAGATCGTCGGCTTCGAGCCGGACCTCGTGATGGACCTCTGCAAGCGCGCAGGCGTCGAGTGCAAGATCATCGCGCAGGACTGGGACGGCATGATCCCGGGCCTCAAGGCCGGCAAGTTCGACGTGATCATGGACGGCATGTCGATCACCGACGAGCGCAAGAAGGAGATCGACTTCTCGAAGCCCTATGCGGTCTCTCCGGGAGCCTTCCTCGCGCCCAAGGACAGCCCGCTCGCGAAAGCGCCTGACGCCGGCAAGCTTGTCGATCTCGACAAGGACAAGGCTGGGGGCGAAGCTGCGATCAAGGGCGTTCAGGCGGCGCTCAAGGGCAAGACGCTCGGCGTGCAGGTCTCGACAACTCACGCCAATTTCGCCAGCCAGTACATGAAGGACGTCGCGACCGTGAAAGAATACAAGACCGCGGACGATCGTGACCTCGACCTCAAGTCCGGCCGCATCGACGCCTCGCTCGACGACTACCCCGTCATGGCGGCGACAGCCTCCAAGCCTGACGCCTCGGAGCTCGCCGTTGTCGGGCCGAAATTCATCGGCGGCGTGTTTGGCTCCGGCACGGGCATGGGCATCCGAAAGAGCGACGCCGATCTCACCGCCAAGTTCGACAAGGCGCTTGCGGCGGCGATCGCCGACGGGACGGTCAAGAAACTCTCCGAACAGTGGTTCAAAGTGGACATGACGCCCCAATCATAGGCTTTGAGCGCGCTCTTGCGTTGAAGGAGCGCGCTCTCAGGCGCTGGGGTGGGCGACCTCACGATCTTCGGCTTCGGCCAAGGCGGCTGGGGCCTGGCGCTCCTCGAAGGCGCGGCGATGACGCTTCTCGTCTCCGCCTGCGGCCTCCTCATCGGCGCGGCGATCGGCGGACTCATCGCCTGGGCGCGGCTCTCGGGAAAGCTGCTTGCGGGCGGGGTCGGCCAAGCCTACGCGGCTTTGTTCCGCGGCCTGCCGGAGCTGCTCATCATCTATCTCGTTTATTTCGGCACTTCGACGCTTCTGACCGAAACGGCGCTTCTCTTCGGTCACGAGGGCTTCGTCGGGGTGCCGTCCTTCGCCGCCGGCGCGCTCGCGGTCGGCGTCATCTCGGGCGCCTATCAGGCGGAGGTGTTCCGCGCCGCCTATCTTGCGATCTCGCGAGGCGAGCTCGAGGCGGCGGTCAGCGTCGGCATGAACTCGGGCGCTTCTGGCGCGGCGCATCATCCTGCCGCAAGTTCTGCGCTTCGCGCTGCCGGGCCTAGGCAACCTCTGGCAGGTGGCGCTCAAGGATTCGTCGCTGATCTCGGTCACCGGCCTGACCGAGCTCATGCGGGTGAGCCAGGTCGGCGCGGGCTCGACCCACCGGCCCTTCGCCTTTTATCTCGGCGGCGCCGCGCTCTACCTCGTGATGACGCTGGCCACGACCCGCTTCTTTGACATCGCCGAAGCGCGCGCTGCGCGCGGCATGCGCCGGGCGACCGGTTGAGGCGGGACATGGACTTCGATTTCATCACGAAGACCTTCAGCCGTCTCCTCGCCGCGCTGCCGCTTACGCTTTCGGTCTGGTTCCTGTCCGTCGTCCTGGGCGCGCTCGTCGCCGCTGGCGTCACCTGGATGAGGGTGAGCGGTTCGAAGCCGCTCGAACTCATCGCGCGCGCCTATGTCATGGTCTTTCGCGGCACGCCGCTCCTGATCCAGCTTTTCGTCGTCTATTATGGCCTCGCTTCGCTGCCGGCGGTGCGCGCAAGCTTCGTCTGGCCGTTCCTGCGCGACGCGTTCAACTGTGCGGTGCTCTCGCTCGCGCTCTGCACCGCGGGCTATCAGGCGGAGATCTTTCGCGGCGCGCTCCTTGCCGTGCCGCATGGACAAATCGAGGCGGCGCGCGCCTGCGGCATGTCAAGGCTGCTCCTGTTCCGTCGGATCATCTTTCCGATCGCGCTGAGGCACGGCCTTCCGGCCTATTCGACCGAGATGATTTCGATGGTGAAGTCGACGGCGCTCGTTTCGCTCATCACGCTATGGGATGTGATGAGCGTCGCGCTCAAGATCCGCAACGACACGCTCGTCACCTATCTGCCGCTCATCCTTGCGGGCGTGATCTATTTCGTCGTCAATTATATCATTGGCGCGGGCTTCCTTGCGCTCGAGCGGCGTCTGACGCCGCATCTCAGGCCGCGGCCTGCGTGAACAAGAAGGGGTCGTCATTGCGAGCGAAGCGAAGCCATCCAGGATCGTAAAAAGGCCCTCTGTTTCCTGGATTGCTTCGTCGCCATAGTCCGTCGATAGATGGGCGTCTCTCGACACCCTATGGCTCCTCGCAATGACGGCCTCCCGCCTATTGTAGAGGACTACCCGATGCCAGCCGCGACGCCAGCGCTCACCGTCGACAAGATGCACAAGAGCTTCGGCCAGCTCGAAGTCTTAAGAGGCGTCTCGCTGACCGCCAATGACGGCGACGTGATCTCGATCCTGGGCTCGTCCGGTTCGGGCAAGAGCACGTTTCTCCGCTGCATCAATCTGCTCGAGACTCCGGACAAAGGCGTGGTGACGGTGGGGGGCGAGACGATCAAGATGCGTGAGCGCCGCGACGGACGGGCCGAGCCCGCCGACCGGCGTCAGGTCGACCGTATCCGCTCCGAACTCGGCATGGTGTTCCAGAGCTTCAACTTGTGGTCGCATCTGACGGTGCTGGAGAACCTGATCGAGGCGCCGGTCCATGTGCAGAAGCGGCCGCGCGCGGAATGCATCGAGGAAGCGCGCGCGCTGCTCGCCAAAGTCGGCATGTCCGACCGGGAGAACTATTACCCGGCGCATCTCTCGGGAGGTCAGCAGCAGCGCGCGGCGATCGCGCGCGCGCTCGCCATGCGGCCGAAGGTGATGCTGTTCGACGAGCCGACCTCGGCGCTCGATCCGGAACTCGTGGGCGAAGTGCTCCGCGTGATGCGCGCGCTGGCCGAGGAAGGGCGCACGATGCTGGTCGTGACCCACGAGATGAGCTTCGCGCGCGACGTCTCGAGCCGGGTGATGTTCCTGCATCAGGGGCTGGTCGAGGCGGAAGGGCCGCCGCGGGAGCTTTTCTCCCGCTCGACCTCCGAGCGCTTTCGCCAGTTCATCTCCAAGGAGCGCGGGTAGGCGATCATGCCTCGCCTGTTCACCGGACTCGAACTGCCGGCCGCTGTCGCTGGCCAGCTTGCGCTTCTGCGTGGCGGCGTCGCCGGCGCGCGCTGGCTCGAGGCAGAGGACTATCACATCACGCTTCGATTCATCGGCGACGTCGGTGGGAGAGTCGCGCGCGATATCGCTGAGACGTTAGACGACACGCGGCGGCCGAAGGTCCTCGTGCGCTTCGAGGGACTGAGCTGGTTCGGCGGCGACAAACCGCGGGCGCTCGTGGCCAAGGTGAAGCCGGAACCGGCGCTGATGGATCTGCAAGCCGAGCAAGAGCGCCGCTTGAGGCGGATCGGCGTTGAGCCTGAGACGCGCAAATATACGCCCCACGTGACATTGGCCTATCTGCGCGGCGTCGGGCAGGGCTCGGTCGCGAGCTATCTCGCTTCGCGCGGCGCGCTGTTTGCGGAATCCTTCACCGCAGAGCGCTTCGTGCTCTATTCGGCCCGCGATGGGTCGGGCGGCGGACCCTATGTCGTCGAGGCGGCCTATCCGCTGGGTTGATACATATTACATAATATATCAGTTATTATACTTGCGCCTTGAGGCAAACGCCCGTCATTTTTTGGGCGGAACTAAACGGGGTCGTAACGGGCTGAAAACATTAGGGCGCGCCGGTAAAATTACCGCTAGGCCAAACGCGCCGCCAGTTCCACCCAACGCCCGACCGCTGTAGAGACAGCCATGGCTCCGTCCATCGACGCCGCGCGCCGCCGGATGCGCTTGGACCCCCGCGACCCCGATTTCTTCAATGATCCCTATCCAGCCTACGCCGCGATCCGCGAAGCGGCGCCGGCGTTCTTCTGGGAGGACTACGGGTTCTGGTGCTTCGCGAGCTTCGCCCATGTCTCGGCGCTGCTGCGCGACCCCCGATTCGGCCGGACTCTCGTCGAATCGGGCCCGCGCGAGTCGAAACCGCATCTTGAGCCGTTCGACGCGCTCGAGCGCCATTCGATGCTGGAGCTCGAGGCGCCCGAGCACACGCGGCTGCGCAACCTCGTCAATCGCGCCTTCGTCTCGCGGGGCGTCGAAAAGCTCGGACCGGGGATCGAAAGGCTGGCGCACCAGCGAATCGACGCCTTCGCCGCGAAACGCTCGGCCGATCTTGTCGCGGAGTTCGCGAGCCCCATTCCGGTCGCGGTGATCGCCGATCTGATTGGCGTTCCGCGCGAGATGGGTGCTCAGCTTATCGACTGGTCGCACCGCATGGTCGCCATGTACCAGTTCGGAGCGACGCGCGCGGTCGAGGATCGGGCGGCTGATGCGGCCCGCGCTTTCGCCGATTATGTCCGCGGCTTCGCTCGCGCGCGTCGCGGCGATCCTGGCGACGGCCTCATCAGTCAGCTTCTGATCGCCGAAAGCGATGGCGCCAAGTTGAGTGAGGACGAACTCGTCGCAACCGTGATCCTGCTATTGAACGCCGGTCACGAAGCGACGGTCCAGGCGATCGGCAATGGCGCGAAGACCATGCTGGAGCAGAGGGTCGACGCGCGGGAGGCGTTTGCGAACGAAAGCGCGACACGAGCGACGGTCGAAGAACTGCTGCGGCTTGACCCGCCGCTGCATCTCTTTGCCCGCTATGCCGCGGAAGAGGTCGAGTTCGCCGGCGTTCATCTGCGCAAGGGCGAGAAGATCGGCCTTCTGCTGGGCGCCGCCAACCGCGATCCTGATCGCTTCGTGAACCCCAACGTCTTTGACTCAGCCCGGACGCCGAATACGCATGTGAGCTTCGGCGCCGGCATTCATTTCTGCCTCGGTGCGCCTCTGGCGCGGCTCGAGCTCGCGGCCGCGCTGCCGATCCTGTTCGGGCGGCTCAAGGACTTGCGCCTCATCGGGCCGTCGCGCTATCGCGACTCGTTTCATTTTCACGGGCTCGAATCGCTGAGGGTCGAATGGGGATGAGTGAGGCGACGGGGCAACCTTGGCTCGTGCGATTGAATTCCTTGCGGCCCCGCGCCCTTGACGCTCGCGCCGATCCGATGTTGAAGCGCCGCCGAGTTCAAAGGGCAGAGGGCGGTCGATCATTCAAATGAACTTGGGCATGCGCGTTTGGCGAACGCTGCTCGACGCGCTCGATCAGAACCGGACACCGATCCTGCTCGCTTCTCTGTTCCTTATCCTGCTCGGAACACGGGCGGTTCTCATCAGCTACGCTGGAAGTCCAACACCCTTTCTGGACGAATGGGAGGCGGACGGGGCACTTCTGCTGGAGCCCTATATCCAGGGAAAGCTCACGCTCTCGGACTTGTTCATACCGATCAACGAGCACCGGATCTTGTTCACCAAGCTGTTGGTCCTGTTGATCTTCAACGTTTCAGGGTACTGGGACGTCGTCTTGCAGATGATTGTCAATTCAGTTCTGGACTCCGCGATGGTCGTTGCAATCGCCTACGCGCTTTCGCGCGTCCTTCGTGGAGGGTTGGCGGTCGCGGCGATCGTTCTCTCGACGCTGATTAACGCTGTGCCTTTCGGGTACGACAACGCGGTGCTCGGTTTCAACACGCATTTTTATTTGCTTCTGACGTTTTCCTTCGGGGCTCTATGGTTCTTGATTGATAGCCCGGCATGGTCGTGGCGCTGGGGGGCGGGGGTCCTCTGCGCGGTCGGGTCGTCTTTATGTCTGGCCTCGGGGAATTTGACATTTGCCGCGGCAGGCGCCGCGCAGCTCGTGCAAATGGTCCGCGGCAGGAGGGCCGGTCTTCGCGAAGCGCTCGGCATCGCGGTCCTCGTCCTCGTGACTCTTGTGCTGATGACTACGATTCCTTACGTGCCGGAGGCTGAAGCCCACAAGGCGCATTCCGTTGGGCAATTCCTGTCCGCCTTTGTTGGACTGATCAGCTGGCCCGCCCACACGGCCCTCGGACTGGTCTTGATATTGCCGACCCTGGCGTTCCTCTCGCGCACCCTCGCCGATCGTCCGACGCTGAGCGATCCGCGCTGGTTCAATGTCGCGATGTTTGGCTGGGTCGTGTGCCAGATCCTGGCGCTCGCCTTCGGACGGGCTTTGCTACCCCTTCAGAACCGCTATTTCGATATCCTTCTCATCGGAACGACGATCAATTTTGTGAGCGCCTTTTGGCTCTTTCAACGGTTTGCGCCCAAACGCAACCTTATGACCTGGCGGTCATTTGCGCTCACCGCGTGGCTTTTCGCCCTGGCGTTGTCGCTTACGCATCCGCAGCGGCATTTACCCGATCAGATTGAGGAATGGCGCACGATGCTCGCGACTGGATCGAGAAATGTGCAGAGCTATCTTGCCACCGGGGACAGTTCCTTTATTTTCCGCGCTCCGGCGGCGGAGGTTCCTTCATTTTTCCCGAAGCGATTGCGCGAATTGCTGGACACGCCGGATATTCGCTCAACCCTGCCGCCAGCGTTGCTTTCGGCCGAAGCGCCGCACCCCTGGGTCGAAGCGTTCAAGGGCGGCTTTCTCCGCCTCGGCGGCGTGTGGATTGCAATCGGCGCGCTTCTTCTGACCGCCGCGGTCGCTCGGATGGCGCGCGAGGCTGTAAAACCGGACACGCGCCCGGCCGTCGCTTCGGCTCCGGAGACCGTTGATTTTCGCAATGCCTGACCCAGATCCTCATCTATTCACCGGACCAGACCGCCTGCGGCCGGCCGCCCTTGCGCCCCTGTCCTATTCGGCCCGACGGCCTTCCGGCATGCTCAAGGCTTCGCGGATTTTTGCCGGGTCCATGCGATCGCTTGGCCTTTTGTCCGGATACAAGCGGTACCTCGGAGTGGTCGCCTTTGCCCTCATCGCGACACCGCTCGTGGTCGGCGTGTTCGGGCGGGACGAGGCGGCGAAGGTCCGGGCGGAAGGACGAACCCCGGGCCCCGCGCCGTCGATATGGAGAGATGGCCTCGATCTTCCCAAACGAGTCGACGCCTATCTCAAAGACCGATTTGGCCTGCGGAAGGAAATGATACGTATAGCCTTGCAGGTGGACAATCTCTCGTCGAATCACGGGAATGAGAACGGGAGAGTTCTCATCGGCCGCGATGGGCGCATGTACGCTGAGCAGGACGAAGCGGTTCGGCAGAGCGCCGGCATTGTGATGCGCGACCGAATGGTGAGGGGCACCGCCGAGTATCTGGCCTCGAAGCGGGATTTCCTGGCGCAACGCGGCATCCGGTTCCTGGTCGCTGTGCCGCCAAATACGGCGACGATCTATCCTGAAGAGCTCCCGTCATGGGCGCGCAACCAGGGAAAGACGACGGAATACGATTTGCTTCTCGCGGAGCTTGCGAAGCGAGGAGTGCGCGCCATCGACTTGCGGCCCGTGTTGCTCGCGGCCCGGTCGGAGGGAGGAATTGTATCTAAGGCATGACTCGCACTGGACGCCTCGTGGAGCACTGACGGCGTTCAACACGATCGTGGCGGCGGATGGGCATCCTGACTGGCGCATGAGCGCGGCGGCCGTCCTGGCCCCGCCGACCATTCGGCACAGCGGCGATCTCGCCTCGTTTATCGGCGAGACAAATGTGACAGAGCCGGTTGAGGAGATGACTCTGCCTGGGGTGCCGGCAGATAAATGGACCTCCAAGCCCTATACAGCCTTCGCGGTAGCCGGCGGCCAGCCGACGGGAGCCGTGCTGGTCATTGGAGATTCCTTCACCGCGTCCCTCTTCCCGCCGTTGCTGTCGGCGCATGTGAGAAAGGTCGCATGGGCGCATCACACCCAATGCGACTTGGACTGGCGGGCGATGATTGAGCGGTACCATCCAGACGAGGTGTGGTGGATGCCGACGGAAAGATTTCTCAACTGCATGCCCAGTGTGCTTGCCGCCGCCTCGGCGAAATAGGCGGGATGCTCGCTGAGCCTGTCTCCGTGGCAGGCTCAGCTCGGGCGTTCCGCCTCACTTGACGCGCTTGCACACAATCAGGTCTTGATGATCCGCTATTCCCTTCTCCTTGAAGACCTCGATTGAGAAATAACGCGACCATTCTCTCTCGATATATTCCCGGCTGTGGTGCGTGTCTCGATAAAACCTCGGCAAACCATCCGTGCCTTTGCCGCCGTCGATGTAGTAGAACCCTTTGCGAAACTCGGCGTCGCTCAGTTTATTTTTGAGAAGGTCCAGCGAAAGGGTCGAGAAGAGGGCGGATCCACCGATCTTCAAGACACGGCTAAGTTCAGCCAGCCAGGCAAATTGCATGTCCTCGGGAATGTGCGTGAATACCGATATCGAAAAGATGAAATCGAAGAATTGATCCTGAAAAGGGAGTGGAGGCATGGGCTCGTTGACGACAAATTTTGCGATCGAGCCCAGATTTTTCTGAGCCCATGTGATGGCTTGGCGATCGACGTCCGAGCCGAACCATTCGACGGGCTTGCCTGATGTCGAATGCTTCAGGCAAAGCTCATGAAGCGGGACGAGCACGCGGCCGCTGCCCGATCCAAAGTCGAGACCACGAAAGGGAGCGGCGCCGCCGTTCACGTTCAGGCAGCTGAAAACATTGTTCGCGAGGATTCGCCCAACGTTTTCATAGCTCGCTAGGTCGTCTGAGCCGTGGACTCTTTTTCTCAGGTGAACAGGCGGAACGCCGGGAGGGCCGGTCGTTTCATCCGGATCGCCGGCGCGGGTTTTCGTCCAAAAACTCTTGAGGCGTTTCAACATTTCGAACTCCGGAGGTCTATTGGCCAATCTCGCCAAGATCAATCGCCGCGCGCATTCCGTTCGCTCCCATAAAGTCGAATGAACCCAAGCGCGTTCAACATCACGGAGCCAACGAACACAAGCCGATGCTGGATCGAATTGCCGCGCGGCGCGGGATTGGGCGCTGCGAGCAATGGGTCGTGAGCGCTCGAGATCGAAATGAGATTGCAGCTTCCGAATCTCAAAGGCGGCTGATAAAGGTGCGCTCGTGAATTCAACCTCGTTCCGACAGAGCCGGCGCTGCGCCCGCAATCGCCGGAAACGCGCGCGCTCCTGATTCCGCGTGCTGCGCCGATACCGCCGCTATCTCGCGCTCCTCGCGTTCGGGCTCCTGGTCACGCCGCTGGTCGTCGGGATCGTAAAGCCGGACAGCCCCGAAGCGGTCCTCAGGGAGGGACGCTACCTTGCCGCTCTTCCGCCAGCGCCGACGAGCGCAGACGATTGGCTGGGGCTTCCGAAGGAGACAGACGCTTACCTACGAGACCATTTCGGCCTTCGTGAGGTGTTGATCCGCGCGCATAAGGATATCACCCGCCCGTTGCTCGGGGTCGGCAACGATTCGGTGCTGATCGGCCGTGACGGGCGCATGTTCTACCTCGGCGAGGAGACGGTGCGTGAAAGCGCGGGGCTGATCCTTCGGGACCGAAGGGTGGCCGACCAGGCCGATATGCTTCAGCGCATGAACGAGGATCTCCGGGCGCGCGGGATCCGCTTCCTGGTTGCTGCGCCGCCCAGCGCGTCAACGATCTACCAGAAGGACTTGCCCCATTGGGCGCAAAACCCCGGCAGGCCGACCGAATACGACCTGTTTCTCGCCGACCTCGCGGCGAGGGGCGTTCCCGCTGTCGATTTGCGGCCGGTGGTCAAGCAAGCTCGGGCGGCGGGTCCGGTCTTCTACATGCATGATACGCATTGGACGGCCCGCGGCGCCCTGGCTGCTTATAATGCCGCCGTCGAGGCGGACTCGCACCCAGACTGGCGCATCGAGCCGGGCGCGGCGCTAGGCCCGCTGACCTTGCGCAAAGGCGGCGACCTGGCGCGAATGTTCGGCAACTCCGACAGCGTCTCGGAATATGCCGAAGACCTGACGCTTCCGCATGGAAAGAAAGTCCCGATATCGACCGATATCCTTGGCGACTTCATTGAAACGGGAGACAAGCCAGGCCCAACCGTGTTGATTCTGGGCGATTCCTTCACCGGCTTGTATTTTCCTCCGATGCTGCTGACGCACGCTGGCAGAGTTATTTGGATGCACCACCGGTTATGCGGCTTCGACTGGAGCAAGGTGGTAAGCTATCGCCCTGACGAGGTGTGGTGGATGCCGGACGAGCGCTTTCTGGTTTGCGCGCCGGATAAGCGGCCCAACGGCTTGCCCGAGAGCAAACCGGCCTCCGCCGAAGGAAGGGCCCCGGCGGGCCTCGCCGCGCAGGTTGGCGCGGCCGGGAATCGGGATGGCTCGCGGGAATAAGTCTCGGACGATCGTCCGCAGCGCGCTCATTCTCGGCGGCGCGCGCTCAGGGAAGAGCGCCTATGCGCAGAAGCTTGCGGAGGCCCATGGCGCTCGAGCGGCTGTATCTCGCGACGGCGACGGCCGGAGATGAGGAAATGGCGGCGCGCATCGCTCGCCATCGGCGCGACCGGGGCCAGGGCTGGACGACGCTGGAGGAGCCGCTCGAAATCGCGGCGGCCCTCGCGACGCACGCGCAAGCGGGACAGGGCGGTGGTCGTCGATTGTCTGACCCTCTGGCTCAGCAACCTCATGCTGGCCGGGCCGGGACCCTGGCCCGGCGGTCGCCGCGCTCGCCGACGCCATTCAAGGACTGGCCGGTCCGGCGATCCTCGTATCCAACGAGGTTGGCATGGGATTGGTTCCGGACCACAAACTCGGCCGGGAATTTCGCGACTGGCAGGGTCGGGCGAATCGCGAAATCGCCGCCGCCTGCGACGTGGTGATCTTCGTCGCCGCGGGACTCCCCCTCCAGTTGAAGCCTTCTACAACCCTCAGCGTGCAATTGGGCTGAAGCACCGCATTTCCTCAAGAAAACCTCTGGCGACTCAGGCCCGGCCTGGACTAGGATTCGCGTCCGTGGACGGGGATTGCTGGCTGCGCGGGCGGTCGGCCTTCGCTTCAAGACGTTCGTTGGGGACTTGGCGGGATGTTGCGTCTCTTCCAACGCCGGGCGCCGGAGCAGGCGGCTCATTTCGACATCGCGCATGACGGCGAGACTTATCGCGTCGCGCTGAAACGCGTCGCCACGTCGCGCCGTTTCACGTTGAGGGTTCGCACTGCGACGCGCGACGTGGTGTTGACGATCCCAACGCGCTCATCGCTCAAAGCGGCGCGCGAATTCGCTGAGCGTCACGCCGCCTGGATCGGCACGCGACTCGCGCGCTTGCCTGAACCGGTTGCGTTCGAGCCGCGCGCAATCATGCCGTTGCGTGGGCTCGACCATCGCATCGTGCATAGGCCAAGCGAGCGCGGCGGCGTCTGGATCGAGTTCGAGCGAGCGCGGACCGCTCGTCTGCGTTTCCGGCGAGCGGCCGCATGTGGCGCGCCGCGTCACCGATTTCCTCAAGCGCGAGGCGCGCAAGGATCTCGAGGCCGCGGTCGCCCGGCATTCGAAGCAGCTCGGCGTCAAGCCGCGCCGCATCGTGCTGCGCGATACGGTGAGCCGCTGGGGCTCGTGCTCGTCGACCGGCGGGCTCAATTTCTCCTGGCGCCTGATTCTCGCGCCGCCGTTCGTGCTCGACTACCTCGCCGCGCATGAGGTGGCGCATATCGTGCACATGAATCATTCGCCCCTATTCTGGAAGCTTGCGCGCCGCCTGCACCCAGGAACCGACCGCGCCGAGCTATGGCTCAAGGTTCACGGCGCGAGCCTGCATCGCTTCGGCGCGACTTGGGAGTGATCACTCGCTCCACTGCGATTTGATGCGATGGGCTCGGATCGAGTTGGCATTGCGAGTGCAGCGAAGCAATCGAGGGGAACGTAGCGCGCTTTACGGCTCCTGGATCGCCGCGTCGCCATAGCCCGTCGAACGACGGGCGTCTTTCGACGCCCTCTGGCTCCTCGCGATGACGTTCGCTTGTCACACCATCCGTTCCAGCGCCGCGAACATGAGCTCCAGATCCTGCGGACGCGACAGGCGGTGATCGCCGTCCTTTATGAGCGTCAGCGTCGCCGGGTCGCCGCCGAAGCGCTGCATCAGCGCGAGCGCATGCGAAAACGGCACGTCTTCGTCCCGCATGCCTTGCAAGACCGCGGTCGGCGCGCCGGTGCGAATCATGGCCCCGAGCAGAAGGTGCTTGCGCCCGTCCTCGATTAGGTTCCGGGTGAAGCAGTCGGGTTCGCTCGAATAGGCGGAGGGCCTTCGCCAGACGCCTTCATCCATGATCGCGCGCCGCGCCTCGTCCGGCGCCTTGGCCCAGATAAGCGCTTCGGTGAAATCGACCGCGGGCGCGATCAGAATGAGGCCCTTGACGCGCGCCTTCTCCCCGGTCTCGCTCAGCGCCCGGGCCGCGAGCAGCGCCAAATATCCGCCCATGGAGGAGCCGACCAGAATTTGCGGTCCCTCGCTCATCCCCTGCATGAGAGCGAGCGTCTCTTCGAGCCAGCGGGAAATCGTCCCCTCGTCGAGGCTTCCGTCGGAGCGGCCGTGGCCGGAATAGTCGAACCGCAGGAGGCCGAGACCGCGCCGCTCGGCTTCGGCGTCGAGGGCGGTCGCTTTGGTCGAGTCCATGTCGGAGCGATAACCGCTGAGCCAAATGACGCCTGGCGCTCCGCTGCGCACTGGCGCACGGCGGCGAAAGGCGATACGCCGTTGATTCGGGGCCTTCCCGACGATGAAAACCTGCGGCTGTCCGTCCGACACATTGAGCTCGCTGCTGATCATTCGGCCTGCGGATGGCGCGGGGTTCAATCCCAACTTGGACGCGCAGGGCGGAGCGGACTTGGCGGAGCCTTCGCCGCGAGTCAACCGGCGGCCCTGCGCGCTTTTCCGTCCGAAGCGTGGCGGCCCATGAGCATCGACGCGCTCTCCCCCTTCGGACGCGGGGCGAACGCGCCGCTCGCCGGCCGTACGATCCTCCAGATCGTCCCGCCGCTCTCCGCAGGCGGCGACGAAGGCGCGACGCTCGCGGTCACTGCCGCGCTCAAGGAGATGGGCGCTCGCGCTTTGGTGGCGACCGACTCGCGCGAGCTGGCCGGCGAATTGCAAGCGATCGGCGGTCTCTTCATTCGTTTTCCGGCGGCGACCAAGAACCCGATCGCAATGACGTTCAATGCGGGCCGCCTGCAGCGCATCATCGCCTCGGAGCGGGTCGACCTTGTCCACGCGCGCTCACGCTGGGCCGCCTGGGCGGCGGTCAAGGCCTGCCGCAAGGCGAAGCGCCCGCTCGTCACCTCGCTTCCGGGCGACGGCGGCGCGCGCCCGCGCACCAGCTTCGAGACGGCCGTGGCCGAGGGCGACATCGTCATCGCGTCGTCCGAGTTTGCCGCACGCCGCGCGGAAACGCTCTTTCCGATGCTTCCCAAGCGGCTCAGAATCGTGCGTCCGGGAATGGATCTCTCCAAGCTTCAGCCGGAACGGGTGAGCGGGCGGCGGGTGTCCGACGTTCGCTCGAGCTGGGGCGCCGCGGCGCATGAGCGGGTCGTATTGATGCCGGCGCGACTTGCGCCAGGCCGGGGCCAGGACATGCTCATCGAGGCGGCCGCGCTGATCAAAGGCCGAGGCCTCGACGACGTCCGTTTCGTGTTGGCGGGCGACGCGGCGAAGCCGGCGTTCGCGGGCGAGCTTGACGCGCTCGCTGCCAAGTGCGGCGTTCGGTCCATCGTTACGCGCGTCGGCGCCGCGGCCGATTCCCCAGCGGCGTTCATCGGCGCGGCGGTCGTGGTCTTTCCCGCCGCGGACGCCGACGGCGTGACGCGCACGGCGATCGAGGCCGCGGCGATGGGGGCGCTCACCATCATCTCCGACGTCGGACCAGCCCGCGAAATCATCGCCGCCCCGCCACACGCGGACGCCGAGACCCGCACGGGCTGGCTCGTTCCGCCTCGCGAACCGGCCGCGCTTGCGGATGCGATCATTGCCGCGCTCTCGCTTGGCGCTTCGGCCCGCGAGGCCGTCCGGCGCCGATCGCGAGCGAAGATCGCCGAAGCCTATTCGGCTGAGCGCATGACGCGCGACACGCTCATGGTCTACGCCGAGGCGCTGGAGCGGTGACGACGTGGGCGGGACGCCGGACCGTTCAGGCCGCCGCCGAGCGCTGCGCCTTCTGCAGCGAATAAGCGCGCGCGCTCATCTCGGCGATGCGGTGAATCAACGGAATGCGGCTCAAGGGCATGTCGCCGGCAAGATCGCGGCCCACGAGCGCGAGATGTTTCCAGGTCTCGTCGCGCGGGCGGGCGCCATCCTTGAGCGCGAGCGCCGATCGGGCGCATTGCGCCGCCCAGAATTCCCGGCGGCCGGGCAGGTAGCTTTCGATCAGCGCGCCCGCGCCCGCGCTCGCTGACCTCGCCGTGCTCATGACAGCCTCGACCTCTTCGCCAGCCTCGAACCAGTTGTCGGTCAATTCGGTCTTCGCCGCGAATTCATGCGCCGCGCGAATGGTTTCGGCTCGATCGCGGTCCGCGACGTCGGCGAGCGCGGATGCGATGATCTCGGCTGGCGTTGCGAAATCCGGCGCGAGCGAATCGAGGCCGAGCGCCTCGACGACGCCAACGAGCGCGAAGGGCGGCGGCTCGTCGCAGCTGAGATTGCGGCCGAGCGCAAGCCGCAGCAGCTTCTCCCAGGCCGCGAACGAAATCTCGGACGATGGGACCGACGAGCGGAGCGCGCGTTCCAGCATGGTCGCCTCGTTCGACGACAGGTCTTGGTAGGACATGCAGTCATTGACGCCCGTCGGCTTGATCATCACCGAGGCGAGAAGGAAGCGGGAGCCACGCTTGACTGTCGCGAGCAGGAAGCTGACGCCCGATCCGTCGCAGACCGAGGCGATCGTCTTCACAATCTTCGCGCCCGGCCGGAAGGCTGCGCGCTGCGCGCCGGGAAGCCCGGCGTCGAGCGCGCTCCGCCGCGGCGGAGCAAGCCAGGGGCGAATGGCCTCGATCCAGCAGCGAGGCTCGTCATCGAGGCCGCTCGGCGCGGCGCCAAGGCCACGACTTGCCGCTTCCGCGAGGGCTTCGTCGCGATGGAGGAGGAAACCGACCGCGCTCCGGCGCATGAGCGCATGGGAATCGAGCGCCATCTGCTCGACGAACGCCGACCTGTAAGCGGCAGGAAAAATCGAGATGATGGCCTCGACCTCCTCGTAGAGCTCGAACGGATCGGACCCGCTCTGCGACAGCGCGGGCCGCAAAAACGCCTCATAGGCGTCCGCCGCGGCGTCCTTGAGAGCTCCCAAGTCCAGCGCCCTGCCCAAGGCGGCGCGGGCGGGCTCCCCGATCTCGATCTGAGCGCCCGCGAGTAATCGTCCGAGCATCATCAGCGCGGCTGGATGGATGGCGTCGCGCACCGCCGCCTCGTCGATCATCGCGCGGATATTCTTGAGTGTTGTGCGCGCCTCGATGTCGCCGCCCGCGGCATCGAGCCGCGCCTGGTTCAGCGCCTCGTTGAGTTCGGACAGCATCTCGGCGTCCGGGATGTCGTCGGGGTCATCCAGATCGGCCGACAGGATGTCGACGATCATGTCCTCCAAGTCGTCGTCGGGGGGCAATTCTTCCGCCAGGAGCCGTCGAAGGGCGGTCAAGTCAACGTCGCGAAAGGAGACGCCCGTCCCTGTCGCGCTGCGTTTCCGCCGCACCGGCTTCCGCGGTTTGCTAGCGAGCTTCTTCATGCGGATATCTTTCGTCAGGCGAATCGGAAGCTCCAAGTCTAATTCGCCGACCCACCCGCGCAAGCTGTCGCCAAGCCTGTCCACAAGCTTCGCAGCGGGCCGGCGAATCGCCCCATGGATGAGGGTGAGCAGACATTATCCGTTCCGCCAGCGGGTCGCCGAGGCCTACTCGGCTGAGCGCATGACGCGCGACATGTTCGGCGTCTACGCCGAGGCGCTCGCGCGCTGACGGGAGACCACGCGGCTCGCTTCCAACACAGGCGCCGCTTCGGGCGTTTGCACATGTTCAGGACGGATGCCGAGGCCCATCAGACGCGCTGGAATGCGGCGCAGAATCGGCAAGACGCCGAACAGCTTCAAGATGAGCGGCGGCTTCGGCCGCTCGTGGCTCGCAAGAACGCGGCTGATGACTCTCTGCTGGATCATGAGCTGCAGCCGCTGCGTGAACCGCATGGGCGGAGTGCGCCGCTCCTCGACGGCCTGAAGGTCCTGATCCGTCAATCGTCCGCCGCGGAGCGGCTCGGCGAGCCGGTTCGCGGCGGCGACCGCGTCTTGCACCGCCATGTTGACGCCGACCCCGCCGATCGGCGACATCGCATGCGCTGCATCGCCGATGCAAAGGAGTCCGGGCCGCCACCATTTCTTGAGCCGATCGACCGTGACGCTGAGCAGCTTCACGTCGTCCCAGCTTTTCAATTCCTCGATCCGGTCGGACACGAAGGGCGACATCTCGACGACCCGCGCGCGGAAAGCTTCGAGGCCTTCGGCTTGCACGCGTTCAATGCCGCCTTTCGGGATGATGTAGGCGCATTGCCAATAGTCGCCGCGGTCCAGCATGATCATCATCTTGCCGGCCTCGATATGGCCGAACGTGTCCGGGCTGTCCCCGTCTTTGTGCGACAATCGGAACCAGAGCACATCCATCGGCGCCCCGTAGTCTTCGCTCTCGAAGCCCGCTTTCTCGCGCACGGTTGAATGGCGCCCGTCGCAGCCGACCACGAGGTCCGCGCGGATCGTCGCGCGTCCCGTCCGGCGTCTTGGCGATCAAGCCGACAACGCGGCCATTCTCCTCGATGAGATCGGTCGCTTCAGCCTGCATGCGCAGATCGAATGTCGGGTAACGCTTGCCTTGCTCGGCGAGGAAGTTGAGGAAGTTCCATTGCGGCGTCAGCGCGATGAATTTGCAGTGCGTCGGCAGATGGCGAAAATCGACCACCTCGACGTGTTCGGCGCCGATCTGCGCCGACAGCGTTTCGACCTTCTGATGCGGCAGCTGCAGGAACTTGTCGATCAGACCGAGTTCGACCATCACTTCGAGAGTAGACGGATGAACCGTGTCGCCGCGAAAATCGCGGAAGAAATCGGCGTGCTTCTCCAGCACCACCACGCGAACGCCGGCGCGCGCCAGCAGGAATCCGAGCATCATTCCCGCAGGGCCGCCGCCGGCAATGCAGCACTGCGTCGAGATCGTCGAGTTGGCCATGTTTGCGTGCTCCGCGGGCTCGCATACTCCCCGTGCTCACGATCGTAAAACGCGACGATTAAAGCTAGGTTCCGACCGGACCTCGATTTGAAGCGATGTTTGCGGCCTCGGTTCGAGCAGCGAGCCGCGAGACCCGCGACCCGAACCGTTGTCCCTCGTCTAAGCTGAGTTTCTGGTCATCCGCCGTCCGTTGGGTCGGACGAGCAAGCCCGCTTAGTCCTTGATGAACGCGCCGGTGCGCAGATCGCTCAACGCCTGACGGATCTCAGCCTGCGTGTTCATCACGATCGGCCCGTGCCAGGCGATCGGCTCGCGTAAGGGCCGGCCTGAGATGAGAAGGAAGCGCACGCCCTCTTCGCCCGCCTGGACGACGACCTCGTCGCCCGCGCCGAACACGATGAGCGACCGGTTGCCGACATGATCGCGCACCAGCACCTCCTCGCCGTCGACCTGCGCTTCGCGCAATACGCCAAAGGGTTCTGACGAATCGGCGAAGGTGGCTGAGCCCTCGAAAATATAGGCGAACGCCTGGCGGAAATCCTCGACCTTGAGGCGCTTCTTCTTCCCCGCGGGCACCGTCACGTCGAGATAGCGCGGCTCGGCGGCGACGCCGTCGACCGGACCGGTCTTGCCCCAAAAGTCGCCGCAGATGACGCGCACGGCTGTGCCATCGTCGTCAATCACCTCGGGGATCGCGCTCGCGGGAACGTCCTGGTAGCGCGGCCTCACCATCTTGAGATGGGCGGGCAGGTTCGCCCACAGCTGGAAGCCATGCATGCGGCCCTTGGCGTCGCCGGTCGGCATCTCCTGATGCAGGATGCCGCTTCCGGCGGTCATCCATTGCACGTCGCCCGACCCAAGCTTGCCGCGATTGCCCAGGCTGTCGCCGTGGTCGACGCTGCCCGCCAGCACATAAGTGATTGTCTCGATGCCGCGATGGGGATGCCACGGGAAGCCTGCCAGATAGTCCGCAGGGTCATCGCCGCGGAAATCGTCCATCATGAGGAACGGGTCGAAATCTGACGTGTCGCCGAAGCCGAAGGCGCGGCGGAGCTTGACGCCCGCCCCCTCCATGGTCGGAACGGACTGGCTGACGCGCTTGACGGGACGAATGGACATTTAGCCCTCCTGATCGAATTTAAGATCCATGGGACTTCCGAAATACTGCCGCTTATCCAGTTTTGAGACTGAAAAACTTTGGCTGGTTCTTGTTCGGAAGCCCTGCTGGCGGCGAAGATAGGTATAGGCGGCGATCGCCGCAAGTCTATCAAAAGAAGCGATCGGATCTATCGATCGGGATGAACGCTCGAGCGCCTCGGCTGTCCGCCAATGATTGTCGAAGCGGCGGCGCCGGCTGCTGCGGCGCGCTCGAGCGCAGGCTGAATTTCGGCGCCGGAAAGCCGTTGGCTAAGAAAGGCGGCGACGAACGCGTCGCCCGCGCCGATTGTGTCGATCGCCTTAATCTTCGGCGCGCTGACGCGCCAGCGGCGCGCGCCTTCCACGGCCTCGCCGCCGGCCGCCCCGCGCTTGATGACGACCAACGGATAGTGCGTCGCAAGGCGCGCGCATTGGGTGTCAGGATCGGTCGAGCCAGCGAGAACCGCGGCTTCCTCCTCGTTGGGGAACAGGATCGCCGCGCCTCGCGTCCATGTGAGGAAATTCTTCGCCCCGACCTCGCGCAGGAATTCCGCCGAAGCCGGATCGACGCTGATGGGCTTATCTCCCGCCCGCCGCATGACGTCGCGGACGGCCGCGCGGGGCGAAGGGGCGAAGAAGGAATAGCCGGAGAGATGGACGAGCGTCGCGCTCTCGATCAGCGCGCCTGGGACGTCGCGGGCTTCGAGCCTTTCGTTGGCGCCGCGATCGGTGAGGAAACTGCGTTCGCCGTCCGCGTCAATGAGCGCGACCAGCCGCCCGGTCTCATGGGTTCGATCGCCGACGAGATGCGGCGTGACGCCGATCGCTTCGAAGCGCGCTCTCTCGCGTTCGACATCGGCGGCGCCGACCCGGGCGACGAAATCGACGCCTGCGCCAAACGAGGCGAGCCACGCCGCCTGATTGGCCGCAGATCCACCGGGCTGAACCGTAATCGACGCGCGCCGGTCCGAGCCGCGCACGAACGGGCCTTCGGGGCGCACGATGACGTCGGTCATCATGTCGCCAATGACGAGGACGCGGGGGCCCGTGGCGACGCGCGCCGGGCTGCGTGGATGGGGCGCTGATGTCATCTATGTTTCTTGCCCCATATTTATCGATCTGCGTTCAGTGTGACGATCTGAAACCAGTTGCTGGTTGCAAGGGAAACTGACCAACAGGCCCATGAATGGCTGGAAAGCGCCAACCTGGCCGAATATGACTTGTCAGGCGGTCTGCCCGCCCCCGAATTCTGGGCGCGGGTTGAGGCGATGAACAAGGACACGCGCGTTGATCTTCGACTGCCCGGCCAATTGGTTGAGGGCTACAAGGTCAAGGCGGCGCGCTCCGGCATGTCCTACCAGAAGCTCATGCGACAGGTGCTGATCAAGGGGCTAGGGTAACCTCCTCGCTCGGAGAAATTGAAGGGGGGAACGCGCCGGGACCCTCGGCGACCGGCGCGAGCGATCCGCGTGGGGGCGGGTCAAGCCAGCAGTTTCACGAAATTGCGCTTGCGGCCGAATCGCTCCTTGAGACTTGCGACATAGGCTGCCTGCTCGGAAAGAGAACGCAATCGGCCCATGCGGGCGATGAAGCCGGCAGCCTCCTCGTAGGCGCGATTGCCGCCTCCGCTCGCAAGTTCATCGACCCGCTCGGCATAGGTTTCCAAAGCCTCGCGCGGATGGTCGGCTTCGCTTTCGCGCGCGAGGCCCTCTTTCACGCTCCGTGAGACGCGATGCTTTCGCGTGACCGCCCAGGCCATGTCGAACTGCTTCTCGTGCATCAGGATTTTGACGCTGAGGTCGGCGGGATGGCCGTAGAAGGGTCTGGTCTCGGCCGCCGCCCGGCGCTCGATCAGCGCAACCGCCTGATCGCGAGCCGCCTCGCCGCCCGCCTCGCGCCAGCGCAGGTAGACATTGAAGTCCGGCGCGCGCTCGAAGGCGCGCTTGAGAACGGCTTCGGCTTCGCCTCGGCGATCCGCCTTCATGAGAAGGTTGGCGGCAAAGAGGACGAGACGCGCGTCCAAAGGGCCGTCCTCGAACCTCCATAAGCCTTCCTCGGCCCAGCGCAGCGCCTCCTCCGCGCTCTTGTGCTTGAGGCAGAACTCGGCGATCTCCAAATATTTCCAGGGCGACGACAGGTCCTTGGCGCGCAGCGCGATCCGCGCCTGATATCGCCGTCACGCTCGGCGAAGCGGTCGAGAATCTCGGAGAGTCCGGCATAGTCGCCTTCGACTTTCTGCGGGCCGCGCCCGGTGCGCGGCGGCAGCTTCTCCCACGCTTCGGTCGCGAGCCGGCGATATTCGGCCAAGCCGGCCTCGCCGAGAACCTCGGCGTAGAGCCAGGCCGCGCCATTAAACGTTCCGTAACCCTCGCCGGTCTCCCGCTCAAACAGATCCCGGGCGAGGGCTACCGGGTCAGGACGAGCGCCGCGAGCAGCTTGGATATGAATGTCCCGAGCGCGCTCGAGCAGGGCGCCGCATTCGCCATTGGAATCATCCATGGATTCGATCGCGCTTTCGATTCCGTCGATCGCCCGCTCGGCCAGCTTGAAGACGAGGCCGTCGTGCTTGGAGTCCAGCGCTTCGAGAGCGTCGAGCGCTTCGTCGACGCCCTGCGCCCAGGCGTCCGCCTCGCCATACTCAATGAAGTCGCGGGTGGCCGTTGCCTGGTCGATCGCCTTCATGAGGCGCGCCGCCAGCGTCTTCTCATCGGCGCCGTCGGCCGCAGAGGCGATCTCAAGCTTGCGGAACAAAGCCGGATCGCGCTCGGCAAGCTCGACGATCATCGCGACGAGAGCTGCGTTCGGCTTACCCGCGAGATGCGCGCGGATGCGCGCGAGCGCGCCGGCGCCGACGGGCTCGACGCCATCATCGATTTCGTTTGCGGCCAGCGCGGTCGCCACCATGTGCTTGCAGAAGCCGTAGTCGTCGAAGGCGGGACATGTGCACTCTCCCCGGATTGCGTCACCCGCGCCGAGGAGATTGACGCGGTAATCCTCCGTTCCCGACACTTCCGCCAGCACTCGCCTCGGCTCGAAGGCGAGGATTTCGACGCGTCCGTCCCGATGATAGGCTTCGCCGCGGGCGAAAGCCGCGCCTGCGATCCGCCTCAGGGCTGTAACGTCAAAGCGGGGGAGGTTTTCGACCGTCATGCGGCAGCGCGCCTTCCTCGCCCGGTTGCCCCCGCGCCGGCCGAGCGGGAGATAGCGAGGGCGAGGGGCGTCCTGATTCGCCGGGGCGGGACGATAGCACCCGCGCGCGGCGCGGAGAACGACACACCCGGTCCGGGCCGCGCGCGATCGGCGGCATCCGGCGGTACGACGACGTCCGTCATCACGTCGCCGATGACAAGGGCGCGACCAGCGCGCAAAATCATTTGGATACCTGCGTCTGCGAGGCGCCTTATGGGAGCGACACGCAATGTTACCGAAAGCGAAGCCGTTTGTCGCTAAAACGGCGCTCGGACGCGGCTGCGCCAACAATGGTGCTTTTAAAGTCAAATCCATCGCGCTGCGCAGCGCGTTGTCCGCGACGGCTCTCGCCGTGGCGTTGATCCTGGCCGCGCCGAACGCTGAGGCTACGCCCAAGTTTGCCAGGCAGACCGGCCAGAATTGCAGTTTCTGTCATAGCGGCGTCCCGAGGCTGAACGACACCGGCCTGTCATTCAAAGACAACGGTTTCCGGCTGCCGAGCAATAACGAGACCCCCGGCAAGGATCACAAGGAGGCGCCGGCTCAATGATGGTTCGAGAGGCGAGCCTTCGCGGGGCCGAGATTGCTACTCTCCGGCCGCAGCCGCCAGCGCCTGCACGACGGCGATATTCGGCAGGAGGTCCGGGGGCAAGCCGTGCCGCTCTTTCAGGTAGTCGGCGCTGTTGTAAGAGATCCACACCTTGCCTTGCGCATCCTCCGCAACCAGAATCTTCAATGGAAGATCGATGGCGACGCTTGGAGCCGCAAGCATGAGCGGCGTGCCGGCCTTCGGACTGCCGAAGATCAAGAGCTTGGTGGGAGGCATTTTCATTCCCACCTTTTCAGCTTCGCCGCTGTGGTCGACCACCGCAAAGAGCGTCACGCCTTTGGACTTGAGAATGGTCTTCAGCTTGTCGACCGTCTCGTCCACGGAGTGATGGCTCGGAATTTTGACAATCCCTTCTTCCTTCTGCATGGGCCAAGCCTCCGACGCTAAGAGAATGGAAACTGCAAACACGAGGGCAGGGCGCCAATTCTTCACGATGCGCGTCCCACAGCATGCGCGACAAATTGAGTTTTATGGGAGCAGACAATGGCGGACAAGCAGGCCGTTTCAAACGAAGAAGCTGCGGTGCGCGATTTGATCGAGGCCTAGGCGGACGCCGTGCGCCGGAAAGATTACGCCGGAATTCTCCGAAGCCACGCCCCCGATTTCGTGATGTTCGATGTTCCGCCGCCGTTCAGAAGCGCTGGCCTCGAGGAGTATAGGAGGAGCTGGGACCTCTTCTTTTCCTGGTCGAGCGATCTGGTCCGCTTTGACATTCAGGAGATCGACGTCGCGGCCGGCGTTGATGTCGCCTTCGCTTTTGCGAGCATGCGCTGCGAGGGACCGGAGTCCGACGGAAAGCCCGAATCGCTCGATTTTCGTCTGACAATGGGCCTTAAGAAAATCGACGGGCGGTGGATGATCGCGCACGAACATCACTCGGTCCCCGTGGGACTGACTTCGAGAGCGCTTGGGTTCTAGACCTTCGCCAGCTCCACCGCGGCCTGAGCCGCGAGCATGGCGTTGTTCTTGATCAGCGCAATATTGGCCTCGAGGCTTTTCCCGCCAGAGAGTTCGAACACGCGCTTGAGCAGGAACGGCGTTGCCTCCTTCTTGCCGACGCCTTGCGTCTTGGCTTCCGCCACCGCTTCGGCGATGCGCGCCTCGATTGCGGCCTCTTCGAGCGCGTGATCCTGTGGAATCGGATTGGCGATGAGAAGGCCGCCCGGGCCGATCTCGCGCTGCAGCCGAATCATGCGGGCGAGATCGTGAAGCCCGTCGCAGCGATGTTCGAGCTTGAAACCGGAGGAGCGGGCGTAGAAGGCCGGGAACTCGTCGGTGCGGTAGCCGACGACCGCGACCCCTTGAGTTTCGAGAAACTCGAGTGTTTTCCCGATGTCGAGAATCGATTTGGCGCCGGCGCAGACGACCGCGACGCGGGTGCGCGAAAGCTCGACGAGATCGGCGGAGATGTCGAATGTCTCCTCGGCGCCGCGATGGACGCCGCCGATTCCGCCGGTGGCGAAGATTTCGACGCCCGCGAGGCCTGCGATGAACATTGTCGCCGCGACTGTCGTGCCGGCCGAGCCTTTGCGCGCGGCGACGAGCGCCAGATCGCGCCGCGAGGCCTTCACGACGCCGCCGCTGAGCTGGCCGAGCCGGTCGATCTCCTCGCCCGTCGAGGCCTATCCGCAAGCGGCCTTCGATGACCGCGATCGTCGCCGGAACGGCCCCCATCTCCCGCGCCGCCTGCTCGACGGCAAGCGCGGTCTCGACGTTTCGCGGATAAGGCATGCCATGAGTGATGATCGTCGATTCGAGCGCGACGAGCGGTTTCCTGGCCGACCGCGCCTCGGCGACCTCGGGGGAAAAATCCATGAGATCCGCCGCGCTCATCGCTCATCACCTTCATCGCGGGCGGCCGAGATCGGCCGGCGCGAGCTTATCGGCAATCTCCGTCTCATGATCAATGGCGCATTGCTTACGACGGCAAAGCGTCCAACTCATCCGTCATTGCTAGGAGCCGCAGGCGAGCAATCCAGGCAACGTGGCGCCCCTACGGTCTTTGGATGGCTTCCCCCCAGGTCCCAAAGCCCGGGGGTCGCAATGACGAGGCCTTCCAGCTTGCGGTCCCGCGGATTCCCGCTACCTTCGCCGAAAGAGCGAACGAAACAAGAAGTCGATGGACGACAAGCCGCAGAACGTCCCGGTCCAGCCGGACCTCGCAGCGTCGATCCGGCAAGCTCGGGTCGAGAACGCCGAACGCGCCGATGCGATCGCGGAGGCGCGCGAGCTCGAGATTGTCCGTCTCAAAGCGCTTGAGAGCGCGTTGAAGCCGGTCGTCGACCAGGCGCCTCAGGGCGTCGACCTGTTCGATCTGGCGCTGACGCAGAGCGAGCATCCGCGCCTCTTCCTCGACATGATCGCGTTTGTCGACATGGCGAACGATAAGCGCACCTATCGGTTTTTTCAGGATACGCGACATGGCCGCGTGCTGATGGCCGAAAGCCAATCGCCTGACACGATCGTCGCCGCTGTCGCCGATTATGTCGCGCGCCGTCTGGTCGAGCGCGAACGCGCGCTGACGGCAGACCCGCGCGTGGTCGAGGAGCCGCGTCCACAACCTGCGGAAGCGAACGGGCCGGCGACCTGGCCGATCGCCAGACCGCGCCCGCGCGCGTTGCACTTTCCTCCTGCCGGCGCGAGCGAGCCGGTTGCCGCCGCCGAGCCCCCGACGGCGCGGCGCCGGCGTGGAATCGTGCGACTTCTTGGCGATGCGTTGAGCCTGTTTCTGATGCTTCTCGGGTCGATCACGCTTGCGCTTCTGCTTGGAATTGGCGGCTATTGGGTCTGGACCGCGCGTCTGCGCGACCTTTGGGCGCACTGGATCGGCGCGCCGCCATTCTGAGCGGCGCGTCACAATGAGTTCAATCGCGAACTCGGAATTGATTTGCGCCCGCGCCCGCGCGACAATAGGTTTCGCCCGCCCACTGGCCGCTGCTTAAGGCCGACGGAAATCATGAGCAACGCCTTCTTCTACGATCTCTTGGCCTCGGTCGCCGAGCGCGGTCGCTCCATGCTCAAGATCAAGCCTTGGCCGAAGGATGCGGATAATCGCGTCGAACAGCTGATCGAGGACTGCCGGGCTTTGGTTGAAGGGCGGGGCGAGGCGTCGGGAGTGGCGCTTGCCGCCGAGGTGATTGGGCGCTATCGCGCGCTCGATCCGAGCGACCATGTGGCCTTCTTCACCGCGCTCGCCGATAATTTCGGGCCTGATCGCGATCGGGTGCGGGACGCCGTCGCCAAATTCGAGTCCGATGGCGACGAAGCGGCGGCGAGCGAGATCCACTATGCCTCCGAGCCGCGCCGGCACGAGCTTTTCCGGCGGATCAATCGTGCGCCGGGGGGCACCGCCGCGCTGGTCGCGATGCGCGCGGACCTGCTGCAACTCATGAACCAGAACCCGTTGCTCGCCATTGTCGATCGCGATTTTCTGCATTTGTTCGGTTCGTGGTTCAATCGAGGGTTTTTGGTGTTGCGCCGCATCGACTGGTCCTCGCCCGCGGCGCTATTGGAAAAGATCATTCGTTACGAGGCGGTGCATGAAATTGGCGACTGGGACGATCTGAGGCGCCGCATCGACCCGGCCGACAGGCGGTGCTACGCGTTCTTCCACCCGAGGCTGATCGACGAGCCGCTGATTTTCGTCGAAGTCGCGCTGACTGTCGCCTCGCCGGCGGCGATCGCCCCATTGCTGGCGGAAAAGCGCACGCATATTGCGCCGGAGAAGGCGCGCGTCGCCGCCTTCTACTCGATCTCCAACTGCCAACAGGGTCTCGCCAGGGTCAATTTCGGCAATTTCCTCATCAAGCAGGTGGTCGAGGAGATGCGCCGCGAGCTGCCGGCGATCGAGACTTTCGTCACGCTTTCGCCGGTTCCCGGATTCCGCGCCTGGCTCGAGACGACCGAGGATCCGGCGATCATGGCCATGAAGAACGCCGCATTGCAATTGGCGGTCGAGGACAATTGGCCGACGCCGGGCGTCGCGGCCAAGCTGCGCGCTGCGCTCGAGCCGCTCGCCGCCTATTATTTTCTGAAAGCGAGGCGCCCCGACGGCCGGGTCCTGGACCCGGTCGCCCGGTTCCATCTCGGCAACGGCGCGCGCCTTGAGCGCATCAACTGGGAGGGAGACCTATCGCCAAAGGGGCTCGCGGAGTCCTTCGGGATCATGGTCAACTATCTTTACGATCTCGACGAGATCGAGCGCAATCACGAAGCGTTCGTCAACCGAGGCCAGATCGCCGCCTCGGCAGCGGTGAAGAAGCTTCTTCCCACCGCGCCTTCACGCCTCCGCGCCGCTTTGCCGGGCGCTTTGGCCTCGAGCGGGTAAGCGTTTTCGCCGTCAGCGCAATTTAAGGACGCGCTTCGAGCACCATGTTGAACGGCGTCTCCGTGGCCTTGCGCACGGCGCTGAACCCGCCCTGCGCTATGACCGACGACAGTTTGGCGAACCCCGCTTGCGCCCCCAGGGCTGCTCCGACCGGTTGATCCAGCGAGGTCGGCACGCAGACCATCGTCGAGCCGGCGTAGTACATTCGGCCGACCGGATTGAGATTGTCCTCCAGTCGGTCGCCTGCCGCCGGCTCGACGATCATCCAGCTTCCGCTGGGTTTGAGCGTCTTGTGCACATGGCGCGCGGCGCCGACCGGATCGCCCATGTCGTGGAGGCAATCGAAGAAAGTCACCAGGTCCAAATCCTTGCCTGGAAAATCGCTCGCCATCGCGACTTCGAACTTCGTGTTCGCGGTTGCTCCATGCTGCTCGGCGTGAACTCGCGCCTGCTCGATCGATGCGGGATGAAAGTCGTAGCCGACGAAAGTCGATTTGGGGAACGCCTTCGCCATAATGATGGTCGAAAACCCATGCCCGCAGCCGACATCGGCGACCGCCGCGCCGGACGCGAGCTTCTCCGCGACGCCTTCCAGCGCAGGCAGCCAGGAGCCGACAAGATTGTTATGATATCCCACACGGAAAAAGCGTCCGGTCGTGCAGAACAGGCACGGCGCCTGCTCGCCCCAGCCGACACCCTTGCCTGAGCGAAACGCGCCTTCGACTTTCGGCTGGTTTTCCAGCATGACCGCCGCCATGTCGAAGGCGGCCTGCATGTAGACGTGGCTGTTCGGCTCGGCGAACACCATCGCCTGTTCCGGCGGCAAGGTGAATTTGCCCGTGGCGGAGTCGTATTCGAGGTATCCGGACGCCGCCTGCTGCGACAGCCACTCGCGCGCATAGCGTTCAGCGACATTCGCCTTCGCCGCCAACTCCGCCGGCGTCAGTGGACCCTGCTCGTTTAGGGCCTTGTAGAGGCCGAGTTTGTCGCCCATGCGAACCATTGGCACGCTGAAGGCGCCGCCGAGATCGCCCAGCATCTTGCCGATGAATGCGTTCAGCTTGGTCTCGTCGACCATCGTCGTCTCCTCCGTTGTTGGAACGCTGTGAAATTAGGCCGTCATGTTTCTCGCCGACCTCGTCCAGACGAGCACCCTTCTCGCGCGCGTCTATGGGCAATATTGCCTATGTTCCGGAGCTGAGGGCTTCGCGGCGACAACATTTTTGCACGCGAAGCGATTGGCCGCCTTGAGAGCGATTCCTCGTTACCCCATCAACGGCAAGACGGTCGGGGCGAGAAACCCGAAGGCGACGAGCGCCGCGCCGATCGCCCCGAGCGCGGCGCTGAACCAGACGAGGGCCGTAATCCCGGTGATGATCGCAGCCGACGCCAGCACGATCGCGATTTGAGCCAGGCCGCTTCCGAGCTCGTAATGTTCGAGCCGCCGGTTGGCCAATTCGCGTTTTTCGGAGGCTTCTTTCGCTCGCTCCTGGATCTTTTCGAGACTGTCTTCGGGAGTTTTTGGGTCCTTTTCAAATCGCGCCACTGTCGTCTTGAACTCGGCGATCTGCTTTTCGAACGCCTCTTGCGCCTTGGGGTCGGTCACCGCAGTCTTTTGCGCTTCGAGCATCGCGGCTGCCGTCTCCGCAACGCTCGAGCGAATGCGCTTGGCTTGGTAGAAATTGAAGAGGTCTGACGAACTCGATGTTCTTCTCCGTCGACAGGTGCTGGGCGTTCTTGGCGCCGGCTTCGGCAAGCGCCAACAGGAGCGCAAGGATCGCGATGATGAGCGCGACCGCCTGACTTTTTTCCTTCGCCTCGACCGCGGAATCGGTGGCTTCAGACACGGTTTGCCCTCCCACGAATCATTGGCGCGCTTCTCGCCTGCTCCGCTTGCGCTGGCAAGGTCTGGCTTCGGGTTGGGCGACCCGGGTCAAATCCAGACCGCAGCGACGAAGATGCTCGACGCCTCGCAGGTCGCCGCGGCGTCAGCCTGAAGAGAGGCGTGGAGCGCGAGGTCCTCCTCGAGGAGGGCGAGGGGCGCGAAGCGAATTGCCTTCGGATTGGCGGCCGAAAGGGAAAGGCGCGGACGACAATCTCTTGCAGAAAATCCGAAATATGGTTATGTTTGCCCCATGAACAGTCCTGGCGCTTCCGCGTGGCCTCGACCGCAGCCTCCCGTCCCTCCGGGTCTCACGTTGCGGAAAAGGGCGCGAGAAATTCTCTGCCAGCAAAAAATCCTCGTAACCCCTTGAAAAGTCTAGATTCGGACGAGAGAATCCAAGGAAATCCAAGAGAATCCAACACTTCCTAGCGGGGCGTTTCGCAGCGAAACGCCAAGCGCCAAGAAAACCCAAATCGACCGTCGTCGCCTCTTCTCAAACCCCGAGCGCCTCGCGCTCGCCGATCGTCTGGCTTTCCGGACCAAGCCCTCGGGCGCGCGCGCTGACCCGCCAGCGGTCGCCCTCGCGAGCAAGCCGCACGAGGTGATAGGCCGCGCGATAGCGCGGGTGACTTGCGGCGGCTGCGGCGGAGGGCGCGCTCAACACCGGGACCGAGCCATCGATTGTGCGCGCAGCGCGTGAGCGAAGGGAGCGGACAGCCTGCCGGTGGATATGGCCGTGCAGGATCGCCTCGGCCCCAAAATCCCGCACGACGCGTTCGAATGCGGCTGCATCCGAGAGTCCGCGTAGCGGCGGCGTGACCCCGGCCAAAGGCGGGTGATGGATCAGCACGACCCGCGCCAGGCCTTTGGCGCCGGTTTGGCGCAAGAGTTCCGCGAAGGCCTCGAGCTGGCTCTTGCCGAGCCTGCCCGTCGCCATCAGGGGAGCTGTCGGCACCGCTGAGCTTAAGCCGATGATCGCGATCTCCCCGCGGACGCGAAGGTAGGGATAGGTCGCCTTGGTGTCTTGGGCATTGTCGCTCGTGGCCCACGGCGCGAACGTGGTCTCGAGCAATGGCATGGATGCGCGCACATAGGCGTCGTGATTTCCGGGCACGAAACTGACGTCGGCCGGCTCGCCCAACGTCTCCATCCATAGCGCCGCCCGCTGGAACTCGGCCGCCATGCCGATATTGACCAGATCCCCAGTGACCGCGACATGGTCAGGGCGTTGGGCGCGCAAATCGTCGACCAGGCGCTTCAGGAGCGCCATGTCGTTCAGCCGTTCGCGGCCGCGCTTCCAATTGATGAACCCCATCACGCGCTTGAGCCGCAAGTCGGCGAAGCCGGGCAGGGGCGCCGGGCTCAAATGCGGATCGGTGATGTGCGCGATGGTGAAGCTCATGCTCAAGCGCCCTCTCGGCGATCCGCCGAGGCGAGGAGGCCTCGAGCCATTGACCACCTGGAGATAAGATGGCTTCAACGGAAAGACAATCCTGGATGGGGTCGGGAGTAACCGCAATATGGCCGCGTCGATTGGAGAAAGGCTTAGGCTGCGCCTGCTGCATTGGAGCTTTCTCCTGACGCGGCCGATGTCGCTCGGCGTTCGCGGGATTGTGATCAACGCCGACGACGAAGTTATGCTGGTGAGACACGGCTACGTTTCCGGCTGGCATTTTCCGGGCGGCGGCGTCGAGGTCGGAGAGACCTGCGTCGAGTCCGTGACACGCGAGCTCGAGGAGGAGGCGCGCATCGCGATCGAAGGGCCGCCGGTCCTGCACGGTCTTTTCTTCAACACTCAGACATCGAAGCGCGATCACGTGGCCGCGTTTGTGGTGCGAAACTTCCGCGTCTTAGGCGAACGCGCGCCTGATTGGGAAATCCTCGAAGCGCGTTTTTTCCCACGCTCAGCGCTGCCGGAAGGAACGACTCGGCGACTCGAGCCAGGCTCGCCGAGATCTTCGAATTCCGCGCCGCTTTCCGACCGCTGGTGACCGCGACGAGGGCAGGATGGCTCGCCCGCCGGCAATTTAACCTATTGCTTTGATTTTAAGTCACAATTCCGGTCGGGAATACAGTTTGTTAACGGCCGGGTAAGCAAAGCGGCTTTTCTTGGCCGGGTGGACTTTTGGCGCCGGCGCGCCTAAGAATCGGATCAAATGTGGGGACATTGATGAGTTCCATCGTCCGGCGCGGGACCGCCGTTGGTTTGGCTATCGCACTGTGTGCAGGGGTCGCCGGCTGCGACAATTCCTATCTCGACGAAGGCCCGGGGCGATCCCAGGAGCCCATTTCCAGCGCCACGCTTGCCAAGATGGAGGCGCTCGACACCACGCCGTCGTCGCCGACGCTCATCCGGACCTACAAGAAGGAGGCTGAGCTCGAAATCTGGAAAATGAAGTCGAACGGCGAATATGCGCTCCTCAAGACCTATCCGATGTGCCGATGGTCGGGACAGCTCGGTCCCAAGAAGCGCGAAGGCGACATGCAGGTGCCGGAAGGCTTCTACTCGATCGCGCCGGGGCAGATGAACCCCAACTCCCACTATTATCTGGCGTTCAACGTCGGCTACCCGAACGCATACGACCGGGCTTATGGGCGCACCGGCGGCAATGTGATGGTGCACGGAGTATGTTCGTCCGCGGGTTGCTTCTCGATGACCGACGAGCAGGTCGCCGACATTTATGCGATCGCTCGCGACTCCTTCAACGGCGGCCAGCGCGAGATCCAGCTCCAGTCCTATCCGTTCCACATGACGGCCGAGAACATGGCCAAGTTCCGGCTCGATCCCAACATCGATTTCTGGAAAAACCTCAAAGACGGCTCCGACCATTTCGAGGTCACCAAGGCCGAGCCGTCCGTCCTGGTCTGCGGCAAGCATTATGTCTTCGACGCGACGGCGAAGGACGAGGTTTCCGGCAGCGAACCGTGCCCCGCGCTCAAGCGCGATGATTTTGTCGAGGCGCTGGTCGCGGAAAAGGCCGAAAAGGACGACGCCAAGGTCGCGGAACTGGCCGCATCCGGCGTCAAGCCTGTGCGTCTGGTTTATGCCGACGGCGGCCAAAATCCGGTTTTCGTCGGCTACAAGGATACGAGCGATCCCGACGCGCTGACGAGCGGACCGCAAGAGATCGTTCTTAACGATCGGGCGAAGCCGGCGCCGGCGGTGGTGAAGGTCGCCGCAGCCTACGCGGACAAGAAGCGCGCTGCGGCCGCCGCGACCGTCGCGCCCGCGCCCGTCGTGGCTGCGGCTGGTGAGTCCGCTCCAACGAAGGTGGCCGCTGCCGTGGCGCCTCAGAGCCAATCCGGCGGAATGCTCGGCGGCTTGACCGGCGGCGCCAAGAATGTCGGGAAATGGCTGCATTTTGGCAGCCAGGAGCCGACGCCCCCGCCAGTTGACGCCGCCGCGGCGTCTGATTCCGATCAAGCGATTCCCGACGCCCCGCTGCCGCCGCGCCGCGACGATGTGCATCTGGCCTCGCTGCATACGGCGCGGACGCCACCGACGCGCCCGAACCTCGCCGACAGTCCGGACGAGGCGCTCGATCCGTCGAAAACGCCGCCAGTCTCCGCACAATAGCCTCGGGCTAAGCCGCGAGACCCACGCGTAGCCCTATATGTCCCGACAGGCAGGAAACGAGGCGCGCCGCCTCGTCAGCGTCCGCGAGCGCGCGCGTCGGCACGACAATTGGGCTGTCTCCGCGCAGCCATACGTAAATGAGGCCGCCAACGTCTTCGGCGTCTTCGCAGTCGGCGTAACGGACACACAGCGTGCGGCCGTCGACGTCCAGAGACAGGGTTTCGTTGTCGAACCTCGCCGTGAGCGCGCCTGCGGATTGAAGCCGCGCGATCGCGGCCTGGCCGTCGCTGCGCGCGCGGCGAATTCGCCAATGAGTGGCCAGTCGCAGGATCATGAACGCGGCAGCCGCCAGGAGGATCGTCGCCTCGCCGGCCCGGCGGCTGATGAGCCCGGTCAGCGCCAGCACGGAAGCAAAGGCCATGATCAGCGCGAAGGCGGTCAGCGGTGCCACGTGACTGGCGAGGAGGCCGCCCTTAAGCGCCGTGCGCAGGCCTGAGCGAGCGGCGGCGGCTTCAGCTTCGGCGGTTGAAAGCGTGAATGCATACGGCCCGAACGATTCTGGGCGCCGATCCGCCGTCATGGCTCGCCGGGCGCCTTGGCGACCAACGCGAGCGCATGCAGCCCATCGGCAAATTCGGCCGACAGGAGGCCATAGACCAGACGGTGCCGTTCGACCCGGCTTTGTCGTTCGAACTGGCCCGACACCACCTGGACGCGATAATGCGTGCCTCCGCCTTCGCGTGCGCCGGCATGTCCCGCATGCCGGTCGGATTCGTCTATGACGTCGAGAAGAATGGGATCGAGCGCCGCCGTCAAACGCGCGACGATTCGCTCCTGCATAGTCACCATTGAAACCTCCCATTAAGCGGATCGGCGCCTACATATCCTATGCTGGGACGGGACTTCCATATCCCGATCTGCTTGCACCGCCAGCAACTCCTATCAGCGTCGAGCGTTTTGGCGCTTGCCCGATGGCGTCGCCGGTCATAAAGGTCATGGACCATGGATTTGAACTCTCGTCTGTTCGACCGCATCCGGGTCAAGCCCGCCGCGCGCGCGCCGGAAAAAGCCGCGCCGACGACGCCATGCTCTTTTCCTGGCTGCACGGCCGAGGGCGTGTTCCGCGCCCCGAAGGGTCGCGAGCGCGAGGGTGAGTATTTCAGCTTTTGCCGCGATCACGTGCGTGAATACAACGCTTCTTATGACTATTTTCGCGGCATGGACGACGCCTCGATGGCGAGGTTCCGCCAAGCCGACGCTGTTGGACACCGTCCGACGTGGAAGATGGGCGCCCGAGCCGCCGCCACCGGCCAGCCGATCGACGAATCTGTCTTTGCCGAGGCGCGCGCGGCGCGAAAACGCGGAGCGCGCGGCAAGCCGCCGCAGAACGAGCCCCCGCCGCGTTATAACGCCTTGGCGATCAAGGCCTTGGTGACGCTCGAGCTGGGCGGCGACGCGACCCCGGCGAAGATCAAGGCGCGGTATAAGGATCTGGTCAAACGCCACCATCCGGACGCAAACGGCGGAGATCGCTCGTCGGAAGACCGGCTGCGCGAGATCATCCAGGCCTACAATTATCTGCGGGCGAACAAGCTCGTCTGATTTGGGTTTGGCGTTCGCGAAATACGGTTTGGCGTTCGCGAAATAAGGCGCCGTTAAGCCGAAAGAACGGGATCGTAGAGGGGCTCGCTTTTTTACGCGCGCCCAGAATTCGAGTATGAGAAGGACGCTCTCTTCCGCGCGCGGAAGAGCGTGGAGGACCTATGAATTCTATCCAAGCCCTAGTGGGATCAGAACCTACGCCCGGTTTGCCTGACACGCGCATATCGGTGCGAAAGACTTTCGGCATCGATTCCGACCTCGAGGTCCCGGCTTATTCGCGGGCCGAGGAACACGTGCCGGATCTCGATCCGGACTATCTGTTCGACCGGGACACGACGCTCGCGATCCTGGCGGGTTTCGCTTTCAACCGCCGGGTGATGATCACCGGCTACCACGGCACGGGCAAGTCGACGCACATCGAGCAGACCGCCGCGCGTCTGAACTGGCCTTGCGTGCGCATCAACCTCGATAGCCACGTCTCCCGCATCGATCTCGTCGGCAAGGATGCGATCGTGCTCAAGGACGGCAAGCAGGTTACGGAATTCCGCGACGGAATGCTGCCCTGGGCCATCCAGAACAACATCGCGCTTTGCTTCGACGAGTATGATGCGGGGCGTCCCGACGTCATGTTCGTCATCCAGCGGGTGCTGGAGGTGTCCGGGCGCCTGACCTTGCTGGATCAGCGCCGCGTCATTCGGCCGCACCCCGCGTTCCGTATGTTCGCCACAGCCAACACGGTCGGCCTCGGCGACACCTCCGGCCTCTATCACGGCACGCAGCAGATCAATCAGGGCCAGATGGACCGCTGGTCGATCGTGGCGACGCTCAACTATCTGCCGCACGACAAGGAAGTCGATATCGTGCTCGCCAAGTCGCCCGCGCACAGGGCGCGCAAGGATGGACGCGACACCGTCAACAAGATGGTTCGGGTCGCCGATTTGACCCGCAACGCCTTCATCAATGGAGACTTGTCGACTGTGATGAGCCCGCGCACCGTCATCACCTGGGCGGAGAACGCGGAGATCTTCAAGGACATCGGCTTCGCCTTCCGTTTGACCTTTCTCAATAAGTGCGACGAGCTCGAGCGGGCGCTGGTCGCCGAGTTCTACCAGCGGTGCTTTGGCCAGGAGCTGCCGGAGAGCGCGCTCAACGTCGCCTTGAGCTAAGGCCCCTTGGGAAAAAGCGATGGCTAAGAGCGCGGTCCGTGAGGAAACGAAGCGGCCCATCGCGAAACAGGCCGATCTTTACTCCTGGGCGCTCCGCCAGGCCGAGCTCCTGCGCGCCGGCCGGCTCTCGGAAATCGACGCCGCGGCGATCGCGGAGGAGATCGATGACGTGGGCGCGGAAGAATATCACAGGCTCGAAAGCGCGCTGCGCATCCTCATGCTCCATCTGCTCAAGTGGGACCAGCAGCCCGATAAGCGGAGCCGCTCGTGGACCGCGTCCGTTCGTGAGCAACGGCGCCGCGTTCTTCGCCAATTGAGGAAGAACCCCGGTCTGAGATCGCGCCTCGACGAGGCGCTCAGCGAGCCGCCTATGAAGACGCGCGGATGAGGCATCGGCAGAGACCGGCCTGGCCGTCAGCCTGTTTCCGGCGCAGCGCCCCTTCGATTATTCCGAGATCATGGAGCGTCCCATCGTCTGGCCGGGCGACGAAGATTAAGATCGGCTCGCGCCGGCTGAGCCGAACCAATTGGGGCTGCGAGCGCATGAGCGATTTCCCGTCCTCGATGAAGCCCATTCGCCTCCTCGCCATCTCTGGAAGCCTGCGCCGCGCGTCAACCAACACGGCGGCGTTGGAGGCCCTGGCAAAGCTCGCGCCCGAGGGCGTCAAAGTTCTCGTCTACCGCGATCTCGCGACGCTGCCGCCGTTCAATCCTGACGACGACGCCGAGGACAAGCCGAAGCCGGAGCCGGTTGCGACGCTTCGCGCGCTCGTCAATGCGAGCGACGCGCTCGTCATCGCCGCCCCGGAATACGCCCATGGCCTCCCGGGCGCGCTGAAGAACGCGCTCGACTGGCTGGTGGCGAGCGAGACCTTCGCCGGCAAGCCCATCGCGCTCATCAACACCTCGCCTCGCGCGTTTCATGCTCAGGCGTCCTTGCGCGAGATCCTGTCCACGATGGCCGCGCGGCTCACGCCGGAAGCCTTCGTGTCGATCTCGCTCACCGGAAAGGCCGTGACGGCGGACGATATTCTGGCCGATGCGCTTTGCAAGCGGCGGCTTACGGAATCGCTCGAGGCGCTCGTCGCTGCGGCGAGCGCCGGTTAGACGGCGGCAATCGGAGGTGGACCATGGGCGCGTTGGACGGGAAGACCGCAATCGTGACCGGAGGCACGAGCGGAATCGGCGAAAGCGTCGCCAAGGCTTTTGTCGCAGAAGGGGCAAACGTGGTGATCGTCGGGCGCCGGGAGGAGGAAGGCCGCGCGCTCGAGAAACAGATTGGCGTCCGTTTCGTTCGCGCGGACGTGGCCAATGAGGCCGACGTCGAGGCGATGGTCGGCCGAACCCTGGAGTGGTTCGGCCGCCTCGACTGCCTCGTCAACAATGCCGGAATCCCCTCGCCGATGATCAGCATCACCGAGACAGACGCGGCGGCCATCGATCAGGTTCTCGCCGTCAACGTCCGCGGCGTGATCCTGGGCGTGAAGCACGCCGCGCGCGTCATGCTGCGCGACGGATCCGGCAGCGTCATCAATATCGGCAGCGTGGCGGGGCATCGCGGCGGCCTTTCGGCCCATGTCTACTCCGCCGCGAAAGGCGCCGTGAGCGCCTTTACGCGCTCCGCCGCGGCGGAGCTCGGCGAAAAGGGAATTCGCGTCAACTGCATCTCGCCCGGCGCCATCGTCACGGGCATCTTCGGCAAGAACGCGGGGCTCGAGGGCGCGAAGGCGGATAAAGTCGCGGGCGTCGTCAAAGACGCGTTTACGTCGATCCAGCCGATCCCGCGAGCCGGCTTGCCGGACGATATCGCGCAAGCGGCTTTGTTCCTCGCGAGCGACGCCTCCGGATTCGTCAACGGGCAGGACATCGTCGTCGACGGCGGGCAAACGGCCGTCACTCGCGGATGGTCGTCGACGGTTGCGGGGCGAGCGCAGCTCGCGAGCCGGCTCAAGGAGGCCGCCGCCGCGCTTTAGGGTCAAAACTCAACCGCTTGACTGGTTTCGACCCAAAGCGGACGAACAGTGCGATTTCCTAAAGGTCCGCTTAGCGCAAGTAGCGGCCATTCGTTGAGACTTGCCGAACGGGTCAATTCGACCGCGGCAGTCCTTCCTTTCAGCCCGGAACGTGCGCTGAAGGCAGAAAGCGGATATAGGATCGTGCTTCTCGGGCCAAACACGGTCGCCATCGATTACTGCTGCTTCTTGAACAAATCCTGGAGGGAGGAGCTTGCCCCAAGTGAGGCCGCGTGCGTGCACCAGCGCGCTACCTTCGTTGAGCTTCCCCAACTAGGCGGGGGCGAACTGTCAGAGCTTCACGAACCGATAGGCGAAGCGATCGGTCTTGCCCTTGATCGAGGGATCGAACACCTTGATCGCGTGCGTATCGTCGTTGGTCGCGAGCACGGTGCTTTCCGCGCCCAGGACGAAGCCGGCCGCCTCCACCTCCTCGCGAACGGATGCGGGTTCAATCCGATGCAGCGACTGGGCGTCGCTCGTCCCCGCTCCGACAGCGGCGGCGTGGTCTATGATGACGTAGGACCCACCAGGCTTCAGCCGCTCGTAGACGGCTCGATTGAAGTCGGCCGCCGTCGCGCCCCTGGCCTGGATCAGCGGGGTGTGGAGATCGTGGTAGAACAGGTGCAGCCATAGGACATCGGCTGGCTGCGTGGCCTCCGGCATCGCCACGAGGTCCGCGGAGACCGCTTCGACGTTCTCTCGGCCCGGCTCCTTCGCAAGCGTCCGCATGCGGCCGACCGGATCGTTCTTGAAGTGGGCGACTTCGGCCGGCACGAAGCTGTAGACCCGTCCTTCGGGTCCCACGATGTCGGAGAAGAGACGGGTCCAGTCGCCGTCGCCTGGGTAAACGTCGATGACGGTGGAGCCCGCATCGACTCGTGCGAACCGGATCAACTCGGATAGCTTGGATTTGTCGTACATCTGGATCTCCCTTACGGTTGGGCATTCGACGAGTGCGCGGCCTGCGAGGGGGCGATCCACCGCTGATCCGCCGTCTACCTCAACTCGATGGCCGCGGATGACCAGCGCTACGCCAGCCCGGACCCGTCCATCTGCGCGGCCCGCGCCAGTGCCTGCGTGTCGACATACTCTCGGATGTTCGTCAGTTTGCCGTCCCGGACCGTGATAGCGAATATCCAGTCGTCTTCGAACGTCTTGTTCGTGGCTCTGACCTTCCCCTTGGCGAAGCCCGCGACCAGGACCCGGTCTCCCTGCGCTACGAACTCGCGGGGTTCAGTGGACGTTTCCATCGTCTTGGATGCCGTCTCAAGCAAATCCGCCAATCCCGCGTGCCCGTGGCGCGTTCCGGCCAGCGGCCAGTCCTCGCCGGGGATGATCCACTCGATGTCCTCTGCAACCAGAGCCAGCAGACCTTCCTTATCGCCGCGGCCGATCGCTCCGAAGAAGTCCTTCACGGTCTGGATGTTCTTCTCAATGCTCATGGGAATCTTTCCTCCGATCCGTGTTGATACTGATTCCACGGCCTTTCAGATGGCCGAGAAGCCGCCATCGACCGACAACTCCAGCCCATTCACGAAGCTGGAATCGTCTGAAGCCAGAAACAGCGCAGCCGTCGCAATTTCCTCAGGACGCCCCATCGTTCCCCGCGGGATCAGGGATTCGAACATCCGCTTCGCCTCCTCGGTGAGAACTTGGTCCTGCATCGGTGTGGCGATCGGCCCTGGGTGCAGCACGTTCACCCGAATATTCCGGCCCTTCAGCTCGTTGAGCCACCCGCGTGCGAATGCGTGCAACGCCGCCTTGCTCGCCGCATACACGCTGTAACCGGGAAAACCCTTCAGCGAAGCAACTGACCCGGTCATGAAGATCGATCCGCCATCGTTGAACAGCGGCAAGGCCTTCTGAACCGTGAACAGCGTGCCGCGCGTATTGAGGCCGAAGGTCGCATCGAAATGCTGCTCGGTAATCTCGCCGAGTGGGATGGCTTCGCCCATGCCGGCGCTCGCATACAGGACGTCGATCCTGCCCTTTTCCCTCTTGACCGTGTCGAACAAACGGTCGAGGTCGCCGAGATTGGCCGCGTCGCCGCGCACGCCTGTCACGTTCCGGCCAATCAGCTTGACGGCCTCGTCAAGGGCTTCCTGCCTCCGACCCGTGATGAAAACGTAGGCCCCTTCTTCAACGAAAAGCTTGGCGCTCGCCAGCGCCATGCCGCTCGTTCCACCCGTGACGACTGCAACCTTACCCTCAAGCTTTCCCATGACTTCTCCTTTCGTGGTGTCGGGACAGAATCTGCCTCCGAGAGCCTCGAAATGGGTCCGCCGGCGTCAGTTGTTGAGTGCGGAAGCGCGCACATCGGTGGTGCGAAATCGATCCGGCTAGGCGACTGACGCCAGCCGCGACGATCGGTGTCCGGCCGTTCGGAATTGGGCCGCTATCGTTGGCACAACCGACGATGACCGCCCATAATGCTGTTCGATGTATTAGATACGGGCTTTGGAACGCGCGCCGCGCGGCGCAAGATTGCACCATGATCGACTGGGATGACGTTCGCTATTTTCTTGCCGTCGCCCGCGGAGGCTCGGTGCGGGGCGCCTCCGATCGCCTCGGGGTGAATCACTCGACCGTGCTTCGACGCATCGCCCAGCTCGAGGAACGCCTCGGGGTGCACATCTTCGAAAAGCTGCCTTCGGGCTACCGCCTGACGGCCGCGGGCGAGGAGGTCCTCGAGTTCGCGGACCAGATGGAAGCGTCGTCGCACCAGCTGGAGACGCGCATCTTCGGGCGCGACCAGAGCGTGCGCGGGCTTCTGCGAGTGACGTTGGCGCCGACCCTCGCGACACACCTGCTCATGCCGGACTTCGCCGATTTCGCGCGTCTGCATCCGGACATCGAAATGGAAATCTTGTCGTCCGGCGAGCTGGCGAATCTGACCAACCGAGAGGCCGACGTCGCGATCCGAGTCGTCTACGACCGCAAAACCCTGCCGCTAAATCTTCACGGCCTGAAGGGACCGGAGCTCTTCGGCGGCGTCTACATGTCCCGCGATCGACTAGCCGCGTGGCGCGCGGGCGCTCCCGATCCCATCCGGTGGATCGTCATAAGCAGTGATGGAGTCCCGACTTGGGCCTGCGAGGCCGGCGCCACCGGGATGCCGTTCAGGATCACGGACGGCGAGGCGCAGATCGTTGCTGTACGGCAAGGGCTCGGGATGACGACGCTGCCCTGCTTCGTTGGCGATGCCGACCCCTTGCTGGCTAGGGTGCCGGGGACCGACCTGCACATGTACGGAACGCTCTGGCTTCTCACGCAGGGGGAGACACGCAAGACGAAGCGCGTGCGGCTCTTCACCGAGTTTGTATCCCGCCGGCTCGCCGCATACGCTCCGCTTCTCGCGGGGCTGTCCATATCGCGCGACTGATGAGCGGCAGGTCTCCGACTGGGCTCGTGCGGGCAGCTGATTGCCCCGCCAAACCTGCAAACAGGGCAGACGTCAAACCTTTCCGTGACGGGCGTTGTACGCCTGCAATCCCCCATTCCCGGCGTCCGCCAACGGTCCCTCTCCGCCCAATTGAGGCGTTCAAGGCCGCGATCCGCAAGGTCCGCGTAACGTCGACACCGGACGTCGCCGGTCGGTTGTGCCTTGTCCGCTCTCCGCCGAGGCCGTGCGAAAACGCAGTTTTTGGGACGCTGTGCTGGAGCGGCTAAGAAAGCGCAGTAGGGTTTGCCGGCGGTCTGGGTTTGTACGATGAGGGGCTCAGGCGGCCCTGATCGCCTGGATGAGCGGCTGCGTCCCGAGGATGGCGATCATCCGCTTCAGATTGTAGGCGAGAACGTGAAGGCTCATCTCGGCGCTGACCTTTTCAAGGGTGCGTAGCCGGAAGTGGGTGGCGCCCATCCAGGCCTTGATGGTTCCGAACGGATGTTCTGCGGTCTGGCGTCGGATGCGCATGCTCTGGGGCGCACGGTCCAACCGCTCCTGCATCGTGTCGAGGACGGCTTCGTGTTCCCAACGCTTGACGCGCCGCTCCTTTGAAGGCGTGCATTTCGATTTGAGCGCGCAGGGGGCGCATTTCGTCGTCCAGTACGCGTGCAGCGTGAGGCCGGCTTCGACGGTGGTGAACCGCCGCGTCAGCTTCTCCCCGCCAGGACAACGATAGGCGTCCTCCTGGGGATCGTAGACGAAATCCTGCTTGCCGAACCGGCCGTCCGCCTTGGCGCCAGAGGTCAGCGGCTTTGGCACGATGGGCGTCACGCCCGCCGCCTCACAGGCTAGGATCTCCTCGCCTTTGAAGTAGCCGCGATCGGCGATCGCCGTCAGTTCACGCGCGCCCATCGCCTCTTGCGCCTGCTTCGCCATCGCCGAGAGCTGGCTGCGATCATTGCCGATATTGGTGACCTCGTGCGCGACGATCAGGTGATGCTTGGCGTCGACAACGGCCTGCACATTGTAGCCGACCAGCCCCGTGTCCTTGCCGCTCGTCGCCATGGATCGCGCATCCCGATCAGTCAGCGAAATCTGCTTGTCCGGCGCGGCGTGCACGGCGACTTCCAGCGCCTTATACTTGCGCATCTGCTCTCGCAGCGAAGCGATCTTGTCCTTCAGCCGCGCCGACTTGGCTTCCGCCAACTCGCCTTCCTGACGGTCCGCCGTCTCCAGCGCCGATAGATAGCGCTCGATGCTCGCCTCAACTTGCTCCATGCGGCGCTTTATCGAGCCGCGCGAGAAGGACCTGTCGCGGGAATTGACGGCCTTGAACCGGCTGCCGTCGATCGCCACCATCGCCTGAGTGAACAAGTTCACCTTTCGGCAAAGCGCCACGAATTGCCGGCACGTCGCGCGGATCGCTGCGCCGTTGTCTTTTCTGAAGTCCGCGATCGTCTTGAAGTCCGGCGCAAGCCGTCCAGTCAGCCACATCAGCTCGACATTGCGTCGGGCTTCCCGCTCAAGCCGCCGGCTCGAAGCGATTTGGTTGACGTAGCCGTAAACGTAGATCTTCAGAATCGTGGCGGATGGTAGGCGGGACGGCCCGTCGCCTCCGGGACCACCCCCTCAAACCCCAGCCTCCGCAAATCCAGCTCGTCGACGAACGCCTCGATGACTCGGACCTGGTTCTCCTCAGCTACAAAGTCGTCGAGATACTCCGGAAGCAAAACGCCCTGGCGCCGATCCTCACCCTCGACAAAGCGCTTCATCAAGAACCCCGAACTCAATGCGTCAAGATTCTAACTCAACCGACGTTTTCACACAGCCTGCACCCAAAGCGGACAAAGGGGCGATAGGGGTTTTGATCCTGAGCTCTGCGGATTGAGTCGAATTGAGTGCGGTTCCGGGCGCTCCTTTCAAGCGTCCGCTCGCTCATTCCGGGACGATCGCGCCGCCGGCTCGAAGGTTTGCCCGAGCTTGTCGAAGGTGACGATCCACGCCGGTCTTCGCGACGGCGAATGGAATTAGCCCGGCCGGCCAAGCCAAGCAAAATGCAGTATTGAATTGACAAATTCAGAAATTTATGTTACGCATTTTCTTAGTAGCAGTACGCGCTTACCCCCAGAGGCCTGCGGCCCGGGCGAAAGGAGTCACACCTGCCTTCGCAACGCTCCCGCTCACAACCTCGGATGCGAGTTGAGACGGAGCTGAATTTTTTTGTTTTTTCGCTCATAACCCTTTGAAAAGTCCCGATTTTGGAAAAATAAAAAAAAGGAAATCAAAGGATTTCCGCCTGTTTTTATTTTTATTTGCTTTCACTGAACTCGCGCTGTGGTTGTCAAAGCAAGGGAGGTCACGGGCGTAAGACCTTGAGGAGGAAGAGTTGCGCGAGCGCCTCTCATCCGCCACATGGACGCCATGAGCCACGACTCAGTCCTCATCGTCGACTTCGGCTCGCAGGTCACGCAGCTGATCGCGCGGCGCGTGCGCGAGGCCGGCGTCTATTGCGAGATCCACCCGTTCTCGAAGGCGGCCGAAGCGTTTGCGCGGCTCAAGCCCAAGGCCGCGATCCTGTCCGGCGGGCCGGCGTCGGTTCCGGAGCCGGGCAGCCCCCGCGCGCCGGAGGAAATCTTCAAGAGCGGCGTCCCAATCCTTGCCATTTGCTACGGCCAGCAGACCTTGTGCGAGCAGCTTGGCGGCAAGGTCGAAAGCGGGCATGCGGCGGAATTCGGCCGCGCGGATGTCGAGATCCTCGAGGCCTGTGCTCTGTTTGAGGGCGTGTGGCGAACGGGCGGGCGCTACCCGGTATGGATGAGCCACGGCGATCGCGTGACGCGTCTGCCTGAGGGCTTCCGGGTCTATGCCGTGTCGGAGAACGCGCCCTACGCGGTCGCGGCTGACGAAAGACGGCGGTATTACACGACCATGTTCCATCCCGAGGTGGTTCACACGTCCGATGGCGCGAAGCTCCTCGCCAATTTCCTTTTCAAGGTCGCCGGCCTCAAAGGGGATTGGACGATGGCGGCCTTCCGCGACGAGGAGATCGCCCGCATTCGCGCTCTGGTCGGCAAGTCGCGCGTTATCTGCGGCTTATCGGGCGGAGTCGACTCGGCGGTTGCGGCGGTGCTGATCCACGAGGCGATCGGCGATCAGCTCGTCTGCGTATTCGTCGACCACGGACTTCTGCGGCAGGGCGAAGCGGACGAAGTGGTGAAGCTGTTCCGCGGCCATTTCAACATTCCCCTCGTTCATGTCGACGCGGCGCAAGAGTTCATAGCGGCGCTCGCCGGCGTCGAGGATCCCGAGGCCAAGCGCAAGACGATCGGGAAATTGTTCATCGACGTTTTCGACGCGGAGGCGCGTCGCATCGCGAGCGACGGCAAGGGGTCGGTCGAGTTTCTGGCGCAAGGCACGCTCTATCCCGACGTGATCGAAAGCGTGTCGTTTTCCGGCGGCCCGTCTGTCACTATCAAGAGCCACCACAACGTCGGCGGCCTGCCCGAGCGCATGCGCATGAAGCTGGTCGAGCCATTGCGCGAATTGTTCAAAGACGAGGTGCGCGCGCTAGGTCGCGAGCTCGGCCTGCCGGAGGCGTTCGTCGGTCGGCATCCTTTCCCCGGCCCAGGGCTCGCCGTCCGCTGCCCTGGCGCGATCAGCCGCGAGAAGCTCGACATTCTCAGGCAGGCCGACGCCATCTTCCTCGACGAGATCCGCAAAGCAGGCCTTTACGATAAGATCTGGCAGGCGTTCGCCGTATTGCTGCCGGTGCGCACGGTCGGCGTGATGGGCGATGGGCGCACCTACGATTCCGTCTGCGCGCTGCGCGCGGTGACCTCGATCGACGGCATGACCGCGGATTTCTTTCCCTTTGAAATGACCTTCCTCGGCCGCGCCGCAACCCGCATCATCAACGAGGTGAAGGGCGTGAACCGCGTCGTCTACGACGTAACGAGCAAGCCGCCCGGCACGATCGAGTGGGAATAATTCAGGCCCATCCGAGACTATCCAAAACTGCGCCACGCTGCGACTCAATATATTGAAATAACAAGATAATCCATTCTGCATCTTTCGGTTAGTATCCGAGGGCAAGTGTTCGGAATGACGGTATGGCGGACGGTATGGCCAACTCTTGATCGGTTCCCGAAACCGCTATACCGTCAAGGCTGAGAGAGCGCTGACGGTATATTACTCGTCGTTAAGCTATTGCAGCATAACACTTAATTGCGGATCGGCAACGGATGTTTTGCCATGACGGTATAATTGAGCGCTCTCTCCCCGAAAATCAACCGATCTGGAGGATAGGGTGCTGACCGACGCAGGCCTTAAATCACTGAAACCAAAAGAGAAGTTGTATAAGATTGTGGATCGTGACGGCATGTACGTTGTGATCCAGCCGGCGGGCGCGATCGTGTTCCGCTACGATTACCGCCTCAGCGGCAGACGCGAGACACTGACAATCGGTCGATATGGTCCAGGTGGGCTATCGCTTGCTCGCGCGCGCGAGCGCCTTGTCGACGCCAAGCGGATGATCTCCGAGGGCATCTCGCCCGCTCACGAGAAGCAGCGGGAGAAGCGCCGTCTCAAGGAGGCAAAGAGCTTCGGCGAGTTCGGCGAGCGCTGGATGCAAGAGGCAAAGATGGCCGATAGCACCAGGGCGATGCGGCGCGCGATCTACGAGCGCGACATTCTCCCCGTCTTCCGCAATCGGCTGCTAACGGAGATCAGCCCCGACGATCTGCGCTCGATATGCGCCAAGGTGAAGCAACGAGGTGCGCCCGCCACCGCGGTCCACGTCCCTGACATCGTCAAGCTCGTCTATGCGTTCGCAATTCTTCATGGTGAGAAGGTCGACAACCCGGCGGATGAGGTCGGTCCTGCATCGATCGCGACGTTCGTTCCCAAGGATCGCTCCCTGTCGCCGTCGGAGATACGTATCATGTTGCGACAGATCGAGCACATTCCGACGCTGCCGACGATTCGTCTCGGCATGAAGCTCTTTCTCCTCACCATGGTGCGCAAAAGTGAGCTTCAGGATGCGACGTGGGATGAGGTCGACTTTGAAAATGCCGTGTGGTCGATCCCTAAGGAACGGATGAAGCGGTCGAAGTCGCACAACGTCTACTTGGCTCAACAGACGATCGACATCCTAATCGCGCTGAAGACCTGTGCTGGAAACTCAAGGTACGTGCTGCCGTCGCGCTACGACGCGGATGCTCCCATGTCGCGGGCGACCTTCAATCGTATCACGGCGGCGGTCGTAGAGCGTGCGAAGAAGGAGGGGTTGCCACTTGAGCCCTTCACTGTCCACGACCTCCGCAGGACCGGCTCGACGCTTTTGAACGAGCTGGGCTTTAATAGCGACTGGATCGAGAAATGCCTCGCGCATGAGGACGGTCGATCGTCACGCGGAATTTATAACAAGGCAGAATACGAGCATCAGCGGCGCCACATGATGCAGGAGTGGGCCGATTTGGTCGACGCATGGGTCGCGGGCCAGAAATACACGCCCACTCTCTATCCGCAGTCGATGGACCTACTCGTGCCTGATCCTAGCGTTTGACGGGTCGAGGCTTGCGGAGATGCACATCGGGCGAAGGAGCCAGCTTTAAGGACTTTGTCTTCGACACGTGACGCCGAGCCTCGATCCAGGCTTCCACCTCGGCGAGATCCCACACGACGCATCGAGTGGTGAGGTAAAAGCGCCGGGGAAACTCGCCTCGCTGCTCTATCTCGTAGATTGTGGTGTCGGCGAGCGGAACCATCTCGCGTAGTTGATGTCGTCGAATGGTGCGCTTGCTCAGCGTGCTCTCGGTTCTACTCATTCTCTTGGCCTTCGATGTTGGAATCGAGGACGACAGGAAGCGATAGTCAGAGTGCGTTGGAAGAGGGTCCCCGGCGGAGTAGTGCAAAGACTTGCTCTAGCGTGCGGACGGCGGGTCGAGGGCTATAAGCGGCATCGACCGACATTGCTCAACGCGGCTTGCCGCGCACGTGCAGGGCCATGAAGGCGCTCTAAGCCATATAGGCCGAAATGGGATCTGCGCGAAGCCGGCGAGTGTCGTCAACTTGAACAGATCAGGCCGACGTTTCGAACTCACCTTGTGATTTTCATTCACAATATCGCGACGTCTGGTGAACTGTATTCACGGTAGTTTTTTCGAGCAAGAATATTTCAGCAATGGGGTAGCAAGGGGTCCAGGGTATCTCACCGCCGACGCGTCGTCGTGCCCGCGCCGGCGCGATGATGGACTGGACGGAAAGTCGATAGTTTTCACCCCTTTATAGAAGCTCGTGTGCAAGGATTGCACACCGCGGTTCTACTTTTCTTTCGTTTTCGTTCGTGCGTCGGAGATCTATTTTCGCCGCGAACCTGCGAGGTTTTGACCAATCGCCGCCGCGCGATGCGGAAAGCGCGACGATGTACGAATGTGATTCCAAGAATTCGATTCATTTTCACTATTTTTCGGGATGAGCCGTCTTGCCCCGAAAGACCGAAGGATTGGGGGCGCGTCAATGTCTGGGATGGTCGCGGGGCTTCCATGCACGCGTTCGGCGAAGGAGACCGGATGGAGTTCGTAACGACGCTTGGGCGGACGTATTGGAAGTGCCCGACCGTGTGTTGAAGCAACGGCTCGAACCAGAAAGTCGACCGGATCGCGGCCCGCGCCCACGGTTGAACCAACGTATTATAGTTCAGGACCAAGGGTTTATAGCCGTGATCTCCTCAGATGCACTGGCAATCTCCAAGCTTAATACAATACGGCGAGCGGCGCGGGTAAGCTGACATCCGAGTAGTTCTTGGCTCGAAGGTGGGACCCAGAGCTGCCAATTGGCGTGTGCTTCTATCCAAAGGAGAACATCATGAGTCGTTTCATCGCCGCAGCGCTCGCAGTGGGTTGCCTTGCTTCGTCCGCTTCCGCTTTCGCAGCCGACGACCCCCGGCGCTTTCGATAAATGGCTCAATCCGGACGCGCCTGAGTGCGTGCCGATGTCCGCGATCCGGGCGGTGTCTACCGTGAGGGACCTCACGACGGAGCAGTTCCAATTCGTGCGAGCACTTTACGTTGCGATTCCGCCAGTTTCACACGCTTCCTCCCGGCGATCGCGCGGTCATGGACAATTCGGGCGGCTCAGTGATGCTCGCGCTCGTCTCCGACGGTAAGGCTTGCGCGCGAATGCTCGCCCCCGACTTCATCCAGGCGATGGTGATTGAGGTTGGCCAGGGAATTACTGTCGGTCTGGGCACACCCCTATAGCCGAATGGCGTCTATTCGAGAGTTGGAACGCGCAACATTCCGCTCCCCCGTTGCGCCATCGCTGCCCAAGTAAGGACCCTGGTTTGATATCCGACGTCGGCGGCGAAGGTGCGCGCTTTCTCCGGCGCGCTCGCTAGTTTGTTCGCTGGCGTAACCGGGTAGTTCCTCTGGTCGGTCCCAATCCCTTGAGGTCGACGACGGGCGCGCTAGCTCGGCCTACTATGACGCGCCTATGGGCGCCCGATGACACAGCCATCGTCGAGGCGATGAGCGCGATCCGCGACGCGTTCGAACGCTACGGTTGGCGACGCATGCAGGCCGCCCTTCGCCAGCAAGGCCTCGTGGTCAATCACAAGAAGGTCAAGCGCCTCATGCGCGAACACGATCTCCAGCCACGCATGCGTCGGCGATATGTGGCGACGACGAGCAGCGACCACGACCATCCGATCTTCCGCAATCTGGCCAAGGACAGGGTCGTCAACGGCGCCAATCAGCTCTGGGTCGCCGACATCACCTACGTCGCTGTCACGACGGGCTTCGTTTATGTCGCCGTGATTCTCGACGCCTGGTCGCGCCGCGTCGTCGGCTACGCCATCAGCCGATCCATCGATGTCCGGCTGACGCTCGCGGCTCTGAACGCTGCAATCGAGGACCGCAGACCGCCGGCCGGCTGCCTTCATCACTCGGATCGCGGCTCGCAATATGCCGCGCAAGCCTATCGGCAGGCCCTCGACAGCCATGGCCTCGTCGGCTCGATGGGCCGGCGCGGCAATCCCTACGATAACGCCAAAGCGGAAAGCTTCATGAAGACGCTGAAGGTCGAAGCGGTCTATCCAATGGCCTACGAGACCGTCAGCCACGTCGCAGAAGACCTTCCACGCTTCATCAACCAAGTCTACAACAGCCGCAGGCTCCACTCAGCCCTCGGCTATCTGAGCCCCAAACAGTTCGAGGACCACCACGCCCGGCAGACAGTCAAATCAGCGGCCTGATCCCTGTCCGCCCCCAGGGGCCCACTCCATGCTTGGGTCAGTTCTCATTGGAAATCAACAACCTCGCGTTCCCGTGCGGTCAGGAACTCATAACGCGTACGTAAAACTGCAATTGATTTCTCGTCTTCGAGGCGAGCCCGATCGCGCTCGAGGCCAAGTTGGATTGCGTCCAGCAGATCCTGGTCCCTAAAGGGCTTGGTCAGAAACTCAACCGCCCCCCCTTTCATTGCCTGTACCGACATGGGTATGTCGCCATGCCCAGTTATAAAGACGATCGGAAGTTGGATCCGGCTTGCAGCAAGCTCTCGTTGAAGATCAAGCCCGCTTTGCCCCGGCAGCCGAACGTCAAGGACGAGGCAAGAAGGTCCGCTCGGACGGCCGGATTGGCGAAATTCGTCCACAGACGCCAGCATCGTTGTCTGAAAGCCAACCGATCGAACGAGGCCGCCAATTGACTCTCGCATCCCCGGATCATCATCTATAACGATCACCGTTGGCTGGCTACTCGGCGCTGCCGGCATCTCGAGCTTCCGCGCGAACTCAAGAATAAGTATGGCGAAGATCAGCGTCGACGACAAGGCGCGATCGGGTCGCTCGTTGGCGATCGCGGAGGGACAGCATTCACTTTGTCAACTCTCGCCGAGCCTGCTGTAGAAACGCGTCGCCGTCGCGTCTGCACTGTTGGCCCCTTTGACTTTACGGATTAGCTCTTCTCGTCCGTTCAGTCGCGGCAAATGAGGCCGCATAGACCCCCGTGAGGGCTCGACCATGCCGATTTTTTACCGGCGCGTCTTCGCGAGCCCGGATCGGAATTGGCGCCGCGATCGTGCTCGCGGTCCATGCCAGGCCCGCCCTGAGCGCGGCGCGCGATGATTTCCCTTGGGAATGATGATGGATTTCGAGGTCGCTCGCCTTGGCTGATGCGTTCGTCTAGGAGCGGCACCCGAGCTGAGAGAATTGGGAGGGGATTCCCGAATCGGGTAAGTTCTGATTCAGGCTGTCTGCCGGATCGGAGGCCGGCGGGCATGTCAAAGGCGCTGTCTCTTGATCTTCGGGTTCGGGTTTTGGCGGCGGTTCAGGCCGGGGCGACGCATCGCCAGGCCGCCGAACGGTTTGGCGTCAGCGCCGCCAGCGTGAGCCGCTGGCGCGCGCGTGAACGCGAGCAGGGGGACGCGCGTCCCAAGGCGCTTGGCGGCGACCGCCGGTCGAAGCGCATCGAAGCCTGCGGCGAAGCCGTTCTTTCGGCGCTTGGACCCGACGGCGACGCGACCATAGAGGAAGTGCGCCGCACGCTTGCCGCACAAGGGCTCAGCTTCGGCTTCGGCACGATCCAGCGCTTCTTCGCTCGTCACGCCATCACGCGCAAAAAAAGACCGCGCACGCTTCCGAGCAAAGCCGCCCCGACGTCGCGGAGCAGCGCGAGGCCTGGTTCGAAGGGCAACTCGATCTCGACCCCGAGCGCCTGATCTTCATCGACGAGACCTGGGCCTCCACCAACATGGCGCGCCGTCACGGTCGCGCTCCGCGCGGTCAACGCCTGCGGGTCGGCGTTCCGTACGGACATTGGAAAACCACGACCTTCATTGGAGCCTTGACGCTGCGCGGCTTCATCGCGCCGTTTGTCATCGACGGAGCCGTCGACCGTCTCGCTTTCGAGACTTACGTCGACAAGGTCCTCGTCCCGGAACTGCGCCAGGGCGACGTCGTCATCATGGACAATCTGCCCGGCCACAAAGGGTCGAAAGTGCGTCAGCTGATCGAAGCCGTGGGCGCAAGCCTTCTCTACCTCCCGCCCTACAGTCCCGATTTCAATCCCATCGAAAATGCCTTCGCCAAACTCAAGGCGCTTCTGCGAAAGGCCGCCGAGCGGACCGTCGAAGGCCTCTGGAGCGCCATCGGCCAACTCATCGATCTCATCACCCCGCAGGAAATCCAAAACCTCTTCGCCGCCGCAGGCTACGATGCAGCGTGATCGGATTCTGCTCTAGGTTCGGGTCCTCCATCAAGCGTCGCCCGTCCGTGGCTTGCCTCGCGGTGTTCCGCAGTGTCCCAGAAGGGGATCAGAGTGCCCCAGAAAGGGATCAAAATGTCGGTGAGCCAACTTGGCCTCGTCCCCATCGTTGCATGTGTCGTCGCGATAGTATCTCGGCCGATCGATGCCGATATCTGCCGAAACCAGCCAGATCGCGGATCGTCGAATTGTGCTTGGCGGGCCAACCGCTACGGCGAGACTGATCTCGTCTCGCGAATGGCGCGCTTCGAACCAGCCTGCATGGCTTCGGCGCCTGTGATCAGGTCCAGTAGCTCGGATGTGATCTCGGTCTGACGCGCCTGCCGCGCATTCTCCTGCAATCCCGCGAGCTTCTTCCTGACATTGTCGTGCGCCGACTCCATCGCGGCAAAGCGGGCGGCGTTCTCGCTCGCGATCGACTCGACCGCGGCCTGCATCAGCAACGCAAAGATGTATTCGGCCATCAGTTTCTCAAGCAAGGGCCGTGGCGGCAGGTTATGGAGCGGGACTTGGCGCGCCTGCTTCGAGGACAGGGCGGCCATGTCGAGCGGCAGCAGCAGACGACGCTCGATTGTTGACGCCGCGCCTTGACGGTAACGGCAGAACATGACTTCGATCCGCGCGACTTCGCCGCGCGCGACGCGTGCATATAGCTCATTGGTCAAACGGTCGACCGCGTCGGGAGCTCCCGCGGGACGAGTCGCCGTCGGCCTCGTCCAGGCAGCCTTGCGGCCGCGCTCGAACGCGAGAGCCGCCCCTCGGCTGCCCAGCACAAACATGAGATCGGAGGGTTCGAGGGTCGCCTCAGCCGCCTCCAGCATCTCTCTCGTTGAACCCGCCGACGAAACCATGCTCGGCCATGCACAGAATGAGCGCCCGGCGGCCGCGCTCCTGACGCTCTTCGGTCACGGGCTGCGGCATGAGCAGAAGAGCGCTGCCGATCGCTGCGGCCATGGAATCAGCATAGCTGCGGATGCCGGGCAGCGCATGCTGTGACTCTTGCACGCGCATGCCGGCGAGCGAGCGCATGGCGCCCACGATGTCAAGCAATTCGCCCATGCTGGCGATATGCGATTGGATCTCCGACAGGCGCGTCATGGCTGGCCCTCCGCTTTTCCCGCGATCAATTGGGCAAGTGCGGTCAGGCTCGCCTTGAGCCGGGCGCGAACGGTGTCGGACAAGGGTTTGGCCTCGTCGTCGACGGCCAGAATCTCGGGGCAATGCTCGTCGAGCCACGGCGCAAGACCTATGCGGAAGGCATTGATGCGATCGAGCGGCACGGGATCGAGGACGCCGTCGGCGACGGCGCATAACAGGGCTGCCTGTTCGCCGAGCGTCAGCGGCGCGAACTGCCGCTGACCGAGAACGGCGCGGATGCGCCGTCCATGCTCAATGACCTTGCGGGTGCGCTCGTCCACCATGGTGCCGAAGCGGGTAAACACCTCCAGCTCCAGAAACTGCGCGTATTCGAGGCGCAGACTCTCCGATAGCGCCTTGAGGACCGGCGCCTGCGTCTTGCCGCCGACGCGGGAGACGCTCTTGCCGACATCGACGGCCGGTTTCTGGTCCTCGTAAAACAGACCCGGGTCAAGATAGATCTGCCCGTCCGTGATCGAGATCAGGTTGGTGGGGATGTAGGCGCTGATGTTGCCGGCCTGTGTTTCGGCGATAGGCAGCGCCGTCAGCGAGCCGCCGCCGCGCTCCGGCGCGAGCTTCGCGGCCCGCTCCAGCAAGCGCGAATGGATGTAAAAGATGTCCCCAGGATACGCCTCCCGGCCCGGCGGACGGCGCAGCAGCAGCGAGACCTGCCGGTAGCAGGCGGCGTGCTTGGTCAGATCGTCGAGGACGAGCAGCACGTCGCGACCGCGCATCATGAAATATTCCGCCATCGCGCACGCCGAATAGGGCGTGAGCCACTGCAGGCCGGGAGCCGCATTCGCTTCTCCGATGACGAAGATGCAACGCTCGGGCGCGCCATACTGGCGCACGGCGTTGATGACACGAGCGACAGACGACGCCTTCTGCCCGATGGCGGCGTAGACACAGATCACGTCGCTCGCTCTCTGGTTGATGATGGCGTCGACCGCGATGGCGGTCTTGCCCGTCTCACGGTCGCCGATAATGAGTTCGCGCTGGCCGCGGCCGAGCGGGATCGTCGCGTCGATCACCAGCAGGCCGGTGGCAAGCGGCTTGGTCACCAGCGCGCGATCGACAATGACCGGCGCCGCCCGCTCCACCGGCGCAAGTTGCGCGCCTCCGATTTCGCCCTTGCCGTCGAGTGGCGACCCCAGCGCATCGACCACGCGGCCGAGCAGCCCTTCGCCGACCGGAACGCGGGCTACCTCGCCGGTGCCGCGGACAATGCTTCCGGCTGGAATGCCGGCGGTCTCCCCCAACAGGATGCAGCCGATAGCGTCGTCCCCGAGATCGACGGCCAGACCGCGCACGCCGCCTTCAAACACCAGCAGTTCATCCAGTCGCGCTTGCGGGAGACCTGCGACCATCGCGACGCCGTCGCCCACCTGAAGGACGCGGCCGATATGTTCGAGATGCGGAACAAGCGGCAGAGCGGCGAGCCTTTGCCGGCTCTCCTGGACCCAGCTCTTCAACTCCTCAACGAGAGCGGGCATGGGCGCCTATCTCGGTCCGCGCCGCCGCAAGCGCGCTCTGCCAGGAGAAGCGCAGGATGGCGGTTGGAAAATGCAATTCGGCGCCTGCGATCAGGTCGGGATTGACTTCAAACTTCATGCCGCCAGAGAGGCCAAGAGACCGACGCAATCGCTCTTTCCATTGATCAGTTGTGGCGGTGGGCAGTACGCATGCGGTGACGACCGTAAGCGGCGTTCCATCGGCAAGCTGCCGCGCCAAAGCATCGCGCTCCGTTTGCGAAAGCGCATTGAGATGCTGCTCGATCCGTTCGATCCAGGCTTCAGCGCGGTACTGCATCGGCACTTCGGCGAGGAGCTTTTGCGCAAAGTCCGCGCCGAGATCGAGCGCCAGCCGCCGCGCCTCGTCCAGCGCCTTCTCGCGCTCCTCCGCGAGGGTCTTGCGAGTTGCATCGATCAGCGCCTGCGCATCGCGCTCGGCCTGCGCCCGGCGCGCCCCGGCCAGCTCCTGCGCCTGTGACGCAGCCGCCTTCAGCGCCGCCTCGCGTTCGGCCGCGATGCCGGCGCGCTCGGCCCCGACGGCGGCCAGTTGCGTCTTCGCCTTCTCCTCAAGATCCTTGGCGGCGTCGAACTGGCGGCGGACTTCCGCTTTCCGCGCATCGATAAGGGCCAGCACGGGCTTATAAAGAAATCGGTTGAGCAGCCAGACCAGGATCCCGAAGTTGACGGTCTGGAGACCTATGGTCCACCAGTCGAGATGCATCGCTCACCCGGCAAACGGATTGGCGAACAGCAGCAGCAGCGCGATGACCAGGCAATAGATGGCCATGGTTTCGATCATCGCGAGGCCGACAAAGAGCGTGCGCGATATCGTCCCGGCCGCTTCAGGCTGGCGCGCGATGGCGTCCATGGCCGCGGCCACCGAACGTCCCTCCGCCAGCGCCGGGCCGATCGATCCGATCGAGACGGCGATAACGGCGCCGATAATCGAAATGATCTTGGGATCCACTGAACCTCCTTATGCCTTCGCGACGCTGCCGACGGCGGCGCCGATGAAGACGGTTGCGAGCACCGTAAAGATGTAGGCCTGCACGAGGCCAATCAGGATTTCGAGCGCCATTAGCGGGATCGGGACAAAGAGGCCGGCCAGCGCCACCACGAGACCGATGACGAACTCACCGCTCATGACGTTGCCGAAGAGGCGAACCATCAGCGAAAACGTGCGGGTGATCTCCGAGAGGACATTGAGCGGCAGCATGATCAGCTTGGGCTCGGCGAAGCTGGCGAGATAGCCGCCCAAACCATGCGCACGAATCCCGAAATAGTGCACCGAAAAGAAGACGATCAGCGCCAAAGCCGCCGGCGTCTCGATCTTGCCGGTTGGCGCCTCGACGCCGGGGAGCACGCCCGAGAGATTCGCAACTACGAGGAAAATAAACAGCGTGCCCACGAGTGGGAGAAATGGCCGCGCATCCTTGCGAATGACATCCTCGATCTGGCCTGTGATGCCCGTGACAATGCCTTCGAGCACGGCCTGCCGCCCGTCGGGGAGCATCGACGAGACGGCGGGTGACGGATCGGCAGACGAGAGCCAGCACAGCAATGATGACCCACGTGGTCATTACCGGACGCGTGATCGCTACCGGACCAATATGAAAAAGCACCGTGCTCGTGAGCGGCGAGGATTGCATCAGCCGGCCGTCCTTCGCGCGTGCAGCGTCAACGCGCGCGCTATCAGAAACCCGATGAAGGCGGCCAGCAAGGGCGCTGCGCCGAGTTTCGCCGCGACGAACAGGAAGCCGGCCGCAGCGCCGAAACGCCCCAGCGTCAGGGCCAGCGGACCGAGCCAGCCCTTGCGCTCGACAAACAGCGTCACGCTGTGCTTGAGGGTCGCAAAAAATAGAAGACCAAACAGCAGGCCGGCAAAAGCCGTCATGGCGGTGAGTTCGGGATGAGCGATGAGACTGTCGTGGGTCATTCGCTGTGCATCCTCCTCCACGCAAACATGCAACCCGCCGCCAGACCCGCCACGAGCAGGCTGAGCGTCCAAAAGATTCCGCTGTGGAAAGCCTGGTCGAGCCACCGGCCGGCAAAGATTCCGAGCAAGGTCGGGACCACGATGGTCCACCCCAGCGCGCCAATCATGGCGAGGTTCTGGCCAAGCGACCGTTCGCCCTCGCGCCGCCAGAGCGCGCGGCGCTCCTGCCGCTTCCTGACCGCCTCCCCCAGGCGCTCATGATCTTCCGGCTGCGGCGTCATGACTCGAGCTCGTCTTGCGACGCCAGGCGGGCGAGACGCGGCGCGGGGCCGGGGCGGTCGGGCCGCAGAAAGCGATAAATCTGCCGGATCGCTGCGAGATAAAGGCGCTGCGCGTCGGTGCGCGCCGTGAGCTCCTCTTCGCTGCGCCGCTGGAAGCTCGCGAGCACTTCAGTTTCGAGCCGGTGCAGATCGTCGTCGGCGACGGCTTCGCGCGTCGCAATCGTGATCGTGTCGCCGCCGCTTACCGCCAACATGCCGCCGCGCACGGCGATATGATGCTCGGCCCCATCTTGGTCCCGCCAGCTCATCACCGAAATCGCCAGCGCCGTCAGAAAGTCCGCATGGCCGCGCAGAATGCCGAACGCGCCGGTGTCATCCTCTGCGCGTACATGCGCGACATTGTCGGCTTTGATAACAATGGCCAGCGGCGTGGTGACGATGAGCTTCATGCGGCCGCCTTGGCGCTGGCGTGCTCCCGCGCCCGCGCCTCCTCGAGCGCGCCGATCATGTAAAGCGAGCTTTCCGCCCAACCGTCGGCCTCGCCGTCGAGGATGGCGCGGCATCCAGCCAGCGTATCGGCAATCTCGACAGTCCGGCCTTCCTTGCCGGTAAAGGCGACGGTGACCATGAAGGGCTGGGTTAGGAACCGCATCAGGCGGCGCGCCCGCGTGACGGCCTGACGATCGACGGCGCTTAGTTCCTCGATCCCGAGGAGCGCAATGATCTCCTGAAGATCGCGGTAGTGCGCGATCGTTTTGCGCACCTCCTGGGCGATCCGGTAATGCGCCTCGCCCACCAGCCGCGGGTCGAGCAATGTCGAGGTCGAGGCGAGAGGATCGACGGCGGGATACATCCCCTCGCTGGCCATCTCGCGCGACAACACGATCGATGAATCGAGGTGGCTGAAGATTTCGGCGACGGCCGGGTCGGTGAAATCGTCGGCCGGGACATAGACGGCCTGAATCGACGTGATCGCCGCGCCGGCAATCGAGGCGATGCGTTCCTCCACTTCGGCGATTTCGCTGGCGAGCGTCGGCTGATAGCCGACGCGGGAGGGAAGACGTCCAAGCAGGCCCGAGACTTCGCTGCCTGCTTGCACCAGGCGGTACACGTTGTCGATCAGCAACAGCACATTCTCGTGCTGCTCATCGCGGAAATGTTCTGCGATGGTCAGCGCCGTCAGACCCGCGCGCCAGCGCGCGCCGGGCGGCTCGTTCATCTGGCCGAAGACGAGCGCCGTACGCGCCAAAACGCCTGACTGCCTGAGCTCGAGCAGAAGCTCATGTCCCTCGCGCGAACGCTCGCCAATACCGGCGAAGACGGAGATCCCCGAGTGGCGCTCGACGGTCGTGCGAATCAGCTCCATGATCAACACGGTCTTGCCGACGCCGGCGCCGCCGAACATCGCCGGCCTTGCCGCCCTTGACGAGCGGCGCGAGCAGGTCGATGACTTTGATCCCTGTATGGAAGATTTCCTGTGCGGCGCCGAGCCGATCCAGCGCCGGGGCCGATGCATGAATTGGGCGATAAGGCGTTCCGGCCGGCAGACCCGGCCCGCGGTCGGCAGGCTCGCCGACAGCATTCAGTAAACGTCCGAGCACAGCATCGCCAACCGGTACGCGGATCGGCGCGCCCAGCGCGCGCGCGGACGCGCCGCGGCTGAGGCCCGCAGTATTAGCCAACGCGACGGCGCGAACCGTCATGGAATCAAGATGCTGCTGAACCTCCGCAACAAGCGGCGCGCCGTCGTCGCGTTCAATAGCGACGCCCTCATTGATGGCGGGCAGCGCGCCTTCTGAAAACCGGATATCGACGACTGAGCCGCGGACCGCGGTCAGGCGTCCCGAGAGCGTGTCAGCGGCATGGGATGCCTCCACCATCAGGCGCCGAGCCTGTCCTTGCCGGCGATCCATGCCTTGGCGGCGCCGAGCTCGGAAAGTTTGAACAACCGGACTTGGCTGGGGAAGAAAGGAGAGAACATCGTAGCCGCCGCGCGGAGCCATGGGCTCTCCGTGACCAGGGCGATGCGGGTGAATTGACGCCAGTGCTTGAAGCCAAACGCCGTGTCATCCCAGAGGGCCTCGAGTTCGTAGCCGGAAAAATCCGGACCGGCGACGTAGAGCATTCCGATCGGCCCCTTGGTCATCAGCGCCTCGGCGGCCGGGATCAGAACCTTCCGGTAGTCTTGATGGGTGACTTTCCCGGCAGCTTCGACCCCCATCACATCCGGCGGCAGACCCTCGATCCGTTTCAACATGACGATTTTCCGACACCCGTTGCGAGTCGTGTCTTGTAATCTTCAGCCGTAATCCGCTTCATCACTCGAGTTATCGCTAAATCATACCACGGCCTTGGCGTCCTTGACCGGGATCAAGCCGTAGCGCTTCGCCGATCAAGCGCGGACGCCGGCCTCATTTGGAAGGTCGGTTCTTGCGGATGATAGCCACGATGATGAGCACGAAGGTGACGAGCCGAGGAAGATAGTAGAGCGGCTCATTCTCATCCGACACGCGGCTCATCGCCAACGAAAATCGCGTCACCGCGTCGACGGCGAAGCCAAGCGAAAACAGCATGAAGAAGCTGTCACGGGTCTGCCGCCAGAACCGGAGGAAGAACAGCGCCGCGACCAGCGACGCCATCGCCACCGATCCGGAGAGCACGGCATTCTCGGTTTCGCTCATTCGGCATCCCAGATCAGGCCATAGAGAAGCACGCACATGGACAAAAGCGACAGGCCGTTCCGCCAGATCGAGAGGTCGACCGTAGTGAAGACCAGCTTGTCGAACACGAGCAGCAGGTTGGTTGCGGACAGGCCAGCGAAGCAAAGCCCGCTCCAGAGCAGGAGGCGCGAGCGGCCGTGCGGATAAGCCCTAAGCAACATCCAGGTGCAGACGACGGCGGTCAGCGCGCAGAGGCCATAGATGATTGCCGCCATGCTAGGGATCCTTTCTGAATCTAAAGGCGTCGGCAAAGGCCCGAACGTGGCGGAGCTTGTCGTGAATCATATTGGTCACGGGGATGAGATGGCTGGCGTAAAGAGCAGCCAGTCGATCGACTTTCGCGGCCGTTTCGTTCTCCTTGCACTGGTAGCGATAGCCATCCCCGTCATGGATGAGAAAGCCGTCCGCCGAGAGCCGCTCCAAGACCCGCGTCACCTCGTCCTCCGCCGCGTAGAGCCGCGCCTTCGCTTTGGGCACATCCCACGCCTCGGCGGCATTTGCACGCAGCAGCAGTAGGGCCTCCAACTGGGTGATGGAGTTGATGTGCTGCAGGATGAAGTCACGAAGATCGTCTGGGATATGACCATCCGCCATCGCGTTCCTGACATTCTGTGCTCGAACAACCGCAGCACCGCGGACGGGGCGCCGCTACCGGCAAAATACTGAAAGTCCGACTCGGCGTGAAGGCGCGGAATTCTGTAATGATTCCCCTTGGGAATGATGAGGGATTTCGAGGTCGCTCGCCCTGGCTGAGGCGTTTGTCTAAATTCGCGTCCTCCATCAAGCGTCGCTTGTCCGTGGCTGGCCTCGGAGCGCCCCAGAAAGGGATCACGATGTCTGAGAGGGAGTGAGGCGAAACTGAAATTTCGGGCCTATCCTGTTGCGCAAAAACAATGACCCGCACCCCATCGCTGCGGCAGACCGAAGAGCCCGACATGCCTGAGACGCGCCCGCCAAGACCTGAAGACTATGTCGTCGTCGACGGCTCGGACGGGCCGCGGCGGGATTTTCGGATCAGCGTGGGCTTACGCGAGGGTTGGGATCCGGAGGGCCGCGTGTTTGACGTCTCCGAAGCGGTGCGCACCGCGCGAGCCTGGATGCGACGCCGGGTCGAAGCGGGAGAGCCCGCGCTTTCGGGCATGTTCACCCGCGCGGAGGTGACCTACGCCTGGCCGCGAGACGACGGCACGGTCGGGTCGGACCGCGAACCGGTCGCGCTCTTCACGGGCGAGGCGGTGCATGCCTATCTTGGCCACCTGCCGGACGCCGCAATCGAGGCGATGCTCAACGAACTGGCCGCCGAACTCGGCGCCGCGCTTGGCCAGGAGCGCATCTATGTCGCGTTCGCCGACCGGACCTGGATCCTGGACGCCAGCGAGCAGGCGCGCGGGGCGTGAGGAGAGCGGCGGCGCGAAGCCAGAGGGCGGATACAACCAAGGCGGGAATTCGTTCCCAAATAAGCGCTCTTAAACGCGCTATAAACGCCAGTAAATTTGCTAGCGTTTATTTTTCCGAATTGAGCCTTTTCAATGGGTTGCGGGCGAAAAAAATAAAAAAATTGCTCCTCCGCTTCGGCTCGCGCGGCAGGTTGTGGGGCCAACGTATCAAACAGCCACAGTTTCTCGTCTTCCCGCCGTCTTTCGGCAAGCGGGGAAAAGATTCCGACAGTCAGAATGCATAGCACACATTTCTGATTTTGTCGAGCGGATTTCGCAAAGAATTCGTGGCTCTCGTGGCGTCGGCTGTTGGTCAGCCCTGCGCGACTCCATCTTGAGCCTGGCGCATTCAGACGGCGCCGTCGCCGTCATCGCAACCCCGATCGCCCGCTGCGCCGGTGACTGCGATGCGCAAGGGCGGTCATTGCGCGACGGGGTCCGGAATAGCTTCAATCGACCCAAAGCTGCCGACGCGACTATGGGAACCTTTCGGCCCACCGTGAATTCCGAGCTGTTGAGAGTTTGCGGGACGACGGGCCACGATAGGATGGTGGGGGCCTATTGACGAATAACATTCGGAACAACAGTCTCGTGTCTAAGAACACGAAAATGCCGCTCGCCGGTCGCCGGATTCTTCTCGCCGAGGACGAAGGGCTCATCGCGCTTGAATTGGAACGGATGTTGCTCGATTTCGGCTGCGATGTGGCCGGTCCGATTGCGACCGTCGAAGGCGTGCTCGAAAACGCGGAACATGGCGGTTTCGATGGCGCGCTGCTTGATGTCAACCTTAGGGGGCGGCAAGTCTTCGAAATCCTGCCGAAACTGCGAACGCTCGGATTGAGGCTTATCCTCACGTCGGGATACGACGACGTAACGCTCTTTCCGCCGCCGTTCCGCACGGTGCCCCGCATTCCCAAACCCTTCGATCAAAGAGAGCTACGGCGAATTTGCGAAAAGGTCTTTGCCGAGCCGGCTACGCGTTAACTGATCCGAACATCGCCCCGCTCGCTCCGCCGGGATTGCGCACCGGAAACGCAATCGTCCAGCGTACGCCGGCTGGATCGAAATCGATGTGCGTGCTGCCATCAAGGTCGTGGCGAATGACGAGGTCGATTAACTTCGTGCCGAAGCCGCCGGAGGCGCCGGCCTTGACCACGGGGCCACCCTGCTCCCGCCAGGTCAACTCGACCGACTTCTCGATGTCGCCGCTGACCTCCCAGCTGATGTCGATACAGCCGCGCCGCGTCGAGAGTGCGCCATATTTGGCGGCGTTGGTGGCCATTTCATGCAGCACCATCGACAAAGGAACCACGGCGCGGGCCGGCAACAGGACTGCTGGCCCCACGATGCTGATGCGAGGGTCCTCAGGCGTGCGATACGGCGCCAGCACAGCGACCAAAAGCTCGTTTAACCCGACCCCGATCCAGCGTGTCTGAGTCAGAATATCGTGCGCGATCGCCAGTGCTCTAAGGCGGCCCGCGAACGCGTCAGAGAAATTTTCAAGCGTGCTCGACGACCGCACAGTCTGCGACGCCACCGATTGCACGATCGCGAGGATATTCTTCACGCGATGATTGAGCTCGGCGACCAACATGGTTTGCTGCTCTTCGGCGCGCTTGCGCTCGGTCATGTCGGTCAGCGTGACGATCGAGCCGACGTTCGCCCTGTGGTCATCAATCAACGGCCCAGCGCTGAGCAGAAACGCGGATTTGGCGTTGCGTTCGCCGCGCAGCTTCACTTCGACGCCGTGAAACGGCTTGGTCGCCAGCATGGTGTCGAGGCTTTCGGCTGAAAATCGCGCGAGCGCCAGGGTTCCGGCTTGGTCCGTGCTCTCTGCTTCGAGGGGGAAGGCCTCGGAAAACCTGCATCCGACCGGTGGCTGTTCGGCGAGCTGCTCCGCCCGCCAGCTGGCGTGGGTGATGTGGCCGTCCGGCGCGAGGACGACCACAGCCTCGGTCGCCTGTTCGAGGACGGAGCGTGCGAAGCGTTCGGCGGCGGCGATCTGTTCGGCGCGCCGATGGATCGAAAGGTCGGTCAGCCGAACCAGCATGGCTGTGGTGTTGGCGATCGAAATCGGCCGCGACCACACCGCGACCGGCATGGCGACGTCGCCATTGCGCATCAGGCTCGCTTCGGCCGTGATCTCAGGGGCGAGCGGCGGCGGCGCGCCCTCGAACAGTGAGGCGAGTTCGCGGCCGACGAGGCCCGTTGACGGATACCCAGTCAGCTCGCAGAGGCGGTCGTTGACATAGAGGATGACGCCGTCGGGACCGGCGGTCAGCGCGCCGTCGCTCATGCGTTCGACCAGGACGCGGTAGGGCTCCTCCGCGCCATGCAACAAGATGACCTGCGGACCTTCGAGCGCCCGCATCACCACGACGGCGTCGATGTCACCCTGATGGATGGCCTGGATCGTCTCGTCGGCATCTTCGAAAAGCGGTAGCTTGGGATCGCGCGTGACCATTTGGCGCCTGCTCAGTTCGGCCGGATGTCGAGGCCGACCAGCACTTTTTCGGTATTGGACAGGTCGCCGATTATGCGTTTAGCGGCTCCGGCAACTGGCGGATCAGCGTCGGAATGGCGACGATCTGATGCCGCATTGCAAGCGCCGGGTCTTGCATCAGATCGATGATCTCAATCTGATAGCGGCCCGGCAGGTGCTGTTCGCAGATCTTCCGCAGGTTGGCGATGGCCGCGATTGACTTCGGCGTCTGCCCCGCCACGTACAGCCGTAAGATTGTAGCCGTCGAGTTCGGTCATTTGCATGTCCAATCACGTCTTCGGCCTGAGGGGCTTCGGCGACGGCTTGGCCGGCCTCGCTTCCGTCTGTCGGCTGACCCCCATGGCAACTCGGTCGGCGTCCAATTGATCCTCGCGCGAGGTGCCTTCGCGGTCGAGCAGAGCCGTCTCCGCTTCTTCGCTCGCCAATTGAGCCTTCAGAATCTCGATCTGCGCCGTGATCTCGCGCCGCTTCCGCTCGAGCTCCCGGTTGCGCCGCTCCATGGCCTGCTCGCGGACTAGGATGGCGGCCTTGTCCTTCGCCTCCTGGGCGAGCCGCGCCGAACCGGTCAGAACGCCCTCCGGCCCGATATAGGCCTGCCGCAGCTTGATCCCGTCGGAGGACAGGATGAATTCGCGCACCTGGTTCGAGTGCGCCATACCGCGCGACTTCAATAGATAGAGCTGCCGGTTATGCTCGCCGTTGCTCTCGCGGTTGTAGAGCAATAGCCAAGTGTCCATCAGCGACGAAATCTGCAAATCGGTCGTGACGTTGTCGCTCGAAGCGCCGAGGTTGGTGCATAGCGCCGTGACGCCGCGGGCCTTGAGGAAATCGACCAAGCGAAGGACCATCGATTGCACATCGCCGGTCAAACCCGCGTTCAGCAAAGCTGATATTGGATCGATGACGACGGCGGTCGGATCGAAATCCGTCACGTCTCGATACATGCTGGCAAGGTGCGTCTCGAGGCCGAACAGGGTGGGCCGCCGCGCGCTGAAGCGAAGAAGCTTCTTATCGACCCATTTTTGCAGCTCGATGCCGATCGAACGCATATTGCGGATGATCTGACTGGGCGACTCTTCCATGGCGAAATAGACGCAACGATGGCCGGCCGCGCAGGTCGCGTCGGCGAAATGGGCGGCGACGGTCGATTTGCCGCTGCCCGCCATGCCCGACACCAGGATGCTGGAGCCTTTGAAATAGCCTTTGCCCTCCAACATCTGATCCAGGTCGGGAATGCCGCTCGGCAGCCGCTCGGTCGACGCCTCATGGGCCAGTCCGCTCGAGGTGATGGGCATCACGGTTATGCCCTGTTCATCGATAATGAACGGATATTCGTTGGTGCCGTGCGCCGAACCGCGATATTTGACGATCCGCAGGCGGCGCGTCGAAAGCTGATCCTGCACCCGGTTGTCGAGCAGGATCACGCAGTCGGCGACATATTCTTCCAGGCCGTAACGCGTCAGCGTGCCTTCGCCGCGCTCGCCCGTGATGATCGCGGTAACCCCCTTCGACTTGAGCCATTCGAAGAGCCGTCGCAACTCAGACCGCAAGACTTGTTCGTTTTCCAGGCCGCTGAACAACGTCTCGATGGTGTCGATAACGACGCGCTTCGCGCCGATAGAATCGATGGCGAAGCCAAGCCGGATGAACAGACCCTCAAGATCGTATTCGCCGGCCTCGTCGATCTTGGTGCGCTCGATCTCGACGTGGTCGATGGCGAGCTTCTTCTCGGCGATGAGCTTCTCGATATTGTAGTTGAGCGAGCCGACGTTCTTGATCAGGTCATCCGGCTGTTCTTCGAAAGCAACGAATACTCCGGGCTCGTTGTATTCGACCGCGCCGTTGTACAGGAAGGTCATGGCGAACAGGGTCTTGCCGCAGCCGGCGGAGCCGCATAGGAGCGTCGGCCGGCCCTGCGGGATTCCCCCTTGGGTTACGTCATCGAGGCCGCGAATGCCGGTCGGCGCTTTGCCGATCGCGGGCAACGGGCCGGGCCTCGCCTGCGCCTTAGAGAGCGGCACCCGAGCTGAGAGAATCGGGAGGGAATTCCCGAATCGGGTAAGTTCTGATTCAGGCTGTCTGCCGGATCGGAGGCCGGCGGGCATGTCAAAGGCGCTGTCTCTTGATCTTCGGGTTCGGGTTTTGGCGGCGGTTCAGGCCGGGGCGACGCATCGCCAGGCCGCCGAACGGTTTGGCGTCAGCGCCGCCAGCGTGAGCCGCTGGCGCGCGCGTGAACGCGAGCAGGGGGACGCGCGTCCCAAGGCGCTTGGCGGCGACCGCCGGTCGAAGCGCATCGAAGCCTGCGGCGAAGCCGTTCTTTCGGCGCTTGGACCCGACGGCGACGCGACCATAGAGGAAGTGCGCCGCACGCTTGCCGCACAAGGGCTCAGCTTCGGCTTCGGCACGATCCAGCGCTTCTTCGCTCGTCACGCCATCACGCGCAAAAAAAGACCGCGCACGCTTCCGAGCAAAGCCGCCCCGACGTCGCGGAGCAGCGCGAGGCCTGGTTCGAAGGGCAACTCGATCTCGACCCCGAGCGCCTGATCTTCATCGACGAGACCTGGGCCTCCACCAACATGGCGCGCCGTCACGGTCGCGCTCCGCGCGGTCAACGCCTGCGGGTCGGCGTTCCGTACGGACATTGGAAAACCACGACCTTCATTGGAGCCTTGACGCTGCGCGGCTTCATCGCGCCGTTTGTCATCGACGGAGCCGTCGACCGTCTCGCTTTCGAGACTTACGTCGACAAGGTCCTCGTCCCGGAACTGCGCCAGGGCGACGTCGTCATCATGGACAATCTGCCCGGCCACAAAGGGTCGAAAGTGCGTCAGCTGATCGAAGCCGTGGGCGCAAGCCTTCTCTACCTCCCGCCCTACAGTCCCGATTTCAATCCCATCGAAAATGCCTTCGCCAAACTCAAGGCGCTTCTGCGAAAGGCCGCCGAGCGGACCGTCGAAGGCCTCTGGAGCGCCATCGGCCAACTCATCGATCTCATCACCCCGCAGGAAATCCAAAACCTCTTCGCCGCCGCAGGCTACGATGCAGCGTGATCGGATTCTGCTCTAGCCGTCATAAATTTCTCCCGGGTCTTATTGTAGACACCAGATGAATTTTCCGCCTGCTGAGAGTCGGCCAGCCAGAAAATGCGTGCCACACTTCCCTTAACGGAGGCAACTTGCCCGGATGCTGGAAAGATCCGTCGCGGTTTCCAAATTCCCGCGTGGACGGCTAACCTCGGAATGAGCGGAGCGGCGGCCGCAACGGGTATGCGGCAACGCCGACTTGATCATCCAGCGATGGATCTGCATCCCAAACCCGACCTTTACTCTTTGTCCGGAATCCGCCCTTTGTCGATGTTCCCGTCGCGATCTGCAATGACCGCTTTTCGACCCTAAATCACCAGCAGGTGTAGCCTCCGTCGGCCAGGACGATCGAGCCGGTCATCAGGCTCGACGCGTCCGAGGCGAGGAACAGGACGACGGAGGCGATCTCGTCGGTCTCGCCCATGCGCGCCATCGGCGTGAAGTCCATCCAGATGTTGAACATGGCTTTGTTCTGCGTCGCGTAAGCTGTCATCGGCGTGTTGATATAGGTCGGCGCGACCGCGTTGACCCGAACGCCGCGCGCAGCCCATTCCGCCGCGAGCGACTTCGTCAGATGATGCACGCCGGCCTTCGAGGCGTTGTATTGCGCCTGCGGCTGCGGCTTGTTGACGATAAAGCCGGACATCGAGCCGATATTCACGATCGAGCCGCGGCCGGCAGCGAGCATCAATCGGCCGAAGGCGCGGCAGCACCAGAAGAGACCGTTGAGATTGACGTCGACGACGTTGAGCCAGTGCTCGTCCGTCAGGTCCTCAGCGGCCGTTTCGGATCGCGCGATGCCCGCGTTGCACACGAGGATGTCGACGTGGCCCTTCTCCTTGAAGACCTGCGCGGCGGCGGCGTCCACCGCGGATGAATTCGTCACGTCCATCTCGATGAAATCGACCTTGAAGCCGCGGGCCGCGAGTGCAGCCTGCGCTTCTTTGCCCGCCGCCGGATTGCGGTCGGCGATCGTGACATGCGCGCCCGCCTCGGACAGCGCCTCGACGCAGGCGAGCCCAATGGCCTGCGCCCCGCCCGTGACGACCGCCACCCGGCCGTCGAGCTTGAACCGTTCCAGATACATGCGTTTCTCTCCCGAGGGTCCGGCGCTTACTCGCCGTAGGGCGTCCAGATGGTCTTGACCTGGGTTGCGCGGCGCAGGAACTCGCGCCCCTCCGCGCGTGGGCCCAGTCGATCGCGGTCGATGCGGTCCAGGTCGCCTTGAGGTTGCCGGCGGACAAAGCCTCGACCTTGGCCGCGCCCGCCGCGTCGCCGACATACCAGAGCGCGTCGACGCCTTCGTGCTCGGCGAGCGTCGTCGCAAGCGCATTGGCTTCGCCGGTGACGATGTTGACCACGCCCGCGGGCATGTCCGACGTGTCGAGGATGGAATAGAAGTCCGTGGCGCTCAACGGATGCGCCGCGGAGGGAACGGCGACCACCGCGTTGCCCATCGCGATCGCTGGCATCACGAGCGAGACGAAGCCGAGCAGCGGCGCCTCATCGGGGCAGACGATGCCCATGACGCCCCATGGCTCGTTCATCGCGATGGTGACGAAGCGGGTCCGCGTCGCGTGGACGGCGCCGTCATATTTGTCGGCGAAGCCGGCGTAGTAAAAGGCGCGGCGGATCGAGGCGTCCACTTCCGCTTGCGCCGCGCGCGACGAGGCGCCGGTCATGGCGCTGAGGCGCCGCGCGAACTCGTCGGCGCGCGCCGAGAGGTTCTCGGCCACGTAATAGAGCACCTGCGCGCGGTTATGCGCGGTCGCCGCGCCCCAGCCGGACGCTTTCGATGCGGCCTCGACGGCGTTGCGGATGTCCTTGCGGTTGCCGAGACCCGCAAGCCCGACCTCATGACCCTTCGGGTCGAGCACGGCGTAACTGTAGCCTGAATCCGGACGCGCCTGCTTAGCCCCGACATACATTTTGGGCGTGCGGTCGAGCGGGCTCGCATCTGTCGAGGGCGCGATTCCGGGCGAGGCGTTCAGCGCCGCCGCCTTCGGATAGGGCTTGCCCTTCGCCGCTTCCACGGCGCGATATTCCCACATGCCCTCGCGCCCGCCTTCACGGCCGAAGCCGCTTTCGCGATAGCCGCCAAAGCCGGCCGCCGCGTCGAACAGGTTGGTGGAATTGATCCAAACGACGCCGGCCTTGATGCGGGCGGCGACTTCGAGGGCGCGGTTGATGTTCTCGCTCCAGATGCGAGGCGGCGAGGCCGTAGCGGGTGTTGTTGGCGAGCGCGACCGCTTCATCCGGTGTGCGGAAGGTCGTCGAGACGAGCACAGGGCCGAAGATTTCCTCACGCATGAGGATGGAGGCGGGCTCGACGCCGGTGACGAGGGTCGGGGGATAGAAGCAGCCGGCCGGCAGGCGCTCGTCGGCGCGCCAGAAGGTCAGCCCTTCCTTCGCGCCCTCTTCCATCAGGCGCTCGATGCGCTTGAGCTGGGCGGGCGCGACGATCGCGCCGATGTCGGTCGACTTGTCGAGCGGGTCGCCGACGCGCAGATGGCCCATGCGGGCGCGCAATTTGGCGTAGAGCGGTTCGGCGACGCCTTCCGAGACGAGCAGGCGCGAGCCTGCGCAGCAGACCTGGCCCTGGTTGAACCAGATGGCGTCGACGAGCCCCTCGACGGCGCTGTCGAGATCGGAATCGTCGAAGACGATGAAGGGCGACTTGCCCCCGAGTTCGAGGCTGAGTTTCTTGCCGCTTCCCGCCGTCGCCTTGCGGATCGCCCGGCCGACCTCGGTCGAGCCGGTGAAGGCGATCTTGTCGACGCCCGATGCGCCGACGATCGCCGCGCCGGTCTCGCCGTCGCCGGTCACGATATTGACGACGCCCGGCGGCAGGCCGGTCTCGATGCAGATCTCGGCGAAGGCAAGCGCGGTGAGCGGCGTATATTCGGCGGGCTTCAGCACGACCGTGTTGCCGGCGGCCAGAGCCGGCGCGATCTTCCAGGCCAGCATGAGCAGCGGAAAGTTCCACGGGATGATCTGCCCGCAAACGCCGACCGGCTTCGTTCCCGGAAATTCGCTCTCCGCCAGCGTCGCCCAGCCGGCGTGATGGTAGAAGTGCCGGGCGACGAGCGGCACGTCGATGTCGCGCGATTCGCGGATCGGCTTGCCGTTGTCGAGCGACTCCAGCACCGAGAGGAAGCGCTCGCGCTTCTGCACATGCCGCGCCAGCGCATAGAGATGCTTCGCGCGCTCGTGGCCGGAAAGCGCCGCCCACCTAGTCTGCGCCTTGCGCGCCGCGGCGACCGCCGCGTCGACGTCGGCCGCGGAGCCTTGGCTGACGCGGGCGATGCGCTCGCCCTTCGCGGGGTTGAACACGTCGAACAAGGCGGCGGGTTTGGTGAAGCGGCCGTTGATGAAATGGCCGAAGCCGTCCTCATGCGCCTTGAGCCAGACCAGCACATGCTCCGCGCCCTCGGGCGCCGGGCCGTAGTCCATCGTCTTGAGAATGTCCTTGACGCAGCGTCATCGTGAAATCCTCATGCCATCGGGTGGCGGTAAGCGGCGGAATAGCGGCCGGTCGCCCAGTGGTCGAGCTGCCGCTCGATGTCGGTCAGCAGGCCGCTCGCGCCGATGCGGAACAGGTCGGGCTGCATCCACGGCAGGCCGAGCTCCTCCTTCATGAGAATCAGCCAGGCGAGCGCGTCCTTGGCGGCGCGCAGGCCGCCCGCCGGCTTGAAGCCGATATCGACGCCGAGCCGGTCGCGATAGTCGCGGAGCGCCCGCACCATCACGAGGCTCACCGGCAAGGTCGCGTTGACGTCTTCCTTGCCGGTCGAGGTCTTGATGAAGTCCGCGCCCGCCTGCATGGCGACCATGCTGGCCGCGTAGACGTTGCGCAGCGTCTTCAAGATCGCCCGTGCCGAGGATCGCCTTCAGATGCGCCGGCGCCGCAGGCCTCCCGCATCGCCGCCACCTCGTCGTAGAGCGCCGTCCAGTCGCGCGGCGAGCACATGCGCGCGGGTGATGACGATGTCGATCTCGCGCGCGCCCTCGCCGACCGCATAGCGGATCTCCTCGAGCCGCTGCTTCAAGGGCGTGAGCCCGGCCGGAAAGCCGGTCGCGACGGATGCGACCGGAATCCCCGAGCCCTCGAGCGCCACGACCGCGGGCCCGACCATGGTCGGGTAGACGCAGACCGCGCCGACGGTCGGCGGCGAGTCCGCAAGGCCGAGCGCTTCGAGGAGGTCGTCGGACAGCGGCTTCCTGCGCCTTGGCGCAGAGCCGGCGCACGCGCTCCGGCGTGTCGTCGCCCGCGAGCGTCGTGAGGTCGATGCAGGTCATCGCCTTGCACCAGCCACGCCGCCTGCCATTCCTTCTTGACCGAGCGGCGCGTCGTCAAGCGTCGCGGCGCGCCGCTCGACCGCGCTCGCATTGACGCCGACGCTCTCGAATGCGCTCGCATCCGAGCGGAGCGCCGGGATTGCGCGGACTGTTGTGGCCTTTGGCGGGAAGGGCCGTTTCAGCGATGTTCATCGTCGACCTCGCTTTCGTGGAACGTCCGGCGATCCTTCTCTTCGAGAAGGAACCGAGCTGTGGGCTCGTCAGTGACGAGCACATTGAAATAGCGCGCCCGGATGCATGCGCGCACAATGGCATGTTTCTCCGCGCCCGCCGCGACGCCGATCGAGAATTCCCGATTGGCGCAATCGCGCAAGTCGCAGCCCGATAGTCCGCGCATCGAGCGCCGGATCGACGACTTGACCGGATGCGTCGATGAAACGGCTCAGGATGTCGCCGACCGCGCCCTTGGCCTTCAGCGCCGCCTGCTCCTCAACCGTGATGAAGCCAGACTGCACGAGGACGGAATCGCTAACGATCGCACCCATCCCAAAGCAGATCACCGGCGCGCGTCGTCCGAGCGCGAGCACGCTCGCGATCGTCGGGTCCTGCTCCAGCGCCACGCGCGTCGCCGCGTGGCCGAGGATCGCCGGCACCGGCAGCAGTGTCGCGGCGCCATTGGCCGAGCGGGCGAAAAGCTCGGCGGTGTTGTTGGTGCGCGCCGAGGGCGCGCGGATGTTCATGGCGCCGTTCAGAAGCACGACCTCGACGCCTTCGTTCCACAGCGGCGGAAGGCGCCGGGCGACGGCGCTCATCGTTCGTCCCCACGAGACGCCGATCAGCGGCATCGGGCCGAGCGAGGCGATGAACTGCGCCGCGGCCTGGGCCACGCTGTCGAGCGCAAGCGCCTCGTCGTCGTCGTCCGTCGGCTCGCGCACCACGACGGCTTCCCGGAGGTCGAACCGCCGCTGCAGGCGGCTCTCGAGGTCCGGGCTCCGCGCTATCCGCGGCACGATCTCGATGCGCACGATGCCGGATTCGCGCGCTTCGTTGAGGAGACGGCGCGCCTGCCAGCGCGTGAGCCCCAGTTCCTCGGCGACCTCGCCGATCGTCATGTTGAGATCATAGTAGCTCTTTGCCGCCCGGATCATCAGAAGCTCGCGCTGCTCGATGGAGAGGCTGCGGAAAGGGACGTCGCGGTCGAGGCTCTCAGACATGAGGCTCGCTCTTAAGCTGGCGTTCCGCCAAGCGATGCATGAGCGGCGTCAAGAGCTCCGTCGCCTCCCGATATTCGGAAAGCAGTTCCAGGTAGCTTTCATGGGCGCGCGGATCGGGATCGAGTGCCGTCGCCGGCTGTGCGACCGCCTTGGCCGCCTCGAAGAGATCGGGCGCGAATCCCGCCGCGGTCGCCGCGCAAGCCGCGGCGCCGACGATCGTGAGATTGACCTCGGGCAGGATCTGCATCGGCAGGCCCATCGCGTCCACGGTCGCCCTCAACCAGAGAGGGTTTTTGGCGTAGCCGCCCGACGACACCACGCGCCGGCAGGCGATTCCGAGCTCGGCCATGCGCTTGAGCACGTTGGCGCTCGCCAGCGCCACGGCCTCAACCGCCGCGCGGTAAAGCGCGGCCCGGTCATGTCCGAGGGACAGGCCAAGGAAGGCGCCTCTCAGGAGCGGATCGCGGTATGGGGTACGATTGCCCATGAAATAGTCAAGCGCGAGCACGCCGGCTCCCCCGACCGGAAGCCTTTCCGCCTCCTTCCACAGGCGATTGAGCCCGGACTCGTCGAGCCCGAAGATATCGCGAGAGAGCCATGACAGGACGGAGCCGGCCGAAACTTGGCCCGCCTCGACGAGCCAATGGTCGTCCACGAGAGCGTGAGGGTAGGGGCCCCAGAAGCCGTCGACCGGCGAGCCCTCCCGCAGCTGGAACAATTGCACGGTCGAGGTGCCGCCAATCATGAGCAATTCTCCGGGCGCCATCGTGCCGGCGCCCGCCATGCCGATATGGGCGTCGATGCCGCCCTGAGCGAGCACCGGCCGGTTTGCGAGGCCCAGATGCGCCGCCGCCTTCGCGGAAAGCCGCTCGATCGGCGCGCCGACCGGGAAGATTGACGACGGCAGCTTGGCGCCGAGATCGGGCACGCCGAATTCCGCGTAGAGATCGCCGACGAAGCGGCCTGCGATGGAATCATAGTTCCATTTGCAGGTCGCGTTCATGCGCGATCCGACCCAGAGGCCGGTCAGCAGAAAATTGACGTAGTCGATGCATTCGCAGATCACCTCGGCGCCGGCATAGATCTGCGGCTCGCAGCGCGCGAGCCACATGGATTTCGGCACGAGCCATTCCGCCGCGTCGCCGCCGCCGGAATAGGCCATGACCGGGTGGCGCGAGGCCGCCGTCCGGTCCGCCTCCTTGGCGGCGCGGCAGTCCATCCAGAGCAAGGCGGGACGCAGCGGCGTCCCATCTCGTTTGCAGGCGACGACGGTCGAAGCGGTCGTGGCGACGCAGACGCCGTCGATTTCCGGCGCGCCGAGGTCGGCCATCAGGCCACGTGTCGCCTTGCCGAGCGCTTCCCACCAGTCGAGAGGCGACTGCTCCGCCCACCCCGGACGGGGGTGGTGCGTCTCGTAGGCGCTCCCGCGCTCGGCAATGACGGCGCGCTTCTCGAGGTCGAAAACCCCGACGCGCACCCCGCCTGTGCCGAAATCGAGACCTAGCAGCCGCGCCATGGATCAGGGCCTGAACATGACCTTGGAGAAATGCTCGTTGCGCCCGCGGATCGTTTCGAACATCCGCGGCAAATCGCGAAGCGGGAGCTCATGGGTGATCATGAATTCCCACTTCAAGGTTCCGTCGGCGAGCGCGGCGAGGCTCACGGTCCATTCCTTGCCGGGGAAGGGCGGGCTGAAGGAATTCCACGCGCCATGCAGCGACACTTCCTGACGCAGGAAATGCTGGAAGGTCTTGTTGTCGAGCGGGACGTCGCCGACCGGGATGCCGATGAACACGACATGGCCGCCGGGGGCCGCGAGCCTCGCCGCGAGATTGATCGAGGCGGGCACGCCCGCCGCCTCGATGATGAGGTCGCAAGGCAGGTCCGGCGGCGCCTCGTGAGAAAGGAACGTTTGCGTCGCGCCCGCTTCGCGCGCCTCATCAAGCTTGGCGGAAGCGAGATCGATCGCGACGACCTCGCTGCAGCCCATGAGCCGCATCCACTGGATCGCGAAGAGACCGATCGGCCCGCATCCGACGACGGCGCCCCGCTCACCCATCGTGGGGGGCGCCTTCCAGACTGCATGCAGCGCGATCGAGGCCGGGTCGGTCATGGCGATGGCGCGCGGATCGGTTCCTTTCGGCGCCTTGAGAAGATTCCCTACGGGCGCTGCGACGAATTCCGCATAGGCGCCGTCGCGCCGGCTGCCAAAATAGTCGTAATTGCGGCAGCGGGAGAAATTGCCGGTCATGCACTGGTCGCAGACCCGGCATGGAAGCATCGGCGCGATGCCCACGAGCTCACCGACGTCGAACCCGTCGACCTCCTCGCCGACTTCGACGATCTCGCCAGAGAATTCATGCCCGCAGATGATAGGCATGCGGTGCGCGCCCTTCGTCAGCATGCGCGGAATGTCCGAGCCGCAGACGCCGACCGCGGCGATCCTGAGCAGCGCTTCGCCCTTCTTCGCCGAGGGCTTCGGAACCTCTTCGAGCCGGATGTCTCCGGGCTTGTACATGACGGCGGCTTGCATCGAAAAAGTCCTTTGAAGTGGAAAGAAGGCGCAGCCGTCAGGCGGCGGCGAGCGAGGAGGTGAAGCCGTCGAGCGCAAGGATGGCGTCGCGGACGGTCGCGACCGAGAGCGGCGCCGCCGAGCGCCAGGAGGCTGAGCCGGGCGCGAGCGCGGCTTCAGCGACGCGTTCGATGTCCGCGCGGCTCGCCTTGGCGAGCTTCAGGTCGGCGAGCGTCGTCGGCAGGCCGAGTGCGCGGCAGAACCGCGCCGTCTCTTCGATCTCCGCGAAGGGCCGCCCTTCGAGCATCAGGAGGCAGAGCGTTCCGAAGGCGACTTTCTCGCCGTGATAGAAGCCGTGCGTCTCGTCGAGCGCGGTCAGGCCGTCATGGATCCCGTGGCCGCCCGACACGCCGCAATTCTCGAAGCCGAGGCCGCTGAGCAGCGTGTTCGCCTCGATGATGTTCTCGACCGCCTGGGTCAGCGCGCCGCGTTCGGCGGCGTATTTGGCGGCGAGCGCGTCGCGCAGGAGGACGTCGTAGCAGGCCCTCGCGAGCGCGAGGCCCGCGGCGGGCGCCGGGAAGCCGGAGGCGATAAAGTTTCGCGAATCGGTCTCGACGTTGGAGCGCGCCTCGAACCATGTCGAAAGCGCGTCGCCCATTCCCGCGACCAGGAAGCGCGCCGGCGCCTTCACGATCACCGCGCTGTCGACCAGCACGATGTCGGGGTTGCGCGGCAGGCGGATCGACTCCTGGTAGACGCCGTTCGGCGTATAGCGCACCGCAATCGCGCTGCAGGGCGCGTCGGTCGAGGCGATGGTCGGAACGATCACGATCCGGGCGCCTGTCGCGCATGCCGTGAGCTTGGCGGTGTCCGCGGTCTTTCCTCCGCCAATCCCGATCACAACCCCCGCCGAGTGCTTGCGCACGAGAGCCTCGACGCGGGTGATCTCCTCCGAGGAGCACTCGCCGTTGAAGCGCTCGACCGCATGAGCGAGGCCGCTCTTCTCGAACGAAGCCCGCAGCGCGTCGCCCATCGAATTGAGCACGAAGCCGTCAACCAACAGGAACGCCTTGTCGCCAAGCGGCTTCACATAGTCGGGCAGGCGCTCGATCTCGCCGGGGCGCTGGATATATTTGCCTGGGCCGCCATAGCCCCGTCCGAATCCGACCCGACCCTGTTCGCGGGCGTCCATGGCAAGCTCCGTCATTGATCTTTAGAAGCCGCTGACGACGTAGCCGCCGTCGACCGGCAGCGTCGTCGCGGTGACAAAGGCTGCGGCGGGCGAGCAGAAGAAGATCGTGGCGCCAACGAGATCCTCGACCGTTCCCCAACGCTTGAGCGCCGCCTTCGCCTCGATCTTTCCCGCAGGGACCGGGTCCGACCAGAGCGCCTTTGTCATGTCGGTCTTGTGGTAGCCCGGCGCGATGGCGTTGACGCGGATGCCCTCGGGGCCGAAGCGATGCGCGAGCGTGCGGGTCAACCCAAGAAGGCCAGTCTTGCTGGCCGAATAGGCCGGGACGGCGTCGTCGACGACATAGCTCAGCATCGAGGCGACGTTGACGATCGAGCCTTTGGACTTCGCCAAGAGCGGCCGCGCCGCCATCGAGAGGCGCATCACGCTGTTGAGATTGACGTCCATCACGTCGAGGAAGCCCGCCTCCTCATATTCCTTCTCGGGCTTCGCCACGCCGGCGGAGTTCACCAGCACGTCCAGACTTGGAAAGCCGCCGACGAAAGCGTCGATGGCCTTGCGATCGCGCACGTCGAGCAACTCAAAACGAACGCCCTTTGCTTCGCCGTCCGCGCGTGCGGCTTCGAGGCGCGCCCGCGAGGCGCCGGTGGCGGTCACTTCGGCGCCGAGCCCGGCGAATCCTTTCGTAAGGGCTGAGCCCGATGCCGCTGGTGCCGCCCGAGATCAGAACGCGCTTGTCCGCGAAAAGGTCGGGGCGAAAAGTTGCGAGGATTTCGTCCACGGCGTGAGCTCCTTAAGTCAGTGGGCGACGGCAAGTGCGTCAAGGTCGTCGTAGAGCGCCTGCGAATGCGCGTAGAGCCGGTCGAAGACCGGCTGCATGCGCGCGTAAGCCGTGACCCAACCCGGGTCGGGCTTCACCTCGTCGACATAGCGCACGTAAGCCTGGACGGCGTCTTCGAGCCGGCCGAAACGGCCGGCCGCCGTGGCCGCCAGCGCGGCGCAGCCGATGACGCCGCATTCCGGCTCCTTCGGAACGACGATCGGGACGCCGTAGACGCTCGCCTTGATCTTGAGCCAAAGCTGCGTCTTGGCGCCGCCGCCCGAGGCGATGACGCGCTCAATCCTGCGGCCGGCGGCCTTTTCCATGATGCGCAGGTGGCGGGCTGCGGCGAAGGCGACGCCTTCGAGAATTGCGCGGTGGAGATGCGCGAGCCCATGGCCTGCGCCCAGTCCGAAGAACTGCGCCCGCGCGTTGCGATGCGCTCCAAGCCTTTCACCGGTGAGGTAGGGCATGAAGATGAGGCCGTTCGAGCCGGCCGGGGCGGAAGCGGCGCGGGTCGTCATCTCGTCATAGCTGAGGGTCTTTTCGTGAAAGGCACGCCGCGCCCAGCGCATGGCGTCGCCGCCCGTTTCGAGAAGGACGAAGGGGCCCCAATGGCCCTCGATGGTCGCGACGTTGCAGACCTCGGGATCGAGCAGCGGCGCTTCGGCGATGAGGGTGAGAATGCAGGACGTTCCCGTCACGTCGGAGGCGAGGCCGAGGCGGCATGCGCCCGAGCCCAGGAGCGCCATTGGATAGTCTGCTCCGCCGACCAGGACGGGCGTCCCCTCCTGCAATCCGGTCTCGCTCGCGGCCGCACTCGTCACTGCGCCCAGGATCTCCAGAGGCTCGCGGATCGGCGGCAGCTTGGCGGCGTCGAGCCCGAGCAGGTCGATCATCGTGTCCGACCAGGCTCGCGTGCGGGGATTCATAAGGAAACTGCACGAGGCGTCGCCGGTATCCATCGCGATCTCGCCGGTCAGCCGAAAGTTGATGTAGTCCTTCGGCATGAGGACGGCGCGGCCGGCGGAATAGGCCGCCGGGTCGTTGTCGCTTGAGCCACATCAGCTTGAAGCCGGGCCATGCCGGCGTCGGCGGGTTGCCGCTCTCGGCGAGATAGGTCGAGGCGGCGCGCTCGCTTTCGAAGTCCTTGACGATCGCGGCGGTGCGCTTGTCGTTCCACAAGGGCGCGGCGTCGCGCGTGAGGAGGCCGGCCTCATCGATGAGCACGACGCCATGCATCTGGCCGCAGGCGCATATCGCAGCGATCCGCTCCCGCGCGCCTTCGATCGCGCCGAGCGCGTCACGGATCGAGGCGGAGACGCCCGCCCACCAGTCAAGCGGCCTCTGCTCCGCCCAGCCGAATTGCGGCACGATCTGATCGTGCTCGCGCGCCGCGATGTGAAGGATCGCGCCCGTCAAATCAACGAGCGCGGCGCGGACGCTGCCGGTGCCGATATCGATGGAAAGCGTGAGGTCGCGCGCCATGCGTTCAGCGCTTCAGCGATCCGGCGCCGTATTGGATGAGCATGGCCAGCACAATGATGAGGCCCATATAGACGTTCTGGTTGTAGCCGGGCACGCCCGCCAGGTTCATGATGTTGGCGATGATGCCCATCACCAGCGCGCCGAGCAGCGTATTGATCACGCCGCCGCGGCCGCCCATGAGGCTCGCGCCGCCGATGACGACAGCTGCGATCACATCGAGCTCGGCTCCGACACCGACTTGCGCCGAGCCGACCCCGGTGCGGCTCGTCGAGATGATGCCGGCGAGGCCCGCGAGCGCGCCCGAGATCACATAGACCGCGAGGATGTAGCGGGGCACCGCGATTCCGGAGAGCCGCACCGCCTCTTCGTTGGACCCGATCGCGGTGATGATGCGGCCGAAGCTCGTGAAGTTGAGCACGATTCCGCCTACGATGAAGATCGCGAACATCAGGATCACCGGCTGAGGCAGGCCGAACAGGAAGCCCGATCCGAAATTGGCGAGCGAGCTCGCCGCCGTCGCCAAGCGGAATGGGACGGCCGGCGGAAAAGATGAGAGCCAGCCCCCGCGCGATCGCCATCATGGCGAGCGACATGACGAAGGACGGCAGCTTCAGGTAGGCCACGAAGCCGCCCGTCACCAGGCCGCAGGCGGCGCCCGACAGGATGACGAGAGCAACGCTCTCCGGCACGTTAAGGCCGGAGAAGGCGATGAAATAGGCGCTGAGCACGCTGCCAAGCGCCGCGATCGATCCGACCGAGAGGTCGATGCCGCGGGTCAGAATGACATAGAGCATTCCAACGGCCATGACGCCCGCGCTGGAGGCGACCTGCCTGAGAACGTTGAGCACATTCGGCTTGGTCAGGAAGCTCGGCGACCAGAAAGACGCGGCCACCACCAGGACGATGAAGATGCCGAGCGTGCCGAAGCGATGCAGGAAGGCGCCAAAGTCGAAACGCCTGCCGCTCTCCGGCTGGGCCTCCGTAATCGCCGCCATCGCTTACGCCGCCCTTTCATGTGCTGTGCTTCGGGAGATCGCGAGCGAAAGGAGCTTTTCCTCGCTGTAATCCGCCGGCGTGAGTTCCCCGCGCAATCGCCCCTCGCCCATGACGAGGATGCGGTCGCAGAGCCCGAAGAGCTCCTGGTGCTCGGAGGAAATCACCAGCACCGCCTTGCCTTCCTCGGCGAGTCTGAGGATGATTCCATAGATCTCGCTCTTCGCGCCGACATCCACGCCGCGCGTCGGCTCATCGAGGATGATGACGTCGCCGTCGGCGAGAAACCACTTGGCGAGGACAACCTTCTGCTGGTTGCCGCCCGACAGGCTCGAGACCGGCGCTTCGATGCGCGAGGCCTTGAGCTTGAGCCTCGCGCCCGAGGTCGGTGACGATCTTCCGCTCGATGCCTTTGCGAATGAATCCGAGCCGGTTCACCACCGCCGAGAGCTTCGCCATCGTGACGTTGACGCGGATGGGCGCGTCAAGCACCACCCCTTGAGCCTTGCGGTCCTCGGGAACGAGGCAGACGCCGGCGCTCACCGCTTCCGAGGGAGAGCGTATCTTCCGCTCCGCGCCGTTGAGGAGGATCGCGCCGCTGTCGAGTCGGTCGGCGCCGAAGATCACCCGCGCGACCTCGCTGCGGCCCGATCCGACGAGGCCACCAAGGCCCACGATCTCGCCCGCGCGCACGGAGAAGCTGATGTCGCGCACGAGGCGTCCGGCGTGCAGATTGCGGACGACGAGCCGCTCCTCGCCGATCTTGCGCTCGCCCTTTTCGGGGAACAGAGCCGACATCGGGCGCCCGACCATCATGCGGATCATCTCGTCGATCGTCAGCCCGTCGACGGGCCGGGTCGCGACGACCTGCCCGTCCTTCATCACGGTCACCCGGTCGGCGATGCTCAAAACCTCTTCGAGCCGGTGAGAAATGTAGACGACGCCGACGCCCTCGGAACGCAGCCGCGCGATGATCTCATGCAGCCGCTCGGCGTCCTGCGCCGAGAGCACCGCCGTCGGCTCGTCGAAGACGATGATCTTGATCTTGCGCGACAGCGCCTTGGCGATCTCGACCACCTGCTGATGCGCGACGGTGAGCGCGCCGGTCCGCAGAGAGGGATCGATGTCGAAACCGAGCGAGGCGATCAGTTCGGAAGCGCGCCGCCGGAGCGTGCTCCAGGAAATGACCGCAGCCAGTTCGCCGAGAAAGATGTTCTCCGCCACCGACAGGTCAGGCGCCAGCGCCAGCTCCTGATGGATGATGGCGATGCCCTGGGCGCGCGCTTCCCTTGGGCCCCGGAAATCGACATGTTTGCCGGCGATGCTGACCTCGCCGCTGCTCGGGGCCATTTCGCCCCCCAAGACCCGCATCAAGGTGGACTTGCCGGCGCCGTTTTCGCCAACCAGCGCATGCACCTCGCCGGTCTGAACCTCGAAGTTCACGCCGCGCAGGGCGCGCACGCCGCCGAAGTTTTTCGTGATGGCCGCGAGCCGCGCGAGTTCGGCCATTGAAGCCCTCAAATGGAAAGAGAGGCGGCGGGGCTCAGCCCCGCCGCCGGTTTTGTCATTACGCGGAATCTGCTGCTCAGAACACCGCGTCCTTGCGATAGTACTTGTCGACGTTCTCCTTGGTGATCACGTCGGGCTTGGTGAGGACGAGCTTGGGATAGTCGGCCGGAAGCTCGCCTTTGAGCGCTTTGACGCCGATGTCGACGGCGGTGCGCGCCACGAGATCGGGATCGTTGAGGCCGGTTGCGCCATACTTGCCTTCCTTGATGAGGGCGAGCGCCTCCTTCTGGCCATCGGCGGCGGCGAGCACAAGCACGTCCTTCTTGCCCGATGCCTCGAGCGCCTTGATTGCGCCGAGCACCATCGAGTTGTTCTCGCCGAGAATGACATTGGCGTCGGGATGCGCCTGGAGCTGATCTTCCGCGGCCTTCAGGCCCCCCTCCTGCTCCCACGATCCCCAGCCCTGGCCGAGAACCTGGAAGCCGGCGTGGCCCTCGTTGACGAGCTGGCCTTCGATCAGGCCCTTGAACACCCCGAGCCGGCGGTCGCGTCCGACCTCGTTGCCCTGCGAACCCGAGAGCAGGATGATCTTGATCGGCTTGCCTTCCATTTTCTTGGCGAGCCACTGGCCGACGAGATAGCCGTTCTGGTCGTTGGATGAGCGCACCTGGGTGATCACATGCGCCTTGGGGTTGATGCTCGAATCCATCACGACGACCTTGACGCCGGCCTTGGTGGCGGCGTCGGCGGCGGCGACGAGGCCCTCGGGGTCACGGGGATTGAGGATGAGAAGGTTGACGCCCTTCGCGACCATGTCCTCGACGTCCGAAATCTGCTTCCCCATGTCGTTCTGGCCGTCGGACTGCGAGACCTCGCATCCGGCCTTCTTGGCCTCGTCGACGGCGGCGGCGACCTGGGCGGCGAAATAGGGTGCGCTCAGCGTGTACATGGCGACGCCCACCTTGCAGTCTGCGGCCTGGGCGGCGCCGTAAGAGCCGGCCGCAAGCGCTGCGGCGAGGGCGAAAGCCGAAAGGGCTGATTTCATCGAGTTTCCTCCACGATCATCTCTTGAGGGCCTAACGCCCGCGACTTGTAGCCTAAGTACAAGATACAACGCTCGTCAAGCAGGCATTTACCGATAAATTTGCGTTTGCTGCTCGTTTGAAAAATTGTGCGCCGCACAAGGGGATGATAACGGCTAAAGATAGTTATAAATATGGCATAAATATGTTTACATCCCTAACCTAGCCTTGACATAGATGTAGCGAAAATACAAAATGATGGCGAATGTCGAAGCCGTATGATCGGAGAGAGGGGCCTATGAAGCTCATGGAGCCCGGCGTCTGCCGCGTGGACGTCGCTCGGGGCGAGCTGACCGGGGCGACGAACCGCTATGTGAAAACGCTTGGCGATCTCGACGGCCTCTATGAGGACGCGGCCGCCTTTGAGTCGCTCAACCGTGAACGCGGCTCGGAGGCCGTCTACGAAGTCACGGACTTCAAGCCGTCAGCGAACGCCGGCGACATGATCATCGGGGTCACGAGGATGCGGCCGGGCAAAGTCGGGCGCGAATATTTCCTCACCCGCGGCCACATCCACGCCAACGCCAATCGGCCGGAAATGTACTATGGCGAAAGCGGACGTGGGGTCATGCTGCTCGAATCGCCGGGAGGCGAGATCCGCACAGTGGAGATCGCGCCTCGGGCCCTTTGCTATGTCCCGCCCTATTGGATCCACCGCTCCGTCAACATAGGGGCGGACGAATTGGTGATGACCTTCGCTTATCCCGCCGATTCCGGCCAGGACTATGCGATCATCGAGGAGGCCGGCGGCATGCGGAGCCGCGTGGTGGATGACGGCAAGGGCGGCTGGCGGCTCATCGACAATGCCGGCTACCGCGGCCGCCCGGCCGAGCGCATCGCCCGCGTCTTCGCCTCCGCGTCGTGACGCGCCGCCGATGACCGCGCTTGAGCCCGCGACTGCGCCCACCCTCTATTTCTTCGGCGTGACGACGACGAAGAGTTCGATCATGAAGGTGTTTCCCGCCTGGGCGAAGCGCCTCGGGCTCGACGGTGCAATGATCAGGGGGGTCGATTTCCCGCTCCACGCGCCGCCCGAATTCCTACCGGGCGGCGGTCGCATTCTTGAAAGGCGATCCGAAGTCGCTCGGCGCGCTGGTCACGACGCACAAGATCGACCTCTATCGCGCCTGCTGCGACCAGTTCGACGTCGTGGACCGCCAGGCGCTCGTCATGGGCGAGACGAGTTGCCTGTCGAAGCAGAAGGACAAGCTCGTCTGCCACGCCAAGGACCCGATTTCTTCCGGCCTCGCGATCGACGGTTTCCTGCCGGAGCGTCATTTCGAGCGCACGGGCGCCGAGATGTTTGCGATCGGCGCTGGCGGCTCGACCATCGCAATGACGTGGCATCTCATGCAGAAGACGCGCGGCGCCGACCGGCCCTCGCACATCGTCGTTTCCGACCGCGATCCGGCGCGCCTGAACGAGATCCGGCGCGTCCATGGCGAACTCTCCTCCGACGTGCCGGTCGACTATTTGCTCGCGACGGACGCGCGCGACAACGACGCTGCGCTCGCTTCTCTCCGCCCCGGCTCGCTGATCATCAACGCCACCGGCCTCGGCAAGGACGCGCCCGGTTCGCCCCTGACCGATGCGGCTCTATTTCCAGAGCGCGGAATCGCATGGGACCTCAATTATCGCGGCAATCTGGTTTTCTTGAGCCAGGCCCGCGCGCAGGCGCCGCGCCGCGCGCTGCAGGTGGAGGACGGCTGGACCTATTTCCTGCATGGCTGGCTGCAGGTGATCGCCGAAGTCTTCCACATCCCCATTCCTGTCCGCGGCCCGGAATTCGAGGCTCTGTCGGAGATCGCCCAGGTCGCCCGCAACGGGTGACGCATGGGCCTAACGTCGCGGGTTCGCGGCGGAGATGGCGCCAGAACCGCGGGTCATAAACGCCAGGCAGCGGTCCTTCATCGCAGGCGTTCCGTCGGGCGTTCGCCGTGACGCCGTTGCAAACGTGTCATTCAATTCCTGTGAGGCAGCTTGCGCGGCTGCGCCCGGTATGCTCCCTGAGCTCGATGGCGAGCCAGCATACCGGAGAATTCTCGTGAAACTCATTCACTGGCTGGCGGTCATTCCGTTCATCGGCATGCTTGCCGGTCCGGCGGTCCATAACGAGGTTGATCCATTCATCCTGGGCATGCCTTTCCCCCTCGGATGGATCTCGGTCTGGGTCGTGCTGACGGCGATCATCATGGCAATTGTCTATCTGATCGATCCGGCGAACCGCGAGGACGCGCCATGACCGCGGCTCTGGCCCTGATCGCGTTCGCCGCGCTGGCGGCCCTTGCTCTGGGTCTCGTCGCTCGCGGCGGGCGGGAGATGGACCTCGAGCAATGGGCGGTGGGCGCGCGCGGCTTCGGCTGGGTCCTCGTCTTCCTGCTGCTGGCCGGCGAAATCTACACCACCTTCACCTTTCTGGGCGCGTCCGGCTTTTCCTACGGGCTCGGGGCTCCGGTCTATTACATACTCGCCTACGGCTCGCTCGCCTACGTGATCGCCTATTTTCTGCTGCCCCTGGTCTGGAGCTACGGCAGGCAGCACGGCCTTCACTCGCAGCCGGATTTCTTCGTCCGCAAATATGCGAGCCCGTCGCTGGGCGTGCTCGTGTCGATTGTCGATCTGGTGGCGCTAATCCCCTATCTCGTGCTGCAACTCACCGGCCTCGGCATCATCGTCACAGCGGCCGGTTACGGCGCCGTCCCCAAGGACGTGGCGATCTGGATCGGCGCCGCGATCGTCACGGTTTATGTCATGACGTCCGGGATCCGCGGCTCGGCCTATACCGCGGTGGTCAAGGATATCCTGATCCTTGGCGTGGTGCTCTTCCTCGGCATCTACCTCCCGCTGCATCTCTACGGCGGCGTCCGACCGATGTTCGAGCAGATCGCCGCCGCCAAGCCCGGCTTCCTTGTCTTCCCGGCAAGCGGGCAGAGCGTCGCCTGGTTCATCTCCACCGTGCTCTTGACTGCGGTCGGCTTTTTCATGTGGCCGCAATCCTTCGCCGCCGCCTACTCGGCGAAGGACGCGCGCGTCTTCCGGCGCAATGCGATCGCCTTGCCGATTTACCAGCTCATCCTGCTGTTCGTATTCTTCGTGGGCTTTGCCGCTGTGCTGCAAGTGCCCGGACTGAAGGGGGCGGACACCAATCTCGCGCTGTTCAAGCTGGCGACGCGGGAGTTCTCGCCGGCTGTGGTCGGCCTGATCGGCGCCGCGGGCGTCTTCACCGCGCTGGTTCCCGGCTCGCTGATCGCGATGACCGCGGCGATGCTGCTTTCCAAGAACCTGATCGGCGCCTTGCGCCCGGAGGCGACCGACGCCCAAACCGTGGCTCTCGCCAAGTGGCTCGTGCCCGTCGTGATGCTGGTCGCCGTCTATTTCACCTTGACCGGCAACGCGACGATCGTGACGATGCTTTTGGTGGGGTACAGCTTCGTCACTCAGCTCTTTCCGGCCGTCGTCGTGAGCCTGATGCCTCGCAATCCGGCGACGCCGGCCGGCGCCTTCGCCGGAATTCTGGTCGGCGCGGTCGTCGCTGCGGTCCTCAGCTTCACGCACGCAACCATCGGCTCGCTGTTCCCGGCCCTGCCGCAGGCGATCCGCGACCTCAACGTCGGCATTATTGCGCTTGCCGCGAATATCGTCACGATGGTCGTCGTCAGCTCGGTGACCAAGCCGGGTACGGTCCCTGCCGGCGCCGTCTGAAACGCGGTCCCGCCCCGCGACGACATCGCTGATCACCCGCGCGCTGCTCGCCTGCCGTGACGATAGCCCGTTAGCAGGCCCGGTCGAGGCAGGCGCGTTGGCGCAAGCGCGTTCACGAAAGCCCGTTCAACCGGATGGGTCCTTTTCGCCGGAGCGGAAGGCGTTGAGCCGCTGCTTCATGCGGCTGAGCCTTAAGAGATGGTCCGGCTCCCGCCTTAGCGCGACGGCGGTCGAGAGGATGTCAATGAGCACCAGCGCGGCGATGCGCGACGTCGTGGGCGTATAGACGTTCGTGTTGTCGAGCGTCTCGACGAGCAGGGTCACGTCACAGAGCGCGCTGAGCGGCCCTTCGGCGCCCACGACGCCGATCAAGGTCGCCCCGGCGCGTTTGCCAATCTCCGCCGCCTCGAGGATCTGCCGCGTCTGCCCGGTGTTGGAGATGGCGACCAGCACGTCGCCTGGGCGCATCATCGAGGCCGCCATAATCTGCTGGTGGGCGTCGACCTCCGCGCGGCTCGGAACGTCGAAGAGCGGAAACTTCTGCTGGGCGTCCATCGCCACGATGGCGGAGGCGCCGTAGCCGAAAAAAGCGATCGAGCGCGCGCTCGCGAGAATGTCGACCGCCCGTTCCAGCGCCGCGCGGTCAAGATGCCGCCGCGCCCAGTCGAGGCTCGTCAGGGTATATTCGAAGATCTTGTCTGTCACCGCGCTGAGCCCATCGCGGTCGGAAATCACGGAATGGGTCGCGGACCGGCCAAGCGCCAGGTTTTGGGCGAGGCGCAGCTTGAACTCTTGAAAGCCTGAATAGCCAACCGCGACACAAAAGCGGATGACGGTCGGCTGGCTCACCCCCGCCAGCTCGGCAACTCCCGCCAGGCTCGAATCGAGGATGCGGGCCGGGTCCTCCAGCACGAGGTCGGCGACTTTGGCCTCCGATTTGCGTAAGGTCGGCCGGGTCTCGCGCGTCCTTTCGAGAGCGCTGTTCACCGCACGCAATGCTCCGGAACTCAGCGCAATCTCCTGTCGGCGCCTCTGGGGCCCATGGACACTTTAGGGCGAGCCGCCCCAGACTTCCATGTCCTCGCGCGCGGCAATGATACGAACCGGAAGTCCGGGCTCGGCTGACTTCCGTTCTAGGTCGGCGACCGCAATCGTAAGCTACGCGGTTCTCCAGATCGAATGGGAAAGAGTTGCTCGACGATGAAGACATAGGCGAGCATGGCGGCAGTATGCCGCGAAGAGTTGCGTCCAAAGCGCGCAGATTGGGCGCCGCACGCCTTGACTCTCCTGTTGAAGCTGCAATGCTCCCTGACTGTCGATCAGGATATCGGATCGACGAGCAATTTTCGCCCGAGAGGGCTTTGGGCATTTGCGCCCCGCGGCGCAGTTCCTCATGGGGCTGCTCGTGGGGCGTTTTCGTTGAGGCGGCATGACAGTTTTGCGTCTCGGCATCCTCTTCTCGACCTCAGGCGACTACGGAGTGCTCGGACGAGACTGCCGTGACGGCGCAATGATCGCGATCGAGGAGTTGCGAGGCGCGTGCTCAATCGCGATCGAACCGGTGTTCGGCGATCCGGGCGGTTCGAGCGAGCGTTACATCGAACTCGCTCGCAAAATGCTGCTGGAGGACAGATGCCGGCATGTGATCGGCACGGTGACGTCGCAAGCCCGCAAGGATGTCATTCCCGTTATCGAGAAGCATGACGCGCTGCTTTGGTACGTTTGCCCTTATGAAGGCTTCGAGGCCAATCCGAATGTGATCTACACCGGCGCCTGCCCGAACCAGCACCTCCTGCCGCTCTTCGAGCACATGCTGCCGACGTATGGGCGGCGCGTCTATCTTGCCGGAGCGAACTATATCTGGGGCTGGGAGATGAACCGCCTTGCCCGCGAGATCGTCATGGAGGCGGGTGGTGAAATCGTAGGCGAGCGGTGCCTGCCCATCGGCGATACCGACGTCGATCGCATCGTGGCCGAGGTCGCCGCCCGCCGGCCAGACTTTATTCTGAGCAACATGCTTGGCCCCTCGAACCACGCCTTCCTACGCGCCATGCGAGAGCTTGGCCGGCGCGATCCAGCCTTCCGCCCAGAGCGTTGTCCCGTCGTGAGCTGCGATCTTACCGAGTGCGAATTGCCTGAGATTGGCTTGGGCGCCGCAGACGGCCAACTGGCGGCCGCGTCTTATTTCGACAGCCTGGACACGCGGGCGAACCGCGCGCTCAAAGCGCAGGTCGTCGCGCGCTTCGGCCCAAAACTCCGCGTCTCGAGCTACTTCGCAACCAGTTATGCGACGGTTCGCCTCTGCGGGGAGGCCGTGACCCGTTGCGGAACCGACGATCCCGTCCAAGTGCGAACCGCGCTCGGGGGACTGGAGATGGCCAGTCCCCTCGGGCCGTTGCGGATCGACCCGGCCACCAACCACGCCAATCTGCCGTTTCTGCTCGGGCGGATAACGGGCGCCGACTTCGTCATCCTTCAGTCGCAGCCGACCGTCGCTGCGGACCCCTACCTGATCCGCCGGCGGACGATCGCTCAGACCCCAACCGCGCAACGGCAGTTCAGGATCGTGTCATGAAGGCGACCCTCAGCTTCCTCGGCAAGAGAGTCGTGATCCTCCATCGCCACGGCGACACGACCGATCGTCTCGTTCGCCAATGCGTGCTGCTTGGACTTCGCGCCGAAGCGCGCTGGCGGCCGTTGACCGCTGTCGAGGATTTGGACATCGTTCTTGTTGACGCCGACGAGGGATGGGATGGGCTCCTGCCGTGGACGCCCGCCGAAAAGCGGGTTCCTCTCGTTGCATTGCTTGCCTCCGAGGCGCCTGGCCGCATCGCTTGGGCGCTCGATCAAGGCGCCGATGCGCTGATCGCCAAACCCGTCACGGCCTCCGCTGTCTATCCAGCGTTGGTGATGGCGACGCGCCGACATGCGGAGGCTCAACAAGTCAACGAGCGCATCAGGAGGCTGGAAGAGCGGGTGCGGCTGCGGCCGCTTGTGCACGCCGCCGTGCGGACCTTGATGGTCGCGGAGGGTTGCGACGAGAACGAGGCCTATGGCTGGCTGCGCCACGAGGCAATGCAGACGCGATTGACCCTTGAGCAGGCTGCGGCTTCCCTACTCGCGAGCCCGCGGAGGCAAGCGGGATGAAGCGTGCGCTCTCCGAAATCGCGCGCCAGCCCGCGACTTGTCTTGCGGCTCTCTTGATCGCGGCGGTCGTCCTTGCCGCCATCGCGGCGCCCTGGCTAGCGCCTTTCTCGCCCGACGCCCAACCGTTCGACGGCCTGTCGTTAGAAGGCGCGCCATTGCCGCCGGGTGGCAAATACTGGCTTGGCACGGACACGCTCGGACGCGATCTCCTGTCGCGGCTCCTGTATGGCGCGCGCACGTCGCTTGTCATCGGACTCGTCGCGAACGGCGTCGCGGTGATGATCGGGATGATCGTCGGCGTCGTCGCGGGCTATGTCTCCGGCTTTGTCGGGAACGCGCTCATGCGCTTCACTGACCTCATGATGGCGTTCCCGGCGCTTTTGCTCGCGATCGTTCTGGCGGCGCTGCTGAGGCCGAGCCTTTGGATCGTCGCGCTGGTGATCGCCCTCGTCAACTGGGTGCAGGTGGCGCGCATCATCTATACCGAGACTCGCGGAACTCGTGGAGCGCGACTTCATCCTGGCCGAGCGCTCGCTTGGCGCCGGTCATATGCGCATCCTTTTTCGCCACATCGCTCCGCATCTTTTGCCGAGCGCGATCGTGTGGGGAACGCTCGGCGTCGCGACGACGGTGCTCCTGGAGGCGACGCTGTCCTTCCTCGGCGTCGGCGTGCAACCGCCACAGCCCTCCTGGGGCAACATCATCTACGAGAGCCAAAGCTACTTCCAGGCCGCGCCGTGGCTGGTGTTCATCCCCGGCGCAATCATTCTCGCGACCGCGCTTTCCTTCAATCTTGTCGGCGACGCCTTGCGCGACCTGCTCGATCCGACGCAGCGGGGTCGCGGCTGATGGCGGCGCTGCTCATCTGGCGGCTCATGCAGGCGGTCGCCGTGCTGCTCGGCGTTGCGATCATCACGTTCCTGCTTCTGCACTACCTTCCCGCCGATCCGGCCGCTCTGGTCGCTGGCCGCAGCGCGAACGCCCAGATGATCGCCAATGTTCGCCATCAGCTTGGCCTCGACCTGCCTCTGCCTTTGCAGTTCTGGCGCTATCTCTCAGGGCTCGCGCGAGGGGACTTAGGACGCTCCTATATCCAGCGCAGCGAAGTCGCGGCGCTGGTCATGGCGCGCATTCCGGCGACTCTAATTTTGATGGCCTGCGGCATTTTCGTCGAAGTCGCGCTCGGCCTCGCGCTCGGCGTCATCGCTGCGTTGCGCCGCAATGGCGTTGTCGACCGGATGGTGATGACGTTCGCCTTCGTCGGCGTGTCCTCGCCGCAGTTCGTGGTCGCGCTGCTCCTGCTCTATGTCTTCGCCGCCCGCCTCGGCTGGTTCCCGATGAGCGGCTTCGGCACGCCGGCCCATGTCGTCCTGCCCGCGCTGACGCTCGGGCTATTGGGCGCCGGATGGTACGCGCGGATGGTCCGTTCGGCGATGATCGACGTCCTCAATCAGGACTACGTGCGCACCGCCCGCGCCAAGGGCCTGAGCCGCCCACGCGTCGTCCTCAGGCACGCCCTGCCGAACGCGCTTCTGCCGATCGTCGCGATGATCGGGATTGACATCGGCCAGTTCATGGGCGGCGTCGTCGTGGTCGAGGCCGTCTATGGCTGGCCCGGCATCGGACAACTCGCCTGGCAGGCGATCCAGGAGGTGGACGTGCCGATCATCATGGGCGTGACGCTCGTCTCCTCGCTTGCGATCGTGCTCGGCAATCTGCTCGCCGATCTCGTAGCGCCGCTGCTTGATCCGAGAATTCGCGTCCGTTGAGTTCAGAACAGGAGGGAGACTTGATGAACACAAAACTGCTGAAGAGCGCCGCGATGGCGCTCGTCCTTGGCACGGGTCTCATGACCTTCGCCCGCGCCGATGATGCTCCCACTCAGGGCGGCACGATCGTCGTCACCTACAAGGACGATATGGCGACTCTCGACCCGGCCATCGGTTACGACTGGCAGAATTGGTCGATGATCAACAGCCTGTTCTCGCGCCTCGTCGACTACAAGTTCGGCACGACCGAGATCGTTCCCTCACTCGCCGACAGCTGGACCATATCGCCCGACGGGCTCATCTACACATTCAAGCTCAACCCCAAGGCCAAGTTCACCAATGGCCGGAAAGTCACGGCGGCGGACATCAAATATTCGATCGAGCGCGCCGTGAATCCCAAGACGCAAGGCCCTGGCGGCGGCTTCTTCCATTCGATCGCCGGCCAGGACAAGATGGCGGATGGATCAGCGATGACGATCTCCGGCATCGAAACGCCCGACGATTCCACGATCAAGTTTACGCTGACCCAGCCCGACGCGACCTTCCTCAACGTGCTCGCGCTCAATTTCGCCTCCGTGGTGCCGAAGGAAGTCGTCACTGCGGAGGGCGCCGACTTTGGCAAGAAGCCGGTTGGCTCGGGCGCCTACAAGCTGGACGAATGGGTTCCTGGCCAGCGTCTAGTTTTTTCCCGCAACACCGATTATTTCCGCCCGCGTCCGAATCTCGACGGCTTCAAGGTCGAGATCGGGCAGGAGCCGCTCGTGGCGATCTTGAGGCTCCAGAAAGGTGAAGTCGACATCGCCGGGGACGGCATCCCGCCGGCCAAGTATCTGGAGATCAAGAACTCTCCCGACGCCAAGGACTTGATCGTCGACCGCGACCAGTTCGAGACGAGCTACATCACGATCAACACGACCAAGAAGCCGTTGGACGACGTGCGCGTCCGCAAGGCCATCAACATGGCGATCAACAAGGATCGTATCGTGCGCATCGTCAACGGCCGCGCGACGCCGGCGAGCCAGGTCCTGCCGCCGCTGATGCCGGGCTACGACAAAGCCTACAAGGGTTATCCTTATGATGTCGAGGGCGCGAAGAAGCTCATGGAGGAGGCCGGCCTCAAGGATGGCTTCACAACGACGCTCTACGCGATGAACACGGATCCAAATCCGCGCATTGCGCAAGCGATTCAGCAGGACCTTGCAGCCATCGGGATCAAGGCGGAGATCAAGGCGCTCGCCCAGCCGGAGGTCATCGCCGCGGGCGGCAACAAGGATCAGGCTGCCCTCACGTGGTCGGGCGGAATGGGCTGGATCGCCGACTTCCCCGACCCGTCCGACTTCTATGGTCCCATTCTCGGCTGCGGCGGCGCGGTCGCCGGTGGATGGAATTGGTCGTGGTTCTGCGACAAGAGCTTCGAGGATCGCGCGACAAAGGCCGACGCTATGTCGAAGCCAGAGCAGAAGGATGAGCGCTTCAAGGTCTGGTCGCAGATCTTTACCGATATCCAGTCCGAGCAAGCGCCGTGGGCGCCGGTGTTCAACGAACGGCGCGTCGTCGCCAAGTCGAAGCGAATGGGCGGATCGGACGCTGTCTACATCGATCCGACCCGGGTCATCGACTACGAGGCCATCTACATCAAGAAGTGATCCCGAGCGGCCTCGTCCTCGGCGGGGGCGATCCCACGCCGGCAGGCGAGGCCACCGCTCTTGGCGCAGCGACGTTCGCGACCAACGCTGCGCTCGACCCCCGCCGGCGGCCCCAGCGGGGCTCCTTGTGACAGGACCGAAGGACACTCGATGAGCGCCGCCTGCAACCACACGATCCACCGCAAGCACCATAATTTCGCCTGGAGCCGCGACTTCGCGCCGGCGCTCAAGTGCAAGCCGGGCGAGACGATCCACTTCGAGTGCCTGGACGCCGGCAATGGGCATTTCAAACGCGGCTCGACCTCCGCAGATGTCGCGAGCCTCGACTTCAGCCGCGTCAATCCGGTGAGCGGGCCCGTCTACGTCGAGGGAGCGCAACCCGGAGACGCGCTCAAGATCACCTTCCGAAAGTTCATCCCCTCTGGTTTCGGGTGGACCGCCAATATTCCGGGTTTCGGCCTTTTGGCGGATCAGTTTCCCGATCCCGCGCTCCACCTTTGGACCTACGATCCATCAACGATGGCGCCCGCGCTCTACGGTCCGAAGGGTCGGGTGCCGCTAAGGGCGTTCGCAGGCGAAGTCGGCCTCGCGCCGGCGGAGCCCGGTCAGCATTCTATCGTGCCGCCACGCGCGGTCGGCGGCAATCTGGACATTCGCGACCTTGCCGAGGGAACAACCCTCTATCTTCCGGTGGAGGTCGAAGGCGGTCTCTTCTCGATCGGGGATACGCACGCGGCGCAAGGCGACGGCGAAGTATGCGGCACCGCCATCGAAAGCCAGATGGACGTTGAACTGACGCTCGACCTGGTCAAAGGCGCGAATCTGAAGAGTCCGCGCTTTTCGACGCCGGGCCCCGTCACCCGCCATGTCGACGGCGCAGGCTACGAGGCGACGACCGGCGTCGGTCCGGATCTCATGACGGCTGTAAGGGAAGCAGTCTCGCGCATGATCGACCTGCTGGCCGTCGAACATAGTCTCAATCCTATCGACGCCTATCTGCTCCTCTCCGTCTGCGGAGATTTGCGCATCAGTGAGATCGTCGATCAGCCGAACTGGATCGTCTCCTTCTACTTCCCACGGATCGTCTTCACCTAAATGGTGGAGCCGATTCTCGCTGTCCGCAATCTCTCCGTCGACGCGCGCACGCCCGAAGGTTTGCGCCCGGTGCTCGAGGATGTGAGCTTCACGATTCAATCCGGCGAGACTCTGTGCCTCGCCGGGGAATCGGGATCGGGCAAATCACTGACGGCGCTTTCGATCATGCGCCTCCTCTCTCTGTCGCTGAAGCCGCGCTCTGGATCGATTCGCCTTGCTGAGCGCGAGCTGACGACTTTAAGCGAACGGGCAATGCGGCGCGTGCGCGGCGGGGAGATTGCGATGATCTTCCAGGAGCCGATGACCTCGCTCAATCCAGTCATGACGGTTGGCGCGCAGCTCACGGAGGCTATCCGCACGCATGACAGCTTGGACCCGAGACGGGCGGAGTCCGGCGCCCTCGCCATGCTCGACGCCGTGCACATCAGCGAGCCCAAGCGGCGCATGGGCCAGTACCCGCATGAGCTGTCGGGAGGCATGAGACAGCGCGTAATGATCGCCATGGCGTTGTCCTGTCGGCCCAAGGTGCTCATCGCCGACGAGCCGACCACCGCCCTCGACGTCACCGTCCAGGCTCAGATCCTGAAGCTCATGCGCGAACTGCGGGCCGATTTCGGCGCGGCCATCCTGCTGATCACCCATGATATGGGGGTGGTGGCTGAGATGGCCGATCGCGTGGCGGTGATGAGGTCGGGACGCGTGGTGGAGCAGGGCTCGGCCCTGGACATTTTCGAGCGGCCGCGTGAGGCCTATACGCGCAAGCTCCTCGACGCGGTGCCTCGCCTTGGCGCCTTCGCCGGAACAGACGGCCCGCCGCGCGTGACGTCCGCGCCGCCCGCCGCGCCCTCACGCGAGCCGGTGCTCTTCGTTCACGATCTCAGCGTCACCTATGGCCGGAGAAGCCGCCGGCTCGGCCGAAGGGAGCCTTTGGCGCCGACAGTCAAAGGCGTAAGCTTCGAGCTGCATCCGGGACGCACGCTCGGCCTTGTTGGCGAGAGCGGCTCAGGCAAGTCGACAATCGGAAAGGCTGTGCTCGGTCTCATTCCCTTCGCCGGCGAGGTCGTCATCGATGGCGTGTCGATCGCGGGCCTGTCTTCCGCGGAAATGAGGCCCGTGCGCCGCAAAGCCCAGATGATCTTTCAGGATCCGTACGCGTCGCTCGATCCTCGCATGTCGGTCGGCGCCGCTATCGCCGAGCCGTTGACGATCCATAGCTTCGGATCAGCCGCCGGACGGCGCGAGCGGGTGGCGATGCTGCTGAAACGCGTCCATCTCTCGCCCGACCATGCGAGCCGCTACCCGCATGAGTTCTCCGGCGGACAGCGTCAGCGCATCTGCATCGCGCGAGCGCTGGCGCTCGAACCGCGCGTCATCGTAGCGGACGAGAGCGTGTCGGCGCTCGACGTTTCGGTGCGGGGCCAAGTGCTGGACCTGTTTCTCGAACTGCAGGAGGAGATGGGCCTTGCCTATCTCTTCATCTCGCATGATATGGCGGTGATCGAACGCATGAGCCATGACGTCGCGGTCATGCGGGGCGGCGAGTTCGTGGAATACGGAAGCCGGCGGCAGGTGTTTGAGAACCCGACCGATGACTACACGATGTCGCTGATGCGGGCTGTCCCCGTTCCGATCCCGCGCCGCGGGGCGAGCGACGTCCGACCCGTGCTGCAGGTATGAAGGCGACGTCTGGCGGACGTGGTCACCGCAAAAATATAAATTATAATCAATGACGTAGTCGGTGGCGGAGAGGGAGGGATTCGAACCCCCGGTACACTTGCGCGTACTCCGCATTTCGAGTGCGGTGCGATCGACCACTCTGCCACCTCTCCGGGGCCGGCGGCGACGCCTTAAAAACACGCGCCGTGGGGTCGGCGGGCCGCTTAGCATGAGCGGCCATCGACGGCAAGGCGGCGCTCGCGGCAACCGGCGAGGATGAAAGCAAGGCTAACCACCCGCTTCAACTCCCTCCCAGGCGATACGCGCCACCAGCGGAACGAACTCGCCCACTTGCCGGGCAAGGTCAGGATTCGAGGCGTTGCCGTCCAGCGCCCGTTTATACACGCCCTGGTGGATGGCGATGCTGCGGAAGAAGCTGAAGGCGATGAGGAAAGTCCAGTTTGGAATGACTTCGAGCCCCATCCGCTTGCAGTAAGCGGCAACATATTCGGCTTCGGTCGGGATGCCGTTCGCGGCGCGGTCGACCCCGCCCAATCCGCGATGTTTGCCGGCCGGCAGCCGCCACTGCATGCACTGGTAGGCAAGATCAGCGAACGGGTGGCCGAGCGTCGACAGCTCCCAGTCGAGCACCGCGAGCAGGCGCGGCGAGTTCAAGTCGAAGATCATGTTGTCGATGCGCCAGTCGCCATGCACGAGCGCAACGCGCCCGTCATCCGCCGGCGCATTGTCGGCCAGCCAGGCGATGAGGCGCTCCATGTCCTCGATCCGCGCCGTTTCGCTGGCGCGGTACTGGTCGGTCCACCGCTGGTATTGACGGGCGAAATAGCTGCCCGGCTTGCCGTAGTCCGCGAGACCCGCCGCCGCGACGTCGATCGAGTGCAGCCGGGCGAGGCCCTCGTTCATGGCGTCATAGATCGGACCCCGCTGCTCGCGCTCGAGTTCCGGCAAGCGCCGGGTTCCAGAGCACGCGGCCCTCAACGAACGTCATGAGATAGAAGGCCGTGCCGATCACGCTCTCGTCTTCGCAGAATGCAAGCGGGCGCGGTGCGGGATATTCCATCCGGTCCAGCGCCTTCAACACCCGAAACTCGCGCTCGATCAGATGTGCGCTTTTCAAGAGCTTGCCCGGCGGCTTGCGGCGCAGCACGTAGCGGCCGCTTGCCGCCTCGATCAGATAGGTCGGGTTCGACTGTCCGGTCGGGAACTTCCTGGCCGCGCTCGGGCCCCGCCAGCCCTCGACATGGGCTTTGGCCCATGCGTCGAGCGCGCTCGTATCCTCGGGGAAAGCGCTCGTCACTGCGCGCTCGCCTCATTCGAGTATCGCTTCATCTCGGCCTTCGCGATCACCCGCCGGTGCACAGCGTCCGGCCCGTCGGCGAGGCGCAACGTGCGCACATGGGTCCACATGCGGGCGAGCGGGAAATCCTGGCTGACGCCGGCCCCGCCGTGCATCTGCACCGCCTGATCGATCACTTCGAGCGCGATCCGCGGCGCGATCACCTTGATCTGCGAAATCAGCGGCGCAGCCGCGCGCACACCTTGCGTGTCCATCGCCCAGGCGGCTTTCAGGCACAGCAGCCGGGCCATTTCGATGCTCATGCGCGCTTCGGCGATGATATCGGGATTGGCGCCGAGCCGCGAGAGCTTCTGGCCGAAGGCTGTGCGCGTCGCGGAGCGCCGGCACATCGCCTCGAGCGCCCGCTCGGCCTGGCCGATCGCGCGCATGCAATGATGGATGCGCCCCGGTCCGAGCCGCCCCTGCGCGATCTCGAAGCCACGCCCGCGGCCGAGGATCATGGCGTCTTTGGGAACCCTGACGTCGCGAAAGCGGATGTGCATATGCCCATGCGGCGCGTCATCATCGCCATAGACTTTCATCGCCCTCAAGATCTCGATGCCCTTCGTCGCGGCTGGAACGAACAGCATCGAATGACGCGAATGCGGCGCGGCGTCGGGGTCGGTCAGCGTCATGGTGATATAGAGCGAGCAGCGCGGATCGCCGGCCCCCGACGACCACCATTTCTCGCCGTTCAGCACCCATTCGTCGCCTTCGAGGCGCGCGTCCATGGCGATGTTGGTCGCATCCGACGAGGCGACGCCGGGCTCGGTCATGAGATAGGCGGAACGCGCGCGGCCCTCAAGAAGATCTGGAAGCCAGCGCGCCTTCTGTTCGGGCGAGCCGAAGCGCTCGATCACCTCCATGTTGCCGGTGTCGGGGGCGGAGCAATTGAACACTTCGGAGGCGAGGGGCGACCAGCCCATCTCCTCGGCGAGATAGGCGTATTCGACGGTGGTGAGGCCATAGCCCTTGTCGGAGCCGGTGAGCCAAAAGTTCCACAGGCCCTTGGCGCGCGCCTTCGCCTTGAGGGACTCGCGGATCTCGATCATGCGCTTGGTCGGCTTGAAGCGGTCGCCTTCGCGCCCGACCTCCGCCTCGTATTCCTCCTCGCGCGGCATGATCTCGTCGCGCACCATCGCCCGGACGGCGGCGATGAGCGGACGGACTTTGTCGGTTTGGCCGAGATCCACGTGTTCCTCCCTCGAATTGGCAGCGCGATATGACGCGCAAACGGCGCGGCCGGCAAGCGCGATGAGCCGCGGCCGCGGCGCTTCAGGTAGGTCGAGGTTCGCCCGAGCGGGATCCTGTGAATGCGCTTGCGCGCGGCGGGCGACGCGTCCGCTTCTGGACTGCCGTTTACGAGTCCGAATCGAGGCATATCAAAGCCTTGCGGCATGATTAGCGAGTCGCTTCCGGATGGGCCAAGGCGCCCAGAAAGGTGTTGACAATCAATACGTACGTACGTATTATATGCTCATGCCGAAACCCTCAAACCGCGACCGCATCCTCGAAGCTGGCCTCCAGGTCATGTTCCGCAAAGGTTATGTCGGGGCAGGGGTGCGCGACATCGTCGCCGAAGCGCCGGCGCCGCAGGGCTCGTTCACCAACCACTTCCGCTCGAAGGAAGAGTTCGCGCGCGAGGTGCTCGACCTTTATTTCGAGGATCTGAAGCGCCTCGTTGCGGAGACGCTTGGGGACGCGACCCGCTCGCCCCGCGAGCGGGTCAGGCTTTATCTCGACATCATCACCGACCGCCTTGCCGGCGCCGAGTTCCGCCGTGGCTGCCTCATCGGCGATTTCAGTCTCGAGGCTGCGCCGCAAAGCGAGATGTTGCGGACGCGGCTCGCCGAGATTTTCGCCGAATGGCGCGCGCCTTTCGCCGCTTGCATCGCGGAAGGGCAGGGGGCGGGCGAGATCGCCGCGACCTTCGCGCCCGAAGATCTGGCGGAGTTCCTGCTCTCCTCGTGGGAGGGCGCCATCCTGCGCATGAAAGTCGAGCGCAACGCTGAACCACTCGAACGCTTCAAACGCATCGTTTTCGCAACCGTGCTCAAGGAGCCACGCCCATGAACGACATCAGCCTGCCCAAGCTTGCCGTCCTCGATTCCGAGATGGCCTATCGGGAGGCCGGCTCGCGCGACGCGCCGGTCGCGCTCTTTCTGCACGGCAACCCGACCTCGTCCTTCATCTGGCGCAAAATTATCCCGCTCGTCGCGCCGGTCGCCCATTGCGTCGCCCCGGACCTCATCGGCTTCGGCCAATCGGGCAAGCCGGACATCGCCTATCGCTTCGAGGATCATGTGCGCTACCTCGACGCCTTCATCGCCAAGGCGGGGATCGGCTCTGCGTACCTCGTCGTTCAGGATTGGGGAACGGCGCTTGCCTTTCGCCTGGCCGAGCGTCGCCCGGATTTCGTGCGCGGCCTCGCGTTCATGGAGTTCATCCGGCCGTTTCCGACCTGGGAGGCCTTTGCAAGGGGCTCGCAGGGGCGAGAGATCTTCCGCAAGTTTCGGACGCCCGGCGAAGGGGAGAAACTGATTCTGGAAGACAATTTCTTCGTCGAACGGGTGTTGCCGGGCGGGATGCGGCGCAAGCTCACGGACGAAGAGATGGCGGTCTATCGCGCGCCGTTCCCGACGCCCGAGTCGCGCCGCCCGACGTGGCGCTTCCCGAATGAGATCCCGATCGCCGGAGAGCCCCCGGATGTCACCGCGATGATGGAGCGCGCCCACGCGGCGCTGGCGGCCTCGACCTATCCGAAGCTTCTGTTCTCGGCTGACCCCGGCGCGCTCGTCCCGCCGGCGCTTGCGGAGGAATTTGCCCGCAAGCTCAAGGATTGCCGTCTCGTCAAGCTTGGGGACGGCATTCATTTCCTGCAGGAGGATCATCCCGAAACCATCGGACGATCCGTCGCCGCCTTCATCGCGGAAGTCGAAGGCCGCGCCGGCAAGAGCGCGGCATAGGGTTAGTTTCGCTGGACGTTCGCGCCGTCATTGCGAGGAGCGCAGCGACGAAGCAATCGAGGCATCGAGGGGCGCTGACGTCGGGCTGCGGCGACGTGGCGAGCCAGAGTCGTGGGCCGCGTACCTTCCCTTGGATTGCTTCGCTTCGCTCGCAATGACAATGGTGGGTCCGACCAAATCGAATCATGTTCTAAAGCCTAACCACCTCGCCAGTCCGCATGCTTTCGTCGGCGGCGAAGACGATGCGCAGCGAGTTGATCGCGTCTTCGAGATGCTCGCTGAGGTCGACCTCGCCGCGGATCGCCTTGAGGAACAGGCGCTGCTCGCGCTCGCACAAGTCCTGGTGGCCGGGTTCGTCCTTGGTCGATTCGATCGCATCGGGATGCGCGAAGGAGCCATCGGCTTTGAGACCGGCGTGATGGATGCGCAGCGCATTGGTCCGGATGTGGTTGTCATGGTCGGAGGATTTGACCGCCGCGTCCGCTCTGCTCCTTGGCGACGATCGAGACGCAGCCCTTGGGCCCGATCATGTCCTTCACGAAGAAGGCGGTCTCGCTGATCATCGGACCCCAGCCGCACTCGTACCAGCCGACCGAGCCGTCATCGAAGGCAAGATGCAGATGGCCGTAGTTGACCATCGTCGGCGCGATCTCGTCGGTGAGCCGCGCGCCGACCGCATGCACGGCGACCGGCTTCGCCCGCGTCACCTGGCACATGATGTCGACATAATGCACGCCGCAGTCGACGATCGGCGAGGTCGAGCGCATGAGGTTCTTGTGCACCTGCCAGAACGAGCCTGACGATTGCTGATTGAGGTTCATGCGCATGACGAGCGGCTTGCCGAGCGTGCGGCCGATCTCGATAAAGCGCATCCACGAAGGATGGACGCGCAAGATGTAGCCGACCAGCAGCGCCTTGTTCGCCCCGCGCGCCGCGGCGACGACTTTTTCCGCCGCCTCGAGCGATTCCGCGAGCGGCTTCTCGCAGAAGACGTGCGCCCCGGCGGCGAGCGCTTCGAGCGCCATCGGCGCATGATGTTCGGTATATGTGTTGATCGAGACCGCGTCGGGTTTGAGCGCTTGAAGCGCTTGCGCCAGTCCGTCAAAGCGGGGCAGGCCGGGGAACGCCTGGTCGAGATCGGCGCGCGCGGCGGCGTTGCGGGTGCAGAGGCCCACGAGTTCGAAGCCGTCGATCGCCTGATAGGCGCGGGCGTGGCTCATGCCCATCGTGCCGAGCCCGACGACCAGCACGCGCTGGGGCTTGCCGACGTCGGGATTGTGAGCTTCGGTCAATTCAACGCCTCCATCAGCGCCATGTAGCCGCGGTCCGTAGCCCGTCGTCAGACGGGCGTCCTTCTGGACGCCCTTTGGACCGCGGCTGACGCGACCATCGGTCGCCTCTACAGAGCGGCGGCCTGCTTCATCAGCCACTCGTGGGCGGGGTCGTTGTGAAAGCGCCAGACCCGCTTCGGCCCCGCCATGACGTTGAGATAGTAGAGATCGTAGCCGTGCGGCGCGCCGACGGGATGATAGCCGCGCGGCACCAAGACGACATCGCCATCGCCGACGGTCAGCGTCTCGTCGAGCGAACGGTCGTCGGTGTAGATGCGCTGGAAGGCGAAGCCCTGGGCGGGCTTCAGGCGGTGATAATAGGTTTCCTCGAGATAGGATTCGTCCGGCAGGGCGTCGCGGTCGTGCTTGTGCGGCGGGTAGCTGGACCAGTGGCCGCCAGGCGTGATCACTTCGACGACGAGCACGCTCTCGGCCTCGGCGTCCTCGGGCAGAACGTTGCGAATGAAGCGCGCGTTCGAGCCGGTTCCGCGGGTGAGCGCGCCAACGTCGGTCGGCTTGATCACGCGCGCTTTGAACTTGCCACTCGCCGGGGCCGAGCAGAGAGCCAGCTCGCAATCCGACGCCGCCTCGATCGTCGCCGCGCTGTGCGGGGGCAGGTAGACCGACCAGGGCAGGCCGTCGAATACGCTCGCGCGCTCGCCGATTGTTCCGGAATCGAACCCGTCCGCGGTGACGCGCGCCTCGCCCTGAGAGGATGACGACGCAGACCTCTTCGCCGCCTGTGTCGAGCTTGGATTTCGCACCCTGCTTCAACGTCCGCGTTTCGAAGCCCACGTAACCCCATCCGGCGCTGGCTGGGGTGATGCGATGGCCGACGCCGTCGCCGCCCCGCGACGGATGAACGAGCAGTTTCGATTGCGCCATCGCATACGCTCCCAAAGATGCTTCGCGTCCTTACGCCAGCTTCGCTTCCTTCAGCGCGGCGCGGATATGCGCGACGCCCTTTTTCGCATAAGCCAGGGCGGGGGCTTTCTTCGGGTCCTGCTCGGCTTCGAGGACGACCCAGCCGGAATAGCCCTTAAGCTCGTCGAACACCGCGACATAGTCGATCGCGCCGTCGCCCGGCACGGTATAGACGCCGAGCTCCTTGCCTTGGCCTAGGATTGAATCGAGGAAGCTCCAATCGCCTGCGTTGGAAGAGCGCATTTTCGCTTCCCGCACGTCCTTGCAGTGCACATGACCGATGCGCGATCGATAGGCGCGCGCGAGGCCTGCGGGATCGGCGCCGCCCCAGCGCGCGTGTCCGGTGTCGAGGAGCAAATGCACGGGCAGCTTGGTGTGGGCCATGAGCGCGTCGATGTCGCGTTCCGACTGGACGATCGTGCCCATATGGTGATGATAGCAGAGCTTGAGCCCTTCGTCGGCCAACCGCTGCGCGAACTCGGTCAATTTCGCGCCATATCCGGCCCAGTCGCCTTTGTGCAGACGCGGGCGCTCGGACAAAGGCTTTGACCGGTTGCCATGGATGGCGTTCGACGTCTCGGCCACGATGACGATGTCGGTCCCGGCGCCCTTGGTCATGGCGATATGGGATTTGGCCGCCTTGAATTCCTCGCGCGCGGAGCGCTTGAGCAATTCGGCCGAGTACCAGCCGCCGACAAAGGTCAGACCGAACTCGGCGAGCTTGTCCTTGAGCGCCGCGCCATCGCTCGGCAGCTTGTGTCCTTTCTCCATGCCGACGACCCCCGCTTCTTTAGCCTCAGCGAGACAGGTCTCAAGCGGCGTGTCGCCGCCGATGTCCTGCAAGTCGTCGTTGCTCCAGCCGATCGGATTGGCGCCGATGCGAATGCTCACGGCTAATCTCCAACCCGCTGCAGCTTCTTCGCCTCCTCGTAGCTGCGGCGCGCCGCGTCGACCTCCTTCCGCTCGGAGACCGCCGGCACGGCGACGTCCCACCAGAAGCCGCCGGCGTCCGTAGATCCCATGGGATCGGTTTCGATGACGATCACCTGAGTCGATTTCGCTTCGCGCGCGTGTCTGAACGCCGTTTCAAGCTCCGCGATCGACTTCACTTTCACTGCTTCCGCCCCGAGAGCGCGCGCGTGAGCGACGAAGTCGACATCCGGCAGCGCCTCGTGCCGCGCATCGCGCAACAGATTGTTGAACGGAGCGCCGCCGGTCGCCTGCTGCAGCCGATTGATGCAGCCAAAGCCGCGATTGTCGTTGACAACGATGATGAGCTTCTGGCCCAACATCACGGACGTGGCGATCTCGGAATTCATCATGAGATACGAGCCGTCGCCGAGGACCACCAGAACTTCCCGGTCGGGCAGGGCCATCTTGACGCCGATTCCGCCGGCAATCTCGTAGCCCATGCACGAATAGCCGTATTCGAGATGGTAGCCGAGCGGAGCGCCCGCTCGCCACAGCTTGTGCAATTCGCCCGGCAGTCCGCCGGAGGCGCAGACGACGACGTCGCTCTTCTCGCCTGCGCGCATGAGAGCCCCGAGCACTTCGGCGTCGGTCGGCGCCGGCGCGTTGGTCGGCGCGGTGTAGCGGGCCGCGGTCGCCTCCCATTCGGCCTTGGCCTTCGCCGCTTCGTCGCTCCAGGCGCGCGGCGCTTTCCAGGCGTCGAGTTTGGAATCGAGCGCGGCGAGCGCCGTCCGGGCGTCGCCGACGACAGACAAAGCGTGATGCTTGGCCGCATCGAAAGGCTGGACGTTGACGCTGATCAATCGCCGATCCGGGTTCTTGAACAAGGCCCAGGAGCCAGTGGTGAAGTCGGCGAACCGTGTGCCGACGCCGAGAACCACATCCGCTTGCGCAGCGAGCGCGTTGGCCGCGCCGGTCCCGGTGACGCCGACCGCGCCCATCGCCAGGGGATGATCGACTGGCGTCGCCGACTTGCCCGCCTGCGTCTCGCCGACCGGAATTCCATGCCTGGCGCAGAAGTCGATCAGCTCACGCTCGGCGTCGGAATAAAGGACGCCGCCGCCGCAGATCACGAAAGGCTTCTTCGCCTGTTTCAGGATCGCCGCTGCTTCTTCGATCTCATGGGAATCGGGTGCGACGCGGCGCAGGCGATGCACGCGTTCGTCGAAGAAGCTCGCCGGATAGTCATAAGCCTCCGTCTGCACGTCCTGACAGAAGGCGAGCGTCACCGGCCCACACTCGGCCGGATCGGTCAGGACCGAGATCGCCCGATTGAGCGCCGGCACGATCTGCTCGGGACGGGTGATGCGGTCGAAATAGCGCGACACCGGACGGAAGCAGTCATTCGCGCTCACCGTGCCGTCGCCGAAGTCCTCGACCTGCTGCAGAACTGGATCTGGTCTTCGGTTGGCGAACACGTCACCGGGAATCAACAGCACCGGCAGCCGATTGACATGCGCGACGGCGGCGGCGGTGACCATGTTGGTCGCGCCCGGGCCGATCGAGGTGGTGCAGGCCATCATCCGTTTGCGGCGCGAGGCCTTGGCGAAGGCGATCGCGGCGTGGGCCATCGCCTGCTCGTTATGCGCGCGATAGGTCGGCAGCGAGTCGCGAAAGGCGAACAAAGCCTCGCCGACGCCCGCCACATTGCCATGGCCGAAGATCGCGAACACGCCTTCGAACAGGCGCTGCTTGCGTCCGTCGATTTCAACGCGCTGGGCGCTCAGGAAGCGAACCATCGCCTGCGCGGCGGTCAATCGGATCGTTGCCATGGCGCTCCTCGCTTCAATCAATGCTTATTGCGAGGCGGCGTTGCGATCTCCGCCTCGTGCGTCATCTGTCCGCCGGCTTGCCAGAGATCGCCCAATCGCGCAAACGCGGCGGCCATGCGCGCGACCGCCTCGCGATCGTCGATGCGGCCGGCGAACCACTCGGCCGCCGGTTCGGCGAAGATCGTGCGCCCGATCGCGAAGCCTTTGACCACGCCGCAATTGTGCGCCAGCGCGAAGGCCTGAGCCAGATCCTTTTCCGGCGCTTCGAGCCCCAGCAGCAACACGCCGCGGCACAGAGGATCTCCAGCTTCAATCGCTCGCGCGATGGCGTCCCACGCCATTTTGTTGGCCTGGCCTTCGAGCTTCCACCAGTCCGGCTGAACGCCAATCTCGTAAAGCCGTTCGATGACGCTGCGCGACGGTTCGGTCGTCGACTGGCCCGTGCTTGCTCGCAATGATTTCGATCAACAATTCGCGCTCGAGCCTGCGCGCGGCGTCGTGCAAGCGCAAGAGCTCGCGCTCCTGCCGCACCGTCATCTCGGGCGGATCGTCGGGGTGGTAGAAGCACAGGCACTTGATCGTATGCGCGACCGGCCATTCGACGAGTTTGGCGCCGAGCGAGCCGCCGGACTCGAACTCGAGCGGACGCGAGCCAGGCTCCTCGACCGGCCGGCCGATCCAGAAGCCATGATCGACCGCGCGAAACAGCGCCTCGCGCCCATATTTGCCGTCGAGCAGCATGCCGTAACCCGAGCGTCCCGCTGCGACCTTGGCCGTGGCCTCGACTGCAAGGAGCTTGAAGTCGCTGATGCGCTCGCGAGGCGCACTGGCGGCGTCGGCGATCTTCTCGAACTGCGCGCGATGGTCGATCGCGAACGCCATGATCGTGCGCGGCTCGCTTCGGCGCGTCGTCGCCCAATGGATGTGATTGAGCGCCTCGTCGCGGCGCAGCGCCCGATGGGGCGAGCCGTGCTTGAGGAAGCGGCTAAGCTCAGCCCACGTTGGATATTCCGCCGAGCACAAGAGCCGCGAGACGGCGAAAGCCCCGTTGGCGTTGGCATAGGCGCAGCAGGTTTCGAGCGGCTCGTCGCGCAGCCAGCCGCGTAAGAAACCGGACATGAAGGCGTCGCCGGCGCCCAGCACGTTATAGACTTCGACCGGAAAACCAGGCCCTTTGACGCCTTCATCGAGCGAATCGGGAATGGCGTCGGGAAAGACGACGCAGCCCATCGGACCGCGCTTGAGCACCAGCGTCGCCTGGCTTCCCGCGCGCACCGCTTTCAACGCGGCGAGCGGATCGTCGGCTCCGCCTGCGATCATTATCTCTTCTTCGGTGCCGACGATGAGATCGCATTGCGCCAGGATGTCGCTGAGACTCTTCGTAACCTCGCCGGATTTGATGTAGCGCTCCTCGCCCGCGCCGTGGCCGGCGAGCCCCCATAGGTTCGGGCGGTAGTCGATGTCGAACACGACCTTGCGCCCGGCCGCGCGCGCGATTCCCATCGCCTTCCGCTGCGCGGCGGCCGTGTTGGCGCGCGAGAAATGAGTGCCGCTGACGAGCACTGCTCTTGCGCTTTCGACATAGGAAGGATCGATGTCGCTCTCGTCCAGCGCGCCATCGGCGCAATTCTCGCGATAGAAAAGGAGCGGGAAGGTCTTTTCGTCGCGGATGCCGAGCAGCACGAGCGCCGTTAGGCGGACGGGGTCCGTCCGGACGCCCGTGACATCGACGCCCTCGCGCGCGCATTGCTCGCGGATGAACCGGCCCATGTGCTCGTCGCCGACGCGGGTGATAAGACCGCTTTTCAGGCCCAGCCGCGCTGTGCCGATCGCGATATTTGTCGGGCAGCCGCCGACCGCCTTGGAGAACGTCGCCATGTCCTCCAGACGGCCGCCCACCTGCGCGCCATAGAGGTCGACCGACGAGCGGCCGATGGTGATGACGTCCAGGCGGGGATCAAGCGCCACGGTTCGCTCTCAAGGTTCGAGCGGCGGGTCGCCGGTCCCGACGACATTCTGATCGAAGTCGATGTTGGCGCCGGTCATGAGCCCCGACTCGTCCGAGCAGAGATAGGCGCAGGCGCGCGCCACCTCCTTGGGATCGAGGAGGCGCCCGAATGGCCTGCTCTTGACGGCCTCTTCGAGCCAGCCGTCCTGGGCGCCGTGATAGGTCTTCTGAATACGGTCCTCGCCTTCGGTCGACATCCAGCCGATATTGAGGCCGTTGACGCGGATACGGAATTTGAGCAGCGAATGGGCGACGTTGCGGGTGAGCGTGGCGAGCGCCCCCTTCGAGGCGCAATAGGCTGTGATGAAGGGCTGGCCGCCGTGGGCCGACATCGACTGGATGTTGACGATCGAGCCCGCAATCTTCTCGCGGCGCATGATGCGTACCGTTTCCTGGATGAGGAAGAACGGCGCGCGCACGTTCACATCGAAGATCTCGTTGTAGCGTTCCTCAGTCGTGTCGAAAATATTGCCGCGATCGGTCGATGCGGCGGCGTTGACGAGCGCATCGACGCGGCCGAAGCGCTCGTCCGCCTTCGCGACCACCTTGCGGCAATCGGCGACCTTCGCGAGATCCGCCTGGACGAAGACGGTCGGACAGCCGGCGGATGAAATTTCGCTCGCGACTCGTTCGCCTTTCTCAGCGTTGCGGCCGCAAATCACGATCCCGCCGGCGCCGCGCTCGGCAAACAGGCGCGCGATGGCCTCGCCCAGCCCTTGCGTGCCGCCGGTGACAATCGCGATCTTGCCGGAGAGATTCGCGGGCCCTCGATAGGGTGAGCGCTGGGACGCGCCGGCCTCGGGCGCGGAGGGGTTGGCCATTGGCGTCTTCTCCCTGGAATGGGCTTTCGGCGGCGAAGGCGAGCGCGCCGGTTCGCAGGCGACAAATGAAACAAAAATTCTATTCCCAAGTCAATATGGAATGTATATTCCTTTTTGACGGAGCGCGCGTTGGAGCGGATCAGCGCCGGCAGAGGAGGGAACCATGCGATTCGGGATTATCGGCGCGGGTCGGATCGGCAAAATCCATGGCGGCAATGTCGCGGCGCGCCCCGACAGCGAGGTGGCTTTCGTCGCCGACGCGGACCCGGCCGCCGGCGCGGCTCTGGCGAAGGCGACGGGCGGCAAAGTCGTCGAAGTCGACGCGATCCTCGCCTCCAAAGACGTCGACGCGATCGCCATCTGCTCCCCCACCGACACCCACGCCGATCTCATCGAGCGCGCGGCGCGGGCGAAGAAGGCGATTTTTTGCGAGAAGCCGATCGACCTCGATGTCGATCGTGTTCGCGTCTGTCTTGAAGTCGTCAAGCAAACGGGCGCGACGCTCATGGTTGGCTTCAATCGCCGCTTCGATCCCAATTTCTCCGCTTTGCGCAAGCGCGTCGCCGAGGGCGCGATCGGCGCGCTCGAAATTGTCTCGATCACTTCGCGCGACCCCGGGCCGCCCCCGATCTCCTATATCACCCGGTCCGGCGGCCTGTTCCGCGACATGATGATCCACGACTTCGACTTGGCGCGGTTCATTCTCGGCGAGGAGCCGGTGGCGGTGAGCGCGATGGGGTCGGCGCTGGTCGACAAGGCGATTGGCGACGCCGGCGATATCGACACTGCGGTTGTCATCATGGAGACCGCGTCCGGCAAAGTGGCGCAGATCTCCAATTCGCGGCGCGCCGCTTACGGCTATGATCAGCGGGTCGAGGCCCACGGCGTGAAGGGCATGGTTCATGCCGCGAACGTGCGCGAGACGACGATCGAGTTCGCCGGCGCGCACGGCTTCACCAGCGACAAGGCGCTCAACTTCTTCCTTGAGCGCTATGAAGCGGCCTATCGCAACGAGCTCGATGCGTTCATCAATGCCGTGAAATCTGGAAACAAGCCTCATCCCGACGGCGAAGACGGCCTCAAGGCGCTGTTGCTCGCGGACGCGGCCTATCGGTCCTGGAAGACCAAGCAACGCGTTGCGGTCGGTTGACGCTGTTCGCCGTCCGCGCGGCTTGCACCTCAAGCGACATGGCCCTATAGCCGGCGGCGTTAGTGGGAAGACGGCATGGCGCAGCCCCAGAAACGACGACGTCCGGCTGAACACTGGGCGCCGATCGAAGCGGCGCCCTCCAAGTCGCCGACATTCGTCGATCGTCTGATCGACGCCATTCAGCGTCACCGCTCCGCGCTGCGACGGCTGGGCCTTGCGGCGAGCGTCGTCATCATTGCCGGCGCGCTTACGATTTTTGTGCGCACGCTCGCCCACATTGATCCGGGCAAGTTCAAGGCGGCGATCGCCGGAACGAGCGGCGACCAGTTCTTGCTCTCTTTCGCCTTCACTGCGCTCAGCTACCTCGCGCTCACCGGCTATGACGGGCTGGCGCTTCGGCACCTCGGCATCAAGGTTCCCTACCGGCTGACGGCGGTGGCGTCTTTCACCAGCTACGCGTTTTCGTTCACGCTCGGGTTTCCGTTGGTGACGGGGGCCGCGGTCCGGTATTGGGTTTATGGACCGGCGGGCCTTTCCGCCGGAAAGATCGCTGGCCTCACGGCCGTGGCCGGGATCACCTTCTGGCTCGGCATGGGGCTCGTGGTCGGGGCGGGGTTCCTGTCGGCCTCCGATCCGATCGCCGACATCGATCATTTCCATCCGCTGGCCAATCGTCTGATCGGCTTGGCTGTGATCGGCGCGGTGATCGCCTATCTCGCATGGATCAGCCGCATGCGCTGGCGGGAGGCGACGGTTCTCGGCGTGAGGCTCCCGGGGCCAGGGCTGACGCTCGGGCAAATGGCGCTCGGCGTGATCGACATCTGCTCGGCGGCGGCGGCCCTTTATGTCCTTCTGCCGCGGGATAAAAGCTTCAGTTTCCCCACTTTCGCGACGCTTTACTCGTTCGCGTCCATGTTCGGCATCGCCAGTCACGCGCCAGGCGGCCTCGGGGTGTTCGAGGCGACGATCCTCCAGGGCGTCGGCGGCTCGCAGGACGCGGTGCTGGCTTCGCTCCTCCTCTTCCGTGGCGTCTATTACGTCGTCCCTTTCGTCGCCGCGATGGCGATGCTGGGCGGTGTCGAGGCGGTCCGCCGCTGGCGTTCGCTGCGCGAAGCGATGGCGGCCCGGTCGGACGATTAGCGGCTTAGGCGGATGAGCCTGCACGACGCGCAAAATCTCGCCGACCTCGCGAATTCGCCATTCGCGGCGCAGCTGATCGGCGCCATGCCGGAGCCTGCGGTGATCGTGAGTGCGGACGAGCGCGCCGCGGCGGCCAACCAGCCGGCGCTCAATCTGCTGCCGGGGCTTCGAATCGGCGATCCGTTCGTGCTCGGCCTGCGCGCCCCGGACGTCATCGACGCGCGCCGCCGGGTGATGGCGAGCGGCGAAGCGGAGACGGTGCAGTGGAGCGAGCGCGTGCCGGTCGAACGGCTGTTCGACGTCACTGTCGCCCCGCTCGCGACGGCCGACGGGACAGTCGTGGCGACGCTCATCACCCTGCGCGATCAGACCGAAGCGCGGCGGGTCGAGCGGCTGCGCGTCGATTTCATCGCCAACGCCAGCCATGAGCTGCGCACGCCGCTCGCTTCGCTGGTCGGCTTCATCGAGACCCTGCAGGGATCGGCGCATGACGACGCCAAGGCGCGCGACCGGTTCCTGGCCATCATGCGCGAACAGGGCCGGCGCATGGCCCGGCTGATCGAGGACCTCCTGTCGCTCTCGCGCATCGAGCAGAAGCAGCACCTGCGGCCCGAGAACGTCGTGGACCTCGCGCAGACGACCCGGAGCGTCGTCGATGCGCTGACGCCGATGGCCAGGGATCTCGGCCTCGAGATCCGTCTTGCCGCCGAGCAGCCGGTGCTGGTGGCCGGGGACCGGGACGAACTTTTGCGCGTGGCCGAGAACCTGATCGAGAACGCGATCAAATACGGCGTCCGAATGGATGGGGAGGGCGCCGGCGCGGTGGATGTCGCCGTCTCGACGACGGAGAAGGAGGGCGCCTTGACCGTGCGCGACTACGGGCATGGCATCGCGCCCGAGCACCTGCCACGGCTGACCGAGCGGTTCTACCGGGTCGACCCGACCCAGAGCCGGGCCAAGAACGGCACCGGCCTCGGCCTCGCCATCGTCAAGCACATCCTTACCCGCCACCGGGGCAGGCTGACCATCACCAGCCGGGTCAACCAGGGGTCCTCATTCGTCGCCACCGTGCCCTTGCATCCGACGACGAAGCCGTGAAGCGCGAGCGCCGCCAAGTTCGGCTATGCGTCAATAGACGCTAGGAAAAGCAAATAAAACCAAGGAAAATTGCTTGGATTTCGTTGGATTCCTTTGGCCGAATCGGGGCTTTTCAATGAGTTACAGCGAGTCCAAATAAAAAAATCTTTGCCCCTGTCACACTGTGGCTAAAATATCACAAATCGCATTCCACCGCCTCTCGCCGACCCCGCCGCTTTAAACGACCAGCAGAAAAACTCATAGCACGCTTTCTACTTTTAAGCAAGAAGATGGGCAGATCAGCAGATGCGCGTGGTCAGCCGTGGATGGTCTCGCCGCGCTCAAGCATGGCGACGAAGCGGGCGATCTTGCGGGCGCGCGCCTCCGGCGTCTTCACCGCGCCGATGCGGTAGAGGATGGCGTAGCGGTTGGCTCCCGTGAGCGTGGCGAAGAAGGCGGCCGCTTTGGGATTGGCGGCGAGGGCGGCGGCAAGGTCGGGCGGCGCCTCGGCGGTGCTGGCTGGGGCATAGGCCACGTCCCAGCGGCCGTCCGACTTGGCCATCTCGACCTGAGCAACGCCGGGGGGATGCATCCGACCTTCGGCGAGGAGTTCGGTCGCGCGCGTACGGTTGAGCCTTGACCACCGGCTCCGCGGCTTGCGGGGCGTGAAGCGGATGAGCCAGTAATGACCATCGTACGTGTCCAGTTGTCCGTCGATCCAGCCATGGCAAAGGGCTGCGTCGATCGCCTCCGCCTTGGTGAGCGTCGGCTCGAGCGCGCCCTTCTTCGCCAACTTGAGCCAAAGCCCAGGCGCGATCGCGCCTTGAGACCCGAGCCACGTGTCGAATGCGCGAGCGTCAGCGAACGCCAAGATCGGCAGACCGGCCCGCATTTCGTCCTTCCGCGGGTTGCCTTCCATCGCGCTCTCAGTCTCCACCGCGTCGCCCTCGTCGCCGAGGTGGGCCATGCGTTTCGCACAATGCCCACGACGCCATTCCGGCTGGGCTCAGCGCGCGAACACCAAAAATCCGACAGTGTCGCCCACCACCGTGATGTGCCCCTTGCAAGGCGCGGCGTCCTCCAGATGGACCACGTCGCCAGGATGCAATTGCCTCGTCTCCCCATCCGTCGCCGTGATGGAGAATACGCCCTGCGCCACGGTGAGGAACTGGATTGCAGGCGTCGGATGGTAGAGGTGGTTCACGAGGTCGGCGGCGCCCCAGTGCGGCCCAAACCCGGCGAAGAACAGGCTCGAAGATGGCCGGTTCCCGCCGATGTAGATTGGCGCGGCAGGAGGCGCAAAATTCTGCTCGGCGAGTTCCGCCGTCAGGTTTGCAAAGTGCGTCTCGTGGTCCGGACCGCAATAGAGTCGGGCATAAGAGAACTTCGACGCGTCATTCTGTGACTGTACCTTCTTGCTGGCTTCTTCCGCTCCTGCGGTTGAGCTTTGGGCGCCCATGGCCAGAGCTAAGACCGCAGTCATCACAAACGCAGCGCCCGCCTTGTCCCTCACGTTTTCCCCCTCCGGCAAACCTCGATCACGGAAGCCTCAATTGACGAATCACGCGCGCCGCGCCGTTTGGCAGTCGCGTCCGTGACTTACACAGGCCCCTCGCAAATCTCAATCGATTGCTTCGCATGAGCGCTGGCGGCGGGACTCGCGCAGGCTTGAGGGCGACGCTGTCCTGCAAGGAGGGAGCTGGCTAACCTCTCTTGTCTTGAGACCCTGGTCCTCCTGCGTCGCTTCGTGATCTCCTCACGGAGAGCGGCCGCCCAAGGCCCTGCTTGCAGCTTGGCGACCGCCGTGTCATTCGCCCGGATTTGCCTGTGGAGGAAGGGAACGGATGCACCGGCTGGCGTGGGCGGCGGCAACGCTCTTTCTCATGGCGCTATCGTTCGGCGCGGGACGAATGACGCTGGCGCTTCGGATCCTGCCCGAAATCGTCGCAACGCTGCCCAATGACGAATCCCAATTCTCCCGCGAACTCGACGCCCGGTTTCGTCAGCGCTTCCCGATCGGAACCAGTCAAGACAAGCTCATCGGCTACCTCGTCGGGGCGAACTTTGTTCCCGATTGGCCTCAAGGCGGCGCGAACGCGAGCATGTTCGTTTTCAACGGTTTGCTCTGCGACAGGGTCGCTCGTGTGCTGTGGCGAGCCGACGCCGCCGGGAAACTCACCAGCGTCAGCGGCGCTTATGAGGACCATTGCTTGTGATCTGAACGGTTCAGATCGCCCCTCGCCGCGCGCCCGCTTAGCGCAGCAGCGTCCGGCGAGCCCGGTCGCGGTCGCGGCGCCGTTCCTGGGCCGGCTGGTAGGCCAATCCCCCATGGTAGGCGCAATAGGGGCCGGAGGCCGTGGGCGAACCGCAATAGCGGAATTCCGCAGTCGCCGGGTCGCCGAGCGGCCAGCGGCACATCGATTCCTTCAGCTCCACAATCGTCACCCTGAGCGACATCGGCACGACGACGCTCTCGAACTCTGGCTCTTCAAGCTCCGACAGCGCCTCGGGGGCGAATGCGAGCGCGGTCGCCCCGCGCATGATCCGGGGGGCCGAGGAACCGAGGCGCGGCGCCGCGACGCGATGCGCGGGCGGAGGCGCCATGCGCCGGGGACGCGGAACCGTCGCGATCGGCGCCTTGGCCCGTCCCGCCAGGCCCAGCCGATGCACCTTTCCGATCACGGCGTTGCGGGTCACGCCGTTGCCGAGCAAACTCGCGATCTGGCTCGCGCTTTTGCCGTCAATCCAATGCTGCTTGAGCTGCTCGACTACCTCGTCCGTCCAAGCCATTGTCGCCTCGTTCTTCGTTTCCTTGCCAAAGGCGGCCGCCTACTCAGAATCCCATCCCGTCGCCTGGCGCGGACCCGCCCAAGCGCAACGCTCTTCAGCACTCGCTCTGAAACCCGCCCCACGACATCTCGTGGGCCTAGGTCAGAAAACTACACTACTCGTTGAATCACGCGCAAGAGTCCTCGACCGTCGGCAGACCCGCTTTTCCCCAACTCTTCGCGACCGGCTTCTAGGCCCGCGGGCTCAATCCTCCGAAGCCTTGAGTTGGATCAAGGCGTTGGCGTTCCTTAAGGGCGGACGCCTTTCTCGGCGAAAGTCGCCTCAAGTCGGCTCGCGTCTCCAATTCCGCGATTCGCGGGCCGCCCCGGGCCGGTCGCCGGCGCGTGATCGGTCTGTGATCGGCGCCACAAACTCGTTTTGGCGCGTGATTTTTGACGGCGCCGACGCCAAAGCGGCCCTACAGCGGTCCTCGGGGGCTGCGACGGCGGCGCCGATCAAGCCATGTTGTGATGCAGACGAGTTGCTGACCGAGGTTGTTCTCGTTGTGGGCGGACGGAACGCGTGGCCGGCGAACGCGGCCCTTGCGCTGTTCGCATTCGCCGGCGCCCCAAGGCGACGTCACTCAAGATGTTCGCCGTCAGCGCGATCTTCGCTGGCGTGTCCGCTTCTCCCGTCCAGGTTGCAGGCCACTGACCTCGCCGGCGGCTTATGCTCCGCCGCCATCTCCATTTTCGCCGATCTCCCGCGATGATGCTGCTCGGCTTTGGGGGGCTGGGCTCGCGGCCCACGCGACCGATCTGTGATCCAGGTCACAAAATAATTTTCTCGCCGAATGTTTAATGGTATATGTGAAGCGCTGCAAAGCGGTCCTCGAGGGGCTCTGATCGGGCATCTATGAAACAGACTGATGCAGAGGTTGGCGGACGGCAGTCGTTCCCTTCACGGGCGAACAGGATCGCATGCGCGAGCGCGGGGGCAGCGCTCTTGCTGCTTACGGCTTCCGGCGCGAAAGCGGACGTCGTCGAGACGTTTCATCTTTCCGGCGATCTCAACACCTTCTTTGGCGCTCCGACCGCGTTCACCGGGACGATCAGTCTCGACTTCACCAGCGACTTCGCCCATGACACGGTGACATCGATACAGGTCACCGTCCAAGGCCACCCGGTCTTCAAGCAAAACCCATCCGTGGTCCTTAGCGCATCGACCACCGGGACAATTCGTGCGTCCAACAGCGCCAATGATGTGCTCACGCTGCTGTTCACCACACCCTTGCCGGGCGCGTGGACTGGCTTCGACAGCGAGCAAATCTTCTTTGGCGACGTGGTTTTCGGCGGCCTGACAGGAAGCCTCCTTGGCGCTGATGGCGTCATGACCCGCACCTCCGGCCCCGCTATAATCGATCCTCCACCCCCGCCTGTTATCGGTTCCCCCCCGCCTATTATCGATCCTCCCCCGCCTATTATCGATCCGCCGCCCCCGGCGCCAACCGCGGCGGTTCCCGAGCTGTCGACCTGGACGATGATGCTCGTCGGCCTTGCGGGCCTCGGCCTCATGGCGAAAGGCCGCCGCGCGTTGGCCTTCCTAGGCCGACGAGCCTAAGCGCGCCGCTCCGAGACGCCCTGCGGGGTCCAGCACGCGCGCTCGGTTGCGGGATTTGACCGCATCTGGCGCCTTCCGCTATAGTTCGACGCCGCACTTGGCGGGCCGCCCAGCGGGGCGGCGTTTTTATTTCAAGCGCCCGCAAGGCCATTCTCGAGAGGCCGTTTCTCGAGCCAGCACAAGGAGTTGACGGTGAGACTCGCCGACGCGGCTTCCGCCATGGTTCCGACCTACGCCAGGGCCAAGGTCGCTTTCGAGCGAGGCGAGGGCTGCTGGCTCACGTCGACAACCGGCGAGCGCTATCTCGATTTCGGGGCGGGCATCGCCGTGACCTCGGTTGGCCACGCCCATCCGCATCTCGTCGAAGCGCTGACCACCCAGGGCGCGAAGCTGTGGCACGTTTCGAACCTCTATCAGAATCCCGAGGGCGAGCGCTTCGCGCGGCGCCTTGTCGAGGCGACCTTCGCCGACCTCGTTTTCTTCGCCAATTCCGGCGCCGAGGCCAACGAGGCGGCGATCAAGATGGCGCGCCGGCGCCAGTCGGTTGACGGCCATCCCGAGCGCTACCGCACGCTCACCTTCGAAGGCGCGTTCCATGGCCGCACGCTCGCCATGATCGCCGCCGGCGGCCAGGCCAAATATCTCGATGGATTCGGCCCCAAGGTCGATGGCTTCGACCAGATTCCGATCACCGATCTTAAGGCGGTCGAGGCCGCGATCGGGCCCGAGACGGGCATGATCATGATCGAGCCGATCCAGGGCGAGGGCGGGGTGCGGGTCGTTCCGCCGGCGTTCCTGCGGGGTTTGCGCGAGATCTGCGACCGCCACGGTCTCATTTTGATCTTCGACGAAGTGCAGACGGGCGTCGGCCGCACGGGGCGCTTCTACGCCTACGAGCACTGCGGCATCCATCCCGACATTATGACGTCCGCCAAAGGAATCGGCGCAGGCTTTCCGATGTCGGCGTGCCTCGCGACCGCGGACGCCGCCCGGGGTCTGACCACCGGCGTTCACGGCACCACGTTCGGCGGCAATCCGCTGGCGATGGCGGTCGGCAACGCCACCCTCGACGTCATTCTCGCGCCAGGCTTCCTCGAGCGGGTCGCGAGGCTCGGCTTGGACATGCGCCAGCGGCTGGCGGAGCTCAAGGACCGGCATGACGGCGTGATCGAGGAGGTTCGCGGCGAGGGGCTGATGATCGGCCTCAAGCTGAAACTCCCTCCGGCGACTTTCGCCGATGCGGCGCTCGAGCGGAAGCTGCTCCTCATCCCCGCCGGCGACAATGTCGTGCGCGTCATGCCGCCCCTCGTGGTCACCGACGAGGAGATGGCCGAGGGCGTGCGGCGGCTCGATGCGGCTTGCGAGGCGGTCAAGGAGCGCCTGGCCGTGGCGATCAACTGAAAGAGCGATGAACGCGCCGGTTCATACACAGCCGAGGCATTTCCTCGATCTGCTCGAGCTTTCCACCGGGCAACTTCGCGGCATCCTCGATAGCGCCGCGGCGATCAAGGCGGCGCGGGTCAAGGGCGCTGAGCCGTCCTCGCGTCCGCTCGCCGGCAAGACGCTGGCGATGATCTTCGACCGGCCGTCGACCCGCACCCGCGTCTCGTTCGATGTCGGCATGCGCGAACTCGGCGGCGAGTTGATCATGCTCACCGGGGCCGAGATGCAGCTCGGCCGCGGCGAAACCATCGCCGACACCGCGCGCGTGCTGTCGCGCTATGTGGATGCGATCGTCATTCGCATCCTCGCGCATGACGACATGCAGGAGATGGCCGCGCATGCGACGGTTCCGGTGATCAATGGCCTGACCAAGCAGTCGCACCCTTGCCAGGTGCTGGCGGACCTCATGACGTTCGAGGAGAAGCGCGGCCCCATCCGCGGCCGCAAGATCGCCTGGTCCGGCGACTACAACAACGTGCTGTCGTCCTGGATCGACGCTTCGGCCCGGTTCGAATTTCGGCTCGAAATCGCCTGTCCGCCGGAATTGCAGCCGAGCAAGCAAAGGCTCGAAGCGGCGCGGAAGGCGGGAGCGAACATCGCAATCGGCGTCGATCCGGTCGTCGCGGCGGAAGGCGCGGCGGCCGTCATCTCGGACTGCTGGGTGTCGATGGGCGACGAGGACGAGGGCCGGCGCCACAACCTGCTCGCGCCCTATCAGGTCAACGCCAAGCTCATGAGCCACGCCGCAGCGGACGCCGTGTTCATGCACTGTCTGCCCGCTCATCGCGGCGAGGAGGTGACGGACGAAGTGATCGACGGCCCGCAATCGGTCGTGTTCGATGAGGCTGAAAATCGCCTGCACGCGCAGAAAGGCGTGCTCGCCTGGTGTCTGGGAGCGGCGCCATGACTTTGCTTGAGCGCGCGGTCTCCGCCGAGGTCGTCGACGACATCGTGCTGCCGTTCGCCGTCGAATCCTTGTCGACGCGCGGCCGTCTTGTGCGGCTTGGGCCGGCGATCGATCAACTCCTCAAGCGCCACGACTATCCGGAAGCCGTGTCGAAGCTGGTGGCGGAAGCGGTGACGCTCGCCGCGCTGCTCGGCTCGACCTTGAAGACGAGCGGCCGCTTTCAATTGCAGACGAAGAGCGACGGGCCCGTCACCATGCTCCTGGTCGATTTCGACGCCCCGTCGAATTTGCGGGCGCTGGCCCGGTTCGACAAAGGGCGGCTCGAGCGCGCAGGCGGGCGGCGACCTGCTTGGCCATGGCCATATGGCCTTCACCATCGATCCGGGCGGCGACATGAACCGCTATCAGGGCGTGATCGCGCTCGAGGGCCAGGGACTGGAAGCGGCGGCGCATCATTACTTCGAGCGATCGGAGCAGATCCCGACGCTGGTCAAGCTCGCGGTCGGCGAAATCGTCACCGCCGGCGGCGCGGCCTGGCGAGCCGGCGGCCTTGTCGTCCAATATCTGCCGAACGCGGGCGGGCGCCGGCTGCAGGCCGACTTCCCTCCGGGCGACGCGCCTGAGGGCGTCGAGCCCCACACGATCGCCGAGGACGATGCGTGGACCGAGGCCAAGAGCCGCGCGGCGACGACCGAAGCGCACGAGCTGATCGACCCGACGCTGTCAGGCGAGCGGCTCCTGTTTCGCTTGTTCAACGAGCGCGGCGTGCGCGTCTATGCGCCGACGCCGCTGGCCGCTGTCTGCCGCTGTTCCGCCGAGGGAGTCGACGCGATGCTGCGCTCCTTTCCGCCGGAGGAGGTCAGGGAGATGGTGGGCGACGACGGCATGATCGGCGTCACCTGCGAATTCTGCTCGACCAAGCGCACCTTCAACCCAGCCGATTACGGCGCGTAAGGACATAAAGCCGCGCCAATGGACGATAGCGCCTTTGCGGCCCGGCTGGCCGAATGTCAGGCTGGAATTGAGCGCGAGCTTGAAATCCTGCTTGGCCTCGAGCCCAAGCCCGGCGAGCCGGCGCGCCCCAAGCGCCTCATCGAAGCGATGCGCTATGCGACGCTTGGCGGGGGGAAGCGGCTCAGGCCCTTCCTGACCGTCGAGACGGCGCAGGCGCTTGGGCGAACGGACAAAGGTCCGAGGCGCGCGGGCGCGGCGATCGAATGCATCCATGCCTATTCGCTGATCCACGACGATCTGCCGTCGATGGACGACGACGACTTGAGACGCGGGCGCCCGACGACCCATCGCGCCTTCAACGAGGCGACGGCGATTCTCGCCGGAGACGCGCTGCAGACGCTGGCGTTCGAGATTCTGGCCGATCCAGCGACCGACGCAAGCGCGGACGTGCGCGTCGCGCTTTGTCTGGGCCTCGCGCGAGCCGCGGGCCTTGCAGGAATGGTGGGCGGGCAGATGCTCGACATCGACGCTGAGCGCAGCGACCGCCCCGCTTTCGGTCGAGGAGATCAGGCGCCTGCAGGCGATGAAGACCGGCGCGCTTCTCAAGTTCAGCGTGGAAGCGGGGGCGATCCTGGCGGGCGCCGGCGCGTCCGCCCGCGCGGCGCTTGAGGTTTACGGGCGCGCAATCGGCGCCGCGTTTCAGATCGCCGACGACATTCTCGACGTGGAAAGCGATGCGGCGACGCTCGGCAAACGCGCCGGCAAGGACGCTGAGCAGAACAAGGCGACGCTGGTTGGCGCGCTCGGTCTTGAGCCCGCGCGCCGCGAGCTCGACCGCCTTGTCGAGGAGGCGACCTCTGCGGTCGACGCGGCCGGGGTGGGCGCCAAGGGCGACATCTTGCGCGCGACCGCGCGCTTCGTCGCCATGCGGAAGAGCTGAGTGGAGATAAGGCTTCATCAAAGCACGGGAGCGGCTGTTCGTCGATAGCGCGGGTTGTGCAGTTCCTGCCGCCCGAGACGATCGTCCAACGATCTGATTATCCGCCCAAGCTAACGTTGAGTTATCTGACATGGTCGACTCTCCCGAGGACCATCGAGCGAGCTTTGAGACCGGGATCGAGGTTCACATCGCCTCGCGCTCTCGGGCGCTCGCGCAATCGCTCAAGAATTGGAAGGCTCGTGTACCTCGATTTTCGCTTCTGGGTGATCGTACGAGAAGTATTGGAGGGCATCCGAAGCGGCCCAGAGGACCGGAAGCTGGTTCACCACCTCAGGCGGTTGTTGCGCATGGGTCGGATATTTTGTCCGATTTCAACGGCTACATTCTTCGAGTTGATGAATATTGGCGACGAGAAGCGGCGTCTGTCGACGGTCGAAATCGTCGACGAGTTTAGTGCTGGCGTCGCTCTCATCCCGGAAGACGACCGCGTTCGAGCGGAAGTCGAAAACCTAGCCCAGGGTCTCCCCGCGCCGGAGAAGGTATCCTCGTCCGCCCCCGTCTGGACCCGCCTTGCTTATGTGCTTGGCAATGTTCAAAAAGTAAGCCCTGCTCTGCCCGCTGAAATAGAGTTGGATTTAGAGAAGGCGTTTTTCGATCACCTCTGGGACTTTTCGCTCGCCCGGATCGCTATGCAAATCGAGCCGGCAGTCTACAGTTCGCGACCCGAGATGTCCCTGCTTGCGAAGCAGCTAAATCGCCAGAATCAAGCCCATCGCGTTGCGATGAATAGCTTCGATGCTGTCCTCGCAGACGAACTTTGCGCCGTTGCGGAGATGGCCGACGCCCCTTTCAGAGAGGTGATCGTCCGAAAATATGAACGTGCAACGGGGCACAGGGTCCCGAGCGCCGACATCCCAGATCATACTCGCCTCGGCATTTTGCAGGCATGCTTGAGAGACTTCCAGGGAAGGTGTTTGCCGACGCTTCAAATTCATGCCGGCCTGCACGCCCTTTTTCGCTGGGAGTATCGCGACAAGCTGCTAACCGCCAACGACATGTTTGATTTTACCCACGCGGCTGCGGCTCTCGCCTATTGCAATGCCTTCTTCACGGAAGCCGGACTCGCGAACTCTATTAAGCATCCCCGCCTTAAACTCAACGACCGCTATGGTTGCTTCGTAACCAACAGTACGCGGGATGCGGTCAGCTTTCTAAGATCTATTCCCGAATGACCCTTGGGTTCTCTCTTGTTCCACAGCAGGGCCGCCAGACGTCTCATTCCAATTGCCACTCGTCTCATTTAGCCGCGGGGCTCTCCTCCTCGACGCCCACCGCATAGCCGAGGCCGCGCGCGGTCTTGATGATGTCGACGCCGAGCTTCTTGCGCAATCGCCCGATGAACACTTCGATCGTATTCGAGTCGCGGTCGAAATCCTGTTCGTACAGATGTTCGACGATCTCGCTGCGCGAGATGATGCGCCCGGTGTGATGCATGAGATAGGACAACAGGCGATATTCGTGGCTCGTGAGCTTGATCGGCGCGTTGTTGACCGTGACCCGCCCCGCGCGCGCGTCGAGCCTGACGGGGCCCACCGTCAGATCGCTCGAGGCGTGGCCGGCCGCGCGCCGCAACAAAGCCCGCAGGCGCGCCAGCACCTCCTCCATATGGAAGGGTTTCGCGACATAGTCGTCGGCGCCGGCGTCGATGCCCTGGACCTTGTCGCTCCATCGGTCGCGGGCGGTCAGGATCAGGACCGGCATCGTGCGTCCGGCCTTGCGCCAGGCTTCGAGGATCGAGATCCCGTCACGCTTGGGCAGGCCGATGTCGAGCACGACCGCGTCGTAAGGCTCGGTGTCGCCGCGAAACCAGCCTTCCTCGCCGTCGAACGCGCGGTCGACGGCGTAGCCCGCCGCCTCGAGCGCCGCGGTGACTTGGCGGTTGAGATCCCGATCGTCTTCGACAACCAAAAGCCGCATTGGGGCTTGCTAACCCTGATTCCCGGCGAAAATCAATTCTTGACCGGCGGTTCGTGGGCCTCGTGAGATTCGTGGGGCTCGTGAGATTCACGCGGCTCGCGCGCGGGACGCGGAGCGATTTTCCCTGTCCCGGCCTCCATCTCGACATGGACGAGGCGCCCGTCCCGGTGCAAGAGGGTGATTTCATAAACGAAATCCTCGCCGCTGCGGCAGAGCCTGGCGGACAGCGCTTCAGCCTTGCGTTGCCCGGCAGCGAACTTGAGCGCCGCGAACGGTTCCAGCAGGCGGTGCGATTTGACCATCTCTCGTGTCTCAGCGGCGGTGAGACAGACGGGCTTCGCCACCACCGCGTGCGACTCGAGTTCGGCGGCCTTGGTCACCGGGCATCCCATGAAGGCGCACCCGACCCCAGCGGCCTGAGCCGCCGAGCACATGAGAGCGCACCACGTCCCGGCGCGGGAAAGCATGGCGAGCGCCATGACGCAAAGCCTCTGTTGCGAATACTTGACGCCCATGTTGGCGCTTGCGGCTGAATGCAATGTGAATGGTCAGGCGCGCGTGGAAAGCGTGAAACAACAGCGCGTGAAAGGGGGCGGAAAAGCGGCGATGTCGTGGGCAGGCGATTGATGCGCCGCGCCTTCTGGCGCATGAAGCCGGCTCAATGACGTCGCCGCTTTCCCGCTTCCTTCGAACCCTCGCGTTGGTCGCGGCGCTGGCGACGCCGCTTCATCCGGCGCGCGGGCTCGTCGGCGGCGAGCCGGACGGCCGCTTCGCCGACCGGGTGGCGATGGTGCTGGTCCGCGGCGGCGACAAGGCCGGCTTCTGCACAGCCCTCGTGCTGAGCCCGCGCGTTCTTCTGACTGCAGCCCATTGTCTGAGACCCTTGCGGGATATGGCGGTCCATTATCGCGACGCCGCAGGAGCGCCGGTCGTCATTCCGGTCGATGCGGCTGTCTCCCATCCGCTCTACCGCGCCGACGCGATCAAGGCCCGCGCCCTCTCGATCGATCTCGCCCTCATCAGGACGGCGCGGCCGCTCGCCCCCCGATTCGTCGGAGCAGCGATCGCGGACGGCGGGCCGCCGCCGATCGGGGCGCCCGCCATCGTCTCGGGCTTTGGCGCGGCGCGCGAGGGCGACTGGGCGTCGGGCGGGGAGCTGCGCAGCGTCACCCTTGCCGTCCGCGAGCCGGCGTCAACGGTTCTCATTTGGGCCGCCGATCCGACCGGAAGGGCGGCCGGCGCCTGCAACGGCGATTCCGGCGCCCCGGTCTGGTCAGGGGACGGATCGACTGCGATTGCGATCGTGGCTTGGGCGCAGGCGGCGCACGGCCGTGGTTGCGGAGGCTTGACGCAGGGCCCGCTGCTTTCGCCGCTGAAAGCCTGGATCGAGGAGACGAAAAAGGCGCTCGAGTCAGGAGAATAGGGACGCGGCGCCCTGATTGAGGCGTCACGAAGGCGCGGAACTAGAAAAACCGTAGTGTTCGCGTCGCAATTTCGACGATGAACGCGGCGACATAGGCGCTGGTCACCGCCGGGATTCGATCGTCGGCCGCCGCTCAATCCACGGAGACATCAATGCGCTTTGGACGAATAAAGACGCTGCCAGTATTGGCTTTAACTCTGTTCGGGTCGACCGCTGGAGGTCACGCGACCAGCGCGTCGCCGGCCGTCGTGCACGTCGACCTCATGGATCCGTCAAGCGGCCCCTCGGTCAAGTCGATGATGATCAAGACCGACCAGACGAGCGTGAAGGCCGGGTCAGTGAAGTTCCTCGTCTCAAACGACTCGAAAACCCTGGTTCACGAAATGATCGTGGTTTCCGTGGCGGCGCCCAATACGCCGTTGCCGTATGACCCGAAGGACGACCGGGTGATCGAGTCCAAGATCAAGGATCTCGGCGAAGCCTCCGATCTCCCGCCGGGAACGAAAAAAACGCTGAGCCTCACGTTGAAGCCTGGCGACTACATGCTGATATGCAATCAGCCGGGTCACTACAAGGGGGGCATGAAGGCGAGCCTGACTGTCACTCGGTGAGCCAGCGACAGCGTCCTCCGGGCGCCCGCCGGTCCCCATCTCATCGCCCCCGCCGACTGCGGCGGCGATTTCGCCTTCGGCTCTTCGATCGGCTGCGGCGGGTTGACGCAGGGTCTGCTGCTGGCGCCGCTGAAAGCCTGGATCGAGGAGACCGAGCGCAGGCTTGCCGAAGGCGGCTAGGCCGCCTTCGCGAGCCCAAGCTCCAACAGGCTCTGGGCGGTGGCGAGAACCGCGTCCCTTCGGCTCCTCGGCGCCCAGCCGAGCAGCCGACGCGCCTTCTCATTGGACGCGTTCTTGTGCTTGCCAAGTTCCGGCAAGATCCCTCTGACTTGCGGATCGAACAGCCCGACCATGCGCACGAGCCAACTGGGCAATCGGCGGGTCGAAACCTTGCGGGCGGCGGCGCCCAGACCATCCTTGAGCATCCCGGCGATCTCGCGGACGCTCACGAAATCTCCCGCAGTGGCGAGAAACCGTTCGCCGCGCGCGGCGGGGGCGATCATCGCCCTCAAGTGCAGATCGGCTAGGTCGCGGACGTCGACGACGCCGAACGAGAGATCTGGGCAGCCCGGCAGAGAGCCGTCCAAAAGCCGGCTGATAAAAAGAATCGAGGGCGAAGTGTCCGGTCCAAGGACTGGCCCAAGGACGAGGACCGGATTGACCACGGCCAGTTCGAGCGTCCCGCCTTCGCGGGCGATGAAATCCCAAGCGGCGCGCTCGGCGATCGTCTTCGATTTCGGATAGGGCTGCACGCTCGGATCGTTAAGGTTCGTCCAGTCCTGTTCCGTGAACGTTGCGGTGCGATCCTTCGGGGCGCCATACCCGATAGCCGCGAAAGACGAGGTCATGACCACGCGCTTGACCCTAGCGTCGCGCGCGGCTTTTAGCACGCGTAGCGCGCCGTCCCGGGCGGGTACGATGAGGTCATTCTCGTCCTTGGGCACTGTGCTGGGGAAGGGCGAAGCGACATGGAGCGCGTAGTCGCAACCGGCCGCCGCTTCCGCCCAGCCGGCGTCGGCGTTCAGATCGGCCTTGACTAGGGTCAGTCGCTCGCCGACATCGCCGGCGCCGCCCTGGCGCAGCATGGCGCGCACGTCGCCTTCGCGCTTGAGGTCGCGGACCGTGGCGCGCGTTTCGTGCCCCGCCGCCAGCAGATGGACCAAGCATTGCGCGGCGACGAATCCCGTGCCTCCGGTGACCAAAACTCGCGCCATTCATCGTTCTCCCATGATCGAGGCCGATCGAGCCAAGGCCGGCGCGTCGGCCGTCTTCATTCCCACGGCTGTCATTTCGGCGGCGCTTGCAAAGGTTTTCCCAAGGGCCAAAAGATGTTACACCTTAAACCTAGGTTGAAGGTCAAGGGAGATTTTGATGCGCATCGGGGAGCTCTCGAGAAGGACGGGGATCTCGACCTCGCGCATTCGCTTCTACGAGAAGCACGACGTGCTTCCAAAGCCGATCCGGGATGGAAACGGCTATCGGACCTATCCGGATACGGCTCTGAAAATCCTTGAGTTGATCGACGGCGCGCAACGATTGGGTTTTTCGTTGAATGAGATTCGCGCGGGCTTAAGCGAAGCAGCGCCAAATCTTCCCTCACACGCGGCAATGGCCAAAGCGCTGCGAAGCAAGCTTGCCCACATCGACCAGCACATCAAAGACGTGCAAGCCCGGCGGCGGCAGATCGTGAAGCTGCTCAAGGAAAAGTACGATTGAGAGTAGAGCGACGTCATCGCGAGGAGCGCAGCGACGTGGCGATCCAGGAGATGAAGCGCGGCTCCCTACGATCTCAGGATTGCTTCGTCGCTTCGCTCCTCGCAATGAGGGGCCCACAAATGCACAGCCGGCTGCAGATTGCCGGGACCGCAGGACAGCGGAGCTTATAGTTCGCTGCCCGAGTCGCGCTCCTATTCCGGCAGCTTCGCGACGTTGCGCAGAATCTTGAGCAGCGTCGCGGTGAAGGCGCGGTATTCCTCCTCCTCGACGCCGTCGAACAGGGTTTGGAACCGTGCGTGCATCATCGGCCAAACCCGCTCGAACGCCGCTCGCCCCTCCTCGGTGATGGAGACGTCGCGGATGCGCATGTCCTCCGGCCGCCGTTGGCGCCGCACGAGCCCCTGCGCCTCGAGAATGTCGAGCGTGCGGCTCATCGTCGATTGCTCGGTCACCGCATAGGCCGAGAGCTCGTTGATCGTCACCGGCGATGAAATGCTAAGGACGGCAAGCGCCCGCATCATCGTCGTCGACATGGCGTGGAGCTTCAAGGCCTCGGCGAGATTGCCGTTCCAGCGCTCCATGATGCGGTTCATGAGATAGGGGGCGAACTGGTTGATGCCGATCTCGCCAAGCGTCGCCTGACGCCCTTCGGAATCGACGTCGCGCTGCATGATCCGGCCGGAAAACCTCTGCTCCATGTTCATCCTATGCGGCCAAACATCACTGAAGCGACGACGCGAGCAGGAAGCCGGAGACGCCGCCCAGGCCCGGCCCCGGATGGGTCGAAGCGCCGATGTGGTAGACGTTGGGAACGTAGGCGCCGTGATTGACGCTCGACTTGAACGGGCGCCAGAGGAAGGACTGGTCGAGCGCGCAGGCGCCGCCGTAAGGATCGCCGCCGACGAGATTGATGTTCATGGATTCGAGGTCCGCCGGCGAGTACGCGCGGCGAGCGAGCTTGATCTCGGTCCAGTTCTCGATATGCGCAGCGAGCCGCCGCTCGATGCGGTCGGCGTAGACTCGCGCATCGCCTCCGTCCAGCGGCCATCGGAAGGCGCCGCAATCTCGCTCGCCCCGTCGCCTTTCACGAAGCGCGGCGCCTCGGGCATCTGCAGCCAAAGGATCGCCGCGCCCGGCGGCGCCCGGCTTGGATCGAGCGCCGTCGGCTGGCCGACGCAGATCGTAGGCTCCGCCGGCAGAAGGCCGCGTTCCGCCTCGTTCGCGGCGCGCGACACGCCGTCCAGTCCGGGCGTCAGATGGATGAGAGCGACTTTGGCGAGATCCGGATCGCCGCGCCAGCGTGGCGGGCCTTTAAGCGCGTAGTGGATCTGCATGTCGCCTTTGCCGTGCCGGAAGGCTTTCAAGCCTCGGCGGACCTCAGTTGGCGCCGGTATGGGCCAGTCCTTTAGCAGCCCATTGTACAGCTGCTCGGGTCCAGTCGATGAGATCACGCCCCTGGCCGCCGTGATCTTTTCCCCGCCCGCAAGCTCGACGCCGGCCGCGCGCGCTCCCGCTCCGGGCGTGATGCGCACAACGTCCGCGTTCGTCCGTACCGCGCCGCCTTGATCGACGATCAGGCGCTCGAACGCCGCAAGCAAAGTTTTCGCGCCACCGATCGCGATCGGACAGCCCGCCCCCTCGATCGCGAAGGCGATCACTTTGACCATCGCCGCCGAATAGGCGCTCTCCGGTCCAAGGCCGGTGTGCAACACCCACGGCGCCCAGAGGTCGCGGACCGCGTCGGAACGGTAAGTCGCCTCGAGATAACCCCGCGCGGGCGCGAGCGCCTCGCCGAACCATTCCGCAAGACGGCGCGGACCTCGGCGCCAAGCCTCGCGCGCGAGTGTCTTGGCGATTCCGGACGACCAGAGCGAGCCGCCCAGCAGGGCGAAAAGGAAAGGCGCATCCGCTCCAAGCGCGTCCATCTCGGCTGCGAAGGCGCGCCCGTCGCCCTCGGCGAGGGCGTCGAAGGTCCTCACGTTGCGCGCGCGGTCCATCGAGAAGATGACGCTCGATCCGTCCGGCCGAAGCACCGCCGTCGGCAGGTTCGTATCGGCGAAGGCGAAGCCGCGCGCTTCGAGGTCCTTGCCGAGCGCCCGGTAAGCGGGCGATGTCCGGAAGAGAACCAGCGTCGTCGCCATGACGTCATGCAAAAAGCCGGGCGCGGTCGCTTCTTCGGTGCGCAGGCAGCCGCCGATCGCGGAATTGCGCTCGAGCACGAGCGTCGTTCGCCGCTTCTTGCCGAGCATGGCGGCGGCGACGAGAGCATTGATCCCGCCGCCGACGAACACATAATCGTATTCGCTCATGCCTCGGTCTCGCGAGCGAGTTTCATGGCTTGGCGTTCGCCCGATTTCTCGAAGGTCAGGGGACGATGGCGAGCGCGCGCACAGGCGAGCCGGTGCCGCCCACGAACTTGAGCGGCGCGGCGATCAGGATCGCGCCCTTGGGCGGCAATTGGTCGAGATTGCAGAGGCTCGCAAGGCCATAGCGATTGGCCTTGTGGACGAGATTGTGCGCCGGGAACGGCGGGTTCATGCCACCGGCCGAGCCTGCATCCGTGCCGACCGTCTCCGATCCCCAGCCGACGATGTTTTTCGTCAGCAGATATTCGATCGCTTCCGCCGTTGGCCCAGGCGAATGCGGACCTTTGTCGTCGGCGTTGAGGAAGGTCTCCGTCGATCCGTTGCGCTTGTACCAGTCGGTGCGCAGAAGAACCCAGCTGCCGGCCTCGATGCCGCCATGCTCACGCTCCCATTCCTTGACGCTGTCGGGGGTGAGCACATAGTCCGGATCTTTCGCTGCTTCCTTGGAGCGATCGATGACGCAGACGGGCGCCACGAAGTTCTTGACCGGGATCCGATCGGTCGTGCCGTCCTTATAGTCCTTGCCGGTGATCCAGTGCACAGGGGCGTCGAAATGCGTGCCGGTGTGCTCGCCGAGCTCGAGCCAGTTCCACGCCCAAAACGGGCCGTTCTGATCGTAATGCGAGAGCTCGTGCACCTTCACCGCCGGCGTGTTCTTGCCGATCTCAGGCGGCAGATAGAGCACCGGGGTGTCGGGCCCGAGAGGAGCGGTCAGGTCGACAACCTTGATCGACCCCGACAGCAAGGCGGCGGCGAAGTCCGAAAGGACCTTGTTCGTGCTCATCTCCATCGCTCCTCGAAAGTTTCCTCGCGCATTCGCCTGTCCCCGAACGTGTTGCGCGAATGCGCCTCCACCATAGCCCAGAAATATGCGGACGCAAGCAATCGCTGCGCGTGCGCCGATTGCAGTCGAGAGCCTGTTTTGGCCCTAGTTCAAGCATTGCGCAGGGCTGACATTGGACGTACCCTTTGCCCCGCCGCTCTCCGGATATATGCATCTGGCGGCAAATCGGCGGAGATAAGAACGCGAGATGGACGCTTTCGACGCCGTTGTCGTCGGCGCGGGATTGAACGGCCTCGCCGCCGCGATCCACCTCTTGAACCGCGGCTGGTCGGTCGCCGTGATCGAAGCGGCGGGCGAGCCGGGCGGCGCGGTCAAGACCCGCGAAGCCACCTTGCCCGGCTTCCACCACGACCTCTGCGCGATGAACCTCTCGTTGTTTGCGGGATCGCCGTTCTTCGCCGCCTATAAAGATGAGCTTGTGGCGCAGGGCCTTAGCTTTACGCCCGCCGCCGACTGTTTCGCCAGCGTCTTCCGCGATGGCGCCTATCTTGGCGTCAGCAAGGACCTCGAGAAAACTGCGGCCGCGATCGCGGCGCTATCGGCGAAGGACGCCGCCGCCTGGCGGGCGATGCTCACCCGCTTTGGCGAGGAGGCGCCGCACATCTTCGGCCTGCTCGGATCGCCGATGCCGTCCCTCGGCGACAGCGCGCACTCTATGGTCCGCGTGGCGCGCGAAAGGCGTATCGGGGCTCCTCGATCTCGGCCGTCTCCTGCTCGCGAGCCCACGCGATTTCCTCGACGCGCATTTCGAGGATGCCGAAGGTCAAGACGATGATGGCCGCCTGGGGCATGCATCTCGATTTTCCACCCGAGGCCGCTGGCGGCGCGCTTTTCCCCTATCTCGAATCCATGGGAACCCAAGCCTTCGGCATGGTCATCGGCGCAGGCGGCGCGGATGTCATCATCCGGGCGATGACCGGCCTCATCAAGGCGAAGGGCGGGGCGAAGTCAGGCTGAATTCGCCGGTCGTTGCAGATCGAGAGCGACGCAAGCGGCGCGACTGGCGTCAATTTGAGCGACGGGACGCGGATCGCCGCGAAGAAGGCGGTGATCGCAAACCTTCATCCGCAGATCGTGTTCGGCCGGCTCTTGGCTCCCGATCCGAAACGCAAGGCCTTCGACGAGAAGGTCGCCCGTATCCGCGCCGGCCCCGGCACGATGATGGTTCATCTGGCGCTCGAGTCATTGCCCGACTGGCGCGCCGGCGCCGAGTTGCAACGCTTCGCCTATGTTCACGTCGCGCCCGATCTCGCGATGATGAGCCGCGCATTCGCCGAAGCAGCGGCGGGACTCCTTCCGGCCGAGCCGGTGCTGGTCGTCGGTCAGCCGACCGCGATTGACCCGACGCGCGCGCCGCCGGGCAAGCATGTGCTGTGGGTCCAGGTTCGGGTCTTGCCGGCGACAATTGCGGGCGATGCGCTCGGCCGCATTGAGGCGACGACGTGGGACGCTGCCAAGGAGCCCTATGCCGAGCGCGTGCTCGATATTCTCGAGGCTCATGCGCCCGGCCTGCGGACCAAGATCCTGGGGCGCTCGGTCTGGTCGCCGCTCGACCTCGAGCGCGAGAACCCCTGCCTGATCGGCGGCGACAATCTGACCGGAAGCCACCACCTCGATCAGAACTTTGTCTTCAGGCCCGTTGCCGGCTACTCGCGCTACGCGACGCCGACGCCGCGCCTCTATCTCTGCGGCGCGGGGACCTGGCCGGGCGCCGGGACTGGCGCCGCGTCCGGCTATATGCTGGCGAGGATGCTCGCGCGATGAAACGCGGAGAAAGAGCCATGCGCATCGTCTCAATCGGCGGCGGCCCGGCTGGGCTCTATTTCGGCCTTCTCATGAAGAAGCGCCATCCGGAGCACATCGTCACCGTGGTCGAGCGCAACAAGCCCTACGACACGTTCGGCTGGGGCGTCGTCTTTTCGGATGCGATGATGGCTGCCATGCGCGCCGCGGACCCCGAGAGCGCGGCGGAGATCGCCGACGCATTCAACCATTGGGACGACATCGAGCTCGTCTTCAAGGGTTCGCGGCAACGCACGACCGGTCACGGCTTCATCGGCATCGGCCGCAAGCAACTTCTGAACATCCTGCAGCGACGTTGTGAGGCGCTCGGCGTGGAACTCGCATTCGAGCGCGAGGTCGAGTCCGACCTCGAGTTCCCCGACGCCGATCTTATCGTGGCGGCCGACGGTTTCAATTCGAAGATCCGACACCGATACGCCGATCAGTTCCGGCCCGATCTCCTGGTCCGCCCCAATCGTTACATCTGGCTCGGCGTCGCCAAGGCGTTCGACGCGTTCACCTTCGACTTCCGCAAGACCGAGCACGGCTGGTTCCAGGCCCACATCTACAAGTTCGACCAACGCACATCGACCTTCATTGTCGAAACGAGTGAGGACGCCTTCGAGGCGCATGGGCTTGGCGAGCTCGACCAGGACGGCTCGATCGCCTTCTGCGAGAAGATTTTCGCCGAGACGCTCGACGGCGCGAAACTCATGACCAATGCGCGCCATTTGCGCGGCTCGGCTTGGCTCAATTTCAACCGGCTGATCTGCGGCCAATGGAGCTGCTTCAACGGCCGTTCGCATGTCGTCTTGATGGGGGACGCGGCCCATACGGCGCATTTCGCCATCGGCTCGGGCACCAAGCTCGCCTTCGATGACGCCATCGAGCTTGCGCGACAGTTCGACGCGCGAGGCCATTCGGCGGAGCACATCCCCGAGACGCTCGCCGCTTATGAGGAAGTTCGCCGCGTCGATGTCGCGCGCATCCAGAACGCGGCGCGCAACGCGATGGAATGGTTTGAGGTGGTCGGCCGGCGCTATGCGGACTCGCTCGAGCCGCCGCAGTTCTTCTATTCGATGCTGACGCGCTCGCAACGCATCAGCCACGAGAACCTGAGGCTGCGCGACAAGGTCTGGCTGGAAGGCTACGAGCGCTGGTTCGCCCGCAAGACGGGTGTCCCGCTGAACGACAACGAACGCGCGCCGCCGCCGATGCTGACGCCCTATCAGCGTGCGCGGTCTCACGCTCAAGAACCGCGTCGTCGTCTCGCCGATGGCGATGTACTCGGCGACCGATGGCCTCATCGATGATTTCCACCTCGCGCATCTCGGCGCGCGCGCTCTGGGCGGGGCGGGGCTCGTCTTCGCCGAGATGACCTGCGTCTCGCCGGATGCGCGCATCACGCCCGGCTGCCTCGGCCTATGGAACGATGAGCAACAGGCGCAATGGAAGCGGCTCGTCGATCTCATTCATGGCGCCGGAGCGAAGGCCGGCATTCAGCTCGGCCACGCGGGCCGCAAGGGCTCGACCAAGGTCGCCTGGGAAGGCATCGATCATCCGCTCGAGACAGGCGGCTGGGAGCTGATCTCGGCCTCGGCTGTGTCCTATCTGCCGAACGGGCTGATCCCGAAGGCCATGACGCGACACGATATGGACCGGGTGCGCGACGATTTTGTCGCGGCCACCCGACGCGCGGCGGCGGCTCAATGCGATTGGCTCGAGCTCCATTGCGCGCATGGCTACCTCCTCTCGAGCTTCCTTTCGCCCCTCTCGAACTGGCGTGATGACGAGTACGGAGGAAAACGCCTCAACCGCGCGCGCTATCCGCTCGAAGTGTTTCGCGCGATGCGCGCCGCCTGGCCCGCGGATCGCCCGATGTCGGTGCGTCTCTCGTGCCATGACTGGACGCCGGGGGGAAACACGCCGGAGGACGCAACGTTCTTCGCCGAGCTGTTCAAGGAAGCCGGCGCTGACCTTGTCGATTGTTCGTCGGGCCAGGTTTCCAAGGCCGAGCGGCCGGTCTATGGCCGCATGTTCCAGACGCCGTTTTCCGACAAGATCCGTAACGAGGCGCATGTCGACACCATTGCGGTCGGCGCCATTTCGGAGGCCGATCACGTCAATTCGATCGTCGCGGCGGGCCGAGCCGATCTTTGCGCGATCGCAAGGCCGCATCTCGCCGATCCCGCCTGGACGCTGCATGAAGTCGCCAAGATCGGGGTGTCCGACATTGCCTGGCCGAAGCAATATCATTCCGCCAAGGCGCAATACGAGGCCAATCTTGCACGGGCCGCCGCGGCGCAGGCCGGCGCGACATGACAGACAAGCCGCTCGACGGCCACCATGCGCTAGTGACCGGCGCAGGCAGCGGCATCGGCGCGGCGACCGCGCTTGCTCTCGCCCGGGCCGGCGCGCGCGTGAGCCTTGCGGGACGGCGCTTGGCGCCGCTCGAAGACGTCGCGCGCTTCATGCCGCAAGGTTTGGCCGCGGTCGTCGATTCGTTTGATGTGACCTCTGAGGCCGCGGTCTCGAGCGGGCTCGAACGAGCGCGCAATGCGTTTGGCCCGGTGACCATTCTCGTCAACAATGCGGGCGAAGCGCCGAGCGCGCCGTTCGAGAAGACGGATCCCGCGCCTCTGGTCGCGAACGCTCGCGGTCAATCTGAGCGGCGCCTATCTCGTCTCTCGCGCCGTTCTCGCCGATCTGAAGGCGCGCGGCGTCGGCGCGCGGCTCATCAATATCGCCTCGACCGCGGGCCTGGTCGGCTATGCCTATGTCGCCGCCTATTGCGCGGCGAAGCATGGCCTCATCGGCCTCACGCGGGCGCTGGCGCTCGAATTCGCCAAGACCGAAATCACCGTCAACGCCGTCTGCCCCGGCTTCACCGAGACGCCCCTGGTTCAGCGCGCCGTCGAAACCATTGTCGCGAAGACCGGCCGATCGGAAGAGCTGGCGCAAGGCTGAGCTCACCAAGTCCAATCCGCAAGGGCGCCTGGTGCAAGCCCGAGGAAGTCGCCGATGCGGTGCTTTGGCTGGCGTCGCCCGGCGCGGCGTCGATAAACGGGCAGGCGATCGTGGTCGCCGGCGGGGAGGTCATGGTCGGATGAATACGCCGAATGCGATGCAGGCCATGCGCCGTCCGTTGCGCGACTATGCCGCGCGACACTTTCGCTTCACTGCGAGCGAAGACGGGCGGGTCGCGACAATCACGCTCAACCGTCCCGAGCGCAAGAACCCGCTGACCTTCGAAAGCTACGCCGAACTGCGCGACCTCTTTCGGGATCTGGCGCACGGGTCGGACATCCGCGCGATCGTGCTGACCGGCGCGGGCGGCAACTTCTCCTCGGGCGGCGACGTGTTCGAGATCATCGAGCCGCTGACCCGCATGGCCATGCCTGAGCTCATCGCCTTCACCCGCATGACCGGGGATGTCGTCAAGGCGATGCGGAAATGCCCGCAGCCGATCATCGCCGCGGTCGATGGAATCTGCGCCGGGGCAGGGGCCATTCTGGCTATGGCGTCCGACTTGCGCCTCGCTACGCCGGAAGCGAAGACGGCGTTTCTGTTCACCCGCGTCGGCCTCGCCGGGGCCGACATGGGCGCGTGCGGAATTCTGCCGCGGATCATCGGCCAAGGCCGCGCGGCGGAGCTTCTCTATACCGGCCGGACGATGAGCGCCGCAGAAGGATCGGCCTGGGGTTTCTATAACGCCCTTCACCCGAGCGGCGACCTCGAGGGACAAGCGCTCGCGCTTGCCCGCTCGCTCGCCGACGGCCCCTGGTTCGCGCACGGCATGACCAAGACGATGCTGAACCAGGAATGGGCGATGGGCCTCGACGAGCTCATCGAAGCGGAAGCGCAGGCGCAGGCGATCTGCATGGCCACGCAGGATTTCCGGCGCGCATACGAAGCCTTCGCAGCCAAGCGCAAACCTGTCTTCGAGGGGGATTGATGAACGTCGCGTCCCGCGCGCCTCAGTTGAAGCGCGACTGGCTCGACTGGCCGTTCTTTGGCGAGTCCCACCGCGCCTTTGCGATCGACCTCGATAGCTTCGCCGCTTCAGGCGCGCTTGCGGCGGTCGATCATGAGGACGTCGACACATCGTGCCGCAAGCTTGTGCGGGCGCTCGGCGAAGCGGGCCTGCTCGACGCAGCGGTCGCGCCTCCAGAGGGCGGCGCGTCCGCGATCGAACTCGCGAAGCGTCTGCCTCGCCCGCGAGACGCTCGCCTACCACGACGGCCTCGCCGATTTCGCCTTCGCCATGCAAGGCCTGGGTTCAGGCGCTGTCGCCATCGCGGATTCCGACGAGCAGCGCAAGCTCGTGCTGCAAAGGGTCCGCCGCGGCGAGTGGCTCGCCGCCTTCGCGCTCTCGGAAAAGGACGCTGGTTCCGATGTGGCGGCGATGGTCTGCTCGGCGCGCGAGGACGGAAACGGATATCGCCTGGACGGCGAGAAGACCTGGATCTCGAACGGCGGCATCGCCGACGTCTATACGGTCTTCGCCCGCACCGGCGAAGCGCCGGGCGCGCGCGGAATATCCGCTTTCCTGGTTTTTCCCGACGACCCCGGCTTCTCAATCGCGGAACGGATCGACGTCATGGCTCCGCATCCGCTGGCCACCCTGCGCTTCGAAGACTGCCGTCTTCCCGCGGACCGGCGGCTCGGCGGCCCAGGAGAAGGCTTCAAAATCGCCATGCGCACGCTCGACATCTTCCGCGCGTCTGTCGCCGCCGCGGCGCTCGGCTTCGCGCGGCGCGCGTTCGACGAAGCGCTCGCGCATGCCAAAAGCCGGCGCATGTTCGGTGCGACGCTGGCTGACCTCCAGCTCACTCAGGCCGCGCTCGGCGAGATGGCGGCGGACATCGACGCGGCGGCGCTGCTCACCTATCGCGCCGCATGGCGCCGCGACGTGCAGAAGCTGCCGACGACAGTCGAAGCCGCGATGGCTAAAATGACCGCGACCGAGACGGCGCAGCGGGTCATCGATCGGGCTCTCCAGATGTTCGGCGGCCGCGGGGTGAAACGCGGCGAGATCGTCGAGAGCCTCTATCGCGAGATCCGCGCCTTGCGGATCTACGAAGGCGCAACCGAGGTGCAGAAACTCATCGTCGCGCGCGAGCTGATCAAGCCGCGGCCGTCGTAATGGCGGCTCGGATTCGGAGGGCCTTATGCTGAAAACCCTGCAACCGAATGGATGGGCGAAGCCGGCGGGCTACGCCAACGGCGTCTCGGCGCGCGGGCGCGTCATTCACGTCGCGGGCCAGATTGGCTGGAACAAGGACTCGAGGTTCGAGACCGACGATTTTGTCGGACAGGTTCGGCAGAGCTTGCAGAATGTCGTCGCGGTGCTCGCCTGCGACGACGCGCGCCCCGAGCACGTTGTCTCGATGACCTGGTACTTCACCAGCAAGCGCGAGTACCTCGACAATCTAAGAGGCGTCGGCGAAGCCTACCGCGAGACCATTGGCCGTCATTTCCCGGCGATGACCGCGATCGAGGTCTCGGCCCTCATGGAGGACCGCGCTAAGGTCGAGATCCAGGCCGTCGCCGTCGTACCCGACGCATAGAGCATGATGCATTTGGGCCGAATCGCAATGGCGTTGGCGCCCCCGCCCCTCTTGTGGGGGCGGGCGGGGTGGGGGGTCGCGCGGACCGGTGAGATTGTCGAGGATGCCATCGCACGCGCGAGGAGATCCACGAGGCCATTCGCAAACTGGCGCGGAACGGCGTCGGCGTCATCGTCATTTCGTCCGATGTCGAGGAACTGGCGGTCCTGGCAGACCGGATCGTGGTGATGCGCGAGGGGCAAGTCGTTGGCGAGCTCATCGGTGACGAGATAACCGAGGCGCGGATCGTCGAAATGAGCTACCACGACGCGGTCGATACCTGAGGAGAGAGGTTGTGACGACCGCGACGCAAACGGCCAAGGCGCGGACGCCGGATCTGGACTCAGGACGACGCCGGCGGGCGGCGCTCACATTCATTTCGCGCTACGGCACGATCATCGGGCTAATGGCGATGATCGGTTTTTTCGCGCTCAACGCGCCCGGGACGTTTCTGTCGCGGGCGAATCTCCTCAACATCCTCAGTCAGGCGTCGTTGACCGCCATCATCTCGGCAGGACTCACATTCACTTTGGTGGTCGGCGAGTTCGATCTCAGCATCGGCAATGTAGCAAGCTTCATCGGGCTCGTCGTCGCCGGCCTCATGGCCAAGGAGCGCCTGCTGATCCCGGTGGCCGTCGCGGGCGCGCTCCTGGTGGGGATCTTCATCGGCCTCGTCAACGGGTTTCTCGTGACCAAGGTCAGGATCAACGCCGTCATTGCAACGATCGGCGTGGGCACGATGCTGACCGGAATTGGATTTTCTTACAGCGCCTTTCCGATCGCGATCGGCATCCCGCGCGCGTTCACCGAGATCTCGCTGGGACGCGCGCTGTTCGGCGTGCCGAATCCGGTCTTCGTCATGGCGGCGCTGCTCATCGTCATGTGGACGATCCTCAACAAGACCGATCTCGGGCAAAGGATGCAGGCGGTCGGCAGCAACATCGAAGCGGCTCGGTCTTTCGGGGATCCGCGTCGATCGGATGAAGATGTTCGCGTTCGCGACCGCGGGCTTCTGCGCGGCTCTGACAGGCGTGCTCTTGACCTCGCTCCTTGGCAGCGGAACGCTCGCCGCGGCGGATGGCTACCTCCTTGACGCTTTCGCCGCAGTGTTTCTGGGGTCCGCCACCTTGCGGGAGGGACAGTTTCACATCCTTGGCACTCTGATCGGCGTGCTGATTCTCGCAGTCGGATTCAATGGCCTCAGCATTTTCGGCGCGCCGACCTACTTCCAACCGATTTTCAAGGGCGGCGTGCTGGTTCTGGCGGTCGGCCTGTCATCGCTCGCTCGCCGATACGCTTCGGCGGGATGATCGAGGCGGCGGCGTCCTGATCGGTGAATTGTGTGACGATCCGGGCTGACTGCTGCGGAGGCTGCCCCCGTGTCCATATTTACGTGTACATACACCTGTAATGGCGCCGAGGGCTGCGCGACGACCCGCGGAGAGCGACAGAAAAAGGCGCCTAAACGATTGAAAGGATTGAGTCGCTGCCAGAACTGCGCGCGCGCCCGTTGTCATGGGCGCGCGTCCCTTCTCCAAGGGCGCGCGCCTGCCTCGGCGGAACAGGGTCTAGTGCCGGAAGCCTCTGATGAACAGGCCGCCGCTCGAGCCCAGCCAAAAGCCCGGCGGCCGCCCGCCCAGTCCGGGGTCGCTCTGCAGTTCAGGGAGACCCGCAGCGTGCCGCCATGCGGGGCTTCCGCCTTGATCGTCGACAGGCGGAGGCGGGGCCTGATCCGCCGTTTCATACCGATTGTGGTTCTTTCGCTTGACCACGCGTCGAACGGGTGTCGCCGGCGCGGAAGGTTTCGCTGATCGCACGACCGCCGGCTTCGGCGACGGTTTCACGAAAACGCGGCGGGGCGTCTCTGGCGCCGCGGGCTGGGCGGCGGGCTGAGCCGCGAGCAACTTCTGATACTCGGTCTCGCTCTCCGCCTTCAGCGCCGCAAGCTCATCGGAATCGAGGAACGATGTCGGCGCGAAGCCGCGCTTCTTCTGCCATTCCGCGAGCGCGGACCGCGTCGCCTGATCCATCGCTCCGGTCTCTGGCCCCTTGTAGAGGTCGAGCGCTCTCAGTCGCTGCTGAACTTCCTTCTCGCCAGCCGCGCCGAGGCTCAACGCCCTTTCGGTGTCGACCGTCCCGACATTGTCTTTCAGCGCGTCGTCCTTGGGCCCGGTCGGCTCCGTCATGGCGAGGGTCTGTGGCGCGGGCGCCGGCGCAGGCGTCCTCGCGCTCTCCATGCTGGCGATTTTGTTCTTCGCCATTTGCGCGAACACGCCGCTGGGAAAAGCGGCGAGATAAGCCTGATAGTCGGCCGCCAGATTTGACTGCTCGGCCGACTCCCACATGAGGTTCTCCTCCGCGTGCCGCGGGTCGGCGGAGGATTCGGCCGGAACTGCGGACAAGCTCGCGGTGTTCACGGTCGGTCCCGGCGCGGGCTCGGGGTTGAGCTCATATTCGCCGATCAGCGAGGTGTTCACCCACGGCAATTGATGGTGCCCGGTCTTTTCCCAAACGTCGTTTCGGACCCGGCTCATGACGGTGTCGATAGTGACGCCAGGGTCGAACAGATGCGTTAGGAACGCCGCCGTGAATGGGCTGTGCTCGCCAGCCGGCCCGTCGAGCGCCGTGCTCCTCGGGTCGCTGGCGAAAGCGATGAGCGTCCCGCGCGCCAGGTCGCCGTCGATTTGGCTCAGCCCGCGTTCGACGACGAGCGACCGGGTCTTCTGCTTTGCAAGCACTGCGGCGAAGGGATTGTCGCGGCAAGCGTCGAGGATGACGATGTTGACGCGGTCGTCGCGCTTCATCTGCTTGAGCAAGAGCGAGACGCTGATCGCGTTCAAATCGAGGTCGGTTGGACTCCGGAGGATGATATCGGTCGGAATGAGGTAGTTCTCGTCATCGACGGAAATGCCGTGACCGGCGTAGTAAACCACCGCGGATTTGGAGTCGGACAAGGCAGCCGAGAACTCCGAGACTTTTGCTCTCATTTGATCGATGTCGAGGTTGTATCCGTCCACCACCTGGAACCCAAGCTTGCGGAAGGAGTTGGCGACGGCTCGTGCGTCGAAAACCGCGTTGTCGAGGCGAACGGCGTTCTGATAGGCGCCATTCCCGATCACGAGCGCAACCCGCTTCTCGGTCGGCTGCACGGCGGCGGACGAGGGGAACGCGGTGAGGGTGATCGCTGTCACAGCCCAAGCCGCAACAAGCGCCCCCTGGATAAGTCGCGTCAGGCCACTGGAGAATTTCGTCATTTTCGTCTCCCGCACTCCCTCGACGACCGCGAGAAAGAAACGCTTAATGCGCGTCTCTCTGCGTCTGGCTCAGCAGCCGAAGGAGCGAACACGTCTAAGGATCGAGACATCCACGCTTCTTACCATGCCATGCATTGAGAAACTCCACTGTGCTCCAGATCACATCTCGGAGTTTGGCTAGCTGTTACAACCCCCTAGGGTTACCTGAGCTGCGGCGCTAGGGGTCGCTCAGGGCTGTGCGGCGCCGCGTTGGTGTTCGTGCCGAGCTTGTTGAAACCCTTCGCCGCGCTCCGCCTAGTCCCGGCGGGGCAAAGATGTAACATTTGAGGCCAGCCTAGAGGATGACGAGGGATACCGCGATTCGCGTGCAGGCAGTGGAGGTCAGGTCGACCGCACGCGCCCCAGTCAGGCCTTTGAGCGTTTTCGCCGCGGGCAGCCAAAATCGGGCAATGAGGGGCGTTCTTCATGGCTGACACTCCAACCCAGGACGGGCGCGTCGGCAAGCTGGCGACGCCGCTCGGGAAGGATAAACTGTGCCTTACGCGTTTCGAGGGAACAGAGGCGATCGGGGAACTCTTCGAATATCGGATCGAAGCCGTCAGCACCGATCCCGATCTCGATTTCCACCCGGCGCTTGGAAAAAATTGCAGCGTTCACCTCGAAACGACAGATCGCTCGGGCCGTGACTTCAGCGGGATTCTGACCGAGGCCAAATGGGTGGGGATGCGGTTCAACCTACCCCTTTACCGGCTGGTGCTAAGACCCTGGCCATGGATCATGTCGCTGAGGTCCCACTGCCGAATTTTCGCAAATATGAATGTCAAGGACCTTATTAAAGAGGCCCTTGGCGCCAATAGCTTTGGCCCGATCGTGGACCTTATGGTCGAGGACTATCCGACGCTGGAATACACGGTCCAATATCGGGAGACGTCGCTCAATTTCGCTTTGCGGATGATGGAGAAGTTTGGGATCTATTACTACTTCAAATTCGACAAGGGCGACGGCGGCTCGCCCACTCAACATTATCTGGTCCTTGCCGACTCGGCCAACCATGAAACCCTGCCGGCGCCGAGTTCGATCCTCTATGTCCCGCCCTCCGCCGCCGGGCCGGACGACACCCAATTGTTCAATGACTGGAGCCGACAGCAGGCCGTTATCGCAGGGATCTTCGAACTCAACGACTACGACTACAACAAGCCGAACGCCGACCTCTCGACGCACGAGGCTTACTTCACTCCGCCCGCGCGCAGCCTCGTTTACGACTATCCCGGCGGCTACGACGATAAGGCGCTCGGCGACCGCCTGACGAAAGTGCGGCAGGAAGCGGAACGGGTATTCGAGGATCGCTGCTCGGCGGGCGGATACGCGCCGTCGCTCACTCCGGGCTATTCCATCCAGCGAAAATCGCAGGAGGGCGACTCCCAGGATAACGACTATCTCATTCTGCGCTGCAACCACTGGTACGGCGACCAGTCCTATGGCTCGACGAACCCGGGTGGCGGATCCTACTCGGGAAGCTACGAGCTCTCGCGTGTGGCGATTCCCTACCGAATGCCGCTGCGCACGCGCCGGCCCGTCATCATCGGGTCCCAGCCGGCGAAGGTCATCAGCAAGGAGAACCAGGAGATCGACGTCGACAAGCAGGGGCGCGTCCTGGTCGAGTTCTACTGGGACGACACGACCGGCTCCAACGCGCCCAAGAAGACGCCTTCACGGCGCGTCCGCGTCGGCCAGTTCTGGGCGGGTCTTCAACGCGGCGCGCTGTTCACTCCCCGCGTCGGCGACGAAGTGATGGTCGAACATGAGAACGGCGATCCCGACCGGCCGATCATTGTCGGCTCGGTCTATAACGGGACGTCCGAGAACCCTGGAAATTTGATCCCGCTTGACCTGCCGGGGAGGAAAACCGCCAGCGGATTGCTCGGAAAGTCGTCCACGGACGGAGGCTCGACGATCCACAACGCCAACGCCTGGTGGTTCGACGACGCGAAGGGGAGCGAACAGTTCTATGTTCGAGCCCGCAAGGACCTCTATTTTCGCGCTTACAACAACCAGAACATTCGCATCGGCGCAAATGTGACCGAGACCGTCGGGGGCGACGAGACGATCAACGTGGGGCCGGTCGACGAAGAGGCGGCGAAGGTCGGCGGGTCGAACGCGGGAGGAAACTTCACCCTCAACGCCTTTCAGTCGATTACGCTGAACGTTGGGCCGTCGGACATGCCTCTAACCCAGATCAAGATGGACCAGGAGAGCATCACGCTGAGCGTCGGGCCTGAGGGCTTACTCGCCCAAATCAGAATGGACGCGAGCGGCGTGACCATCAGCGGTACTCCCGTCTCGCAACTGATGGTGCAGCCCAGCGGCATCACAACAATGACGCCCACTGTGACGATCGGCTTCGGGCCGGTAACTTTCGCGTCACCCTCCGTCACGATTCCCATCGCTACAATCGGCGTCGCGAATATCGGCGCCGGCACGGTGGGCGGCGTCGCGCCTCTGGTCTGAGAAAACGCCAATGCCATCGCGCATTCGATTTGCTTCCGCTCAGAGCGTCTTCGAGGCGTTCCCCGATCTGAGCTACGTCGCGACTCGCCCCGCGAACGACATCGACCCGCTCGCTCACGCGCGCGCACTCTCGACTTCCTCCCGTCCAGGCGACTCGGTGCTTTTCATCAGTCATCTGCTTCCGCGCCGCGAAGCGGTTTGGTGGGCGATTCAGTGCGTTCGCGCGCTGACCGTGGGTGAGGCTGACGACGAAGCCCTCCGCGCCGCCGAGACCTGGGTGCGGACGCCCGAGGACGACGAACCGCCGCGCGGCGCTCGGAATCGCGAACGGCGCTGATCGGCGGAAGCCGACAACGTGGCTCGCTTTCGCCGCCGGCTGGTCAGGCGGCAGTCTCCTTCCGCCGGATCAAAAGCCCGTTCCCCCGCCGCCCGGGGCCTGTGCGATGGCGGCGAATACGCGCGATCATGCTGGCGGTCGCCGCCGGCGACCCGCGCGCCATTGCGGACAGGATCACAGCCTGCGCGGAGGCGGGTGTTCGTTTCGCGGACGGCGGGGAGCCCACGGTCTCGAACCTTGGAGCCGCTCGACAATGACCAGGGGTCCCCTCTCCAGCCCTCTGGGCAATTGGTCAGTCGCGGAAGCGCCTCGGGGATCGGCCTCCACAAAAAGATCTCTATGTCTGCCGACCGACGGCCCGCATAAAGCCTTGCGGCCGTGCACGAATGACGAAATAATGTTGCTTATCAAGCGCGTTCGGCTGAAATGACCCTTCGATTATCGATCGAAAACGTTGATCGGCTCCCAGACGGCGGCCCGATACGGATCGAGGTCAAGGGACGAGGCCTCGATCTCGGCCGCGATTCGCATCTCGATTGGACGTTGCCTGATCCAAGCCGAAGCATCTCGGGCAAGCACTGCGAGATTCGCTATCGCGACGGCGGGTACTGGCTCCATGACGTCTCGACCAACGGCACTTTCGTCAACGGCGCCGAGTACCGGCTCGACGCCCCCTACCTCTTGCGCGACGGGGATCGGCTGAACATCGGGCCCTATATTATCGCCGTTGCGATCGAAGAGGGGCGAAAGCAACGGATTTCGGCCTCAGCGGCCGGGGTCGCGTTAGACCCGGGCCTGGCCAATGTCTGGGCGCCGGCGGGCGAGGCCGCAGCGCCGGAAATCGGCGCCAAGCGTCAGACGACGCAGCCGCGCGACGCCCCGCCTGACTTTCTCGATTTTGCTTCGTTCCTCGAGGCGCCGAAACTTGCGCCCGAGGCGTCTGCGGGTCCTGGACGATCCGAGGACGATTGGCTGACCGCGGCTAAGCCTGTCGCCCCGCCGCCCCCGTTGGATCAGGGCGCCCCGGAACCTCGCGTACCGACCCCGGCGCGGCCGGCGATCGCCGACCCGGCGGTGCGACCGCCATTGCCCAGGGAGCCGCAGCCGGACGGCGCCGCGGCGCTCGAAGTCCTCGATCGCATTGCTCGGGCGGCGGGCGTTCCGCCGGGCGCTTTCTCGTCCCGCAATCCGGATGAGCTCGCCGATGAAATCGGCGCCGTTCTTCGGATGATGGCCGAGAATTTGGGGCAAATGCTGGCCTCGCGGGCGGAGTTGAAGACGCTGATGCGCTCGTCGAGCCGAACGATGATCCGGGCGGTCGAGAACAACCCACTCAAGTTCGCGAGTTCTCCGGGCGAGGCGCTGGCCATCATGTTTGGGCCGCGCACGCGAAACTATCTCGACGCGCAAACAACGATCGAGCGCAGCTTCGGCGATCTCAAAACCCATCAAATCCTAACCTACAGCGCGATGCAGGGCGCGCTCGACGCATTGTTCGAGGATTTGGCGCCGGAACGGATCGACCATTCCGTGGAGCCGGAGCATGGGCTCGGCGCGCTCATATCCTCCCGGAAGGCCAAGCTGTGGGATATCTATGTCGAGCGATGGCGGGCCAAGACGAAGCGGTCCGACGGGCGCCTGCTCGAGGCGTTCATCGCTTTATTCGCGCAGGCTTATGACAAGTTGCAGGACAAGGATAAGTAAGCGGATCATCGCCAATAGGGTTTCCAGCCGCAACGCTGGCTTTGAAGGAGCGATGTGAACGGGAACGGATGAGGAAGCGGGGCCGATGTCGTGGAACGCCAAAGTTCACTGGACGGAGGGCCTCTTTCTTCGGCCGCACCATCTTCAGCAAAGCGATCGTTATCTCGAGAACGCGCTCGAAAGCCGCACCCGTCACGTAACCCCGTATCCTTGGGGCTTTGCGGCGCTCGAGATCGACCGGGATCTTGCTCAGCAGAGCAAGTTCGCCCTCCGCCGGGCGGCGGGAGTGATGCCGGACGGAGGCCTGTTTGATTTTCCCGCCGAGTGCCCGCCGCCCGCGCCGATCACCACTCCGGAAACGGTCGCGGGGCAACTCATCTGGCTCACCATGCCCGCGCGCGCCGACAACTTTCGCGAGGTGAGCGCCGAGCAGACGGAAAACGCCGCCCGCTATGTGGTCGGGGCCGAAACCGTGATCGATTCGACCGCAAACCTACGCATCGAGGAGCAAATCGAGGTCGCCTATCCGCGCCTCGCTTACGAGATCCGCAAAACTTCGAAGCCAGGCTATGTCGCTCTGCCGATAGCGCGCATCGTCGAGGTGCATGACCGCACCCTGGTGTTCGACGAGAAATTTGCTCCGCCCGTGCTCGTTTGCGCGGCGCATCCGACCGTCGAAGGCTGGCTCGACCGCGTCATCGGCTGGATTGGCAACAAGCTCGATGAGCTGTCCCGATACGCAAGCGACCCCACCGCCGGCGGCGGCCTGCAGAGCGCGGACTATCTGATCCTCCAATGCCTCAATCGTGAGATCCCCGCGCTAAAGCATTTTCGCACGTCGAAATACGTCCATCCGGAGCGCTTGTATGAGACGCTGCTGCGGATTGCGGGGGAACTGGCGACTTTCACCACGCACGAGCGGCGCGCGCGCGAATATGGCGTCTACGACCATGACGATCTGGAAAGCGTGTTCACGCCGCTCTTGCGCGACATTCAGGACTTCCTGAGCGCTCGCCTCGACCGCCGCGCCATCCGGCTCGAGCTGATCGAGCGAGCGCCGAACGCCTATGTGTCGACCATCCGCGACCGCACGCTCTTCGCCAATGCGACCTTCGTGCTCGAAGTCTCGGCGCGCCGCCCTCTCACGGAAATCCAGCGCAATTTGCCGGCCTTCCTCAAGGTCGGGCCGAACACCAAGATGAACGAAATCGTGCACGCCCATCTGCCCGGTGTTCCGGTCGTGCACCTGCCGACGCCTCCGCCGCAGATTCGCGCCATCACCGACCACGTGTACTTTTACCTCGACCGCACGTCTCCTTTGTGGCCCGAGTTCAGTCAGGCTACAGCAATTGGGATGCACTTCGCAGGCGACTGGCCGGAGCTTGAGATGGAGCTTTGGGCCGTGAGGGAGGAGCGGCGATGACCTCCGGCGACGATCCGTTCGGGCGAAGCGACAGGACGATCATTCGCCCCAATCCTGCTGGACGGCGCACGCCGACGCCGTCTCCCGGCGATCCGGCCGCCGCCCCGCCCGCCGGCGGAGCCGCGCCGTCCTCAACGCCGACGCCGCCTGTTGCCTATCCGGCGCCGCCGCCAGCCGCGCGGCCCGGCGCGCCTCCATCCAGCCCGGGGCAGGGCGGGTGGGACGACTGGATGACCCCGCGAGCGCCGAACAACCTCTATGTCGCCCCCGAGGCGGCGGCGCCGATGACTCCGGCGCCCATGTCGCCGCATGTGTCCGTCGACCTCGTCACGGTGGCGACGAGCCCGCTCATGCGGGCCGCTGCGTCGCTTCTCGTTATGCTCGGGCGCTTGCGCGGATCGTTGGTGCGCGCGGGGCCGAACCAGCTCATGGACCAAGTGGCGCAGGCGATCGAGCAATTCGAGATCGATGCGCGCGCCGCCGGCGTTCCCAACGATCAGGTCGAGACGGCGAAATACGCGCTCGCCGCCACCGCCGACGACATCGTGCAAAACCTTCCGACGGCGGACAGCCGGACCTGGACGCAGTACAGCATGCTCGTTCGCTTCTTCAACGAACGGATGGGCGGCGTCCGTTTCTTCAAGGAGCTTGAGCGCGCGAAACAGAATCCGGCCGTGAACTTGGGCGTGCTCGAAGTCATGCACGCTTGCCTCAGCCTTGGCTTCGAAGGGGTCTATCGCGCCTCGGGCGGCCCGGGCGCGGCGCAGGGCATCCGGCGAGATCTGTACGAAACCATTCGCCGCGCTCAGCCAAAGACGATCGAGGACTTGTCCCCGCATTGGCGGGGTCAGGCGGTTCCTCTGTCGATGAGCCGTCTTCAGATTCCCGTCTGGGCGGTCGCGGCGCTTGCCGCGGTCATTCTGCTCGGCTCTTACCTCTATTTGCGCAACGCCCTTTCTGCGCGAGCGGAGACGCTCGCCTTGAAGATGGCCGACATTCATCCAGCGGGGGAATTGACGATCGCGCGCGAAACCCTCGTCAAGCCGCCGCCGGACCCGAGGCCGAGGGCGTCCACGCAACTCGAGCGCATCCGTGCGGCGCTGGCCAAGGAGATCATGGCGGGCAAGGTAGGCGCCGACCAATCCGCGACGACGATCTTCATCCGCATCGGCAACGTCGTCTTGTTTCCTTCGGGCGGGGCGAAGGTCAGCGATTCCTTTGCTCCCATCGCGGCCAAGATCGCCGCTGCCCTCGACCGCGAGCCGGGCGCCATTCATGTCGACGGCTATACCGACTCCGATCCGATTCACACTGTCGCCTTCCCGTCGAACTTCGAGCTTTCGCAGGCGCGCGCCAAGTCGGTCGCGGTCATGCTCAAGCCGGGCCTCGCGCATCCAGAACGCCTCGCGGTGACAGGGAAGGGTCCCAGCAATCCGATCGCTCCAAACGACACGGAGTTTAACAAATCGAGAAATCGGCGCGTCGAAGTCTCCATCCCGAGAGCCGACTAGAGGAGAGGCTTCATTGCGGTCAAGAAGGCGCCCTCGATGACCCTGATGGCCTGGCTCTGGATCGGGCTCAGCATCCTCGGGGCCATCGTCCTCGCAGCCGTCGTCTGGCTGGCAGGGCCGCTTGTCTCGATCGGCGACGTGCAACCGTTCGACAGCGCGCTCGTCCGGCTTCTCATCATTTTGGCGATCTTCCTCGCGGTCGGCGGGGCCATCGCCTGGCGCATCATCTCGCGGCGCCGCGCCGCCGCCAAGATTGCCCAGGCGATGACCGAAACTGTCGCCGAAGACAGCGACGCGCCGGTTCTGAAGCAGAAGATGGAGGACGCGCTTGCGGTCCTCAAACGATCGGGCAAGTCGAACGCGCGCGCCCTTTACGACCTCCCCTGGTACCTCATCATAGGCCCGCCGGGCGCCGGCAAGACGACAGCGCTCATCAATTCAGGTCTCAAGTTTCCGCTCGCCGGGGACAATGCGGCCATGGCCGTGCAGGGCGTCGGCGGGACGCGATACTGCGACTGGTGGTTCACCGACGAAGCGGTCATGATCGATACGGCGGGCCGCTATACGACGCAGGATTCGGACGCCAAGGCCGATCGCCGCAGCTGGCTCGCCTTCCTCGACATGCTGGGCCGCAATCGTCCCCGCCAGCCGATCAACGGGGTCATTGTCGCGATCAGCATCGCGGATGTCCTCAATCTGCCGGCGAAGGAGGTGGCGGCGCACGCCGACGCGATCCGCAAGCGCCTGGACGAATTGCACGAGGAGCTGAAGGTCGATTTCCCCGTCTACGCCGTCTTCACCAAGATGGATCTCGTCGAGGGCTTCACCCAATATTTCGCCGACCTGGACGAAACGAAGCGACAGGCCGTCTGGGGCGCGACGTTCCAGACCACGGACAAGAAGGCCAACAACGTCGGCAAGGTCCCGGAGGAGATCGACCTCCTCATTCAGCGCGTCTCAGAGCGGATGCCCGAACGGCTGCAGGAGGAGCCTGACCTCAGGTCGAGGGCGATCCTGTTCGGATTTCCGGCGCAGCTCGGCGCCATCCGAAAGCCGATCGCCGACTTCCTCAATCGCATCTTCGAACCGACGCGCTACCAGACGACCGCGATCTTGCGCGGCTTCTACTTCACTTCGGGGACGCAGGAGGGAACGCCATTCGACGCCGTGATCGGCGCCTTGCAAAAGAGCTACGGCGTGCAGAGCCTCGGCAGCGTCGGCTTTTCGGGCGTTGGCAAGAGCTTCTTCCTCCACGACCTCTTGACCAAGGTGATCTTCGGCGAGGCCGGGTGGGTCTCGACCAACATCGCCGCCGTGCGCAGATCGCTCGCGCTCAGAGCCGCGGCGTTCACCGTGATCGGCCTCGCCACCGCCGGCATCCTCGGCTTGTGGTGGATGAGCTACACCCGCAACGCCGCGCTCATTTCCGCAACCGAGCAGGGCGTCAATGATTACGCCTCGATCGCCGGACCGTTCATCAAGCAGAATTCGGTCACCGATCCGAGTCTATTGCCCATTTATGAGCTGATCGGCTCTCTGCCGAATTTGCCGGTCGGCTACGCCAAGCGCAACGATTCCACGCCGGTCGAACAGACCTTTGGCCTCAGCCAGCGCCCGCGCCTTCAGGACGCGTCGAACGATCTCTACCGGCAGGCGCTCGAGCGGCTCCTGCGGCCGCGGCTCATCCTGTCGCTCGAGCAGCAGATCCAGAAGAACATCGACGATCCGAGCTTCGTCTATGAGGCGCTCAAGGTCTATCTGATGCTCGGCGGCAAGGCGCCGCAGGTCGACAACAATCTGATCCTCGCCTGGTTCACGCGAGACTGGGAGGAGCGCACGTTCCCAGGCGCGCCGAACGCGCAGGGACGGGCGCTGCTGCGCCAGCATCTGGAGGCCATGCTCGACATGGATGACGGGCGAGCGAGGAAGGTCTCGCTCAATGGCCCGCTGGTCGAGCAGGCGCAGGCGACGCTTGCGCGCATGCGCGTGGCCGAGCGCGCCTACACGCTTCTGAAGTCCGAGGCGCATAACGCGGAGGTCGAGGACTGGATCGCCTCCCAACGCGGCGGGCCCGACATGAACCTCGTGTTCGAGGCGGCCAACGGCGCGAACCTGGACACCGTTCGCGTCCCCGGCTTCTTCACCTACGAAGGCTTCTACAACGGATTGCTCGCGCATCTGCAGACGATCCGCGACAAGCTTGAGAAGGACAATTGGGTGCTCGGAGCGTCCGGCGACCAGAACGCGGTGCAGCAGCAGTTCGCCAGTCTCTACCCCGGCATTCTCGAGCTCTACGGCCGCGACTTCATCGCCGCCTGGACCGCGGCGATCAACAATCTTCAACTTAAACCCCTGCTCAACGACAAGCCGAAATATCTGAAGCTGAGCGCGGCCTCGGCGCCGACCTCGCCCATCCGTTTGATCTTCGAATCCGTTCGCGACGAGACGGCGCTCGACCCGCGAGCGTCCCAAGCCTCCGGCGGAAAAAGACTCCGCGCTGGACAAGGCGAAGCAGGACGCGCTGGAGAAGGCGGGCAGTCGGATGGGTAGCGTCGGAAGGGACGCGCTCGACCTTGCGATGAAGAGCCAACGCAGGGCGGGCGATCCGGCGCCTGAGACGCCCGGCGCCTCGATCGAGGCCTATTTCAAGCCGATCGCGATCATGGTCGACGGGCAGCCCGGATCGCGGCCGATCGACCAATTGCTCGCCAACCTGAACGAGCTTTACCGGCAGCTCGTCCTCGCGGCGGAAAACCCGGCTGAGGCCAAGCAGGCGCTGGAGCAGGTGGATGTGCAAGTGGCGAGTCTGAGGGCCAACGCCACGCGTCTGCCGCAACCGCTTGCGGGCATGATCGACAAGGTCGCCAAGGACGCCGCCGGCGACGCGAATGCGAGCTCAGTCGCCCAGATCGCCGATGCGATGGCTCAGAACGTGACCGGAATCTGCCAGCAGGTCATCGCCAACCGCTACCCCTTCGCGAGGAGCGATCGCGACACGCCGCTCGCCGATTTCGCCAAACTGTTCGCCCCGAACGGCATCATCGACAAGTTCTACTCCGCCAATCTCGACCCTCTGGTGAACAGAAGCGGCAGGAGATGGGTCTGGCGCACCAATCCAAATCTTGCGCGCAGACTGTCCGACACGACCTTGCGACAGTTCCAGCAGGCGGCCGACATTCGCGACGCCTTCTTCCCGACCGGCGGGACAACGCCGAATGTCAGCTTCGAAGTGAAGCCGCTGACGCTGAGCAGCGACGCGCAAACCGCGACGCTGACGATCAACGGCGCGAGCGTCGCCGCGCAGCAGGGCGCCGAGAATTCGCCGGTCACCGTGCCATGGCCAGGCGCCGGAGCGGGCGAAGCCTCGATCGTGATGGCGCCCGACATGCCCGACCGGCAGTCCAAACTCGAGCGCACCGGGGCGTGGGCCTTGTTCCGCCTCGTCGACGCCGGCTCATCGATCGAGAGCGGCAACGCGCTCAAGGTCAGCTTCGTCGTTTTCGGGCGCGAAGTCTCTTATCAGTTCACGTCGTCCTCCCTCGCCAATCCCCTGAGCATGACGGCGCTCAGGCAGTTCAAGTGCCCGAACGGGCTCTGACGTCCATGTCCGCCGGCCTTTTCGGAAAGCTCCCCGCCAAGCGCGATTTCATCGGCATGAACGCGTCGCGGCGGTTCCTCGAGGCTTGGGAGCCGTGGCTGCAAGCAGGCGTGGCGATGTCGAAGCAGATGCTGGGCGACGCCTGGATCGAGACCTACAACCGCGCCCCGATCTGGCGCTATTGGCTCGGCGCCGACTTTTGCGGCGAGGCGATGATCGGCGCGTTCATGCCCTCGGTCGATGGGGTGGGGCGCTCGTTTCCCCTCGCCATTTTCGTCGGCGAAGGCGACGCGTCGTTGCCGCCGCCCGAACTCGAGTCGAACGACGCATGGTTCGAAGCGGCCGAGGCGGTCCTCCTCGAGGCCCTCGAACCGGGAGCGACGCTGGAGCTGATCGCCGAGAAGGTTGGGGCCTTGCCCGCCCCGGCGCTCCAGTCTCCGATGACCAAGGATGGCGGTTTCGAAGAACTGGCCGAGGGCGGCGTCCTCGCCCGCGACATAGGCGGCGAGGTTTCCGCCGCCTTTGTCGCCGCGCGCCGCTTCGGGCGAAGGCGAGCCTTCGCGTCCCAGACCTTCTGGTGGACGATCGGCGGCGAAGGCTTTCCTTCGCTGGCCTTGCTGGAGGTCGGCCTGCCGCCTGCGACCCGCTTCGCCGACATGCTGACCGGGGCTTTCTCGGATAGAGCCGCGGTCGCTTTGGGCGACGCGACATGACCGCCGCTCGCGCCCCTGCTTTTGGACGCGACGCAAGGATCGCGTATCATCCGCCCCGACGCGCCTCCTCTTGAGGACAAGCCGCGATGAATGACCTTTCTCCTCCCGACGCCTCGGCTGCTCTGACGCCGACCGTTTCGCCCCCGCCCGCCGAGCCCCCCGCGACGGCCGAGGCATCTGCAGAAGCCGCCGCTCCGTCAGAACCATCGCTGACGTCCGAAGCCGACCGGCAGCCGGACCCTCTGCCGGAATCCGCCGCGCCGGCGCCGGCGGCGCCCCGCTCGAATTGTTGGCGCTGGCCGAGCCTTCCGCCTCGCCGCCGGCGCTGAGCGCCTTCGCGCTCCCGCTCGTCTCCGAGGACGACCCATGCGGGCCTGATCTCGATCTCGAAGGCGACGCGGACTTCATGAATTTCATCGCGGCCACGCAGGGGCAGCTTCCCGCCAGCTACTATGCCTTCAATCGCGCTTCGATCGATTTTTCGGCCGCGTCGCAGGCGGCGGAGAACCTGCTCAAGCGCACGCTCGACCTTCGGCTGCTCGCGCTGATGGCGAAGCTCTCAATCCTCAACCGTGATCTTGTGGGCTTCGCGCAGCGGCTCGGGAATGTCGCCTGGCTCGTCAGGGAACATTGGGCAGGCCGCCAATCCCAAGGCCGACGGCGACGACTATTCGGGGCGCATCGCGCAACTGGCGACGCTCGAGGATAACGCGGTCGTCCTCCTGCCGCTGCAATATGCGCCGCTCATCGAAACGAACCGCGAGGGCGCGCTCTCCTATCGTGACCAGCTGCTGGCGAGCGGCGCGGCCCAGCCGCGCTCGGTTACGCTTTATGACCTCAGAGGCCAGAAGCAGACGACGGAGCCGGAAAAATTCATGCCCGCGGCGTCGATCGAGCGAGCCTTGAACGATGTCGAGATCGCGAGGCTGGCCGGCGTCGTCGCGACGCTCACGAGTCTCGGCGCTTCGATCCAGTCGATCAACGCGGTCACGACCGAGCATGTCGGCTACGAGAATGCGGTCGCGCTGCCGAAGCTGGCGAAGCTCGTAAGCGACATGACGCAGTTCCTCCGCGCCGCGCTTGTGAGACGCGATCCGTCCCTCGTGCCGCCGCCCGAGTCAGCGCCGGCCGACGCCGAGGCCCCGAGCGCGGCCGCCGCGCCGCCGCCCGCCTTCGCGTCGCGCGCCGAGGTTGACGCGGCGCTCGCTTCCGCGTTCGGCTATTTCGCCGGTTCCGAGCCGACAAGCCCGGCGCTGCTCCTCATACGGCAGGCGCGCGAGATGCTCGGCAAGAACCTTTACGAGGTGATGAAGCTGCTCGCGCCGCCGCACGCGGACGCTGCGCGCGTGTTTGTGGGTCCGGACGGCGCCTTCACCGTGCCGGTGAAGAGCCTGTCGAACGCGCCGACCGCGGCCATTCAAAGCGCGCCGGCGGAACCGGCGGCGAGCCGCGCCGCGGCGATTGCGCTTATCGATGCGGTCGCTGCGCATATGCAAAAGGCGGAGCCGTCGAGCCCCGTGCCCTATCTGCTCGACCGGGCGCGAAATCTCGCGACGCGCGATTTCCTGAGCCTCTTGCAGGACCTCCTGTCGGACGAGGCGATCGCGGCCTTGAAGAAGGGGAAGTGACTTTACTTCCGGGGGTCGGTGAGGAACGTCGTCCAGTCGGACGAATCGAGCGTATCGATCTCGGCGAAGGTGACCGCCTGCAAGCCGCGCCGCCAGCAATTGTCCGCGCCGAAGGCTGTGAACTTGCCGCGGTCGATGCACATGGTCGCCGTGCCGGTCACGAGGTCCACGCCGTCGATGTCCGTGGCGTAGAGATAGATGAAGCGGCTCTTCAAGGGGCCACGAATGGGAGTGGCGCACGAGCCCGGCGTCGCGACCCACCAGCCCTCCGTCTTGAAGGCTTCGCCCGCGTCCGTTCCGACCGCGATATTGATCAGCGCATGCGTCTTGTTGCAGACGCGGAAGTCCGCGCGGACTGGCGAGGAGACGATCGCAAGCAGGGCGAAGGCCTAACGGAAGGCCGGCAAATCGAACAACGATAAACGATCTGGAACTTCCGATAGCGCGGCCATGCGTGCGGCGATCACTCGCTTTCATCTCGGTAGAGTTCGCCCCATTCCTTTTTCCAGACGCCGTCCGGATCCTGGACAACGATCGCGATCTTGAGCTGATTCGCAAGTTGGACGGCGCCGGAAAGGGCGTCCTTGGGCGCCATCGGCTCGGTCACTCGGTCTGCGGTCAGCAATTCATGCGCGCTCTTGGGGCAGAAGACCGTCGCCCACTGTCCGTCGGCGCGCTTGAGACAGAACGATGGTCACCGCGTCGCCGACGATCTCGTCCACCTGCTCGAATCGATTGGCCATGCTCTTGGCTCCGCTCAGTTCACCTCGTAGACGAACGCGCCGTTCGGCCGACGACACTTTGGCCTCATGGATCTCCTCGCGCGCCAAGCGAGCGCTTGAGGATCTCGCGCGACAGAGCAGGGCAGGATCGTGTTGGTGATGATGTTGTCGATGACGCGTCCGCCGGAATCCGGGTCGTGGCAGAGCGACACGATGTGATCGATGGCGCTCTTGTCGGCGATGAATTTCGCCCGATGGTTTTCCTCGATGCGCTTGCCGATGCGGTCGAGTTGCAGCCGCACGATGCCGGCCAGCATCTCGCCCGACAGCGGATAATAGGGGATCGTGACGATGCGCCCGATGAGCGCGGGCGGGAACACTTCGAGCAGAGCAGGGCGCAAATCGGCGGCGAGCGCCTCGGGATCGGGCCGCTTTTCGGCGCCCGCGGCGCGCATGATGATGTCGGTGCCGACATTGGTGGTGAGCAGGATCAGCGTGTTCTTGAAGTCGATGCGCCGCCCCGTGCCGTCCTCCATCACGCCCTTGTCGAACACCTGGAAGAAGACCTCATGCACGTCGGGATGGGCCTTCTCGATCTCGTCGAGCAGAACGACGCTGTAGGGGCGCCGCCGCACCGCCTCCGTCAGGCGCCCGCCCTCGCCATAGCCGACATAGCCGGGCGGGCGCGCCTTTGAGCGTCGAGACCGTGTGCGCCTCCTGGAACTCGGACATGTTGATCGTGATGATGTTCTGCTCGCCGCCGTAGAGCGTCTCTGCGAGCGCGAGCGCCGTCTCCGTCTTGCCGACGCCGGAAGGGCCGCACAGCATGAAGACGCCGATCGGCTTCATCGGATTGTCGAGTCGTGCCCGATTGGTCTCGATGCGCTTGGCGATCATCTCAAGACCGTGGCTCTGTCCGACGATGCGCTTGTTGAGAATGCCGGCGAGATTGAGCACCGTCTCGACCTCGTCGGCGACCATCTTGCCGACCGGAATTCCGGTCCAGTCGGACACGACGGAAGCGACCGCCTGCTCGTCGACATGGGCGTAGATCATCCGCTTTTCCGGATCGATCTTGCCAAGCTCGCCCACCTTGGCGCGCAGCGTCTCGCCATCCGGCCGCGATCCCGCTTCAGGCTTTGCGCTCGGCGCGGGCGCCGGCTCGGCGTCGAGCGGCGGCGGCGCTTCCGTAGGCGCGGATGGCGCAGCCTCTGCCGGCGTCGGGCGGGGTCGCGGACCCCTTCGCAATTGTCTCCCGCAGCGCAAGCACTTCCTCGACCAGCGCGCGCTCGCGTTCCCAGTCCGCCTTCAGCGCGGCGAGTTTTTCGCGGGCGCTCGCGAGTTTCATGTCGATCTCGGCGATGCGGTCCTCTTTCGCGGCGCCGAGGTCACGCTCGCGCAGAAGCGACTCCTTCTCAGCTTCGAGCGAGGCGATCTCGACTTCGGCGTCCTCGACCGCCGAGGGCTTGGCGTTCTGACTGATGGCGACGCGCGCGCAAGCGGTGTCGAGGAGGCTCACCGCTTTGTCCGGCAATTGCCGCGCCGGGATATAGCGGTTCGACAGGTTGACGGCGGCGACGATCGCTTCGTCCGTCACGCGCACCTTGTGGTGCTTCTCCATCGGAGCGACGAGCCCGCGCAACATGATTGCGGCGGTCGCGACGTCCGGCTCATTGACCATGATCGGCTGGAAGCGCCTCGTCAGCGCCGGGTCCTTCTCGATATATTGCCGGTACTCCGACCAGGTGGTGGCGGCGATGGTGCGCAACGTTCCGCGCGCCAGTGCAGGCTTCAAGAGATTTGCGGCGTCGCCCGTGCCGGCCTGTCCCCCGGCGCCGATCAGCGTGTGCGCCTCGTCGATGAAAAGAATGATCGGCGTGGGCGACGACTGAACCTCGTCGATCACCGAGCGCAGCCGCTGCTCGAATTCGCCTTTCATCGACGCGCCCGCCTGCATGAGGCCGACGTCGAGGACGCAGAGCTTGACACCTTTAAGCGGCGGAGGGACGTCGCCCGACGCTATGCGCTGGGCGAAGCCTTCGACGACGGCGGTTTTGCCGACGCCGGCTTCGCCGGTCAGGATCGGATTGTTCTGCCGCCGGCGCATCAGAACGTCGATGACCTGGCGGACTTCATCCTCTCGCCCGAGCACGGGGTCCATCTGTCCGGCCTTGGCTTTGGCTGTAAGATCCTGGCTGAACCGGTCGAGCGCCGTCGTGCCTTTGGCTCCGGGCGCGGCGGTCGCGCCTTCCGCGCCCCCCGCCGCGACGCCCGCGCCATCCATCGGGCGGAGGTTGCCTTCGTCGGACCCTGCCCAGATCGCGCCATGGCCGGCGGCGACCTCATCGACGGGAAGCTTGGCGAATTCCTGTGAGACGCCGATGAGCGCGCGCCTCAATTCGAGAGACTTCAGCATTCCGACCAGGAGATGCCCGGTGCGAATCTGCGTCTCCCCGAACAGAAGCGTCGCATAGTGCCAGCCGCGATCGAGGGCGTCGGCGACCTGGTTCGAAATGCCCGGCATCTCGGTTTCGTTCTTGCGGAATCCGTTGACCATTGCGGTCGCGTCCGCGAGCAGCTTGGCGCGGTCGAGCTTGAAATGATCGGCGGTGAGCGCGAGATCCGTGCGGTCCTTCTGCAGGATATGGATGAGCCAATGGGCGAGCTCGAGGTTGCGGTTTCCCGCGCTCTTGGCCTGCCGCAACCCTTGCAGGAACGACTCGTAGCCGATGCGGTTCAGCTTGCCGGCGACCGCTTCAATGCTGATGTCCGCGCCCATGGGTAAATCCCCTTACATCGCGCTTGCAAGGCGGCTGACGACGTGGAACCGCGCGTCGCGGCGGAACGTCTCGTCCGTCTTCGCCCAGTTGGGCGACATCCAGCTTGTCCAGCCGATCTCAGCGTCGCGGCCGAGTCTCACCGGCGTAATCTGGCCGGCGGGAATGGCGAGCTCCATGTCCCAGTCGTATTCGAGGCCGAGATAAAGAAAGACAGCGTCGGCGATTTGCTTCGCGCACCGGCGAGCCCGGCAAAAACTCCCGGAAATGCTTGATGTCGCGCACGAAGACGCGGATGCGAAACTTGTCGCTCACCGTGTACATGCTCGCCCCGGCTACGCAGTCCTGGCCAAGGCTACTGTTGGCTGCGCCTAAGCGTGTGCGCTCGCTCGGATCGAGTTCGAGCCAACTGCCGACGAATTCCTCGATCTCGACGCGCGTCTCGAGATAGCTCGTGAGAAACGCGCGCAATCGCGACGCGCTCTTGACCCGCGCCGCGAGCAATCCGGCGTAGGGCAGCTTGGCGAAATCGGAGATCGAGTCGGCGTCGCGGAAAGCGGGCGTTCCGATGCCGATCATCGCCCCGATATAGGCGCGAAAGCGATCCTCGTCGGGCCGGTCGTGCTGGGTGATTGGACGCGCGTCCGCCCAGGCGCGAAAGAACAACGCAAGAAAGCGGCGCTGGAAGATGTCGACGAAACGAGGGAATGCGTCATCCCGTTCAAGCAGCCAGCTATAGGCTTCTTCCGTCGTGGTGAGCGGCAGGGCGCCCTGCGGGCCGAACATGCCCAGGAAACGGGCCATGAGACGCATGCGCCCGTTCGGTCCGAGCGCCGCAGCTTCGAGGTTTGAGTCGGGAAATTCGAGATACGGGTTTTGCGAGATCTCGACGAATTCGTCCTCGAGCCGGCGCGCCTCGCCGATCCGCGGTTTGGCCGGATTTTCCCGTTCGAGGCGCCGCAGAACGCTGAGCAGATCGAAGCGCCACGGCTCGGCTTGAAGCTCCGAGCGGAACATCAGAGAACGCCTCTCAGGCCCAGACGCGGGGGCCAGCGCATCATCTCGCCGCGCTCGACGGTGCGGATGATCGTCTGGGTGAAGTGGTTGATCGCGATATATTCGGCGAAGAAGCGGTCGAGAACGGCGCCGAGCAGAAAAGCGCCCGAGCCTTCGAACGCCCGGCCTTCCAGGACGACCGTGATCTCGAGCCCGCGCGCCGCGGCTGCGCCCGACGCCTGACGCAGCCGCCGCACGGCGGGACGCGTCGTGACGCTGCGCACTCCACGGATCTTGGCGTCGGCCGCGGCGTCGGAAAGATCGGCGAACAGAACCAGCGTCTCGCGAAGCGCCGTGGCGCCGTCTTGGGCTCCGGTCCACAAGCCCCAAGTGATTGAGGCTCAACATGCTGATGAGGCGCCAGGCGACCTCTCCGGTCGAAGCGTCGAGTCCTCGTCCCTCGATCGAGGTGAGCGCGGGCTCGAGCGGTTTGGTCGGACCGCCGACGCAGGTGAGCTCGATCTCCACGTCGTCGAGGAAGCGGAAGTCGGCGCCGCTCTCGCCCACCGGAAGGTGCGCGGCGAGATGCCGATTGGTGCACAGCGCTTCGACGCTAAGCTCGGCGACGCGCAAAGTCTCGTCCGGGTCCGCGCGTTCGCCGAGCGACAGAAAGACATCCGTTCCGACGTAATCGGAAACTGGCCCGAATTTCCTTTCGTCGGCGGTGCGCCGCCGGGGCAAGCGGCGGATGGTGTAGGTGAGGCCGGTCGGGTTGCGGGCGGCCCTCGCGGAATAGAGCGGCTCAACGGCAAGCTTTTGCGGCGAGCCTGGCGCGTGCGCGAACACCCGAACGACGCGATTGGTCTCGAAATCGAGCGTGCGGGTGCGGTCCGGAATGACCGGAAATTCGAACTGGTTCGACTTGACGGGAATGCGGTCGAGCCGCTTCTCGAAGAGATTGGCGCCCGGCGCCGTATAGAGCGCGAACATCTCCTTGCGCACCGCTGCGGCCAATTGCGGGTTTATGTCGTCGAAGGCGAAGATGATGTCGATCGTCTTTGCGTCGAGGCGCGAGGCGACAGCGTCGAGATCGGCGAGGTCGAAGCCAAGGAAGCGGCGCGGAAACGCGAAATAATCGCGCAGGAAGTCGAACCCGCGGAACAGCTGGTTGTCGTTCGGGATCAGCGCCTCGCCTTCGCCCCAGCCGATCTGACGGATCATGTCGGCGCGGCCGGGGGTGATGACCGGATCGCCGAAAGCGTCAAGCATACGAAAGTAGACGCCCGTGCAATGGGCGAAGAGCTGCTCGTAGAGCGCGACCGCATCGGTTTCCTGGCCGAGCAGGTGGAAGCGGAGCGCCTTCACCCGGTAGGAGGAGAACCTGAGCTCCGGACGGGTCTGCGCGTCCTTGTCGGGCGCCTCATCCTCAGCCGCGATGGCGCTCCGCACGGTCAGCTGAAGCCTGAGGCTCGCGGCGCAGCCGGTCCGGGCGTTCGGGACAAGAGCCTGGAAGGCTCCGGAGCTCGTCAGATACTCCGCCTTGACGATATCGAAGGGCCAGAGCGTGATCGGCTCCGCGAGCGTGAACCGGCAAGCGACGTTGCGCTGCGCCTCGCGATAGGTGGCGTCGAACACCGAGCCCTGGGCGATGGTTCTCCCGTCGCGGAGCGCCGGGTCGCCGAATTTGGGCTTTGCGCGAACGAGAACGAAGGACGGTGTCGGCGCGAGATAGTGCGGCGCAAGCTGGTCGATGAGGTTCGTGGTGAAATCGGCGAACTCGTGCTTGAGCTTGAGTTGGACTCGCGCGGCGAGGAATGCGGCGCCCTCAAGAAGTCCGGAGATCATCGGGTCGGCGGCGTCGCCGACGAGTCCGCCAAGCCGCTCGGCGATGCCCGGATAGGCTTCCGCGAATTCGGCCGCCTGCTCACGCAGGATCGCGAGCTCTTGGTTGTAGAACCTCAGGAATTCGCGGTCCATCGCTTTAGAGCCGGTCGAGCTTGATCTTACCGGAGTCGAGCTCCACCTCGGCGATGAATTGCACCGGAACCTCGACCGGCTGCGTCTTCAGCGCCGCGGTGACGAGAAACCTCACCCTCAATTCGTCGGGCGACACCGTGTCGTCTCGGCGCGCCTTGATCGAACCGGCGAGAAGCCGCGGCTCAAAGTCGCGAAGCGCAATTTCGATCTCGCGCGCGATGCCGTTCGTTTCGTTCTCGTCGATCGTTCGCCGCGTGAGCGACGGGAAGCCGAAGTTGATGATGGACTTTCGCACCTCCGGCGCTGTCGACAAGTCTTCGATCAATTCCAGATTGGTCGTATTGAACAGCGCGACGAGCTCGGTATTGACCGCCTTGCGCAGTTCGGTCTCCGGAATCGGAGCTCGCGCCTTCAAGCGCCGGGAGGCGATCACCCGGTCGCCGTGATCGCGGATGTCGACTTTACGCGTCGCGTCGCGGTCCCGGTGCGCAACGCGAAAGGCATGCATGAGCGGCGGCGCCAAATGATCGTTCTTCTGAGTTGGCGTCGCCACCTTCCGCCCCACTGACAACCGTCGTCGCCTTCGCCAAGCTTTCCGGGGTCTTTCCGGCGCCGCCCGCCTGCTGGCGGACGGCGGACCTGCGCGAAAATGCGATGCGCCTCAAGTCACCTTGCCCGACTTGACGTCGACCTCGAAGAAGGGCTGCGCCTGATCTCCGCCTGTTTCACTTTGCTGTTTATAAGTATATTTGATTTTCGCGAAAGTGGCCGTGAACGATTCACTTGGCGTCTCGTTCCCCGCCGCGTCGCCCATGCTTATGTTCGTGATATAAACTTCTTCCATCTCAAACAATTGGTATTCGAGTTTGTCTTCGCCGGCAGACTTGCGAACGTGCAGCTTGCCGGTCTTGATATGCTTTCCCTGATAACAGAGTTTGAACAATGTTGGCGAGGAATTGTCGACGACCTTGGTGAAGGACATATCATGGATATTGCCCTTCCCGCCGCCTGAAGCGCCGCCGCCCATGTGGGCGCTGCCGCTATTTGAGGCTCCCCAGGAGAACGAAGAGATGTCAATCTTATCGACGAAATCCTCAACCTTCGACTCTCCAACGATGCCATCAAGTTCGAGAATCATGTCAACGGCCATATCAAGTCACTCCTTGTTATTTTCAAATTAAATGACAGCCACCACCACACCCAGGAAAGCCCTGCTTTCCCAAGCAGCCCTATACGCGGCGGACCGCCGCGAAGATGTCAGCCTTTGCGTTCGGCCAGCGACGCCACCAGGCTCATGCCGATGTCCATGCCTTCGAGCTGGAAATGCGGTCGTAGCCAGACGTTGGCGGAATAATAGCCCGGGTTTTCCTCGTTCGGAATCACGGTGACCTTGGCGCCGGCGAGCGGCTTGATCGCCTTGACCTGTTCGCTCGAGTTTTGCGGATCGGCGTCGACGTAGCGGACGATCCAGTTGTTAAGCCAGCGCTCGAGCTGATCCTTTTCCTTCGTCGAGCCGATCTTATCGCGCACCATGCACTTGAGATAATGCGCGAAACGCGAGACGGCGAACATGTAAGGAATGCGCGCCGACAAGTTCTCCGACGCCGTCGCCTCGGGCTTGTCCATGAGCTTCGGCTTGTAGACCGATTGCGCGCCGATGAAGGCGGCCTTGTCGGTGTTCTTCCGATGCACGATCGAGATGAGGCCGACCTTCGACAATTCGGCTTCGCGCCGGTCGGTGATCGAGATTTCGGTCGGGCATTTCATATCGACGCCGCCGTCGTCGGTCGGGAATGTATGCACCGGCAAATTGAGCACCTCGCCGCCCGATTCGACGCCGCGGATGCGCACCGTCCAGCCGTATTCCTTGAAGGCGCGATTGATGTTCGTTCCCATCACATAGGCTGCGTTCATCCAGCCGTATTTTTCGCCCTTGTTCCCGTCCGTGTCTTCCTCGAAGGCGAATTCCTCGACCGGCTCCGTCTTCGCGCCATAGGGCAGGCGCGAGAGGACGCGCGGCATGCATAAGGCGACATAGCGGCTGTCGACGGAATTGCGTAAGCCTTTCCAGGCCGCGTAATCCGGCGTATCCATCAGCTTTCCGATGTCGCGAGGGTTCATGAGATCCCGCCAGGAATCCATGCCGAGCAGGTTCGGATCGGCGCCCGTGACGAGCGGCGCGAGGGAAGCGGAAGCGATCTTCGAGAGATCGCGCAGGAGCTGCACGTCCACCGCGTTGTGGCTGAAAGAATAGTCCGCCACGAGCGCGCCATAGGGCTCGCCGCCGAGCGTCCCGAATTCGCTTTCGTAGACGGCCTTGAACAGCGGGCTCTGGTCCCAGCGCGCGCCGGGGTAATTGTTCTTGAGGTTGCGGTAGAGCTCCATCTTTCCGACGTTCATCACGCGGATCTTGAGCGACGCGTCGGTCTCGGAGTTGAACACGAGATAGTTCAGCCCGCGCCAGGCGCTTTCGAGTTGCTGGAACTCGGGCGCGTGCAGAACTTCGTTCATCTGCGCCGAGAGCTTCTCGTCGAGCCGGGCGATCATCTCCTCGATCGTGTCGAGGACTTCGCTCTTGACGAGGCTCGAGTCGGAAAGCGCTTGCGTGACCAGCGTCTGGATTGCGTTCTCAACCTCGGTCGCTGCGCGTTCGGTGCGAGGCTTGAAGTTTCCCTTGAGCACCTGCGCGAACTCTTCCGCTTCGACTGGCGCTGGGGAAGCGACCGTCGCGGCGGCGGACTTCTGTTCTTGCTGCGTGGCCATGACGGAGATTCCTTACTTCGCCGTTTGGGCCGAGCTTTCGCTCGCCGACTTCTGCTCGAGGTTCGACTTCAGCGCCGCCATCAATTGAGGGTCCGCAAGCAGCTTCTTGAGGCTGTCTTCAGCCGCCGCCTTGCCGTCCATGTATTTCAACAGATTGGACAGTTGTTCGCGCGCCTGGAGGAGCTTGGCCATCGCCGGGACCTGGCGGGCGATCGCGGCTGGCGAGAAGTCGTCCATCTTGGTGAATTTCAGATTGACCGACAGCTTTTCGCCGCCTTCGCCGCCGCCGAGCTTGTTCGCCACTTTCACCGACACCGCCGGCTCGATCGCCGCCATGCGCTTGTCGAAATTGTCCATGTCGATGTCCAGGAACTTGCGGTCGTTCATGTCCGGCTTGGCGACCTGGGAGGCGTTGCCGGAGAGATCCGCGAGGACACCCATGACGAAGGGAAGCTCGATCAGCTTTTCCGAATCATAGGGATCTTCGTAGGTGATATGAACACGCGGCTTGCGATTACGGGAAATGAATTTTTGTCCCGAGTTGCTATTCGAGGCCATGACGCTGCTCCTCGTTCTCCCTTGATCACAGCATATGTGATCGGCGTTGAAGCGCAATACCGAAGCTTGGATGGGGCTCAGCTCCGATGGGACGCGGTTTAGGCCCGCGCCGGAGTTCGCGGCAGTGATCCCGATCACACTGCCGCGCTGTGCGGCCTTGCCGCTGCATAGCCGGTCGAATAGCTTGCCGGCGCTGAGAGCGCCATCATCACCTTGTTGTCATTGGCGCTGGTGCGGCGCCGGTATTCAATCGGGGATTAAGTAGCTGTCCCATAACCCCGCACGGTGAGCGACAATCTCAGCCGCTAAAGAAGGAGCTATCTTGCTCGCCCATACTCAAGCCCTGATCGAGAAGATCGAGGTGCTGCCCGCCGAGCGGATCGCCGAGGTCGAGGAGCCGTTTTTGGAGCGCAACGTATGGATTGTATGGTGGAATCGTCAGGATGACCGTCGGACGACATGACGGCAATATTTGGACGACAATCTGTTGCAGAAAATCAGAAAACCGATTAAGCTTGGCCCATGAGCAATCCTGCCCTTCCGCATGCCCTCGATCGCTGGCTCCCGTTCCGGGCGTCTCTGGCCGCCAGGGAAAGGGTCGAGAAAATCCTCTTCGTCGAAAATCCCGCGTAACCCGTTGATAAGTCTAGATTCGGACGAGAGAATCCAAGGAAATCCAAGCTTTTCCAACCCTGATAGGAGGGCAGTTTCGCGGCGAAACGGCCCTCATTCAAGAAAACCCAAACGGACCCGCCCGGGCGTTGCGGCCACGTTGCCGGGAAGGCGCGTCGGCAATTCCCTCCAAATACGAACCGATCTAGTTCATCAGAGTGACGATCTCCTGGTCGAGATAGGCCTTGATCGCCGGAAAGGCGGCGATCTCGGCGGCCGTCACGCCTGGCGCCGGCGCGCCGGCCGCCGCGGCTGTCGCGATGACCGGCCCTTTCAGCGACGCCGCGGCGGTCTGAAGCTCGGAGCCCAGATGGGGCAGGGGGTCGACGGCCTCGCGGTTCAGGTAGAACTCGAAATGGAGGTGCGGGCCGGTCGATAGGCCCGTGTTGCCGGAGAGCGCGATGATGTCGCCCTGCTTGACCTCGACGCCGGGATGGATCGCCTCCGGGATCTCGGAGAGATGCGAATAGGAGGTCTCGAAGCCTGCGTGCTGGATGCGGACATGGTTGCCGAAGCCGGAGACGGGCCCCGCGGTCTCGACTTTCCCGTCCGCCGCGGCGCGAACCGGCGATCCGACGGCGGCGCCGAAGTCGATGCCGGCATGCAAGCGAAGGATGTGCAGGATGGGGTGGAAGCGCAGCCCGAACAGCGAGGTGATCGGGGCGCCTTTGATCGGCGCAAGAATGCCGCCCACGCTCGTCGCGCCGCTATTGCCCAGAGACGGCGGCATGGGCGTCGATTCTCCGCCACCCTCGCTGCCCGCCTTGGGATCGAAGCAACGAAAGGCGCCGTCGCTCCCCTCGAACGAATAGCAGTCGATGGCGAGCGAGTTCCCGTGCAGGCCGACATAGACGACCTTACCGCCCGTCTTGCCCTTGTCCCGGAATTCCGGCTCGAACAGAACGCGCAACGTCTGGTCGGCCTGCAGCGGCGAGCGCAGATCGGCGAGGCGGCTGATGAGCTGGATGGTTTCGCGGATGACGGACTCCGGCATTCCGTTGCGGATGCCGGCGCTATAGACGCCGTCCGCGATCGTGAAGCGCGTCCCGACGGTCTGGTTCCGAAGCGAATCGTCGAGCAATGGCGCGGGGATGATCGGCTCGGCGGCCTGCTCGTACCCGCCGTCGTCCTTGGCCGCGATCGTGATGACATATTCGCCGTTCTCGAAGATCGCGAGCTGCTTGATCCGGTATTCGCCGGCGAGGTCGAGCGCGCCCACGGCCACAGCCGTGGCTTGCGGCGGCAGCGTCTGGATATGGGCGGGCGAGTCCTTGGCCGCGCTTTCGATCATGCGGGCGCTGTCCGCATCGTAGCCGTTGGCGATCAGGAGATTGCTGATCGTGTCCGCCACCAGCGGCTTGAGGATGGTTTCCTTGAGCTGCGGCTTGCCCGCGCGATCCGCCGAGATTGATCTCAAGCTCGTTGCTGTTCGCCGTCGTCAGAAACTGGCTCTGCAGCGTCAGCGGGCGTCTCGGCGCCGCCGTCATCGTCAGAGCCATAATCCGGCTCGTTCTGCGCCGGCCGCCATTTGGGCCGAGTTCATCGCCAATTGGGCGGCGAGCGCCTCGGCTTCCTGGCCGGCTTCCTGAAATTTCCCCATATATCCGCCGGTCGTGGAGACGAGGGTCGAACTGACGAACAAGGCCTTGGCCGGCGTCTTCGGCGTCTCCTGCCCGAGCTTGGCGGGGACCGAAATGAGAGCGTCCTTCGGAGCCAGGACCGCGCCCCGCCGCACAAGCACCGGATCGCCCGGAAGGTCGATAATCGTCGAAAGCCTTATTCCGGTCTCTGGACCTTCGACCACCGGGATAGGGGCGACAGGGGGCGGGGGTTGACGTCTTGGCGGCGTCAATCGCCACGCGATGAGGCCCGCGCAGACACAGGCGATCGCTATCGACGCAGCCAATCCGACGAGGCCGCCCCGACGGCTCATGTGGAAGTTCAAGCCCTGCCCGCCAAGCGGCGTTCTTTCCGGCTCGAAGTCGCCTGGTCGGAGCGGTTCCGCCCCGATCATTCGCTGAGATGCGTTTCGACGCGGCGATTGAGCGGGCTGTATGGATTGGCGACACGCGGCTTCGTCTTGCCGAAGCCTTTCGCCACCAAAACCGAACCGTCAATTCCTTCGGAGGTCAGGTAGGAGACCACCGCCTCCGCGCGGCGCTCGGAGAGGCCGAGGTTGTATTCCTCGGGTCCGACGGCGTCCGTGTGGCCGTCAATCTCGAATTTGGACCCCGCGAGCCGCGGATCTTTGATGGCCTTGGCGAATTGGTCCAGATTCTCCCTCGCCGCTTGTGTCAGCTTGTCCGAGTTGAACTCGAAATTCGCCAAAAGGTCGAACTGAACCGGAGGCGGCGCCTCCGCCGCCTCTTGCTTCTTGCAGTCGGCGGCGGTCCCAACGCACAGGGCGCGAGTCTTGCCGCCCTTCAGCGCGTCCTTCTGCTTGAGAAAGATCTGGATCACGTTTTCGGAGGAATAAGCGGGATCGGCGCGAGCGGGAGCGGAACTGGCCAAGATGGAAGCGGCGAGGACCGCCGCGGCGCCGAACGCAAATGTCGATGACGCGCGCATGAGGGTTTCCTTTAAAATAAAGGTGGCAAATGCGTACCTTGAGAAATTATCTCCAAGCGCCTAGCGTGCGTCAATTGTTGAATTGGCGATCAGTAGGCGGCCCGGCCGCAAGACGAGGGACTGAGCCGGGCTGCTCACGCCGGCGCGGCGATCGCATCTTGATTTGATTTGGAGCGGACGCCCGTGGAGGAGGATCGAACCGTCATTCAGCGCTCCTCCTTAAAGAGCATGAGGCCCGGGGCGCGCCTCAACAATGTCTATGAGATCGAAAGGCTGGTCGCGCAGGGAGGCATGGGGGAGGTCTATCGCGGGTTCAACATCCAGACGGGAGACCCGGTCGCGATCAAGATGATCCGGCCGGAGTTTTCGAACGATCCCGAGATCTTGGAGCTCTTCCGCCGCGAGGCCTCGATCCTCCACAGTTTCACGCACGACGCGATCGTGCGCTATTTCGTATTCTCGGTCGATCCAGAGCTTCAGCGCGCCTATCTTGCGATGGAGTTCGTGGAAGGACCGTCGCTCAAGAAACGGCTGGGTTCGGGACCGCTTCCCTTTGCGGAGGTTAAAGTCCTGCAGAAGCGCATAGCGTCCGCGCTAGAGGCGGCTCACCAGCACGGCGTCGTGCATCGGGACATTTCCCCCGACAATCTCATCATGCCCGACGGCGACGTTCGCAGCGCCAAGGTTATCGATTTCGGCATCGCCCGCGCCCACCGCGCGGGCGAAGGAACGATCCTTGGCGGCGCTTTCGCAGGCAAACTGAATTATGCTTCCCCGGAACAGCTCGGGCTCGCGGGCGGCGACGTCACTCCCAAGTCGGACATCTACAGTTTCGGTCTTGTCCTGGCGGAGGCGCTGCTCGGCCACCCCATCGACATGGCGGGGTCGCAAGCGGAGATGGTCGACAAGCGGCGGGTCGTTCCCGCTGAACTCTCCTGGGTCGAGCCGAGCATGCGGCCGCTCCTTCAGGCGATGCTGCAACCCCTGCCCGAGAACCGCCCCTCGAGCATGGCCGAGGTCGCGGCCTGGGAGCCGGCGGCGCCGAGCGCCGCGCGGGCGCTCATAGCTCCTCCCGTCGCCAACGAGCGCAGCGGTAGAACTCCGGCTTTGATCGGAGCGTTGATCGCGGTCCTGAGCCTCGGCGGGGCGGCTTACGTCTTCCGCGGCGACCTCGCCCGATGGGGCGGAACGTTCTCGATCCCGCAGTCGTCGCCAGGTCCTGCCGAGCAGGCGCTGACCTCCCCGACGACGAAATTACCACCGCTGACATCGCAGCAATTGCCCACGCTCGCTTTTCCGCCGGGATCGCAGGAGGGAACAAACCCGCCATCGCCGCCCGCCCAGGAGTTGAATCCGCCCGCGCAAACCGAGACGGCGCGAATTGAGTCCCCGCCGGCGCCGGAGCCTCCAGCCCGCCGCAAGCCCAGTGACAGCCGAAACGCTGGCTGACGCGTTGCCGCCTAAGGCCGCACAGGCGAATGTCGACCTGCCGGCCGCCACAGTCGGGTCCGCTTACCGAGCTGAACTGCCGAACTTCGGCGACCCCGGCGGCAAAGGGCTGCGCCTGACCGCGAGCGGATTGCCGGAAGGCCTGACCTTCAGCGATCTCGGCGGCGGCAAAGGCGCGATCGAAGGCGTGCCCCAGCAAGCGGCCAGCGCCTCGATCCGCATTGTCGCGACCAACCACAACGACCGGACCGCGCGAATGTCGGCGACGCTGGTCGTCGCCGACAAACCTGCGCCGCCCCCAGAGCCGGTCGCGAAAACTGAGCCGCCGCCCGCCGCGGCGCCTTCGCAGAACCTCCCCCAGGGCTCAGCTTCCGCCCAGACCGCGCTGCCCGCGCAGCCGACGGCGGGCGCGCAAGTCGCCGCGCCCGCGCCGCTTCCGCCGGCAATCCAGGCTGCGGCGCGAGCCCCGGTTCCTGCGCCGCAACAGGCGGCGCGCGTGGAGACACCTCGGCCGGAACCCTCAGCCGTCGAGACCGCCGCGCTCTCGCCGGCCTCTCCAGCCACGACCGTAAATGTCGCTCCGCCTCATGGCGCCCGCCTCGCCGGAGGACAAGGCCAAAGCGTTCATCGCGAGCTTCGACGGGGGCGAGTGCTTTCTCATCGAGCCCCTTCCTGGAGCGACCAATCCCCATGAGTACCAAGCGGTTGGGCGGACGATCGAACCATTCCGCCGCTTTGATTCAGCCTACAAGCGCGAGGTTGGCGTCGAGGCGAACCTTACGTTGGCGCCGATCACCGCAGAGCAATGTCCCGCCCTCGATCTCGTCCGGCTTGCCGCGCCGGATGGGCGACAGGCGCCTCGGCTGAGGCTGCAGAACTATGAGGTCGGACCGGGACAGCCGTTGCGGGGGACGATTTCAGGTCTGGAGCGGCGTCGCATTTACCTGGTCCTCGTCGACAACGACGGCCTCGCGCACAGGCTGGAGACGAAGGTCGATGCAAGCGGCGATTCCGCAACGTTCAGCGTGCCGCTGACGGCCGACGCGAGCTCCATCGGACCGATGCAGATGCTGCTCGCCATCGTCTCCGACAAGCCCATTCCAGCCCTCGAGACTCTTCACTCGGCGAACCTGAAACTCATGGCGTCACGATTGGTCGAGGACGCGCGGCGCGCGTCCGCCTCCGTCGAGGCGGACTACTTCAAGTTCATCAACTGACGGGCGCCCGGGCGCTAAAGCGCGCTTTGCTTTGGGACGGAGTCGGCTTAGCTCCTTCTCGGCAATGAGGCCGCGACGTTGCCCGGTCGGTCCGTTTAAGTTTTCTTGGCTCGTGGCGGGTTCGCTGCGAAGACCCCCGAATTTTCGCGGCGCTTTCCGTGGCGTTGAGCGCGCCGGAACAGGGCGGGGCGCGCCTTGAGGTCTTGGCCTTGCGGAAGGGCAGGATTGTTCATGGGGCGAGCTTAATTACTCCTACAGTTGCGTGTGTATGGATGGGCATCGTTTGTAATGAGCAAAGGCGGCTTCGGCCGCGCCCAGTTGGAGAGCTTGAGGCCCTTCGCGAGCGTTGGCCGGCGGAAAGCCGCACAAAACTTTCGGCCGAAAGATTGGCGGCCAGGTTTGCCGCCGTGGCGTCGACGAACCCCCGCCGTTGCGTCCAAGCGCGCACAGGCTGGTTCGAGCGGACCGCCAGCGCATAGGGCTGGCGGCGCGCCTCCAGCATCTGACGCAAGCGGGAATCGACGTCATAGACCGCGTCCGCCAGAACCCCCATCGATAAGGAGCCAAGCCGATTCCGGCCAAACATAGGGTGCTTTACGCGAGACGCCAGACCGTGACCGGCTCGGCGTAGCCGCGCACGGGAATTGGCCCCAGCGCCAGAGCCTTGCCGACGGCGTCGCCTGCAGCCTCGCGTACGGCGTCGGAGACGACCAGCTGCGAGCCGACCTCCTTGTTGAGGCTCTCGAGGCGCGAGGCCAGGTTCACCGTGTCGCCGATGACCGTATATTCCTTGCGGCGTGGCGAGCCGACGGTCCCGGCCACCGCCTGGCCGATATGGATGCCGATGCCGAGGCGGATCGGCCAAGGGTCGCCGGCGTTGCTCGCGTCCATGGCGCTGAGCATCTCACGCGCCGCAGCGACGGCGTTCGCAGCCTCAAGAGGGTCCTCGATTGGCGCGCCGAAAATGGCGAGCAGGCCGTCGCCTAAGAACTTGTTCACTATGCCGTTGTGCCGATCGACGACGTCGACCAGGATCTCGAAAACGGCGTCGAGGCGCGCGACGACCTCGGCCGGCTTTCGCGTGCGCGCGGCGGCGGTGAAGCTGCGGATGTCGACGAACATGACGCAGACCCGCCTCATTTCGCTGAGCTCGGCCGCGCCGATTGCGAGGAGCCGCTCGACCACTTGCGGCGAGACGTGTTGACCGAAGAGGTTGGTCACTTCGTCGCGGGCCGAGGCGGCGGCGAGCGCCCGCCGGAAATGGCTCTTGATCGTCGCTCCGACATAGCCGGCCAGCAGGCCGGCCGCGAGAAGGACGGCGCTGCGCGTCAGATGATAGCCGATGCTGAAGTCCGGGTCCTCGCTTCGCCACTCGAGATGCAAGATGACCATGGCGAGGGCGAAGAGCTCGACCGCTGCGACCGCTCCGGTGAAGGCCGAAAGCTTGAAGTCGAGCCGCAGAGTCGAGAGAATGATGAAGAGAAAATAGAGGAGCGCGGTCCACGTCCCGAAAACGGCGGGCGCGAAGAGATATCCGGCAAGGAGATAGAGCAGCACCGTCGGAAAGCTCGTTTCGACGAACGCGTTCACGTAGCGCCCCAGAACAGGAAAATTTCGACCGCGACGAATGAAGATCGTGAGCAGGCCGGCCGCGAACAGTTCGTACGCGACGAAGGCCGAGAACGCCGCCGACGCTGCACGGATCGGGAGCCGATCGTGATAGATCGACCGGACGAAGCCGGGGGCGAATGTCGCGGCCAAGAGGATCAGAACGAGGATGAAAGCCTGGAGCGCGGCCAGGATGAGCATGCGCCGCCGCTCGCTTGAGAGAATCTCGCGGTTCAGCAGGCGCTGAAATGGCGTGTCGGCAGGGTCAGAGGGATCGTCCATCTCGATCCTTTCGGCGCGCCGGTTTGCGCCGAGCCGTCGCTTACTGGGTGAGCTCAAACCGCGCCGTGACGGTCACGGTCAGCTTGTCCTCGCCCGCTTCGATTGGGGTCAGGGCGGGGGCGCTGGCGGCGTAGGCGCGGGAAAAGGCGATGGGCGGCGGGCGGCCCGGCTCTTCCGTCAGCACCATGAGCCGCCCGATTCTGGCGCCGCCGGCGTTGGCGTAGATCTCGGCCTTGCGCCTGGCGTCGGCCACCGCCAATGGCCGCGCCTTATCCAGGAGCGCGCTCGGATCATTGTGGCCAAAGCCGACGCCATAAACCGAGTTGGCGCCGGCCGTCACGGCCTTGTCGAGCAGGCTGCCTAAGCGCGGGATGTCGTGAAGCGTCACAGCCACGTTGTTGCTCACGCTATAGCCGGTGATCGTCGGCGAGGTCTGTTGGCCCGGCGAAGGTTGCGAGAACATCGGCGAAATCGACATCTCGGAGGTCTGGATGTCGACGGGAGCGACGCCCTCCGATTTGATGAGCGAAACGAGCGCATTGGCCGCTCTCGCGTTCGCCGCCATCGCCTCGCCCGCGGTCTTTCCCGTGCTCGTCACGCCGAGCGTCACTCGGGCGAAGTCGGGCGCGGCGCTGACGCTGCCTTCGCCGGTGACTTCGACCCAGCGGTCATTGCCGATGGCGGGTGCGCGCTCGGCCGCCGCCGCGGGCGAGGCGGCGGCGAGCGCCGTCAGGAACGTAATCAAACACAACCCCAGCCGCATTCGCTTCACTCCGGTTTCCGCCGCGGTCGCGCGCCAAAGATTAATACCCGATCGTCGGCGACTGCTCTCGCGCAAAACGATTCAATCGCGATTTAGACGGTGGGCGATGTAGAGATGCGTTTCGTAATCCGCTGTGAGCCTTCCGCCGCCGTCGTCAATTGCTTGAGCAAACTCACCAAACATCTCTTCGCGCTTAGCGGACTCCAGCATCCGGTGCTCCGATTTCGTGCGCAAGAAATCCGTGTAGCTTGATGTCGTGTGCGGCCATTGCCAGGGATAACTCTTGTGGGTGACCGGGCCGAACATCCCTGATTCATCAAACCATCCTTTGAACGGGCCGTCGGGTAGATACCAAGCCTCCGGTGGGGGACCCCACTTACCAGTGTGGCGCAGATAGATTTCCTTAAATCGAGCGAGCAATGGGGCGGGTAGTCCCACTGGAACGTGCCCGAATATCGCGAGTGACCCATCAGGCGACAGCGCCTCTGCGGCTTTCGCAAACCGCATCTCCGCGGACACCCAGTGCCACGACTGTGCGGCGACAATCAGCCGAAACTCGCCTTGTGTCGCAGGCGATCCTTCGAATGTAGTCTCCAAAAACTCAACACTGCTGAAGTCCGCCAACTCCTCACGCGCGCGGCGAAGCATTTCTGGCCCGGGATCCATCGCGACAATCGGGAAGCCACGCTTAGCAAAACTCTTTGTTGCCTGACCCGTGCCGCAGCCAATTTCGAGAATTTTATCGCTTCCCTTCAGGTCAGCGTATGAGACAATATCCTCGATAAGCGCTTCGGGGTAGTCGGGACGCGCGGCCCTGTACACGTTCGCAATCTCATCGAATGCAAAGCGCTGTTCCATCAATTCCCCCGTCCAATCCGATGGGATCGAGGAAGATACCTCGCATGAGCCTCAAGTCCGCGGTCCCGGACTCGAGCGATAGCGGAAGTCGCAATGGCTCGCCCCGCTCATGATGGTCTGCGTCCGGGTGAGCTTGATGCGCGGATCGTAGCCCTCGCAAAACGCGCCGTCGCGGTTGCAGCTGAGGATGTCTCCGATTTCGCCAAGCCCCATGGCGCGATAGGTCTCCGCGTAACGGCAGCGCTTGACATTGAAGTCGAACACGCCGGGCTTATCGTCGATGACCTCGATCGTCAGCGCGTCGCTCTTCGTCCAGAGAGGCAGGATCGCCTTGAAGCTCTCGAGGTCGGCTCCGGCGTCCGCGCGCGAGGCGAATTCGGCGCCCGCATCAATCGCGGCGCGGCGGATGGCGCGGCGCAGGATGTCGCGCGCCTTCTCTTCGCCGATCGACTTACGCATCTCATCATAGATCGGCGCGATGATCGCGGCCTCAATTTTTCGGCGGGCGAGAATGCCGAGCTCGTCGCCGGCGGGCTTATTCGTGCTATCGTTCATAAGCGGCGAGCCTGCGCCGGCCGCGCGGGACCTGTCAAATTCGCGAGCGCTCTCCGTCGCCGGCTTGACAGGCTCCGGGCGACGCGACGAGTTATGGCCCCGGGGCGCCGGACGGCGCGCGCCTCCTGCACCCAAGGGAGAAGAGGCCGATGCCGATCGCTCGGATGGATCATTTCACCATCCTCACGACCAACGCCGACCAGACGGTCGCGTTCTATAACGACATCCTCGGCTTCACCTCCGGTCCGCGCCCGGCGTTCTCGTTTCCTGGCGCATGGCTCTACAATGACGGCAAGGCCGTGCTGCATGTCGTGCAGAGACCGTCCATTCCCGAGGGCGGCGGAGTGCTCGACCATATCGCCTTCTTCGGAACCGACCCCTCGGCCTATGTGGCCAGGCTCAAGGCGCGCGGAATCAAATACGACTTGCGTCGTTTGCCCGAGAACGGCCATGCAGCCGGGCTTTGGCAATTGTTCTTCTTCGATCCCAGCGGCGCGCGAGTCGAGATCGACTTTGCGGCGAACGAGACGGTGGAAGGGCAGGAGTGATTGGTCGCAGTGGGGCGCGCGCACTTCCTCATTCTGAGACGCGGCGCTGAGCACGCCCCTCAGATTCCAGGGGGCGCCAATACGCGCGTAAGCTTCTCGCGCTTGCCATCGAGCCTCGCCTCCCGCTAAGAGCCGCGCCGAAAGCGGGTATAACCCGCTATCGGGACATCTCTTTGCGCAACAACGCTATCGTTCAAATCGGCCAGGGGCCGCACGCGGCCCGGTTTGGACCGCAACTCCCGTTGGCGCTCATTGCCGGCCCCTGCCAGCTCGAGAGCCGCGCCCACGCGCTCGAGATGGCTCAAGCCTTGAAGGAGATCGCGGCGCGCCGTGCGATCGGCCTCGTCTTCAAGTCGTCCTTCGACAAGGCCAACCGGACGTCGGGATCGGCCAAGCGCGGGATGGGGCTTAAGGCGGCGCTGCCGATCTTCGCCGAAATCCGCGAGACGCTTGGCCTGCCCGTGATCACCGATGTGCACGAAACCAGCCAATGCGGGCCGGTCGCGCAAGCGGTCGACGCGTTGCAGATCCCGGCCTTTCTTTGCCGTCAGACCGATCTTCTGATCGCGGCGGCCGAGACAGGACGGCCGGTCAACGTCAAGAAGGGGCAGTTTCTCGCGCCCTGGGACATGAAAAATGTCGTCGCCAAGCTCGACGCGGCAGGCCTGGCCGACATTCTGGTGACAGAGAGGGGCGTAAGCTTCGGCTACAACACGCTTGTCTCCGACATGCGCGCCCTGCCGATTCTGGCCCGCGAGACCGGCGCGCCAATCATCTTCGACGCGACCCATTCGGTGCAGCAGCCTGGCGGGCAAGGGACCGCGTCGGGGGGAGAGCGCGCGTTCGTGAGAGTGCTGGCGCGGGCGGCCGTCGCGGTCGGCGTGGCGGGCGTTTTCATCGAGACCCATCAGGACCCTGACCATGCGCCCTCCGACGGTCCGAACATGGTGCCGCTCAAGGAGTTCGAGGCGCTCGTCGCCGAACTTCAGGATTTCGACCGGCTCGTTAAGCGTAACGCCGAGAGCGCCTGACGGCGGCCTTGTCACATGACGGTCGCGTGAACAATATATTTCGGCCCGCTGGTCCGCGAAAACGAGCGCGATGGACAAGTATCTCTTCAGTTACGCGACCGCGAGCGATCCCGCCGATCAAGCGGGGGCTGATCCGGCTCGTCGAGAAAGCGACTGGCCAGCCGAAGCTCAAGCGGATGTATGTCCATAATCAGCGGTTTCCGCGCGCGGGCGAGACCTTCTTCGAGGCCGCTGTGCGCTCGCTCGAACTCGATGTCCGCTATGACGCCCGCGCGCTATCGGCCGTGCCGAAGACCGGCCCCGTCGTGTTCGTCGCCAATCACCCCTATGGCGTGCTCGACGGCATCGTCATGGCCTGGCTCGTGAGCAAGGCAAGGCCCGATTTCGTCGTCCTTACCCATATTGTGCTCACCCGCGCGCCGGAGGCGGCAGGGTTCATCCTGCCGGTCGATTTCTCGGGCACGGAAGAGGCGGAACGAACCAATCTCGCCTCGCGCGCCGCTGCGCGCGCCCAACTCGCCAAAGGCGGCGCCGTGGTGGTCTTCCCCGCCGGAGCGATTTCAACGACGCCCGACAAGCTTGGGCTTAAACCCGCTGTCGACGGCCGCTGGCAGCCATTCGCATCGCAGCTCATCCAGCGCTCGAAAGCGACCGTGGTTCCGATCTGGTTCGGCGGCCAGAACAGCCGCCTTTTCCAGATCGCCAGTCACGTGAGCCTGACGCTCAGGCTCTCCCTTATTTTCCATGAAGTGAGGACGCGCATCGGCGCGACGCTGCCCGTCGCGATCGGCGCGCCGATCCCCTTCGCCTCGATTGCCGCAATTCGAGACCGGCAGGCGCTGGCGGACGATCTCCGCGCGCGCGTCTATGCCGTGGCGAGGCTCGCCCCGCCCACAATAGACAAGCCGCGACGGACGATCGGCAAATTGCTGCGGCCAAAGCTGCCGACATCTCGAACAAACCGGGCGGCGTAGAGCAGATTGCGTATCGATGGAATCGTCATCGCGAGGAGGCCAAAGGCCGACGCGGCGATCCAGGAGTCGCGGGGCGCCCTGCGCTCCCCTGGATCTTCGCCATAGCCCTTCCGGAAGGACGGGCGTCTTTCGACGCCCTATGGCTCGCAATGACGACCGCGGGGTTCGAGCCAAATGCAATCTGCTTGTCTTATGACTTTTCGCGCCGAGGAGGCGACAAGGAACCGCTGGGAGAGGGTGGCAGCCCTCTCGACAGCGGCGAGGGTCGGATCGGGAATATGCTGACCGTTTGACGGGTCGAGCTAGAGTTGGATCGCCCTCGTCTTTTCCTTTGGCCTGAATGGATACCCGGGGGAGAGCCCCGAATGACAAGCAGAGGCGCGGAAAAGATGAACAACGATACCATCGGCGTCGATGTGTCGAAAGACCATCTCGACGGCTTACCGGCTGGCCGACGGCGCCGCACGACGTTTCGCCAATGACAAAGGAGGCCACAAAGCCGCTGATCAAATGGCTCGCGGAGACGCCTCTAAGACCGCGTCGTGTTCGAGCCCGACCGGGCCCTATCATCGCGCCGTCGAACGCGCGCTCGGCGCATCGCTGGCGTTCCGTTCGTCAAGGTCAATCCGCGCCAGGCGCGCCGTTTCGCCGAGGCCACCGGCAAGCTGGCGAGGCGAAGACCGATCGCCTGGATGCGGCGATTCTGGCGCGCATGGGCGCATTGCTGGAATTGGAGGCCCGCCCAGCCCGAAGCTGAGGTCTTGCTCGAACTGAAGGAGCTCTACGTCGCTCGCGAGGCCCTGGTGAAGGATCGCACCGCCGCCAAGAACCGCGGAAAAGCCCTGACGCTCTCGCTGTTGAAACGTCAGAATGCTCCGCGCCTCGAACAGATCGATCGCCAGATCGCGACAGTCGAAGCCGTAATTCTCCAGTCTGTCGAAGCCGACGCGAGCCTCTCCGATCGCTTCGCCATCCTGACCAGCATTCCCGGCATTTCCAACATCACAGCCTTCGCCTTGCTGATCGCAATGCCCGAACTCGGCGCTCTCGAACCCGGCCAAGCCGCCAACCTCGCAGGCCCGGCGCCGATCGCCCGACAGTCCGGGCGTTGGACCGGTCGCTCATTCATTCGCGGCGGTCGCGCCGATGTCCGCCAGGCCCTCTACATGCCCGCCCTCGTCGCCGCACGCTTCAATCCGGACATGAAGGCCAAATACGCGCACCTCATCGAAACCGGAAAGCCGGCCAAGGTCGCCCTGACCGCTATCATGCGAAAACTCATCGTCCTCGCAAACGCCCTCCTCAAAGGCCAATCGTCCTTGGACGCCAAAAACCGCTTGATCAATACGGATACTCTAGCAGGCTGCTGAAAAAATCACTGCGTTTTCGCACGGAGATGGGCAGGCGTGAGATTTTTCGCCTGAGACGGGCTCATCCTGAGGAATCTGCCTCGGAATCGAGTCATTTCCACGTCCTTTTCACCCGTCCAGACACACGTCCCCGATGGGAGCCAATAGCTTGGGCAGTCGAACAAGGCTGTAAGCGGCGACGCCGAAGACGAACACGGCGCGGACCTTGGCGAGGCCGCGCGCCTTCACTTGTGCAAGCCCGCCCACGGTCTTCGTCCAGCCGAAGCCTTCCTCGATGCGTTTGCGCAGCCGCTGGCTGATCGCGTAGCCAACGCTCGCTGCGACCTCCGGCGGCACGGCGATCTTGCGCACTTTGCCGTTCTTGCTGACCGTCCCGTTGATCGCCACGTGCGGCTCGATCTTGCGCGCCTTCAGGCCTTCAACGAAGCGCTCCGCGTCGTAGATCTTGCGGCCCCGAGGCTCGCCCGCAGGCAACCGCTCGCTGAAGGCCGCCGCCGCCTCGAGTTCAGCCGTTCCCGTGGTCACGGTCGCCTCGGCCGCCACCACAAGCCCGATGCGGTTCTCCATCAACGCGTAGCCGAGATAGGCAAGACGGCTCTCCTAGCGCGTTCACATGGCTTCAGGAGGCAAAGCGCGTCCATTCGAATGGAGGCCGCAGATGGCTTGTCCCAAGACGCCCCGTCAGCCGCGGCCGCGATAGGGAGCGACGCCCTGATCTGGAATCCAGATCCCCTTCGGCGGCTCGCCGCTCTGCCAAAACACATCGATCGGCATGCCGCCGCGTGGGAACCAGTAGCCGCCGATCCTGAACCACCGGGGCTTGAGCACTCCCACGAGGTCCTTGCCGATGCGCACAGTGCAATCCTCATGGAACGCGCCGTGATTGCGGAAGCTCATGAGATAGAGCTTCAGCGACTTCGATTCGATGATCCACCGGTTCGGCGCATAGTCGATGACCAGATGGGCGAAATCGGGCTGCCCGGTGCCGGGGCAGATTGATGTGAACTCCGGCGCGGTAAAGCGGACGATATAATCTGCATCAGCCTGCGGATTGGGGACGCGGTCGAGCGTCTTGGCGTCAGGCGTATCCGGGATGCGCGACTGCTGTCCCAAATGGGCGAAGGCGAGCTTAGGTTTTTTCATCAGCCCCTTTAGTCCTAAGCCGCTTTCACCGGCAAGGCTGGGGCGATGACGCTACCTCAATTGCCCCGCGGTGAACTGGGACGAGATATAGCCGCTCAGCCTCACGCAAACGCCGTTCCCCGCGAGGACGCCGGGCGAGCCGGCGACATTGCACGACCTAGCCGGTTCGGCCTTTTTCGGCTTGTTGATTTGGCCGCGCTGAGAGGGCAGTTCCGCTGCTTGGGCAGCCGCGCCGAGAAGAGCGGCCACAACGGCAAGTGCGACCCATCGTTGAATAATCATGAGTCTCCTCAACCGGCGGAACACCCGGCACTGTGGCCGAATTGTAGCTGCGCCGGAGCGTATAGACGCCATATTGGGCCGCTATGGGGCGGCCGGCAAGCGCGAAGATGAGCTTGCGACTCATTCAGCAATCCGCGAGGAAGCCGGGGGGGCGATTAGGGAACGCGAAAGCCATGGAGACGACGGCTCCTTACGCACGCCCTGTTGTGCGCCAGTTCGCCGCGCCTTCCTGGCTCGGCGGCGTGGCGCTGCTCGCGCTCGCTTTCTATGCCGTCGGTCGTGCTGCGCCAGCCGGTCCTCGCGGCAATCGCTGGCGCCGCCGGTCTGGCGCTCCTGCGCTGGGCGCGCGCCGAGCGTCCATATTCGCATGCGCTCATCGCGATTGACGCCGCGGCTTTCGCGATCTTTGCGATTCAGCGCAACGATTCGCTCGGCTTCTGGCAGCTGCCTGGACCTTGGTCGGACGTCTGGCGGTTCAACCCGCCCGGGGCGGTCATCGCCCTGAGCGTCTACGCCGGCGGTTCGATCCTGGCGCTCATTGGCGGCTTTTGCGGATTGAGGCTCATCGAGGCGCTGAGCCTGATCGCAATCCCCTTCTTGTTCAACCTGCTGCTGACCGTCGGCGCCGACTGGCACATGGCGGAACTCGGCGCCGCCGTGACGGCGCACGCCAATCTGCCCTTTCCAGCGCAAGTCGCCATCGGACGCGCGCTGACCCTGTGGTTCATCGGCGAGGCGATCCTCACGCTGATCAATCTGATCAGCGTCAACCTGCTGCCGCGGTCGGTGCGGACGCACGCTTTATTCGCGCTGAGCGGCGCGCTCGCGGCCGCTACGCCCCTGTTCGCCAACGCGGCGCAATGGGTCGTCCAGCCCTTCCTGGCGATCTTTTTTTCCGCCCTCTGCGCGGCGCTCGCGCAAGCCGGCTTGTGGGCGATCGTCTATCTTCTGACAGGCGTTGCGCTCGATTGGCTCGCCGGCCGACCGCCGCGCTTCGAGGTGGTCTGGGAACACTGGCGGACTGGCTTCATCAAGGGCGCGATTTACGGCGCGCTGTTCATGGGGCTGATACTCATAGCGGCCCTCATCTTGCGCGCGCCCGGCGTGACCGCTTTTTTCGACAGCGCCGCGCTCATGATCGGCCCGCTTGTCGGCGCGCTCCTCTTCCCGCTGGGGCAGACGATCGTGGGCAGCGCCGATGGAACGCCACCTTTCTTCGGACGGTTGAGAGCCGCCTATCGCGATCTGCGAGGACCCGCGCGCGGGCTTGTCGCCGGACTCGGCCTCGCGCTCGCTTATCGCGCCGATCTCGCTTCCTACGACGGCGGCGCGCGCTTCCTCGCAATGGCGGCCATCGGCGCGGTCTGCTACGGCGGCGTCGACCTCGCTTTCGACGCATGGAGCGTGATCCGCCGCGAGCGGCAAAAACTGCAAAGCTGGCGACTCTATGCGCTTGGCGTTCTGCTCGGCGGCTTGGTCGCCGGCGCGCTCGGTTGGTATTTCGACACGCCCCAGGTTCACGTCGTGATCGACAAATTCTGGGCCTATGCCGACGTCAACTATCGGCTCGATGGCCGCAGGCTCGGCGATTTCACCACCTATCCGATCTTCAACAAGTATGGCTCCATCAATCTCGGCGAGGTCGCGGGCGGGGTCAGGCTGTTCTGGACCGAGTTGGTCGCGGGCGTGATCAACTGGTCGCTCGCTGCCCCGCTCTTCTCGATCAACTACGTTCTGCTTGACGCGGCGCTCAGGCGGAGCTTGCGCCCGATCAAGACGCTCCTCAGTCCGGCCGGCGTCGAGGGCCTGGTCGAGCAGGGCGTGCGCGTATTGCGTTGGGGCTTATGGATGGCTCCGGTCATCAACTCGTTCCTGCGCCAGTCGCCGGATCCAACCTGGTTCAATCAGGACGGCGCGATCCGCACCGGGGTCGCCATCGGCGGCGACCTCACCCAGAATCCGACGAATTTCCGACAGTTCAGCTTGGCCGTGTTCACGGGCCTTCTCGCCTATGACTGGCTGAGAATCCTCATCTGGTTCGACCATATGGGGCTCAGGGTCGCGACCCTGGTCAATCTGTCGTTTCTCGGCGGCGACCGCGCCGACGAGGCTGCGGCGCGCTTCGTCGGCCACAATGGCCGCACGCGCGCCATTCCCGACGGCATTCGCCGCTTTGGCACCTGGGCTCCGCTGCTCATCCCGTTCTACATCCCGCGGGGCCCTGAGTGGGACAAGGCCTGGACGGGCGGGGAGGCTCTCGCTCGCGGCGGCGCGCCGATGCCCGATGCGGTCAGGACGCTCGCCCTCGCCTATGCCGCTTCGGGATTAGCGATCGCCGCAGCCTCCGTCGCGGCCTATCTCAAGGAGCGCGCCAAGGTCGGGCCAGCGGGGCCATGGCTCGAGGGCGCGCCGTTTGAACTCGCGCGACGGCCCGACCGCTTCGCCTTCAACAACGGCGCTGTGGGGCTGGAGATTCAGCGCGACGGCAGGGGCGCGGCTTTTGTCATGGGCGCGGAGCGCGGCGGCTTCGCAATCGACCTTTTTCGCCGGCCGCTCGATCCTTACCAGGCGCGCGGCCATTTCTTCTATGTGAACGAGGAGGGCGAGGCGCCCTGGTCGATCGGCTTCGAACCGGCGCGGCGCGCCGGCGACTATCGGATCGAGGAGCCAAGCTTCAACCATCTCGCGATCGTCAACGCGCTGAACGGGATTGAAGCGCGCATGGAGATCGCGCCCGATCCCCAAGGCGCGATCTTGAGCTGGCGCATCAGGCTCGAAAACAAATCGGACAGGCATCGGCGACTGCGTCTCACCAGTTTCTGCGAGATCGCCGGCCATGAGACCGGCGCTTACGTCGAAAGATCTCGATTTCGCCGGCATGCATGTCGAGACCATGTTCGTGCGCCCTCTTAACGCCATTCTCGCGCGCAACCGGCTCTTGCGCTCGGCGCGCGCCGAGCGCGGCGAGATCGCGTTCTTCGCTATCAAGCCGGGGCCTGGCGCCGAACTCGTCGGCTACGAGGATTCCCGCATCCGCTTCATCGGCGAAGGCTCGCTTATGAAGCCAACCGGCTGCGAGCGGTGGCGCTGGCGCAAGCTCGACGACGAAGGCAAGCTCTGGCCCTTCGATCCCGTCCGCGAGTTTCACCGTCGAGGCGACGCTTGCGCCCGGCGAGACAGCGGAGGCGGAGTTCATCGTCGGCCGCTCTGACAATGCCGTCTGGGCGGGCGAATTGATCGCAACGCGCCTCGGTCTTCCGCCTCTTCCGGAGCCGGACTTGCAAAAACGCCTCTACGAGACGCGCGCCGTCGAGCCTTCACCTGCGCTCTATTCGCGTTGGCCGTTCAGCTTCTCCGCTGACGCCAAGGCGCTGAGGCTCACTCATCGCACGCCTCGCCCGTGGGCCCATGTGATGGCGAACGAGCGCGGCATGGTGACGATTGGTCTCCAACGACGGCGAGATTTTCTCCGCCTTCGGCAACGCCCGCCAGAACGGCCTCTCCGCCTTTCGCTTTGACACCGTGACCACCGTGCAGCCGGCGCAGATCGTCTATCTGCGTGATCTCGAGAGCGGCGAAACGGATGCGCTTGGCTTCGCGCCGTTCCAACGCGAGCACGTCACGTACGAGGTGACCTACGAGCCGGGGGTCGCGACGTTCCGCGTAGCGCGCGGCAATCTCGAGATGGAATATGTCGTCTTTGTGCCGCCGGAGTATCCGGGCGACATGCGTCTTCTCACTCTGCGCAATCGCGGCGCGGACACGAAGCGACTGCGCGTCGCGCCGTTCTTTGATATGTCCCTTGACGACAGTCCTAACGCGAGCGTCGACAGGATTCTTGACGAGAAGGTCGGCTCGACCCTCCTCTTGAACAATCCCAACAACGATTTCGTGCGCGGCTTCGCTTTCGCCGCGACAAGCCTCTTGGGACCGTCGACCGAAACCATCCGCACCCGATTTTTCGGCGGCTCTGGGCGCAATATCCTGACCCCCGCAATGGTGGAGACAGGCGCGAGCGACGGCGCGGCGCGCGACGACGGACGGCGCGTAGCCGCCTTCTGCAGCGAGATCGTATTGCCGCCTGGCGGCGAGACGAAGATCGCGATCGTCTTCGGCCAGGCGCCGAACCGGCCCGAAGCGCTTGCCGCCGCTGCGCGCGTCGGCGTCGCCAGCGCCGAGGATGAACTTGCGGCGACACGCGCCTCGTGGGGCAAGAGGCTCAGCGGGGTCGAGGTGCGCACCAATCGCCCGGACTTCGACCGGCTGGTAAACACCTGGCTGCCCTACCAGCTTTACGCTTCGCGATTGTTCGGCCGCGCCGGTCCAAACCAGCTTGGCGGGGCGACCGGCTACCGCGACCAGTTGCAGGATGTGCTGCCGCTGACGCTCCTCGAACCGCGCCTTACGAGGGCGCAGATCGTGTTGCACGCGAGCCAGCAGTTCCGCGAAGGCGACGTGCTCAAGTGGTGGCACCGCGCGCCCGGCGGCGGCACTGGTCTCGGCCAACGCACCAAGGCGAGCGATCCGCACCTCTGGCTGCCTTACGTGCTGGCTCGATACGTTCGCGACAGCGGCGATCGAACGGTGCTCGACGAGACGACGCCGTTCCTCGAGGCCGAAGCGGTGCCGGCGCATGAGGACACCTGGATCGTCATCCCGCGCGTGTCGCGCGAGAGCGCGACTGTCTACGAGCATGCGCGTCTGACCATAGAGTTCACCCTTCGGCATCTGGGCGCGAACGGCTTGCCTCTGCTGCGCGCCGGGGACTGGAACGACGGCATCGATGCGCTGGGCCGGCGCGAAATCGGCACCAGCGTCTGGATGGGCTTCTTCCTCGCCAACGTGCTCGATGGCTTCGTCGAGCTGGCTCGGATCAAGGGCGATGAAGATTTCGCGGGGCGCTGCGAGTTGGCGCTCGCCGGGCAGCGGAAGGCGCTCGAAGCCGGCTGGATGGGCGACCATTACGCGCTCGACTTCGCCGATGACGGACGCGAGGTCGGGGAGCGCAACGCCATGACCACGGGGTGGTCCGCTCATTCCGGGGCTTGCGATGACGAACGCGCCCTCGCGGCGATCGAGGGCGGCCTGAAGGGGATCGAGCGCTTAAACCGGATCCTGCTGCTCGAGACGCCTTTCTACGAGCATTCGCAACCCTATCCCGGCCGCATCGCTGACTATCCGCCTGGCGTGCGTGAGAATGGCGGCCAGTACAGCCATGGCGCGACTTGGATCGTCGATGGTTTCATGCGGCTTGCCACGTCCGCGCGAGCCCGGGGCGATCATGAACTGGCCGCCCGGCTCAGAGGACGCGCCTTCGAGATTTTCGAAAAGATCTCGCCGCTGAAGAAGACGGACCCCGAGACTCTGGCGGTTTACGGCCTCATTCCGATTCAGCAGCCGGCTGATATTTACGATGGCTGGGGCCACGGCGGGCGAGGCGGCTGGTCGTGGTACACCGGCTCCGCCGCTCGAATGCTCTCGGCCGCCTACGCCATCCTGGGGATCGAGCAGCGGGACGGGAAAATCGCTTTGCGAGACGATCTGTTCGAAGCCAAAGGCGAACTCAAGGTCCAGTCGCTGCGTGTCGGCGAAGCGACTTGGACTGCGGAAGGAAAGCCCTAAGGGTCGGCCAAAATTTGCCGCGACCCCATTGTGGAAGCCGCCGCAGCCCGACTTTCGTCTCCAAACCGGCCTGAAATGGCCGCGCCGTTGCGGCGAAGCGCAGTTTCTGGCAAGAGGCGCGCCACAAAGGAACCGCGGGAGAGCGCTCGCGGGCTTGCAACGGGGCTTTCGCGCATGCTTTTGGGCCTGATTATCGTCTGTGGACTGCTTTCCATCGTCTACGGGGTCTACACGATCAATAGCCTGATGGCGGCGGACGCCGGCACGGCGCGCATGCAGGAGATTTCCGGCGCGGTCGCGGAAGGCGCGCAAGCCTATCTCCGGCGCCAATACACAACCATCGCCATCGTCGGCGTCGTGGTGTTCATCATCCTTGGGCTTCTGCTTTCGTGGACGGTGGCGATCGGGTTCGCGATTGGCGCGATCCTGTCCGGCGCGGCGGGTTTCATCGGCATGAACGTGTCGGTTCGCGCCAATGTGCGGACGGCGCAGGCGGCGACCAAATCGCTCGCCGGCGGCCTCGACATCGCGTTCCGCTCGGGCGCGGTGACGGGCCTCCTCGTGGCTGGCCTCGCGCTTCTTGGCGTCGCCGGCTACTTTGGCTTTCTCACTGGCGTTCTTGGCTATGGCGTATCGGACCGCACGACGATCGACGCTTTGGTCGCGCTCGGCTTCGGCGCTTCGCTGATCTCGATTTTCGCCCGGCTTGGCGGCGGCATCTTCACCAAGGGCGCGGACGTCGGGGCCGATCTCGTCGGCAAGGTCGAGGCCGGCATCCCGGAGGACGATCCCCGCAATCCCGCCACCATCGCCGACAACGTGGGCGACAATGTTGGCGATTGCGCCGGCATGGCCGCCGACCTGTTCGAGACCTATGCGGTGACGGTCGTGGCGACGATGGTGCTCGCTTCGATCTTCTTCGAAGGGACGCCGGCGCTCGTTCCGACGATGATGTATCCGCTGGCGATCTGCGCCGCCTGCATCGTCACCTCGATCATCGGCACGTTCTTCGTCAAGCTTGGCGCGAACGGCTCGATCATGGGGGCGCTCTATAAGGGCCTCATCGCGACCGGCGTTCTTTCGATCCTCGGCCTTGCGCTTGCGACGACCTATGTGGTCGGCTGGGGCGAAGTCGGGACAGTCGCGGGCAGGGTGGTGATGGGCTCGAACCTGTTCATCTGCGGCCTCGTCGGCCTCGCGGTCACGGGCCTCATCGTGGTGATCACCGAGTACTACACCGGCACGGGAAAGCGCCCGGTCGTGTCGATCGCGCAGGCGTCCGTCACCGGGCACGGCACGAACGTCATCCAGGGCCTCGCGGTGTCGCTCGAATCGACGGCGCTCCCCGCCCTGGTGATCGTCGCCGGCATCATTTCGACCTTTCAGCTCGCCGGTCTCTACGGCACGGCGATCGCGGTTACGACCATGCTCGGCCTCGCCGGCATGATCGTCGCGCTCGACGCCTTCGGGCCGGTCACCGACAACGCCGGCGGCATCGCCGAGATGGCGGGCCTGCCCAAGGAAGTGCGCCAGTCGACCGACGCGCTCGATGCGGTCGGCAACACCACCAAGGCGATCACCAAGGGCTACGCGATCGGCTCGGCGGGCTTGGGCGCGCTTGTGCTGTTCGCGGCCTACACCAACGACATCCGGCACTTCAAGGAAACCGGCGCGGCTTATTTCCAGGACGTCGGCGCGCTCGATTTCAGTCTGTCCAGCCCCTACGTCGTCGCTGGCCTCATCTTCGGCGGCCTCATCCCCTATCTCTTCGCCGGCATTGCGATGACCGCGGTCGGCCGCGCCGCCGGCTCGGTGGTGCTCGAAGTGCGCCGCCAGTTCAAGGAGATGCCCGGCATCATGAACGGCACGCAGCGTCCCGACTACGGACGCGCTGTTGACCTGCTCACCCGCGCGGCGATCCGGGAGATGATCATTCCCTCGCTGCTGCCGGTGCTGGCGCCGTTCGTCGTCTATTTCGGAGCGCTGTGGATCTCGGGCTCGAAGGCGTCGGCCTTCGCCGCGCTTGGCGCGTCGCTGCTCGGCGTGATCGTCAACGGCCTCTTCGTCGCAATCTCGATGACCTCGGGCGGCGGCGCCTGGGACAACGCCAAGAAGAGCTTCGAGGACGGGTTCGTCGACAAAGACGGCAACAAGTGGATGAAGGGCTCCGAGCCGCATAAGGCGGCCGTCACCGGCGACACGGTCGGCGACCCCTACAAGGACACCGCCGGCCCGGCTGTCAATCCGGCGATCAAGATCACCAACATTGTGGCGCTCCTATTGCTGGCGATCCTGGCGCGGTGAGGGGCGCCGGCGCCCCAGCCTCAAGGGGCGGCCGCGCGCGGGGCCGGGCGGCGCGGCTCGCGAGCGGCGGTCCGCCCGCGCCGGTTCAAGGGCGGCAAATTTGGATTGTCTTGGCGCGTCGCGTCTGTGCGCGGAAACGCCCGATTCAGGCACTCGGATTTTCTTGGATTTCTTTGGATTCTCTCGTCCAAATCGTGACTTATCAATTGGTTTACGCGGGAAAATCGAGCGAATATTTTTTAGCCCCCCTTCTCTGCGCCGCTCAAGGCGACGGGAACGCGGCCCGGAACGAGGCCATGCGGAAGCGCGGAATTGTTCATGGCCCGAATGTACCCGATGTTCTGATTTTCTGCAAGCCTTTGTCGACACTTGCTGCCTTGCGGTTCGAATCCCGCGCGCCGCGCGAGCCTTAAGGACTTTCGACAATGCCCGGCCCATGCGCGCCGCGATGTGTCAGGTCAACGCGGGCTCGCGCCGACGGCCAGCGCTGGACCCGGATCAGGCGCCCGCGACGGCGGTTCGGCCTCCTGCGGACCCCGGTGAAGCCAAGGCCCGCAAAGACAATCATCGCTCGAACGGGTGCGCGGAAGCGAGCAGCGTGACGAGCTCCGCCTGGCGGTGCGTTCCGGTCTTGGCGAAGATCCGCGCGAGATAGGTCCGCCTCGATCTTTCCGTCAGTCCGCATTGTCGAGAGGCCTCGCTCACGGTCAGGCCCTGCGCGAGCGCGGCTGCGAAAGATACCTCCGACTGGGTGAAGTCGAACAGGCCTTCGAGGACCGCGGGCGACGGCGCGGACGACGACTTCCTCAACGCGGTCGCGGCGATCAGCGTGTCGCCGCCCGAGAAAATATCGTGCGCGTTCCGGCGCAGCGGCAGCACGTGCAGGACGCCGGCCGGCCGGCCTTCCTCTTCCGCAACCGGAATGGACCGGATCGCCGGCGCGGCCGGATTCAGCGCCCCCTGCAGCAGACGATGCGCGCGGCGATCCGCGAGGGCGAGGCGCCCGAAGGCGCCGGACGGAAAGAGGCCGGGCAGCCGGTCGAACGCGCTGTTGGTCGACAGGACCCGCCCCGAATGCGCGAGAACGGCCGCCGGCAGTCCGATCGTCTGAAGCGCGCTGGCGGCGGCCTCGGCGCGCTCGAGCCCAAGGCGCGCGGCGATGAGCGCGGTGCGCGCAAGATGCGGGTAAAGGGCGTTCAGCGCGGCGAGATCCTGCTTGCGGTGCGGTCCCTCGCGCTCCCAGTGGTCGAATGAAAAAACGACGAGGTCGCCGGTCGGCATGATCGTGACCGAGCTCGCCTCGCTGTCGAGGCCGATGGCGAGCCTGCGGGCATGGCCGGGATCGGTGCTCAGGATCTCGGGCGGGAAATAGTCGTGGGTGCGGACAAAGCCGCGAAACGGGTTCCTGAGCGAATAGGCCGCGCGCGGATTCGGGCCGTCCCGGCTCGACGCCGCGGCGTGGATGACGTCGTGAATGATCGGCGTCGCGCGGAACCCGACCGGCCGGGCGCCGTCGAACACCATGACGAGGCCGGAGGCCTCGCCGCGCCCACGTCCGTCAGCACGGCGTCCCAGTGCTCCGGAAAGAAAGCAGCCTCGTAGATCGAATCGACGAGCGCGGGAAAGCTGTCAAAGCCCTTTGCCCCACGGCGGCCCCCGCAACTGACTTGGTGTTCTGTCATCATATGATGACTGCGCCGATCGGGAAACCCTGCCAACCTGACGTTGGTTCGCTGAGACTCCGTGTGTTTCAATGAGCTGCGGGGCCGTGCCAGCTAAGCGGGGGCGAGATGTGATGAATCGGGCAACAATGCGCGCGGCGCGGCTTCGCGTCCTCCGCGCGGCCATGGTCGTGTTGGCGCTCGTCGGCAGCCTGCCGGCGCTTCTCACGCATCCCGCCCGAGCGGCGGTGGTCTTCAGCACATATGAAGGAGGCAATTGCTCGTGCGGCGTCGGAAGGCCCGACTTCGTCGCCGCCGTCGGCTTCACGCTCGCTGATTCTTACGACTTCACGGGTGCCGCAGCCTATATGCTCAACGGCGATTTCCTCGGAAACCCGCAGACGTTCTCGATGGCTCTCTATGCGGCGTCGAGCGGCGGCGGTCCTGCCTCTGCGCCGCTGTGGACGAGCGGAACGCTGAGCGCGCCGGGACCGGAGGAGACCGCGACGCTGATCAGCGCGGGCTACAGCGGGCCGCCGATCCTGCTCGAGAGCGGCGCGGAGTATTTCCTTGCGCTCGACATGCCGGGCGACGTGTTCTTCCTCGGAGGAGGGTCGCCCGAAAGCCCGCTCTATTACTCCATAGACGGGGGCCCGTGGGAAACCGTCGTCTCGGCTTCTCAAATATGAGATTTTCGGCGCTACGCCGAGCGCGGTTCCCGAGCTCTCGACCTGGGCGATGATGGCTCTTGGCTTCGCCGCCCTCGGCTACGCGGCTTTCGGGCGCAAACGCTTTTCCGTGCGAGGCGAATGTCCGCGCCGCATGGCGATGAACCAGAAGGGGATCTGACGATGGCGATTTCGTATCCGTTGAAGCGCGCGGCCGTCGCCGGCGCCATGTTCCTGACGGCCGCCCTGTTTGCGGCGGGGCCGGCTAGCGCCGATGTTCTGACCTACACTTTCGGCCTCTTCACGCACTTCACTTTCGCGGACCTGGACAGCGCGGTGCTTACAGGAACCTTCACGATCAACCCTCCGGGCGACAGCTTGTTCGCTGACGACATCGTCGTCACCGGATCAGGCCAGGAGGCGGGAACATACGAGCCGCAAGAAAGCGGCGACAATGTGCTCTTCTATGTCGACTCCGCGACCTCGAACGATCTCTTTATCCGCTTCGATCAAAATCTGGGGGCTGCGAATCTCACGCTGAGCAGTGTCGCTTGGACTGGCGGCTCCAGCACGAGCAACGCGGTCGAGGTGGGCGGCGGCGCGAGACTTCCCGCCGCCGCGCCCGAGGCCTCGACCTGGGCGATGATGCTCATCGGCTTCGCCGGGCTCGGGTTTGCGGCGACCCGGCGCAAGGGACCGCTGCGCAGAACCGCGGCCTAGCGCGGAAGGGCGGCGGACGGCGTGCGCATTTCCTTCGCCCGACGAGGCGTGAGCGTCCCCGGAATTCGCATCGGGCAGCCCTGGCGTATCGCAATCATATAACAGCGCCCGGTTTCATCTCGGGCGGCGCGCCGCAATGAGGCCGGAATGTCCGCCCGCGCTATTAGGTGAACTTGAACAGGCCGCCCATGATGTTCTTGAGGAAGTCGGGCTCCGAGCCGCCAGTCGGGGTCGTGCGGCTCACGAAGTCGAACACCTTGCCGTCTTTCATGCCGTAATTGGCGATGCGATCGACCTTGCCGCTCTTGTCGAAATAGACCGCGAGCACATGCTGATCGGTCATCTTGACCGGCATGAACGACAAGGTGTGCTGCATCTTTTGCCCGATATAATACCAGGCGTCGCCGCCGACCGTCGAAGTCGTCGAAGGGGTGCCAAGCAGCGCGAGCGCTTCCGGCTTGGTCGTCGCGCCGACCTTGACCTGGGACAGCGTGTCCTCGTCGACCTGATAACCGCGGTCGAAGTCGCCCTCGTAGCCAAGGCACCCGCTAACCGTAAGCGCTGCGCAAAGGGCCAACGCCAACGTTGCTCGACGATGGACCTTGGGCGCCATTCGCATTCCGTCTCTCTTCGATCCGTCTTTCGCCTTGCCAGAGCGGGCGCGGATGCCTAACTCATGAACCCTGATCAGAGCAAGGCGCAAGGTGCTGCTCGCAGGACATCGTTATGATCTTGGCCCAGTGGCGCGCGCGGCGCGCCAGCAGAGCAGTCATCGAGCAGATTCGAGGCGAGATCGTGGCCGCCGCGCGCCGCCCGGCGCTGTACGAGGCGCTAGGGGCGCCCGATCGAATCGACGGCCGATTTCGAGCTTCTGACGCTGCATGCTGGGCTCGTCCTGCGTCGGCTGGCGGCGCTGGGCGGCGTCGCCGACGCAGTCGCTCAGGATCTGGTGAACAGCCTGTTCTCCCATTTCGACGACACGCTGCGCGAGGTGGGCCTATCGGATATCGGCGTGGCGAAGCGCCTGAAGGTGATGGGAAGCGCCTTTTATGGCCGCAACGGCGCATATGCGGCTGCGCTGGACGGCGGTTCGTCGGCGGACCTCGCCGCGGCGCTCGCCCGGAATGTTTACGGCGCTGCGGATCGTGAGGCAGCGCCGAAAGCGGAAGCGCTGGCCTGCCATGTCGCTTCACTTGACGCCGCCTTGGCTGCGGTCCCGATTGAGGCTTTCACGGCTGGCCGCTTTCGCTTCCCGCTTGGCTCGATCGGCGCCGGAGTTCGTCATGACTGAAGAGAAGCCTTTCTCTCGCGTCGTGCGGGTCGCCGCCATTCCTCGCGAAGGTCAAGCCATGGCCATTGAGGCTGCTCCCGCCGAGCGGGAAGAGCTGGCGTCGTTCTATCGGCTTCCGGCGATCGCGGCTTTGACGGCGACGTTGCGCCTCGACCCTTGGGGCCAGGGCGGGGCGCGCGTTACCGGCGCCGTCCATGGGGAGGTCACTCAAACCTGTGTCGTTTCGCTTGACCCATTTCCAGTGACCGTCGACGAGGAGGTGGACGTGCGGTTCGCGCCGCAGACAGGGGCCAATTCTGGATCCGTGGCGACAAAGGAAACGCAGACGGTTTCGCTCGTCGACGAAGACGAGCCTGATCCCATCATTGACGGAACAATCGATCTCGGTGCGCTCACGGCGGAGTTCCTGGCTCTCGGACTTGACCCTTATCCGCGCAAGCCGGGCGTGGCGTTCGACGAGGAGCGCCCGGATTCGGAGCCAACGGACTCGCCATTCGCCGCGCTGCTGACCGAGCAGAACAAACGGCGATCCGATTAGGGCAGGATTGTCGCAGTCCGGTGGCGGGCTAAGGGCATTGCGCAGAATTTAGGCACAAGCTATAATGGTCCCCGGCGCTGGGAAACTAGCTCCGTGTCAAGCTAGCGCAACCATAAAGCGCATCGCGACGAGGGAGGAAGCTATGGATCTCATTACAGCATTGGCGCTTAGCATAGGCGTGCTCGGGGGCATTGCGACATTTGTGCTTTTGTCGCCCATCGGCCTCGGCTTGCAAATCTGGGTTGCGTTCATCGCCTGGGCGACGTTTTACCATTGCGGCGGCAAGGAGGAGGGACTCACTAAGGCGCTCACCAACAATATATTCGGCGCCATCATGGCCCTCATCGCGCTGCTCCTGGTCACCCAGATCCCGCTTGGCGGCGCCCTTGGCGTTCCGTTGTGGGCCGCGATATGCGTCCTCATCACGGTTTTCATTCTTGTATATGCGGCGAAGGCGCCCATGCTGAGCGACATTCCGGCGGGCGTGCTCGGATACGCGGCTGTCGCCGGTCTCGCCTTGACGGGCAACAAGCTCGGCGCCGTCACATCGGCCTCGCTCGAGAACCCCTTTGTTGTTGGCGTGATTTCCCTGATCATCGGCGCGATCCTCGGCTACATTTCTCAAAAGGTCGCCCTCGCGCTGGTCAAGGAGCAGCCGCAGCGCGTGCGGGCCGAGACCACTGCCCACTGAGGGCGAAACAGGGCCGCGAGCTTTGCGATTGCAGCGAATCGTGGACGCCTCGCGGCCCATGGCGAAGCACTTTATTCCGCCGAAAGAATTTCAAGATGGCGAGGGCGCCGGCGCTTTTTGTCGCGGCCGAGAGCCATTGAATTTGGCCGCAGCGTTTTGACGGCTGCCGCGGTTTCAGTCAGTTCTCTTCGTTAACATTGATGTGATTGCGCAACGCACTGCGCCGTCGAAAGGAACGTCGCTGGCTTGCAGCCGGTCGCGAGTTTCTTGCGTTGCCTTGGACGGCGGAGCCGCTATTGTCGCGCCGCGCCGCGCCGTCCGGGCAACGCGCTCGGGCGGTCGGACGAACGAATGGCAGGCGACATTCGCATAGCTCTGGATGCGATGGGGGGCGATCACGGGCCGACGATCGTACTGTCCGCTGCGGCCGTGGCGCTCGAACGCCATCCAGACATTGAGTTTCTTCTCTATGGCGACCAGGCCGTAATCGGCCCCATCCTGAAGCGTCATCCCCGGCTGGCCGCCCGGTCGCGCGTTTTTCATAGCGACGTCGCGGTCAAGATGAGCGACAAGCCGAGCCAGGCTCTGCGCACCGGAAGGCGCGTCTCGTCGATGTGGCAGGCGATCGAAGCGGTGAAGTCGGGGGCGGCCGATTGCGCAGTCTCCGCCGGCAACACCGGCGCCTTGATGGCGATGGCCACATTCTGCCTGCACACGATGGCGCCGATCGAGCGGCCAGCGATCGCGGCGATGTGGCCGACATTGCGCGGCGAATCGATCGTGCTCGACGTTGGCGCGACCATCGGCGGCGATGCGCAGCATCTCGTCGATCTGGCGGTGATGGGCGCGGCGATGGCGCGAATTGTCTTCCACATCGATTCTCCCACCGTCGGTCTCCTCAATGTCGGGACGGAAGAGATCAAGGGCGTTGAGGAGGTGAAGGCGGCGGGGCGGGTGCTGCGTGAGGCCAACCTGCCGAATATGCGCTATCAAGGCTTCGTTGAAGGCGACGATCTGGGCAAGGGCGCAGTCGACGTTTTCGTCACCGAAGGCTTCACCGGCAACATCGCGCTCAAGACGGCCGAGGGCACCGCAAGGCAGCTCGGTCAATACATGCGCGAGGCCATGAACCACGATCTCATGTCGCGCATCGGCTTCCTGTTCGCGCGCAAGGCGATCGCCGCGTTGCGAGCGAAAATGAGCCCGCGCGCCAGCGGCGGCGTGTTTTTGGGGCTTGACGGCGTCATCATCAAGGCTCATGGCGGCGCCGACGCCGAGAGCTACGCCGGCGCCGTGGAATTAGCCTACGACATGGTTCGGCAAGAATTGCTTGGCAAGATCAGGGAAATGATCGCCCACGCCAACGGTTTCCGCCCCATGCCCGCGCGTTCGCGCGCCACCCAATCTTGATTACGGGAGATTCCCGCTCATGAGCCTTGCATCCCCTCCGCCGGTCGACCGTCGCGCGCGCGGCCCCGAACTGGAAGCGTCCCGCGACCGCGCGCCAAGCTCGATCCGCGCCTGCGTACGCGGCACTGGCGCCGCGCTGCCCGCGCGTGTCGTCTCGAACGCCGAACTCGCGACGAAGGTCGACACGTCGGATGAATGGATCGTGCAGCGCACCGGCATCCGCCAGCGCTATATCGCCGACCCGGACGAGACAACATCCTCACTGGCGGTTCATGCGGCTCAGGCGGCGTTGCGCAGCGGCGGTCTGGAGGCCGCCGACATTGATCTCGTCATCGTCGCCACCTCGACGCCGGATTACACCTTTCCCGCGGTCGCGACTCAGGTTCAGGCCGCTCTCGGCATCGTCGAGGGCGCGGCTTTCGATATGCAGGCTGTCTGCAGCGGCTTCGTCTACGCGGTCGTGACAGCGGATAAATTCTTGCGGTCCGGCTCAAACAAGCGCGCGCTCGTGATCGGAGCGGAGACTTTTTCGCGAATTCTCGATTGGAATGATCGCACGACCTGCGTCCTGTTCGGCGACGGGGCGGGAGCCATTGTGCTCGAGGCGCGCGAAAGCGATGGACGGCTCGCCTCGCCTGGCGTGATCGCCTCGCGCCTGCGGGCGGACGGCCGGTACCGCGACAAGCTCTACGTCGACGGCGGGCCCTCGACCACGGGCACGGTTGGCCATCTGCGGATGGAAGGCAAGGAAGTGTTCCGCCACGCGGTCGGCATGGTGACGGACGTAATCCTGGGATGCTTCGCCGACGCGGGCGTCACGGCAGACGACATCGACTGGTTCGTGCCGCATCAGGCCAATCGCCGCATCATTGACGCTTCCGCCGACAAGCTCGGCATTGCGCGCGACAAGGTCATCGTCACAGTCGACCAGCACGGCAACACGTCCGCCGCCTCGATCCCGCTTGCGCTCGACATCGCCGTCAAGGATGGGCGCATCAAGCCGGGCGATCTCGTGATGATCGAAGCGATGGGCGGCGGCTTCACCTGGGGCGCGGCGCTGTTGCGCTGGTGAAGGCGCGAGCCTGCGCTTCATCACGAACCACAATCGTCATTGCGACCGAAGCTGAGCATCCAGGGGCACGTAGCGGCGCCGCGACTCCTGGATCGCCGCGTCCCCCGGGTCGCTAAGCCCGGGGGGCCGCGCGATGACGATTCCATCCGAATGTGCACGTGCGCTACTCGAAGGCGAAGATGCGCTTCCAATCGTTTTTCATGCTGACGACGATCCAGCCGTCCTTGGTCGCCTCGTCGTAAAGCTCCGGCGGAAAGCGGCCGACTTTGGTCTCCGGCAGGCCCTGCGCGGGCCCGTAGGCGTATTCGCGCGCGCCGTCGTCGTGGAGCGCCAGCATCGCGAGGCGCACGCCAGCGCCCGCCTTCGTATATTCGAGCATCTGCCGATCGCCGGTCGAATTGCCGAAGGCGAAGTACGGTCGGCGGCCAATCATGAGATGAATGCCTTCGGGCTTGCCGGCGTTGTCGTCATTGATGAGGAGCTTCGGCTCCTTGATCAGGACCGGACCCTTCGCGCCATATTGGTAGCTCGACCGCGCCCGCGGTTCCGATCACCTGCTCGGGCGGAACGCCGTAAACCCGCTCCGCATAGACGCGCACGAAATCCTGCCCTCCGCCGGTCACGATATAGGTGCGGTAGCCGACGCTGCGGAGATATTTGAGAAGCTCGATTTGCGGCGCATAGACGAGATCGGTGTAAGGCCGCTTCCAGCGCGGATCGCGCGCCTCCGCGATCCATTTGGCGACATCGTCGCGGAACGTGTCGACGTCCATGCCCGTCAGGGTTGCGGCGGCGACCTTGACGAGCAGCCTCCACGCCGAGCCGCGCTATCGCTTCGCGATTCCCCGTCAGCACAGTGCGGAACGGCTCGACCTTCGCAAGCTCAGGCTTCGCCTTCACCAGCGCCGGCACGCGATCGAGGCAATAGACGAGCTGCGTATAGATCGGATGCTCGACCCATAGCGTGCCGTCTTGGTCGAAGGTGGCGATGCGTTCCGCGAGCGGCACGAAGTGAGGGCTCGCGGCGTCGGTCGTCGCATGGATAAATTTGACGATCGCGTCCTTAGCCCGCCCAGCGTTCCAGGAGGGCAAGGGATCACTGTCCGCGTCCGCCCTGCCGGCGAGGCTGAGCGCAGCCGCCCCGCCGAGCACAAGCGCCGTGAAGTCGCGCCGGCGGAGCTCCATCTTAAGCCGCGATGGCGCAGCTTAAGCGAGCGAGATGCTCATTCCGCTGAGGTCGATCGAGAAGCTGAAGCCGACCTGGCGCCCATGGAGGCGTAGCCTCACGCCGTTGGCGTTGGAAAGCTGCGCCGTGCTTCTGCCGCCCGCAACCGACATGCCCGCGCCGATGGCCGAGTAGATGCCCGCGATGTCGCCTGGAGCATGAATGTTCGACGCTGTACCGACAAGGTCTGTCGCGGAGACGCCGATCAGCGCGCCCGCGCTGATGCCGCCGACTCTGAGCGGGTATTGAGCCCCTCTGAAAGTCAACGTGCCGCTGCCGCCGGTCACGCCGAAGATGAAGCCGGCGCTGGCGATATGAAGGGAGACCGAGCCGGTCGCGGCTTCGGCCGGCACAACAAAGGCTGCGGTCGCGAGACCGGCGCCGGACAGAATAAGGTTGCGACGCGAAATAATACCCATAAGAGAGTCTCCCCGATTAGGTCCCCAACGAAAGCCCGCGTCTCAGCACGAGTTGAGCCTCCAGGCTGCGCGGCCGGTATACAGTGTACCCACGTTGTCGTCAATTCGCTAATTTTTAAGGTCGGCCAGGCCCTTGGGCAAGCAGGCGAAGCGCGATTCCCCTCGGGCGCATCGCTGCGATATCGGGAGCATGCCCAAGGCCTCGCCGCCTATGGCGTTCGCGTCGCGCAGCCGGCCTCAGGCGGGTTGAAGCAAGGTTGGCGGCGTTTTGCGCGGAGCCCGATCTCGCTGAACCGGCTTGGGCTGCGCCTCACGCTTGGCCGGCGTCCGATCCGTGGCGAGTCTGCCGGGCGCGAATGAGCATTATCGCGAGCAGCGCCAGCGCGATCACGGCGAAGGAGACGCCCGTCGTCGCCGTGCCGAGGGCGTAAATCTCCGGAGTCGTCACGGTCGTGGTCAGCGCCTGCAACTCCATCGGCAGGGTGTTGTGCTCGCCCATCGCCTGGCTCGATCGCGCGATCTCATCCCATGAGAGCGTGAAGCCGAACAGCCCGACGCCGATCACGGAAGGCAGGATGATGGGCAGGACGACATATCGCAGCGTCTGCCACGGCGTGGCGCCGAGGTCGCGCGCCGCTTCTTCGAAGCGATTGTCGAAGCGATTGAAGATCGCGAACATGACCAGAAGCCCGAACGGCAACGTCCAGGTGAGATGTGCGCCGAGGCCGGAGGTGAAGAGCCCCATCGTCGTCTTCAGGTCGTCGGTGAGCCAGGCCGGCCCGTGATTCTTGATAAAGTCATCGATGAGGCGGAACTCGAGCCCGATGCCGAGAGAAGTGACGATTGACGGCACAATGAGGCTCGCGACCGCGACGAAGAACAGGAGCCGGGCGCCAGGAAACCTCTTGCGGAACGCGAGGCCTGCGGAGAGCGACAAGAGCACGGTCAGGATCATCACCACGACGCCGAGTTCGAGCGAGCGCAGGAAGGCGTCGTGAATGTCCACGATGCCGCCGCCGGTCCATAAGCGCTCGAACCAGTGGAGCGACACTCCGACCATCGGAAAGGTGAGGCCGCCGGTCGGACCCTGGAACGAGAGGATGAAAATGACGATCATGGGCCCATAGAGGAACAGCACGAAAGCCGCAAAGAAGGCCGCAAGCCCATAGAAGGCCGGAGAGCGCCCCTCGCCCATTCTCTAAAGCTCCTTCTGCACGTCGACGACCCGGTTGAGCGCGGTGATGATGAGGAGCGTGACAGCCAAGAGAATGACGGCGTTCGCCGCTGCGGGGGGAAACTGCAGGGCGTTGAAGCGCGTCTCCACCACCTTGCCGGCGGAGGCGATCTGCTCGCCACCCATCACGTCGAAGGTGATGAAGTCGCCCATCACGATCGTCACCACGAAGATCGAGCCGATGACGATGCCGGGCTTCGACAAGGGAATGATCAGGTTCCACAGCGTCTGCCAGCCCGAGGCGCCGGAATCGTAAGCCGCTTCGATGAGGCGCTTGTCGATGCGCATCATCGAATTGAAGATCGGCACCACCATGAAGAAGGTGAAAAGGTGGGTGAAGGCGAGCGTCACGGAGAAAGGCGAATAGAGCAGCCATTCGACCGGCTTGTCGACGATGTGAGCCCGCGTGAGAGCGAGGTTGACGAGCCCGTTGCGGCCGAGCAGCGGGATCCACGAGATCATGCGGATGACGTTCGACGTCCAAAACGGAATGGTGCAGACGAGGAAGAGCGCCATTTGCGTGGTCGTCGAGCGGATATGGAAGGCGAGGAAATAGGCGACGGTGAAGCCGATGACGAGCGTCGTCAGCCAGACCATGAAGCAGAACTTCGCCGTCGAGAGATAGGTTTTGAGGATGGTGCAGAGATCGGGAAGCTGCGTGAGGCAGCCCTCGAAATTCTCGGTATAGCTGCGCGTCGTGAACCGCGCGATCATCTCATAATCGTTGTAGTCCCAGAAACTGACGATGATGACGAGGATGAGCGGGATGATGAAGAAGGCAAGAAAGACGAGCGCGAACGGCGTCGCCTGAAGCCAGCCGGGAACGCCGCGGCCGCCGATGGCGGGCTCGGCGGCCGCCGCGGCCGGCTTCGTCGCGGCGACTGTCGTCGTGTCGGCGGCTGCAGTCATCGAGCAACCCGGGTTGCTCTGATGTCATGCCCGCGAAAGCGGGCATCCAGCGGTTGAGGCAGCGGCACGGACCCCCGCTTTCGCGGGGGTGGCGCCGATGCCAGAGAGTCAGCTCGTCTCATGCGGCGATGAATTCATTCCATTTGCGGACCATGTAGTCGTTCTCGTCCATCACCGAGTTCCAGCAGGCGACGGCGCCCATGCGCTCGTCATAGGAGCCGCCGTCGCGCACCGCGCCGGCCTTCTCGATGAGCGAGCCGTCGGGCGCGTGGATGTCCTTGGCGGCCGGCTTGCCCAACATCCAGTAGTCCCACTCGTAGGGCTCCATATGGGCCTTGGCGGTCGAGAGCACCGCGGAATAATAGCCCTGCCGGTTGAGATAGGCGCCCGCCCAGCCGGACAGGTACCAGTTGACGAATTCGTAGATCATGTCGGCTTGCTTCGGCGTTACGCCCTTTGACATGCAAAAGCCCGAGGCCCAGGAGCGGTAGCCCTCTTTCAGCGGCTGGAACACGCAGGGGATGCCCTTCGTGCGCACCGCGGTCACCGCGGGCGACCACATCGACTGGATGACCGTCTCGCCCGAGGCCATCAGGTTGACGCTCTCGTTGAAGTCCTTCCAGAACGCGCGGAACTGGCCGGCCTTCTTGGCTTCAGTGAGGACCCCCATGGTCATGTCGATCTCGGGCTTCGTCATGTTGCCCTTGTCGGGATATTTGTACTTGCCGAGCGATTCGACCACCATCGCGGCGTCCATGATGCCGATCGAAGGAATGTTGAGAATCGCTGCCTTGCCCTTGAACTCGGGGTTGAGCAATTCGGACCAGTGCTCGATCGGCCGCTTGATGAGGTCCGGCCGGATGCCGAGCGTGTCGGCGTTGTAGACGGTCGGGATCAAGGTGACCCATTCGGTCGGCGTCTTCGAGAACGTGGTCGAGTGCGGGCCCTCGAGGAACATCACCTTCTTGGGCGCGGTGCCCTGGTCGCCGATCACCTTGCCGTTGGGCAATTGGCCTTTGGTGAAGACGGGCGTGATATTGTCGAATTCCTTGATCTTCTTGGCGTCCATGGGCAGGATGTTGCCCGACGGCACCAGCTTCTTGAGGCTGAAGAATTCCGTATCGAGAACGTCGAACGAGTCCGGCTGTGTAATGACCCGCTTTGTCACGTCGTCAGTCGTTGCGACGATGTTCTGGATCGTGATCCCGGTGTCTTCCTTCACCTTTTTGGTCATGTCGTCAGACTGGTTGACCGCGGTGCCCAGATAGCGGAGCACCTTGTCCTCCTGCGACCAGACGGCCGGGAACCCGGTGATTGCGCCCGAGCCGGCGGCGGCGCCGGCGAGGCCCGCGGCTCCCTTGAGCACAGCACGGCGGCTGAGCCCTTTCGCTGACTTGGCATGTTTCGACATTCTTTTCTCCTCCTTGGGTTCGCTTAGATTGACGGCGCCGGGGCAAGCGCGTGGACGTCCTTGTCGGACCATAGAACAGACACGCTGTCGCCGACGTTGAGCGGCGCGCCAGCGAAATTTTCGTCGCTGACGAGGGCGGTCAGTTCGGAATGGCCCGGATGGTCGAGCGCGACCTGATAATGCGCGCCTTGGTACTCGATCGCGCGGACAGCTGCGACGAATCGCGCGTCATTCGCGCCGGCGCCGTTGCCGCTTCGGCGCAACGTGATCCGGTCGGCGCGCACGGCGACGGGGCCCACCGCCGTCGCGATCACGTTGTGGCCGCCGAGAAAGCGCGCGATGAATTCCGTCGCCGGTTTCTCGAACACGTCGCGCGGGGCGGCGACCTGCTCGATGCGCCCCTTGTTCATCACGACGACAAGGTCAGCCAGCGCGAGGGCCTCGTCCTGGCCGTGCGTGACGTGGATGAAAGGGATGTTCAGTTGTCTTTGGAAGCGGCGAAGCTCGGCTCGCATCCGCACCCGTAAGAAAGGGTCGAGCGCCGACAACGGCTCGTCCAAGAGCAGGATCTGGGGATCGGTAACCAGCGCTCTCGCGAGCGCGACGCGCTGCTGCTGGCCGCCGGACAATTGCGCCGGCACGCGCTCGGAATATTGGGTCATGGCGACGAGCTCGAGGAACTCCATCGCTTGTTTGCGCCGCGTCGCCTTGTCGACCCCCTTCATCTTGAGCGAAAAGGCGACGTTGTCGACGCAGGAGAGATGAGGGAAGAGCGCGTAGCTCTGGAACATCATCGCCGTGCCGCGCTTGGCCGGCGGCAATTCCGTGACGTTGGTCGCGCCGATGAGAATATCGCCTTCCGTCGCGCTCTCGTGGCCCGCGATCATCCTGAGCGTCGATGTCTTGCCGCACCCCGACGGTCCGAGCAGACAGCAATAGGCGCCGGCAGGAACCTTGAGGTCGATCGAATCGACCGCGGTCGTGGCGCCATATCGTTTGGTGAGATGAATGAGTTCGAGGTCGGCCGGCTCCAACACCACCTCACGATTGACGGTCGGTCTTTGGGATCCGTTCTGCAACGCCCGTGCCAGCAGCGTCGAAATGCGCCCCGGCCGGGTCCAACTGATTGTCAGGAGGGCGCTTTCCAGCCGTCATGGCGAGCGCTGGTCGAGGCTACGCCGCTAAATTGGGCGCCGCGGCATACAATTGCGGCGCCTCTCGGCGCGTGACGGAACGGACGTGGGCGCAAGCCAAGAAAAAGGGCGACCTTTCGGCCGCCCTTTCGTTGCCTATAGCTGCGCTCGGCGAGCGCGGGACGCGGTCAGCGACCGCGTCTACAGCGAGGACTTTAGAAGTCCATGCCGCCCATGCCGCCACCGCCGCCGCCCATCGGCATCGCGGGGGCTTCCTTCTTCGGCTTGTCGCCGATCATCGCCTCGGTGGTGATGAGGAGGCCCGCTACGGAGGCGGCGTCCTGCAGCGCCGTGCGCACGACCTTGGCCGGATCGACAATGCCGGCTTCGATCATGTCGACATACTCTTCAGTCTGGGCGTTGAAGCCGTAGGTCTGCGACTTGTTGTCGCTGATCTTGCCGACAACAATCGAGCCTTCGTTGCCCGCGTTCTCGGCGATCTGACGGATCGGCGACTCGAGAGCCTTGAGCACGATGCTGATCCCGGCCTGCTCATCGGCGTTCTCGCTCTTGAGCTTGGCGACCGCGGCCTTGGCGCGCAGAAGCGCGACGCCGCCGCCCGGGACGATGCCCTCTTCAACCGCCGCACGGGTGGCGTTGAGCGCGTCGTCGACGCGGTCCTTCTTCTCCTTGACCTCGACCTCGGTCGCGCCGCCGACTCGGATCACCGCAACGCCGCCGGCGAGCTTCGCCAGCCGCTCCTGCAGCTTCTCCTTGTCGTAGTCGGAGGTCGTCTCCTCAATCTGCGCCTTGATCTGGGCGATGCGGCCCTCGATGTCCTTCTTGGCGCCCGCGCCGTTGATGATCGTGGTGTTCTCCTTCTCGATACGGACGCGCTTGGCCCTGCCGAGCATCTGCAGCGTGACGTTCTCGAGCTTGATGCCGAGGTCCTCAGCGATCATCGTGCCGCCGGTGAGGATCGCGATGTCCTCGAGCATCGCCTTGCGGCGATCGCCGAAGCCAGGCGCCTTGACGGCTGCGACCTTGAGGCCGCCGCGCAGCTTGTTGACGACCAGGGTCGCCAGCGCCTCGCCCTCGATGTCCTCAGCGATGATGAGGAGCGGCTTGCCAGTCTGCACCACGGCCTCGAGGACGGGGAGCATCGGTTGCAGCGAAGAGAGCTTCTTCTCGTGGATGAGGATGTAGGGATCCTCCAGCTCGGCCAGCATCTTCTCGGCGTTGGTGATGAAATAGGGCGAGAGATAGCCGCGGTCGAACTGCATGCCCTCGACGACATCGAGCTCAGTCTCGAGGCTCTTGGCCTCCTCGACCGTGATGACGCCCTCGTTGCCGACCTTCTGCATCGCGTCGGCGATCATCTTGCCGATCGACTTGTCGCCATTGGCGGCGATCGAGCCGACCTGCGCCACTTCGGCCGATTCCTTGATCTTCTTCGAGCGCTTGGCGATGTCCTTGACCGCCTCGGCGACCGCCTGGTCGACGCCGCGCTTGAGATCCATCGGGTTCATGCCGGCTGCGACCAGTTTCGCGCCTTCGCGCACGATCGCCGCGGCCAGAACGGTCGCGGTGGTGGTGCCGTCACCGGCGGTATCGTTGGTCTTCGAGGCGACCTCGCGGACCATCTGGGCGCCCATGTTCTCGAACTTGTCCTCGAGCTCGATCTCCTTGGCGACGGTGACGCCGTCCTTGGTGATGCGGGGCGCGCCGAACGACTTGTCAATAATGACGTTGCGGCCCTTGGGGCCCAGCGTCACTCTGACGGCGTTGGCGAGAATATCGACGCCGCGGAGCATCTTGTCGCGCGCGTCGGCGGAAAAACGTACGTCTTTAGCAGCCATTGCTTTCAGTCCTCAGAAATTAGAGAGATAACCTTGATTTCAGGCGGCTTTCTTGGAGGAGGAGGCGGTACCCTCGACCACGCCCATGATGTCGGACTCCTTCATGATGAGGAGCTCTTCGCCATCGATCTTGACCTCGGTGCCGCTCCACTTGCCGAACAGAACTCTGTCGCCGGCCTTCACGTCCAAGGGTACGAGCTTGCCGCTTTCGTCTCGGGCGCCGGGGCCAGCGGCGATGATTTCGCCCTCTTGCGGCTTCTCCTTGGCGGTGTCCGGAATGATGATGCCGCCCTTCGTCTTTTCCTCGCCTTCGATGCGACGGACGACGACGCGGTCATGCAGGGGACGAAATTTCATGAATGTTTCCTCTTTCGAAAATCGCCCGCAGGGGGCGCGGACCGTACGTTGGCACTCAACATGAGTGAGTGCTAACGAGGCTCACTTAGGGGCCGAGCTGGCCGCCGTCAAGGGCCCGTCAACGCTTGTTTTTATGGCCAAATTGGCGCCGCTTGGGAATAGACCGGCGCCCCGTGCGCTATTAGCGAAATAGCTCGTCCGCGTGCAAACGGGCCCTGTGCTCCTATGAGAGCAGTGCCGGGATCGCCTCAGCGCTAAGAAACGCGCGCCTTAGAGTATTCGATTTGGAAGTTCTTCTACCCTGAACTTTAATTTAATGGATCTCTTGGCCGTTTGCAGCGTTGACAACTAGCGGAATGAAGAACGCGCGAAATCGTGATTGGCTTGGATCTTGTCTGTGCGTAAAGCCCGATCTATCTGAGATAAACAAGGGACGTTTCCGCGGCGCGGCTGCGTCGCAAGGCAGAAAGGAATTTTGCCATGACTCTTGGCGCTCTTCGAGTTTCGAGCCCTCGCGCTGAGCGCGGCGGCTTTTATCTTGTCATCCCCGCTTTCCGCGGCTGGCGCGGCGACCGTCGTCCATCACCCCGCGCACGCCATTCACGGGCGCGTCACGTACGCCCACGGACGCCGTGCGGCCCACCATTATGCCCACCACTACGTTCGCGGGCATCGCTACGCTTACGGCAATGGCTATAATCCCGGCGCCGCGGCCGCCATCGGAGTGATTGGCGGCATCCTTGGAGCGGGCTTGGCTGGCGCCTATGACTGCGGCGGCTATGGCTATGGCTATGGGGCCTGTGACGACTACGGCTACGGTTATGGGCCGTATTACGGCGGCTTCGGCTATGGATATCCTGGCTACGGCTACGGCGCGGGGTATGGCGGCTACGGCTATGGTCGCGGCGGATACGGCGGTCATTTCCGCGGTGGAGTCGCCCGCTTTGCCGGCGGCAACTTCGGCCACATGGGCGGCTTTGGCGGCGGTCACTTCGGGCGGCTTTGGCGGCGGCCACATGGGCGGCTTTGGCGGCGGCCACTTCAGTGGCGGCGGGCATTTCCGTTAGCCCGCGACTCGCCTAACGCTTCAGCTCCGGGCGGCCTTCGGTCGCCCGTTTTGTTTGGCCAAATCGCTTGGGGTCGAGCGCCGGTTGGCTAAAGCGGGACGATTTGCTCCGCTTGTCGCCAGCCATGGGGAACCGTTTGGTCGGGCGCGTGTTTCCTAAAGCAGGAAGGGCCTTCGCGGCCCCGCAAACCGATCAAACGAAGGAGGTCATGTGACCAACAGCGTTCCTCGCATCTCGGCCCTCGCGCTCGGCGTGGCCGCTTTGATGTCCTTGTCGACTCTTTCCGCCGCGCGCGCCGATTCGTCCGCGCCGGCGGCGAACCCCGCGCCGGCCGCGAGCGCCGCCGCGCCCTCGACCGCCCCGACGCCTCCAGCGAGGCCTGCATCAACAGCAAGCGCGGCCGCGCCTTCTCTCAATGAGCCAGCGCCGACGCCAGCATGGGCGGAAGCCGGACCGAGTGGAACGACGGTCGCCCAGCATCCCGCCGTCCGACACTATGCCCGTCGCCACTACGCCTATGGGCGTCGCTATTATAACGGCAATCCCGTCGCCACTGCCGCGACCGGCATGGCTGGCGGCGTCGCCGATCTGGGCTCGATCGCGGCCTATCCGTTCTATTGTTTCCCGAACTACGGCTCCTGCTCGGTCCGTGTGCCGTATCGATATTGACTCGCAGAGGCCCTGGCGGAGGATTTAGGAGCTCTCGGCGGTTCAGCTGAATCGCCAAGAACCCCACGGATCGGAAAAGTCGCCGCTTTCGGAGAGAGTTCGCCGCAAAACGACCTCACGCCCGATGGAACCGTCAGGCCGCTTTGAGCAGCCGCTCCACTTCGTTAACCAAGTCCCGAAGATGGAAAGGCTTGGAGAGGATGCGGGCGTCTTTTGGCGCCGCGTTGGCGGAATTGAGCGCCACCGCGGCGAAGCCGGTGATGAACATGACCTTGATTTCCGGGTCGAGTTCGGTGGCCCGGCGAGCAAGCTCGATCCCGTCCATCTCCGGCATGACGATATCGGTCAGGAGGAGTTCGAACGGTTCCTCGCGCAGCCGATTGTAGGCGGACAGCCCATTATCGTAAGAGGTTACGTCATAGCCGGCGTTCTGCAGCGCCTTGACGAGGAAGCGACGCATGTCGTTATCGTCCTCCGCAAGCAAGATTTTGGCGGAAATCTCGACTGGCGTCTGCATCACTCTCCCCCGGGCCAAGGCTTGCAGCTTGCAGCTTTGCAGCGCCCCAGTAAAAATTTATTGAACCCGCCGACAAATCTCGCATCCCGCCGGGTTTAGGCGGTATGGTAAAACTGAACGGCGCGCTTTGCGCAAGCGCTGGTCGGAGGGCTGATGGAACAGATCGAAGGGACTGCAGTCCAGGACTTCGATCCCGCATTCGAGACGATCGAGCCGGCGCGTTTGGCGTCTCCCCTCGTTTTCAGCTCGCCCCATTCCGGTTCAACCTATCCTCAGCGCTTTCTGGCCGCCTCGCGCCTCGATCCGCTCACCCTGCGTCGCTCCGAGGACGCCTTCGTCGACGAACTGTTTTTGCCTTGCGTGGGGCTCGGAGCGCCGCTCTTGCGGGCGCTGTTCCCTCGCGCTTACCTCGACGTGAACCGGGAGCCGTACGAACTCGACCCGCAGATTTTCGACGGCCGCCTGCCTGAGTTCGCCAACACCCGCTCGCTCAGGGTTGCGGTCGGCCTCGGCACGATTCCCAGGGTGGTTGGCGACGCCCAGCCGATCTACAGGAAGCCGATCCCGGTCGCTGACGGTCTGCGCCGGATCGAGACGCTGTACCAGCCATATCACGCGCAATTGAAGGCCCTGATCGAGCGCGCGCGCGGCTGGTTCGGGGTGGCGGTCCTCATCGACTGCCACTCGATGCCCTCGAACGCTGCGGACGTTAGCGGGCTCGATATTGTGCTGGGCGACCGACATGGCGCAAGCGCGGCGCCCAATATCGTGGACATTCTGGAGTCAAGCCTCAAGCGCGCGGGTTATCGCGTTCGCCGCAACAAGCCATTCGCCGGCGGATATATCACCGAGCATTTCGGATCGCCCGCGGAGGGCGCCCATGCGGTTCAAATCGAGATCGCCCGGGCTCTCTACCTCGATGAGCGCCGGATTGTCCGAACCGAACGATGGCCCGCGCTCCAGGAAGACCTGTTCTCGGCTGTGAAAGCGCTGGCGCTGGCGCTGGGCGGCAACCCGCAGGCAGGTCGCTTGGCGGCCGAATGAAGAGGGAGGCGGGCGCGGCGGCGCCGGAAAATGCCGGGCGAATGCTGCACCGCAGCGCGAGCCAGCGCGGCGCACAAATCGCAGATCGTGGGAAATAGGTGAAAAAAGGAGGCCGCCATGTTGCCACGGCGGCCTTGAGTTTAGGGAGGAAACGCCCAAGGAGGGCATATGCGGCAGGTCATGCCGCACCGCAACAATATCGGGGCTCAGTCACCGCCGTTGCAAGCGTTTTCTTCATCCCACAGGTGCGCTCGCCCACTGAATTCGAGGCACTGTGGCAATTCGGTCGAGACGTGATTCTAGCGACATGGAGGCAAATCATCATTTCTTATCAAGAACATAAAACGATATAGATGAAACCAATCAGTCGATAGCTATCATTGGCTGGGATAGCAGATATGCGCTCAAATCATGACATTTCACGCGTTTGTGAGGCTTTTGAATGACCGCGGTCGACTTTGCCGCCTTTGTTGAGCGACTCGCGCAGGTGTCGGGCGAGGTGATTCTCCCATTTTTTCGCAGCGCGATTCGCGCCGAGGACAAATCGCTGGGCGCCGTGTTCGATCCCGTCACCGAGGCGGACCGGGGCGCCGAGACCGCCATGCGGCGGCTGATCGCCGAGACCTTTCCCGCCCATGGGGTCATTGGAGAAGAATACGGGCGCGATCGCCCGGAGGCGGAATATGTCTGGGTCCTCGATCCGATCGACGGGACCAAGAGCTTCGTTTCCGGCCTGCCGACCTGGGGCACGCTGATCGGGCTCATGCACCGCGGCCGTCCGGTCTATGGCATGATGGCCCAGCCGTTCACCCGCGAGCGCTTCTATGGCGATGGCAAGCGGGCGCACACCCGCACGCTCGCGCCCTCGCGCGGCGACGCGCCGCCGTCGGAATGGGCGACGCGGGTCATGCGCACGCGCCCCTGCGCTTCGCTCAGCCAGGCGACGCTGGCGACGACAAGCCCGGTCTTGATTCGGGACGATTCCGACCGGGCGGCCTATATGCGGGTCGAAAGGAAAGTCCGGCTCGCGCGCTACGGGGGCGACTGTTACGCCTATTGCGCGCTCGCGGCGGGCTTCGTCGATCTCGTGATCGAGACCAATCTCAAACCCCACGATGTCGTCGCGCTCGTGCCCATTATCGAGGGAGCGGGCGGCGTGATGACCACCTGGGAGGGGGAGAACGCCGCCAATGGGGGCCGAATCCTCGCCGCCGGCGACCGAGCCGTCTACGACGAGGCGCGCCGCCTGCTGCTCGAGGTTTAGGCTTGGCGGCTGCATCGGGACGGCGGCGTGAGCGGGGGCCAAGCAAGTCACAGGATACAACCAAAGCGCGAGGTCCCTGCAAGCAAATCCAAGGAAATCCAAGCAAAAAGGCTTGCATTTCCTTTTTTTTCCTTGGCCGAATTGGGACTTTTCAATGGGTTACAGCGAATCCAAATAAAAAATCGCGGAATGCTCCAACTCGCGTCTGGGGTTGCGTGCAAAATGTCTCACCCTCCGGGCGCGGGTCTTTTCTGGCCATCAAAGCATCATATCATGCCTTCTGATAATCGACAATAAAATGGACCTGCACGGAGGGCGCGCCCGGTTTCGGTCTCGCGCTGGAGGTGCTTGCGGCGTCGTGGTCCATGCTTCGTCGCGCCGCCCGCGAAAAAGTTGCGCTACACGCAACAAAATTTGCGCTACACGCAGAAAATTCGCTACACGCACACCTCCCCTAGAGTACGCCCCGATAATGCGGTCCGAACGATATAACGTGCGCGAATCCGAGGCCAAATGGCGCAAGGCCTGGGCGGACGCGCAGATCTTCAAGACCGAGAACGACGATCCGCGCCCGAAATATTACGTGCTCGAGATGTTCCCCTATCCGTCGGGGCGCATCCATATGGGGCATGTGCGCAATTACGCCATGGGCGATGTGGTCGCGCGCTACCGGCGCGCGCGCGGGTTCAACGTTCTCCATCCGATGGGCTGGGACGCGTTCGGCATGCCGGCCGAGAACGCGGCCATGCAGAACAACACCCATCCGGCGAAATGGACCTACGCCAATATCGACGCCATGCGGGCGCAATTGCAGTCGATGGGGCTCTCGCTCGACTGGTCGCGCGAGATCGCGACCTGCGATCCGAGCTATTACAAGCATCAGCAGAAGCTGTTCCTCGATTTCCTCAAGGCTGGCCTGGTCGCGCGCAAGCAATCCAAGGTCAATTGGGACCCGGTCGACCAGACGGTGCTCGCCAACGAGCAGGTGATCGACGGGCGCGGGTGGCGCTCGGGCGCAGTGGTCGAGCAGCGCGAGCTCACCCAATGGTTCCTCAAGATCACCGACTATTCCGACGATCTGCTCGCAAGCCTCGATCATCTCGAACGCTGGCCGGAAAAAGTCCGGCTGATGCAGAAGAACTGGATCGGGCGCTCGGAGGGCCTTTCGATCCGGTTCGTCGTCGATCCGGCGAGCCTAGGCGCGCTGAAGGGCGAGCCTGAGGCGAGCGAGCTCGACATCTATACGACCCGCCCGGACACATTGTTCGGCGCGAAATTCATGGCGATCGCCCCCGACCATCCGCTCGCGGCAGCTGCAGCCAAGCACGACCCGGCGCTGCATGCGTTCATCGAGGAGACGCGCAAGATCGGCACGTCGGTCGCCGCGATCGAGACTGCCGAGAAGAAGGGCTACGACACGGGCCTCAAAGTGCTGCACCCGTTCGACCCCGCTTGGCGGCTGCCGGTCTATGTCGCCAATTTCGTGCTCATGGAATACGGGACGGGCGCGATCTTCGGCTGCCCCGCGCACGATCAGCGCGACCTCGATTTCGTCCGCGCCTATGGGCTGGGCGTGACCCCGGTCGTGTGTCCGCCCGAGCTCGATCCCGCGAGCTTCACCATCGACACGCAAGCCTATGACGGCAACGGGGTGATGATCAATTCGCGCTTCCTCGACGGGATGACGGTCGAGCAAGCCAAGGAAGAGGTTTCGCGCCGGCTCGAACAGATCACGCTTGGCGGGAAGCCGCAGGCCAAGCGGCAGATCAACTACAAGCTCAGGGACTGGGGCATTTCCCGCCAGCGCTATTGGGGCTGCCCGATTCCCGTCATTCATTGCCCGACCGACGGCGTCGTGCCAGTCCCTGCCAAGGACTTGCCGGTCAAGCTGCCGGACGATGTGAGCTTCGATCAGCCGGGCAATCCCCTCGATCGCCATCCGACCTGGAAGCACGTCGCCTGCCCGATATGCGGCGGCCCGGCGACGCGCGAGACCGACACGATGGATACTTTCGTCGATTCGTCGTGGTATTTCGTGCGCTTCACCGATCCGCACAACGCGTCCGCGCCGGACGACCCCAAGATGGCCGACCACTGGCTGGCGGTCGACCAGTACATCGGCGGCATCGAGCACGCGATCCTGCATCTTCTCTATTCGCGCTTCTTCACCCGCGCCATGCGCAAGTGCGGCTATCTCGATCTCGACGAGCCCTTCGCCGGTCTCTTCACTCAGGGGATGGTGGTGCACGAGACTTATCGTGGGCCGGACGGCGAGTGGCTTTCGCCGTCGGAAGTGCGCGTCGAACCCGACGGCGCCAATCGCCGCGCCTTTCTTTTGGACCGCGACGAGCCGGTCGAGATCGGCCCGAACGAGAAGATGTCGAAGTCCAAGCGCAACACGATCGACCCGGACGAGATCATCTCGACCTATGGCGCGGACACGGCGCGATGGTTCATGCTGTCGGATTCGCCGCCCGAGCGCGACGTCATCTGGACGGAGGCGGGCGTCCAGGGCGCGTTCAAGCAGACCCAACGCCTCTGGCGCTTGATTTGCGACATCGAGCGCGTCGTGGGGAGCGAGCGTCCCGCGAAGCCTGCGCATTATGGCGATGAGGCGAAGCGCATCCGCCGGATCGCGCATATGGCGCTGGCGAGAATCGAGGACGAGATCGAGCGGCTGCGGTTCAACGTCTGTATCGCCGCCATCTACGAACTGGCCAATGAACTGAGCGCTGCGGTCGGCGCGATCAGCGACGCGCCGGTCGCCGACGATCTCCGCGCCGCTTTCGCCGAGGCGGGCGACAGTCTGGTCCATTGCTTCGCGCCGATGATGCCGCATCTGGCGGAAGAATGCTGGGAGGCGCTCGGCCACAAGACCTTCGTCGCTGAGAGCCCGTGGCCGGTCGCCGACCGCAGCCTGATCGCTTCGGCCGATGTGACCTATGTCGTGCAGGTCAACGGCAAGAAGCGGGGCGAGCTCACGATCGAACGGGAAGCTGACAAGGACCGGGTCGAACGCGAGGCGCTCGCCCTCGACGCCGTCGTGCGGGCGATGGATAATAAGCGCCCCCGCAGGGTGATCATCGTGCCGCACAGGATCGTCAATGTCGTGGTCTAGGGGTCCAAGGTCTAGGGGTCTTTGCGTCCTCGCGGCGCTCACGCTCGCGTGCGGGCTTTCGGGCTGCTTCCAGCCGCTCTACAGCGAGTCCGCGCATCCAGGCCTGGTCGAGGATCTTCGCGCGATCGAAGTCGCGCCGATCAAGGATCGCCTCGGCCACTATCTCGCCGACAATCTGACGACCGATCTGAACGGGACCGGCCAGACGCCGCCGCCAAAGTATCGGCTCACCGTGACCGTCACGACCGCCGCGTCGACGCCGACAGTGAGCTCGCTCACAAACGTCGCGACCTCGGCGACCATGAGCGCCCAAGCCCATTTTACGCTCACCAAAGTCGATGGAGGCGCGCAGGTGCTGACTGGCGTCGCCGACGCGAATGCGTCCTACGATCGTTCGCAGCAGCGCTACAACGATCTGCGCGCCGCGCGAGACGCCGAGATTCGCCTGGCGCGCTCGCTGTCGCAGGATATCTCTCTGCGTCTCTCCGCGCAGCTGGCCGGGAAAACCTCATGAGAGCCGCGCTGGGAATCGTCATCGCGAGGAGCGAAGCGACGTGGCGATCCAGGAAACGTAGGGCGCGCTACGTTCCCCTGGATTGCTTCGCTTCGCTCGCAATGACAACTCGGCACAAGGCGCGTCAGCCCTAAGGCGATGCTGCTTTACGTAGGACAACGGATCCTTCTGTTCGTCGCGACGCTCCTCGTCGCCTCGCTGGTCGTCTTCGCGGTCATGCAGATCCTGCCGGGAAACGCGGCTGAGACCATGCTGGGGCCGACCGCGACGCCCGAGGCGGTTGCCGCGCTCTCGCACAAGCTCGGCCTCGATCTGCCGGCTTGGGTCCGCTACGCGCACTGGATCGGCGGCGCGCTGCACGGCGATCTCGGCCTCTCTTACGCCTATGGCTCGCCGATCGCCCCCTTGATCGCCTCGAGCCTGGCGGTGAGCGCCCCGCTCGCGCTGATGGCGATGGCGTTCGCCGCGGTCATCGGGCTTGCCGCGGGCGTCTACGCCGCGGATCGGCGCGGCCGCGCGGGCGATGCGATGGTCATGGGGGCAAGCCAGATCGGCATCGCCGTGCCGAACTTCTGGCTCGCGATCCTGCTCGTCCTCGTCTTCGCCGTGACCTTGAGGCTCGTGCCGGCCGGCGGATTTCCAGGTTGGCAACACCCGGCGCGGGCGCTCGGCGCGCTCATCCTGCCGGCGATCGCGCTTGGCGTCGTGCAGGCGGCGATCGTCACCCGCGTCACAAGATCGGCCGTCATCGAGGCCCTGAACGAAGACTTCATGCGCACCGCGCGCGCCAAGGGCGTGTCGCGTCGCGCCGCGCTCTGGCGCCATGCCTTGCCGAACGCGCTGACCCCCATCCTCACCATCATGGGGCTGCAATTCGCCAACCTCGTCGCAAGCGCGATCGTGGTCGAGAACGTGTTCGTCCTGCCGGGTCTTGGCCGGCTCATGCTTCAGTCGATCTCCAATCGCGACACATTGGTGGTCGAGAACGGCGTGATGCTCTTGGCTTTGATCGTGATCGGGGTGAACTTCGTCGTCGACGTCGCCTGCGCCGCGATCGATCCGAGGCTGAGGGCCTCCGGAGCGTGACCTTGTCCGCCCGGTTTCGTCCGCGTGGGACTTTAAGCCTGTGGCTCGGCGCCGCGCTTGTCGCGACGCTGATCGCCGCCGCCGCATTGTCGCTTCTCTGGACGCCCTATCCGCCGACCGCGATCGACATCCCCCACAAGCTCGCGCCTCCGTCCGCGGCGCATTGGTTCGGGACCGATAATCTCGGACGCGACGTCGCCTCGCAGATCCTGGCGGGCTCCCGTATTTCGATTCTGGTCGGCGTGATCGCGGTCGGCATCGGGCTCGTGTTCGGAATCGTCCTCGGCCTCATCGCGGCCTTCTCCAAGGGCCTCGTCGAAGACGGGATCATGAAGCTCAGCGACTTCGTCTTCGCCTTTCCGGCGCTGCTCCTCGCGATCATGCTGACGTCGACCTTTGGCCCAGGCGTGGTCAACGCCATCATCGCCATCGGCGTCTACAACGTGCCGATCATCGCCAAACTCACCCGCGCCACCGCCAACGGCGTTCTCTCGCGCGAATATGCGCTCGCCGCCCGCGCCGCGGGCCGCGGGCCGATCGCCATCGCCATCGATCACGTGCTGCCCAATATTGCGCCCGCGCTGATCGTTCAGGCGACGATCCAATTCGCCATCGCCATTCTGGCCGAGGCGGCGCTTTCCTACCTCGGCCTCGGCGCGCAGCCGCCTGAGACGTCGTGGGGCAAGATGCTCGCCGACGCCCAGAACGTGCTCTACAACGCGCCGAGGCTCGCGCTCTATCCTGGATTCGCCATCGCGCTCAGCGTCTTGGGCCTCAATCTGCTTGGCGACGGCTTGCGCGACGCGCTCGATCCGAAACTGAAGGCCCGGGGCTAATGCTGCTCGAGGTCTCCGGGCTCGCTGTCGATGTCGCAACGCGCGGAGGCTTTCAGCGCGTCGTCGACCGGACGTCGTTTTCTCTTTGTCAAGGCGAGAGTCTCGGAGTGGTGGGCGAGTCCGGCTCCGGCAAGACCATGACCGCGCTTGCGCTCATGGCTCTGACGCCGGAAGGGGCGCGGGTCTCCGGTTCGATCCGCTTCGAGGGCAGGGAGCTCGTCGGCCTCTCCGAAGAGGACATGCTGCGGTTGCGCGGCGATCGCATCGCCATGATCTTCCAGGAGCCGATGACGGCTCTCAATCCGCTGCGCCGCGTCGGCGCGCAAGTCGCCGAGCCGCTGATGCTGCATCGGCGCTTGAGCACGCGTGAGGCGCACGCCCGCGCCGTCCAGTTGCTCGACCATGTGCGGCTCGCCGAGCCGGAGCGCGCGGCTCGCTCCTATCCGTTCCAGCTCTCGGGCGGCGAACGGCAGCGCGCGATGATCGCCATGGCGATCGGCTGTGGCCCACGCCTGGTCATTGCCGACGAACCGACCACGGCGCTCGACGTCACCGTTCAGGCGCGCATTCTCGCCCTCATCGACGCGCTCAGGTCGGAATTGAAAATGGCGATCCTGCTCGTGAGCCACGATCTCGCGGTGATCGCCGGGCATTGCGACCGCGTCATCGTCATGTACGCCGGAATGATCATGGAGAGCGGTCCGGTCGAAGCGGTGCTGCGTCAGCCGAGGAACCCTTACACGCTGGCGCTGCTCGAGGCCCGCCCGCGGCCCGGCGCGCCGCGCGGCGCAAGGCTTAAGACCATCCCCGGCGCGCCGCCGGCTCAGCACGAACCTCACGTGGGCTGCCCTTTCGCCGGCCGATGTGCGCTCACGGCTGCCATCTGCCGCGCCGTACCGCCGCCCGAGGTCGCCTTCGAGGGGGCGCATGTTTCGCGCTGTCATCGCGCCCACGAGGTGGGATTCGTGTCATGAGCGACGCGCCGCTGCTCGAGGTCTCGTCGCTCGTCAAGACCTACCGGTCGCCGGGGGCCGGACTGTTTGCGCGCAAGAACGCCCGCCCGGCGCTGGCGGGGGTGAGCTTCTCGATAGATGAGGGGCGCTCGTTCGGAATCGTCGGCGAATCGGGCTCCGGCAAGTCGACGCTCGCGCGCATCGCGCTTGCGCTCGACAAGCCCGACTCGGGCGTGGTGCGCCTGGAGGGACGCTCGCTGTTCGATCTGCCGAGGCGCGAATTGCGCGCAACGCGAGCGCATATGCAAATGGTCTTCCAGGACCCATACGGATCGCTCGACCCGCGCCAGCGGGTCGAAAAAATCGTCGCCGAGCCGCTCGCGGCCATTGGCCATGTGAGCCGGGCAGAGCGCCGGGCTCGCGTCCAAGCCTCGCTCGAGGCCGTGGGCTTAAGCGCATCCGACGCATCGAAATATCCGCATGAATTTTCCGGCGGCCAGCGCCAGCGCATCGCGATCGCGCGGGCGCTCATCACCCGGCCGAAGCTGGTCGTGGCCGACGAGCCCGTGTCGGCGCTCGACGTCTCGGTGCAGGCGCAGACCTTGAACCTGATGAGCGATCTCGAGCGCGAGGCGGGCGTGACCTTTCTCTTGATCAGCCATGATCTCGCCGTCGTCGCCCATATCTGCGTGACGACCGCGGTCCTGTACCGCGGGCGCATCGTCGAGATCGGCGACACCGGCGCCTTGTTCGCCAATCCCGCGCACCCCTATACGCGCGAACTGGTCGAGGCCACCCCGCGCCTCGACCCGGATCGTCATCGCGAGGGCCATAGGGCGTCGGGAGACGCCCGTCTTTCGACGGGCTATGGCGACGCGGCGATCCAGGAGGCGCGGGGAGCCCTACGTTCCCCTGGATTGCTTCGCTTCGCTCGCAATGACGATCCTGGTTCGACCCAATCGCATCAGGTTTCAACTGGTGGATCAGAGACGAACGAGGCCTGCCCCTATGCCGCGCGCTGCGCATTCGCCCGTCCGCGTTGCCTTGAGGAGCCGCCAGTCCTTGAGGCGAAAGGCGACGCGGAGCGGGAGGTCGCGTGCTGGTATCCGCTCGATTAGGTCAGCGACATTGACATTAATGTAATGCTTTTTTACATCCGGCGGCTCTTGCACGCCGCTTGGCGGCCTCCAATCTCATGACGTGCGTGAGCGAATCGCCCTCGCGGGCCTCGGATCACGTGTGGACATGGAGGCTCGTCATGAGCACTGCGGAGAATGCGATGGGTGGTTCATACGGCGCGCGAGAATTTGGCCCGAGCGATTGGACGAACGCCCGTTGGCGGCGCGGCGGTTCGCGCTGGACCGTGTTTGAGATCGTCGCGATGGTTCTCGGCTTCATCGTCTTTTGGCCGATCGGGCTTGCGGTCCTCGGTTACAAGTTCTGGCAGAGCCGGAACGGCGGACCGGATCTGCAGACGCTGGCGACCAACAAATGGCAGGATGCGCGCACCATGATGTCGAGCAATTCTTCCTGGGGTTCTTCGTGGGGTTGCGGGGCGATGAAGCACGCAAGCCGCTTCTACGCCGGCTCGACCGGCAACGCCGCTTTCGATGAGTGGCGGACGGCGGAACTGGTTCGACTCGATGAAGAGCGCCGCAAGCTCGACGCAGGCGCAGCGCGAGTTCGCCGAATATGTCGATGCGATCCGCCGCGCCAAGGACCGCGAAGAGTTTGAGCGGTTCATGGCCGAACGCCGGGCCCGGCCGGCCCGCCGGCCCGAGCGCGAACTGAGCGCCGGTTTTGTAGACGCGGTCGTTGACCGCAGTCCGCCGCGATCCAAAGGGCGTCCTTAAAGGACGCCCTTCTGCCGAGGGCTATCGACCGCGGCTATAGCTTGACGCTCTTGCGTCTCGCGGTGCAATGCTTGGGGCCCGCCAGCCTCGGAGCGTTTCATGCGCCGCGCCTACCGCCTGCTTCTCACGCTCGGTGTCGCCTTCATGGCGTCGACAGGCTTGGCGCTCGCCAAGGACAGCGTGACGATCGGCATGGTGCTCGAGCCGCCGGGGCTTGATCCGACCAGCGCGCCGGCGGCGGCGATCGGCGAAGTGACGCAGTACAACATCTTCGAGGGCCTGACGAAGATCAACGAGGACTTCTCGGTCACGCCGCTTCTGGCCGAGAAATGGACCTTCTCGCCCGATCTTAAGACCCTGACCTTCACGCTCAAGCCGAACATCAAGTTTCAGGACGACGAACCGTTCTCCTCGAAGGACGTCAAATATTCCTTCGAGCGCTTCGCCGGCGCCGAATCGACCAACAAGGACAAGCTCTTCTTTGCTTCGATCGAATCGATCGAGACGCCCGATCCGAAGACGGTGGTGCTCAAGTTCAAGCAGCCGAGCTTCGGGGCGCTCTATCATTTGGGCCTGGACACCGCGGTCATCCTCGACGAGAAGAGCGCGACGGGCGAAGCCACCAGCCCCGTCGGCACCGGACCCTACAAGCTCTCCTCTTGGGAGAAGGGCTCGACGATCACGCTCGACAAGTGGGACGGCTATCGCGACGCGGCGCATATCCCGATCGCCCACGCGACCTTCCGTTTCATCTCCGATCCCTCGGCGGCGGTCGCGGCGATGCTCGCCGGCGACGTCGACGCGTTCCCGCGCTTCGCCAATGTGCAGGCGCTCGGCCAGTTCAGAAGCGATCCGCGCTTCCAGGTGCTGGTCGGCGGCACCGAGGGCAAGACCATCCTCGCCATGAACAACAAGAAGAAGCCGCTCGACGACGTGCGCGTGCGCCGGGCGATCGCTTATGCGCTCGACCGCAAGGCGATTATCGACGGCGCGATGGACGGTTTGGGCGCGCCGATCGGCAGCCATATGACGCCCAATGACCCCGGCTACATCGATCTTACCGGCATGTATCCGCACGATCCCGCGAAGGCCAAGGCGCTACTGAAAGAGGCGGGCGTCACGACGCCGCTCGAACTCAGCCTTATCCTGCCGCCGCCGCCTTACGCGCGCCAGGGCGGCGAGATCATCGCCGCCGAGCTCGCCGAGGTCGGGATCAACGCGAAGATCCAGGACGTGGAATGGGCGCAGTGGCTCTCCGGCGTCTACAAGGACAAGAACTACGATCTGACCATCATCAGCCACGTCGAGCCGCTCGACATCGGCATCTACGCCAATCCGAACTATTACTTCCAGTACGATAGCCCGGCGTTCCAGGCGATCTACGCCAAGGTGACGTCGGCGCCCAATCTCGCGGCGTACAAGGCGGCGCTGGGCGAAGCGCAGAAGAAGATCGCGGAGGACAGCGTCAACGCTTTCCTCTTCCAGTTGCCGAACGTGACGGTCGCCGACGCCAAGCTCAAGGGCTTGTGGAAGAACGCGCCGATCTTCGTCAACGATCTCTCCGCGATGTCGTGGCAATGACCGGGCACGCCAGAAGCGCGAAAAAAGCGAGCACGCAGCCGTTTCGGATGTCGGCTCTGGAGCTTTTGCGCCTCTATCGGACGCGCGAACTGTCGCCGGTCGAAGCCATGAGGTCGGTGATCGAGCGGGTCGAGGCTTACGAGCCCCATATTCATGCGACCTTTCTTTATGCGCCTGAGCGGGCGCTCGCCGAGGCGCGCGCCTCCGAAGCGCGCTGGGCGAAAGGCGAGCCGATCGGTCCCTTGGACGGCGTGCCGGTCACGATCAAGGACAATATCGCGACGCGCGGCGACCCGAAGCCGGTCGGCACCGCGGCGGAGGACTTGACGCCGCAGAAGGAGGACGCGCCGCCGGCGGCGCGTCTACGTGAAGCGGGCGCGATCATGTTCACCAAGACGACGATGCCCGACTACGGCATGCTGTCGTCGGGGCTGTCGAGCTTCCATCCGCTGGCGCGCAACCCGTGGAAGCTCGACCGCAATCCCGGCGGCTCGTCCGCGGGCGCAGGCGCGGCGGCGGCGGCGCTCTATGGTCCGCTGCACCTCGGCACCGACATCGGCGGCTCGGTGCGCTTGCCCGCCGGCTGGTGCGGAATCTTCGGCCTCAAACCGAGCGCGGGACGCATCCCGATCGATCCGCCCTATGTCGGCCGGGTCGCTGGCCCGATGACGCGCGACGTCGACGACGCGGCGTTGATGATGGCGACCTTGTCGCTGCCCGACGCCCGCGACTATACGAGCCTCAAATACGAGAAGCTGGACTGGGTCGTCGAGCCCGCGCCGCTCAAGGGTCTGCGCGTCGGCCTTTGCTTGGAAGCGGGTTGCGGGGAGCCGCCGAAGCCCGAGGTCAGAGCCGCCGTTGAGCGCGCAGCGAAGGATTTCGATGCCGCCGGCGCGCATGTCGAGCCGCTCAAGCCGTTCCTCACCCAGGACATGCTCGACGGGCTCGACAGGTTCTGGCGCGCCCGCGCGCTCAACGACATTCGCGCGCTGACGCCCGAGCGGCGCGCGCTCGTGCTGCCATTCATCCGCGACTGGGCGGAGTCGGCGGAAGGGTTTTCTGGCGTCGAGGTGTTCCGCGGCTTCGACCAGATACCCGAGATGCGCAAGAGGGCGGTCGCGGCCACCGCTCCATTCGACTACGTGCTGTCGCCGACCGCGCCGATGACGGCTTTCCCCGCCGAATGGGCCTCGCCGAGCCGCGACCCGCTCAAACCTTTTCCGCAAGTGGGCTTCACCGTCCCCTTCAACATGTCCGAGCAGCCGGCGGCGTCGGTCAATTGCGGCTACGACGGCGAAGGCTTGCCGATCGGGCTGCAGATCGTCGGCCGCCGGTTCGACGACCTTGGCGTGCTCGCGGTCGCCCGCGCCTTCGAGGCCATTCGGGCGTTCGAGGCGAGGCCTTGGCCGGAGCCGCCGGGCGCTTGATCGGGTCTCGATATCGCCAAACTCGTCCGGTTGACCGGGCCAGCGTCCGCCTCGATTCTCGGATGGGGTCGCCGAATTGATCTAGGATGGACATTGGAGCGATGATGGGGGGAGAGAATTGAGAGCATTGGCGTTCATCGCGGTTGCGGCCATTCTTTCAGCCGCTCCCGTTCACGCGGAAGATTGCGGCCGGAGCGCTGAGGGCTTCGACGCATGGCTCGCCTCCTTCAAGCGGGTCGCGGTGATGGACGGTCTGTCGCAAAGGGCCGTGGATGCAGCGCTCGACGACGTCGCGTATAACCCCGTGGTCAAGCGGCATGACGGCGGCGCCGCGATGTTCGGGCACAACTTCGCGGGCTTCGCGGCGAGCCATGTCACGCCGGGAATGGTCGCGCGGGGCAGGGCGGAGCTTAAGCGCTACGCCGGGCCGCTCGCGACGATCGAGCAGCGCTTCGGCGTGCCGGGGCCGGTGCTGGTCGCGATCTGGGGCCAGGAGACGAGCTTCGGCGGCGACGTCGGCTCGTTCCCGACCTATAGCGCCCTGGCGACGCTGGCCTGGGATTGTCGGCGCCCGCAACGTTTCCGCGCCGAACTGATCGACGCGATCACCCTCGTTGACCGCGGCATCGTGACGCAGCCGCGCGCGCTGCACGGAGCCTGGGCGGGCGAGGTCGGCCAGACGCAGCTCATGCCTTCGGCCTATCTGATGTTCGCCACCACGCCTGACGGCTCGGGCACGCCGGACCTTATCCACAATTCCGCCGACGCGCTCGCGTCCACCGCGGCTTTCCTTAAAGCCCATGGCTGGCAACCGGGCGCGGGCTGGAACGAAGGCGAGCCGAACTTCGCCGCCATCCTGCAATGGAACTCGGCCGAGATTTACGCAAAGACAGTCGCCCTTTTCGCCGACCGGCTGGCGGGACGATAGAAGCTCGAGCTATGAGCTAAAGGCTCGGCCGCTCCTTCGGCTGCCGCAGGCAAGCCCAGTACAGCCTGCGAGAGCTGAAGAAGCCTTAACCGTGGCGGCGTAGAATATCGCGCGTGACCGCCGTCGTTCCGCGCTCCCGCTCTCTGCCGCCCCGGTCCGTCACGCGAAGCTTCGCGGCGCTCGCGGGCCTGGCGCTTATGGCGTCAATCGCCCTTCTCCTTTGTCGCGCCGCGCCCGGCGCGCCGGCGATCATTCCGATAAGCTTCGCCGGTCTCTCCGGTCTCGCCGCCCTCGCACTCGCGTTTACGCTGGAGGATGCGGCGCGGTCCAAGTTCACGAGCGCCGTCGTCGCGGGCGCGGCGATTGTCGGTCTCTGCACGCTGCTCAGTGCGGAGGCGAGGCTCAGTCTCGCAAGTTTCGCTTCCGCTGCGTTCGGCGTTGGGCTCGCCGTATGGCTCATCCGCACGGCGCGGACGAGGCCGAGCGTATCCCTGCCTTTAGCGGCGCTGTTCGCCGCTACGCTCGCGTGCCTCGCCGCCTACGCCGCCTATCTCGTGCTTGTCTCGCGCGATCTGATGATCGCGGACTTCATGACCTATCGCGGCATAGCGATGATGATCGCGCGATTGATCGACACGCGAAATTGGCCGCTCTTGCTCAGCGCCTCGGTCCAATCGATCACGCAAGACTATTCCTGGGCGCCGGGATTGGTTCCGGGTTTTCTCCTGGCGGCGACCGAGCCGACCTCGCGCGCGATCTATACTTTCGCGATCCTCGCCCTCTATGCCGCGCCGGCCGCCTTGGCGCTCGCGGTGCTGGCGCGCGATTGGGCGCGGCGGGCCGGGCTTCGTCGCGACGCGCAGCCGGGCGCGGTTCTCACCCTTGGCGTCGCCGCCGTGATCGTCGCTTACCCTGCGGCCTTCGCGGTCGCTGCGCGCGGCATGCCCGACGTCGGCGGTCTCGTGCTGGTGGTGTGCGCGCTCAAGCTGGCCGAACGCCTCGCCCGCCTCTTCGCGTTGCGACAAGGCGGCGCGCGCGTTGAGCCCATGATCCGCCGCGTCGCCATCGCGCTCGCGCTGACCCTGTACGCGATGTTCGCCTTCCGGCGCTGGTATGCCTTCGCCGCCGTGGGAATCGTCGTCATGCTGGCCCTTGAGACCGGTTTGATCGCGCTGAGGCGTGGCGCGCGCTTTCGCTGGCGCGACGCCGTTGCGGCGGCTGCGCTCGGCGCCCTCGCCCTGCTCGCGCTCCTGAGCCCGGTGCTGGTCGATTGGGCGCCGAACTTCAGCGCGCATGACTACGCCCAAACCTACGCCGGCTATCGCAAGCCTCCGGCCGTGTTCCTGCATGAGCTAGGCGACTGGGTTGGACTTCTCCCCGCACTCGCTGCGCTGGCCGGCGCGGCGTTCCTCTGGGCGCGTTCCCGCGACAAGCGCCTCCTGCGTCTGACCCTCGGCGCCTCGGCCATCGCGGCCGCGTTGTTCCTGCGCATCCAGACGCCCTACATTCATCATCTCGATCTGATCGCGCCGGCGCTTGTCGTCCCCATCGCGGCTTCGCTGATGCTGCTCTTTGCAAACGCGCCGCGCCTCGCCCTTCTGGCTGTCGCCGTGCTGGGCGCGATCACGCTCTCGCCGTTGGCCGCGGCGCTCAACCCACTGGGACTCACGCCGATCGCCGGATTGCCACGGGCGCCGCGGGCCGATCTCGACGAACTCGCCCGCCTCAAGGACTGGGTCGATGAGCGCGCGCGGCCGGACGCCAAGGTTTGCGGCCTGGGCTCGAGCTACACGTTTAGCGGCCAGCTCATCGGCGAATTGTGGCAGCTTCGCCCGGAGCGCGGCGCCGTCAGGCGCGACCTCGGCGTCACGATGCCCGACGTCGATACGGTCGAGGGACCGCCATCAGCGGATCTCAAGAATTGCGCCATTATCATTGTCGGCGATCCGATCCAGACCCACCTCGATCCCGACTACCAGCAGACGGTCATCGTGCCGTCGCGCGAGATGCTGACGGGCCAAGGGATCGGCGCCAAGTTCCGCCGCACCGGCGAAGTCTTCCACCTGGAAAAGGGCGTGAGCGCGGTGGTGTTCGAGCGCATCGCGCCGCTGGACGATGCGGACATTGCCGCGCTTGAGGCGCGATGGCGCGCGGCCCGCGCCGCTGTTCGGGCTGTCATTGCGAGGGCGCAGCGACGAAGCAATCCAGAGAACATCGAGCGCCCTACGTTCCCCTGGATTGCTTCGCTTCGTTCGGATGACGACCGTGCTCGACCCAATGTTACCGTCAGGGTTTCCCCACGTGCGCCGTCCGTACAGTATGCTCGGCGATCATGAGCTCTTCGTTGGTCGGGATGACAAAGACGATCGTTGGCGAATGCTTCGCGCTGATGATCTGGGCGTTGGCGCGGTTCGCTTCGGCGTCGAGATGGATTCCCATCCATTCCATGCCGTTCAGGACCGCCTCGCGCACTTTCCACGAATGTTCGCCGATGCCGGCGGTGAAGACGATGGCTTCCGCGCCGTTGACAGTCGCCGCGAGTTCCGCGAGTTCGCGCCGGACGCAGGAGACGAAATAGGCGATGGCGTCCCGCGCCGCCAGGCTGTCGGACGCCTCGAGCTCGCGCATGTCCTGGGAAATGCCCGACATGCCTTTGAGGCCGGAGTTCTTCCATAAGAGGTCGGATATCTCGTCCGCGCTCATCTTCTTTTCGGCCATAAGATAGAGCACCACGCCCGGATCGAGCTGCCCGCAGCGGGTGCCCATCGCGAGACCGTCGAGCGCGGTGAAGCTCATGGTCGTGGCGACGGCGCGGCCGTCATGGACCGCGCACATCGAGGCGCCGTTGCCGAGATGGGCGATGATGACGTCCTCGCGCGCGATCTGCGGCGCGATCTTGCGCAGCTTTCGGGCGATGAACTCGTAGGAAAGCCCGTGAAAACCGTAACGGCGCACGCCCTGGTCGTAATAGGAGCGGGGCAAAGCGAAAGTGTCGTAGACGAAGGGGTGGCTGCGATGGAAAGCGGTGTCGAAGCAGGCGACCTGCGGCGTCGACGGGAAGGCCTTCATCGCCGCCAGTATCCCGGCGAGATTATGCGGCTCGTGCAGCGGCGCGAGGGGAATGAGCCCCTTAAGCGCCGTAATCACGGACTCGTCGATCAGCTTCGGCTCCACGAGATCCGGCCCGCCGTGCACGACGCGATGGCCGACCGCGACGACCGAAGAATCATAACCCGCCTTCCTGAGCCAGCCGAGGATGGCGCCCATCGCGGCGTGATGGTCGATCGCGCCGGCCGATGGATCGAACGTGAGGTCGCTCTTCTCGCCCGCGGCCGTCGTCACGCTGCCTTTCGCGCTCGCGCCGATGCCCTCGATCTGCCCGGAGGCCAGCAGGTTCGGCTCGCCTCCATTGACGAGGCGGAACGCTGCGAATTTAAGCGACGACGAACCTGCGTTCAGAGTCAGGATCACCGAATCCAAAATGCGTCACTCCGCCGCCTTGGCGACCGTCGGTTCATCGCCGAACGCGTGGCCTTCTCGACGCCAATATTCGTAAAGCTGCGCCAGCGCGCAGGAGACGAGCCGAGCCCGATCGTTATCGGCTCGGCTCGTCAGCATCACTGGCGCTTTGGCCCCAAGCACCAGTCCCGCCGCTTCCGCCCGCGCGACGAAGGAGAGTTCCTTTACAAGGATATTTCCGGCTTCCAGATTGGGAACGATTAGCACATTGGCGTGGCCGGCGACCAGTGAGGCGATGCCCTTGGTGCGCGCGGCCTCGACATCGATCGCGTTATCCATCGCGAGCGGCCCGTCGACCACGGCTCCGCGGATCTGGCCGCGCTCGGCCATCTTCGACAGCACCGCCGCGTCGAGGGTGGAGGGAATGTTCGGGTTGATCGTCTCCACAGCCGAGAGGACGCCGACTTTTGGCTGTCCGATGCCGCAAGCGTGAGCGAGGTTGACCGCGTTCTGAACGATGTCGACCTTGGTCATGAGATCGGGCGCGATGTTGATCGCGGCGTCGGAAATGAACAGAAGCTCATCGAGCGTGGGCACGTCCATGGCGAACACATGGCTTATGCGGACGTGCGTTCTTAAGCCCCCGTCCTTCTTGACCACCTCCGCGAGGAGCGCGTCGGAGTGGATCGCGCCCTTCATCACCGCGTGCGCCAAGCCCTCGTTGACCATCGTGACCGCCTGCGCCGCCGCTGCGTGGGGGTCGGAAACGGCGACGAGCGTATACGCGGAAATATCGGCGCCAAGCTCCTTCGCCGCCGCCTGAATGCGCCCCGGATCGCCGATCAGGATCGGCTCGATGAGACCATGCTGCGCCGAGAGCAGGGCGCCGCCGAGCGAATTGCGGTCCTCGGGGCAAACGACGGCGGTCTTGAGCGGGGGCAATCGCGAGGCGAGCGCGATGAGCGGCGCAAAATGGTCGACGCTGTCCACGATCAGCGTCGGCAGGTCGCGCACCTCGGTCAGTTGAGTCGCAGTCGGCGCGTCGACTTCCGCTGTTCCTTCGCAGACGATGCGGCCGTATTCGTCCTCGATGCGGGTGTCGAACAGGGCGACCGGCTCTTCGCGCTTCTCGCGACAGACGACGGTGACCTTGAGCCTGTCGCCGACATGAACGCGCCGCGGGAAGCGCAGGTCTTGAGCGCGGTAAAGCGTTCCCGCGCCGGGAAGGACGTTGCCGAGCACCGCCGAGATGAGCGAGCCCACCCACATCGAAGGCGCGACGGGCGTATTGTCTTGCGCGTGACTGTCCGCCGGAGGCAGCGAAAGCGGATTGATGTTGCCGGAGACATGCGCGAACACAATCAGATCCTGCGCCGAGCAGGTCCGCTCGAGGCTTGCGGAATCGCCGACACTGAGCTCGGCCCAGGTCTTGTTTCGGAAGGTCCTGTTCCGGATGGCGGATTTGGCGTTCACGTCCGAATCCTTGATTTGAAAGACACGTATATCAGATCGCCGAGATCGCGATCGCCGCGTCGCTCGCCCAGGGTCTGTAAGTCCGCGCTCGCCTGGATGGACGGACGCTTCCGTGGCTCGACTGTCGCAAGCCATCCGCCGCGCGGCAACCCACTCGATCGCGCCAAGCGCTATTATGCGCCGGGGAAGCGTAGTTGGTTGCAATGACAATGGAATGAAAGGGCGCCGGAAGCCGGCGAACTTGGCTTCACGGAAGTGCGGGGCCCGCGCCGCGATCTTGCCCTGGGCCGGACTTGATTCTGTCGGTGGATGCTGTCTTAAGCAGCCGCTCGGGGACGTCTGGCGCGACGGCGCCCACCTGAAGACGGGCCACACACGATGAACTTTTCCCAGCGTCTGACCTTTCTGTTCTCGGCGCCGATGTTCGACGCCGACGACCTCGAGGGCCTCCGGGTCAACCAGATCGTAACCGCCATCGAGCGGATGGGATTCCAGGTCATCAAGGCGCGGCGCGTCGAGGACGCTGAGATCGCGGTGCAGACCGACGCCGCGATCGGCTGCATGGTCGTCGACTGGGGCAAGAAGGGCATCGAGGGCAAGGCGGCCTCGCTCATCAATTTGATGAGAAAGCGCGGCCTCGACATGCCGATCGTCGTGCTCGTCCGGCGCAAGCGCTTCGAGGACATTCCGGTCGAGGTGCTCGACTTCATCGACGGCTATGTGTTCCTGGCCGAGGAGACGCCCGAATTCATCGCCCGGAACCTCGTCTCGCGTCTCAAGCAATATGCCGACACGCTGAAGACGCCGTTCTTCGGCGCGCTCGTCGACTACCAGGAAGAAGGCAACCAGCTGTGGACGTGCCCCGGCCACAACGGCGGCGTCTTCTACAGCCGAAGCCCGATCGGGCGCATCTTCGTCGAGCATCTGGGCGAGGCCATCTTTCGCGACGACCTCGACAATTCGATCCTCGAACTCGGTGATCTCCTGACCCATGAAGGCCCGGCGCTTCAGGCGCAGAAAGAGGCAGCCGCCATCTTTGGCGCCGAGAAGACCTATTTCGTGCTCAACGGCACTTCGTCGTCGAACAAGATCGTGCTCACCAATCTCATCGCCGAGGGCGACCTCGTGCTGTTCGACCGCAACAACCACAAGGCCGCGCACCAGGGCGCGCTCCTGATGGGCGGCGCGATCCCGATCTACCTCTCGACCGATCGCAACGCCTATGGGCTCATCGGCCCCATTCGCCCCGACGATCTCGACGAGACGAGGATACGCGAGCGCATCCGGGACAACCCGCTGGTGACGGACAAGGAGGCGTGGAAACGCGAGCGTCCCTTCCGCGCGGCGGTCATCGAACAATGCACCTATGACGGCACGATTTACGACGCCGAGCGCATCGTGGAGCGGGTGGGCCGCCTTTGCGACTACATCATGTTCGACGAGGCCTGGGCGGGCTTCATGAAGTTTCATCCGCTTTATGAGCGCCGGTTCGCGATGGGCTTGCGAAACTTAAGCGAAGCCTCGCCCGGCATTGTCGCCACCCAGTCGGCCCACAAGCAGCTCGCGAGCTTCTCGCAGGCCTCGCAGATCCATGTGCGCGACCGCCACATCAAAGGCCAGCGCCGGCGGGTCGAGCATCGCCGCTTCAACGAAGGCTTCATGCAGTTCGCCTCGACCTCGCCATTCTATCCGCTGTTCGCTTCGCTCGATGTCGGCGCGCAGATGATGAAGGGGCGGTCGGGGGAAGTCCTATGGGACGACGCGATCCGTCTCGGGATTGAATTGCGCAAGAAACTGCGCGCCGTCCGGCGCGAGTTCGAGGAGAAGGAGAGGGACCCGGCGCGGCGCTGGTTCTTCGACCCCTTCGTGCCGCAGCGCGTCTCGATCCGCGACGCAGCGCTCGAGGGCGCGATCCACGATGTGCCGTGGGAGAGCGTGTCGACCGAACTCATCGCCCGCGATCCGCGCTATTGGGCGCTTGTCCCAGGCGAGGCCTGGCACGGATTTCAGTCGCTCGAGGCGGGATTCGCGATCACCGATCCGGCCAAGCTGACCCTGCTCACGCCGGGCTTCGACCGCTTAACCGGCGCCTATGAAGCCCATGGCGTGCCGGCCCCGGTCGTCGCCCAATATTTGCGCGAGAATCGGGTGGTGTCGGAGAAGAACGATCTCAACTCGCTGCTCTTCCTGCTGACGCCGGGCGTCGAGTTGAGCAAGGCGGGGACGCTCGTTTCTTCGCTGGTCGCCTTCAAGCGGCTGCATGACGACAACGTTCCGCTCGATGACGCAATGCCGGAATTTGTCGCGAAACGGCCGGCGCGCTATCGCGGCAAAAAACTCAAGGACCTGTGCGGGGAAATGCACGCCTTCTTCCGCGATTCCGGCGTGAGCCAATTGCAGATGGCGCAATTCGCCGCCAAGCATCTGCCGGAGGCGGCGATGAGCCCACGCGAAGCCTCGCGCCATCTGGTGCGCAACAACGTCGACTATCTGCCGCTTGCCGAGTTGGACGGCCGGATCGCGACGACGCTGTGGGTGGTCTATCCGCCCGGCATCGCGACCATTGTTCCGGGCGAAAGGCTGACCGAGCGAGCGCGGCCGATGATCGATTACCTCAAGATGTTCGAGAAGAGCGCCAACGTGTTTCCGGGCTTCGAAGCGGAAGTCCAGGGCCTTTATCGCGAGATCGACGAATTGGGAGCGATCCGGTTCTATACCTATGTGGTCCGCGAGTGACGGGTGAAAAGAAGCGACAATGGACGCCAAACTGAACGGTTCTTATGACCCTAAGGAGGCCGCGCAAGAAGCCGCAAAGCCCCTGCACGTGCGTAACTCGCGCGACAGCGATGTGCCGGCGATGCTCGCGATTTACCTCCACCACATCCGGCGCGGCGTAGATCCCGGCGTGGACGGCGATTTCGAGAACTCCCGACACCGATGACCTCAAGCGCCGCCGCCGCTCGATGAACAACCGCAAGATGCCGCATCTGGTCGCGGAGCAAGGAGGAACGGTTGTCGGCTACGCCTATGCGGTGCCGTTCCGCAAGCGCCCGGCCTATCGCTACACGGTCAAGCACTCGATCTACGTGCGCAGCGACCGGTTGCATGCGGGGATCGGGCGTCAGCTCATGACCGCGCTGATCGACGCCTGCGCCGCGGCGGGCTTTCGCCAGATGATCGGCTATATCGACGGCGCCAACGTCGCCTCGATCAAGCTGCATGAAAAGTTCGGCTTCCGCCAGGTCGGCTTTCTGCCCGCGGTCGGCTATAAATTCGGCCGCTGGACGGATTCGATCATGATGCAGCGATCGCTCGGCCCCGGGGCGACCGAACCGCCGACGGCGTAACCGAATCGGCGCGCCCGGCATGCAGCGACATCCGCGCGTCGCTCTTCGGCCTCGTTCTTTTCGCTCGTCCATCCAGCGCTTGCGTTTGATGAGCCGCCTCCGCCGCAAGTCTTGTTCGGCGACCTATATGCGGATGTCGAGCTTGGACAGGTCTTTCCCGACAGCAAGGAGTTCGCCGACGCGACGGCGAAGTCCCCGCCGCCCGAGATTTTGGCGCTCTACCATGCTCGGAAGCCGAATTCGCTCGAGGGGCTGAAGCGCTTCGTCGCCACGCATTTCGACTTGCCGGCTAAGGCCTCCACGCCGGAGGCCTCCTCCGAGCAGGTCCCGATTCGCCGGCACATCGACGCGCTCTGGACGCTCCTGACCCGCGACGAGCCGATTGTCCCGCCCTATTCGTCGCTGCTGCCGCTGTCCAAACCTTATGTCGTGCCCGGGGGTCGATTCCGCGAGCTCTATTACTGGGACTCGTATTTCGTGATGCTTGGCCTCGCGGAGAGCGGCCAGCGCATTCTCCTTCAAGACATGGCGACGAATTTCGCCGATCTCATCGACACATATGGCCACGCGCCGAACGGAACGCGCACTTATTATCTCAGCCGTTCGCACCCGCCGTTCTTTTTCGAGATGATCGGGCTTCTGTCTCCGTGGGATCCTTCCGCCGCCTTCGCCCGCTATCTGCCGGAACTAAAGACGGAATACGCCTATTGGATGGAGGGCGCGAACGCGCTTCATGCGGGCCAAGCGCACCGCCACGTGGTCGCGCTCGAGGACGGGTCGATCCTCAATCGTTATTGGGACGACAACGACGCGCCGCGCGATGAATCCTACCGCGAGGACGTCATGCTGGCTGCGGGGACGTCGCGGCCGGCGCAGCCGATGTTTCGCGACATTCGCGCCGGCGCTGAGAGCGGCTGGGATTTCAGCTCGCGATGGTTCGCTGACGCGCACACGATGGCCTCGATCGACACGACGGAAATCATCCCCGTCGATCTCAATGCGCTCATGTTCGGGCTCGAGAATGCGATCCGCGCCGGTTGCGAACGCGCCGGCGACGCCGACTGCGCCCGGGAGTTCGCCAAACGCGCCGCCGAGCGGCGCGCAGCGATCGATCGCTATCTCTGGGATCCGTCCCGCGGCGTCTATCTCGATTATCGCTGGACGCTTAAGCAACCCATCGAGCACGTCACCGCCGCCACGCTTTATCCGCTGTTCACGCACGCAGCCAGCGACGCGCAGGCGGCGTCAGTGGCGAAAACCGTCGAGGCGGAACTCTTGAAGCCCGGCGGGATCGTGACGACGACGCTCGACACCGGACAGCAGTGGGATTGGCCGAACGGATGGGCGCCGTTGCAGTGGATCGCAGTCGAAGGGCTGACTGGTTATGGGCAGAATGAGCTTGCCGAGACGGTCGCGTGCCGGTGGATGGCCACGGTCTCGCGCGTCTATCGCTCAACCGGGAAACTCGTGGAAAAATATGACGTGATCGCAACCAACCAGCCGGGCGGCGGCGGCGAGTATCCGACGCAGGACGGCTTTGGCTGGACCAACGGCGTGATGCTGAAGCTGATGGCGCTCTATCCAGCCGACGCCGATCTGGCGAACGCCGACCTCTGTCCCGCCGGGCCGGGCGGGTAGATGCTCACAAGCTCCTCGCGACGTCATCGCGAGGAGCGAAGCGACGAAGCGATCCAGAGCCGCAGGGCGCCCCACGTTCCCCTTGGATCGCTTCGCGCCATAGCCCGTCCGGAAGGACGGGCGTCTTTCGACGCCCTATGGCTCGCGATGACGACTCTGGTTTGACCCAATCGCATCACGCCATAAGACTTAACGAGCGCTTGCGCCTATCGCTTGTCAGCGCCGCTCCTCGAGCTGCCTGACCCGCTGCTCGAGGCGCTGCACAGCCATAGTCAATCCCTCGTAGCCGAGCTTGTGGGTGTCGCCGAGGCTCGACAGCGCTGTCATGGTGCTCTGGTGCTGAGCGCGGGTGATCTGAAGTGCATGCCAGACGATATAGACGATGGCGCCGAGCAAAGCGACGATGAGCCAAATGGCAATGTCAAGCATGAGCACGCGGTGATTGGTGACGTAGAGTTCGTATTAACACACTGTTGAACACAATGACGGAAATGACGGCAAAAGTGAAACGATTTGCGATTGAAACGCCGCAAGGTTGGGATATGTGAGCTGGATCACAGCGCAGAAACTGTGAATGAGCTACCCAAACACATTCGACCAAACATGGGAGTTATGTCATGGCGAATGTTCAAGATCGCAGGGTTGTCGTCGTTCATCCCCGCGTCGACGACGCCTTCACCGGCGACGCCGCGGCAAATGGAACGGCGCACCACGATGGCGCCAAGAACGCCAGCGAGACGACGCAGGCGCGCAAACCCTGGCCGGTCGAATATGGCTGGGATTTCCCGTTTGATTCCCCTAAGCCAAGTCGATGACGGAAGATGGAAGGGCGGCTAAAGGCCGCCCTTTCCGCCGGCTTGCGCCATAAAAGCCGAGCGAAAAGCGAAACTCTTCACCGGCCCCGAAATCGGGCGGCGAGACTCGCGAGATAGACAAAACCGGAAAGCGCCGTGATCCAGAACGAAGTCGGCCAGTCGGTGTAATAGGCGAGCGTCAGGCCGCCCCACGCCTCAGCCAATGCGAGAGCCGCCGCGAGCGCGACGCCGCCGATGAGCCGGCGCGACAGGTTCTGCGCCGCCGCGGCAGGGCCGACCATCAGCGTGAACACCAGGAGCACGCCGACGATCTGCGCGCACTCGGCGACCGCGACGCCGACGATGGCCAGAAACGCCGTCGAGACGAAGCGAACTGGCACACCGCGCGCCTCGGCGAGTTCGCTCTCCAGCGACGCGAAGATGAGCGGCCGGACGATGTAAGCCAGCGCGACGAGGCTGCCGAGGGCGAGCACGCCCAACGTCATCAGCGCCGAATTGTCGACGCCGAGCACATTGCCGAACAATAGCGCCGCCGCCTGCGTCGCCCCTGTGGTATAGAAATGCAGGAACAGGAGCCCCAGGCCCAAGGCGAGCGACAGCATCATGCCGATCGCGACATCGCGCTGGGCGAGCTTCTCGCCGAACAGCCCCATCCCAATTCCGGCGACAAAGGTGAAGCCGACAAGCCCGGCAAGCGGCGAGAGGCCGAACAGGACCGCGCCCGTCGCGCCGGTGAAGCCGACATGCGAAAGCGCATGGCCGGCGAAGGTCTGCCCGCGCAGCACCAGGAAGAATCCGACGGTTCCCGCGAGCAGCGCCGCCATGCCCGAAGCGGCGAAGGCCGTGCGCATGAAATCATATTCAAGCATGGGCGTCGTGGGCGTGATGCTCGTGGCGATGCGCGTCATGTTCGACGTCGACGTCGCCCGCCATGATGAAATAGCGACCTTTGACCTGCACGACTTCGATCGGCGCGCCGTAGAGGCGCGACAGCACCGGCCCGGTGACGACCTCATCGACCGCCCCGATCACCGCTTCGCCCCCGCCGAGATAGAGCACGCGGTCGATGGCGTTGACCAGCGGATTGAGCTCATGCGCGCTGAACAGGATCGCGACCTTGAGGTTGTCGCAAATGCGGCGGGCGATTTCGACCACGGTCTTCTGATGCGCCGGGTCGAGCGAGATGAGCGGCTCGTCGAGCATGATGAGCCGCGGCTTGCCGATCAGGGCCTGGCTCAACAGCACGAGCTGGCGCTCTCCGCCGGACAATTCGCCGATTGAGCGCTGAGCGAGCGCGCGCGCGCCGACCTCGTCGAGCGCCCAGTCGATCTCGCGTCGCGTCGCCTTGTCGAGGGTGACGAAGCCGAAGCGGGCGCCGATCGCGGCCGAGGCGACGACGTCCCAACCCCTTAGTCTCAAGCCCGCGATCGCCCCGCGGATTTGCGGCATGTAGCCGATCTGAGCGTTGCCGCGCGTGACCGGCCGGCCGAGCACCGCAATGGCGCCGGACGCGACCGGGAGGAGGCCGAGGGCGGCGCGCATGAGGGTCGTCTTGCCGGCGCCGTTCGCGCCCAGCATGCCGACGAATTCGCCCTCCTCGACTGCAAAGCTGGCGGCTGACAGGATGTCCCGGCCGCCGAGCCTGATCGTCGCATGGTCGAACTCAAGCGCGCTCAATTACGCCCCGCCGGAGAGCGCCTTGTCGAGCGCGTTGAGCTGCCCCATCATCCAATCCTGATAGGTCGAGTTGGGCGGCTCGGTCTCGGAGACGCCGACGACCGGAATACCGTTGTCCTTGGCGAGTTGCACCAGCTTGCCGACCGCGGGCTCGCTCGCCTGGGCGTTATAGAGCATCGCCTTCACTTTTTTGCCCTTGAGGTCGTTCTCGAACGCCGCCACTTCGGAAGGCGTCGGCTCGGCGTTGTTCATGACCGCGAGCGCGTATTTCTCGTTATGCACCTTAAGGCCGATGAGCCCCGCCTGATAGCCGAACACCGGCTCCGAAGCGGTGACCGGCTGACCGGCGTAGGACTTGCGCATCGCGGCGATCTTGTCGTCGAGGGGCTTCAGCGAATCGAGGAACTTGGCGTAGCCCTGCTCATAGTCCGCCTTGTGCGCCGGGTCGACGGCGATGAGATCGGCGACCAGCGCCTTCGCGGCGGCCTTCATATAAGCCGGATCGTACCAGAGGTGCGGATTGTCGCCCGGCTTGTGGCCGACCAACCTCGCCACGATGATCTCCTTGCGGTCCGGCGCCTTGTGGGCGCTGAGCAGTTTCTCCATCCACGGATCGTAATCGACGCCATTGACGATCACGACTTTGGCGTCGCTCATCGCCTTGGCCGTGTCCGGGCTCGCCTCGAACAGGTGCGGATCCGTGTCCGGATCGCTGAGAATGCTGGTCACCGCGACATTCGCGCCGCCGATCTGGCTCGCGAGGTCGCCGTAGAAATTCTCCGCCGCGACCACTTTCACCGGATCGGCGAAAGCGGGCGCGCTTAAGCCGAAGATCGCGATCGCCGCGATAACGTGGAGCTTGTTGATCATGGGAAACAGGCCTCCTCTTCGATTGAAGCGCAGGATTGAGCGCGAGCGGGCACTGTTATGTTATATCCTATAGGTGGGCAAGGCCAAACCGCAATCTTATATCATTTCGGGGCTCTGACCCGTGATAAGATCGAAACCGCAATGAGCAAAAAGACAGGACCGACGAAAAATTCGGCCTTGCGCGCCAGCGCAGCGCGATGGCGGGCGGAGGTAGAAAGCGCGTGCGAGCGCAAGGGCTTGCTTTTGACCCCGCTTCGCCAGCAGGTTCTGGCCATACTGGCCGAAAGCTCAGCCCCGCTTGGGGCCTATGCGATCATCGACCAGCTTTCGCGGCGGGAAGGCAAGCCGATCGCGCCGCCGACCGTCTATCGCACGCTCGACTTCTTTCTCGAGAATGGGTTCGTCTACAAGATCGAGAGCCGCAACGCCTATGCGCCCTGCGAGCACCTCGGCCACGCGCACCACGGCGCGCTGCTCTTATGCGAGAAGTGCGGACGGAGCGACGAGATCGAGGATGTCAAGCTCGACCGGCTCTTGCAGGAAGCCGCCGCCCGCGCCGGCTTCGCTCCGCATCGGCAGATGGTCGAACTCGTGGGCCTATGTCGCGACTGCGCGGCGCAGAGCGGCGACAGCGCCGCCATATTCCGCAACGATCCTCTGGCAGCTTCGTAAGGCCGCGTCCCACGCCTTCGTAGCGCGGATCGGCGCCGCTCAGTGGACCTTCGCCTCGGGTGAAATCGCGCGGTTGAAGCCCTCCCGCAGCGCGTCCTTAGGTAGATTGCGGCCGATGAACACGAGCCGGGACGTGCGAGGCTCGCCGTCCTTCCACGGACGCTGATGATCGCCCTCGAGCAACATGTGCACCGACTGGACGACAAATCGGTCCGCGCCGGCGATTCCTGGATCGCCGCGTCGCCGCCTGACGGGCTGTGCTGTTTTTGATATCCTGCCCATCTGGCGCGCCGGCTTCTAAATGCAATTCGATCAATCGAAACGTCGCGAGTTCAATCACGCTCCTTGGCGGCGCGGCCGCAGAACGAACGCTCGCGCACGGGCGCAGCGTCCGGAGATGCCGGAGATCGTTAACCCCAGCAGCAGGTGAGAGGCTATTTTGACGCAAGCCACATCACTCGCAGTCGGATTGCTCCTAGCGTTTGGTTGCGCGATGCTTGCGTCGCCAGCCGTGAGTGAGGACACTGGCGTCGGTCCGCCGCCCGCGCTGGCGCCAGGGCAAGCGCCGCCGCTGCCGCAAGCGGGCCCATTAGCCGAGCCCCGTTCTTCGAATCAGGCCGGCTTTCCCACGGCTTTGACCCAGTACGTCATCTCGCCGACCACGCTCAGGCCCGCCAGAGTCGCATTGGGTGAGAAGCTTTTCTTCGAGCCTCGCCTCTCAGGGGACGGGTCCGTCGCCTGCGCCACCTGCCACGATCCGGCGCGGGCCTTCACCGACGGCAGGCCCGTCTCAGTCGGCATCCATGGCCGTGTCGGCCAACGCAACGCCCCGACCATTCTGAACGCGCTCTATAACAAACATCAGTTTTGGGACGGCCGGGTCGATACGCTGGAGCAGCAGGCGGCGCTGCCGATCACGAATCCCTTCGAGATGGGGTCGGCAAGCATCGGAGACGCCGTATCCAGGATCGCTAGCGACAAGGACTACCAAGCCCAATTCATGCACGCCTTCGGCGGGCCCGTGAACGAGCAGGATATGCTGAGCGCCATTGCAGAGTACGAACGGACGCTGGCTTCCTTCGATTCTCCCTTCGATCATTTCATCGCGGGAGATGCGAACGCCATCAGCGACTCGGCCAAACGCGGTTGGGAATTGTTCAACACCAAGGCCCGTTGCAACCTCTGTCATGCTTTGGCGGACAACCAGCGGGACGTAACCCTATTCATGGATAATGATTTTCACAACATTGGGATCGGTATCCTCCGGCATCACGTAGCCCCCTTGGCGCAGCAGGCCCAGCGCGAGCTGGCGCAAGGAAATCTCCCCGCGGTCGACACCGCGGCGATCGCAAGCGATCTGTCGGTGCTCGGGCGCTTCCTCGTGACGAGGAAAGAGGAGGATATCGCATCATTCAAGACGCCGGGCCTGCGAAATGTCCTTGTGACCGGGCCTTACTTCCACGACGGATCGATGGAAACGCTGTGGGATGTCATGGATCATTACAACAAGGGTGACGGAATCAGGAACCCCTGGCTCGACAAGGACATGCAGCCGTTGGCGCTGACGGAGCCGGAGATCGACGACGTGGTCGCGTTTCTTGCCTCGCTGACAAGCCCACAATACAAGGAGCTTGGCGATCGGGAGTATGCGCGTCAGCTCGCTCTATCCAAGGTGAACCGCTCCCAGCGGGACACCGGACGGGCATTCGGCCCAAAGCCGAAGCAGCCGCCGCCTCCTCCCCTCTGATTGCTCAGCGAGACGCCGGAACCCTAGGAATCAAGTCGGAGCCAAGGCGCAAGCGTTGCAGCTCACGGGCCTCGTCCATCGAATGCACCCGTTCGCCGCCGCGACGGCGCTGTTGCGCCGACCCCCGCGAGCGGCCGCTCGCAGACCTCCTCACCCCGCGCCTAACCGCCTCAGCCAGGCGCGCGCCTGGCGGCGCACATTGGCGGGCGCGGTTCCGCCGTACGAGGTCCGGCTCTTGACCGAGCGCTCGACGCCAAGCACGCCGAAGGCGTCCTTGGTGATGCGCGGCTCGACGCTCTGCATCTCGTCGAGCGTGAGCTTCTCGAGCCCGACGCCGCGCTTGGCGGCGAGCGCAACGATGCGGCCGGTGATGTGATGGGCGTCGCGGAACGGAATATGAAGCGCCTGCACGAGCCAGTCGGCGAGATCGGTCGCGGTCGCGTAGCCAGCGCCCGCCGCAGCCTTCATGCGCTTGGGGTCCGGCGTCATGTCCTCGACCATGCCGGTCATCGCGGCGAGTGAGAGCGCGAGCGTATGGAACGCGTCGAACGCGCCCTCCTTGTCCTCCTGCATGTCCTTGGAATAGGCGAGCGGCAGGCCCTTCATCACCGTGATGAGGCCGATGAGCGCGCCGACAATGCGCCCGCTCTTGCCACGCACGAGTTCGGCCGCATCGGGATTGCGCTTCTGCGGCATGATCGACGAACCGGTCGAGAACGCGTCGGAGAGTTTTACGAAGCCGAACTGCGGCGTCGTCCACAGCACGATCTCCTCGGCGAAGCGGGAAAGATGCGTCGCGGTGATCGCCGCGGCCGCCAGCGCCTCGAGCGCGAAGTCGCGATCGGCGACGCTGTCGAGCGAATTGGCGGTCGGCCGGTCGAAGCCGAGCGCCTTGGCGGTCATGGTCCGGTCGATCGGGAACGAGGTTCCCGCGAGCGCCGCGGCGCCGAGCGGACATTCGTTGAGGCGCTTGCGGGCGTCCGTGAAGCGCCCCGCGTCGCGCCCCAGCATCTCGACATAGGCCATGAGATGATGGCCGAAGGTGACCGGCTGCGCCGACTGCAGATGGGTGAAGCCCGGCATGACCATACCGGCGCTCTCGAGCGCGCGGGTCGCGAGCGCCCGCTGCAGCTGAGCGATCTGGATGAGGATCGCGTCGATCGCGTCGCGCACCCAGAGGCGGAAATCGACGGCGACCTGATCGTTGCGCGAGCGCGCGGTGTGCAGCCGTCCGGCCGCCGGCCCGATGATTTCGGCGAGGCGGCTTTCGACGTTCATATGGATGTCTTCGAGCGCGCGCTTGAACGAAAACGTCCCCGCCTCGATTTCGCCTTTGACTTGCGCGAGAGCCTTGGCGATCGCCTCGGCGTCGGCGGCTTCGACAATGCCTTGGGCGGCGAGCATGGCGATGTGGGCCTGCGAGCCGGCGATGTCCTGGGCGCCAAGCTTGCGGTCGAAGTCGATCGAGGCGTTGATCTCCTCCATCGCCTCGGCCGGGCGCCCGGAAAATCGGCCGCCCCACATCGTGTTGCTCATGCGCGTCGTCTCGGATGAAAAGGACAATGACGAATATCGATAACCCGCCGCGCCGGCGCCGTCTTATGATCCCCGCTCTGGGCGCGCTGGCTCTGGTTGCGGCCGGCGCCGTCCTATACGGGACGGTTGCGCCGGCCGGCAAGGCTGCGAGCGACTGCCCCGCCGACTCGGCCAAGCTCGCGGCCAGGCTCGCGCCGCTCGCCAAGGGCGAACTGGCGGCGCTCCAGGTGGAGAGCGAGCCTCGCCGGGCGATCGATATCGCTTTCCAGCGCGACGACGGCGGCAAGCTGACGCTGGCCGATTTCAAAGGCCGCCCGATCCTGCTCAACCTGTGGGCGACCTGGTGCATTCCGTGCCGGGTGGAGATGCCGGCGCTGGACCGCCTTCAGGCCGCCAAGGGGGGCCCGGGGTTTGAGGTCGTGGCCGTGAACGTGGACACCGCGCGGCTCGAGCGGCGGGCCGCCTTCCTGGACAAGGTCGGGGTGAAGTCGCTCGCGCGCTACTCGGATTCGAGCGGCGACGCCTTCGAGACCCTGCGCAAGGACGGCAAGGCGCTTGGCCTTCCGGTGACCCTGGTCATCGACAAGGACGGCTGCGAAGTCGCGTCTGTCGAGGGCGGCGCCAAGTGGGATTCGGCCGAAGCGCAGGCCCTGGTCGCGGCGCTGAAGGGCGGGTAGGGGACTGCGCAAAAGCCGAGCAAAAGCGGATGCGCCTTAGCACCTGGCGATCCGGTCAGGATTGATGCGGAGGGGTCGATTTCACGGCGTTTCTCAAGAGTTCGTGCGCATGCGTCACCCGCTTCTGGGCTTGCGTCAGCGCTATGGACGTGCGCCACAGCTTCGATACGCTGACGTCCCAGGCGCGAAGCGCCGCGTCGAGCTGGGCCTGCGCCAGCTCCAATTCGGACCGCGCTTTCTCGACCAGCGGATCAGACATGTCCGGCGGCGTCAGGCGCGAATGGGAACCGCCGACCGCCAGATTTGACCTGGCTCCGGGGATCGGCGGCGGAGCGGCCGCTCAGGCGCAGCATGAAGTCAGGTGGTCGAGAGCGGAGGCTCCGCCCTCGAGCTCAATTTTGAGCGCCGCTCCTGGCCCCACCGGGCGGTTCGGCGACGAAAAGGAGTCCCGACGCCCGCAGGAGCCGGGGGAGGGTCGTCATCATTGTCGCTGGACCGTGGCGGCAAGCCGATCCGCCTCAGCCATTTGGACGCGACGCCAACTCGGCGGCCCGGAAAAGGCGCCGGACGGCGCCGCGAGCCGGGATCGGCTGAAGGCTCGTCGAGGGAGCCGAGCGCTTGCAAGATTGCATCCGCCTCCACCACCGCGCCGCTTTCCAGGCGGCGCAACGCAGGAGCATTCTCGACTGCGCGGGCGTCTGAAATCCATGAGGCCAGATGGCCCTCTTGTCCGCACGGGTCAGTTCAGGATCGCCCGCGACATCCTCCGGATGGACGTAAATCGCAGCGCCGCCCGAGAGAGCGCGGACAGACGATTCGCCATGGCTGGCGGGGACGAGGTCAAAGCTTTCTCGCATCTCCATTCTCCGCAATCAGGCCTCCCGGTTCGCGCAACCGGGAGGGACCGCACTCATTGGGGTTGGTCACGCGGCGCTCTTGGCGCCGGCGTGGATCTGCTTCAGTGCGCTGTCATCTTGCGCGCTCACGGTTCGCCGCCGGAGCGGATCTGGATCGCGGCGGGGCTTCATCGCTTCGGGAACCTGTCGATTGAGGTCGATGATCTGGAGGACGTCCTTGACCGTCCCCCCCTTTCCTTCACTGACTCTCTTGCCCCCTGTGCCCTCCGGCTGTTCCCCTTTCGGTCTCGAAAGCGCGCTTCCGTTTGGCGATTGAATATGGCCCGGCGTCGGAGCCGCTGGGTGCGTGTCGTCGCTTCTATCTTCGCGATCCGTTGTTGGCGGCCGTCGATCCGATGCTCTTCTCCAGCAGATCGAAAAGCTGGTCGAAGCCGACGGTCGACCGATAGTGGGAGTAAACGATTGCTTGCATAGCCACATCCTCCGAGAAGCAACCTGGGTATCGGTGACCGCGCCGCCGTTCTGCCGAGCCCCAAAGCGGCCTCGACGCCTAACGATTTGGGCGAGGGAGCGAGCCCGTCAAGGGCATAAAAGAATTTTTTCGCAAGCGATTGCAAAGGCTGCGCCCCCCTTAGCCTGATCTCGTCGCTGCCTTTCCATCGCTCCGCCTCGCCGCAGCCGCCGGCCCGCCAAGGGCGGCGCAACTTTACCAAACGTGCGCGGATCGCGTCGCCTCGGCCGCCCTGACCCTGGGCATCGACAAGCACGGCTGCGAAGTTGCGGTTGTTGAGAGCGGCGCAAAAGGGATTCGCCCGAGGCGCAAGCTTTGGCCGCGACGCTCGAAGGGCGGTCGCCCACAGTGCATTTTGCTCAACCCCTGATTTGCCGTAGCGGGCCTGGCGCGCGCGCCGATTTCCGTTAAGCTCTTTCTCCTGGCTTCGGAGGGGACCATGGCGCGTCGTCGGCTCTCATCGATGGTCATGCCGATCGCCGCCGCTCTCGGCTGCCAAGCCGTCAGACCGGCGTCCGCAGCCCCGGCGGACGCGAACGGCATGCATGTCGACGTGCCGGTGGTCCTCAAGGACGCAAAGGTGGTCTTCAACTTGGATCATCCGGCCTTCGAGGGCGACGAACCGACCGGCCTCAACTTCATGCGTCTCATGCTGGCGCGCTTTCGCGCCGACCATACCAGCGCGCGGATGGTGGGGATCTTCCATGGCGCCATTGGCTACATGCTGCTCGACGACGACGCCTATAACCGCGTCCGCGGCTCCTCGCACGGCAACCCTTATAAGGATCAGATCGCGGCCCTGATGGCGGGCGGCGTCGAAATCGAGGAATGCGGCGAGACCATGCTGGCCAATCACTGGCGCAACGCCGATTTGCTGCCGGGCGCGAAAGTGGACACCGGCGCGATCATCCGCATCGTGCAACTGGTGCAGCAGGGGTACGTCCAAATCCAGCCATAGGGGCGCAGCGGTCCTTCTACGAAAGGAACCACCACATGCCGCCCTGTCTGCGACGTTGCCGAACGAGGACCGAAGGTGGTATCCACGCTTTTCCGCAGGCCGCGCGGTCCTCGGAAGGCCGCGCGAGCCCGATCGCCTCGACGCCGCAACGCGGAATGGCGACCGCCCGGGCTTCAGCGACCGCGGCGAGCCCATACGCTCGACGCCGGAGCCATTCCACAAGGTCAAGGCGAAATTTTCGGCGAAGAAGCCCTGCTCTAACGCTGTGTAGGTAATCCGATAGTTGTAACTGCAGGAGGCGCAGATGTCAGAGACGGTGGCCGGGACCCTGGTTGAGACCCTCGAACAAATCGGCGTCAGGCACATATTCGGGCTTGTTGCCGATTCGCTTAATCCGCTCGCCGACGCCGTCCGGCACAGCAAGATTGAATGGGTCGGGGTCCGCCATGAAGAAGGCGGGGCGCTCGCGGCCGCGGGCCAAGCAAAGCTCACCGGCCAGCTCGGCGTCTGTTGCGGATCGACCGGACCGGGCAGCACCCATCTCGTCGCCGGCCTCTATGAGGCGAGCCGCGACCACGCTCCGGTTCTTGCGATCTCCGGGGAGATGCCGCGCAAGATGCGGGGCACGGAATATTTTCAAGCGACCGATACGAACATGCTGTTCCGTGACGTCTCGCTCTATACCGAGACCATTTCCACGCCAGCGCAGGCGCCGGCCGTCATCCATCAGGCCATCGCCGCAGCCTATGCCGGCCCTGGGGTCGCGCATTTGACGCTGCCGGTAGACGTCATGCTCGCGAAGGCCGAGGGCGGCGTCTCAAGCCTCTCCACGCTCAAGCCGCGAGCCGAAACCGTCGCCAGCGAAGCAGATATTGCCGAGATGGCCCGCCGCATCGACGAGGCCGGCAGCATCGTGATCATGTGCGGCGCCGGATGTCATGGCGCAGCCGAGGAATTGCGCGCGCTCTCCGACCGGCTGAAGGCGCCATTGATCCATTCCGTCAAGGGCAAAGACATCATGCCTTACGACGACCCGCGCTGGATGGGCGGCATCGGGATGATCGGAACGAAGCCTGACTACAAGGCCATTATGGATTGCGATCTGCTGCTGATGCTCGGCACGGACTATCCTTATTCCGCATTCTTGCCGTCCAAGAGCGCCGTTGTCCAAGTCGATGAGCGGGCGCATGTGCTCGGTCGCCGCGCGCCGACCGCTCTCGGCGTCGTCGGCTCGGTGCGGCCTACGCTCACTGCGCTGTTGAACCGGGTCAAGCCGAAGAGCGACCGCGAATTCTTCGATGTCGTCACGAAGGGGCGCAAGGCCTGGGACGAGATGCTGGACAAGCAGGCGGACCCAGGGCGCAGCAAGGATCGTATTCATCCCCAGGCTGTGGCGCGCGCGGCGAGCGACCTTGCCGCGCGCAACGCCGTGTTTGTCATCGACACCGGGCTCAACACGCTCTGGTCGGGGAACTGGATCCGCCAGAGCGGCGAGCAGCGGATCATCGGCTCGTTCAACAACGGCGCCGTCGGCACTGCGCTCGGCCAGGCCAACGGCGTTCAGGCGCTCGATCGTTCGCGCCAGGTCATCGCGCTCTGCGGCGATGGCGGTTTCAACATGCTGATGTGCGAGTTCCTCACCGCCGTGCAGCATAAGCTGCCGGTGAAAGCCGTGGTCTATGACAATTCGGCCCTCGGACTGATTTCGCTGGAGGCCGAGCAGATGGGGATACCCGCCTGGAAACAGGCCATTGATTTCACCAACCCGGATTATGTGGCGCTGGCGCGCGCCTGCGGCGGCGTGGGCTTCAAGGCTGAAAAGCCCGGTGAGCTGCGCGAGGCCATCGGCCAGGCGCTCAGGGCCGACGGCCCGGCCATAATCGATTGCGTGGTTCCGGCCAACGAACTGCCAAACGTCCCGCATCTCGAGCTCGAGACAATCGACAATTTCGCCAAGGCGAAGATCAAGGAAGCGGTGCTCGCATTTACCGGCGGCTGACGGAGCGCGGCGAAAGCCGCTCGCAGGGCATGATGGAAAGGGATCCGTGTCCGAGACGAGGAAGCGTGGCAATCCCGGCCGCCGGGGCTCGATGTTCGTCCTCGAAGGGCCGGTCCTGGCGCCAAGCTGGCGTTTGCAGCCCGCACCCAGGCGGGCAATAGCTAGGGGTGAGTTGCTGTTGGATAGGGCGCGCAGAAACGGGTCGGACGACACTCTATTGCAGATAATCGGAAATTCTGTTAAACTGGCCCAATGAGCAATCCTGCGTTTCCGCATGACCCGAGACCGCCGGCGCCGTCCCAGCGGGTCTCACGCGCGCGGAAGGGCGCGAGAAATTTCCTTCCCGGAAAATCCCGCGTAACCCATTGATAAGTCCCGATTTGGACGAGAGAATCCAAGGAAATCCAAGGAAATCCAATAGCAATAAATGGGGCCTTTCGCAGCGAAACGGCCACGCGCCAAGAAAACCCAAAAGGAATACGGTGACACTTTACTCAATCGGAATACGGTGACACTTTACTCAATCGCCAATTAGTGTAAGCTGGCGGCTTCTCGCCCGAGGTCTGCATGGCCCGCATTGCCCGTTTCATCGCCCCCGGCCTGCCGCATCATGTGACGCAGCGCGGCAACCGGCGCGAGCGCGTTTTCTTCAGCGACGACGACTATGCGCTCTACCGCGGCCTGCTGGCGGGTCAGTGCCGCAAGCAGGGCGTCGCGTGCTGGGCGTATTGCCTGATGCCGAACCACGTCCATCTCGTTCTCGTGCCCGACCGGAAGGAGTCGCTCGGGCGCGCGCTCGGCGAGACCCATCGGCGCTATTCGACCGCGATCAACGCGCGGCTTGGCGTGACCGGGCATCTGTTCCAGGCGCGGTTCGGCTCGGCGGCGATGGACGAGGAGCATTTGATGGCCGCCGCGCGCTATGTGGCGTTGAATCCAGTCCGGGCGCGGCTCGTCGAGCGGGCCGAGGACTGGCGATGGTCGAGCGCCGGGGCGCATCTCTTGGGCCGCGACGACGCCCTGGTCAGCGTCGCCCCGTTGATTGAGCGCTGCGGCGGACGCTTCGCCGATCTGATCGACATGGCGCCGTCTGCAGAGGCGGTCTCCGCCTTGCGCGCCGCCGAGACGATCGGCCGTCCGGTCGGCTCGGCGGCCTTTCTCGATCGCCTCGCCGCCGCGACCGGCCGCGATCCGCGGCCCAAGCGGCGCGGGCCGAAGCCGAAGGCGGGAGCGACGAGTCTGGGGGTTAAGTAAAGTGTCACCGTATTTATAAGTAAAGTGTCACCGTATTTAACCGTATTTAAAAGTGTCACCGTATTTACCCACCGTATTTACCACCCGCATTTCCCCGCCCACCGTCGCCCTTCGGACTCACCCCCTCCTTGGGAGTTGCAGTGACTCGCTAATCGCGCCGCAAGCCATTGAAATCGCTCGAAACGGACTCGCTAATGTTCGAGCCGCTCGCAGCTTGACCCAAGCTCGACAGCGCCTCAAGCCGCCTGGACCCGGAAGTCGCGCCGGAGCAGGCCGGCCACCTCCTTCTCCGGGACGGGGCGGCTGAACAGGTAGCCCTGCGCTTCGGCGATCGTGCCCAGGTTTTCGATCATCCTGAGTTGCTTCGCCGTCTCCACGCCCTCAATCAAGACAGTCATGCCGAGCCTGCGGCTCATGGCGGAGACGCCCTCCACCAGCACCGAGGCGCGTTCCTGAAGGCCAAGCCCCATGGTGAAGGAACGGTCGATCTTGATGCGGTCGAGGGGGAAGCTGAGCAGATAGCTCAAGCTCGAATAGCCGGTGCCGAAATCGTCAAGCGAAACGCGCAACCCTTGCGCGCGCAAGTCCTGGAGCGTGCGGCGCGTGTCGCCCCGATCCTCGAGGAGGATCGATTCCGTGATCTCCAGATCGAGCCGCTCGGGCGCGAGATTCGCCGCCTTAAGCGCCCCGAGGATCGTCTTTTCAAGATGGCCGCTGCGGAACTGGGTCGACGACAGATTGACCGATACGCTGATCTCGTCCGGCCATTCCGCGCAGGCCTTGCAGGCCCGCCTCAGCATGGCCGCCCCCATCTCCTCCATCAGCCCGATGTCCTCGACGATGGGTATGAATTCGGCGGGCGACACTGGGCCGAGCAGGGCGCTGCGCCAGCGCGCCAGCGCCTCGAAGCCAACGATCCGTCTCGTCGCGACCGAGACGATCGGCTGGAAATAGACCTCGATCGCCTCGGTGGCGACGGCTGCGCGCAGCTCGAGCTCGATCAGCCGGCGGATCTGGATCTTGGCGTCCATCTCCTGCTCGAACGCCCTCCACACACGGCGCCCGTCCGCCTTCGCCGCATAAAGGGCGATGTCCGCCTTGGAGAGCAGGGCGTCGGGACTGAGCCCGTCGTCCGGCGCCGAGGCGCTGCCGATGCTGGCGCCGACGATCACCTCGCTGCCGTCGATGACCACGGCGCGGTTGATCTCGTCGATGATGCGCTTGGCGAGCTCGTGGGTCTCCAATTGGCCGGGCGCGTGATGGTGAAGGATGACGAATTCATCGCCGCCCCAGCGCGCGACCACGTCGCTCGGACCGATGATCGCGTGCAGCCGGCTCGCGATCTCGACCAGAAGCTTGTCGCCGGTGCGGTGTCCCAGACTGTCGTTGACCTGCTTGAAGTCGTCGAGGTCGAGGAACATCACGTCAATTCCGGCGCCGCCGGACTGAGTGGAGGAGAGAGCTTCGGCAAGAGCCAGCTCGAACGACCGTCGATTGCGAAGATTGGTGACGGAATTGAAATGAGCCATGCGGTCGATGGCGCGGTCCGCGTTTCTCTTTGCCGTTACGTCTTGAACGACCACGACCCATCCGCCCCTGGAATTTGGCGTGATCGTAACCTCGTAGAAGTTTTCGTTGCCGGTTTCGAATTGCATCGAGCATGGAACGCGCCCGCTGTTTCCCGCGCCGAACGCCGCCATCAAGCGATCGGCGGCGTGCTTCGGGACCGCGTCGCGCTGCACGGCGAACCGCAGCAGCGCCGGGAACCTGACGTCGACGATTCGCCGATCCGGTCTCAGTCCCAAAAACTCCGAGAATTTCGCATTCGACACCGCAATTTTCATGTCGGCCGAAATCATGCACATGCCGTGCGACATGTTGTTGATTGCGAAGTCAAACTGGCCGGCGATCTTCTCCAACTCGGTTCGAAACGCGATCTGACTGAGCAATATGTCCCGCAACCGGGCGGCGGAGCCATGGATAAACATGCAAAGCGGCAGGACGAGCATGACAACCAGGAGAGGGTAAAGCCCGCCCTTGATGATGAACGCCGCCGCAAGCGGGATAGCGACCACGGCGATTTGCAGTCGAACCCCGTATTTTACAGCGAAATTTCGGACCGCGATGCTCAACGCGTGAATGATCGCCGTGGAACAAGCAGAGATTAGAATGAAGGCGTCGTTCGATGTGTATAAAGTGGTGAAGGTTAGAAACCCTATGGATAGAAGGTAGGCGCAAGTTCCCAGAAGATAGGCGCGCTCCAATGTGTCGACATCCACAAGTTCGCCTGTTTGGAGGCGGGCATGGTATTCCCGTGTCAGTTTAAGTCGACCAGCGGTCACTCCTATGATCGCAGCGGTTGCAACAGCCGACGCCCAATTCCTGGTGAGGAACGTGATGATCAATCCGCTCAGGCTGGTGATGACGCCGCCATAGACCAACGATTTGAAGTCGGCGAACACCGACTCAATGAGTCCGCGACGCACGTCGGACGGAAGGGCGTCCGAGCGTGAGGCGGGCAAGCGTCTAATCATTCCGGCGCGCTGTCGGGGGATGGGTCTAAAAGACAGCCCACCACATACATCTTAACAACCAATGCTATAACTTGCGGTAGCCAGTTCGCTAAAGGAATCCCTAACCGGGTAATCTTGGCTTAGGAAACCTGGCGTAATCTAGCTTGTGGAGCTATACGAAACGACGAATTCAAGCCAAGCGCCTTCAGCCGGCAGAGAGATGTTGCGTAATGCGCCTTGTTGATGGAGAGATTCTTATAGCGACGCTTGATCGACCCGATTTCGAGCGGGCTCGACGCGCGATCGACGGGTTCGCGGAATGGGCGACGTACGAGGACTTTCAATGCGATCGCGACGGGTGGGTGATCGGCCTCGCGAGCGCCGGGCATAGCGCGCGATTTACCCCGGTTTCGCTTGACCACTTCCTCTCATGGAGCGCCTGCGCGGGCGTCGCGCCGACGGCTGAACGGCTGAACGAGTTTGTCGAACTCGTGGAGTCTTTCCGTCGTCATCCCAATCCTGCGTTCACGGCGCGCCTGTCGCACGAGTCCAATGGAACGCGCAAGACGGCGGACGGCCGCTTCTATGTCCCTGTCGACGCTTCCTCCTATTGGGAGTGGCTCGACTGTCTCAAGAATCAACCGTCGGATTCGCTCCTCAACGCCTATGCCGGTCTCCTTCTGGAGTTCTGGGCGGAAGGACCGCGCATGCCCACATTCGCCGACGAGCCGTTGCCCAGTTGACCACGCCGAAAGAGCCTTTACTTAAGCGCCGCTGAACTGGTCCTCCGCCTCCCCGCAGATCGCGCGCGCGACGTTTTCAGCGCCCGTGGACGATCGCGAGAACAGGCGGGCCCGTTCGCTTTCGGTTGACCGACAAAAGGGATAGCGGACGTAAGTCGGCGCTCTGGCGGCCCGACAATCGTAGCCGAGAAACACCATCGGCCGGTTGAAATTTGGATATTCGCGAGGCTGGGACCAGGGAACGCAGCCGAACATTCGCCGAAAGAAGGCTTGGTGCTCCACGAGACAAGCGACGACAGTATAGTCGGCGTCGAAGAAGTCTTGTGCAAGAACCGTTGCGCGGACCGTTATATACGGCATGATTGGAGAACCAAGAGCGTATTCGGACTTGGTGACGTGCCGCGTCGGGTCAATGATCACCCGTCCGGCCCGCAAATGCGGTTCGACGATATCGCTGAAGGCGCCCATCGCGGGCAGCGGCGCGCTCGGACTCGCCGAAACGTGGAGACGTATCGAACTCGCGAGGTCGCCATCGATGTAAATTCCGATTATCCAAACATTTGGCGCCTCGTCAAGCGCATCGTGGAACAGGCCTGAGGGCCGCGCCTCGACTGTGCCTGCCCGCATGTAAGCTTCGTGACGGAGCCGATAGATCGCGAGTTTATCGGCTACGGACTCGGCCCGGCGATACTCGACGCGCTCGAGCAGACGAGAAACTCGATCCACGAACGCAAGACTCTGATTTTCCATAGATACCCCCCATAATTAACAACTCATGAACAGACAAGCATAGGTTGTAACAATCTCCTAATCCACACTTTTGTGGGGTTGTCTCACACTCGGTTCTGTGCAGGAGGGTGCGAGCCGCTGGGATTCCGAGGCTTAGTTCTTTCCTCGACTGCCCCGGCGGGTCTCGCTTGCAGCGGTCGGGCGAGACGCCGCCGCCAAACCTTCGCGGGCCAGCTGGTCCGCGCGGTGGTTCAGTTCGTCGTCTGCGTGGCCCTTGACCCAGCGCCATTCGACCTTGTGCGGCTCGGCGGCCGCATCGAGGGCTCGCCAGAGGTCCTCGTTCTTGACCGGCTTTTTGGCTGCGGTGCGCCAGCCGTTGCTTTTCCAGCCGTTGATCCAGCCCGTGACGCCGCCGCGCAAATATTGAGAATCCGTGTACACGGTCACCTCGCATGGGCGTTTCAACGACTGAAGCGCCTCGATCGCCGCCGTGAGCTCCATGCGATTGTTCGTCGTAAGCGTCTCGCCGCCCTTCAGCTCCCTTTCATGGCCGCCGTAACGAAGAACGGCGCCCCAGCCGCCGGGGCCAGGGTTGCCGGAACAGGCGCCGTCGGTCCAGATCTCGACAGGTCGGCTCACTCTATGAAGCCATAGTCGGCGGCGGACTTGACGCGCTGATGGAAGCGCAATTTGTCGCGGTATTCGAGCGGGTTCTTCGGCGCGACCTTTGCGCCTGGCGGCACGTTGAGCCAGTCGACGAGCCGGGTCAGCATGAAACGGAGCGCGGCGCCCCGCGCTAAGAGCGGCAGCGCTTCGATCTCGGCTTCGCCAAGCGGCCGGACCCGCTGATAGGCGGCGATCATGGCTCGCCCTTTGGAGACGTTGAACGCGTTGTCGGGTTCGAAACACCACGCGCTTAGGCAGATCGCCAGATCGTATGCGAGCGCGTCATTGCAGGCGAAGTAGAAGTCAATAAGACCGGAAAGCTTCTCGCCTAAGAAGAACACGTTGTCGTTAAACAGATCCGCATGGATGACGCCGTCCGGCAAGTTCTTTGGCCAATGAGCCTGAAGGAAATTGAGCTCCGCTGCGGTCTCTTCTTGCAAATGCGGGGCGACCTCGTTTGCGCGGGCTTCCGCCGCCTGAAACAGGGCTGGCCAGCCCGTGAGCGAAAGAGCGTTGGCGCGCTTTAGCGGAAAGTCGGCGCCGGCCAAGTGCATCCGCGCCAGCGCCTCCCCGACCTCGCCGCAATGGCGGACGTTGGGACGTCGTATCCATATTCCGTCGAGGAAAGTGACAATGGTCGCCGGGCGTCCCGCGAGTTCGCCGAGCGCTGAGCCGGCCCGATCGCGGACGGGCTGAGGACAAGTGACCCCGCGCTCCGCCAAATGCTCCATGAGACCAATGAAGAACGGCAGGTCCTCGGCTTTGACCCGCTTCTCGTAGAGGGTGAGGATATGCTGGCCGCTCGCAGTGCGCAGCAGGAAGTTGGAATTCTCAACCCCTTCGGCGATGCCTTTGAACGAAGTCGCCTCCCCGATGTCGTAACGGGCCAGAAACGCGCGTAGCGCATCGTCCGAGACTTCGGTGTAGACAGCCATGTCCCGTCCGTTGAGGCAGCCCATCGAATGAGAGCGATGGCGGATCCGCTTAGCGGTGTGTATAAGACCGGTCAATCGCCGAGCCTCGCCGCGGGTCCTGTGACCTGAGCCCACACGATTGCGGTTGGCAAAGCCGCGCTCCGAGCGCGGACCCGAGCGGACCATGACGGTTTGACGCCGCGTGGATCCCTGGATATCGGCGTCCGGAGGAAATCGTTTCGATCGTCGCGCCGCCGATGCGCTTTGGCGGCGTTAATGCTGGCCGCAATTGAATGGGGGTTCATTCGATGCGCATTGTCATGGTAGGGGCCGGTTATGTCGGCCTCGTTTCCGGGGCCTGTCTTTCCGATTTTGGCCACGAGGTCGTCTGTGTCGAGGTCGATGAGGCCAAAGTTGCGGGTTTGCGAGAGGGTCGCGTTCCGATCTACGAACCGGGCTTGAGTGAGCTGGTGCTCGCCAACCAGGCTGCGGGTCGGCTCTCCTTCACGACGAGCCTGAAAGAGGCCGGGCGCGGGGCGCAGGCGATCTTCATCGCCGTCGGCACGCCTTCGCTGGCCGAGGTCGGCTCGGCCGATATGCGTTACGTTCACGACGCGGCTCGCGCCATCGGCGAGATTATCGATGGCTTCGCCGTGGTCGTGGTCAAGTCGACAGTTCCGATCGGCGCGGGCGACGAGGTCGAGCGCATCGTCGCCAAGCACGCGTCTGAAGGTTCCTTCGCCGTGGTGTCGAACCCGGAATTCCTGCGCGAGGGCGCCGCGATCGAGGACTTCAAGCGGCCTGATCGTGTGGTCATCGGGGTCGAGGACGAGCGCGCGCGCGAGGTCATGCGCGAAATTTACCGGCCCATCGAACGCAACGGCGGGCGGATCGTCTATACGTCGCGTCGCAGTTCGGAGATGATCAAATACGCGGCCAACGTGTTCCTGGCGATGAAGGTGACCTTCATCAACGAGATCGCTGACCTGTGCGAGCGTCTCGGCGCCGATGTTCTCGACGTCTCCCACGGCATCGGTCTCGACGACCGCATCGGCCGCAAATTCCTCAATCCCGGGCCCGGCTTCGGCGGGTCCTGCTTTCCCAAGGATACGCTTGCTTTGACCAAGCTCGCCGCTGAAGCCAAAGCGCCGATCCGGCTCGTCGAGACGCTGGTCGACGTCAACGACAAGCGAAAAACAGCAATGGCGGCGAAAATCGTGAGCGCCTGCGGCGGCTCGGTCGCCGGAAAACGGATCGCCGTGCTCGGCCTCACCTACAAGCCCAAAACTGATGACATGCGTGACGCGCCGAGTCTCGTCATCCTACCCGAGCTCCAAGCGGCGGGTGCGCGCGTTGTCGCCTACGACCCCGAAGGCGTTCGAACCGCGAAGCCGCTGCTTCCCGGCGTCGAGTTTGCGGACAACGCCTATGCGTGCCTCAAAGGCGCGGATGCGGCGGTCATCGTCACCGAGTGGGACGAGTTCCGCGCTCTCGACCTCGCTCGGGTCAAGGGCAGCTTGACCAGCCCGATCATGATCGACTTGCGCAACATCTATCCGATCGAAACGATGAAGGCGCATGGGTTTCGTTATGTCTGCGTCGGCCGCGGGTTCGGCGGGGAGGGCTGAGGCCGGGCGCGATGCAATGGCGCGAAAAAGCAGAAGAATGGCCCCGAACCCAAGTCGATTGTCTCTGTGCAAGTACGCTTCTCCGGCGCGCCCCACGACGCAGTGAGTAGAGCCGCCGTCCCAACCGAAGCCGCGCATCCGGACAATCGAAGGTCGCCCATGCCGCCCCCGCGTCAACCCCGGTCCTGTGTCATCGTCGTCGAAAACTTGCCTGTGCCCTTCGATCGACGGGTTTGGCAGGAGGCCCAGGCCTTGAATCGCGCCGGTTGGACAGTGTCGGTGATCTGTCCGAGCAACCCCGACTTTCCGAAGCCATTCGAGATCATCGACGACATCGCGATCTACCGGCATCCGCTGCCGCCTGAAGGGCGTGGCGCGGTTGCCTACTTCCGCGAATACTCAACCGCGCTGTTCCATGAATTCCGCCTATTGTTCAAGGTTCACCGTGAGCGTGGCTTTTCAATTATCCAGGCCTGCAATCCGCCAGACCTTGTCTTTCTCGCCGCTCTGCCATTCAAACTCATGGGCAAGCGGTTCATCTACGATCAGCACGACGTCTCGCCAGAATTGTTTATCGTTAAATTCGGCAAGAAAGGGCTTCTTTATCGAGCGCTGATGGTCTTCGAACGGTTGAGCTACGTGACGGCCGACCAAGTCATCACCGCCAACGCGACATTCAAGGACATCGCCATCAGTCGCGGCGGCAAGGCGCCTTCGAAGGTCGAGGTCGTGTACGGAGTGCCCGACCGCAAGCGCATCCATCGCGTCGAGCCCGAGCCTGGGCTGCACGGCGGCCGCAAGTTCGTTCTCGGCTATGTCGGAATCATCAACGAGCAGGACGGCGTCGACCATCTGGTGCGAGCCGTCGCTCATCTCGTCAAAGACATTCGATTTCGCGACTTTCGCGCCGTCGTCGTCGGCTCCGGGCCGGCGCTCGAACCGGTCCGCGCCCTCGCTTGCTCGCTCGAAGTCGAAGATTTCCTCTTGTTTACCGGCTATCTCAAGGGCGAGACGCTGCTCGCCCATCTCAGCGCCTTCGACATCGGCGTCATCCCCGATCCGCTCAATGAGGCCAACGACCTCATGAGCATGAACAAGGTGTTCGAATATTGCGCTCTTGGAATCCCGACCGCGTGCTACCCCCTCAAAGAGACGCAGCGGCTCCTTGGCGACGCGGGCGTCTACGCGCCGTCGCCTGATCCCGCCGGGCTTGCCAAGGCTTGCCTCAAGCTGATGAAGGACGAGTCCTTGCGCGCCCGTTCCGCGGCGGCGGCGGCGAAGCTTTCGGCCGATTGTTTCGTCTGGGAGAACGAGGCGCGCAAATATGTCGCGACTTATGAGCATGTCCTGTGCGAGAAGGCCGGCCAGTCCAGCCCTGGCTAGGCGCCGCCAGCGGCGTGGACGCACCCGCGCACAAGTTTACGCGCGCCACGAAACCCGAAGGCCGCAAAAGCGAGGGGATCATTTCGCCATGCGAAACGAAACGTTTCGCATCCCAGGTCCTAAGTCATTAGAATCCTTAGGGGCGCCGAATCAGTCATTTCGTGGAATCGTTTGTTTTCAATGGTTTAACCGCCGTTTCGTTTCGCCGGTTTCACGGGCTGCGCTGTCCCGACCCAAAATCCGGTCCAACCAGTCGCGAAGCGCTCCCGTCGAAAAGCTCCCGGGCTGCCTTTCGAGGCAAACGATCGCCGTCATGTCGCGAAAGCGGGGATCCAGAAACGCTTTCCCGAGGCTCCTGCATTCCCGCGCAACGCGGGAATGACAAGCAGCTGCGCGGGAATGACAAGAAGCAAGGCGCAATCCCTCTGAACGCTCGTCGCGGAGCGGGTTGGAGTTCCCAACTATCTGGCACTGTAGCACAGATTTCTCAAAAAGAGAATTATTTTCCCAACATTTGGTTTTTGTAAGTGGTCTTCAAGCGGTTGACGCCCATCAAAGAGAGCGCTGGCGCCTTTGCTTGCGGTTTTGGATTCTCGCTCGCGGCGCCGCCCGTTACAGCTGCACGCCCTTGGTCAAGGCGCCGTCGATCACAAGGTTTGTTCCGCTCGTGAAGCTCGAGGCGGGGCTGGCGAGAAACACGATGCCGCGGCCGATTTCCTCCGGTTTCGCCATCCGCCCGGTCGGATTCAACGAAAGGGCGTTCTGGAAAAGATCGGGCAGGTTCGTTTCGATGTTCTGCCAGATGCCGCCCTCGAAATAGGTGTTGCCCGGCGAGACCACATTGACCCGGATCATTTTCGGCGCGTGCTGATAGGCGAGTCTCTGCGCGTAATGAATGAGCGCGGCCTTCATCGCGCCATAGGCCGGGCCGGTGAAATCGACCTCGCGGCCTGAAACCGAGGAGACGATGACGATCGAGGGATGGTTTGATTTCTCGAGATAGGGCAGGGCGGCGGTGACCGCATTCACGGTGTGCATCATGTCGACGTCGAAGGATTGGCTCCAGGATTCCTCGACGTCCTGCGCGGCGAGCGCGGAGACGTTGGCGACCAGAATGTCGATTCCGCCCAGCGCCTGCGCGCTGTCGGCGATGAATTTCTGAAGCGCCGCCTTATCGGCCACGTTGATGCCCGCTCCATAGGCGTCCACGCCTTTGGCCTTGAGCTCTTTGACCGCCGCCTTCACGTCGTTCGCGTTGCGGGCGCAGATGGCGACGCTTGCGCCTTCCTCAGCGAAAATATTCGCAGCCGCGCGGCCGATGCCTTTGGTGCCGCCGGTTACGACCACGCGCAGGCCCTTCAGTCCAAGATCCATGTTCCCCTCCCTGACGTTAGTTTGACGGCAGAACGTTTGAGAGTCGAGGCGCCCCGCACGCCTTTGGGATCGTCCCTATTGCCGCCACGCATTCTTGCCGCCAGCGACGCCTATCCCCAGACGAGAAACAGGCCGACGTCGCCCGGCATGCCACCGGGAAAGTCCATAATTCGGGCCGCGAGATGGAAACCGTGCGGCTTCAGATCATGGCTCCATCGGAGATAAACTTCCGCCGCCTCGCCACGCAACGTCGCCGGCCAATCAGGGTCAGGCACGTTGATGGCGCGGCCGCCATCGCTGCACAGTTGGCTTGGGAAGCGCAAGAGCTGGAAGTCCCTCAAGCCCTGCTCGGCCGCGGCGCGCGCTCGGTGAACGAGATTGCGCCAGCTTTCCTCCGATATGTGCTTGCCGATCAGCTCCGCCGCCTTGTGCTGCTGCTGCTCCTCCGCGTTGTGACGCTGTTCCTCACGGCGCTGCGCCTCCTTGGCCTCGAAGTCCAATACCAATCGACGGAAATCCGCGGCTTCGGAGGAGGCGTCATCGGGTCGAGTCATCGGCGCGGCATGCGGCTCGGTCTCATGGCGCGGTTGTTCGAAGCGCCACTTGAGCGGCGCCAGCGCATCCTCCAGAGCGCGCGCCACCGCTCCCATCTTCGGCTTGACGTCGTGATGATCGTCCTCCCTCACCAGCGTTCGCAACAGATTCTCGCGGCTGACGATTCCGACGACTTGTCCATTCCGCACCACGGGCACGCGCTTGATCCGATAGGCGGCGAACAGACGCGCGATTTCACCAATTTCGGTGTGCTCCTCGACGGTGACGACCGGCCTCGACATGACGTCGCTCGCGACGCGTTCGGGGCTATATAAGTTGGAAAGGAAATCGGAGCTAAGCGACTCGCCTTCCGCCAGCAACGCGAGCCACCACTCACGCCGCTCGTTGCGTTGAATTTCATCACGCCCGATGAGGTCGCCCTCGCTGACCACGCCAATGGGGGCGCCGCTCTTGTCAAGGATTGGAACCGCGCTGATGTGGTTTTTAAGGAGAAGCTGAGCGATATCTCGGACCGGCGCATCCGCGGTCGCCGAGATGACAGGGCTCGTCATCACCTCGCGTGCGTCCATGGGCGATCACCTCACGCGCAATCATAGCTGAGACCTTGAACCCCGTCACGACTTGCATGGAACCGCGAACAAAGGAAGACGGCGATCCCAAGTTCGGTCTTCGCGCTAAGGCTTTGCCGGCGCTGGCGGGCCGAGCGGGGGCAGGCTCTTGAGATAAACGGCGATCGCCCGCCGGTCCGACTCGGGCAATTCGGCAAGGTTGCGCACAACCGCCGTCATGCCGGAGCCGAGGACGTCGCCCCCGGGGGTGAAGCCGCTGGTCAGAGCCTCGACAATGTCGGCCTCGGTCCAGTCCAGGAAGTCGCCGCCTCTCAGGTTCGCCGCCTTGCCATGGCCGTCGGGCAGGGGCGCGCCTGCGAGCGCGCGGCTCGAATCCATTGCGCCTAGGAAATTGCGCGGCGTGTGGCACTCGCCGCAATGGCCGGGGCCCTCGACGAGATAGCGGCCGCGGTTCCATTGCTCGCTTTGGGAGGGGTCGGGACGAAGCCCCGCGTTGTCGAAATAGAGGAGCTTCCACAATCCCACCGCGCGGCGAATGGAAAAGGGAAAGGCGAGCGCGTTCGGCCGCGCCTTGCCCTTGACCGCCGGCAAGGTGCGCAGGAACGCCGCCAGATCGCCGACATCCTTTGGCGTCATGCGCTGATAGGAGGCGTACGGGAAGGCCGGGTAGAAGTGCCGGCCGTCCGGGGAGACACCCGACAGAAGTGCGTTGGCGACATGGACCGGGCGCCAGGCGCCGATCCCGTCGACCGGATCGGGGGAGATATTCGGCGGATAGAACGATCCGAACGGCGTCTTGAGTTCAAGGCCGCCGCCAAGCCTTAAAGGATCGTCCTGCGCGAGCGACTTGTGGCAGGACTCGCAGCCGCCGGCGAAGAAAACCAGACGCCCGGCGGCAGGGTCGCCGGCCAGGCCGAGCTTCCGCCATTCCTCAGCCGAATAGCGCGGGCGCGGCGCAGTCAGCGTCCAGGCCAGCGCCGCCCCGGCCGCGACGACGACCGCGAGGATGACGACGATCCACTTCATCCGCGCGGTCGAAATTTGGATATCCGCGCGCGGGCGAATTCACGTCTCAGCCGCTTTTAGCCTTGTAGAGTTCGTGGCACCCGCCGCAATTCTTGAACACCGCCGGGGCGAACTGCTTGAATGTCGCCTCGTCCGTAATCCCAGCCTGGGCGGCCTGGACGTCCTTGGCGAATTGGGCGAAGCGGGCATCGAAGTCCGCCTTGTTTTGCCAGATCGCCGGCAGCGCCGCTGTGCCGCCGCCGGTCTTGCTGTTGTCCGGAAACAAAGCCGCCGATTTCGTCGCCCCTTCGTTGAGCGTCTGCAGGGATTCCTTCACCGTCGCCAGATCGAACGGGATCTTGCCTTTCGACATGTCGAACAGTTTCTTCGCGGCTTGGCCGTCGTGTTTCATGAGCGCGCGCCTCTCGGCGATCGGATCGGTGTCGGCCAACACGGCGGTGACCCCGCAAGCCAGAGCTAACACCACAGCCACAAAGCGTTTCATGAGTTTCTCCCCGACAAGAACCCAGTCCTGAACACGGACGTCCGTTTGTTTATTCTGACAAGACAACAATATTCCGACGCGATCGCAACCCAAATCTCCGTGTTCAGGCGCCGCGCGACGGATCGCGCCACACGGGCCCCAACGCCAACGACGCGTCAGCATTTGATTCGGAGCGCCGTCGCAAGTGGGAGCCAGCGGCGAGGGGGGCCGGATGGGCGGTCCCACTCAGGCCAGGCGGATCTAGTCGATCGCGGACAGGATGTGGATCGTCCGCTTCGCCACCAGATCCTTGGTCTTTTCCGAGTAGGTCTTCATGTGGGGCGCCGCGACATGAGCCCTCAGCGCCTCGGGGCTCTCCCAGGATTCGAGAACGACAAGAGAGTCCGGCCCGTATTCGGTCTGAAACGGGCCGACGGTCGCGGCGTCGATGTGGCCGGCATATTCGATGCACCCCTTTTCGGCATGCACATTGGGAACGTTGGCGCGAAAGGCGGCCAGAAGCTCCTCACGGCGGCCCGGATTGGCGGTGATGATGGCGACGACGCGGATCATTGTCACTCTCTCTGTTGTTGGCTGGGATATTAGAGGCCACGACAGTGGCGCTCAGGTTACGCCCTCGCGCGGCCGATCCGCGCTCATTCGCGGCTCCAAGGACGAAGTTTTGCGATGGGCGAGCGCCAGAGCCGGCTTCTCGATGAAGGTCCAGCTCACCGAAGCCGCCGCCGCGGCGAGCGCCAAAGTGATGACCGAGAGCGCCCAGGGGTTGATTGCGCGGTGGGTGAAGAAGGCAATCGTTGATTGGATCGGCCAAGCATAAAGGTAGATCCCGTAAGACAAGTCGGTCTTGTTCGTAAAGCGGCTGATTGGCAGCACCGGGCAGTCGAAGGCGAACCAGAAGATAAGGTAACCTCCCAAAACCGCGACCGCCAGAGGGACCAAAGCCTGAAAGAATAGGCCGACTATCAACAACGCCGCCGCAGCAAGCGCCAGGGCATGATTGTAAACGATGTGCCGCTGGAAGAGGGCGTACAAGGCTCCCGCGCCGAACATGGGAAGCGTCGCCAGGTAGTCATAGCGAGAGCCGCTAAAGGTCACCCCGAAGATATTATGCGACGATCGGTAGTCGACGAGCCCGGCCGCAGCCAGGCCGCCCAGGACCGCGATAAGCAAAATATAGCGCAGCGGGCCCCTCAGAATGCCGGCGGCGCTGAGAAAGATGACAAGGATGTAGCACTGGAACTCGTAGGGGATCGACCACATTGAACCATTGAGCCCCGGCAAAGGCATGCCCGGAAAGACCCCTTTGGCGTTCGGATGGAAGAGAAGCACAGTCCGCACAGCGCTGCGAGCAAGCGCAGCTGGATGGAACACTGACAATCCCGCTCCTACAAACGGGGCCAAGACAAGCAGGCAGAGCCAGAAACAGACGATGAAGGCCGGGTATATGCGCAGAACGCGCCGCTTAAGATAGTCGAACAGGCTCGGCGAGGAGAGAAAGCTCTTGGTGATGAGATAGCCGCTGATGATGAAAAATCCGTCGACCCCTAGTATGCCGAAACTAAGAGTGCCGAAAATGTTGGTTAGGAGCTCGCGGCTCCGGTCGCCGTCAAGTATTTCCGCTGAGTGGGTGAGGATAACCACCGATGCGAATAAAAGACGGAGCGCGCCGAAGTTGTTGTCCTTCCGCGGAGCCCTTTCGTCCAACATGCGATCGACCTTTGCTCCGCAAGTGAATCGTCCCAGTGGTTAAGGCCGCCGACCCGCTTGCCTTCGCCAGACCCGCGTCAAAAATGGCGTTTGTTATTGAGTGTGAATCTTTCGCCTCGATCTCGGGGCAGCATACCCTCTGTGCGCCCGAGATGGGATCGACCGCCCGTTTGCCGTCCGAGGCGTCCGCTCATCAAGCTCATAGGCTTCTGCTCAGGTCCCGGCAAGCCCCGGCCGGCCCTTGCGCGCGCCGCCGAAGTCCGGCCGCGCTAGAGAGGGAGACGGTTGATCGCATCGGCGAGCCTGGCGGTCGCGATCATCGCGCCCGCGTGGTTCAAATGGGACCAATTTTCGAACAATTCGTCCCGAGTCGCGAGGTCGCCATTGTTTACGACAGCACCGTATTCTTTCACAAAGGCGAGCTCGCTAGCCTGCTCGGGAACGTTGAACGTCGGCATATATGCAAAAACTAACTGCACGCCACGCGCTTTCGCCTCATCCGCGATTTTGCCGATATAAACTCGGTCTGAGCCGCCGTTGAGCCGCGCATATTGGCTAGCAACCCACTCGTTGCGGGAGGTCTGTTGTGAGGTCTGCTCAAGGAGGATCTTGCGAGGTACGGCGGCTTCCATATTCACAATCCCCCCCGTTTCACCGGGGAAATTCGATGTAAAATCGGTGCGGTTCTGCTCATACGTCCTTTGGTCGAATTGTTTTGGCAGGCCGAACAGTTCCGGGAAGAGGTTGGCGCCGAAGAGCCTTAGCTTGCGGGCGGGCAGATAGCTGAGGTCGTCAAAGTATTGGTGATAGGCCCGTTTAGGAGCGGAGACGAGGGCGTCCGCGGGGGCGACGTCCTTGAAGAGTTCATGGCCGAATGGGTAGGCCGGATCGTCGACCTCGAGCACGATCACCTTCGGAGATTTCACCTTGTAGATCTCGCGCAGGATAAGCCATTGTAGGTTGCGGCCGAGATTAAATATGCCAAAGTTGACGACATTTGCGTGTTTGCCGTGCTCGGCAAGCTGCCGCTCAATTAAGCCGGCGCTGAAGCCGATCTGCGAGCGGGAAGAGCCGAGGATCACGACATCAATTGGCCGCGGATCGTAGTGGATTCGCTCGTAAATCCAGCGCATCCGACCATAGTCACTGTCTATGCTCTTCCAAAGCTGGTAGGTGTTCTCGGGCAGAAGGCAGACTGCGCCGATGATCGCCACCGTCACGCCAAGCGCCGCTAGGATCGTGAAAACAAGCTTACCCACGGTCGCTCTTCGCTTCGGAGCGCTTGCCGCGCTATTGAGGACTAGAGGGTCCGATTCCGCTCGCGTCGCCGTCGAGTTCGCCTGCGCGGTCATGCTTCAGCGGTCTCGCTGCCAATGGAAGAGACCGACGGCGCTGTCGTCTTTCCGGTTGCCGGTTGACATCCTGTCCTCTTTTGGCCGCTTGACGGGCGCAGTCTGAAAAAGCCTAGCCCTCAAAACGAGGGCTTAAGACGGTTGGCGTCAGAATTGACCGTATATGAAACGCCCGCTCCCCGTGGTCGACAGGAGCATGAGCAGGGACAAGCAAACGCCGTACTGTAGCCATTGCGGAGCAATCTTTCCAACCGGTCGACTAAGCGCCCGGACGCCGGGCGTCCCCGCGCCGACATAAAGCGCGATGGCCATGCAGATCCAGGCGGGAACACTGAGATAGGCCGGCATGTCTGACCATCCTGTCGGCCCGCTCGGCGCAACTCCGACGACCTGCGCGAGTATGGAAACGGCCTCGCCAAACGTCTCGGAATGGAAAAAGATCTGCGAAAAGCTCATCAGCGCAAAGGTCAGCGCGGCTCCGAGAACGCTGAGAAGAAGGGCGGGCGGCCCCCAGCTAGGGCTTTGCTTTGCTTGGGCCTTCCGAGCGGCGCGCTTGCGCCGGACGCGCTCGCCAAGGATCAACACAGTCACGCTGAGAAAGATAGCGTGAAGAATGCCGAAGATGAGATAGTTCAGCGTGAAGCCATGCCAAAGGCCGATGATGATCATGTTGAGGCAGATGGCGCCGATCAATCCGGCCTGGCCATAATCCCTAAGCGACATCGATAGGGGCGTGAACAGGTAGTCGGTCAGCCACAGGGTCAAACTCATATGCCAGCGGCGCCACATTTCCTGAATGTTGACCGCCGCGAACGGCGCATTGAAGTTGGGCGGACCCTCGACGCCGAACAGCTTGCCAATGCCAAGCGCGATGTTGGTGTAGCCAGCGAAGTCCGCATAGAGCTGCAGCGTGTAGCAGGCGACCGTCGTCAACATGACCCAGTAGGAATAGTCCGCGTGCGATCTGTCGATGATGTCGATGAAGCCTGCGAGGCGGTCGCCGACCAGCATCTTCAGCATCAGTCCGCCAAGTATGAACCGAATTCCGGTTTCAACCTGGTCGGCGTCGATCCGTCTCGCCATGATGTCGCGCATCTGGGTGAAGAACGGCTCCGGCCGCTGAATCGGACCGCTGACGATCTGCGGAAAGAAGGCTGGAAAGAGGAAGAACACGATGGGGTCGCGCTCGACCGCTTCGTCGTCCCAATAAACTTCGATGAGGTAGGAGATCAGCTTGAACGAATAATACGAGACCCCGAGCGGCAACAGCAGACCACGCCACGCGCCCGCCGCCTTGAACGCCACGATGACGGCGACCACCGCGGCGACGCCGACCGCCATATAGGCCTGCTTCGCGCGTTCGCTCGAACTTTTCGCAATGGCGAGGCCCAGCGCATAGACTGCGGCCGAAGCGACGATGAGCAACAGGAGATAAATTCGGCTTGAAAGAGCGTAAAAAGCGTAAGAGAGCGCCAGGAGATAAATCGCCCGCCAGCGGCCCGGGAGCAGATAGAAAACCGTCACCGCGGGAACAAGGGCGACGTAGATCAGGGGCGAGGTGAAACTCACCTAGGCCGCCTTCCTCTTGATCAGATCGAGCAGCTCGCCGACGTTTTTGAGATTGCGGACATCCTTGATGCTGAACTTGACGCTGAACGCTTTCTCCACCGCAATGATCATGTTGATGTTGGAAAGCGAGTCCCAAGACGGGACGTCGGCCGCGGTCATGCTCTCTTTGACCACCAGGGCGTCGTCGTTGAAGACGTCACGAAATATGGGCGTCAAGCGCGACACGATGTCATTCGTTTCCATTCACAATCCCCCTACAGCTCGTTGACGACTGGCGTCATGAAGGTTTCGCGCGGCTGGTAGGCCTCAACCGCGAGCGCCCATTGTGAAGCGCCGCCCTCGCTGTCCGCGATCTTCTCGAAGCCGAAGCTCTTGAAGAAGTCCTTGACCATGTCGTTCTTTTTGGTGGGAAGATAATGGCCGGTAACCCGTTTTGCGCCGAGCCGCGCGGCGTAGGAAAAGATGCTGTTCATGGTGAAGTTTTCGACGCCGCGCTGCAAAACCCGGCAGCTCATTAGATATTCGTCGATTTCGAGATCGCTCCCGGCGCTTTTAAGGATGACGACGGAAATCAGGCCGTAATCGCCGAACTTGTCGGCGAGCTTCGCCGTGAGCGGCGCAACGGAAGGATCGCTCATCATCGCTTCGCACGCCGCCTCGCCGTAACGGCGCGTCATCAGATTGAACTGGTTGCTGCGCTGGATCAGTTGGGCGATGCGCGGCAGGTTGAAGGCGTTGAACCGCTCGAGCCGGATCTCCATGCCGAGCGAAATGAGATAATCGTTGATATTGGTGAAGTGCGTCTTGGTGAGCTCGCGCTGGGCTTCCTCCCGATATTGCTCCGCCCGCTGCAAGTCGGCTTCGGAGAACGACGCCGTCTCGAACAGGTTCAGACCGGCGAGAGTCTCGAGATACAAGGACGGGTCCTCGGGCAAGTCCGGCACGACGACGTCAGGCAGGAACTGGCGCACGATGTTGCGCTCGAAGGCGTTGTCATCGAGAAAGACGAGCGAATCGAAGCCGATATTCAACGTCTTCTGGACCAGCCGGATGTTGTCGGCCTTGTTGTCCCAATTGGCGACGAAAACCGAGATGTCCGCTTCCTTGAGCACCATGTGGGGATGCTCGCGAAACGGCAGCACGGCGTTGGCGTGCTCGTTCTTGCTCACCACCGCTAGAATGATTCCGCGCCGCTTCAGCTCGCGAATGAATGTCTGGAACCCGACGAACGCCTCGCCCTCGTCGAACTCTCCGAGCGCGATCCCCTCGAGGCCGTCATCACCGATGACGCCGCCCCACAGCGTGTTGTCCAGGTCGAGGACCACACATTTGGCGAACATGCCCGAGGCCGCGAGCACCGTGTCGAGCAGCGATTGGGCGAGAAGCGGAAGGTGCTCGAGACGGCAAGGCGTCTTCGCCATGTTCCACATCCGGGCGTCGAACCAGAGCGTCCGGCCGACTGAGGCGGCGAGGAAATCGACGTCGTTCAAGAGGACGTTCTTCGTCTCCCGCGCCTTGACGGCCAACCGATAGTTGATCTCAGTGAAGATTGAGCCAACGGAATCGGCGACCTTCAGCTCATAGTTGCCGAAGGCGCGCTCGCTCGGCAGCACGAACGTGCTCTGAATGATCGTCGCCTGACTTTGGGCTCGGAATGCGCTCCACAAATTTTCCAGCCGGCCGATCGTCTCGTCGGCGAACGAGCGCCGGTCGCCGCCGGCGTAGAGATGCGCCTTCAGCTTTTCGCCCGACAGGAGGATGACCACATATTGCGGGTTGAAGGCGTATAAAGCGGAATTCGGATCGAGGATCTCGAGGTCGACGCCGTCGTAGTTCCCCTCGTATACCTCCGCCTGTACGTTGTTTCGAGCGGCGATGGCGCGCATGATATCAGCCAGATGCTGCGTCGCGCAGTCCGCCAGGAGGGCAACGCGGACGACCTTTGCCGCGCCCGAAATGTTGAGGGCTTTCGCCTCTTTGGCGAGAGCAAAATAATCCAGCGAAAGCATTGCGTGTTTCATGGCGTCATGCCCTGCGGAGCGAGACCAGACAGTTCACATGTTATTGACGCGACGGAACGATTTCGTCCCTTGTCGCTGGGAGACGGCGGGCCGCGCAAGACCCGAGGCGCGCATTCCCCTCCGTGTCGCCGGGAGGGCCGGGTGCTTCTCTGCCGTCCCGGACTTCTTCCGTCAACCCAAATGTGCGGGGCGCCCCTATTTCGAGTTAAGCGCGCGCCGCAGGTTCCTTGCGCCCTGCGCGGCGGCGCCCTATCGCAATGCAGCATTTTTCGCCGTCCGCCGCGAGGCCAATTCCATGGATCCGTTGATCGAAGGCTATCGTCGGTTTCGCGCCGAAGTCTGGCCGGGAGAGCGGGCGCGTTATGAGGCGCTGGCCCATTGGGGACAGAGCCCGGAGGCGATGGTCATCGCCTGCTCGGATTCCCGGGTCGACCCGCAGATGATCTTCGGGGCGGTGCCCGGCGAACTCTTCGTCGTGCGCAATGTCGCGGCGCTCGTCCCGCCCTACAGCCCCGATCCTGGCCATCATGGAACGAGCGCGGCGCTCGAATTCGGCGTCAAGGTGCTCAAGGTTCCGCGGCTGGTGGTGCTGGGGCACGGGCAGTGCGGGGGCGTGAAGGCGATGGCCTATGGGCCGCCGCCGCAGGCGCAGGATTTCATCGCGACATGGGTCGAGATCGGCAAGCCGGCGCTGCTCGCGGCGGGCGACAAGCCGGACGGACGCCTCGAGCGGATCGAAGCCGAGGTGGTGCGTCTCTCGCTCGCCAATCTCATGACCTTCCCGTGGATCGCCGACGCGGTCGCCACCAATCGACTTGCCCTGCAGGGCTATTGGTTCGACGTCCACACCGGCGTGCTGGCGAGCGTTGGGGCCGCAGGGGCTCGAGCCGGTGGATTAACGCGACCGTCGCGCACGCCCTCGCGCGCTAGAGATCCTGGCGAACCGCAAGCCAGTGCGAACGGGCGCCCACGTCGATAGCCGCTGAAGACACAATCTTTCGTTTTCGTCTCGCTTATCTCGAATGTCTGCCGCATTCGAGAAGGCCGTCCGCATCGCAATCGGCGGAATAGCGCGGGGAAGGCTCGCTTTTTTCTTATACGCGGCGGAACATAACGGCTGGCGGCAAGTTTAACCACATTCGCGCCCATCCACAGGCTGAGGGTTCCTCAATTTCGTTGAGACGAGGCGGTGCATCGGGGGCGCGTAAGCAGCGGGGTGTAACATGCCCGTTCCAGAGGAGCTATTTCGGTCACGCGCAAAGCGGACCGCCGCGCCGCCCGGTTCGCCGCGGGAGTTCATATCAACGGACAGCGAGGCGAAAGTCGCGCTGGGCGCTGAAACTTTTATCGATCCGGCCGTTCGAGCCCGCGAATTGATCGCCCGAGGGCCCCGTGGGGCCTACTCATATGCCCGGCAACGCCAACGGATCGCACGCACTGCGGGAATTGCCGGGTATTGGGAACTGGTCGCGCGGATCATCGATGACCACATCCGCGAACACACCCGCCTCGATTTAGCAAATCCGAAGCCGCTGAGCGCGGATCGGATGCTGCGCCCCAGCCCGACGAAGTCACGAAACGGCGATAGCGGCGAGATCGAAGGGGCGCCGCGAAGCTCCCGCCCGACGCTGCGGCACTTCCATCTGCGCTATTTTGAGGTCGCTGCCGATCATGGCTTGGACGTATTGGATGAGACCGAAATCGAGGTCGTCGACCAATCTGCGGCAATTCTCGCCGTGGTCGACATTTCTTGGCCCGCGTCAGCGGTCGGCCTGCGCGTGGTTGATGAGAAGGGCCATCCTGTCTTTGAGCGGCTGAAGTCTGACTGGCAGATACCGTGGCTCAGCTGAGCGATGAGCACATAGCATGGGCTCGACCGGTTGCCTTCGCCCTCAACCCCGGATCTTCTCCCCGCTGGAAGAAGACTGCTCCCCCTTGCTGAACAAGAACGGCGCGACTTCCGAGACGCCCGGGGCCTTGTCGACCGAAAAGGGCATGGGCCGGCAGACGGCAAGCGCGGAGAGCCCGACGCGCGCGGTGAGCAGGCCATTGAGCACGCCCTCGCCCATGCGGGCGGAGATGCGGGAGGCGATGCCGTGGCCGACGAGCTGCTGCAAGAGGCTGTCGCCGACCGCCATGCCGCCGGTGATGGCGATATGGGCGCCGATCGAGCGCGCGAGCTTGATGAGGCCCAAGAGGCCCGGCCGTCCGCCGTAGATTTCGGCGATGCGCCGCACGAGCCGCACGATCTGGGCGATGACGAACACGACGTCGAGAATCGCGCGCGGGCTGATTGCGGTCACGAGCGACACGCGTTTGGCCGCGGCGGCGATCTCGCTTTCCGCCCTCTGGTCGAGGGTCCTCATGAGCGCGCGTTCGGCGACGTCGATGAGGTCGCGCCCGTCGATGATCGCCCGCACCGCATCCTCGACCTCAGCCCGCGCTCGCGCCGTCTCCGGCCGGTTGCGGTAGAGCGCGACCAGCTGGCCGACGAGGCGGCGAGCCGCGACGCGATCGTCAGCCGCGCGCGCCTTGGCCAGGGCGACGTGCATTTCCGCGATCCGCGTCTGCCGCCCGACGGCGATGATCTCGCGCGCCGCGACGCCGATGAGGCCGACGACGAACACGAGGCCGAACACGACTCCGAGTATCCCGAGCGATTCCGCCCTGGCGAACAGCCCCTCGATGAGGTTCGTCGCCCATAACCCGACCGCAAGGGAGACGAGACCGCCAAGGCCCGTCCAGGCTAGCCCAGCGAGCGTGACGCCCGAGCGGACGATGAGGCCGGATCGTTGCGCGGCCTCGACCTCGAGCTCCGCCTCGTCGATCGGCGCGGGCGCTGCGGCAGGAATCGGATCATTCTGCGAGCTGATGATCGCTTCTGGGAGAAGGGACGCAGGCTGGTCGTCGACGGCCACGCGTCGATCGTCGAGGCGAAAAGCGCGCGGGCGCGGCGGACGCGGATTCACGCGAGACGATCCCCGATCAGGAACTGCAGCGCCCGGTCGAGCCGGATCTGCGGAGCGGGTTCGCCGCGCTGGGTCAATGGCGGGCGGAAGCGCACGAACCGCCAGTCGTTGTCGGCTTCGGGCAGGGCGATCGCGTCGCCCGCAAAAATTGTATTCGGATCAGCCGGCAATTCACCCGGAAAGACGGCGGCTTCCGCCACGCCGTCGAAGGTTTGTCCCCCGATCGTCTCGCCCTTCTCGGGCACCCCGATGATCGCGTCGAGCGTCTCGGCGCCGGTCCTGATCTCAGCCTCGCGAGTGGCGCGGATCGCAGCCAACGCAATGACGTCGATCTCCGCGCCGACCCCTTCCGCGCGCGCGATCGCTTTCGCCGTGAGCGCGCGTAGGATCGCCTCCAACCGGTCGTGGCTTTTATGATGCAGGTGGTCGGCCTTGGTCGCGGCAAAGAGAATCCGATCGATGCGAGGACGGAAGATCGACGCGAAATACGACGAGCGCCCGGCGCGGAAGGCGCGCATGACCTCGGTCAGCGCGTTCTCGAGATCCTTGAGCGCCGCCGGCCCGGAATTAAGCGCCGAGAGCGCGTCGACGAGCACGATCTGCCGGTCGAGCCGGGCGAAATGGTCGCGAAAGAAGGGTCTTGCTACGTGCTCCTTGTAGGCCTCGTAGCGGCGCGCCATCATTGCCGCCAGCGAACCGGGCGCGATCGCTGCATCATCGTTAAGGGGGATCGGCGCGAAGGTCAGCGCCGGCGAGCCCGCGAGATCGCCGGGCATCAGGAACCGGCCGGGCGGCAAAGTCGAGAGCGCATAGACATCGTCGCGCGCACGCTTGAGATAAGCGGTGAACAATTCGGCGATGCGCCTGGCCGTGTCCTCGTCGGCTGAAGCCCCCGGGTCGAGGCCGACCATTGCTGCGCGCCATTGTTCCGCGAGCGGCGCGCGCGCCGGCGTCTCACTCGCCGCCAAAGTCTCGCGCGACCATGTCGAGTAGCTCTTGTCGAGGAGCGGGAGGTCGAGCAGCCATTCGCCCGGATAGTCGACGATGTCGACGGTGAGGGTCGAGCGCCGCGCGCCCCAGCCGGAAGCGCTTTCGAACTCGATCGTGAGTCTGAGCTGGGCGATGCGGCTGGTCGACTGCGGCCAGCGGCGGTCGGGTCCCGAGAGGCTTTTTAGATGCTCCTCGTAGGCGAAGCGCGGCACCGCGTCGTCCGGTTGCGGCTCGAGCCGCGCCCGGATGATGCGGCCCTCGGCAGAGGCGGCCAGCACCGGCAGGCGCGCACCGGCGATGAGGTTGTTTACGAGGGCGGTCAGGAACACTGTCTTGCCGGAACGCGACAGTCCGGTCACGCCGAGGCGTAGAGGGACGCCGGAGAAATAGTCGCTGATCGATCGGGCGACGAGCTCCGCCTCGAACAGGAAATCGCTGAAACCTGACAAGAAAAAATCCGCGCCAAACCGGGGAGCCTATTTAGGCGGCGCCTGCCCGTTTGGACAGTGCGGAACATCATCAGCGCCCAACCATTTCGTTTTGGCCTCAGGACAACGAGTGCCCGAGGCGGATTCCGGCATGTCCGACAGCCCGTCAATAACGGACGTCTTTCAACCCCACGAGGGGGCCTCCTCGCGGCCAGCATTCCGTCCAACCGCAGCGCGCTTTTAATCCGCGTCCGCCTCGAGCTCCGCGGGCGTGAGGTAAAGCGCCAGCATCGCAGCCTTAGGCGCGACCTCCTCCCACCGCTGAATGGAGAAGTCGAGGACCGCGACCGCGCCGGTCGGATATTTCGCGGCGACGAGTTGCACTTCAGGCTCGGCGCCCGAGCCGGTCAGCGCGGTCGCCAGTTCGCCAAGCCCGGGATTGTGCCCGACCAATCCGACGCGTTTGTGCTCGTGGCCAAGCGCGCGCGTGTGGTCGAAGAGCGTGGTAACGCTCGCGTCGTAGAGCCAGGCCTGTTCCTGCAACTCGACCTCATCTCGCCAGGCGGCGACGAAAATCTCCGCCGTCTCCTTGGCGCGCGCTGCGCCAGAATGGATCAGAACATCCGGAAGAAAGTGGCGGGCAGCCAGCGCCTTGGCGACCCGCCTCGCGTCCGCGCGCCCGCGCTCGGTCAGCTTGCGTGCGTAATCGTCGCGCCCGACGGAGGGCTCAGCCTTGGCGTGACGAATGAGAAACAACCGGCGCATGGGCGAAGATTGCGCGAGCGTTCAAGCATTGGCAAGCGGCGTTGGGTAGGCCGTCGGGGCGCATGACCTTTGACGTTCTTCCGAGAAATGACCTTGACGGCTTCGCCGATGACAGGCGCTTCTTGCGCTCAGCGCTTGTGTTTCTCTCGCAAAAATTCCTGAAACGATGTCTTGGCGGGAGGTGGCACATTGGCGGAGGCGAACTCGTCAACCGTCCAAGACTGTAGAAACTTCACCTGCGGGGCGACGGACGAACGCGCATTAGGAGTAACGCGCTCACACACGACAGACTCTCCGTCCAAACGGTATCGCTCATAAGCGAGTGCGCGCTTACTTCGTGACTTATAGAAAATGCCAGGACCGAGTGTCACAGCGATCTGTTCCCCCCGCTATGCATATCACTGGAACAGGCGCCGGGCGAGCGCTGGTCAACAGGCTCAAATTTCTACGGCCGCGGCCGGCGTAAGCGCCGGCCAAGAATAGTCCGGAAGCTGAAGCCTATCCGTAATGTCGCGGCTCAATGCGAGTTTTGCCAGTCCCGGAACGGTGCAGGCCCTGATCACGGAATTGCGTACGAACAGTCCAAACCGGGTTCTTGGCGCAAAGGCGCCGGAGAAACGCTCCGCGCCCTTCTGCTTTGAGTTCGATGAACGCGCGCAGGAGCGTCTCGTAGCGATTGAACGCTTCGACGTGTTGTCCGCCGGTTTTGGCAAGCTCGCCCGCGAGCACGTATGCCGCGGTCATTGCGAGGGCAGTGCCTTGGCCGGCCATCAGGGAAACACAAAAGGCGGCGTCTCCGACGAGGGCAACGCGGCCGCGCGACCATGAAGGCATTTTGATTTGCGCGACCGGATCGAAATAGAGGTCCTCCGCGCGATCGAGACAGGGGAGAATTTGGCCGCATTCCCACCCGCCGCGGCCGAATTGCTCGCGCAGCATCGCTTTCTGCGCCGCGAGGTCAGGCATGGTCGGCGAAGAATTGTGATCGTGGGTGAAGACGAATAGGAAGAGCGTTCGGTCGTCATGCAGGGCAAAGCGCGCCAGCATCTGGCCGGGCTCGCTGTAAAGGACATAAACGTCCTCGTCGCGCGGCCGATACCCTTGCGTCTCGAACGCCGCGACGACGTAGCCAAGGTCCTTTTCGAACTGCTGCTGCGGCCCGAAGGCGAGCCTGCGGACATTCGAATGCAGACCGTCCGCGCCGACGACAAGGTCAAAGGAGCGCGCGCCCGCGTGTCCAAACTGCGCCCACACGTCGTCGGGCCGCTCTCCCAGGCCGATAATCTCGTCGCCGAACAGGACTTCTGTCCGGCCCTTGATCGTCTCGAACAGCAGCCGGGCGAGATCGGCGCGCGCCAGCGTGACGAACCGCCCGCCGGTCAGCTCGCGGAAGACGCGCGTCCCAAATCCGGTTATGCGTTCGCCCCGGGCGTCGACAATCCGCATCTCGCGCATGCTGTAGCCGACGTGCTTAAGCTCGTTCGCTAGCCCCATGCGCTCGGCGATGTCGTAGCCGCGGCCCCAGAAGTCGATCACATATCCGCCGGCGCGTAAGCGTGGCGCGCGTTCGACGATCGTGGTTTTGAAACCGGCGGCGTTGAGCCAGAAGGCGAGCGTCGGTCCAGCGATCCCGGCGCCGGAGATGAGAACCGACTTGGCGCGCATCGCCGCCGCGTACCAGAGTGGGCTGGCGAAACTGTGATCCCTTCAAGGTGAAAGGCGGAGCGCTCTACCGCTCGCGCCTGCTCAAGAATGCGAGCTTCTCGAACAGATGCACGTCCTGCTCGTTCTTGAGCAATGCGCCATGCAGCGGCGGGATCAGTTTCTTGGCGTCGCGCTCGCGCAAGGTTTCGGGCGCGATGTCCTCATTGAGCAGAAGCTTGAGCCAGTCGAGCAGCTCGGACGTTGTCGGCTTCTTTTTCAGTCCGGGAGTCTCGCGCAGGGTGAAGAACGACCGCATAGCCTCTTCCACCAGGCGCGGCTTGATCGACGGATAGTGCGATTCGACGATTCTGCGCATCGTCTCGGCGTCGGGAAAGCGGATGTAGTGAAAGAAGCAGCGGCGCAGGAAAGCGTCGGGCAGCTCCTTCTCGTTGTTGGAGGTGATGATGACGATGGGCCGCAAGCGGGCCTTGACCGTCTCGCCGGTCTCATAGACGTGGAACTCCATCTGGTCGAGCTCAAGCGAGCAGATCGTTCGGGAACTCGATGTCCGCCTTGTCGATCTCGTCGATCAGCAGCACCGGGCGTTCGGCCGAGACGAACGCCTCCCACAATTTGCCGCGGCGGATGTAGTTGGCGATCTCGGATACGCGCGGGTCGCCGAGCTGCGAATCGCGCAGGCGCGAGACGGCGTCATATTCATAGAGGCCCTGCTGGGCGCGCGTGGTCGATTTGACGTGCCAGGCGATGAAGGGGGCTTGGAGCGCGCCGGCGATCTCCTGGGCGAGCAGCGTCTTGCCGGTTCCGGGTTCGCCCTTGACGAGCAGCGGCCGCTCGAGCGCGATTGCGGCGTTGACCGCAGTCTTCAGTTCGTCGCCGGCCACATAGCTGGCCGTTCCTTCAAAACGCATCGACTTTATGCTCCAGGGATCACAGCAAATTAGATTTGGGTGAACCGCGATCGTCATTGCGAGCGAAGCGAAGCAATCCAGGGGAACGTCGGGCGCCTAGGCCAGCTGGATCGCTACGTCGCTTCGCTCCTCGCGATTGTTTCAGCGCGCTTGTAGCCTCGCAAGGCTGGACGGTCTCGTCAATTCATCAGGCTCTTGACGGTCTCGATCAGCTGCTTGAGCGAGAAAGGTTTGGGCAGGAAGACGAAGTCCTGGCCCTCCGGCAGATTGCGCGCGAATGCGTCGTCGGCATAACCCGAGACGAAAATGACCTTGGCCGTCGAGCCGCGCTTGCGCAGTTCGGTCAGCATGGTCGGCCCATCCATTTCCGGCATGATGACGTCCGAAACGATGAGGTCGATCGGCTCACTTGCCTCCTCGGCGACACGCAAGGCGTCGAGGCCCGTCTCCGCCTCCAGCACCGTATAGCCGCGCGAGGCGAGAGCGCGGGAGGCGAAAGCGCGCACCGCCTCTTCGTCCTCGACCAACAGGATCGCGCCCCGGCCGGTCAGATCCGCCGAGGGCTTTACGGCCTCCGTCTTCACCGGCTCCTCGACCTCGTCGCCCACGCGCCGGGGAAGCAGAATGCGGAACGTCGCGCCGGCGCCGGGCTCGCTCAAGCAGAACACATATCCGCCGGTCTGCTTGATGATGCCGTAGACCATCGACAGACCGAGGCCCGTACCCTTGCCGACCTCCTTGGTGGTGAAGAACGGCTCGAAGATCTTGGCCCGGACCTCGGGCGGAATCCCGTGACCCGTATCCTCGACCTCGACCAGCACGTAATCGGCGGGCGCGACATCGACTTCATTCAAGTCGCCGCATTCGGTGGCGGGCAGGTTGCGCGTGCGCAGCGTGATCTTGCCGCCGTCGCGGATGGCGTCGCGCGCGTTGACGACAAGATTGACTATGACTTGCTCGAACTGGTTGAGGTCCGCTTTCACCTCCCACAAGTCGCGCCCGTAGACGACGTCGAGCTGGATCTGCTCGCCGACCAGTCGCCGAAGGAGCATCTGCAATTCCGACAGCACGTCGTTGAGCTGCAGCGTCTGGGGGCGCAGCGTCTGCCGGCGCGAAAAGGCGAGCAATTGCCTGACCAGCCCCGCCGCCCGATTGGCGTTCTGCTTGATCTGCATGATGTCCTGGAAGGACGGGTCAGTCGGGCGGTGATTGGCGAGCAGGAGATCGGAATAGCCGATGATCGCGGTTAAGACGTTGTTGAAGTCGTGCGCGACGCCCCCGGCGAGCTGGCCGATCGCCTGCATCTTCTGGCTTTGCACCAGGTTCTCCTGCAGGGTGCGCTGCTCGGTAGTGTCGAGGGCGAAGATGGTCGCGCTTGCGCCCTCGTCGCTGCGCGGATCGGCGGCCGAGACGAAGAGCCGCGCCGAACGCTGAGGCCCCGCCCCCTCGAGCGAGACGTCGAGGGGCGCGATCTCGCCCTTGCCCTGCGCGGCGGCCTCTATCGATGCGCTCAAGGGGCCATGATCGCGCTCGGCGACAAGGTCGAAAATCGACAGACGTCCCTTTCCGGCCTCGCTCTTGGCTGCGGCTTGGGCGAGGCGAGCAAACGCGGCGTTGGGACGCAGCACCGCGCCCGCGGCGTCCACGGCCGCGATCGCAACCGGGGTCGAATTGAAAATGCGGGCGAAGCGCACTTCCGCCGCACGCAGATCTTCGCCTTTGATGTCGCCGTGGGCGCGATTGATCACCAAGGAGCGGGACGGGCCCGGCGTTCCATCGCCAGAGAAGGCGACCTTGTGCAGAATGCGGGCCGGGAGCAGCCGGCCTTGGCGAGGCTTGAGGTCAACGTCGAATTGCTGCGTCGTCACTTCGCCCGGCGGGCCAGATATTATCGCGAGCATCGCGCCGCCGTCTCCGGCGACGATGTCGTCGATCTTGAGCCGGCCAGCGCTGAACTGGGCGAGATCATAATCGAGCCAGCCCGCCAAGGTGGCGTTCATATGCGCGATCGATCCGTCGGGCTCGGCGGAGAAAAAGCCCGCCGGCGCATGGTCGAGATAGTCGATCGCATGCTGAAGATCCTGGAAAAAGGTCTCATGCCGGTCGTGGTCCCGCGTCTCGTCCGAGACCGTCCACACCATCATGCCGTTTTTCGCGAGGCCCTCGAGCGGACGGACGCGAATGCGGTACCAGGCCACCTCGCCCTCGCCACTCGGCGACGGCGAAAGACGAAGCTCCTCGCTCGCGCGCCCGCCGGATTTCGCCGCCTGCGACAGCCGATAGACGGATTCCGAGACGTCCGGCGAGCCGGTGAACAGGCGTTCGATCGGGCGCAGATCGTTTGCCGCGGCGGCGCCCGAAAGCGCGCGATAAGCGTCGTTGGCGTAGACGATCCGCGATTCACGGTCGGTGACGAGGACCCCGTCCGGATTGGAGTTGGCGATCGCCTTGGTGGTGTCGAAGCGCGCCGCCCGGGTCGGCAGTTGCAGCAAGCCGAAGGCGTAAAGCAGCAACCCGAAAGCGCCGCAGACCGCGAGGATGACAATCATCCAGGTCATTAGCGTCGCCCCGATGGCGTTCGGCGCGAGCCACACGGCCAGAAGCGCGCCGGCGAGACAGACGAGGAGGATCGCTAGTGCGACCGGATTGACCGTTCGCTCGATTCTGTCCACCGGCGGGGGCGGCGGAGATTTCATTTGAGGATCATTACCCCCAAGGACATGGCCGTCGACATGGATGAACCCGAGCGCGCCGAGTTGCGGCTGAGCCCTGTGCTATCATGGGCTATGCGCCATGTCTTGGCGGCAGGCCGTTCAACCTGGGCGAAAGTGCGGTGAACGCCGCAGTTTTCAACGGGGTCGCATTTTGTTATGAAATGTGACATCGCGCGCTGATGAGATTCGGGACGCGCGCAGGCGGCGCGCCAGGCCGGGGTCTCTGGGCCGCGCCCGGTCATGCTTCTCGGGCGCAGGCTAAACCATCGTTCGGTTGGCGAATTGGACGAGCGGTTTGTTTAAGCGTTTGGCGGCGGAAGTGTTGGATTGGGCATGCAGTGGCTGAATGAGCTTCCGTTCGCGGACAACCGGGTCCTCCAGATCGGATTCCTCGCGACTTGCGGCATTGCCGCCCTTATCGTGCTCGCGATCTTCTACAGGCTGACCTTCGCTCATCGGCTGCGCGTTCCCGGCGGACGGACCCGTCAGCCGCGGCTGGGCCTGGTCGACGCCTTCAGCCTCGACGGGCAGCGGCAGCTGGTGCTCGTCCGACGCGACAATATCGAACATCTGGTCATGATCGGCGGACCGAACGACGTTCTGCTCGAGTTCGCAGATCAATCGCGCGGCGGTCCCGGCGCGCGAGACGAGCCAGGTCTCGCCTCTCCTCGTGCCGGCCACGCCAGCGCGGCGAACCGAAGGCGCCGCGGTCACCGGGCCAGCGGCTCCGGAGGCTCCGGCGAAAGTCGCCGCCAAGGCTCCGGCGTCGCCGCCGGCGCCGGTTCCGACTTCTCCGCCAGCGCCGGTTCCGGCTGCGCCGGCTCCAGTCGCGCCGATCGCGGCTCCATCGATCCCGAAGGCCGCCGCGCCGGCGCAGCCGACCGCTTCCGTCGCCGCCCCGGCGCCGATGCCCGTTCAATCCTCTACGCCCGAGCTCGCCCGCCAAGCCCCCGCCGCGCCGCCGCCGGCGCAAGCCGCGGAGCCGGCTCGACCCGCGCCCGCAAATCCGCCGTCGCGTCAGGCCGAGCCGCGTCCCCCTCAACCGCGCGCGGCGATGCCCCCGCCGATCGTTCCCGCCAACCCCTCCTCGAATCGCGGGGCCCCGGCTCGCGCTCCGGAATCGGCGCCCGCGCGAGGCCCGGGCAATCCCCCGTCTCCCGTCGCGCCCGGGCCGCCGCGCCGCGCGGAGCCGGCCGCCGCGCCGGTGAAACCGGAGCCGCCCGCCACGTCAGCCGCGAACGCCGTTCCCTCGGCCGGCGCGCCCTCGGCTCAAGCGCGGCCTGCGCCGAAGGCGCCGCAGGCGACCGCGTCCGACTGGGCGCAAAAAGCAGCCGAGGCCCGCCCGCCGGCGGAGAAGACCGTCGCGAAGAACGACAAGCCGTCGCCCAAGGTCGACGATCCCTTCGACGACCTTGATTCGCTCGAGACCGAGATGGCGCGTCTGCTCGGCCGCGAAAAGCCCGATTGACGCAAGGTCGCCCGGGGTGCGGCGGTCGATAATCGTCGAAGACGCGCCTTAGAGCAGAATCCGATCACGCTGCATCGTAGCCTGCGGCGGCGAAGAGGTTTTGGATTTCCTGCGGGGTGATGAGATCGATGAGTTGGCCGATGGCGCTCCAGAGGCCTTCGACGGTCCGCTCGGCGGCCTTTCGCAGAAGCGCCTTGAGTTTGGCGAAGGCATTTTCGATGGGATTGAAATCGGGACTGTAGGGCGGGAGGTAGAGAAGGCTTGCGCCCACGGCTTCGATCAGCTGACGCACTTTCGACCCTTTGTGGCCGGGCAGATTGTCCATGATGACGACGTCGCCCTGGCGCAGTTCCGGGACGAGGACCTTGTCGACGTAAGTCTCGAAAGCGAGACGGTCGACGGCTCCGTCGATGACAAACGGCGCGATGAAGCCGCGCAGCGTCAAGGCTCCAATGAAGGTCGTGGTTTTCCAATGTCCGTACGGAACGCCGACCCGCAGGCGTTGACCGCGCGGAGCGCGACCGTGACGGCGCGCCATGTTGGTGGAGGCCCAGGTCTCGTCGATGAAGATCAGGCGCTCGGGGTCGAGATCGAGTTGCCCTTCGAACCAGGCCTCGCGCTGCTCCGCGACGTCGGGGCGGCTTTGCTCGGAAGCGTGCGCGGTCTTTTTTTGCGCGTGATGGCGTGACGAGCGAAGAAGCGCTGGATCGTGCCGAAGCCGAAGCTGAGCCCTTGTGCGGCAAGCGTGCGGCGCACTTCCTCTATGGTCGCGTCGCCGTCGGGTCCAAGCGCCGAAAGAACGGCTTCGCCGCAGGCTTCGATGCGCTTCGACCGGCGGTCGCCGCCAAGCGCCTTGGGACGCGCGTCCCCCTGCTCGCGTTCACGCGCGCGCCAGCGGCTCACGCTGGCGGCGCTGACGCCAAACCGTTCGGCGGCCTGGCGATGCGTCGCCCCGGCCTGAACCGCCGCCAAAACCCGAACCCGAAGATCAAGAGACAGCGCCTTTGACATGCCCGCCGGCCTCCGATCCGGCAGACAGCCTGAATCAGAACTTACCCGATTCGGGAATCCCCTCCCGATTCTCTCAGCTCGGGTGCCGCTCTAGGTCCAGCCAATCGCGCCGACGATCTTTCCTTGGGGAAGCCGCGGAGGCGGGCCGCGCCGGCAGTCGCCCCAACCTGCGACAGCCAATCACTCGTCGCGATAAATCCGCTCGCGCCGTTCGTGGCGCTCCTGCGCCTCGACCGAAAGAGTCGCGATCGGACGCGCGTCAAGGCGACGAAGCGAGATGGGATCGCCGGTCTCGACGCAATAGCCGTAAGAGCCGTCGTCGAGGCGGGCGAGCGCGGCCTCGATCTTGGCGATCAGTTTGCGCTGGCGGTCGCGGGCCCGCAGCTCGATCGCCCGATCGGTTTCCGAAGACGCCCGGTCCGCGAAATCGGGGTGGTTTTCGCTTTCCTGCTGCAACGCGGCCAACGTGTCGCGGCTCTCGGCCAGAATCGATTCGCGCCAGGCGATCAGCTTGCGGCGGAAATACTCTCGTTGTCGGTCGTTCATGAACGGTTCGTCGTCCGACGGTTTATAATGTTCAACGGACACGTCGTTCATTGGCGATCCCTATTTCCGTGTGCAATTTCGCGGCCTTATAACGATCCATGGACGAAGGAACAATGACTATCCTCGCCGCTTGTGCCGCGGCCAGCCAGCCGGCTCGCGGCGCGATTCAGACGAGGCTTGCGGCTGTTTGCCGCATGAGGCTTGCCAGACGGTAAAGAGGGTCCCACTTTCAGGCGCCGCGACGAGTCTGAGCGACGGCGTTCGACGATAAGGGAGGGTCGCCATGTACAAGCGCATCGTTCTCGCGGTCGATCTCGTCGAGCCGACGCCAAGTCCGAAGGGGCTGACGGAGGCGGTGGAGCTGGCGAAGGCCGGCGGCGGCGAATTGAGGCTGGTCAACGTCCAGCCCGTCATACCGGCCACGTTCATGGAATATGTGCCCGTCGATTTCGACGTCGAGCAGGAGAAGCGGGCCAAGGAGGCGCTAAACGAGATTCTTGGCAGCGTCGACCTGCCGGCCGAGCGGAAGAGCGCCGCGACGCGGGCGGGTGGAATCTATCACGAGCTCCTGGAAGAAGCGTCCGAATGGGACGCCGACCTCATCGTTGTCGGCTCGCATCGCCCCGTGATGTCGGACTACCTGCTCGGCTCGAACGCCAAGACGATCGTGCGCCACGCGCAATGTTCCGTGCTGGTGGTGAGGGAATGACGACGCGCAGGGATCACAAAAGTTTGAGCGTCAGGCGGCGAGCGCCCGCATCGCCGCCTCGACGCCGTCGGGGGTCAGCGGGTACATACGATGCTGAAAGATTTCGGCGATCATCGTTGTCGACAGCGAATGATTCCAGGCGCTCGGCGGCGTCGGATTGATCCACACAATGCGCGGCCAGGCGAGGGTCGCACGTTCGAGCCACACCCTGCCGGGCTCCGGATTGAGATGTTCGACCGAACCGCCGGGAGTCATGATCTCGTGCGGGCTCATTGAAGCGTCGCCGACGAAGACGACGCGATAATCGCGGCGGTAGGAGTTGATAAGATCGCGCGTCGCCACGCGCTCGTCGTGCCGGCGGCGGTTGTTCTTCCACACGCGTCTCGTAGAGGCAGTTGTGGAAATAAAAATGGTCGAGCCGCTTGAATTGGCTCTTCGCCGCGGAGAACAGCTGCTCGGCCGCTTCCACATGCCAATCCATCGAGCCGCCGACATCGAGAAATAAGAGCACCTTGACCGCGTTTCGCCGCTCGGGCCGGAGCTGAACGTCAATATACCCCTTGTCGGCGGTCGACCGGATCGTGCCGTCCAGATCGAGCTCTTCGGCCATGCCTTCGCGGGCGAATCGCCTGAGCCGTCGCAGCGCCACCTTGATATTGCGCGGCCCGAGCTCCGCGTCGCCGTCGAAGTCCTTGAAGTCCCGGCGGTCCCAAACCTTGACGGCGGCGCCGCGACGGCCTTCGTGCTGGCCGATGCGCACGCCTTCCGGGTGATCGCCATAGGCGCCGAACGGCGACGTCCCGCCTGTGCCGATCCATTTCGAGCCGCCCTGGTGGCGGCCCTTCTGCTCGGCGAGGCGCTGCCGCAGCGTCTCCATGAGCTTCTCGAAGCCGAGCTTCTCGATCTGAGCCCGCTCCTCGGGACTGAGATAGCGCTCGATCATTCGGCGCAGCCATTCCTCCGGCAGGTCTTTGGCCTCGACCGCCGCGGCGACGCTGAGAACCCCCTTGAAGGTGGCGGCGAAAACGACGTCGAACCTGTCGAGATTGCGCTCGTCCTTGACCAGGAGGGCGCGGGCGAGCCGATAGAACTCGTCGACCGACATCTCCGCCAGATCGTCTTCAAGCGCGCGCATGAGGTCGAGATACTCGCGCGGCGTCGCGGGCACGTGCGACTGACGCAGATTGGCGAAAAACTGAAGGAACATGGGCGCGATCCTAGCGTGCGCGGGCGCGGCCGTGCAATGCTTGGCCTGGCGTACAGTCGCGCCAGGTGTTGTGTCCATGTCGGTGGCCATTGAGCGTCGAGGATTTTCGCTGCCGCTGGGCGTGAGCCCGGAGATGGAGATTTTCGTCGTGGGCGACATTCACGGGCGGAGCGACCTTCTCGCCGCGCTCATCGATGAGGCGGCCCGGGAGCCCAAGCTGCGCGACAAGCGCGCGATCGTCTTTCTTGGCGATCTCGTCGACCGCGGACCGGACAGTCTGGGCGCGATCGATCTTGCGATGGCTGCGAAGGCGCGCGTCGGCGCCGATGAGGCGATCGCGCTCATGGGCAACCACGAGACGATGATGCGACTCGCGCTCGATTCCGAAACGCCTTGGGAGGATGCGATCGACGCATTCGAAACCTGGATGGCGAACGGCGGCGACCGGACGGTCGCGGAGGTTCTCAAGACCAAGGAGCAGCCCAAGGATCTCGCCGAACTGCTCAGTCAGGCGCGCGCGTCGCTGCCTCCGCGCGTCCTGGCTTGGCTCTCGTCCTTGAAGCCGAGCTGGCGCTCCGGCCAGGTTCTGTTCGTCCACGCGGGCGTCAACCCGGAGGTTGACCTCGAAGCCTTTCTTGCGGTTCCGTGGAACATCCCACTCGAGAGGCTCGACGAAGATCGTCACTGGGCCTGGGTGCGCTGGCCATTCCTCGAGCATCGGCCGATGGACGGCTTTGGCGGGTTTTTCGTCGTCCACGGCCACACGCCGAACGACGCCCGTCGCGATGCCTCGCACGCGGATCAGATCGCCGGATTCCGCCTCAATCTCGACGCGGGTTCGGCGATGACCGGGGTCGCCAAAATGGCGGTGCTTCGCGACAGCCAGGCGGAGGTGATCAGCGCGGGCGGATCGGCGAAGTGGAAGCTTAGGGGATAAATGTCGGTAGTGGTTTCTTCATTTGCGAAGCGGGTGAGGATGGCCCTGCTTCTTGATCGTCTCGGTGAAAAACATGAAATCGTCGCAGACCTCGAATAAACTGCGCGTTTCGACCGTTATCGCTCGATGCCCAGGGGCCGAGGCCGGATCGATGGCGTCGGGCGTCGCAACAATCGATTTTTGATAAACCACCGCGGAGAGTTGAAAATGAAACTGAAGTTGCCCCAAGGCCTGGTCGGCGCCACCGCCGTCCTGGCGTTCCTCGGAATCGCGGCCTCATCTTCCGTGCAGGCGGCGGAGATGGTGCATGTGCGCGGCGCCATCGTCGGCCTGGATGGCTCCACGCTGACGGTGAAGACGCGCGAGGGCCCGAACGCCACGGTGGCGCTTAAACCCGGCTTCAAGGTTGCGGGCGTCGCCAAGGCGTCGGTGGACGACATCAAGCCGGGGGATTTCGTCGGCATCGCCTCGCTTCCCACATCGTCGGGCGGAGACGGGGCGGTCGAGGTGCTGGTCTTTCCGCCTGCGATGAAAGGGACCGGCGAGGGCAGCTATCCCTGGGACCTGAAGCCGAAAAGCTCGATGACCAATGCGACCGTCACCAACGCGGTCAAGGGCGTCGAAGGGCGGACGCTCGATCTGTCCTATAGCGGCGGCAAGGAGAAGAAAATCTCGATCCCCGACGGCACCCCGATCGTTACTTTCGGCCCTGCGACGGAGGCGGATCTTAAGCCGGGCGCAACCGTCTTCGTGCCCGCCCAAAAAGGCGACGATGGCGCGCTTGCGGCGGGCTTTGTGGCCGTCGGCACGAACGGCGTCGCCCCGCCAATGTAAGCCTTAAGATCGATATCCGCCCGCAGTTGACATGAGCTTCAGCCGATCCCCAATTGGGGAAGCGGCTGAGAGAGGGCGGGGGCGTTGCGGACATGGATCAAGGACCCGCTGGCGATCTTCGCCGACGGCGCGGCGCGTGGCCTCGTCGTTGAGGAAACGCGGATCGTCGAGCGGGTGGGACAAGGCGAGACGCCGGAGCGCATTGACGCGACGTTCGACGCTTCGCGTCATGTCGTGCTGCCGGGCCTCGTCAACACGCACCACCATTTCTACCAGACGCTGACCCGCGCTCATCCGTCCGCCATCAACAAGCCGCTGTTTCCCTGGCTCGTCGCGCTCTATCCGATTTGGGCGCGGCTCAAGCCGAACCATTTGAGGCTCGCGTCTCAGCTCGCGCTGACCGAGCTTATGCTCTCGGGCTGCACCACCGCAGCGGACCACCACTATCTCTATCCCGAGGGCCTTGAGAACGCGGTCGACATCGAAGTCGAGGAGGCGCGCGCGTTGGGCATGCGCCTAACCGTCTCGCGCGGCTCGATGAACCTCTCCGAGAAGGACGGCGGACTGCCGCCGGATAGCGTCGTGCAGGACGAAGACACGATCCTCGCCGACAGCGAGCGGGTGCTGAAGCTCTTCCATGATCCAGCCCCAAGCGCCCACATTCGTGTCGCGCTCGCCCCCTGTTCGCCTTTCACGATCTCGAAGGACCTCATGATCGAGAGCGCGAAGCTTGCCGAGCGCTACGACTGCCAGCTTCACACGCATCTCTGCGAGACTGAGGATGAAGAACAGTTCTGCCTCAAGATGTATGGCTTGAGGCCGGTCGATCTTCTCGAAGAGACGGGCTGGATGTCGAGCCGCGTCTGGCTCGCGCACGGCATCCATTTCAACGCAGACGAGATCGCTCGGCTCGGCAAGGCGAAAGTCGGCGTCTGCCATTGCGCGGCGTCGAACATGGTGCTGGCGTCCGGAATTTGCCCGACCTGCGAGCTTGAGGCCGCCGGTTCGGCGCTCGGCCTCGGCGTCGACGGCTCGGCCTCCAACGATTCCTCCAACATGATGGAGGCCATCCGACATGCGCTGATGATCGGGCGGCTGCGCTACGGCGCCGACAAGGTGACGCACCGCGATGTGCTGCGCTGGGCGACTGAGGGTTCGGCGCGCTGCCTCGGGCGTTCGGATATCGGCCGGATCGCGGAGGGCTATGAGGCCGACCTCGCGCTGTTCAAGCTCGACGAGCCGCGCTTCTCGGGCGCGCATGACCCGCTCGCCGCGCTGGTGCTGTGCGGCGCACATCGTGCGGACCGGGTGATGATCGCGGGGACATGGCGGGTGGCGGACGGAGAGCCGGTCGGGCTCGATCTCGATCGCCTGATTGCCGAGCACAGGCGCGCGGCACAGGATTTCGCGTAGTTGGCGCCAGCCCGAGCGATTAAGCGCAGCATCATCAGCGCGCCGCCGGACAGGGTTTTCCTTTTCCTCTACCGCGAGGGTAGAACCTTTCGCCGCGCTCTCCTCGGGCGCCCGACCTAGTGCTAGCACGAATCTTGCGATGACCGCCCTCATCATCCTTTTCATCGCCTCGATCTGGGCGGGGGTGCAGAATGCGCTGGCTGGCGGTGGTTCGTTCATCACCCTTCCGTCGCTCATGCTGACCGGCATGGACGCGCGCGCGGCTAACATCACCTCGACCGTGGCGCTATTTCCCGCTCAGCTCGTCACCGGCTTTACCGGTCGGGCGGACGCGGCGAGCCCAACGGGGCTTACGATGCGGACGTTATTCGTCATCAGCCTTGTTGGCGGCGGCCTTGGCGCGCTTATCCTCCTTGCGACGCCAGCGGCTTTGTTCGCGCGCCTCGTGCCATGGCTGGTGCTATTCGCCACCGCGCTCTTCGCCTGGGGCAGTTTCTTTCAAAAAACTCCGGGTTCCGGCGAGACGCGTCTGTCGCCTCGCGCCGCGAGCGTGGCGCAGTTTTTCATCGCCCTTTATGGTGGCTATTTCGGCGGCGGCATCGGCCTTTTGATGATGGCCGCGCTGACCATGATGGGTTTGGCGGTGCGCAACGCAGGCGCAGCCAAGAATATCCTCGCCGGCGTGGTCAACGCCGCTGCGGTTGTGATCTTCATCTTTTCCAGGGACGTCCACTGGCTGCAGGCGATCATCACCGCGGTCGGCGCCTCGTTCGGAGGCTGGGCGGGCGCCTTGATGCTGAGACGTGTCAACGAGAAGCTCCTGAAGCTCGGCGTCGTGGCCATCGGCCTTGCTCTCACGATCGGGCTGTTCTGGACGGCCCCTTGAGGTTAAGGATGCGCGAGCGGAGCACGCACCCATGAATTTCGAGCTATTCACCGCCTTTCTTCTAATCACGGTCGTCCTGATCATCGCACCAGGACCGATCGTCACGCTTGTCATCTCGACCGGCGCCACCCGCGGCGTGCGCGCCGCGCTGACCACGGTGGCGGGCACGACGCTAGGCAACGCCTTGTTGCTGGGGGGAATTGCGCTCGGACTGAACTGGGTCCACGCCCATGCGGACCTGTTGTTCAGCGCGCTCCGTTGGACCGGCGCCGCCTACCTCATTTGGCTTGGCGTCCAGGCGTGGCGGCACGCCGGAGAGGAGAGCCATGAGCTCCTGGAGACCGGCCGCACCCGCTTCGTGCGCGGCTTGCTCGTCGCGCTCTCCAATCCGAAGACGATTGTCTTCTTCACCGCCTTCCTGCCGCAGTTCATCGATCCGCAGCTGCCGGCGGGGCCGCAGCTTGCCGTGATGTGCGTCGCGTCGGTCGTGATCGCCGGCGCCTCGGATTGCGCTTGGGCGATTGCGGCCGGCATGGGCCGCGCGTGGTTCATAAAGCAGAGCCGTGTCAAATTGCTCGGCCGCCTCTCGGGAACAGTCCTCATCGGCGGGGGTTTGTGGCTGTCGCTGGCTCGGCGCACGAGCTAGCGGCGCATTTCACCGATCGGACGCCCTCGCGATGCCCAACCTGACGACGATCATTTCGGTCGCGGGCGCCTCATTCGCCGCATCGTTTGTTGAGGCGGTCGAGGCGCTCACGATCGTGCTCGCCGTCGGACTTGCGCGCGGCTGGCGCCCGGCGCTGATTGGAGCCGCGGCCGCGCTCGCGGCGCTTGCGCTCATCGTGGCCGCGCTCGGGCCGCTCATGAGCGCCGTTCCGATCCGCGCCTTGCAGTTCGTCGTCGGCGTCCTTCTGCTCTTGTTCGGGTTGCGCTGGCTGCGCAAAGCGATCCTGCGCGCCATCGGGGTGATCGCTTTGCATGACGAGGACGCCGCCTTTGCGCGCGAGACGCGCGAACTGACCGAAGCCCATAAGCGGCACGCGCGTGGATTAGATTGGATCGCCGGCATGACGGCTTTCAAGGCGGTGCTCTTAGAGGGGGTCGAGGTCGTGTTCATCGTCATCGCCGTCGGCGCCGCGCGTGGGCTGCTCGGACTGGCGAGCGTGGGCGCTTTGGCGGCCTGCGTTTTGGTTGCGGCCATTGGCGCGGCGGTCCATCGGCCGCTGGCCGGCGTGCCGGAGAATGTGCTCAAGTTCGCAGTCGGAGTGATGCTCTCGGCCTTCGGTCTCTTCTGGACCGGCGAGAGCCTTGGCGTCGCCTGGCCTGGCGGCGACGCGGCCATCCTCGCCTTTATCGCCCTTGTTCCTGGCCGTCGCTTTGGGCCTAGTCGCATTTCTCAAGCCAAGCGCGGCCGCGCTCGCATGATTGGCGCGGTCGTCAAGGAATTGATCGGCCTGTTCGTCGATGACGAGCTTCTGGCGGCGGCTATCCTTTGCGTTGTCGGCGTCATCAGCGCGCTCACGCTTTTCGGCGGGGCGCCGTCTTCGCTCGCGGGCCTCTTGCTGGCGCTCGCTTTGCCCGCCACGCTTGCGGCGAGCGTATGGCGCAGCGTGCGGCGGGAGAAGCGGAGCCGATAAAGCCTCCGGCTGGGACGCGAGGAAAGGGCAGGGAAGGACAATATGGCTCGACGCTTCATCGATATTTCCGCCCCCCTGCAGAACGATGTCCCTGCGGACCCGCCCGGCTTCGGCCCCAAGATCGAGTACATCGATCACCAGCAGAGCTTGCCGCAGATCCTGCCGTTTTTCCCGGGCCTTAAGAAGGAGGACTTGCCGGATGGGCAAGGATGGGCGGTCGAACGCGTGTCGCTCTCAACTCACAACGGCACCCACCTCGACGCGCCCTGGCATTACCATCCGACAATGAATGAGGGCGAGCGGGCCTGGACGATTGACGAAGTGCCGCTTGAGTGGTGCTTTCAGCCCGGCGTGAAACTCGACTTCCGTCACTTTTCCGATGGCTATGTCGCGACTGCAGCCGACGTCGATGAGGAGCTCAAGCGGATCGGCCACGCGCTGAAGCCGCTCGACATCGTTCTCGTCAATACGAGCGCGGGCGCGAAATACGGACGGCCCGATTATGTCGCCTCAGGGTGCGGAATGGGCGCCGAGGCGACATTGCATCTCTTAAGACAGGGCGTCCGGGTCACGGGAACCGACGGCTGGAGCTGGGACGCGCCTTTCGTCCATACCGCCAAATGCTACGCCGAAACGCGCGACGCCTCGCTTATCTGGGAGGGGCATAAGGCCGGCCGCCACATCGGCTATTGCCATATCGAAAAGCTTCACAACCTCGAGGCGCTGCCGTCGACCGGTTTTTCCGTCTGTTGCTTCCCGACCAAGATCGAGCGCGCCTCGGCAGGGTGGACGCGGGCGGTGGCGATACTCGAACTCGTAGATGATTGCCCGATCACGAGCCGGCGAAGGAATGGACTGCTCGGACGGGCCAGGCGAGGGCGTCGGGCAGCGCCTGGACGACGCGGTCCGCTAAAACGGAGGCGGGGTCGCTATTCCACGTGGAGCGAATGATCGGCGAAAGGACAACGCCGACGCCAACCAGATAAATGATAATGATCAGAGCCAGTAGCAGGCGCATATCCAAATGTCCCAGTCCCGCAGGACAGACCACAGCCGAACATAACAACTAACCGGCTGCCATTGTTCCGTCCATAGCAGCGGCCGAGTTTGAGTTTGGCGCGATGCAGCTTCCGCTTCCTCTCCCAAATAGCCAGCGGCCAACTCTCGGAACCATCGCTCCCACCACGCGTTTTCTTCGTATCTCTGACTGAAATCGAGGAGGACATGATGCGCGGGATGATCATCGGACTTTCAGCCCTGGCTTTCGCTGGCCTGCCGACTCTGGCTTTTGCGGATGGCAACGGCGCCGTGACGGGCGCGGCCGGCGGCGCAGTCGCGGGCGCGGTGGTAGGCGGCCCGGTTGGCGCGGCGGTCGGCGGCGTCGCAGGCGGCGTCATCGGCGGCGCGGCGTCTAATCCCCGCCCAGTTGTGGTCGCCCCAGGCCCGGGCGAACCGTGCAATACACGCACCACGACGACCCAAAACAACAATACGGGCGCAAGCGTCACGAGACAGACGACGGATTGCCCCGACTAAGGGGTCGCACACCCAAACCTAGGCTCCTGGACTTAGGCGACGGGGGCAGTTGGCGAGCGCTCAGCCTTGGTCTTCGCGTCGGCTGGGCGCTGTGGTAAACTGCCCCCTCGGCTGGTCGAGTTTGGGAGTTCGTCATGGCGCAAGGTTTGACCGCCAGGGTCGTCGGGATCGGTGGCGCCGATCCGTTGTTTCGCTCGCATCCGCCAGGAGGCGGAAGAGGCGGCGCGGCGCGAGCCCGAGCTCGGGCTCTTTCTCGCGGTTAGCATTCTCAATCACGATACGCTTGAAGCGGCAGTCTCGCATCGTGTCGCCTCGCGGCTCGATCATCGCGACATGCCGGCCGCACTGATCCGGCAGACCTTCGAGGAGGCGATTGCGCGCGACCCGTCGATCGGGGAGGCCTTTCACGCGGACATCATGGCGGTCGCGGATCGCGATCCCGCGTGCATGAGGATGATGGAGCCGCTCCTCTACTTCAAAGGCTTCCAGGCGCTGCAGGCCTATCGTCTGTCCCATTGGCTTCTGAAGGCCGGCAGGCGAGATTTCGCTCTGAGCCTGCAAAGCATCGCATCGGCCGTTTTCGGCGTCGACATCAACCCCGCGGCCCGCATCGGCAAGGGCGTGTTTCTCGATCATGCAACCAGCCTCGTCGTCGGCGAGACGACGGTGATCGAGGACAACGTCTCGATCCTGCAGGGCGTGACCCTTGGAGGCACCGGCAAGGAGACCGGCGACCGGCATCCCAAGATCCGCCATGGCGTGCTGATTGGCGCGGGAGCGAAGATTCTCGGCAATATCGAGGTCGGCTATTGCGCGCGGGTAGCGGCGGGATCGGTGGTCCTGCATCCGGTGCCGCATAACAAAACGGTCGCCGGCGTTCCGGCGCGCATCGTCGGCGAAGCGGGCTGCGCCGAGCCTGCTCGCGACATGAACCAGATCCTCGCCGAAAAGGCGTTCGAAGCGTAAGGCGCTGACGCTGCGGGAAGCGGCGCTGATCGAGGCGGCGCCCAAACCGCGCCCGTCCATCGCTGTTGAAAAATGCGCTTTCCCGCCAATTTCACGTCTTGCAACGCCGCGTCTCTTCGTGCCAAGCCTCGCCACGCGGCTCTACGAGCCGGAGAGAGGCCATGGACAAAGCCGAGATCGTAAAACTGCGTGAGTTCCTGCGCCATTCGTTTGGCGCGGAGACCCTTCAGGTTGCGCCCAATTCAAAATCGGGCGAGGCGGCGGATGTGTCGCTCGGCGAGCGCAAGCTCGGAACGATCACGGTCGACGACGAGGATGGCGACCGGTCGTTCGCATTCGCGATGAAAGTGCCGGTTGGACGTCCCGTGCTGCAAGATTATCTGCGCCGCCTGTTCGAGAACGACAAATTGAAGGTCGTTGGGCGGGCCAAGAAAACGGACTCGGTCGAGCTCAACAACGGGCCCGACTTTCTCGGCGTCATCTCCGCCGACGACCCCGCGGGATCGAGCTTCACGCTGCAAATGGCGATCCTCGACGTCGATCTCGACGGCGAGGAATAGCTCCCCGCTTCGCGCTGAGCGCGCGCCCGCTTCGTTCCCACCCGCGTAGAGGCCATGCGCCATGCCGCTTTATTCGCTCAATGGCCGCCGGCCGACGCTGCCCCCTGACGGCTTCTTCTGGATCGCGCCCAACGCCACCGTGATCGGCGACGTCGTAGTCGGCCTCGATGTCGGCGTTTGGTTCGGCGCAGTCCTGCGCGGCGACAATGAGCCGATCAACATCGGCGCGCGCACCAACATCCAGGAATTCTGCACGCTGCACACCGACATGGGCTCGCCGCTCTTGATCGGCGAGGAATGCACGATCGGCCATAACGTGGTCCTGCACGGCTGCGCCATCGGCGAAGGCTCGCTGATCGGGATGGGCTCGATCGTGCTCAACGGCGCGAGGATCGGGCGCGGCTGCTTGGTCGGCGCCGGCGCGCTCGTGACCGAGGGCAAGACCTTCGACGATTATTCTCTCATCATGGGGTCGCCTGCCAGGGCGATCCGAACGCTGGACAAGGAGGCGGTGGCGAAGCTGCGTCTGTCCGCGGCGCATTACGTCGACAATTGGCGTCGGTTCGCCGCAGGGATGAAGCCGACCGACGCCGGTGAATGAGGCGCTGGGGACTTGTGGCGCAAGTTTACGCGCGCCAATGATTCCATGGATTTAGCTGCTCTCTTGCGCGACTCTTGCGCGCCCTCGGCCGCGTACCGAAGGTCCGCGAAGTGGCCTCAAAGTCCGCCCTGAGCTTGTCGAACGGCGATATTTGCCGAGACGCCAGGACGGGGCCAGACTCGGCCCGGAGGGACGTGATTTGGGGAAAGCGCGTTCGTCTTCGGGAGCTGACCGTGCTTACCTTTTACGAGTTTTTCGCCGGCGCGGGTATGGCGCGAATCGGGCTGGGTGAGAATTGGAATTGTCTGTTCGCCAACGAATTCGACCCGAAAAAAACACAGACTTACAAGAAGTATTGGCCGGCCCCCGAGGTCCTCAAGATTGGGGATATTGGAAAACTCACGAGCTCCGACATACCCGGCAAAGCCGATCTCGCGTGGGCCTCATTCCCTTGTCAGGATTTGTCGCTGGCGGGCGCAGGGGCTGGTCTGAACGGGGACCGCTCGGGAACGTTTTGGCCGTTCTGGCGCCTCATGCAGGCATTGATCAAAGAGGGCAGGGCGCCAAAGATCATCGTGCTCGAAAATGTCTGCGGGACTCTGACCTCCCACGGCGGCAAGGATTTCTCGACGATCTGCTCAGCTCTATGCGAAGGCCGGTTATCATTTTGGCGCCCTGATCGTCGACGCTGTGCATTTCGTCCCGCAGTCGCGACCCCGTTTATTCATCATTGGCGTTCGCAACAACGTCGCATTGCCAGCGGGCCTCGCAAGTGATGGTCCGACGCGATCGAGCCTCTGGCAGCCGCGCGGGTTGTTGAACGCATTCGAGAAGCTGCCGCCGAACGTTCGGGAGAATTGGATCTGGTGGAATTTGCCAGCGCCGGCGCCGCGTAACCTAGCGCTCAGCGACTTGATCGAAGACAATCCTGTCGGAGTTGAATGGCACACCGCAAGCGAGACGGCGAAGCTCCTGCGAATGATGAGCGGGATCAATCGGGAGAAACTTGATGAGGCGCAAGCTGCGGGGCGCCGTGTCGTCGGCGCCGTCTACAAGCGGACGCGGGTAGATGTGGTCGGGCGCAAGGTGCAACGCGCGGAAATCCGATTCGATGACATCGCCGGTTGTCTCCGCACCCCGGCTGGGGGATCGAGCCGCCAAACGATTGTAGTGGTCGACGGCGAAAGCGTGCGCTCGCGGCTAATCTCGCCGCGTGAGACCGCGCGCCTTATGGGGCTGCCTGAGGATTACGGCCTGCCCTCCAACTACAACGAGGCGTATCATCTCACTGGCGACGGCGTCGCCGTGCCGGTCGTCCGTCACTTGGCTGAGCACATATTCGAGCCGCTGCTCGCGTCGCGGGGCGCGCTCGCTCAGGCGGCTGCGTGAGCGGCACTCCTAAGGGTTGAAAGCCGAATCGGATGCTCGCGCGGGTGACCGCTTGGAGGATTGCTGCCGTGGAACGACGGCGAGCGCACGACCCCAATGCGCAAATAGCGGACATTCCGAGACGGGTTGCCGAACGGGCCAACTCGACCCCTTAGCGGTCATCGAAGTATCGGGCTCTAAGCGTCCCCGTCAACGCGACGCGGTCGTTCGATAACGGCGAGCATCCAGGCGACGGCTTCCGTCAGACCTTACCCGAGCTGTGGACCCGCCGTCCCTCCCTTCAAAACCGCAGGGTGAAGTCTGCCTTCGCGGAGTTCTCGGAGGCGGAGCCCGAGTACTGGCCGGCATAAGTGAGGCCAATCGATGCGGTCGGGCCAATGGCGTAGTCGACGGCAAGTTCGGTGACGAGCGCGTTGCGCGCAATCGGCGAGCCAGCGAGGCCGAAGGCCGCGCCGGCCGGCTGGAAGGCGAGAGTCGTGATCGGAGAGAGGTCGCCAAACGCATGCTGCCAGCCGAGTGTTGCCCGCGCCGTGAAGTCACCCGGCAAGGCATAGACGCCGTGTGCGCCAAGCGTGGTGTAGGTGGTGTCGAAGCTGGTCGATCCGCTCATCGCCGCAAGACCCGACTCGTTGACGCCACCCTCGATGTGCACATAGGCGAGGTTCGCGAACGGCTCCAACGCGGCGGCGCCGAAGGCGAAATTGTGAGCCGCCTCGCCGAAGGCTTGCCACGTCTTGTCGGCATAGCTGCCGTTCTGCGCGCCCCCGAGCCCGACGACCGTGACCTGCCGTGACGTGTCGATGTCGTTCCAGGTGAAGCTCCCGCCCCCACGAAGGGCCCAAGCTCCGCCCTGCCAGCCGCCATAGAGCGCCATATGATAACTGTCGGCGGAGCCGGACGCCGCGGCGGTCGTGGAATTGAAGTTGGACCGGGTGTAGCCGCCGGCGAAGCCGAGGCGCAACGTCCGATTATAAGTGACGTCGACGCCCGAGATCACGCCGCCGATCGAGTTCGCGGTTCGCCCGACATTGCTGTTGCCTGAGAGCGAGCCCCAGCTGCCGAGTCCTTGCGCCCAGGCCGCATAGACCGGCCCCAGCGGCGCGACGGCAGGCGCTTTCTTCGTCGGCAGCGCGGCTACGGCCGGAGCAACCGGCGCGTCGCCGGTATAGGAGAGAACGCCATCGGCCGGCGCTGGGGCGTCGCTCACGGGAAAATCCTGCCTCAGCCGGTCGAGCACGGCGTCGCGCAGAAAATGCGATTGCTCGGACAGGACGCCGGCGGCGCTGGCGTGGATCGAAGCGTTGCTGAGGCTTGAGAAGGAGGCGCGCGCCTCCGCCGTCGAGGCGCCGACCACTTGCTGCCATGCGAGGGTCGACGTCGCCGAGTTCGAGCGCATTCGCGACCGCGGCTTCGTTCGGCGTCGAGGCCAGTTCCGCGAAGCGCTCGGCGCTCGCGAGGTCGTCAGATAGCCGTTGAAGGCGTCCTCGCTGAGGGTGAAGTTGATGAACGGAAAATCGGCGATGGCGAGGGTCGGCTCTTCGACCGTCAGGCCTTCCCCGGTTGTCACGATCGTATAAGTCTTGCCGGGCACGACCGGGGACGAGGCGGCGTTGAAGCGTTCGATTTCGAACGAGGAGCTTTCGATCGCCGCTGTCTTGCTGACCTCGATTTCGTCGCTTCCATTGCCGTTGATCTGAACCTGTATTCGGAGTGAGGCTCCATAAGAAGAGCGCCGACAATATGCAGGGTCCCGATCGAATTGCCCGGCTCAATCTCCCCGCCCTTGTCGTCGACATTGCCAACGATGCGGCCACTTCCTCCGAGCTTTGCCAAGGGATCTACTTCGACGCCGCGGCTGGTGACGCTGCCATTAATAATAAGCGTGCCGCCCCTGGCAAAAACGTCATCGCCAACCACCGTCCGTCCACCGTAAACCGCCCCTCGTGCACGACGACGTTTGCACTAACGCCTACTAACTCGATACGCCCGGTGGTCGTCAGGTTGCCGCTGCCGAACTTGGCCAACTCTCCGGCGCCCGTCATATCGCCGGCATAGGTTCCATCAAAATCTTGCTGGAAACCGACCCCCGCATTGTTTACAATTCGCCCCTGCAAGCTGTCCGACGTCCCAAAAACAGTACTGTTCACAATTGTGCCGCCGGTGTAGTTGTTCTTCCCAAACAATGTCAGCGGTATGAACGAGCTCCCTCTGTCTACGACGACACGCCCAGGACCGGTGATAGAACCGAAGAAGTTTGAGCTGGAAGTCCTTGTCTCGGCGAAAGTCAGCACTCCCGGGCCAAAAAACGTGACGTCGCCATCTATCGTATCGGAGTTACCTCGCACCTCGCCCGCGAAGATGTTGGTTTTCGTATAGGCGTTGGCGCCGGTAAGAATCAAGCTTTCCAGCACCTGTTTTATTTAGGGCTTCGCCAGTGACCGGTCCGCTGAGAGTTGCTGCGCCGGCGTTGTTGCCGACGAGCACCGAGCTTTGTGGGTCAGTCAAAGAGATCGGTCGCGAAGTTGCGAAGTCATCTTCGCCGCGAGGCACTTCGATGGCCAAGGCGCCGCCTGAGAGAATGACAGGGGCGCCGGCTTTCCCCAAATCCGCGTCGGATTGAACCTGCAGTGTTCCAGCCGAAACCTTAGTGCCGCCGGCATAGGTGTTTACGCCGGTCAGCTGGAGCGTACCCAGGCCGGTCTTGATCAACTGGCCGCTCCCCGAAATGGGCCCGCTCCAGTTCACCTGAGTTGCGGGAACGTCGACGCCGCTGCTTTTGCCGATGAGCAACAGGCTCCGATCGATTGTGGTCACACTCGGCGAGCCCAGCGAGCTTCCCACCGAGCCGCCGTCGACAATGATGTCGCGAGCCGGCGACCCGAGGCTGCCCTCGGTCGTAAACCGCAGTGTCCCGCCTGTAATGCTTGCGCCGCCGAAAGTGTTCATTCCGGACAGCGTCAAATCGCCTGGGCCCGATTTGGTCAGTTGAGCACCCGAAAGCCTGAACTCCCCCGCGTCAATCGTGACGTTCGCCGGCACGGAAGGAAGCGGGGACGTCAACGTGATGTCCGACGTCAAGACAATCGTCGTTTCGACGCCTGTGGCTTCGCTGATCGCGCTGGCGAGTCCTGCCTGGGTATTGACGTCGATGGTCTCCGCGAAGGCTGGAAGCGCCAGCGACGACACGGCCGCGCCCAGCATTGCAATCAGCGCAAAACGAGAGGTCGAGGTCCGAAAGACCGCACATCGACCTGCGTCAGCGTCAACGCCCGAATGCATCTCGAGACCCGCGCGCAAAACGCTCCTGCCCGCCATCCTTGCCCCCTCTTTCTCGCCCTGCTCTGCTTTTGACGCTGAGCTTGCCCAGCCTTCTCGACGCGTATGATTTTGACTTACCCGAAAGTATAACACGGGAAGCGCCAGACGCCATGATCGCAGGCAAAGCAGGTGCGCCGATTTTTGGGCGATCGGGCCATAGACAGGAGTTGTGCGGTTCGGCCGTTGCAGACCGTCTCTACGACGGCCGCTTTCCGCCCAATTGAGGCGTCCAAGGTCGCTGTCTGCTATGTCCGCTTAACGTCGATTCCAGTCAGGCTCATTGGGGTTTTGACCGGCGCCTTTAGGCCCCGTCGTCATGCCTCTAAAGCACCAGTCCTCTCCTCATTATTCCTCTTCCTACGGCGGAGGGCGGGCCTCGATGACCACGAACGCCTGGGCGTACGGCCCCTCGTCGGTCAGCGTCAGGTGAATGAACGGCTCGGTTCCCGCCGGCAGGATCGCTTTCAGCCGTTCGGCGGCGCCGCCGGTGAGCTTCATGGTCGGCTGTCCGGACGGAAGATTGACCACGCCCATGTCGCGCCAGAACACGCCCCGCCTGAGGCCGGTGCCCAACGCTTTGGCGCAGGCCTCCTTGGCGGCGAATCTCTTCGCGTATGAGGCCGCGCGTCCGGCCTTTCGATCCGAGCGGCGTTGTTCAATCTCGGTGAAGCAACGGGCGGTGAAGCGCTCGCCATGGCGCGCGAGCGTCATCTCGATGCGCTCGATGTCGCAGAGGTCGCTGCCGATCCCGATGATCAAAGCGCGCGCTCCGCCGCGGCGCGTCCTTGCGTCATCGCCATGCGCATCGCCTTCACGGTTTCGGCGAGACCGACAAAGATCGCTTCGCCGATGAGGAAATGGCCGATGTTGAGTTCCACGATCTGCGGCAGGGCGACGATGAGCCGGGCGGTGTCGTAGTCGAGCCCGTGGCCGGCGTGGCATTCGAGCCCGAGCGCCGCGGTTTGAGCGGCCGCGGTGCGGAGGCGAGCGAACTCGTGACCGGCCTTGGCGGCCTCGCCTCGCGCCCGCGCGTCGCACCAGGCTCCGGTGTGCAGCTCGACGACTGGCGCTCCGAGGTCGGCGCTGGCTTTCAACGCCTCCGGCGAGGGTTCGATGAACATCGACACCCGGATGCCTTCCCGCGTGAGCTCGGCGACGAACGGCTTCAAGTCCTTAAACCCGTTGACGACGTCGAGGCCGCCTTCGGTGGTGCGTTCCGTCCGCTTTTCCGGCACGAGGCAGCAGGCGTGCGGACGGATGTTGAGCGCAATGTCGAGCATGGCCTCGGTCGCGGCCATCTCGAAATTGAGCGGTTTCGCGATCGACGCCTTGAGGCGGCGCATGTCGTCGTCCTGAATGTGCCGGCGATCCTCGCGCAGATGCGCGGTGATGCCGTCCGCGCCGGCTTCGATCGCAAGCAGCGCCGCGCGAACGGGGTCGGGGACCGCGCCGCCGCGCGCGTTGCGGACGGTCGCGACGTGATCGACGTTGACGCCAAGCCGAAGCGCTGTCATGTGCGCCGCTCCTCCTTCGTTTGGGCGGGTCACGCCGCGCCGGCGAGCGCGCGGCTCCCCGGTTTGATGGCCGGAAGCGCCGCGAGTTCCGGCGGCAGAGCATCGGGCGGGTAGGCCGGGATGTCGAGCGTCGCCAGCGCTACGCGGGGAACGCCGATGTCCGCTTGGCCGCCCGATCGGTCGATGAGGCAAGCGGCTCCGACGATCCTGCCCGGATGCTCGGCCAAAGCCGCCAGCGTCTCGCGCGAGGAGAGGCCGGTCGTGATGATATCCTCGACCATCAGCACGCGCGCCCCGGGAGGAATGGTGAAGCCGCGGCGCAACTTGAAGACGCCGCCCTCGCGCTCGACGAAGATCGCCTTGGCGCCAAGCCAGCGTGCGGTCTCGTAGCCGGGAACGATGCCGCCGAGCGCGGGCGAGGCGACGATGTCGATCGCTCCGAACGCTTCGCGGGCTTTCTCAGCCAGCGCCCGGCAGAGGCGCTCGGTGCGCGCCGGATCCTGGAACACGAACATCTTTTGCAAAAACACCGGCGAGTGCAGCCCCGAGGACAGGATGAAATGGCCGGTGAGCAGGGCGCCGGCGGCGCGAAACTCGTCAAGCGCTTGATCCGCGGTTAGGCTCGGGCTCGTCATGCCCTTATCTAGCAGGCCGCCGACCGCCGCGCCAAGACAACGCGGTTTTGGGCCGCCCGAACCCGCAAGGCGCTCCCCCGATGACGGCGACCGCGACCAAACCGTACGAAACCAAGTCGCTCAGCGAGGGCGTCGACGCGACCGCGCCGGACGGAACGGCGGTGCGCCTGCTCTTAAGCCTCGCGGGCGGAAGCATGGCGCATTTTGAATTGCCCGCAGGCGCGGTCTCTCACGCGGTCACGCATCGAACGGTGGAGGAGATCTGGTTTGTGGTGAGCGGCAGGGGCAGCATCTGGCGCCTTCAGGCCGGCGTCGAATCGATCGACCCGCTTGCGCCCGGGACGTCGCTGACCATTCCGCTCGGAACCGCGTTTCAGTTTCGCGCCGACGCCGGCGCGGCCCTCGCGTTCGTCGCCATCACCATGCCGCCATGGCCCGGCATGGATGAGGCCACGCCGGTGGCCGGGCGTTGGGCGCCGACCGTCGCGGCCGGCTCCGCTTGAAAGCGCGCCCTTGCGTGTGGGCCGGCTCGCTGATAGCGCAAAAGCCGCTTAAAAAGCGCCGGATTAGCTCAGCGGTAGAGCAGCGGTTTTGTAAACCGAAGGTCGGGGGTTCAATCCCCTCATCCGGCACCATCCTCGCCCCTCTAAGCCCTCACTGTTTGGCGCGCGCGCGCCAAGGTGACGGCGAGATCGATCGCCTCGATCAGGCTCGTTTCGCTCGCGATTCCGCGGCCCGCGATGTCGAAGGCCGTGCCGTGGTCGACGGACGTTCGGATGATCGGAAGGCCGAGCGTCACATTGACGCCGCTCAACGCCTCCCAGCGACCGGTTTTGCTATCGACGGAGAAGCCGAGCAGCTTGACCGGAATGTGGCCCTGGTCGTGATACATGGCGACCACGGCGTCGAACTGCTCCGCGCGCAGCTTCACAAAGACCGTGTCGCCGGGCACGGGCCCGTGCACATCGTACCCTTGCTTGCGCAGGCGCTCAATCGTCGGCTCGACGACATCGATGTCCTGCCGGCCGAACAGGCCGCCTTCGCCGGCATGCGGATTGAGCGCCGCGATGGCGATGCGGCGGCGTGGCAACATGAAGCGCCTTGAGCGCGTCGTCGGTGAGCGACACGACACGGGCGATCCGTTCCGGCGTCACGCGCTTCGGCACGTCTTCGAGCGCAGTATGGGTGGTGATATGGCTCACGCGCATATTGCCGTGAACGAGCAGCATCACGCTGTCGCGCGCGCCCGTGAGATCGGCAAGCAACTCCGTGTGGCCGCTATAATGATGGCCCGCGAAGTTGAGCGCTTCCTTGCTGATTGGCCCGGTGCAGATGGCGTCGGCGACGCCCTCGAGCGCAAGGCGTACGGCGGTCGCGATCGCGTCATAGGCAATCCGGCCGCCCTCCGCAGTCGATTGGCCGGACGGCACATGGACGCGGGCGGCGTCGATGTCGATGAAACCGATAGGGGGCAAATCCGCGCCGGGCTTCGCGATGGAGACTGGCGTCGCAGGATCGTCCAGGCCAAGCTGCTTCAGCGCTTCGCGATGGGCCGAGCGCGCGCCAATGAGGAGAAGGGAAAGCTCCCCGGCCGCGACACGTTTGCGCAAGCCGGAAGCCGCGCGCGCCATGATTTCCGGACCAATCCCGGCCGGGTCGCCCGACGTCACCGCTATCCTGGGACCAGTCACTTTTCCCCCTTCGTTGTCGCAGCCGAACTCGCGTAAGGTCTTTAGCATGAAAAGGGATGTCGCCTTCATCGGGACTCATGCGATCAGCGGCGCGGCTTTGACCGAGACCGCGCTCGAGGCGGCGGCGCAAGCGGTCGCATGACGACCCTGCGCCTCATCGCTGACGACCTGACCGGAGCGCTCGACACCGCGGCTCAGTTCACCGGCGCCGTCGGTCCGCTGCCGGTTTTGTTGGATCGGACGACTGAGCCGCCCGAAGGCTCCTATGCCCTGAACCTGTCCTGCCGCGATGGCGATGAGAAGACCGCCGTCGCTCGCACGCGCGACAGCCTGCATTGGTATTCGGGCGCGGATCTTGCGTTCAAGAAGATCGACAGTTTGCTGCGCGGCCATTGGGCGGCGGAACTGGCCGAGATCGTCAACTCCGGCATGTTCCGCCGGATCGTGCTGGCGCCGGCGGTTCCCGCTCACGGTCGCCTGACGCGAGGCGGCCTGCAGATGCTGGCGCAACCGTCCGGCGACCCCATACTGATCAAGGACGTCGCGGCGGAGCTTGAGCGTCATGGCGTTTCGCCTCGCAGCGCCGACTGCGAAATTGTCGTGAGCGACGCGGAAAGCGACGCCGACCTCGACGCCATTGCGAAACGCTACGCCAACGAGCCCGGCATGCTTTGGTGCGGTGCAGCTGGACTGGCGAGGGCGCTCGCGCAAGAGCCGCCGCGGGCCGCCCAACCTTTAAATCATCCGCATCTCGTGATTGTCGGCTCGCGCCATCCCGTCACCCTTCGTCAAGTCGAAGTCCTCGCCGCGGCGCAGCCGGAGTGTTTGACGCCCATGGCGGCCGAATCGAGTTTCGCCGGCCGCGTCCGGACTACGCTCGAGGCGTTCGGGGCCTGCGTTGTCCTGCCCGCCCTGCCGTCGGGTCTGACCGAATTGGAGGCGGCCGAGCGCATCGCGAGCGGGCTCGAACTGCTTTCCGGCCGCCTTCCCCCGCTCGGCGGACTGACGGTGGTGGGCGGGGAGACATTCGCCGGCGTTTGCCGCGTCATGAAAGCGACCCGGCTTCGCGTGGACGGCGAGTTTCTCCACGGCGTTCCCTTTTCCCGCATGGAGTCCGGTCTTTGGTCGGGAACCTCCTGTGCCTCCAAGTCCGGCGCTTTCGGCGAGCCCGACTGGCTGCTCAAGCATCTGAGCCAGCGCTCTTGAGGTCGCTCGACCTTCAATCGCCTGCATCTCGCTGGTCGATCATTTCCCCGCATTTTCCGCACGCAAATGGGAGCATACGAGTTCGAAGGCTTGTGATCGAAAGGCGCGCGGCATTTTCATATCGCTTGGGTCGAACTCAGTCGGTTGCCTTGTTTCGACCAACGCGGGCAAGCGGCGTGTGCTCGGATGCGTGCGCGGACGAAACCTGGTTAGGGGTCGGAAGCGCTAGAGATTTCTCATTTTGTCCAGGCGACCTGCGCCTCGGCGGTTGTTTCGAGAAGCCGGGTGACATCCTTTGGCGATAGCGGCAGCAAGGTTACCTCGAAGAAATTTTTTTTAGCACTGTCATCTTGGATGTTCCAGGGGACGGGACACCCATCTGTTTTGCACAGTAAAATCAATGATTTTTCGTCAAAAGCGATATTTTCTTTTCTGTTCTCGGGCCTCCTGCTCCGGCCCCGGATACCAATTGACGTTAGTGAATTGTAACGCTATTTGCGAGTTGTGTGTGGCCAATTTACGGGGTCCTTAAGATGCGCAGAGCTGTAGTGACGACAACGGGGCTTGCCTGGTTGGCCCTGAGCGGAGCGGCAAGCGCCGCTCCAGTGGTTACCTTATCGCCAGGGCCAGCAGATCCGCAGTACTTCGCTTCGCTTGCCGCGGGCGAGAGTAATTTCACATTGGGCGATGTTACCTGGTCGCTCCTGTCCGGTAGCGCCGCAACCGAGAAGGGGAGTTTGCCCGGCAAATACGCCGCGCCTTGGGGAATGGGCGACACAACCTATATGTCCGTTCAAAACGGCGGCACAGAGCAGGCGACCTGGGCCACGGCTCAAACCAGCCTCAGCATCTATTGGGGCTCGATCGACGACGTGGGGGTCGACGGTATTCTCAATCAGGTGTCGATAACGATCGATGGCTACACGCTGACGGGCAGCGATTTGGTGGCGCTCGGAGCGATCGGAAACGGCAGCCAGAACTTAGCCGAGAACAATCAGTGGGTTACCATCACCGGTCTTGGTCCGTTTATGACGGTTGACTTCCACGACGCCGGCAAGAATGCGTTTGAGTTCAGCCTCGGCTCCGCCGTTCCTGAGCCTTCGACCTGGGCGATGATGGCCCTGGGCTTTGCTGGCCTGGGCTATGCGGGGTTCCGTCGGAACTCGAAAGTTCGTGCGCTGGCGGTCTGACCGTTTCAGTGTCGTGTCGTATGCAAAGGGCTGCCGCGAGGCAGCCCTTTCTTTTGCCTGAAGCGGTCGACCTTAAGAAGGCGATTGGGCTTTGACCAAGCAGAATGCTCAGGGGCACAGGGCCGACCCAGCCAAAGCCATAAGAGCCACGAATTTCCAGCGAGTTTCCTTGACAAAATCAGAAATATGAGCTAACAATTCGCACTGACGGAATCTACTTTCCCGCTCGCCGGTAGACGGGCGAGAAGACAAGAAGCACGTGGCTGCTTGAAATGTTGGTCCACAACTGCCGCGCGAACCGGAACTCGGGGCAAATTTTTTTATTTGGATCGGCCGTAACCCATTGAAAAGTCCCGATTTGAAAAAATAAACGCTAGTAAACGTTCGTAAATTTACTAGCACTTACTAGCACTTACTAGCGTTTAGGCGCGTTTATTTACCGTCGAATTCCCGCCTTGGTTGTATCCGCAGTTTGGGCTGGCGGCGAGCCGCTTGCTCGCTGCATTCCCGTGTCGCTAGGCTCGGACCTCATGAAGACAATCGGTTTCCTCTCGTTCGGGCACTGGACGCCCTCGCCGCAATCGCAGACGCGCTCGGCGGCGGACGCCCTCCTGCAATCGATCGATCTCGCCGTCGCGGCCGAGGAACTGGGCGCGGACGGGGCCTATTTCCGCGTTCATCACTTCGCCCGCCAGCTCGCCTCGCCGTTCCCCTTGCTGGCGGCGGTCGGCGCCAGGACGAGCCGCATCGAGATCGGCACGGCGGTCATCGACATGCGCTACGAGAACCCGCTCTACATGGCCGAGGATGCGGGCGCGGCCGACCTCATCGCGGGCGGCCGGCTGCAGCTTGGGATCAGCCGCGGCTCGCCCGAGCAGGTGATCGACGGGTGGCGCTATTTCGGCTACCGCCCCGCCGAGGGCGAGAGCGACGCCGACATGGGCCGCCGCCATGCCGAGGTATTCCTCGACCTCTTGCGCGGCGAGGGGTTCGCCGAGCCCAACCCGCGGCCGATGTTCCCCAATCCGCCGGGTCTCTTGCGCCTCGAGCCCCATTCAAACGGCCTGCGCGAGCGGATCTGGTGGGGCGCGGGCTCCAACGCCACCGCCGTCTGGGCGGCGAAGAGGGCCATGAACCTGCAAAGCTCGACGCTCAAGAACGACGAGACCGGCGAGCCGTTCCACATCCAGCAGGCCACCCAGATCCGCGCCTTCCGCGCCGCGTGGAAAGAGGCGGGGCACAAGCGCGAGCCTCGCGTGTCGGTGAGCCGCAGCATCTTCGCGCTCGTGGACGATCGCGATCGCGCCTATTTCGGCCGCGGCGGCGAAGAGAGGGACCAGGTTGGCTTCATCGACGAGAGGACACGCGCGATCTTCGGCCGCAGCTATGCCGCCGAGCCCGACGTTCTCGTCGAGGAGCTCAGACGAGACGAGGCCATCGCCGAGGCCGACACCCTCCTTCTGACCGTGCCGAACCAGCTTGGCGTCGCCTACAATGCGCATGTCATCGAGGCGATCCTGACCCACGTCGCCCCGGCGCTCGGCTGGCGCTGACGGGCGGTCCTCTCAGCTTTCCTGGGACGGCAGCAGGGTGCGCAGGCGCCGGGCCGCCGCGATGAGATGCGCGCGCATGGCCTCTCCCGCGGCGTCGCTGTCGCCTGAGAGGATGCTGTTCACGATCGCGCGATGCTCGGCGATCGTGCGCTCCTTGGTCTCCGGGATGTAATAGGTCTTGGGGTACCAGATCCGCACGATCGACTGGATGGTCGAGCCGACCGTTTCAAAGATTGGGTTCCGGGCGGCGTGGGCGATCGCCAGATGGAAGCGGGTGTCGCTGTCCATGAAGGCGCCGTGGTCCATCGGCTCCGAGCGCATTTCCTCCAAGGTCGCATCGAGCCGCGAAATGAGATCGCCCGTCATGTTGGCGGCGGCGCGGCGCGCGCATTCCACTTCGATCAGAACGCGGACATCGACGAAGTCGTCAAGATTGCCTTCGCTGAGCAGAAGGCCCCAGCGGAAGCCGCCCGACAGGAGCTCCGAGGTTGGCTCCCGGACGAACGAGCCTTCGCCTGCGCGCGCTTCGAGGACGCCCAGCACGACGAGGCTTTTCACCGCCTCCCGGATCGTCGAGCGCCCGACCTGGAACCGGATCGCCAACTCCTTTTCGGAAGGGATGAGATCGCCGGGCTTCCAGACCCTCTTCATGATCAGGTCGGTCAGCGCCTTGACGATCTCCTGCGGGAGCGTCGCGCGGCTCACCGGCCTGATCAGCGTTCCCGTATCGCTCATGAGCGGATTGCGACTGAGACCCACGCTCGTCAGATTCCAGAGCCCGTCGCGCTTTGCTTGTGTTTCGGGACGTCGCCGCTGCGGTCCTTGCGGTAAAGTCGCGCGAGCGGCGCCAGTGTCTCTGCGGTCTGAACCCTCATCTGATCCTCCCGACAACCGGCTTGACAGCCGTTGTTCGTTAACGTCACAATATCAGACATTCAGAATAACGAAAGCGGGAGCGAGATGTTTAAGCAGGCATTGGATCGCCGGGCCGAGCAGGGCAGGCCCATCCAGGTCGGCTTCGTCGGCGCTGGCCGCATGGGGACGGGCGCGATCTGCCAAATCGGGCTCATGCGAGGCATCCGCAACGCCATCATCGCCGACATCAACACCGAGCGGGTCATTCGAGCGTTCGAGCTTTGCGGGCATCGCCGCGAGGATGTGGTGGTCACCAACTCAGCCGGGACGGCGGCGGACGCCATCCGAAGCGGCAAGCCGGTCGCCGCTCAGGACGCGGAAATCCTTTCAGAGCTCCCGATCGACGTCATTGTCGAGGCGACCGGAAACCCGGATATCGGCGCCCGCGTCGCGATGCGATCGATTTTGGCGCGCAAGCATGTCGTGATGCTCAATGTCGAGACCGACGTGGTCGTCGGTCCGATCCTGTACAAAATGGCTCAGGCCGCCGGCGTCGTTTATACCGTGTCCTCCGGCGACGAGCCGGGTCTGATCGCCGAATATTACGACCGATACGCAGGCCTCGGCTTCGAGGTCATCGCGGTCGGCAAGGCGCCGTCCAGCATCGGGCTCTTCGACCGGTATGCGACGCCCGACAGCGTTGCGGAGGACGCAAAACGCCTGGGCGTCAATCCGCACTTCCTCGTCACGTTCCGCGACGCCACGAAGACCATGATCGAGATGGCGTGCATCTCAAACTATACCGGCCTCATCCCCGATATTCGCGGCATGCATGGGCCGGTCGCGGGCGTGAATGAGATTCCCAAGCTTTTCCGGCCGAAGAGCGAGGGCGGCATTCTGACCCATCGGGGCGTGGTCGATTACGCCCGTCCGCTCAAGCGTCCCGATGGCTCGATTGACTTCGACCGCAGCGTGACGCCGGGCGTGTTTCTCTGCGTCTATACTGATCACCCCCAAATCCGCGAGGATCTGAACTATCTCGACGTCACCGGATCGGACGGCTACTACAACATGTATACGCCTTACCACCTGGTGACCAATGAGATCCCGCTTTCTGTGGTCAACGCCGTCGAGTTCGGGCATCCGACGATCGTGCCGAAGCTGGGCCTGGTCACGGAAGTGTTCGGCGCCGCCAAGCGGCCGTTGAAGGCTGGGCGAAACCATCGATGGCGCGGGCGGCTCGTCGGTTTACGCGCTGAACGATCTTTATGAGATAGCGAAAGCCGAGAACATCGTGCCGCTCGGGCTCTTGACCGGCGCCAAACTGCGTTGCGACGTCCCGACCGACAAGCCATTACCTACGATATGGTCGATGTCATCGACAACACGACCCTCTATCACCTTCGCAAGATGCAGGACGCGGGCGGGGCGGGCAAATTCCAGACTGCGGTCAGGGAGACGGACGGGCAGGCGGCGGAACCGCGGAAGGTGGCGGCGGAATAGGCGCCTCGTCAGTGTCCTCGACGGACCCTGCCTGGGAAATGGCCAAAAAGATGAAAATGAGGAGGAGATGCATGATGAATGGTTTGTGGGCGCGCCGGGTTGCTTGGGACCTCGGGCGTAAAGCGCTGGCCGGCGTGGCGCTTGCTGGCGTGGGTCTCGCGTCAAGCACCGCTTTCGCTGAGACCCGATCAGAGCCCTATCCGGCATGGCCTGAGCCGGTGATCCAGGAGAAAATGTCGGTGGACGAGGCGAAGGCGATCGTAGCCGAGCGCACCAAGCCGCAGACCGAGTGGAAGGGCCCGACGGACGGACCCAAGGCGCCGTCAGGCAGCTTCACCATCGCCTATGTTTCGCCCGACCAGTCCTACACGCCGCACGTTCTTTGGGGCAAAGGCGTCGAGGCAGGCGCGAAAGCGCTCGGCTGGACGGTGATCACATTCAACGGCCAAGGCACCGTCAGCGGCACATTGGCCGCGATGCAGCAAGCGCTCGCGGCGAACCCGGCCGCGATTATCACGCCGGCGGACGCGAATGCCTTGCAGAAACCGATCAAGGAGGCGGTGTCTCGCCACATCCCGGTGATCGGCATCCACGCGACGGCTTTCCCTGGCCCGAGCCCCGAGCTCGGCCTCTATCAGAACATCGTCTCGAACCCGGCGGAAATCGGCGGAACCGAGGCGGCCTACGTGATCGCGCAATCCGACGGCAAGGCCAAGGACATACACATGGTCGACAACAGCTACGCCATCGCCCGCTTCAAGGCGAAGTCGACAACCACGCCAATCGCCAATTGCCCTGGTTGCAAGATGCTGGAGACGATCAACATGCCGCTCGGCGACGCCTCGGCGCGGATGAGCGCCGCTGTTTCCGGCCTGCTCGCGCGGTATGGCGATAGCTGGTGGATGACGACTTGCTGCGATGGCTATTACACCAATGTCGCCGCGGCGCTGCGCGCCGCCGGCGCGTCAACGGATAAGATCAAGCTTGTGGGAGCTGACGCTCCCCCGTCGGCCTATGACATGATCCGAAAGGGCGGTTTCGAAGTCGCAAGCGTGCCAGAGCCGAGCTCGCTCTTCGGCTACGAAGCCATGGACGCCGTGATCCGCGCCATGGCTGGGCAAGAGCCCGCGCATTTCCTCCAGCCGGTGTTCCTCATTGTGAAAGACAATGTGGACAGCGAGGGCGGCAAGAACAACGAATTCGTGCCGAGCAACAACTTCGCCTGCCACTATGAGAATATCTGGAAGGGCGAGAACAAGGCCTGCAACTAGGTTCGTCCCCAGCGGTCGAGAGAAGGGCGAAAGCCTGCGTCCTGGCCGCTGGGCGCTTTCCGGGGCGGCCCGTCTCCATGGCGGCGGCGGCCCGCTCAGTATTCGCAGAGATAGGACATTCAACAAAACGCCATGGCGACTGACGCGCTTCCCGCGATCGAAATCAGGGGTCTCACGAAGCGCTTTCTCAGCACGCTCGCCTTGGACGGCGTCGACCTGACGATCATGCCGGGCGAAATTCACGCCCTCGTTGGCGAGAACGGCGCCGGCAAGTCGACGCTGATCAAAATTCTCGCCGGCCTTTACCAGCCCGACTCGGGCGAAATCCGGGTGAGCGGGCGTCGCGTTCATCCCCATTCGGAATCCGTGCCGATCGCGTTTGTCCATCAGGACCTTGGCTTGGTCGACGAATTGAGCATTGGCGAGAACGTCGCGCTGGTGGCGGGATTTCCAAAGTCGCGCGGCCTCATCTCCTGGAGCAAAGTTTGGTTGCAGGCCGAACAGATCTATGGCGCCATGGCTGTCGATCCGCCCGACCCGCGCGCGCCTGTGGGTTCGCTGAGCGCCGCGGGCAAAGCCATCCTTGGCATCGTGCGGGCGCTTTCGCGGGACGCCCGCGTCGTCGTTCTCGACGAGCCGACTGCCTCGCTGCCGGGACCCGACGCGCTCCATTTGTTTGATGTGCTGCGTCGCCTCCGCGCCTCGGGAACGAGCATCCTCTACGTGAGCCACCGGCTGAACGAACTGTTCGGCCTCGTCGACCGGGTGACCGTTCTGCGCGATGGCCGACTCGTTCGCTCGAGCAACATTGGGGAGGCGACGCCTGAATCCATCATACGCGACATGCTTGGCCGCGACCTCGAATTGCATCACCAGTCAGCCGCCAGCGCCCGCGCCGATGAACCTTTGCTGCAGGTCGAGAACCTTTTCGCCGGCGATCAGGGGCCGCTGTCTTTCACCGTCGGCCGGGGAGAAGTCGTTGGCCTCGTGGGACTGCGCGGAGCGGGCCACGAGGCGATCGGCCGGACGATCTTCGGCGCCCACCCTCAAACCGGCGGCGCGATCCGGCTTGGTCCGGACCTCGTGCCAATGGGACTGTCGATCAGCGAGCGCATCAAAAAAGGCATCGCCCTCCTGCCAGGCGACCGACTGGGTGAGAGCGCGCTGCGCGGCATGTCGTTGCGCGAGAACCTGTTTCCAAACGCGAGCAGCGTGGCGGGCGGTCCTTTCGCGCCGATCGACGGACGGCGGGAAGCCAGTGAAGCGAACGGTGTCCTGGATCGGTTCGACGTGCGTCCGCGCAATTGGGCGGCGCTCATCGATTGGCTGAGCGGCGGCAATCAGCAGAAGGTCTTCGTCGGTCGCTGGCTCGCGACTGGCGCTCGGCTCTTCATCATGGAAGAGCCGACCGCTGGCGTTGACATTGGCGCCAAGGGAGTCATCCATCGCATGCTGCGCGACCTCGCGGCTGAGGGGGCCGGAGTCCTCGTCGTCTCGTCGGATTTCGAGGAGGTCGCGACCTTATGCGATCGCGCGCTCGTTATCGGTCGAGGCACGATCACGGCTGACCTCGCGGGACCGGCGCTGACCCTGGAGAGCCTGCTCACCCGATCGTCGGTGGCCGCTGAGCCGTCGCAAAGACGCTAGCTGGAGAAGGACATGGTGAATCCAACTCTCCAGCGCAGCGCCGCGACGCGGTCGGGCGCCCGCGCGTCAAGCGGGACCATGTCCAATCTTCTCGCGAATTATGGGCTCTTGTTTGTCTTTCTCTTGATCATGCTCGTCTTTGGTCTCCTTCGGCCATCGAGCTTTTTCAGCGCCACCAACCTCAATTCGATTCTCGTCAGCCAATCGGTGACGGCCATTCTGGCTCTCGCTGCCATGGTTCCGCTGGCAACCAAGCAGTTCGACCTTTCGATCGGCTACCACCTCGGCCTCGCGCAAGTGCTCAGCGTCGGCCTGCAAGTCAACCAGGGGTTGGCGTGGCCCGTGGCCGCCGCACTGATCCTGCTCGCTTCCCTGCTGGTGGGCTTCGTCAATGGTCTCTTGGTGACCTTCTTCCGCATCGATTCGTTCATCGCCACCATGGGCACGGGGACGCTGCTCTATGGCGTCACCAACTGGTACACCAACGGCGAACAGATTCCCGGGATGAGCCTGCCGGACAGTTTCACGGGCTTGACGCAGATCGTCCATGGCGTTCCGCTTCCGGCCATCTATGTCGCGATTATTGCAGTGGCGCTGTGGATCGTGACCGAGCGTCTGCCCATTGGCCGCAACCTCTACGTCATTGGCGCCAACGTTCGCGCCGCCGAACTGACCGGCATCAATGTTCGCCGGCACGTGATGGGCGCGTTCATCGTCGCCGGCTTCCTGAGCAGCTTCGCGGGGCTCGTGCTCGGCAGCATTCTCCAGACGGGGACGCCGAGCGTTGGTCCCGAATATCTTCTGCCCGCGTTCGCAGCGAGCCTGCTTGGCGCCACCTCGATCAAGCCCGGTCGGGTCAATGTGATCGGGACTTTGCTTTCGGTGCTCGTGCTCGCGTTTTCGTTCTCAGGCGTGCAGCAGCTTGGCGCGCCATTTTACGTCCAGTTCTTCTTCAATGGAGCCATCCTGATCGTCGCGGTCGGCCTCTCGGTCTACGCCGCGCAACGGCGCCAGCGCGCCGCCACGGCCGCAAAGCCCGGCGCAGGTTGACAGGAGGAGAACCGCATGGAGCCATTCGAGACGCTGGATAAGCGCTTCGCCGCCTACACGATCCCGATCGTGTTTCTGGAGAAGCTGCATACGGGCCTGCGCTGGGCCGAAGGTCCCGTTTATTTCGCCGACCAGCGTTGCCTGTTGTTCAGTGACCTCCCCAACAATCGGATCCTGCGCTTCGACGAGCAGACTGACCGGGTTACAATTTTCCGCGCGGATTCGAATTTCTCCAATGGCAACACGCGCGACAGGCAAGGCCGGCTCATCACCTGCGAGCATCGCGGCCGTCGAGTGACGCGCACGGAATATGATGGGTCCATCACGATCCTCGCTGAGCGGTATGAGGGCAAGCGCCTGAATTCGCCGAACGATGTGGTGGTGAAGTCGGATGGCACGGTGTGGTTCACGGATCCGACCTATGGCATCAGCGCGGCCTATGAGGGCGGCAAGGCGGAGAGCGAGATCGGCAGCTGCAACGTCTATTGCTTCGACCCGCGTGACGGCTCGCTGCGGGTCGTCGTTGACGACTTCCGCCGCCCGAACGGTCTCGCTTTTTCACCCGACGAGAAACTGCTCTACATCGCCGATTCCGGCTTCTGGCCGAACCCCGACTGGCCGCATCACATCCGGGCCTTCGAAGTCGCGGACGGCAAGCTCGGCAAGGGCCGCGTGCTCGCTGATGTCTCTCCGGGCATTCCGGATGGCTTCCGCGTCGATATCGACGGCAATATTTGGACGAGCGCGGGCGACGGCGTTCACTGCATTACGCCGGAGGGCGACTTCATCGGCAAAATCCCCGTCCCGGAAAAGGTCGCCAATGTCTGCTTCGGCGGTCCGACGCGCGACCGCCTCTACATCTGCGGGCATACGTCGCTCTATGCGATCCACGTGAACACGCGCGGTGCGCAGGCGCCCTGAGCGCGCCTCATCCGCTGGAGAGCATGGGAATGGTGGATGTCCGGGATTGGATGCGTCTCGACGGCCGCGTCGCTATCGTGACGGGGGCGCCCGCGGCATCGGCCGGGAGACTGCGGAGACTCTGGCCGCAGCTGGCGCGCGCGTCGTTCTGGCTGATCTTGACAAGGAAATGGCCGAGAGCGCAGCGGCGGAAATCCGCGCGCGCAGCCTTCATACGACCGCGATCGTTGCTAACGTCGCCGACGAGACGAGCGTCAACGCGATGGTGCAGGCGACTCTCGAGCGGGAGGGTCGCCTCGACATTCTCGTCAACAACGCCGGCATCGCGATCCGCCGACCAGCCGTTGAGCTAACGCTTGGCGACTGGGACAAGGTCCTCGCGGTCAACTTGACCGGGTCGTTCTTGTGCGCTCGCGCCGCCGCCGGCCCCATGATTGCGGCGGGAAGCGGCGGCGCAATCGTGAACGTAGCGTCGATCATGGGCCTGTCCGGCGGCGGCCTCTATCCCAACGTATCTTATCAGGCGACCAAGGGCGCGATCGTCAATATGACTCGCGCGCTTGCGGTCGAATGGGCCCCGCACGCCATTCGGGTGAACGCAGTGGCCCCGACCTATGTGCGCACGGACCTGATCGGACCTATTCTCAAGGACCCAGAGCTTGTCGCCCGCATTGAGGCGATGACCCCTTTAAGGAAGCTTGCGGAGCCGGCCGATATTGCAGCCGCCATCGCCTTCCTTGTGAGCCCAGGAGCGGCGATGATCACCGGGCATACGCTGGCGGTCGACGGCGGATTCCTGGCGCAGTAGGAATTGCTCGCGGCAACTCGAGCCCCAACAGCGCTACGGACGATCAGAGACGGCTGCTGTCGATATCGACAAAGCGAAAGGCGATCACCCCGGCCCGACCGAGAGGGCCGGCCTTCCTTTAAGGATCTCAAGGTCACGCCGCCTTGTCCTTGGCCGCGAGCGCAGGGTTGGTCTTTATAGCCGTTCCGCCCGTCGCCATAGAAAGTGGAGGGATCAGGCTTGTTGAGCGGCCTGTCCGCCTTAAACCGGGCACCAGATCAGGGTTGGCGATATCGAGTACGCCATTAGGCGAGGGCGTCGGCGTCGCCACTACTTAGAAGGTCTATGCCCTTGGCCTTGTCAAACCCGGTATTGGCGATGAACGGCCGAGACGTCATGGGACGGAAAGTTTTGGCGACCTGCTCGATCTCCACGCCCTTTTTAAAGTCCTTCTCGTTGGGCTCGAGCGCCGTCAAATAGCCGATGCGACGGCGGTCAAGTTCGCGGACTACATAGCCGAAGGGGGCGAGTGGATCGCTATCGCCCAACCCGTAAAGCGCAGGAACCTGAGGCCTGGACGAGCGTTTTACCCGTTCGAACAATTCATGAATGGTTGTGCAGGGAACGGCGCGATGACAAATAAGAACTCGGCGCGGCGACACGGCGAGGACGAAGTGAACCCAAAGATCGATCCAGCGCCGAACTCCAACACGGAGAAAGAGCCGGACGACTGGGTCTCCGGCGACGATCCGATGACCGGAGCGCAAGCTTCCTATCTCAAGACTTCTGTCGGAAGAATGCGGCGAGCCGGATGCTTTCGTTTCTGGGCTGACGAAGGCCGAAGCGTCAAAAAGGATCGATGCGCTCAAGTCTAAGCGAGGCCGAGGCGCCATCGGTGCTCAGCAGTGAGCCGCGCGTTCGTAAGGGAGACCGAGAACGACACGGATGGCCATCCTGACCGCCCGATATCGTCTCACCGCAATCTTGTGACCGAAGCAGGGCTTGCCGCCATTGAGTCAGCTCTCGACCGTTTCGAAACCGAGCACCGGACAGCAGCGGACAGAGGCGACCGGAAGTCCGCCGCCGCGGCCTTGCGAGAAGTCCGCTACTGGGGGGCGCGCCGCGCCCGCGCGGAGGTCGTGAAACCCTCGGACGACACGAGCAAGGCGTCCTTCGGAATGACGGTCACCCTGCGCAGAGACGATGGGCGCGAGCAGAGCTTCAAGATTTGCGCCGCTCGCGGCGCGGCGTGTTTCCGCGTGGTTGTGTCTTGGCCTTAGGCTGGACGTTCGGGCGGAATTTCTTGCGGGCGCGGCGGCGTGATCACTTCGGGTCCCGGAGGGACCACCACATCGGGACTGGGTTGCGGCAAGTCGGGGCCTTGCTCGGGCTGCGGCTCCTCCGACGGCGTCGGCGGCCGGACCACATCGGGCTCGGGAATGGGTATCGGTTGGTCGGGCCGCGAACTTGTCGGCATGATGCGGTCCTTTGCTCGTCATCACGACAACTCGGCGAGCGGCTGTTCGTTCCGACCTTAGGTCGCGCGTCGATGGCCCTGCACGGGGCGAACAGCCTACCAGCCTAAGGTACAACCCTTGCGCGAATTCCTTGCAAGGAAAAGCAAGAAAATGAAAGCAAAAGTCCTTTCATTTACTTTTATTTTCTTTTCCGAATCGAGCCTTTTCAAAGCATTGCGCGCAAAAAAATAAAAAAATCGCGTCCCCTTGGAGCTCGCTCCCCGAGTTGTGGACAAACGTCCCGAACCGCTTTTCTCCTTCTCTGGCGCGACCGGGTTCCTCATTACTGACGATCATAGCGTCTAGTTCTGTTTTAGGCAAGAAAATGGCGAGACAAACTCGAGGCTGGTCAAGGCCGGTCCGACACATCAGTCCCCAGTTCAGCGCATTGACGCGCCGCGCTGCGCCTCCAAAATTCGCCGTCACACTTCGCAAGCCCGAACGCCCGGAACACTTCGTTTGGGGAATCTCCCATTTGCGCGTTCGCTCCGGTCACGACTTCTCGAGTTACAAGAAGTCGACGATCCGCAGACGCATCGCGCGCAGAATGCAAATTCAGCGGGCGGCGACGATTGCGGACTACCTCGCGACCATGCGCGAAGATCCTACCGAGACGCAGGCGTTGTTCGCCGACCTCCTGATCTCGGTGACGACGTTCTTTCGCGATACGGCGGCGTTCGACAAGCTTGCGGCGTTGCTCATTCCTCGCCTGTTCGATAACAAAAGCGCTTCGGATACGGTTCGCGCTGGGTTCCGGGCTGCGCCACTGGCGAAGAGGCCTATTCGATCGCAATCCTGCTGCTTGAGGAGGCCGCTCGTCACGAGGTCGGCTGCGGCCTGCGGATCTTCGCTCATTCCGACATGGTGGAACCGTAACGCTCAACGGACCGTTGGGGATCGTGCTGAATTCCATTTCGGTCCAGGCGTTGGCTATGGCTTTGCACGAACTGACGACGAATGCTTTGAAATATGGGGCGCTGGGCCGGAAGAATGCGCGTCTGAACATCAGTTGGCGAGTGCAGGCCGAGAACGGGGCGTCCTGGATCTTTGTCGACTGGAAGGAAAGCGGTGTCGAGACCGCTCAACCAAATGGGCGGCGGGGGGTTGGCAATGGGCAGCGCCTGATCGAAGACGCCTTGCCCTATCAGTTCGGAGCCCGGACAACTTTCGCGATCGAGCCGGAAGGCGTGCATTGCACGATTGCGCTTCCGCTCCGCGGACCTCAGACGGAGGAGATCCAGGATGGCCGATTCCGCGCTTCGTGATCGCCGTATTCTTGTTGTCGAGGACGAGTACCTGATCGCCACGACGCTCAGCGACCAGCTTGAAGGCGTGGGCTCGATTGTCGTGGGGCCGGTCCCTTCCGTCGAAAAAGCCATCAAGGCGATCGAGTTCGAATCCGGAGATCGACGCGGCGATCTTGGACGTCAACCTGGGCGGCGCATTGGCCTATCCCGTCGCCGATGCGCTTCTGGCGCGCAATATTCCATTCATCTTTACTTCTGGCTATGAGGATGGCGTGCTTAGCCAGCGATATCCGCAGATCAGGAATTGCCCGAAACCGTATCTTTTCCTTGAAATGGAGCGAGTCCTCGCAAGCGCCTTGTTGAGTTGAAGGCGGAGCAGGTTCTCGCCTGCCGCGCCGTTCGGATCTAGTACACAGCCGCGAACATGACCGTCTCGGAGGTCGCCTCGTCCGGCGAAAGCTCTTCGACGATTCGGCCCTGCCTCGAAACCAGAATGCGGTCCGACAGGCTCAGGATCTCCGGGAGGTAGGACGAAATGACCACAACGGCGAGGCCGTCGTCAGCGAGCGCGCCGATCAGATGGTGGATTTCGGCGATGGCGCCGACGTCCACACCGCGCGTCGGCTCGTCGAAAATGATCAGCTTGGGGTTTTGAACCAGCGACTTCGCGATCACGACTTTCTGCTGATTGCCGCCGGAGAGCTCGATCACCCGCGGGTCGCCGCCCAGCGTGCGAATGTTGAGCTTCTTGGTCCACTGGGCCGCGAGCTTGAGCTTTTCGCTTCGGCTCGTGAGAACCCGGTGCGACCCGTCCCGCGCGATTTGCCCGACATAGATGTTGTCTGCGACGGACATGGTCTCGAAGAGCCCGTCGCCTTTTCGATCCTCGGTGACATAGACGACGCCGTCGCCGACCGCGGCGCGAGGGGTCCGGTAACGCACCGATCGATCGCCCAATCGGATATCGCCGCCATGAAAGGCGTCGCGCTTGACGACGCCTGCGATGATTCTCGCCGTTTCTGTCCGCCCCGAGCCGACCAGGCCGAAGACGCCGGTGACCTGCCCGGCGAAAATCGAGAATGACGTGTTGCGCACCTGGTTCTGCATCGACAGGTTTTGCACGCTGAGGACTTTGGCCCCGGGCGCTCGCCGCTCAGCGGGCGCGCCTGCACGGCCATAGAGTTCATCGGTGAGCGACCGTCCGACCATCTGGCGGATGATCGTCTCGCGTGTGAAGGAGCGGGCGTCGTCGGTGACGACGTGGGCGCCGTCACGCAGAATCGTGATCCGGTCGGAGATTTCGAGCGCTTCCTCCAACGCGTGGCTGATGAAGATGATCGACACCCGATCCTTCTTGAGCCGGTCGATCAGCGCGAACAGATGATGCTTCTCCTCCGGCGTCAGGGTCGCGGTCGGCTCATCGAAAATGATGACCTTGGCTTTGAGACGCACCGCGCGCGCGATCTCGACCATCTGCCGCTTGGCGGTGCCGAGCGACTGGACCGTGGCGGTTGGATCGACCGGAAAGTTCAGCGACTGAAGGAATTGCTGCGCGTCGATGTAGGTTCCGCGCAGGCGGTTGAAGAATTTTTCGTCGCCAAGATAGAGGTTCTGCGCCACGGTCATGCTCGGGACGAGGCTGGTCTCCTGATAGACCATCGCGATGCCGTGGCGCCGCGCCAGCGAAGGGCTGGCGATGAGGATTCGTTGGCCATCGATACGGATCTCGCCCTGGCTCGGGGTCACGGCGCCGGCGAGGATCTTGACCAGCGTCGACTTGCCGGCGCCGTTCTCGCCGAGAATCGCATGCACTTCGCCGCGCCTGAGATCGAAATCGATGTCCTTCAGCGCGGCGACGCCGCGATAGTGCTTGCCGACGCTCCTCATCTCCAGGACAGGCGACTCTGTTGGGGACAAGAGAGTCATGGCGTCGCTCCCGTGTCAGCGAACGAAGCGACGACGCCGTCCCCCTTGGCGGCGAAATAAACGCGTCCCTCGAACACGAGGCAGGACGTGACCCCGTGCCGGCGGCCATTCGCCCGGCTGTGAAAGCTGGCGACTGGACGATAGGCGGCGTCGAGACGCGCCACGAGCCCGTAGGAGCGGCTCGGAGACCACGGCTTCATGACGCCGAGCTGCCGGACGCCGCCCTGCTGCGTCGGCTCGAGCGGCGACTCACCGGCGCGAAGGGTGGGCGCCAGCCAATAATCGGGATCGATTTCGTCGATCATGCGCCGGCGGTAGGAATCCTCGCTCAAGACGAACTCGACGAGCTGACTGCGCGGCGCAAACAGGGCGAGCCAGATCGCCCCGTCGGGTCCGCGCGACAGCCGGGCTGGATAAGCCGGAAGGCCCTCCAGCACTAGCGCGGCGCGCTGGGAGGCGCCGGGGAAAATCCGAGTGAGCGCGCTGCGCCAGCTTTCGGAAACGACGACAGAGTCCCCTTCATCGATGAGGCCGTAGGGATAGGCGAGATCGCCGGCGATTTGGGTCCGCTCGCCGGTGGCGAGGTCGAGCCGCCAGACCGAGCCCGAGCTCATCTTCTCCATAAGGTCGCGTTTCCAATTCGGCCGGTCCATGGGCCGCAGAGCCGCTTGCGACAAAGAGCGCGCCGTCCCGCGCGGGCGCGAGCGCGGTCATGCATCGTGGGCCGGCAATCGCTTTTCCGTCATTCCGTCCGCCGATGAAGACGATCCGGCCGTCGACGAGGCCGGCCGCCGCGCCGCCGTCCGGCAATCCGGTCAAGGCGCTGATCTCGGCGTCGAAGCTCGCGACAGTCTTATTTTCGAGCTTGTCAACGCGCTTGAGCGACTGCCCGAGCGAAACCAACAGGCCTTGCGCGGTGACGGCCAGCGCGTCGGGCTTCGGCGCTTCGAGGGCGACTGGGGCGGCGTCGAGGAGATCATTGGGCCGGAACGCGCCGTCCATCGGCGGCGTGGTGATCGAGGCTTCGCCTCGGCCGAACCACCGGTCCAAAGCTTTTGCGATCGGCCTCACGCTCGCGCTCCCCAGTAGGAAGCGAGGCTCGTCCAGTTGGGATCGGCGTCGGGAAGTTTGATCCGTCCGATCCGGTTGTTCGTGACGCCGCCGAGAAAAAGATGGCCGCGATGTTCGCGCATCGAAGTGATCGTGGGATGGTTTTCGCCCTTGCGATCCCAGAGCGTGTCGAGAACCCGGCCGTTCGCGTCGAAATGAACGACGCACCCGACATTGACGTTCGGGAAAAGCCATTCATCGGCCGCGACCCAGCGCGCCATACGACGCCGGAAACCGGGCATGGTCATCGCAAGATCGTAGCTCGGCGTCCGCGTTCCCGCGAGCGCGACCCAGTAGGCGCCATTCGATCCGCGATTGATGTTGTCGGGATAGCCGGGAAGATCGGAGAGGACTTTTTCGATCGTTCCGGCTTTGGGGCCTTGGAGCCAGTATCGGCTCACGCGACAGCCCCAGGTTTCCGCAAACAGGACGGACTGGTTGTCGTGGGCGACGCACACGCCGTTGGCGAACAGAAGATTGCGCAGAATTGTCCGCGTTGTTCCGGCAGCGGGATCGTAGCGGATCATCCGGCCATTGCCGCGCCCCTCCAAAGCGTCGACGACCCATTCCTCGTAGCCGTATCGGATCGTCGCTTCGCTGAAATAGATCCTGCCGTCGGGCCCGATGTCGAGATCGTCGGCGAGGCGCATGCTGGAATTGTCGATGATCGAAAAGGGCGAGCGATTCGTCTCCGCCGTCAGCTTCTTGACATTGCGGTCTCTGTCGACCCGGTAGAGACCCATGCCGGCGATACAGACATTGAGGCCGCCCTCCCGGTCGAAGGCAAGACCGAGCGGACGCCCGCCGACATGGGCGTAGACTTCCCGCTTGCTGTAATCCGGCGCGAGAAAGCGGACGATCTCGCCTTGGCGAACCCCGCAATAGAGATGGCTGTCTTCGTCGAGAATGACATCCTCGGGACCGTCGATCTCGCCGAGGCCGATGATCTCCACCTCGCTGAGGCGGTCATTGATCGCATAGGGCGACGAGGAGCTGGAGGCGAAATCCGGCGCCGCAGGCAAAGCGAGATAAGCTGGCGATACATAGACTTTTGCCCGCAAGCGATGGCGCCATCTGCTCCATCTGACGTCGATGGCGATGGCGATGATGAGCACGAGGCCAATCGCCAACGAGGAGGCGCCGTTTTCAAGCCCGAGACGAACGAGGCCATTCGTCAACAGCGACACGATGATCGCGCCCATGAGCGCCTTGCCGACGGAGCCGCGGCCGCCGCCGACGCTATTGCCGCCAAGGATCGCGGCGGTCACGACGGCGAGTTCGAGGCCGACTCCGGTGTCAGGCCCGGCGCCGGAAAGCCGCGCGGCGTAGAGCGTGCCGGAGAGGCTCGTCAGGAATCCTGAAACGACATAAGTCAGGCAGACGATCGCCCGCACAGGGATCCCGGCATTGTAGGCCGCGCGACGCGACCCGCCGACTGCAGTGATGCGCCAGCCGATGCGGAGCCGGGTCAGAACGATTTGCGCGATGATGGCGACCGCGGCGAGGACGAGGACGCTGAATGGGACGCCCAACACTGAGCCCGAGCCCAGAAAGTCGAAGGCGTTGGATTCCACGTCGCTGGACGCGATCCTCACCGAATAGATCTGCAGCAGAAACTCGACGATCGACCGAATGAGGGTCAACATGACGAGCGTCGTCAGAAACGCTCGAAGCCTGAGAAAGCCGATGAGCAGGCCGTTGACGAGGCCAACGAGCGCGCCGACGGTGATCGTCGCGGCGACCGCCGCCGCCACCGGCCAATGTCCGACATTGATCAGCGCCAGAGCTGTGACATTGGCGAGCGCGAAGGTCGAGCCGACGCTGAGATCGATCCCTCCGCCCAGCATGACGATCATCATGCCAATGACGATCAGTCCAAATTCGCCGATCTGACGCGACGTGTCGGAGAGATTTCCAAGCGTGGCGAAGTTCGGAATCGATGCGGTGAGAAAGATCGTCAGCGCGAGGAGCAGAACGATGGGGATGACATTGTCCATCCACCTCCTGCCGAGCACCTCGCCGACGATGTGATCGGGCACATAGCGATAGCGCAGTCTCGTGGCCCAGTCGCCGATCGTCATGACCCATTCCAGCTCAACGAAAAAGCGCCGAGCCGCTCGGGCGGCTCAGCGCAATTTCTTGATTCCAGTTCGAGCATTCGCCCTATTTCTTGAGAGCGCTCGCGCTCCAGCATAAGCCCGGATGAAGCGTCTCCTTGGAGATGACGAGTTGCGGGCTATAGATGACCGCCTTGAGCTTGCCGGCGGGCAGTCCGGTTTCGAGAACCGTGGTGATCATGTCGTTGAGGTCGCGGCCCTGGTCCATGACCTGATAGGCGATCTCTTTATAGAACACGCCTTTCTCGACGTTGTCGCACGCCATTTGCTCGCCGCCGCCTGAAGTCACCAAGACGATCGGCTTACCCGATTCCTTGATCGCGGCCGCGGCGCCAAGGTCCATCACGTCCCAGAATCCGACGATGCCGCAGAGATCCGGATTCTGTTGGATGACGGTGGAAATGACGGCGTGCGCCTTGGTCGCGTCCCATTCGCCTGCGACATTGGCGACCATCTTGATCTCCGGATGTTTGGACAAGGCGTTCTCCACCCCCTTCATCATCCCGCTGTCCGACCCTGAAGTCGGCTGACCCTGCAAAACAGCGATCTTGCCGCTCGTGCCGGCGCCGCACTTGTCGATAACGGCCTTTGCCTCCGCTTCGCCGATGCCGATCCAATCCGCGCCGACGTAGACGTCCGAATTGTAGTTCGACCTCATGTTGATCTGGATGACATGGATGCCCGCTTCCTCAGCGCGCTTAAGCAGCTTCGCGTAGGACTGGATGTCGGGATTGTGCACGACGATGACGTCAGGCTTTTCGGCAATGAGCGAGGTGATCGCCTGTGCGCCGGCGTCGGCGCTGAAATGCGGATCGCGAATTTCGAACTTCATTCCCAGGCGATCGGCCTGTTGCTTCATGACGGACGCCCACCCTTCGGTGAGGTCGATGCCCATCGTGACCGGTACGAAGGCGATCGTCTTTCCGGCGAGATCCTTAAAATAGTCAGCGCGCCGCGGATCGTCGATTCCTGCGGCGCGCGCGTAGGCGGTAGCTCCCGTCAGCGATGCCGCCAGCCCAAGCGCGGCTGCGATGTGTCTAAGCGCCATGTTCCATCTCCCTTTCAGTTTTGGTCGTTTTCAAATGTCCCCCTGTTGGTCAGTCTGCTCGTCCCGAGGGTTGATCAGACTGTCCAGCACGATGGCCGCAAGAAGGATCAGGCTCCGGATCACGTTCTGCAGCGTGTATTCGATGTTCATGATCGTCATGCCGTTCAACAGAATGCCGATCAGCAGCGTGCCGACGAGCACATTGCGAATGCCGCCGCGACCGCCGGAAAGGCTGATCCCGCCCAGCACCACCACGAGGATGACGTCGTAGATCATCGGAGAAATCGCAACTGCGGTGTTCATGCTCGACACCGCCGTCGCGGTGATCATACCGGCGAGATAAGCGATCGACGCGGCGATCGTATATTGCAGGACGATGACTAAACGTACCGGCGCGCCGGAAATGCGCGCCGCGGCGAAGTTGTCGCCGATCGCGTAGATGAATCGCCCCTGTTTGGTGAAACGCAAAAACACAAAACCGAGGAAGGCGATGAGGGCGAAAAACAGGATCGGGGTCGGCGCGCCCCAAAGGAAACCGCCGCCGATCCAGGCGACGACATTGGCGCTCGGCGGCAAGTAGACGACGTAGAGCGGGACCAACGCCCAGCGAACGAAGCCATAGACCAGAGCCGCCATTCCCAAAGTGGCGAAGAGCGCGGGGATCTCAACGTAAGCGATCAGAACGCCGTTAATGACGCCGATCGTCACCGCCAGCAGAAATCCAAGCACCAGCGCCGGCCCGATCGCGACGCCCAGGGAAGCGAGATGGAGTGTCCAGGCGGCGGACATCGCGTACGTGGTCACGATCGCCAGATCGACCCCGCGTCCGATGACGACGATCGCCATTCCCACACCAAGGATTCCCAAAGTGGCGACGCCGCGCACCAAGGTCACCATATTGCCGGCGCTCAGAAAACCTTTGAGAAAGACGGAAAAGAGGAAAAATAGAGCGGCCGCGGTCAGGAGCACGATCCTTTCCTGACTGAAAAGCGCGCTCCTTATCTGTCCGAGCATCGTTCCACCCGATTGTCGCTTCCCCCCTCTAGCGCTTGCATGATCCGCCACTTTACGTTTTCGCCCAATTATCCCAAGCTGCTTTCGCTTTCGCTTGCGCGGCAGCGCATGGTTTTTGCATCCCAGCGCAAAAACCGGGGAAAATTGGGCAATATGCCCGCGCGCATAGTCGACGCGCCTTGCAAGGCTTCCCCCCTCAGGCTAGGGGCGGTCTTGCCTTTCGCAGGCGTGGAACGTTATCCTCGAACGAACGTCGGAACCCTGGGCCGCGCCGATCTCCACCTTTTGCCTCACCTGGCGAGCGGCTATCGCCAACGGCCTAAGGCCGGGTCGGAGCGGGGGAGGAACGCATGGAGGTCGTCTTCGACAGCAGGACCTTGCCCGCCGGCAAGCGCCGCCAGGCTTGGCGCGACGCCATCTGTGACATCTATCTGCAGGTCGACTGTCAGACGGACCTGGATGTTGAGTATATCGGGCTCGTCCGGGAGGCGAGGCTAGGCGACGTCACCATCACCGATGCGGTGCTTTCCCCCCAAATCATACGCCGGGGAAACCACCACATCGGTCGGTTCGGAAAGGATTGTTACTACTTAGGGATTGAGCACATTGGCGCGGTCGACATCCGCCAATCCGGAGCGTCATTCGTCCTGCGGCCAGGACGAGGATCTTTATACTATGCCAACGAACCTTATGAGCTGCACTCCAACGCCAAGTCGCGTCAATTCTGGATAGAGCTTCCGCGGGCGGCTTTTGATCGCCGGTTCGATTCCGGCCGTCCGCCGCAGCTCAAGAATTTCGATCTCACTCGCGGGCTTGGCCGCATCGCCGCGGAATTTTGCGCGACCCTCGCCGCCGAGAGCGGCGGCCTCGACGAGGCCTCGAAATCGAAGCTCGGCGAGCAGTTCATGGACCTCATCGCCTTGGCGCTGAATTCTGCGCCTGATCGCCAATCAACGGACGAACAGAGCGTCCAGCGTGCGCGCCTGCGCTCGGTCAAATCCTATATCGAAGCCAATCTCGGGGATCCAAATCTGTCGCTGACCGCGATTGCGCGCAATAATGGAATATCGCTGCGCTATCTCCATCATCTTTTCCGGCTCGTGGACATGTCAGCTTCGGAATGGTTGCGGCTGCGGCGATTGCAAAGATGCCACGATCTGTTGATCGCGCCGCAGCACGCGCACCAGTCGATCACGGAAATCGCCTATTCCATGGGATTCAGCAGTTCGTCCCATTTCAGCAATCTTTTTCGCACACACTTCAACATGCGGCCTTCGGACGTAAGGGGCGCGGCGGCCGCAGCGAGGGCGCCGTCAAGTTAGGGGCGATCGCAAAACGCGAGCCTTGCGCAAATCAAAGCTTTACCGTCACGATCTCGCTCACGGCCAACGGCCGGACGCAGGCTATAAGCATCCAGCCACGCGGCGGAGACATTTCTGACGTGCGCATCGAGCTCACGCGCCGGAGCTGAATGCGGACACTCAATTGCGCCTGCTTCGCTTCGGCGGGCCGGACAAAACGAATACTAGCGGAGGGGGCG